>CAVSDF010000001.1:0-174185 GCA_963726715.1 Rhodothermales bacterium
GGTGCGCTCGCCGTGCGGATGGGACTGCGCCCGGCATCGTGGACGCTCCTCGTCGCAGGCGCCGCCATCGGTGGTGCGCTGACGATGATCGCCGAGCGCTGGCCGGGATGAGTGGGGGTGGTGAGGGGTGTGTGGGTGAGCGAGTGCGAACCGGCCAGCGCGGAGGCATCCGAAAAAGGCCACGCGCTTTTCGGCGTCGAGTCGCCCACCGGCATCGGGTCGGCCAACTCCCCACCACCCGTCCCCCCACCGACCCAAACCCCTTCCGCAAGGAAGGAGACAAGACGCCCACGTGCCGCGGGCCGTCGCAGGGGATGCTCGCCAGTGCCCGCACCCGCCCCACGGACCTTGCCGACTGCCCCACCAGCAGCACAGAGCGGCCCTCCAACGCGCCCACGGCCCACCCCCATCGCGTACTTTGTCCGCAACGTCTCCGTTGCTCCTTCGTAACGAGTTCCACCGCGCGCCGCGGCCCGTCCCCATTCCCTCCCCCATGCGCCTCACGCTCCTCTGCCTCGCCGCCGCGCTCGCCGCGCCGGTCGCCTCGGCCCAGTCGTGGCTCGACTCCGACTCGACGAGCCGGACCAACCGGTCCAGCTTCCGAACCCTCGAACTCCCCGATCCCAACGCCTTCCGCGCCGCCTCCGGGCAGCCCGGCGCCGCCTACTGGCAGCAGCGGGCCGATTATGTGATCCGCACGCAGCTCGACACCGTCGCGCACCGCGTCTCCGGCACCGAGCGCATCACGTACACGAACAACTCGCCCGAGGCGCTGCCCTTCCTGTTCGTCCAACTCGACCAGAACAACATCTCGCGCGAGCACAGCCCGGCCTACCCCGCCGCCCGCGCCCTCCCCGCAACCGTCTCGGCCCGCGCCCGCGCCTTCGCCGCCGATGAGCCGTTCGACGGCGGCGACGAGATCCGCCGCGTGCAGATCGTGACGACGCCTGCGGGTGCCGCGACCGCCGCCATCGGCTCCGGACGGATGGTCGACGCCGAGTACCGCGTCATCGGAACGGTGATGAAGGTGATGCTTCCCACGCCGCTCCGCGCGGGCGCCAAGGTGCAGTTCGAGGTCGACTGGGCCTACAACATCCCCGACAACGAGCGCGGCGGCAAGGAGAAGGTCGCCGACGGCTGGCTCTACGAGATCGCGCAGTGGTTTCCGCGCATGTCCGTCTACGACGACGTCAATGGGTGGCAGACGGAGCCGTTCTACGGGCAGGGCGAGTTCTACCTCAATTTCGGCTCCTACAACGTCTCGATCACCGTGCCGTGGAATCACATCGTCGACGCCACCGGGCGCTGCAGAACCCGACCGACGTCCTCACCGCGACGCAGCGCCAGCGCCTCGCGCAGGCCTACTCGTCGGAGACGCCGGTCTTCATCGTCCGCCCCGACGAGGTCATGACCGCCGCCTCGCGCCCGCGCACGAACGGGATGCTGACGTGGCGCTTCACCGCCGACAACGTCCGCGACTTCGCGTGGGTGTCGTCGAAGACGTACGTCTGGGACGCCGCCGGCTTCCGCTACGCCGACGAGCCGGGCCGCACCGATCCAGGTCCACTCGATCTACCCGCGCGCCGCGATGCCGCTCTGGGACAAGGTCTCGACGCGCGCCACGCTGCAGACGCTCAAGACCTACGGGCGGATGGCCTTCCGCTACCCGTACCCCAAGGCCGTCAACGTCCACGGCCCGGTCTACGGCATGGAGTACCCGATGATCGCCTTCTGCGGCGCCCGCCCCGGCGCCGACGGCACGTACTCGGAAGGCCTGGAGCGGTCGCTCATCGGCGTCACCGTCCATGAGGTCGGCCACAACTGGTTTCCGATGATCGTGGCGAGCGACGAGCGCAAGTGGACGTGGATGGACGAGGGCCTCAACACCTTCCTCCAGTTCTACGGCGAGAACGACTACGCAAAAACCTACAACGGCACCTTCTGGACGCAGACGCCCGACGGCGACTACCCCGACCGCTACCAGCGCGGCCCGGCCAAGAACATCACCGGCTACATGCGCGACGCCGATCAGGTGCCGATCATGACCGAGAGCGACCTATCCACCGCCAGTTCGGCAACAACGGCTACTCGAAGCCCGCCACCGGCCTCTGGATTCTGCGCGAGAAGGTTCTCGGGCCGAAGGCGTTCGACGAGGGCTTCCAGTTCTACGCCAACGGCTGGAAGTTCAAGCACCCGCAGCCCGCCGACTTCTTCCGCTCGATGAACGAGGCCACGGGCGAGAACCTCGACTGGTTCTGGCGCGGCTGGTTCTACTCGACGCAGGCCAACGACCAGTCCATCGCCACCGTGACCGTCTCGCCCCGCGACTCGGTCACGACGCGCACCGACGTCGGCCCGTACTACGTCCGCGTCGACGTTCGCAACAAGGGCGGCCTCGTGATGCCGATCGAGATGGACCTCGTGTACTCGGACGGCTCGAAGGACCGCGTCACCCTTCCCGCGAGCGTCTGGCGGAGCAACGAGCGCAGCTTCGTCAAGGGCACCTTCGCCCGCGGCGTGCCCGTCGCCGTCGTCCTCGACCCCGACGAGTCGTACGCCGACATCGACCGCGCCGACAACCTCTGGCGCGGCCCTGGCGTGACCGATGAGATGCTCACCGCCGCTGGCCTCACCGCGCCGCCGGCCGCCGTCTCGCCCGCGATGCTCGCCCGCTTCGCCGGGACGTACGAGATTCCGGGCGCGGGAACGCGCCTCAGCGTCGCCGTCCAGAACGGGCGCGCCGTGCTGACCATCCCCGGCCAGGGCAGCTTCGGCCTCACCGCCGTCGACGCGACGCGCCTGCGCTTCGAGGAGGCGGGCATCGACTTCGCGCTCCGCGTGAGCGCGGCGGGCGCCGTCGAGGGCCTGCAGGCGAGCGGTGCGCAGTCGTTCTTCGCCGCCCGCGTTCCCACCGCGCCCTGACCGGCGCGGCAGATGGCACGCGACTCCGTGCGTCTCCGTCGTTCCTGCGAGGCCCACCGGCACAGCGTCCGGTGGGCCTCGCGCTTTTTTAGCCGCCTGATCCGTCCCCATGCGCCTGTTTCTGATCGCCACCCTCGCCCTCACCGCCGCAGCCCCACTGCGCGCGTCGGATCGTCTGCCGACGCCTTCGGTGCGCGGGGCATCCGAGGCGGTGCACCCGCTGCACATGACGTACGGGCGCGTGGCGGTCGATGGGGCGACGGTGCTGGTAAGCGTGCGGTTCTTCAAGGACGACCTCACCGACGCCCTGCGCGACTTCACGCGGCGCGGCGACGACCTCACGCTCGCCGTGACGCCCGAACTCGACGCCATCGCGCTCCGCTACCTCAACGCCCACCTCGGCATCGTCGCCAACGGAGCGAACCTGACCGCGCGCCTCGTCGGCAGCGGCGAGGCGGCGGAGACGTGGACGTACCGCGTCGAGTACCGCGCCACGCAGCCGGTCCGCACCCTCCGCCTGCGCAACCGCCTGCTCTTCGAGACCTTCCCTGACCAGCAGAACGTCGTCAAGACCGCCGTCTTCCCGTCCGGCCGCGAGGACACGATCCTCTTCCTGCCGTCCGAGGATGCGCACGACATCCGCATCTGACAGCCTGGCCAGCGCGTCTGTGTCCTCGCAGGGGACGCGCTCGCACGTCACGACCCGTCACCACAGCCCGAGTTCGAGGCGGGCGTCTTCGGACATCATCGAGCGGTGGTAGGGCGGCTCCCAGACGACCTCGACCGATGCGCCGGTCACGCCCTCGACGCCGCGCACGGCGGCCTCGATCTCGCCGGGCAGGATTTGCGCCGCCGGGCACGCGGGCGCAGTCAGCGTCATCCGCACGTGCGCGCTGCGGTCCTCGCGCACGTCGATGCCGTAGATGAGGCCGAGGTCGTAGATGTTGACCGGAAGCTCGGGGTCGAAGACGGTCTTGAGCGCCTCGATGATCTCCGCTTCGAGCAGGTGAACGGGCTTGAGCGGCCCGTCGGAGGTCGGCGCGGCGGAGATCGGTGTGGCAGGGTCGTCGGTCATCGTCGGAGAGGTCAGGAGGTGGGGGATGCGCTCGCGGCGGCGTAGGCGCGGATGCGGGCGACCATCGCAGCGAGGCCGTTCCGGCGCGTCGGCGACAGGTGCTCGGCGACGCCGATGCGGTCGAGCACGCCGAGGTCGGCGTCGGCGATGGCGGATGCCGGAAGGCCGGAGAGGAGGGTGACGAGGACGGCGACGAGGCCGCGCGTGACGAGGGCGTCGGAGTCGCCGTGGAGCACCAGCGCGCCGCCGCCCACGAACTCCGGCGCGATCCACACCTGCGACTGGCAGCCGCGCACGCGGAAGGCGTCGCTGCGGTACGCATCCGGCAGCGGCGGCAGGTCGCGCCCGAAGTCGATGAGGCGCTCGGTGCGCTCCAACCCGTCGGCCGCGTCCTCGAAGAGCGCGACCAGATCGGCCACGCGGGCCTCGAAACGGTCGGTTGCGTGGTCGGTCGAGCGGTCGGTCGTCGGGGCATCGGTCATGCCCGCCCAACGCCCCGCCCGCCGCCCCGGTCCCGGCACTGCGGCCGTCACCCCAGCATCCGCGCCGCGCGCGCGATGGCATCCACGAGGGCGTCGGCATCGGCGCGGGTGTTGTAGACGGCGAAGGAGGCGCGGACGGTGCCGGGCAGGCCGAGCGCCTCCATCAGCGGCTGCGCGCAGTGGTGGCCCGTGCGCACGGCGACGCCCATCTGGTCGAGGAGCGTGCCCACGTCGTACGGGTGGGCATCGCCGACGAGGAACGACAGCACCGACACCTTGTCCGGCGCCGTCCCGACGATCCGCACGCCGTCGATCTCGCGGAGCCGGTCGGTCGCGTACGCCAGCACGTCGGTTTCGTGGGCGAAGACGGCGGCGCGGTCGAGGCCGTCGAGCCAGTCGAGCGCCTCGGCGAAGGCGACGATGCCGCCGACATTCGGCGTGCCTGCCTCGAATTTGAAGGGCACCGCGTTCCACGTCGGCCCGTCGGCGAGCGAGACCGTGTCGATCATGTCGCCGCCGCCCTGCCACGGCGGCATCGCCTCCAGGAGATCACGGCGCCCGACGAGCGCGCCGATGCCCATCGGGGCGTACGCCTTGTGGCCCGAGACGGCGTAGAAATCGGCCCCGAGCGCCCGCACGTCGATGTCCACGTGCGCCGTCGCCTGCGCGCCATCGACCAAGACGACGGCTCCGGCGGCATGTGCGCGCCGCGCGATCTCGGCAACCGGATGGACGGTGCCGAGGGCGTTCGAGACGTGCCCGACGGCCACCATCTTTACCCGTCCGTCGGCGAGATGGGCGCCGAGCGTGTCGAGGTCGAGCGTGCCGTCCGGGAGCACGCGGACGGCGCGGAGCGTGGCGCCGGTCGCCGCGCACAGCATCTGCCACGGGACGATGTTGGCGTGGTGCTCGGTCTCGGTGACGACGATGGCGTCGCCCGCGCCGACGTTCGCGCGGCCCCACGTCTGGGCGACGAGGTTGACCGCCTCCGTCGTGCCGCGCGTGAACACGACCTCGTCGGCATCGGCGCCGACGAACTGCGCGACGCGCGCCCGCGCGGCCTCCATCGCATCGGTCGCGGCCTGGCTGAGCGCGTGGACGCCGCGGTGGACGTTGGCGTTCTCGCGCGTCGTAGTACCGCGCGAGCCGGTCGATCACGCGCTGCGGCTTCTGCGTCGATGCGGCGCTGTCGAGGTAGACGAGCGCCCGCCCGTTGACGCGCTGGTCGAGCGCCGGAACGCTCGCGCGGATGGCGTCGATGTCGAAGGCGGTCGGGGCGGCGGGCGTCATGATGCGAGGAGGATGGATCGGTGGCCGAGCGAACGAACCGGGCCTGCCGTGCAGGCTGCCCTCTCTTTCCACGCTGTCATTGCGAGGAGCGCAGCGACGCGGCAATCTGGATCGACGGGTCCCATCGGACCGGATTGCCACGACCCTTGCAGGGCCTCGCAATGACCGCTCGAACGGCCGGGAGCGCGGAGCAGGGAGACCTGACAGGTTCGACTCAACAACGACCATTCCAACCAACGACAAACGAATCGCCTCACGCGAACGCGTCGGCACCGAGGAGGGCGCGGAGGCGGGCGTCGATCCAGTCGGCGAGGGCGGTCGGGGCGGCGGTGGCGGTCACGTCGCGCGCGAAGGCGAGAAGCAGGAGCGCGCGGGCGTCGGCGGGGCGCAGGCCACGGGCGCGGAGGTAGAAGAGCGCCTGCTCGTCGAGGCGGCCCGTCGCGGCGCCGTGGCTGCACTTGACGTCGTCGGCGTAGATCTCGAGCTCGGGCTTCGAGTTCATCGTCGCGCCCTCCGAGAGCACGATCGCGCGGCTCGACTGGTAGGCGTTGGTCTTCTGCGCGTCCTTGCGGACGAGAATCCGCCCGTTGAAGACGCCCGTCGAGGCGCCGTCGAGGATGCCTTTGTAGACCTCGTTCGACTCGCAGTTGGGCTTCGCGTGGTCGACGAAGGTGGCGTTGTCGACCGTCATCGCGCCCTGCCCGAAGAAGAAGCCCCGCAGGTGGCTCTCGCAGAACTCGGCGTCGGGGAGGATGCGGACGTGGTTGCGGATCGTCGCGCCCGAGAGGGTGACCGTGAGCGTGTCGAAGACCGACGCGCCCGTCTGCACGACCTCGGTGCTCGACACCTCGTCGATCGTCATCCCGGCATCTTGCAGCCGCACGTGGCGCACATCGGCGCCCTCGGCGACCGACACTTCCGTGACCGGCACGAGGAACGCGGCCGCGTCGCCGATGACGATGGCGCGCTCGACGACTCGCAGCGCCGCCCCCTCTTCGGCGATGATGACGAGCCGCGAGGGCACGAACGCCGCCGCGCCCGACTCCGGCGCGACGATGTGGAGGACCGTCACCGTCTCGTCCGCCGCGACGCCCACCGGGGCGTAGACGACAGCGGCATCGGCGAGAAACGCGGCGTTGAGGGCCGAGAACACGTCGGTCTCGCGGCGGTCGTGGGCGCCGAGATGGGCCTCGAAGAGCGGACGCATCGCCGCCGGGGCGTGTGCGAAGCTGCCCGCGTAGGCGCCGCCGCCGAGAGCAGGCGCGCTGGAAAGGTCGGCGCGAACGACGCCGTTGACCATCACGACGCACGGCCCGGTGAGGCCGGGAATCCGCAGCGCCGCCACCTCCTCCGCCGTCACCGCCGCGCCGCCGCCGACGGTGACGCGCATCCCGGCGAGGTCGTCCGCGAGGTGCCGCTCGACGGCTTTCTCGATGCGCGTGTACTTCCACGCCTCCATCCGGCGCGTCGGCATCCCGAGTTCGCGGACGCGGGCGAGGCCATCGCGGCGCAGGGCGTGGAGGCGCTCGGAGGCGCCGTTGAGCGCCGAGCCGTCGAGCGTGGCAAAGGTGCGCTCGGCGCGGTCGGCGAAGGAAATCGGGGTCGTCGTCATGTCGTCGGAGGCGAGCGGCGGGGAGGGCCCAGCGCGCTCGGAATGGGCAGGCTCGTGTCGGCGGCCGGTCCGGCCACGAAATCGGCCACGAAAATCGATCAGGCCAGTTCTTCGGCGTGTTCGCGGATCCAGTCGTAGCCCTTCTCTTCGAGCACGAGCGCGAGTTCGCGGCCGCCGGACTTCACGATGCGCCCGTCCATGAGCACATGGACGAAGTCGGGGACGATGTATTCGAGCAGGCGCTGGTAGTGCGTGATGACCACGAACGCCCGTTCGGGGCTGCGGAGGCGGTTGACGCCCTCGGAGACGATCCGGAGCGCGTCGATGTCGAGGCCCGAGTCGGTCTCGTCGAGCACGCCGAGCGTCGGCTCCAAGAGGGCCATCTGGAAGACCTCGTTGCGCTTCTTCTCGCCGCCCGAGAAGCCTTCGTTGACAGCGCGGCGAGTCAGGTCGGCGTTCATCTCCACCATCGCCGCCTTCTCGCGCATCATCTTGAGGAAGCGCCGCGCCGGAGAGTTCGGGCTCGCCGCGGTGGGCGCGGACGCTGTTCAGGCTCTGCCGCAGGAACGTCGTCATCGACACGCCGGGCAGTTCGACGGGGTACTGGAAGGCGAGGAAGAGGCCCGCGCGGGCGCGCTCGTCGGCGGCCATGTCGAGCAGGTCGGCGCCGTGGAACGAGACGCTGCCGCTCGGTGACCTCGTAGTCCTCGCGCCCGGCGAGCACGCTGGCGAGCGTCGACTTTCCGGAGCCGTTGGGCCCCATGATCGCGTGCACCTCGCCCGCGTTGACGGTCAGGTCGATGCCCTTCAGGATCTCGCGCTCGTCGATGCGCGCGTGCAGGTTCTGGATGTCGAGCATGGGCATGGGAAAGGGATCAGTAGAATCAAATGGGGGAGGCGTCGGCGGTGGGGCGGTGCGGACCCCCTCCGGCCTTCGGCCACCTCCCCCGCGAGCGGGGGAGGACAGCCGCGGAGGCCGTTCAGGCCGCAGCGGCAGGTGGGAGGCGTCAGCCGACGGAGCCTTCGAGTTCGATCGCGAGCAGCTTCTGCGCCTCGACGGCGAACTCCATCGGCAGGCGGGCCATGACCTCCTTGGCGAAGCCATTGACGATCAGCTTGACCGCCTCGCCCTCGGGGATGCCGCGCTGGGCGCAGTAGAACATCTGGTCCTCGCCGATCTTGCTCGTCGTCGCCTCGTGCTCGACCTGCCCGGTCGGGTTCTGGATCTCGATGTACGGGAAGGTGTGCGCGCCGCAGCGGTCGGTGAGCAGCAGGCTGTCGCACTGCGAGAAGTTGCGCGCGCCGTCGGCCTTGCGCCCGATGCGCACGAGGCCGCGGTAGGCGTTCTGGCTCTCGCCGCCCGAGATGCCCTTCGAGATGATCGTCGACGACGAGCGCTTGCCCAGATGGATCATCTTGGTGCCGGTGTCGGCCTGCTGCTTGCCCTTCGTGAAGGCGACGCTGTAGAACTCGCCGACCGTGTCGTCGCCCTTGAGGATGACCGACGGGTACTTCCACGTCACCGCCGAGCCGGTCTCGAGCTGCGTCCACGACACCTTGGCCGCGCGCCCGGCGGCGATGGCGCGCTTGGTCACGAAGTTGTAGACGCCGCCGACGCCGTTCGCGTCGCCGGGGTACCAGTTCTGGACGGTCGCGTACTTGACCTCGGCCTCCTCGTGCGCGTAGATCTCGACGACCGCCGCGTGGAGCTGGTTCTCGTCGCGCATCGGCGCCGTGCAGCCTTCCATGTAGGAGACGTACGAGCCCTTCTCGGCGATGATGAGCGTCCGCTCGAACTGCCCCGTGCCGCTCTCGTTGATGCGGAAGTACGTCGAGAGCTCCATCGGGCAGCGGACGCCCTCGGGGATGTAGACGAACGAGCCGTCGGAGAAGACGGCGCTGTTGAGCGTCGCGTAGAAGTTGTCGGTGTACGGGACGACCGAGCCGAGGTACTTCTGGATCAGCTCCGGGTGCTCGCGGACGGCCTCGGAGATCGAGCAGAAGATGACGCCGCTGCTTGGCGAGCTCCTCTCGGAACGTCGTGGCGACGCTCACCGAGTCCATCACCACGTCGAAGGCGACGCCGCTCAGGCGCTTCTGCTCGGCGAGGGGGATTCCCAGAGCGCTCGAACGTCTCGAGGATCTTCGGGTCGACCTCGTCGAGGCTGGCGTAGGTCGCCTTGCGCTGCGGGGCGGAGTAGTAGGAGATGTCCTGGAAGTCGGGCACCTGGTACTGCAGGTGCGCCCAGTGCGGGTAGACGGCCTCGCGGTCGGCGAGGAGGGTTTCGAAGTGGCGGTAGGCCTTGAGGCGCCAGTCGAGCAGCCACGCGGGCTCGCCCTTCTTCTCCGAGATCATCCGGACGACATCCTCCGAGAGACCCTTCGGCGCGGTGTCTGCGTCGGTGTCGGTGACGAAGCCGTACTTGTATTCGGCGTCGGCGACTTCCTGCAGGAGGTCCGTTTCGGTGGTGCTCATCGGGGGACGGGGTCGGAGGTGGGGCGGGGATCGCGTAAGGGCATCCCCGGCTTGGACGAACCGGGGCAGGGGGGGGCCGTTCCCGCTCGCTGTGCCGCCCCGCCCCCCCTTCACCGACGCTTGGCGCGCCACGGACGTGCCGCCCGGCATCGCCGGGAGAGGCATTCACTGCGATCGCCGGACGGTTCGACGACCGGGTTCAGCCGCACTTGGCAGGGGACGAGCGGACGCCGTGCGCCTCCTCGCTCCTGAACCCCTCCGGAGGCAGGTCGTTGTGCAGGCTCGACTCCGCCCGCTCCGTCCGATGACCGACCTCCTAGCCCCCTCGCCCGTCCTCGATGCCGCTGCCGGAGGTGCCGACAGCGCCGCCGATGTGCCCGTCGCCATGACCGCCCGCGCCGCCGCGCAGCTCCGCGCCGTCGCCGCGCGCGAGGGCATCGACCCCGCGGCCACGTTCGTGCGCGTCGCCGTCGTGCCGGGCGGATGCTCAGGGCTGACCTACGACCTTGGCTGGGACAGCGCCGCCCTCGCCACCGACGAGCACATCGCCGCCCACGGCCTCCGCCTCGTCCTCGACGCCCGGAGCGCCGCCTACCTCGACGGCACCGTCCTCGACTTCACCGACGGCCTCGACGGCAGGGGCTTCCACTTCGAGAACCCGAACGCTGTGCGCACCTGCGCCTGCGGCGAGAGCTTCGGCCTCTGACGGGCGGTCCGGCAAGTGCCGAATTGGGCGCCGGTCATGGGCGCCGACGCGCGACCAGACGAAAAAAGAGCGGCGCCGCCCCCACAGCGACGCCGCCCGGAACGCGACAGAGAGGAAGCCAGACCCTGTCGATTCTTCCGAAACGTACCTAGGCGATGGGTTGCCTCGCAATGGAGGATCCTCCCGATCTCTTCGGAGGAACCTCCAAAGCGTCTGCAAAGCGTCCGCTTCCGCCGTCTTCACGCGCGCTCGCTTCCCCGATTGCGCGCAGCCGGTGGCGAAGCGGGTGCTCCGAGGATGTGGTACGAGCGGGTTGGGCGGGCGGGATGTGCAAGCACGTCCCCCACGGCGCGATTGGCACAGTTGAGCGCTTGGTCTCAGGGCGTCGGTGGGGTGACGATGCGGTTGGCCCAGGCCCACGAGACGGCGGCGCGGGCGCCGGAGACGCCGATCTTCTGGTAGACGAAGGTCAAGGCGTTGCGGACGGTCGGCTCGGAGATGTTGAGCGCGTCGGCGACTTCGAGGTTGCTGCACCCGCGCGCCATGTGGGCGAGGATGTCGCGCTCGCGCTCGGTCAGACGTGCCCTCTCAGCGGCGTTCTCGACGAACCATGCCTTTCGTCCCGCTGCGACCTCGCGCAGCGCCATCACGATGAACTCGCGCGAGCGCGATTTGGTGACGTAGCCCGCCGCGCCGCTGGCCTTCATCGCATCGACGTACGGTCCGTCTTCAAAGGCCGAGAGGACGAGGATGTGTGGCGAGAACCCGCGCTCCTGCACCTCGCGCGCCACGTCGGCGCCGCTCACAGGTGGCATCTGCATGTCGAGCACGAGCACATCGGGCGTCAGGCGCTCGACCATTCGGACGGCCTCGGGGCCGCTGCTCGCCTCCCCGACAACCTCGAAGTCGTCGGTGGCGTCGATGAGGGTGCGGAGGCCGGCGCGGAAGATGTCGTGGTCGTCGGCGAGGAGGACGCGGAAGGGCGGCATGGCAGTGCGGGGCCGACAGGGGCGCGGGGCGGGTGGGACACGGAAAAACGTGCCGGGAGAAAATACGCCGTGCCCGTCCGAGCGACCTCGACGGATTGCCTGCGCCGGGAGGCCCCGCAGCGAAGCCGCTGCGCCCGTCACCGGTGACGCGCAGCCCGGGCCGCGCGACCGGTGACGGGCGTGGCCTCAGGCGGGCGGCTGCGAGAGCGGGACCGAGGCGCGGTAGACCGCTCCTTCCGTCGATTCGCAGACGGCGAGCGTCCCGCCGAGCGCCCGCGCATACGAGGCGGCGCGAACGTGCCCGAGGCGGTCGGCAGCGCCGTTCTCGGAGGAATGCACAGCGGCGTGCCCGGCGGTGAGAGGCGGTGCGTCTGCACCGCCTGACGAAGGATCGACGGTGATCGTGGCGGCGCCCGAACGGACATCGAGATGCACGCTCGCGCCCGTCGAGTGGCGAGCGGCGCGCTCGACGCCTTCCTGGGCGACGCGGAAGAGGTAGCGCGCGGTTCGGCGCGAGAGCCGCGCGGCCTCCCCCGGCACCTCGTGGACCTCGACGCGCGAACCGGATGTGCGGGCGAGGCTGCAAAGCGCAGCCGAGAGACCGAAGTCATCGAGCACCGGTGGCGCGAGCGATTCGACGAGTCCGGCGACGACGGCGGCGATGTCCCCGATCCGCGCTTCAATGGCCTCGGATGCGAGCGTGCGGGCGCTCAGGCACAGCGCGTAGAGGTCCTGCAAGACGGCATCGTGGAGGCGGGTGGCGCAGTCGCGCGCGCGCTCCTCGAAGGCGTCGAGCAGGTCGGCGAGCACGGGTGCTTCTCCGAGCGACTCTACGGATGGCACCGCAGGCGGCGACTCCGCGAGAGACCCCGGCGCGCCGACGGGGTGCGGGCCGACTGGAGGTGGGAGGGGCAGGGAGGTGCGGTAGGCGGAACTGCGGGCCACGGAGCGGAAATCGAGCGAACAGCAGAAACGTCGTGTCCGGCGCGGCGTCATCCTATGGAGGTTTCTCCCGACCTTTCGGGAGGTTTCGCCCCTTCTTCGAGCCGGTCGCGGCCCCTGACCTCGTCGGTTTCGCCCTGCCGTGCGGCCTCGCCTGTCCCTCCGCCCCGATGCGTCTCTTCCTCGCCCTGCCCTCGCGGCACTCCCCCGGCCCTGTCCGTCGGCGCGTCCTGCGAGCGGCGGCCGCGGGGGCGATGATCGCCGCCGTCGCTGCGGGCGCGGCGGCGCAGGAGGCCCCGGCGGGCACGTCGCCGCGGAATCTCAACACGACGCTGCACAGCTTCGACGGGCGTGAGATGCTCGCGCGGCTGCGCTCCGATTCGGCCGGGCGGGTGACCGTGACGGCGGGTGCGGATTCGGTGTCGATGGTCGGCATCCTCTTCGCTCACCTCGCGCGCGAATATGTAGCAGCCGATTCGTTGCGCCGGGAGCGGTTCGTAGTCGGCAGCCGCGAGGGTCGGGCACTCGTCGAAGTCGAAGTGGGATGGGGCCTGCTCGCGATCGCCGGATCGGTCGTCGCCGCCCTCGTGGCGCTCGGGGTCGCGCTCGTGCGCAGCCGACGCCGCGAACGCCGCGTGGCGCGCGAGGCCGCACGCGTGGCCGAGCAGCGGCGGCGCGTCGAGAACGCCCGGGAGGCCGAGCGCCAGGTCCTCGCGCGCGAACTCCACGACGATGTCCTGCAGATGCTCTACGCCATCCGGCTCCACCTGCCCGCCCCATCGGCGAACGGCTCGACCAACACGCTCGATACCGTCGATGGACTCGTCACGCAGACCGCGCAGCAGGTGCGGGCCGTGACCGCTCGCCTGCGCGCGCCGATGGACGGCACGGTGCGTCTGCCCGACGCCCTCGCCGCTCTCCCGGCGCTCTATCCCGACGTGACCGGCACCGTCGAGGTCGCGCCGGACGCCCTCGACCGGCTCTCGCGCGAGCAGGGCGTCGCGCTCTACCGCGTCGCGCAGGAGGCGGTCTCCAACGCCGTCCGCCACGGCGGTGCGCGCCACATCCGCTTCGCGCTCGGCATCGACGAGGCGAACGGCGGCGCCCTCGTCTTCTGCATCGACGACGACGGATCGGGGTTCGACACCGGCGGCGCGTCCTCGCCCGACCGTCCGCATTTCGGGCTGACGGGGATGCGCGAGCGGGCCGAGGCGCTCGGCGGGACGCTCACCGTCGAGAGCGCGCCGGGGCAGGGGACGTGCCTGCGCGTGTGCCTCGTCGGCGCGATGCGCCCATCCGGTCAGCGCTCCGATGCAGCGCTGCGGCGGCTCCGCGTGCCCCTTGCATCGGAGACGGTGTGACCGAGCAGCGCTGGGGAATGGGCGCCGGTGCGGTCCTCCGCGGTGGAATGCGTTGCTCTATCGGCAATACGTGGAAGGCACTCCCCGAGAATCGAGGGGGAACCTAACTGCAGCGAGATGTGCGAATTGGGGACACTGGGAGGGGACTCAGCCTCCTTCCTTCGCTGCGCACTCTCGCTCTCCTCGCGTTCGCCTCCGCCCTCGTGCCCGCCTCGTCGCCCGCGCACAGTGCCTCCGCCCCGTCAGCGTCCATCGTCGTCTCGGTCGCCTCCTTCACGTCGGCGGCTCCGCTCGCTCTCGCGCCCGGCAGCGACGCCCGGATCGACGGCTGCGCCCTCCGCTGCGTGGGTGAGGTGTGCGTCCGGGTCTGCTGACCGCCGCCGCCCGCGTTCCCGAGTTTCGCTGCTGTGCACCACTCAGCGGCTGCCGGTGCCGCGCAGGAACGCGAGGAAGGCGTCCTCGGCCACGTAGCCGCTCATCACCCGCCGAGGGCGCCCGGTGGCCGGGTCGACGAGGGCGTAGGTGGGGAGGGCGACGGTGCCGGTGAGCGCCAGTTGGAGCGCTTGCAGGCGCTCGGCGTCGGGACCGTCGGTGTAGAGGCGCACGCGGGCGACGCGCGCGAACGCCTCGGCGACGGCCGGGCGCGGGAAAACGCGGGTCTCCATCGCCCGACAGTTCGTGCACGTGTAGCCGGTGAAGTCGACGAACACGTCGCGTCCGTCGGCCCGCGCGGCGGCGAGTGTGGCCTCGTAGTCGCTACTCCACCCGTCTTCGCCGTCGATCCCGGCAGTCGCCGCCGCTCCGGCGCCGGGCGCGGGGGCGGTGCCCGTCGCGGAGAGCAGGAGGCCCGGGTCGGAGAGGCGTCGCGGGGGCAGGAAGGCGTCGAGCGCGCCGAGCGGTGCCCCGGCGAGGCCCGGCAGCAGTCCGGCCGCGAGGGCGAGGAAGACGACGGCGCCCATCAACCGACCCGCCGAGACGTGCGCCGGGCGCAGCATCTCGCGCAGGCTGTACGCGCCGAGCAGGAACAGGGCGGCGGCGGCGGCGAGGGCGATCCACGCGGCCACGACGACCGGGCGCGGAAGCAGGCCGAGGCCCCAGACGAGGTCGGCGTTCGAGAGGAATTTGAAGGCTGCCGCCATCTCGACGAACCCGAGCACGACGACGCTCGTCGCCAGCCACGGGCCGCTGCGCGGAAGGGCGGCGAGGCGCTCGGGAAAGAGGGCGAGGACGACGAACGGAAGCGCGAACGCCGTCGAGAACGCCGCCATCCCCATCACCGGAAACAGCCACGACCCGCGCGCCGCCGCCGCGAGCACCGCCCCGACGAACGGCGCCGTGCACGAGAACGACACCGCGGCGACGGTGAGCGCGAGGAACAGCAGTCCGCCGACCCCGCCACGCCGCCGACTCTCGCGGTCGAGGGCGTTCGTGAGCGCCGCCGGGAGCCGAAGCTCAAAGGCGCCGAGCAGGCTGAGCGCGAACGCCACGAGCACGCCACCGATGAACAGGTTGACCCACGGATTCGCCGCGAGCCGGTTCGCCCCGGCCGCCCCGACGACGAGCGCGAGGACGACGCCAAGGAGCGTGAACGCGGCGACGGTGAAGGCGCCGAAGACGAGCGCATCGCGCGTCGCCGCGCGCCGGTCGCCGCCGTGGCTGCGGGCGAAGTACGAGACGGTGAGTGGCAGCATCGGGAAGACGCAGGGCGTGAGGAGCGCGCCCAGCCCAGCCAGAAACGCCAGCCACAGGTACGACGCCAGCCCGCGTCCCGCCCACGGCGAATCGTCAGCCGGGGCACTGGACGGCGCCGCATCCACGCTCGCCGCCGCTTCCGCAACGCCCCCGTCGATGCGAATCGCCACGGCGACGGTGTCGGTGCGCGGCGGCAGGCACATCCGGTCGGTGCAGGCCTGGTAGCGGATGGCGAGTGCGATGTCGGCACGCTCGGGCGCATCGTCGGCAACGCGCAGCGGAACGGTGACGGTGGCGCGGGCGGCGTGTGTCCCCAGATCGACGCCGAAATTGGGGTCGAAGCGGACGACCGGCGCGGTCTCGGCGAGCGCCCCGGCGACCGTGAGATACGGACGTGCGGTGACGATGGTCGTCGGGATGGGACCGGCGCCGGGCGCGTTGGCGAGGGCGTACAGATGCCACGGCGCGGCGATCGTCGCGCGCAGCCGGACGGTGAGTGTGTCGCCCGCGCGGGCCGAGGCGGGCGCGTCGAGTACGAAATCGACCGGCTTCGGACGCCCGCGCGCATCGGTCGGCGTAGCGGCCGAGTCGTCGGTGCCGTCGCTTGCCCCGGCGACCTGCGCGCGGGCGGGCACCGCGGCCGCGAGCGCGCCGAGGAGCACGAGAAGGGCGGCGAGGGCACGGAATCGGGGCACGCGGAAGACCGGTCGAGGAGGCTCCGGGGCAACGCGCGCCCCCGCCGGGGTGGTTCGCGTCTGCCGTGAAGACCGCCCCACCCCCACCGCCCGGACCACCCCCCGATCTTCCGTAGGGGCGGGTCTCTGACCCGCCCGCGTCCGCGCCGCCCCCACCGTCCGCGCCGCCCCCACCGTCCGCGCCGCCCCCACCGTCCGCGCCGCCATCACCAGCCGCCAAACCAGACAGGTGCGGGGACCTGTCCGGTTGCCCCGCCACACGCGCCCGGCCTCTGCTGCGCACACCCCCATCCCCACCAACTCACCTTCCCCCCATCCCACTCATCCCGGAAGCGCATCGAACATCAAACGCGTCGTCACGGCGTCGGCGACGAGTTTGCCTTCGTCGGTCAGGCGGAGGATGCCGCTGCGGAGGGTCGTGAGGCCCGCGTCTTCGAGGGCGGCGATTTCGTCGACGCGCTCGGCGATGAGGTCGGCGCCGTAGGCGTCTTCGAGGCGCCCGAGGTCGAGGCCGTCGGAGGTGCGAAGGCGGAGCATCAGGTACTCGTTGGCGAGGTCGGTGAGCGAGAGCGGCGTTTCCTCCTCGCGCAGCGGCTGCCCGGCGCGCGCGAGCGCTTCGTAGCGCCCGAGGTTCGGCACGTTGCGCCAGCGCCGCGCCGGTCCCGACCCCACGGCGTCGCCCTCCGGCGAGAGGCGGCGCGGCCACCAGAACGAGTGCGCGCTCGGCCCGGCGCCGAGGTAGTTCGCGTGCGTCCAGTAGCGGCTGTTGTGGACCGCGCGCTGCCCGGCGCGGGCGTACGACGAGATCTCGTAGTGTTCGTAGCCCGCCGCGCGGAGGGCGCCCATCGTCCAGCGGAAGGCGTGGGCCGTCGCCTCGTCGTCGGGAACGGTCTCGCGGCCGGCGTCGACGGCGCGGCTGAGGGCCGTCTTCGGCTCGACGGTGAGGGCGTAGGCGGAGATGTGCGGCACGTCGAGGGCGATGGCGCGCTGCACGTTGGCGGCCCACGTCTCGAACGCCTGGTGCGGGAGGCCGAAGATGAGGTCGATGGAGAAGCGCTCGAAGCCCGCCGCGCGCACGTCATCGACCACGCGGCGCGCGGCGGCGGCGTCGTGGGCGCGGTTCATCCACGTCAGGTCGGCGTCGAAGAACGACTGGATGCCGACCGAGAGCCGGTCGACGCCGATGGCCCGGAGACCGGCGAGGTACTCGGGCGTGGCATCGTCGGGGTTGACCTCGACCGTCAACTCGTCGAGCCGATCGGCGCCGAAACGCTCGCGGATGCGATCCAGCAGGAGGGCGAGATCGCCGACGGGCAGGCGCGAGGGCGTTCCACCGCCGACGTAAATCGTCTCGATGCGCTCGCGGCGGGCGTAGCGGTCGGCAAGGGCGTCGATCTCGGCGAGCGCGGCGGCGACGAAGCCCTGCGGCGCCTTGTCGCCCGCGACGAAGTAGAAGTCGCAGTACGTGCAGCGCCGCGCGCAGAAGGGAACGTGGAGGTAGAAGCCGGCCAACGGTGCGGTTCGGGGGAGGGGAGCGAGCGGCGAACGCCCGCGCGGCCCGTTCGTCCCGGTGCGCAGAGGCCCGCACGCCGACGGGCGCGCGGGGAAACCGGGGTAACTCCGGCGACGGGCGCGCGTACGACCGCCCTCTGCTCCGGCCGACCCGGCCCCCCGACCCACCGATGAAGCGACGCACCCTCACCCCTTTCCTGCTCGTTGCCGTTCTCGGCGCGCTCGGCCTGTTCATCTGGCGCCGCGCCGACGGGCCGCCGGTGCCGTCGGGCATCGTGCAGCTGCGCGACATCGACGGCGTGGCGTCGGGGGCGTTCGAGCTTCCGCAGGGCGGGCGCGTCGTGGTTGAAGCGTCGGGGTCGGCGGGGGCCGACGGGCGGCTCGAAGCCTTCGGATGGATCCTCGACGGCGCGACGCGGCGGGTCGTCTGGCGGATGACGCCCGAGGGGACCCGCGCGGCCGAGGGCACGCGGCGCCTTTCGAGCGACACGCTCACGCTGCCTGCGGGCACGTACGAAGCTCATTTCAGCGGCGTCGGGACGGTGTCGGCGCGCGGCGGCGCGTTCGCACGCATCGCCAACCGACGTGAGACGTGGCGCAACGACCGTCCGCTCTGGTACCTCACCATCCGCCCGCTCGACGGCGCGCTCGCCAACGCGCTCCGCCTCAGCTCCGGCGACGACCGGCCGACGCCGCTCCCGCCGCTCGTGTGGACGAGCGCGCCGCAGACGAACACGAGTGTCACGCAGGTGCTCGAAGTGACGCGCGCAGCGCCGGTGACGCTCCGCTTCGCCGGTTCGGAGATCGGTACGAACAGCCGCGCGACGCTCGTGCGCCTGCCCGAGCGCACGCTCGTCTGGGAGGCGACGGCAGCGGCGAGCCGCGGCGCGGGCGGCGGCGCGCGCAACCGCACCGTCGAGGCGACGGTCACGCTCGCGCCCGGTCTCTACGAAGCCAGCGCCGATGTCGTGCGCGGCCACGGCCCCGGCGCCTGGCAGCAGACGCCCCCCGACGATCCGCGCGCGTGGGGCCTCGCGGTCTCGTCGGCGGAGGCAGGCGCCGTGATCCCGTTCGACGCGTGGCGCCGCACGCCCGCGATCCGCTACACCGCACGCACGCCCGACACCGAGCACATCGTCGACTTCACCGTCTCCGGCTCGGTCGCGGTCTTCATCGACGCGACAGGCGAGATCACCGGCGACAGCGACGGCTCGCGCGCCGACTACGGCTGGCTCGTCAACGAGACGACCGGCGAGCGCGCCTGGGAGATGCGCCGCTCCGATACCGAACCTGCGGGCGGTGACGGCAAGAACCGCCGCGCCGAAACCGTGCTGACACTCGGGGCGGGACGCTACACGCTCCACTACGTCACCGACGGCTCCCACCACGCGGGCGACTTCAACAGCTCTGCGCCGACCTTCCCCGACCGCTACGGCATCGCCCTGTTCGCGCTCGGCGACGATGCCGCGCTCACCGTCACCGGGCGGCGCGACCTGAGCGGCGGCGACTCTTCGGTCTCGTCCGGCCCCGACGAAGGGACCGACGAGCCGTCGGGGGATGGGCCGGGAGAATCGTCCGCGAACGTCCCGGAGCCGCCGTCGACGAACGGCAGCCTCGCGTCCATCGTGCGCGTGCGCTCGAACGCGAACGAGGGCGAGCGCTTCCGCCTCGACACCGGCGGCACGGTGCGCGTGTACGCGACCGGCGAGCGCATCGGCGATTCGTGGTACGACTGGGCGGAGATCGAGGACGAGCGCGGCGAGGTCGTCTGGTCGATGAAGACGGCCCGCACGCAGCGCGGCGGCGGCGGCGACAAGAACGTCCTCTTCGACGGCACCGTCGCGCTCGACGCGGGCAGCTACCGCCTGACCTTCACGTCCGACGGCTCGCACAACTACGGCAACTACGACGACGGCGCCGCCCCGGCGCACGATTTCTGGGGCGCCATCGTCTCCCCCGGCGACACCGCCGTCCCGATCCCGCAGAGCCGCCGGTGAGGCTGCGAACCTGGTCATGTCCCCTGACCTGACCGGTTCGCGGCGGGTCCGTCATCCGGCCCGTGAACCGTCGGCGAGGCGCTGCGCGGGGGGCACCGCCGGGCGCGCGGGCGCGTTGCGGCGGCCTCGCTCCACCCGCCCCCGACGATGACCGACACCTCGGCCCCGATGCGCGAACTCGCGCTCGACCTCCCCGACGCCCTCCACGACGAAGCCGTCGCCGCGCTCGACGCGCTCGGTTTCGCGGGCTTCGTCGAGACCGACGACCGCCTGACGGGCTACATCGAAGAGGCGCTCTGGACGCCGGATGTGCAGGCCGCCGTCGGCGCGTGGCTCGGGGCGAGGGAGCAGGGCGAGGCGCCGGAAGGCGTCGTGATCGAGCCGCGCAACTGGAACGCCGAGGTCGAAGCGACGCTCGGCGCCGTCCTCGCGCCGCCGTTCCTGGTCCGCCCGTCGTGGGCCCCGCGTCCGGAGGGCACCGAGCACCTCGACGAACTCGTGATCGAGCCGAAGATGTCGTTCGGCACCGGCTACCACGAGAGCACGCGGCTCGTGCTCGGCCTGCTGCCCGGCGTGGTACGCGCGGGCGACCGCGTGCTCGACGCGGGCACCGGCACCGGCATCCTCGCCATCGCCGCCATCCACCTCGGCGCCGCCCACGCCATCGCCTTCGACATCGACCGGTGGGCCGAGGAGAACGCCGCCGAGAACGTCGCCCGCAACGGCGCCGACGGATGCGTCGAGGTGCGCATCGGCGACATCGACTGCGTGCCGGAGGACGGATTCGACGTCGTCGTCGCCAACATCCACCGTGAGGTGCTGACCGAGATGATGCCCGACCTCACGGCGCGCACCCGCGACGGCGGCGCGCTCGTGCTCGCAGGCCTGCTCCGGACCGACGCCGACGCGATGCGGGCGCTGACCGCGGCGCACGGCTTCGAGGAGACCGAGTCTCGCACCGAAAACGACTGGTGGGCCTGGGCCGGGCGCCTGACCGGGCGCCTGACCGGGCGCCGCGCCGATCCGTCCGCGTGACGTGCCCGCGCGCCGTCGCCGATTCTCCGCGTGAGACGGGCGCGGCGTGGCATCCGATTTGATGTCCTCGAGCTGTGTACCCGCTCCGACCATGAATTTCCGCCTTTCCCCGCCCCGGCGCCTTGCCGCCGTCTTCGCCGCCGCACTCTTCGCCGCTGCCGCGCTCTCGCCAAACGCCGCCCGCGCGCAGGCCTCGACGGCCGGGATGCCGTACGTCTGCCCTGCCACGTGCACGCTCCCGACGTGCCACTGCGCGAGCCTCGAACCCCCCGGCGGCCTGCCGCGGAGTGAGACGCCGCAGTTCGTGCTCGTCACCTTCGACGACGCCATCCAGACGCGGTTGGAGGACGATGCGGTCGATCTGATGATGCGCGGCATCCGCAACCCCGGCGGTCGCCCGGTGCACCGGACGTACTTCGCGCAGTCGATCTGGACCAACATCCCTGCCGCGCAGCGCGTGCTCGCCGCCGGGCACGAGATCGCCAACCACACCCTCCACCACACCACATCCGTCAACTCGACCGAGGAGGAGTGGACGCGCCAGCTCGACGGCCTCGACGCCTTCATGCGCGACACCGTCGGTGTGCCGAACGGCAAGATCGTCGGGATGCGCGCGCCGTTCCTGGCGACCAACGACGCGATGTGGAACGCGCTCGCGCGGCGGCCCGGAATGCTCTACGAGTCGAGCCTCACCGAGGTCTTCGACACGCAGGCGCCGATGTCGCGCGGCGTCGACCGCATGATCTGGCCTCACACGCTCGATGGCGGCTCGGCGACCAACTGCGTGACGAGCAACTGCCCGCGCCGCAGCCTCCCCGGCCTCTGGTCGGTGCCGATGTGGGCGCTCTACAGCAACGTCAACGGGCGGATGGCCGGGCAGATGGACCCGCACCAGGGCATGGATTCGACGGCGCTCTACGACCTGCTGATGTACAACTTCGAGGGGCGCTACCGCGGCAACCGCGCGCCGCTCGGCCTCTTCCTGCACGCCGCCCGCATCCGCCGCAAGGACGACGCCATCGCCGGCTACAACCGCTTCCTGCGCGAGATCAGCAGCCGCGGCGACGTGTGGATCGTCACCACGCGCGGCCTCGTCGAGTGGATGCGCCGCCCGGTGCCGCTCTCGCGGATGGGCGCGTGGTTCGACGGCGGCGCTGAAAGCGGCACGCTCGTCGGCATCGCGCGCGAAGACGCGCCGGGCCGCGCGGCCCTCGTCGCCGGGCCGAACCCGACGCGCGGGCGCTCGGTCGTGCATCGCGCGCCGGGTGGAGAGGCCGCCGACCTCGACGTCTTCGACGCCCTCGGGCGCCGCGTCTTTTCCCGCTCCGTCGCGGCCGGCGAGACGACCGCCGAAGTGGTCCTCGACGGCCAGGCGCCGGGCCTCTACGTCGTCCGCATCGGGCGCGAGCGCACGACGCTCGTCGTGAGCCGTTGACCGTTTGTTGACCGTGTGCCGCAGCTGAACCTGTCAGGTCCCCGACCTGGCAGGTTTTTGCATTCGCCCGGCCTGGAATGCCGCGCGGCGGAGCGAGTGCAGGCACGGGGCGTGCAAGCGGGACGAACTCCATCCCCAGCACTCTCCGTGAAGACCCTCGACATCGACGGCATCGCCGTTCCCGCGCTCGGCCTCGGCACCTACAAGCTCACCGGCGACGCCTGCATCGACGCCGTCGCCGATGCGCTCGCGCTCGGCTACCGCCACCTCGACACGGCCACGATGTACGGCAACGAGGCCGACGTCGGCGCCGGAATGCGCCGCAGCAGCGTTGCCCGCGCCGACGTGTTCCTCACCACAAAGGTCTGGCGTGACGACCTCCGCCCGGACGATGTGACGCGCAGCGCCGACGAGAGCCTGCGCCGCCTCGGCACCGACTACGTCGATCTCCTGCTCGTCCACTGGCCCGACGCCGATGTGCCGCTCGCCGATACCCTCGGGGCGTTCGAGCGGCTGCGCGAGGCGGGCAAGACGCGCCTGATCGGCGTGAGCAACTTCCCGCCATCGCTCCTTGCCGCCGCGGCCGCGCTCGCCGACATCCGCTGCAACCAGGTCGAGTACCACGTCCTCCTCGACCAGCGGCGGCTCGCGTCGCAGATGCGCGACCTCGGCGGGGTGCTGACGGCCTACCGCCCGCTCGGCCACCGCGTCGGCGACGAACCGGTCGTGGCCGACATCGCCGCCGCGCACGGCGCGACGCCCGAGCAGGTGGCGCTCGCGTGGCTCCTCGGGCAACGCGGCGTGGCCGCCATCCCGAAGGCCTCGTCGACCGAGCACCGGCGCGCCAACCTCGCCGCCGCCGAGATCGTGCTCGCCGACGACGAGATGGAGACTCTACACGCCCTCGCTGCGCGCCGCCACGAGCGCTTCGTCGTGCCCACGTTCGCGCCGGACTGGGAGCGGTAATGCCCCACGGGCGAGGTGATGCGCGGGCGTTCGGGGCGACGGCAGGACGTCAGCGCGTGACGGGGCGGAATCCGCGGGGCGTCTCGCGGCGGTCGTCGCGGCGCTCGGGGGCCGGAGTATCGTACGGGGCGCCGGCCGTCGAAACCGTCGCCCGAGGTGGCGTGCTGCGGTGGGCGCTCGGCGGCGCGCTCGCGCGGACGCTCGGCGCCGGTAGGCCGCTCGGGTGCGCGCTCGCTCGGGCGCTCCACCGGGCGTTCGGCAGGCTGCTCCGCGCGCTCGGCGCGCAGCGAGGGCGAGGCCGACGGCAGGTACTCGCGCGGGATGCGGGGGGCCTGCGAGAACTTGCCGTAGTCGTCGACCGGCACCCACTGCTGAGGAAAATTGTAGAGGTAGCGCCCGACACCCCACTGCACGGCGCAGCGGCGCATCGAGTCGCTGAGGCCGCCCTTGACGGCCTCGATGTCGGTGTTGCCGGCGCCGTCCCACTTGGTCACCCAGTCGCTCGTGCCGTCGTCGCGCACGACGCGCACCGAGAGGCCGCAGACGACACCGCCGCTCGGGCCGGGGCGGTACTCGTTCGTCCAGTTCTCCGGCCCGACGGTGTCGTCGAAGCGCTGCTGCACGGCGCGGTTGGTGATGTAGGCGGCGGCGAGCGCCTTGCCGGTCTTCTTGGAGACGGCGATGGGCTTCCATTCGAGGTCCTCGGCGGCAAAGTAGTCGGCGAGGCGGCGGAGGTCGGTCTGGGACATGGCGGCAGAGCAGGTTGCAGGACGTGTCGGGGGAGGTGACGGGCAACATCGGGAGAGCGGGTGACAGCCGCGTGTCACAAGGCGTTCGGGGAGGGTGGGAGTGAGTGCAGGAGGGCGCGCCTGCCGACTCGTTGCGGCGTCGTGACGCTCGCCGGGGCACGGCGGCGGCGGCGCGGGCGTGAGACTCAGAGCCCATCGCGATCCCCCTTCGTCCATGTCCTCACCCGATACCGCCCTCGCGCCTGCCGCCACCGACGCGCCCAAGATGACGCCGAAGGCCGTGCTCGGCATCTTCAAGGGCGCCGCGACGGGCTGGCTCGACGACAGCGCGATGCGGCTCTCGGCGGCACTCTCGTACTACACCGTCTTCTCGCTCGCGCCGCTGCTCGTGCTCGTCGTCTCGGTCGTCGGGTTCTTCTGGGGCAGCCAGAACGCGACGATCCAGGCCAACCTGGTCGGGCAGATGCGCGCGCAGATCGGCCCGGAGGCCGCCGACGCCATCGCCATGATGCTCGAAAACACCGACCGCCCCGGCTCCGGCAGCACCCTTGCGACCGTGCTCGGCGTCGTCGCCCTGCTCATCGGCGCGACGGCCCTGTTCGGGCAGATCCAGGAGGCCATCAACACCGTCTGGGGTGTCAAGCCCGATCCCAAGCAGGGCGCCATCTGGTCGCTCGTGCGGCAGCGGCTGCTCTCGTTCGGGATGATCCTGACGGTCTGCTTCGTGCTTCTGGTCTCGCTCGTGCTCAGCGCCATCGTCGGCTACATGACGCAGGGGCTGGGCGAGACCGGCGCGATCGGCGGCCTGGCGCTCCAACTCATCAACATCGGCGCGGCCTTCGTCGTCGTGACGGTGCTCTTCGCGCTCATCTTCCGCTACCTGCCCGATGCGACCGTCGAGTGGCGCGACGTGTGGGTCGGGGCGCTGGTGACGGCCCTGCTGTTCTCGATCGGGCGCGTGCTCATCGGCCTCTACCTCGGGCGATCGTCGACGGCGTCGGCGTACGGCGCGGCGGGATCGCTGGCCGTCCTGCTCGTCTGGGTCTATTACACGGCCATGATCCTGCTCTTCGGTGCCGAGGTGACGCAGGTCTACGCGACGCGCTTCGGCAGCGGCGTGCGCCCGAGCGAACACGCGGTGCGCGTGGTGACGCAGACGGTGGAGGTCGACCCCGACGAGGTGCGCCACGCGACCAATGAGGAGGCCAAGCGGGCGATCAGCGCCGGGCAGGTGACGGCCACCAAGGCCGCGCCGGGCGAACCGGGCCGCGAGTTCGGCGCGCTTCCGGCGGCGATCCCACGTCCGCTCTGGAAGGTCGCCGTCCCCGTCGCCGCCGCGTTCGTGGTGGGACGGTGGACGCGCCGCAACGGCTAATTTTCGTTTTTCGACCTGCCGCACCATGCCGCGTCGCCTCACGCCTGCCGAGCGCGCCGCCCGCCGCGCCGGTCTCCGCCACAGCAGCGACGCCGAGCCGGGCCTGCGCCGCGTGGCCGATGGCGACGGATTCGGATATGTCGATGGCCATGGGAAGGCGGTTGACGATGCGGTGACGCTCGACCGCATCCGACATCTCGCCATTCCGCCCGCCTACACCGACGTGTGGGTCTGCGCCGACGCGCGCGGCCATGTGCAGGCGACGGGCCGGGACGCGCGTGGGCGCAAGCAGTACCGCTACCACGCGGCGTGGAGCGCGGCGCGGCGCGAGACGACGTTCGGCGCGCTCGCCACGTTCGGGCACGCGCTTCCGGCGCTTCGCCGCCACATCGAGGCCGATCTCCGGCAGCGCGGACTGCCGCGCGAGCGCATCCTCGCCCTCGTCGCCGCCCTCCTCGACGCCTCGCACCAGCGCATCGGCAGCCGCGAGTATGCCCGCGCGAACCGCACCTACGGCCTCTCGACGCTCCAGGACCGCCACGCGACGGTCACAGGGACGACGCTTCGCCTGCGCTTCCGCGGCAAGCACAGCCTCTGGCGCGAGGTGACGCTCCGCGACCGCCGCCTCGCCGCGCTCGTCCAGCGCTGCCGCGACCTCCCCGGCCAGGCGCTCTTCCAGTACGACCACGACGGCGATGCCCGCGCCATCACCAGCACCGACGTCAACGCCTACCTCGCCGAGGCCTGCGGCGCGTCCGTCACCGCCAAGCACTTCCGCACGTGGGGCGGCTCGCTCGCCTTCGCCCGCGCCCTCGCCGCGTCCACCGACGACGACCTGGCACCCGCGAAGCGGGCCGCCGCCGCCCTCGCCGCCGCCGCCGACTACCTCGGCAACACCGCCGCCGTCTGCCGCGGCCACTACGTCCACCCGGCGCTCCACGCCGCCGCCCTCGACGGCACCTTCGACGCCCGCTGGTCCAAAGCCCGCCGCGGACGCACGCCCCGCGGCCTCGACCGCGACGAAGCCGCGCTCGTGCGGTTCGTGGAGGCGGGGTGAGTGAGTTGGGGAGGGGTGAGTTGGTGAGGTCGGGTGGACCGTTGGCGCTCATCGGAGACGCGCACGCACACCACCGCGCTCCAGAACCGCCCGTCACCATCCTACAAACACACCAACTCATCACCCCTCACCGCCGCGCGCCCGTGCCGACGCCGAGGCCGAAGAGCAGGCCCTCGAAGGCGCCGAGGAGCACGCGGAGGCCGGCAGTGAGGCCGCCGGGCGCGAGCACGTCGAGGCGCAGCGGGTCGTCGGGGAGGGCGAGGGCGGCGTCGAGGCTGCCCGCGAACGTCGGGTGGCCGGTGGCGGCGAGGAGCGCGAAGGCCAGCATCGTGGCGAGCGCGGTGACGAGGACGACGTGCCGCCCGCGCCGAAACGGTGCGAACGCGAGCCCGAGCGCCGCCCCGACGACCGCTCCCTCGACGCCCCCGGTGAGGTCGCCCGGCGCCATTCCGGTGAGCGTGGCCAGCACGTTGCCGCCGACCGCTTCGCCGACCGCGCCGGCGATACCGCCCGCGAGTGCTCCGCCGAGCGGCGCCATCCACGGACGCCACGCCGCCGCGCGCGCCGCCCCCGCCGACACCGCCGCCGCCCCGGCCACGCCCGCGCCAAGCGCGAACGCCGTCACCGACACGAGGGTCGTCACCGGATGCAGCCCGTCGGCGCCGAGGGCGACGCCGTAGAGCAGCCCGCCGACGAGACTCGTGGCGAGCGCGCCGACGACGGCTCCGCCCACCGACCCGCGCGGCGGCACCGTCTGCGGCGCTGTGTCTGCCTGCGTCACGGGCACGTGCGCGGTCAGGGACCGCGGCGCGGCAGGGTCAACCCGCTCGACGATCTCTGCGGCAGGCGCCACGGCAGGCGCCGGCTCTGATGGGAGGGCGGCGACGGGCGCGATGAAGCGGTAGCCGTGCCCGGCGACGGTCTCGATGTACGTCGGCGCTGCCGCATCGTCGCCGATGGCGCGGCGGGCGACGCGCACGGCCTGCGTCATCGCCGCATCGGTGACGACGACGCCGGGCCAGACGGCGGCGAAGAGGTCGTCCTTGCGCACGAGCGCCCCGGCGTGCACGGCGAGATGGGCGACGAGGTCGAACGCCCGCGCCTGCATCGGCACCTCGACCGGTCCATCGCCCGATGCGTCGTCGGGTGCGTCGGCGCGCGTCAGGCGCCGCTCCTGCCGGTCGAGCACGAAGGGACCGAAGGCGAGGCGCGCGGGCGCGTCGCCAGACGCGGCGGGTGGCGGGACGCCGGAGGGACTGGAATCGGACGGAGACACGCGGCAGGACGGGCGGAAAGGCGGCGTGCCCAAAGTACCGCGCCGCCTGCCCGGCTCCGGCGATCCCCACATTCGAGGGCAGGGCGGGCGCACGCTACATCTGGCCGATGGATTCCTCTGGACGGGTCCGGAAGCGAGACGCTCAAACGCGCTGGAAACGTGGGTGGGCATCTCGCCTCGCGAAAGAGCCTGACCGAGCCGACCTGGTCTGGACTCAATACAAGGCAGCGTGCGCTGGCCCTGCATTCGAGGGGACGTGCTTGCATCACTCGCGCGTCCCACAGGGACACAAGACGGTCCATGAGCACCCGTCCCGAAGGCGCGTCTTCCAACGTCGGAGGGCTGAGGACACGTTGGCAGAGGTTCGCCGAGCGTGGTAGGGGGATGCCGCACGGCGCACCCGAAGCCTCCAATGTGAAGGTTAAACGTCGAAAGCGCTTTTGTTTTGGGGGTGAGTTGTGCGAAAGGCCAGCGTTTCCTAAGATCAGAAGGCGTTTCACCTGTTCCGCCTTCGCTCCATGCGCTCTGCCCGCCCCATTGCCTTCCGCCTGGCCGCCGCGCTCGCCGCCGCCGCGTTCGTCGTGCCCTCCGCCGCCGCGCAGGCTGCCGACGCCATCGTCCCCGCCGATACCGCGTGGGTGCTCGTCTCAGCGGCGCTGGTGCTCCTCATGACGCCTGCGCTCGGGTTCTTCTACGGCGGCCTGACGCGGGGGAAAAACGTCCTCAACACGATGATGATGTCGGTCGGGGCCGTCGTCGTGCTCGTGCCGTGGGTGCTCGTCGGCTACTCGCTGGCCTTCGGGGCGGGCGGCGGGTTGGTCGGGGATCTGTCGCACGTGCTCCTGCGGGGCGTCGGGGTCGAGGCGAAGGGGACGATCCCGCACCTGCTCTTCGTCGTTTACCAGGGCACGTTCGTCGTCATCACGGCGGCGCTCATCTCGGGCGCGGTCGTCGAGCGGATGCGCTTTCCGGCGTACCTCGCCTTCATCACGCTCTGGACGCTCGTCGTCTACGCGCCCGTCGCGCACTGGGTGTGGGGCGGCGGGTGGCTGGCCGGACTCGGCGCGCTCGACTTCGCCGGGGGCGCGGTCGTCCACGTCAACGCGGCGGCGGCGGCGCTCGTGGCGGCGCTCGTCGTCGGGCCCCGGCGCGACTACGGGCGCGCGGCGATCCTGCCGCACCACGTGCCGTTCGTGCTCCTCGGTACCGGGCTGCTCTGGTTCGGGTGGTTCGGCTTCAACGGCGGCTCGGCGCTCGGCGCCACTGCGTCGGCGGTGACGGCGTTTGCGAGCACGCTCCTCGCCCCGGCGGCGACGCTCGTCGTGTGGATGGGCCTCGACCTGCGCCGCACGGGCAAGGTGACGGCGGTCGGCGCGGCGACGGCCATCGTCGTCGGCCTCGTCGCTGTCACGCCCGCCGCCGGGTTCGTCTCGCCCCTCGGCGCGCTCGCGCTCGGCGGCCTCGCCGCGTTCCCGTCGTACGCCGCCCTCCTCTGGCGCGCCCGTACCCGCCTCGACGACTCCCTCGACGTCGTCGCCGCGCACGGCGTCGGGGGCGTGGTCGGGGCGCTCCTGACCGGTGTCCTCGCCGATCCAGCGTGGGGTGGACAGGCGGGGCTGCTCACCGGCGATCCGGGGCGCGTCGGCGTGCAGGCGCTGTCGGTCGTGGCCGTCGCGCTCTACTCGGGCGGGATGTCGTTCGTGCTGCTGAAAGGCCTCTCGCTCGTGATGGCGCTGCGCCCGTCGGCGCGGGCCGAAGGGCTGGGGCTCGATGTCTCGGAGCACGGTGAGGAGGCGTACACGGAGGGCGAAGGCGCGATCCTGCTGCTGCCCGACGAGGCACGTCCGGCACCCGCTGGCGCGCTGGTCGGGGCTGTGGCGGCGGGGTGATCCATCCGAGTGGTGGGATGGTGGGGATGTGAGGACGATCCATCCGCAAAAAACCAATCAATCTGACCGATGAAACTCATCCAGGCAATCGTGCGGCCCGAGCGGCTCGGCGACGTGCTCGCGGCCCTCTACCGGGCCGACATCCACGGGCTGACCGTCTCGCGCGTGCAGGGACACGGCGGCGAAACCGAGTCGGTGGAGACGTACCGCGGCACCACCGTCAAGGTCGGCCTCCACGAAAAGGTGCGCATCGAGATCGGCGTCTCCGACCCGTTCGTCGACGTGTGCATCGCGGCCATCATCGGCGCGGCGCGCACCGGGGAGGTCGGCGACGGCAAGATCTTCGTCCTGCCCGTCGACCGGGTCGTGCGCATCCGCACGGGCGAGGAAGACGCGGCGGCGGTCACGCCGGTGCCGTCGGCGGAATCGTAGCCGTTACGCGGCGGTGCGGCGCTGGCCGTCGGGGCAGACGTCGAGGAGGACGCAGGCGGGGCAGCGCGGCGCGCGGTGCGTGCAGACGCGCTGGCCGTGGAGCATGAACACCTCGTGGTGGTCGTAGACGGCCTGCGCATCGTCCGGCTCGGGCACGAGGGCGTCGAGGAGCGCGTGGGCGGCGCCGACCGCCGTGCCGCGCGGGATCAGCCCCAGCCGCTCGGCGACGCGGTGGTGGTGGCTGTCGACGGGCATCGCCGGGCGGCGCAGGCGCGAGAAGAGCAGGACGGCGGCGCTCGTCTTCGGTCCGACGCCGGGCATCGCTTCGAGCCACACGCGGGCGTCTTCGACGGGCAGGTCGGCGAGGAAATCGAGGGCCAGTGGCTCGTCCACCATCCGCCGTCCTTCGTCGCGCGTGCGGTCGGCGATGCGGCGGAGCACATTCTGAATGCGCGGCGCTTTCTGCTCAGGCCACGTCGCGGCGCGGATGGCGTCTTCGACGTCGGCGGTGTCGGCGGCGCAGACGGCCTCCCACGTCGGGAAGCGCTCGCGGAGGGTGCGGAAGGCGCGCGACGAGTCGGCGTTCTTCGTGCGGTGCGAGAGGAGCGCGGAGACGAGTTCGCTGACGGGGTCCTTGTCGGAGAAGAAGGCGATGGGGCATCCGTAGACCTCGCACAGCCGCTCGTGCGCGAGGCGGGCGAGGGCGCGGCGACGGGCGAGGTCGTCGGCGACATCTTCCGTGTCCTCGGTCTCCGGCGCCGCTGCATCGCCGTCGAACAGCGACAGGGTGGCGTCAGGACGCGGGCGCTTCAGAGGCGCGGACCGGCTCACGGGCGCGGGGCGTCGGTCTCGTTGTTGCGGCGCGCGGTCTCGGCGACGACCTTCGTCCAGCGACCGGCGTCGTCGCGCATCGCGGCCTGCTCGGGGCCGTCGTGGCCCATCACGAGACGGTCGCCCTCCGGCCCGACCGGCGCGGGCAGGTAGATAGCGCTCGACGAGGGCCATCGCGTCGGCCAACAGCTCGGGCGCGACGGTGTCGGCGAGGTGAAGCAGGCGCGCCTGGAACGTGATCGTGAGGCGCGCACGTCCGTGGCGCATCGCGGCGACGATCTGCCGCGCCGCCCGCGTCGACGAGATCGAGGTGACGGGCGAGCCGACGCGCGGCGCGAACCAGCCGGTACTCCTTGTCGGCGTCGCCCTTGAAGGCCGCGTTGCGCGGCGAGCCGGTGCGCATCAGGCCCGGGTTGACGGTGGTGACGAAGACGCCGCGCCGCCGGAAGGCCGTCCGAAGCCCGTCGGAGAGGCCGGAGAGGGCGAATTTCGACGACGTGTACGGGATCAGGTGCGGCGAGGCAACGCGCCCGGCGATCGACGAAATGACGCCGATGCGTCCGATGCGGCTGCGTTCGAGGTGGGGCAGGGCGGCGAGCATCGCCTCGCGCGGCGCCCAGAAGTGGATCTGCATGGCCGTCTCGTCGTCCTCGCGCGAGAGGTGTTCGAGCGGCGAGACGGCGATCAGCCCGGCGACGTAGACGAGCACGTCGAGCCCGCCCATCGCGTCCACGGCCCACGAGACGGCATCGGCAGCGGCGCCCTCGGGACGCAGATCGGCCGACCGCGTGTGCACCTCGGCCCCGGCGGCGCGGAGTTCGGCGGCAGCGGTGTCGAGCTGCGACGCCGTCCGCCCGACGAGCGCGAGGCGGGCGCCGTCGGCGGCAAGGACGCGGGCGATCTCCAGCCCGAGTCCGCGATTCCCTCCCAGGATCAGCACCCGTGCCCGGTCGAACGACACGCGCCGCGCCAGTCCAGTGCCGATGCGGTAGGCGGCGAGCGCCGCGGCAACGGCGGCGGTGCGGGCGAGAGGCGAGCGGGCGAGGGACGTAGACATGCGGGCGCGAAATCAAAGAGATGCCTCCCGTTACGCCCCCCGGGCGCGCCCCGATGCCCCCGCCGTGGGAACGATGCGTGACGTGTCGGGGGCGGCACCTGTACCTTCGGGCGTCTTTGCCCGCGCCGCCGATGCCCGATCCGCCGTTCTCGATCCGCACCGTCGCCCTCGTGGGGACGGGCCTCATCGGCGGGTCGCTGGGGATGGCGCTGCGGGCACGGGTGCCGTCGGTGCGGGTCGTGGCGGTGGATGTGGAGGGCGTGGCGGCGGATGCCGTCGCGGCGGGGGCAGCGGATGTGGCGATGCCGCTCCCCGACGCAGTGCGCATCGCCGATCTCGTCGTCGTCGCCGCGCCGCCGGATGTGTCGCTCGAACTGATCCGCGAGATCGCGCCGCACCTGCGCCCGTCGGCGATCCTGAGCGATGTCGGGTCGGTCAAGGCGCCGTTCCTCGCGGCTGCGACCGCCGCCATCCCCGACGCGCGCCGCATCGTCGGTGGCCACCCGATGGCCGGACGCGAGACGGGCGGCCTCGGGAGCGCCGATGCGCGGCTCTTCGAGAACGCCGCGTGGGTGCTGTGCCCGGCGCAGGACGACCAACGACCGACGACGGAGGACGGCGAAAACCGTCGCGCCGACACGTCCGCCGTCGATGCCCTCGCGGCGCTCGTCTCGGCCATCGGGGCGCGGGTCGTGGTGATGGACGCGGCGCGGCATGACCGCACCGCCGCCGCCGTCAGCCACGTGCCGCAACTGGCCGCCGTCGCCCTCGTCACCGCCGCCCTCGGCGACGACCCCGGCGCGCGGCGCCTCGCCGGTGGCGGCTTCCGCGACGTGACGCGCATCGCCGCCTCGCCGTGGCCGCTCTGGCAGGGCATCCTGTCGGCCAACCACGGCGCCGCCCTCGCCGCCCTCGACGGTCTGCGCGAGGCCCTCGATGCCGCACCCGCGACGCCCTCGCGCGCCGCGACTGGCCCGCCCTCGACGCCGCCTTCGCCCGCGCCGCGCACCTGCGCAGCGGCATCCCCGTCGACGCCCGCGGCTTCCTGCGCCCGCTCGCCGAGATCGCGGTCGACGCCGACGACCGCCCCGGCTTCCTCGCCGGTCTCACGGCCACGCTCGCCGGTGCCGGGATCAACATCGCCGACCTCGAACTCCTCAAGGTCCGCGAAGGCCTCGACGGCGTCTTCCGCGTCGCCTTCGCCACCGACGCCGACCGCGCCGCCGCCCTCACCGCCCTCGCCGCCGCCGGGTTCGTGGCGCGGATGCGGTGACGGGGTGACGTGTCCAACGGTTCGTCGGGGGCGTAGAGACGCATCGGCGATGCGTCTCTACCATGCGTCGTCGTACCGTCCGCGCATTGCGGGTATGCCGATGCGGGCATCCAGGTGGGAAATCGGGGCCGTGGAGGTTACACGGGGCGGTTTGGCGACTCTGAAGAGGCAACCGATTTCGACGACGATGCTGCCGCCTGACCGCTACCACGGCTACCGCGTGTCCTCCGCCCGCCACCCGACCCATGCCTACGACCGCGCGGGCACGTATTTCGTGACGCACTGCGTGATGGGGCGACTTCCGAAGCTCGGGCACATGAGGGACGGGTGGGGGGTGCACCTGACGCCGCTTGGCCATTTGGCTGCGCTCGAATGGCACCGAACGGCGCTGGTACGCCCCGATGTGGCCGTTGGTGCGCTGGTTGTGATGCCCGATCACGTGCATGTCGTGCTCATCCTTGCCGAAGACGGGGCGAGCGCAGTGCCGTCGGTCGTGCGGCACGTCAAGGGGGCCGTCACGCGCGAAGGGAGGCGGCTCGGGCTTCTCGGCGCCGACGAGAGGCTGTGGCAGCCGCGGTACCACGACCGCATCGTCCGGTCGGAGCGCGAGGCGGCGAGCGTGCGGCGGTACATCGCCGCCAACCCGGCGCGGTGGTGGGATGACCACGGGCACGGGCTGCCAGACCCTTGAACGTCAGACAGGCGGCAAGCGTCGGACCGCCGCCATAGAGACGCATCGCCGATGCGTCTCTACCACCCGTGATCACCGCGTCGCTGGTGGCGATGGACCGGATGGCGGCGGTGAACAGACCGCCCGTGACCGTCGGCCCGCCGGTGGCGATGGATCGAACGGCAGCGGTGAACAGTCCGCCGGTGGCCATCGGCCCGCCGTAGAGACGCATCGACGATGCGTCTCCTCCACCCATCGTCCCGTCCCACCGTCCCCAACCCCACCCCCAACCATCACCCCGACGCCCGCGTGCCTCGCGCGGCTGCGGCCTTCGTCGCCGTAGCCGGTCATTTCGAGGTAGCCGCGTCCGAGCGCCGCGCCGGTCACGGCGTCGGTGACGTCGACGGCGCCCTCCCAGTAGCGGACCGATACGTTGAGTTCCTGATCGGGCAGCACGGCGGTGACGCGCAGGCGCAGGTTCTCCGACGGCACGGCGACCTCCCACGCGACCGGGTAGCGGGCGCCCGAGTGCGGACTCGTCCACGTCTCGACCGGGCGCAGCGTGTAGTCGGCGAGGGCGAGGCGGCGGACCGCGCCGCCACTGGCGGGCGAGACGCTGCCCTTGGAGAGCGGCGCGGCGGTGCCGTCGCGGCGGCGGAGGCGGTAGAGCATGACGTCGCGCCCATCGGCGAGGTGGAGGGCGAACCAGTCCCAGCCGACTTCGTCGGGGCCGAGGGCCGACGTCGACCACTCGCGGTCCATCCACATCGTCCCGGTCACCGGTGCCTCGCGCCCGCCGCGCGTGAGGGTGCCGGTCGCGGCCAGGCGCGGGAGGCTGTAGTAGTACGAGGCGTTGCCGGGCGCCGGACCTTTCTGGCTCAGCCCGGCCTCGCCCTGCAGGACCGGCGGCTTCTCGGCGCGGAGCGTGAGGTCGAAACGGCGAGCGAGTCGCCGCGCCCGGCGGAGGCGCGGACGCGGAACGTCGGCAGCCCCGACGGTCCCTGCCCGAGGCCGCCCGCTCCTTCGGCGATCTCCCAATCCTCGACCCACACGCGCAGCGGGGCGCCTTCCGATGGCGCGCGGGCACCGGCGAGGCCCGCGGCGCCGCGCGAGAAGCGCTCGGACGCCACGAAGCGCGTCCCCGCCGCATCGGTCACGCCGACGTGCGCCATGAACATCTGCCGCGTCGCCCAGCCCGCCGTGTCCGTGCCCACGCTGCGCACACCACCGCCGGTCGAGTCGCCGGGGGTGAGGGCGATGCGGAAGATGGTGAGGTCGACACCGACGCGCTCGGCCGTGCCGTCGGGGCGGGCGGCGTCGAGGTTGCCGGTCAGGTACCACCACTCGGTGCGGAAGTCCGGGTGGGGGCCGTGGTCGCGCGGGAAGTCGAACGCGCGGACGTCGACGGCGCGGGCGAAGCCGGTCGTGTCGGAGCGCATCGCCTCGGCGAGCGAGAGGCGCGTGTCGGCCTGCCGCGCCGGGCGCACCAGCCACACCGCCGCCGCGACGAGGGCCGCGAGGGCGAGGGCGAAGACGATGCCGAGGGTGCGGGGGCGCATGGGGGTGAGGTGGTGAGGTGGTGAGGGGTGGGATGGTGAGGATGCGGCGGGGGCAGAAAGGGAGCGGACAACCCCCGCCGGCTCCCCAACCCCCATCGTCATCCCCGCGAAAGCGGGGACCCAGAGCCTTCGGAGGAGCACGCTGGATTCCCGCGTGCGCGGGAATGACGAACATGGGAGGGTGGCGATGGCGCTCTGGCCGATTCGAACGACCAACGATCAACGACCATCCACAAACGACCAACTACTCGGTCCGCAGCGCATCCGCCGGGGCGGTGCGCGAGATCTTCCAGGCCGGATACAGCCCGGCGAGCAGGGCGCCACCGATGGCGAGCCCGACCGCCGAGATGAGCACAGACGGCGGCACGGTCGCCTGGAGCGTCCACCCGAACGACTGCCGGTTGATGACGAACACGAGCGCCGCCGCGAGCGCGAGCCCGAGGGGCAGCGACAGCAGCCCGGCGACGAGGCCGACGAGGCCCGTCTCGATGCTCACCAGGCCCACGAGCGCACCGCGCGAGAGGCCGATCGCGCGCAGCGTCGCGTACTCCCTCGCCCGTTCGAGTTGGAGGGCCATGAGCGCGCTCACGACGCCGACGAAGGCGACGATGAGCGCAAGCAAACGCAGCACGGCGGTGATGGCGAAGGTGCGGTCGAAGATGTCGAGCGAGTACTCGCGCAGGCCACGGTTCGAGCGCACGATCACCGCCTGCCCGCTGCTCGCCGAGGCGCGGCGCGTGGCCTCGGCGAGCACGTCGGCGTCGGTGCCGGGGGCGGCGACGAGGGCGAGGCCCGACGTGCCGCGGTCGTCGTAGAGGCGCTCGTAGGCGGGGCGCATCAGCATCACGAGGCCCAGATCGGAGCCGTAATCGAAGGTGACGGCGGCGATGGGGAAGGCGCGGCGGCCACGGTCTGTCTCCAACCGCACCGTGTCGCCGACGCCGAGTCGGTGGCGGTAGGCGAACGGCTCGCTCACCATCACCGCCGTGCCCGCGCGCATCGCCGTCCACGCCGCCGCGCCGCCGCCCGCCGGGGCCTCTTTCAAGCGGAACGACGCCTCCTGCGCCGCGCCGCCCGAGATGGCGAGCAGGTCGGTGGCGCCGACCTGGCTCTCGGTCGTCACGCGCCGCACCGTGTAGGCGTCGGCGACGCCGTTCAGAGCGCTGAGGCGGGCGACGAGGGCCGGGTCGAGCGAACTGTCGCCGCGGCGGGCGGTGAGCGTCGGGGGCTGGACGAAGACGTCGGCGGTGAGGACGCCTTCGAGCCACACGACGACGGTCTGCCGGAACGAGGCGATCATGACGCCGACGCCGATCGTCGCCGCGATCGCCACCGAGAGCGCGGCGACGGCCACCGACAACCGCCGCAGGTGCGCCGACATCGCCCCCGCGGCCATCCGCCCGGGCGCGCCGAACGAGCCGTCCGAGCGGCGCCCGCGCCGCGCCCGACGCTGCCGCGAGCGCCGACGGCACGAGGAGCGCCGCGCCGAGCACCACGCCGAGGAGCGCCGCGTACGCGATGGCAAGGGGCACGCGCGGAAGCGCCAGCACGCCGCCGCCAATCGCCAGGAGCGCGCCGCCGAGGAGCCGCGATGCGCCCGCGCGAGTCGCGGAGCGCCGCCTCCGGCTCGCTGCGCCGCAGCACCGCCGTCACGTCCGCCGTCGCCGCCTCGCGGGCCGGGAAGAAGGCCGCCGCGAGCGTCGTCAGCACGCCGAGCACGCCGCCCTTGACGAGCGCGCCGAGCGGAAGCGCCACGCCGCGCACGTCGAGGGCGAAGTACAGGTCGGTGATCGTCTGCGCGACGAGGCCGACGAGGCCGCGCCCGAGCACGACGCCGAGCGCGAGCCCGAACGCCGTCCCGACGATCCCCAAGAGCAGCGCCTCGCCCATCACCAGGCCGAGCACCTCGCGCCGCGACACGCCGAGCGCGCGCAGCCGCCCGAGCAGGAACCGCCGCTGCACGACGGCGAACGTGGTCACGTTGTAGACGAGGAACATGCCGACGATGAGCGCCAGAAAGCTGAGCGCGGACAGGTTGAAGCGGAACGCGCGCGTCATCGTCTCGAGCGCCTCGCCACGCGCCGCCGACCGCTCGACGCGCACGCCGCCGGGAAGCAGGGCGCGGATCTCGCCCAGCCGCCGCTCGCCCGCCGCGCCCGTCGGGCACGATCAGATCGACGCGCGAGAGGCGTCCGGCGAGGCCGAGCACGCGCTGCGCCGTGGCGATGTCCATCACGACCAGCCCGTCGAGCGCCGCCGATTGCCGCGGATCGTCGCCCGCAGCGCCGAGGAGCGAGGCGATGCGCACCGTCGCGCGCCGCCCGTCGACGAAGAGGCCGAGGGTGTCGCCGGGGGCCACGCCGAGCGCCGCCGCGCCGCCCGGCGAGACGAACGCCGTCGAGGGCGTGGCGAGGAAGAGGCCGAGATCGACGCCGCCGCCCGCCGGGCCGCCGGTGACATCGCGGAAGGCGCCGTCGGCGAGCGGGTCGATGCCGAGCACCGTCACGACGCGTCCGCGTGCGAGCGCCACGCCTTCGATCACCGGCGCCGTCTCGCGGACGCCGTTCGCGCGGAGCCGCCGGTAGAGCGTGTCGGAGACCGTTCCGCCGCCGCCCGTGAGCGCGTGCGTCGCCCGCCCGGCGACGGTGTCGGCGGAGCGTTCGAAGGCGCGCGTCGCGCTCGCATTGGCGAGGTCGATGGCGACCACCACCGCCACCCCGAGCGCGACGCCGACGACCGAGAGCACGAGCAGCCACGGGTGCCGCGCGAGGTAGCGCAGGCTCGCGCGGGCGAGAAGAGGAGAGATCATCCCGGGTGGGTGAGGTGGTGGGTTTGTGGGATGGTGGGGGGCGGCAACCTGTCAGGTGCCCTCACCTGACAGGTTTGGGGCACTGGGGAGGTGCAGCGGCGGAGCAGGACCTGTCAGATCGGGGACCTGGACAGGTTTGGGCGCTGGCATCGCCCCACGAACGCATCCCTCACATCGGCACCGTCGCATCCGGCGCCGCATCGACCAACCGCCCATCCACCAGATGAAGCACGAGGGCGGCGCGGCGGGCGATGGAGGCGTCGTGGGTGACGACGAGGAGCGTGCGGCCGTCGTCGCGGGCGAGGCCGGCGAGGAGGTCGAGCACACGGGCAGCGGTGGCGCCGTCGAGGTTGCCGGTCGGCTCGTCGGCGAGGACGAGTTCGGGCGCGTGCGCGAGCGCCCGGGCGACGGCGACGCGCTGCTGCTCGCCGCCGGAGAGGCGGTCGGGGAAGGCGTCGGCGCGGTCGGCAAGGCCGACGGCGGAGAGCAGATCGGCGACGCGCGCCGGGTCGCGGCGCCCGGCGAGGTCGAGCGGCAGGGCGACGTTCTCGGCGACGGTGAGCGTCGGGATGAGGTTGAAGGCCTGGAAGACGAAGCCGATCCGGGTGCGGCGCAGGCGCGTGCGCTCGGCCTCGCTCATCGCCGTCAACTCCGCGTCGCCGAGCCAGACGCGCCCGCTCGTCGGCACGTCGAGACCGGCAATCAGGTTGAGGAGCGTCGACTTGCCCGACCCGCTGCGCCCGTAGAGGGCGGCGAAGGCGCCCGCGGGGACGGTCGCGGTGACGCCCTTCAGGACGGCGCGCTCGGCGTCGCCTTCGCGGAAGGTGCGGGTGAGATCGTCGAGGCGGAGGGAATCGGGCACGGCGCAAACGTCGAGGGCGGGCCGTTCCCAACGTCGCCCGGCGCCACCCGTGCCGCCGTGGACTGCGAAAGGCGCGACAACATGGGGTTGGTGGGTGGTGGGGCGTGGGTGGATGGGGCAGTCATCGTCCGTCGTCCGTCGTCCCGCCACGCACGGCGAGGGGCGACGCGGGCGTTACATTCGGCGGTCCCGTCTCTGCCCCCACGCCCGATGTCCACCCTCCAGCGCACCCTCGGCCTGCGCGATGTCACCCTCCTCATCGTCGGCGGCGTCATCGGCTCCGGCATCTTCCTGACGCCCGGCGGGGTGCTGCGCGACGTCGGCGGGCGGCCCGATCTCGCGCTCGGCGTCTGGGCGCTCGGCGGCATCCTCTCGCTCCTCGGCGCGCTCACCTACGCCGAACTCACCGCCCGCAACCCGCGCGCGGGCGGCCTCTACATCTACATCCGCGACGCCTTCGGCCCGCTTCCGGCGTTTTTGTTCGGCTGGACGATGTTCTTCGCCGTCGCCAGCGGCACCGTCGCGGCGCTCGCGGCGGCCTTCGCCACGCAGGCGGGCGAGTTCGTGGCCCTCGGCGAGACCGGCAGCAAACTGCTCGCCGCCGCCGTCGTCGTCGTCGTGACGCTCCTCAACGCGGTCTCGACGCGCGGCAGCGCCGAGGTGCTCAACACGTCGACGATCATCAAGACGGTGTTTCTCGTCGGCCTCGGCATCGCGCTCATCGCGCTCGGCGGGCAGGCCATCTTCGCGCCCGACACCGCGGCGGCGCAGCGCCTCGCCTTCGATGCGGCCCTCGAAGCGGCGACGACGGCCGGGACGGCCCTGCCGGTCGATGGCGTTTCCCTGCTCCCGACGTCCGTCATCACGGCCGTCGGCGTGGCGATGCTCGGCGTGCTGTGGTCCTACGAGGGCTGGCAGTACGCGACGTTCGCGGCGGGCGAGGTCAAGGACGCGCCGCGGACGTTTCCGCGCGCCATCGTGCTCGGCACGCTCCTGCTCACGGCCGTCTACCTGCTCGTCAACGTCGGCTACCTCGCGGCGCTCGGCGCGGGCGGCGTGATGGCGTCCGACCGCGTCGCCTCGGCGGCCCTCGAAGCGGTCGGCTACGGCACGCTCGGCAAGGTCGTCATCGCCGTCATCCTCGTCTCGATCTTCTCGTGCGCCAACGCGACGCTCTTCTCCGCGACGCGCATCTTCTTCGCGATGGCGGGCGACGGTCTCTTTTTCAGCCGGATGAAGGAGGTCCACCCGCGTTTCCAGACGCCGATGTGGGCGGTCGTGGGGACGGGCGTCTGGGCGTTCGTGCTCGCGCTCTCGGGCACCTTCGACCAGCTCCTCGCCTACGTCGTCTTCACCGGGTGGCTCTTCTACGGCCTCGCCGCCGCCGCCCTCTTCGTCTACCGCAAGCGCGGCATCGGCGACGACGCCGTCTACCGGACGCCGCTCTTCCCCATCGTCCCCGGCGTCTTCCTGCTCCTCACCGCGGGCCTGACGCTGAGCACGATCCTGGAGGACCCGACGACGGCGCTCTACGGCCTCCTCATCGTGGCGACCGGCGTGCCCGCCTACCTCTTCTGGAAGCGCGCCGCCGCCCCGACGCCCGTCCCGCCGACCGATCGGCGACCCGCTGTGAGAGACCGGATCGGTGGTTGAGCCTGTCGAAGCCCGCGCGTGGGCGACCGGGGTTTCGGCAGGTTTGGGGGCCGTCTGGACGGCGGGACGTGCAAGCAGGTCCCCTACGGCCGCTTGCCTGCGAGTGACGCCCTCGTCCGAAAACGCCGCCGGGCCGATGCGGTGAGGCATCGACCCGGCGGCGGAGGACAATCGGAGGCGGCGCGAGGGCGTGCGTGGCGCACGGAGGTGCCGGGTTGGAAAGCGTCTCACTGGCTCGTCTTCGCTTCGCGGTGGCGTCCGATGCCGCACCTATGAAGATCGCCGGAAGCGGTTCCGCCGACTCGTGTAGCCCTTGTGTTACGCGGTTGTGTTGCGAGGACTTGTGGCGAGGCCAGGACAGGCAGGCAGGGCGACAGAAAAACACCTGTCAGGTCGGGGGATCTGACAGGTGCAAAACATCAGAGATGTGGGGAGGCTGGAAGCGTCGTCTGCGCCGAGGCGACGGCGGGTGTGGCCGCGAGGGCGGCGATGAGTAACGGCTTGCGCATGGGAAACGAGAAGGGGTGTGAGGTCACGGTAGGACGGGTGCGACGCTCGGCAGGGTCCCGGTTTCGCGTTTCCGAATCGTCAAGCCTTGCCCGATGCGCCGTCTTCAATGTCTTCTGCTCGCGCGGACTGACGGGTGTTCGTCTCACAAAAACGCCCGTGTGCGGCTCAGCGCACGACGACGCGGAGGGGCGAACGCTGCCGCCTGCGATGGCGCGGACGACGTACACGCCTGCGCCGAGGCCGTCGAAGCACTGTTCCGTCGTGCCTAATGCGACGCGCTGTGACATCCCTTGGCGGCCGTGCATGTCGTAGACGGACACGTCGGCGTCGCGCTCGCTCTGGATGCGCAGGCCGCGGTCGCGCAGCACCGTCAGTATCAGGCCACGCGCGACGCCGATCTGGATGCTGGCGAGAGGGCTGCATCGCGTTGCGCCGTCGACGCGGGGCGCTCCGAAGGCCCCGACCCGTTGCCTCACGCGCCGAAGAACGCCCGCGCGGTGGCCTCGTAGACGCGGGCCGCGTGCTCGACCTTCCACAGCTCGATGCGCTCGTCGGGCGTGTGGCTGCGCTCGCTCGGCCCCGGCCCCATCTTGACCGTCGGCACGTCGGCGAGGAAGACCCAGTCGCTCGCGGTCGGGCTGCCGAACGGCACGCCGCCCGGATGTGCGGCAGCGACGGCGCGGGCGATGCGGCTGCCCGGATCGGTCGAGACGGGGACCAGACGGTCGGAGTGGACGATCACGTCGACGGCGGCGTCGGCGATGGCGGCGCGGACGATCTCGACGACCTCCGCAGGCGCGTACGCAGGCACGATGCGGATGTCGACGACGGCGGTGCAGCGGTCGGGGACGACGTTCTTGGCCGACCCGCCCTCGATGGTGGTGACGGTCGCCGTCGCGCGCCCGAGGTACGGGTCGACGCGGTCGAAGACGATCCGCTCGACGGCCCCGATGGCGCGGGCCATCCGCGCGATGGCGTTGTCGCCGAGGTGGGCGCGGGCGGCGTGGGCGGTGCGCCCGTGAGCGTCGAGGCGCAGGATGAGCAGGCCCTTCTGCGCGAGGCACGGCTGCATCTCGGTCGGCTCGCCGACGATGGCGCCCGCGATCGTCGGCAGGCGCGGGCGCAGCGCGTGCATCCCGTTGTAGCCGCCGCCGGTCTCCTCGCACGCGGTGAGCGCCAGGATCACGCGCCCATCCGTCGGCGCGAACCCCGCCGCGCGCATCGACAGCATCGCCGCGAGCATCGCCGCCCCCGACGCCTTGGCGTCGACCGTCCCGCGCCCCCACATCACCGGCCCCGCGCCGCCGTCCTCCCCCGCTCCTGGCTCGGCGGTCTCGTGGGCGTCGAAGGCCCCATGCGGCATCGCCTCCGACGGCGGCACGACATCGAGGTGCGAGTTGAGGAGGAGCACATCGTCGCCCTCGCCCAACTCCAGCACCACGTTGTCGTCGTCGCGCCAGACACGCAGCCCGCCCGCCCGCCCGAGCGCCTCGACGTGCGCGGCGGCTTGGGCCTCGTGGTGCGAAAGCGACGGAACGCGCACGAGGTCGCGCAGAATGGCGGTTGCGGTCATTCTCGTGAGGTGTTGGTTGTTCGTGGTTGGTCGTCGATGGTGGGGCGGTTGGCCTGTCTGCTCGCCGACCGGACACGTGTGCGGGATGGCGGCGGTGACAGACGGCGGCGGCGGACAAACCCGTCAGGTGCGGAGACCTGACAGGTTGCCTCACGATCAACAACCCACAACCACCCACCAACGACAAACCCCTCACGCGATCCGCGTCCCTATCTCCGGCGTGTCGAGCGCGTCGGGGCCGAGGATGACGACGGAGGGGATGCCGGCGTCGGCGGCGGCGAAGGCGGTGTCGAGTTTGGGGCGCATCCCGCCCGCGATCCATCCGTCGGCGAGGCCTGCGGCGAGTGTCGCGCGGTCGAGGGTGCCAAGCGTCGTCGCGGCGTCGGTGGCGTCGCGGCGGACGCCGCCGGTGTCGGTGACGAGGTAGAAGCGGTCGGCGCCGAGGGCGGCGGCGAGGGCGCAGGCGATGGTGTCGGCGTTGACGTTGAGGAGCTGCCCGTCGGCGTCGGCGGCGAGGGGCGCGACGACGGGCACGTAGCCGTCGGAGAGCAGCAGCCGCACGAGCCGCACATCGACCGAGACGACATCGCCGACGTGCCCGAAATCGACCGTCTCGCCGTCGATCTCGCGCGGCGGGCGGCGCGTCGCGCGCACGAGGCTACCGTCGAGCGCCGAGATGCCGACGGCGGGCACGCCCTCGCGCGTGGCGCTCGCCACGAGGGCGGCGTTGGCGAGGCCGCGGAGCGTGTAGGCGGCCACGTCGAGGTCGAGGTCGGTCGTCACGCGCCGCCCGGCGACCATGCGCGGCTCGTGCCCGAGGCGCCGTGCAAGGGCCGTCGACTGCGGCCCGCCGCCGTGAACGACCACGAGGGGGCCTTCGGTGAGCACACGGGCGAGGCCGCGCCAGAGGGCGTCGCGCTCGGCACCGGCGCCGAGGAGGGCGCCGCCAATCTTGACGACGGTGAGGGGGCGCTTGCTCATGGGTGGGTCGTGGGTCATGGGGTGTGAACTGCGCGTTCCAAACCTGACGGGGCGGAAAACCAGAGACTGTGTACAGATGGTGTCATCCCCGCGAAAGCGGTGACCGAGAGGGATGAGCGCGGTGCCTGGTTCCTCTGGATTCCCGCCGGAGTCAACGCCGTTCACGCGAGGGGCCGTTCACGGGAGGGCAGGGTGGGACGACGACGGCACGTGCACGCACATCCACTACGGGAGGCGGGGAGGGTCAGATGAGGTCCCACATCCACTCCAGAATCGCCTTCTGGGCGTGGAGGCGGTTTTCGGCCTGGTCGAGGTGGACGCGTGCGTGGGCCGTCGAGGACGGCGTCTTCGACGACGACGCCGCGGCGGACCGGCAGGCAGTGGAGGAAGCGGCCCTCGCGCGTCGCGCGCATCTTGGCCTCGGTGACGGTCCAGTCGGCGTGCGCGGCGCGGAGGGCGGCCTCGGCGGCGGGGTCGGTGTAGACGAGCGGCGCGGCCCACGCCTTGGCGTAGACGGCGTCGGCGCCGTCGAAGGCCGCCGCCTGGTCGTGCATCACCTCGACCGTCGTGCCGCGTGCGGCGGCGTAGGCGCGGGCGGCGGCGAGCACGTCGGGCGCGAGGTCGAAGCCCTCGGGATGCGCGATGCGCACGTTGACGCCGACGCGCGCGGCGGCGAGCACCGCCGAGTGCGGGACGGCGCGCGGAAGCGGTTTGGGATGCGGCGCCCACGTGACGGTGACGGTGCGGCGGGCGAGGTCGCCGCCCGATGCCGGGTGCGCCGCGCCGAAGCCGTCGCCGAAGAGCTGGGCGAGCGTCGCCGCGTCGGCGAGCTGCTGGCACGGGTGGACGCGGGCGGATTCGAGGTTGACGACGGGGACGCTCGCGGCGCGGGCGAAGCCGTGGAGGAGCGCGTCGGCGTCGTCGGTCGCGGCGTCGCGGAGGGTGGCGAAGACGCGGACGCCGAGGGCGTCGTAGTAGCGCGAGAGCACGCCGACGGCCTCGTCGATGTGCTCGGCCTCGGCGCCGTCCATCGTCCGCCCCCGCTCCCACGCGAACCCCCAGACGCCGGTGCCCGCGCCGACGTCGAGCGTCGTCGCGTGGGCGCCGAGCTGCGTCGCGGCGAGCTCCATCGAGGTGCGCGTGCGCAGGCTGCTGTTGAAGAAGACGAGCCCGATCGAGCGGTGCCGCGCCGCGTCCGTCCACGCCCGCGCGCGCCGGTGGTGGTGCGCCCGGTCGAGGCACCGCGCCCAGTCGGCGTCCGGGATGTCGGTCCAGTCGAGAAGAGAAGGCATCGTCGTTGGTGAGAAATCGTTTGTCGGGCCGGTGCCCGGTAGGGGCGGGTCTCAGACCCTCCCTGCGCCCCCCGCGCATCGCCCTCGCGCCTCCGTGATGGCCCATCGGTCATTCAACCCACATCGTCATCCCCGCGAACGCGGGGATCCAGCGCCTCGGGAGGGGCAGACTGGATTCCCGCCTGCGCGGGAATGACGATGGAGGGCGGCGTTACCGCTCCATCATTTCCGCGCGCCCAGTTCCCAATCCTCACGCCTTCGCAGGCGCCACCTCCACCGCCGCGCCGTCTCCCCCCGCCGCGGCCTCGTCCATCCGGTCGAGAATCTGGCCGAGGGTGCGGCAGAAGTCGTCGACGAGGTCGAAGGGGACGTCGTAGGGCGGCATCAGGCGGATGACGCGCGGGTCGCCCGCGGTGCCGGTGAGGAAGCCGTAGCAGACGAGCGCATCGACGACCGGCGCGGCCGGGCGGTCGAGGACGACGCCCATGAGGCAGCCCGCGCCGCGCACGTCCACGACGCGCGAGCCGACGTGCCCGGCCAGTCCGGCGACGACGCGGTCGAAGACCTCGCGCGTGCGCGCCATCAGCCCGCCCTCGCGGATCGCCCCGAGCGTCGCCGTGACCGCCGCCATCGCCACCATGCCGCCGCCGAAGGTCGTCCCCTGATCGCCGGTCTTGACGTGCGCGGCAACCGCGTCGCTCGCGAGCACGGCGCCGACGGGGATGCCGGAGCCGAGGCTCTTGGCGAGGGTGATGAGGTCGGGGCGCACGCCGAGCGACTCGGAGATGGAGAAGGTGCCGGTGCGCCCGACGCCGGTCTGGACCTCGTCGAAGATCAGGAGCGCGCCCGCGCGGTCGCAGGCCGCCCGCAGGCGCTCGAAGTAGGCGGCGGGCGCTGTCGTGCAGCCCGCCATCGACTGGATGGGCTCCAGGATGACGGCGGCGATGTCGTCGCGTCCGGCGAGGGCGGCATCGGCGGCATCGGCGTCGCCGAAGGGCACGAAGGTCGTCTCGGGGAGGACGCTGGCGAAGGCGTCGCGGTACTTGCCGTGCGTGGCGAGCAGACTGCCGAGCGTGCGCCCGTGGAAGCCGCCGTGCGTGGCCACGATGTGCGTCTTGCCGGTGAAGGTGCGCGCCATCTTGAGGGCTGTCTCGTTGGCCTCGGTGCCGCTGTTGCAGAAGAAGGCGTGGCGCATCCCGTCGGGCGCCGCCTCGGCGAGCGCGCGCGCGGCGTCGGCGCGGACGGGGCTGTAGACGACGTTCGAGTAGAACATCATCGTGGCCGTCTGCTGCTGCACGGCCTCGACGACCGCAGGGGGGCAGTGGCCGAGCGGGAGGACGCAGTGGCCGCCGTAGAAGTCGGCGTAGCGTCGTCCCTCGGCGTCCCACACGAACGGCCCCTCGCCGCGCACGAGCGCAATCGGCATCTTCTTGTAGGTGGGCACCTGAAAGGCGTCCTCGGTCTGGATCGTGTCGGCGGTGGTCATGGGGCCGTGGGGATGGGAAGGATCGGGCGGGGACCCCCTCCGCCCCTACGGGGCACCTCCCCCGCTCGCGGGGGAGGACCGCCGCGGAGCGCGTTCAGCGCGAAGCGGCAGGAGGGGGGCGGTGCGGGACGGAGTCTGCGCAGGGCGTATCAGTCCGGGCAGCAGCCCCGCCATCGGCGCGAAGCCGGCGGCGAGGTTCAGGTTCTGGACGGCCTGCGAGGCGGCGCCCTTGAGCAGGTTGTCGAGCGCGAAGCCGACGACCGCGTGGCCGCCGTCCACGGCGACGCCGAGGTCGCAGAACGGCGTCCCGACGCTCGCGCGGAGTTCGGGCAGCGTGTCCCAGAGCCGCACCGCACCGCAGGCCGCGCGGTCGGCGCCGGGGTAGGCGTCGAGCATCATGGCGCGGAGGTCGGCGGTCGTGGTGGCGGCGGGGACGGCGATGTGGGCTGTGCCCCAGATGCCGCGCGTCCACGGTCCACTGGCCGGCACGAAGTGCAGCCGCAGGCCTGCGCCGAGCGTCTGCTCGACCTCGGGCTGGTGCTGGTGTCCGAGCACCTTGTAGGCACGCACGTTGCCGTCGCGCGTCGGGAAGTGCGTCGTCGCCGACGGGCGGGCGCCCGAACCGGAGGCCCCGGTGAGGGCGGTCACGTGCGCCTCGACCGTTCCGAGTGCGCGCACGAGCGGCCAGAGCGCGAGCGTGAGGCCGGTGGCGAAGCAGCCGGGGTTGGCGATGCGCCGCCCGTTGCCCGCGAGGCCGTCAGGAAGGCGTCCGCCGGGCGCGTGGATCTCGGGCAGGACGTAGGCGAAGGTGTCGAGCGCGGCGGGCACCGGGTGCTCGAAGCCGAAGTGCGCCGGGTAGGCGCTCGCGTCGCGGAAGCGAAAGTCGGCGGAGAGGTCGACGACGATGCCGTCGTATCCGGCCGCGTCGAGTCGGGCGACGGCGCGGGCGCTCTGTCCGTGCTCGGCGGCGACGAAGACCGCGTCGAGTGGCGCGCCGCCGACGTCCATCACGTCGGCATCGTCCTCGGACGTGAAGCGCACGTCGGTCTGGCCGAAGAGCGCCGGGTGCGAGGCGGCGAGCGGCTGTCCGGCAAACGTCCGGCTCGTCACGAGCGCCAGATCGAGCGCCGGATGCGCGAGCACGAGCCGTGCGAGTTCGCCGCCGCCGTACCCCGCGCCGTGCAGGATCCCGACGCGCAGCCGCGCGGTGCGTTCGCCACAGAAGAATCAGCCATCGAAATCGAAAATCAGAACCCCGGAATCATCCCGTAGGGGCGGGTCTCAGACCCGCCCTCCTCCGCCCCATCCCCACCCATCATCCCCGCATCCCCGATCACCCCAGCCCCACCGCCGCCTGCCCCGTCGGCCCGCCGAGCCGGTGGATGGGCGTTTCGACGGCCTCGGCCACGCAGGCGACGAGCGAGGCGGCGTCGAAGCGGGCGTTGAAGGCGGGGATGCCGAGCGCGTTCTGCAGGTACTGCTTGCCGACGAGGTTGTCGGTCACCGGGCCGGTCACGGCGGTGATCTCGCGGCGGTAGCGCTCGCGGAACATGCGGTCTGCCGCCCACGCGCCCGCGAGGTCGGTCGCGGCGACGACGTGGGCGCGCGTGAAGCGCTGAAGCTCCTTGTCGAGCAGGAGGCCGTCGACGCCGTAGTAGCCGATGAAGCCGTCGCCGAGTTCGAGGACGATGACGTCGGGGTGGACCTTGTTGAGGTGGGCGACGACGCCCTTGGCGAGCGGCTCCATCGCCTTGTCGGTCGAGGAGACGACGCCGGTCTCGGTGAACGTCGCCACCGCGATCGCGCCCGCCTCGCGCATCGCGCGCACGTCGCGCATCAGGCTCGCGCCGGTCAGCTTGGCCGCCGCGACGCGCATCCCCAGCCCGGCGAGGCCGTGGACGATCTGGGCGCAGGCGTACGTCTTGCCCGTGTTCATCGCCGTCCCCGAGACCATGACGAGCGGCGCCGACGCGGTCAGTTCGTAGACCGGGTCGAGCGCGTGGTCCTGCAACCGCGCGTGCTTGAGCTGCCCGGCGCGCATCGACCACGACGGCCCCGAGCACCTCGACGCGGAGGGCCGGCCCGAGCTCCGGGTGGTCGCTCGTGCACTTGCCGACGATGCCGCCCATGTTGAGGATGTTGAGCACGTCGCCCGCCTCGATCTGGCGCGGGAGGCGCCCCGAGTAGCCCTTGAGCGCCTGCCGCTCGCCGAGCGCCGACACGATCACGTCGCCCTTGTGGATCGTGTGGAAGACGCCGTCGGCGTCCTCGATCTGGTTGTACGTGTCCTTCTGGTCGAGCACGCGCACGACGACGACGTAGCCCTCGGCGGCGATGACGTACGGCGAGAGCGTGACCTCGGAGGGGAGGCCGCACAGCCCGGCGCTGGACGCGATGCGGTCGGCGGTAATGGTGGACATCGAAAGCGAAGGATCGGAAGAAAGAAAAACGTCAGCACACGGCAGAAGCAACCTGTAGGGGCGGGCCTCAGCCCCGCCCGCCTCCACGCCGCCCCATCACACCCCGCCGCGCGCCCGGTCGGCGAGGAGGGCGTGGACGCCGTAGACGCGCGGTGAAGCCCTCGGCGTCGCGCCCGTCCCACAGGCGGTTCTCCTCGCCGTAGGTCGCCACGCCGGTGGCGAACATCGAGTGCGCGCTTTCGGCGCCGAGCACGAACGCGCTGCCCTTGAAGAGCCGCACGCGCACGCTGCCGGTGACGACCGCCTGCGAGGCGTCGAAGAAGGCCTCGATGTCGCGCATGACCGGGTCGAACGACTGCCCTTCGTGGAGGAGCATCCCGTAGAAGTCGCCCGAGGTGGTCCTTCTGGTACCGCTGCCAGCGCGTGAGCACCAGCTTTTCGAGTTCGCGGTGCGCGTCGAGGAGGATCGCGGCGGCGGGCGCCTCGAAGCCGACGCGTCCCTTGATGCCCATGATCGTGTCGCCGACGTGCATCCCGCGCCCGACGCCGTGGCGGGCGCCGGTGCGGTTGAGGGCCTCGACGAGCGAGACGGCGTCCATCGCCACGCCGTCGAGCGAGACGGGGATGCCGCGCTCGAACGCGATCTCGACGGTCTCGGACGCGTCCGGCGCATCGGCCGGGGCCGTCGTGTCGGGGTAGGCGTCGTCGGGGAGGGGCTCGCGCGTGTCGTGCGTCTCGCGCCCGCCGACGGTCGTGCCCCAGAGGCCGCGGTTGACGGAGTACGCGGTCGTCTTCTCGGAGACGGGGAATCCGCGCTCGCGGAGGTACACGGCGGTCGCCTCGCGCGAGAGGGCGAGGCTGCGGATCGGGGTCATCACCGCCATGTCGCCCGCGAGGATGCGCACGGCCACGTCGAAGCGCACCTGGTCGTTGCCCGCGCCCGTCGAGCCGTGGGCGATGGCGCGTCGCGCCGGTCTCGCGCGCCACCTCGACGACCGCCCGCGCCTGCGTGACGCGCTCCGGCCCGACGCAGAGCGGGTAGACCTCGCCGCGCCGCACGTTGCCCTTGACGAGGTACTGCAGCGACTCGCGCCACAGATCGGCGCGGGCGTCGATGGCGATGTGGCGCGCGGCGCCGAGCTCAGCCGAGCGCGCGGCGACCTCGGCGAGTTGCGCCGCGTCGAAGCCGCCGGTGTTGACGGTCACGGTGACGATGTCCTCTCCCGTCGTCTCCCGCAGGTACGGGACGCAGAAGCTGGTGTCGAGGCCGCCGGAGAAGGCGAGGACGATGGGCATCGGAAGGGCAGGGGATGCGGGGAGTGGGGAAGGTCAGGCGCCGCCGAAACGACAACGCGCACCGCCTCTCGGCGAGAGACGGTGCGCGTGTGCATCTGGTAGAATGTCCGGGTCGCGGCTCAGGCCGCCTGCCGGACGCGCGCGCGCCGTCCCGTGAGGGTCAGGGGTCGCAGGCGTCGGGACGCGAAGAGGCGGGCGGTGGAATCCATGGCCCCGACGTTACGGCGCCCGGCGCACGTGTGTCAACGCCGCCGAGGCGCGGAAGCGGTTCCATCGCGTCCCGTCCGCCGCACCGTGCATCTGAATTAACCGGATGCGCACGCGCCCATGCGCGGCCTCCGCGCCGGGATGCCCCAAACGGACGCGGCGGGCCGCCTCCGAAGGAGCCGCCCGCCGCGCGGTGTCGGGCGCAGCAGCGCCGCGCGTCACGGAGGGATCGGCGCTGCGTGCGCTCTTAGAACGGCAGGTCGTCGTCGCCCGAAGGGTCGAACGAGCTGTCGGGCTCGACGGTGCGGCCGCGCGCCGGGGGTGCGCCGCCGGAGCGGGCGCCGCCGCCGCCGGACCCGCCGCGCGAGCCGCCGTCGTCCCACGGGCCGCTCTGGCCACCGCCGCCGCCGGAGCGCCGACGTCCGCCGCCGCCGCTGTACCCGCCGCCGCCGGAGCGTCCGCCGCCACCGCCGCCGCTGTAGCCGCCGCGCGACTCGCGGCTCTGGCCGCCGCCACGGGGCTTCTCGTCGTAGTCGATGTCGCCGCCGCCGCCGCCCTCGCGGCTGCCGAGGATCTGCATCTCGCGGGCCTTGATCTCGGTCGTGTACTTGGTGACGCCCTCCTTGTCCTCGTACTGCCGCGTCTGGAGCGAGCCCTCGATGTAGATCTGCGAGCCCTTCTTGAGGTACTTTTCGCAGATCTCCGCGAGGCGGTCCCAGACGACGATGCGGTGCCACTCCGTCTTCTCCTGGAGGGTGCCCTCCTTGTCCTTGTAGGCCTCGTTGGTGGCGAGGTTGAAGTTGGCGACGGCGGTGCCGCTCGGGGTGTACCGGACTTCCGGGTCGGAACCGAGATTGCCGACGAGAATGACCTTGTTGATGCCACGTGCCATGGCGTCCTCCTGGATTGGGGGCAGGCGTCCCGGGATGTGGGGGCCTGCGGTGGTGAATGAGTCCCTGGCGTCTCTACACGAATCCGCCGCCCTCACCGAGGGCGACATTCCAAAGCGTCTCGGCACGAGTCCGCCAGAAGGCCGGGTGTCTGACCCGGTGGACGTGATCTTAGATGCACGAACCCACCGGACGTAACCCGTAGGCCCAAGATATTTCTCCGCCGGTGCCAGCCGTGTGTCACATGGGGAATTGGGGATTGGATGGCTGGGGTGGTTGATGGTTGGTCGTTGGTGGATGGGCGTGGATGGCGGCAACCTGCCGGGGCCCCGACCGGACAGGTTTGCGTGCAGCCCTCCGGTCGTCCCCGGCGAAGCCCGCGGCGCGTCGGCGCGTTGCGCTGCGCCGCCACGCCCGATCCCTTCCGATGCCCGATCCCCGTTTCGACCCCGCCTTCCAGCCCGACGACGCCACGCGCGAGGCGCTCGCCGACTTCGTCGCCCTCGTGCGCCACCTGCGGCGCGACTGCCCGTGGGACCGCGCGCAGACGCACGCCTCGACGCAGCACCTGCTCCTCGAAGAAGCCTTCGAGGCCGCCGACGCCATCACGCGGCGCGACTGGCCCGACCTCCGCGGCGAACTCGGCGACGTGCTCCTCCACGTCGTCTTCCACAGCGTGATCGCCGAGCAGGACGGCAATTTCGCGCTTCTCGATGTCGTGCGGGGCGTGACGGAGAAGCTCGTGCGGCGCCATCCGCACGTCTTCGGCGACACGACCGTCTCGGGCACCGGCGAGGTGCTTCGCAACTGGGAGGCGATCAAGCAGGCCGAGTCCGGCCCCGATGCGGCCCCGCGCGGCGTGCTCGACGGCGTGCCCGCAGCGCTTCCGGCGCTCGTGCAGGCGCAGCGCGTGCAGGAGAAAGTGGCGGGCGTCGGCTTCGACTTCCCCGACGCCGCCGCCTCGTGGATGAAGGTCGAGGAGGAGATGGGCGAGTACCGCGCCGCCGCTGATTCAGGCGATGTGGATGCCGCCGCTGACGAGTTCGGCGATGTGCTCTTCGCCCTCGTCAACCACGCGCGCCTCTCGGGCATCGGCGCCGAGGCGGCGCTGCAGGCCACGACCGCCCGCTTCCGCCGCCGTTTCGCCGCCGTTGAAACCGCCCTCCAGAGCTCACGGGCGCCGCCCGCAGGACGCGTCGCTCGCCGAGATGGACGCCCTCTGGGACGCCGCCAAAGCCGCCGAACGCGCAGGCGCACCGGGACGGGGGTGTGGTGTGAGCGTTCCACCGCCCCCGCTCATGCCGTCGCGCCGCCCCTGTGCCTCCTCCTGCCGCTGCGCGCTGGACGCGCTCCGCGGCGGTCCTCCCCGCGACCCCGCGGGGGAGGTGGCCCGACAGGGCCGGAGGGGGGTCGTCGCCGTTCCCACTCATGGCCTGCGCCTCCGCGCGCCGCGTGGGCGGCCGGATGCGGCGGCGCGTCACCTTAACGGCGTTCAGGGCGCGGGGCGGTGGAACGCCGACGCACTTTCGCGCCGTTAACCCTTTCTTGACACCGATACGCCCCTCCGTACGCCCCCTCCGATGCCGGCTCTCGTCCCCTTCCGCACCATCCCCGAGCTGTTCACCGGCCTCGTCGGCCACTTCGACGGGCAGCAGCGCCCGGCGCTCGCCTACAAGGACAAGAAGACGAAGGCGTGGACCGACATCTCCTACGAGCAGCTGCGCGACGACGTCCACGCGTTCGCGGGATTCCTCCACGCCCGCGGCATCCGCACGGGCGACCGCGTCGCCATCCTCGCCGAAAACCGCCCCGAGTGGGCCGTCACCGACTACGCGACGCAGTTGCTCGGCGCCGTCAACGTGTCGCTCTACACGACGCTGCCGCCCTCGCAGGTCGGCTACATCGTCAAGGACTCGGACTCGAAGATCCTCGTCGTCTCGACGGCGATGCAGCTGCGCAAGGGCGAGGAGATCTTCGGCGACTGCCCGGACCTCGGCCTCATCGTCGCGCTCGAGCCGAAGAAGGAGATGTCGGAGCACACGCTCGGATGGGAGGCGGCGCTCGACGAGGGCCGCGCGCATTTCGCCGCGCACCGCTCCGAGATCGAGGCGATGGGGCCTGCGGTGACCGAAGACGACCTCTGCGCGCTCATCTACACGTCGGGCACGACGGGCGTGCCGAAGGGCGTGATGCTGACGCATCGCAACTTCTGCGCGAACGTGAACAGCAGCCTGGAGCGGCTGGACTTCGGCCCGACCGACCATCACCTCTCGTTTCTGCCGCTCTGCCACTCGTTCGAGCGCACGGCCGGGTACACGGCCGTGATGGCGTGCGGCGCCAAGATCAGCTACGCCGAATCGGTCGACGCCGTCTCGAAGAACCTCCCCGAAGTCCAGCCGACGGTGCTCATCTCCGTCCCGCGCGTCTTCGAGAAGGTGTACGCGGGCGTGATGAAAGGGCTGGAATCGCAGTCGCCGACGAAGCAGAAGATCTTCCGATGGGCGGTCGCGGTCGGCACGAAGGCGGCGGCGCGGCGGGCGGCGGGCAAGTCTGTCGGGCCGATCCTCGGGCTCGAACAGAAGGTGGCGCACGCGCTCGTGTTCGTCAAGCTGCACGAGAAGCTCGGCGGCAAGGTGCGGTTCGCCGTCTCGGGCGGGGCGGCGCTGCCGCGGCACATCGGCGAGTTCTTCGGAGCCGCCGGGCTGCTCATCGTCGAGGGCTACGGCCTCACCGAGACCTCGCCGGTGCTCTGCTTCAACCCCATGAAGGCGCCGCGCTTCGGCACCGTCGGGCACGTCATTCCGGGCGTGACGGTGGCGATCCAGAAAGGCGACCGCATCCTCGCCGAGCAGCGCGGCGACGCGTATCCGTCGGCGCTCACGAGCGAGGAGGGCGAGATCATCGCGCGCGGGCCGAACGTGATGAAGGGCTACTGGAAGAACGACGCCGCCACCGCCGAAGCCGTCGACGCCGACGGCTGGTACCACACGGGCGACATCGGGCGCTTCGCCGATGGCTACTTGCAGATCACCGACCGCCTGAAGCACATGATCGTGAACAAGGGCGGCAAGAACATCTACCCCGGTCCGATCGAGGACCAGCTCAAAGCGGCCAGCCCGCTCATCGAGCAGATCGTGGTCGTCGGCGAGGGGCGCGCATTCCTCTCCGCGCTCATCGTCCCGAACCTCGACGTGGCGCGCGAGCAGTTCAAGGTGACCGGCGGCGACGACGCCGTCTTCGCGCATCCCGACCTTCTGAAAACCGTCACGGCCGCCCTCCGCACCTACTCGAAGTCCGCCGCGTCGCACGAGAAGGTGCGCGATGTGCGCCTGATCCGTGAGCCGTTCACGATCGAAAACGAGATGATGACCCCCAAGATGTCGCTCAAACGCAAGGTCATCGAAACGCACTACGCCGCCCTCATCGACGAGATGTACGCGGGCAAGGGCGACGACGAGGGGTGATGCAGCGTCGCCTGGCGCCGTTGTGACGCCCGGTAGAGACGCATCGGCGATGCGTCTCTACGCCCCCAACGGCCCAACAACCCCGGGACCCGATCCCGTGCCGACCGGCGCCTCACGCGGCAAACACGGCGACGCCGTAGCGGACGAGATGGGCATCGCGCGTGACGAGGACGAGGCCTTCTGCGCGGGCCTGCGCCACGAGCAGGCGGTCGAACGGGTCGCGGTGGGTGTCGAACGACGGGAGCGCGGCGACGGCGTTGCCATGCGCGAGCGTGATCGGGAGCGCGCGGAAGCCCTCGCGCGGCACCTGCGCGTCGAGGTCGACGGGGCTGTCGAGTTTGCCCATCGCGCGTTGGATCGCGGCCTCCCACACGCTCGCCGCGCTCACGAACACCTCGGCGCCCGGCGTGGCGATGGCGGCGCGGGCATCGGGGCGCAGTTTCTCCGGCGTGAGCAGCCACCACAGCAGGACGTGCGTGTCGAGGAGCAGGCGCAGCGGAGCCGTCGATTCCATTGCAGCGGTCACATGTAGGGCTCGAACTCCGGCGGCGTCTCGTCGAAGTCGTCGGCGATCCACCCCTTGCCCGCCCACGCGCCCGGCGTGCGAGGACGGGGCCTCCGGCGCAACGGCGACGAGGCGCGCGACGGGCTGCCCGTCGCGCGCGATGACGACCTCCTCGCCCCGCTCGGCCATGCGGAGCAGTTCGGAGAGGCGGGTCTGGGCCTCGGGCGTGTCGACGAGCATGGCGGCGGGGGTGGACGGTGGAGCGCGGCCAATGGCGCCCGGCGCGGCGCGTTTCGGCGTGGGGAAGGGGCGCGTGGGCGATCCGTGCCGTCAGATGCGCGGCCCGCTGCGTCCGGGCGGGCGTATGTTGCGGCCCCTCAACCTGCGCCCGGTGCTGCCGTCTGCCTGACCGCGCAGCCGTCACTCCCGCCACCTCTCCGGCGTTGCCCTGCCTCGCATGACCCTCGACCCTCACTCCGCCGATCTTGCGGCCTTCGCCGCCTACGCCGCGTCCCTCGACGGGGACGAGAAGGGGAGCTTGGCGCGCACGGTGTCGAGCGCGGCGAGGATGGCGGTGCGGTCGGCGGCCGAGAGTGTGGCGTCGATGCGGTTGTCCATGGGTGCCTCCGGGAGTTAAGGGAGGGTTCGATAGTTTGACATGATCGAGTTAGAGTCAAGATGGGCGGTGCAGGAAGTCCGGTGCCTGCTGCGCACGAGGCCATGTCCCTCCGGGCGCCGGTCGGGCACCGGCGCGGGCGGTGTGACGTAGGCGACGAGTCGTGCGCCCGACGATGTCGCCGTGTCGACCTCGTGCGTGTCGGGCGGTGGCGAATCGCGCGAGCTCGCGCGCTTCGGCGCCGTCCTGCACGACTTACGTCGCCCGGACGGTGGGCAGGTGGCGGCGGCGGAAAAATGTGGGGATTGCCGAGGGCTACCGACGCTGCGCGACGACTCTGGACGCGCCTCGCTCGCCGCGCCGAGCCCTCGCGATCACACAGCCGGACCGCTGCCGCGCCGGGCGGGACACGGCTCCAGTGAAGCGTACGTGCGCTCCAGGCCGGCAGATCTGCGCGACGGGGCCGCGCTGGCGAACCGCACATCGACCGCGGGACTGCCGACGTCAACGGGGTAATCCTCGACGCACGTGGTCGATCGTCGCGCATCAATCGAGGCCGCCTTCGGCGAACCGGCTCGACTGCGCGCGCCTCGACGACCGCCGCGCCTCGCGGATCCTCGGCGCATCGGCGTCGGGACGTTCTCGGCCGGCTTCGTGGCGAGCCGCGCCCGATATCATGCGTCGACCGGTCGCGACGCCTTCTCGCCGCACTTCGAGCGCCGATTCGACGAGGCGCCGTTACATCCATGCAGCCGTGAGCCGGTCCGCGCGGCGACGGGGCGGCGTAGGGGCACGATACCTCGTGCCCTTTCCACATCGCGCCCTCCCTTACCCACGCACATCCCCTCCTCAGCTCTCCGTCACGTCGGCCTTCGCATCCGGGTCGGCCTTGAGGGTGGACATGTCGAGGACGTAGCGGAAGCGGACGTCTCCGGCCTTGAGGTGCTTGAACGCCTTGTTGATGTCCTGGATGGGGATGACTTCGGTCTCGGGCGCGATGCCGTGCTCGGCGCAGAAGTCCAGCACCTCCTGCGTCTCGGGGATGCCGCCGATGAGCGAGCCGGCGAGCGTGCGGCGCTTGGTCAGGATCTCCATCATCTCGAGCGTCTGCTTGACCGGCATCAGCAGGCCGACGACCGCCATCGCGCCGTCGCGCTTGAGGAGCTTCAGGTAGTCGATCAGCTCGTGCTCGTAGGGGATCGTGTCGAGGAGGAAGTCGATGGACTCGGCGTTGGCGGTCATCGCTTCTTTGCTCGTCGTGAGCACGACCTCGTCGGCGCCGAGCGAGCGGATGTCGGTCGTCTTGTCGTCGCTCGTGGTGAGGGCGACGACGCGCGCGCCCATCGCCCTGGCCATCTTGACGGCCATGTGCCCGAGTCCGCCGATGCCCGCCACGCCGACGACCGTGCCCGGCCCGACCTTCCAGTGCCGCAGCGGCGAGTACGTCGTGACGCCCGCGCAGAGGATCGGCGCCGCCTCGTGCGGCTTCAGGCCCTCGGGGATGGTGAGGACGAAGTGCTCGTCGACGACGAGGTGGTCGGAGTAGCCGCCGAAGGTGTTGGTGCCGTCGGGCGTGAACGGGCCGTTGTAGGTGCCGGTGAAGCTGACCGGCCCGGTGCAGTACTGCTCGAGCCCCTCGCCGCACGAGTCGCACGTCCGGCACGAGTCGACCATGCAGCCGACGCCGACGAGGTTGCCCGGCGTGCAGGCGCGTCACGTCCGCTTCCGACCTCGACGACCTGCCCGACGATCTCGTGGCCCGGCATGCACGGGTAGACCGTGTTGGCCCAGTCGTTGTGCACCTGGTGGACGTCGGAGTGGCAGACGCCGCAGTAGCGCACCTCGATGCGCACGTCGCGCGGCCCGACGGCGCGGCGTTCGACGGTGAGCGGGGCGAGCGAGGCGCGGGGGCTGGTGGCGGCGTAGCCGGTGGCGACGGACATCGGGGACGGAGCAGGTTGGGTGGACCGTCAGTGTAGCTCCCGCCGCCGCCGACCCGAACGGGCGTGCGTTGACGGTTTGGCTACGGATTTCGGAGGTGGAGGGTGGAGGGAAGGCCCCCGCTCGCGCCCCCCGCCCGGCGCCCCCGCCGTACCTTCGGGGCAGCATCCGACCCCCCACGACCGTGACAGACACGACCCCGCCCGGCACCCTCCCGACCGGCCACGGCCTCCTCGCCGGAAAGACCGGCATCGTCACCGGCGCGCTCGTCGAGTCGAGCCTCGCCTGGCACATCGCCCGCGCCGCCCACCGTGAAGGCGCCCGCTTCGTGCTCACCAACGCCCCCGTCGCGCGGCGCCTCGGCAACGTCGATGTGCTCGCCGACGAGACCGGCGCGACCATCATCTGGGCCGACGCGACGAGCAGCGAGGATCTCGATGCCCTCTGCGCGCACGTCAAGGAGACGTACGGGCAGGTCGACTTCCTCGTCCACTCCATCGGGATGGGCCTGAACGTGCGCAAGAACCGTCCCTACGAGGCGCTCAACCCCGACTGGTACCTCAAGACGCTCGACATCTCGGCGGTCTCGCTCCACCGGATGATCGCCAAGGGCTTGGAGCACGGCATCCTGCGCGACGGCGGCTCCATCGTCGCGCTCTCGTACATCGGCGCGCAGCGCGTCTTCTCGAAGTACTCCGAGATGGGCGACGCCAAGGCCCTGCTGGAGTCGATCGTCCGCTCGTTCGGCTACCGGCTCGGCCAGCGCGGCATCCGCATCAACAGCGTCTCGCAAAGCCCGACGCGCACGACCGCGGGCGGCGGCATCAAGGGCTTCGACGCGATGTTCGACTTCGCCGAGCGCCTCTCGCCCCTCGGCAACGCCGACGCCGAGTCGTGCGCCGATTACGTCGTCTCGCTCCTCTCCGACCTGACGCGCATGGTGACGATGCAGACGCTCTTCCACGACGGCGGCTTCTCGGCGATGGGCATCTCCGACGCCCTCATCGACGACCTCGCCCGCGTCAACGCGGCCGGTCTGGGGGATGCCTCTCGGGGTGCGCCGATGGATGCGACGAGCGGCATCACCGACGGCGACATCCGCGGTGCGGCGGCCAGCGAGGCGGTCGCGGCGTGACGCGGCTCTTCCTCTCGGACATCGACGGGTGCCTCTCGGAGCCGTACGAACCCTACGACCTCGCGTCGCTCGCGGCGGTGCGGGCGGCGACGGACGTGCCCGGCGCGGTGCCCTTCGCGCTTCTCACCGGGCGCTCGTTCGGCTACACCGAGGCCGTCGCGCAACTGCTCGCGCTCTCGGCGCCCGCGTTCTTCGAGGCGGGCACCGGCGCGTTCCTGCGCGCCGAGAAGCGCGTCGTCTGGCACCCGGCGCTGACGCCGGAGGTCGAGGCGGCGATGGCCGACGTGCGCGCGTGGTTCTTCGCCGACCTGTTGCCGTCGATGCCGACGCTCGCGTTCGACTACGGAAAGCGTGCCCAGGTCGGCGCCCTCGCGCCCGCGTCGGCGACCGTCGAGGCGGCGGCCGTCGAGGCGCGTTCCTTCGTCGAGCGGCTCGGCGCGCCCCTCCGCGTGTTCACGACGCCGGTCTCGGTCGATGTCGTGCCGTCGGCGCTGACCAAGGGCGCCGCGCTCGCGTGGATCGCGCAGGTGACGGGCGTGCGGGTGGACGACATGGCCTTCATCGGCGACAGCGAAGGCGACGCCGATGCGCTCCGGGCGGTCGGGCGTGCGTTCGCGCCCTCGAATGCGGCGCCGGGCGTCCGGGCGCTGCCGGGCATCGTGGTGACGGCGTCGGCTCGGACGGCGGGGGTGTTGGAGGCCTACCGGGCGTGTGGGTGATCGGGGGTATGGGGGATGGGGCGCTGTGATCGGGGAGATCCGGGCTGGCCTTCTGCTCATCACGGGAATGCACGTGCCAATCCCCCCTGCAAAATACCTCCACACCTTTCCTGCACCGGTGCCGCAGCCTCATGGCCTCGTTTCGTTCACCGATGGCCCCTCGCGGCCCTGTCGCGCAGGCGAAACCGGGGTTCACACATGGGCGGATGACGCGAACGGGCCGAGAAACGCGCCGAATGGCGTGGCGAGGATGCCTGTGAGAACGTAGGTTGAAGGTTCCGGCCGCATCCCTGCGGCGCGGGCCGATTCCCCACCGTTTCCCATCGATGGTACGTAACCCCCTCCTCGCAGGCCTCGCAGGCGCCGCCCTCGTCTTTTCGGGCTGCACCTCGTCGCGCCCGGCACCTCGTCCGGCGGCGCCTGCCGCCCCGGCTCCCGCAGCGCCCGCTCCGGGCGCCCCCACCGCCTCGGCGACGCCTCCTGGCGCAGGCGGACGCCCCGGCGCTCCGGCGACGCCCAAGAAGTACAGCGACGTCATCACCGCCGAGGCCATCACCGACGACGGCATCATCAAGACGCACCGCGTCGGCGACAAGCTCTACTTCGAGATCCCGGACTCGACGATGGGGCGCGAGCTTCTGCTCGTCTCGCGCATCGCCCGCACCGCCGAGAACATCGGCTACGGCGGCGAGCAGGCCGGGGAGAACATCATCCGCTGGGAGAAGAACGGCAAGAAGAACGTCCTCCTGCGCATCGTCTCCTACAACAACGTCGCCTCGAACGACCAGCCCATCGCCCAGGCGGTGCGCACCTCGAACCTCGAACCGGTGATCGGCAACTTCGCCGTCGAGACGATGCCGGCCGACTCGCACTCGGTCGTCATCGACGTCACGAACCTCTTCTCCGGCGACGTGCCGACGCTCGGCATCCAGCAGGGCCGCCGCACGCAGTACCAGATCCGCCGCCTCGACCCGGCCCGCTCGTTCGTCACGAGCGCCAAGTCGTACCCGACGAACGTCGAGGTCAAGAGCATCCTCACCTACGAAGCCGGGGCCGCGCCCTCGAACGCGTCGACGGGGACGATCACGATCGAGATGAACCACTCGATGGTGGCCCTCCCGTCCGACCCGATGCAGGCGCGCCTGTGCGACGAGCGCGTCGGCTACTTCTCGGTCCGGCAGACGGACTACGGCACCGACGAGCAGCGGGCGGCGCAGCGGTGCTACATCTCGCGCTGGCGCCTCGAGCCGAAGGACCCCGCGGCGTACGCGCGCGGCGAACTCGTCGAGCCGATCAAGCCGATCACCTACTACATCGACCCGGCAACGCCGATGGAGTGGCGTCCGTACCTGAAGCAGGGCGTCGACGACTGGAACGTGGCCTTCGAAGCCGCCGGCTTCAAGAACGCGATCCGCGCGCTCGACCCGCCGACGCCGGAGCAGGACCCCGAGTTCAGCCCCGAGGACGCGCGCTACAGCGTGATCCGCTACTTCGCCTCCGACATCCAGAACGCCTACGGCCCGTCCGTCAAGGACCCGCGCACCGGCGAGATCCTGGAATCCGACATCGGCTGGTACCACAACGTGATGCAGCTGCTGCGCGACTGGTACTTCATCCAGACGGCGGCGACCAACCCCGACGCGCGAAAGACCAAGTTCGACACCGCCGTCATGGGCGAGCTGATCCGCTTCGTCTCCTCGCACGAGGTCGGCCACACGATCGGCCTGCCGCACAACTTCGGCTCGTCGTACGCCGTGCCGATCGACAGCCTCCGCAGCCCGTCCTACACGAGCCGCAACGGCACCGCGCCGTCGATCATGGACTACGCGCGCTTCAACTACGTCGCCCAGCCCGGCGACGGCGTGACGCGCTTCTTCCCGATGATCGGGCCGTACGACAAATGGGCCATCGAGTGGGGCTACCGCCGCATGCCGGGGATGACGACGATGGGCGAGCGCACCGCGCTCAACGCGATGACGACGGCCAAGCTGCGCGACGCGAAGTACTTCTACGGGCGCCAGACGGGCTCGAAGATCGACCCGCGCTCGCAGAACGAAGACCTCTCGAACGACGCCGTCGAGGCCTCGCGCCTCGGCCTGCTCAACCTGCAGCGCATCGTGCCGCAGCTCTTCTCGTGGTCGCGCGCCAACGGTGAGGACTACGAAGAACTCGGCGAGCTCTACGGCCAGGTCGTCGGGCAGTGGGGCCGCTACATGGGCCACGTCGTCTCCAACATCGGCGGCGTCTACGAGACGCCGAAGACGTCGGATCAGGCGGGCCTCGTCTACGAGCCGGTGCCCGCAGCGGCGCAGAAGCGTGCGCTCGACTTCCTCCAGCGCGAGGCCTTCACCAAGCCGACATGGCTGCTCAACCGCGACATCCTGCGCCGCATCGAGGGCGCAGGTGCCATCGAGCGCGTCCGCGGCGCGCAGGCGAGCGTCATGAACCAGATCCTCGACCCGAACAAGCTCGCTCGCATGATCGAGAACGAGGCCATCGACAACAGCGGCTACGGCGCCGGTGAGCTGATGGCGGATCTGCGCACCGGCCTCTTCCGCGACCTCCGGGCCGGGCAGGAGACCGACGTCTACCGCCGCAACCTGCAGCGCGCGTACGTCGAGCGGATGCGCTTCCTGATGACGACCGAGCCGCCGGCCCTCCCCGCGCAGTTCGCCGCCTTCGGGCCGTACCCGCGCGTCAATGTCACGCAGTCGGACATCCGCGCCTTCGCGCGGATGGAGCTCGAGACGCTCAAGAGCCAGCTCCGCAGCGTCCGCAGCCGCGACACGACGACGCAGGCGCACGCCCGCGACCTCGTCGCCCGCATCGACGAGATCCTCGACCCGCGCGGCGTCGCCACGAGCGCCACCGGCCCCGGCGCCGACCGCGGCCTCGACACCGACGCCGCTCCGCAGGACACCGGCGACCGCCGCTGAGCATCCCTGAATGCACCTCGCGCGCCCCCGTCGGCTTCGGCTGGCGGGGGCGCGTGGCGTTCGGGTCGCAGGGAACGGTGCAGTCTGCTGGATGTCCAACTACCGATCCGGTAGAAACCGGTAGAAAGCCAGGAGAACCGCTATGAAACTGCCTCAGAAACCGCCGTCGATGGCATCCAAGAGCGATGCGGGTGAAGCATTTCTTCTGTTCGCGCGCTACGAAGCCGGGGAAACCGACCTCATTCCGAGCGACTGGTACTACCACTGGGATACGCTGAAGCACCTCCCCGCACCACTCGGTGTGAGACACAGCGCTTGGTGGCATCTGATCAAAATGACGCGCGCGTTCTCTAAACGTGCGATTCCACTCGTGGATGTAGCAGGACGTGGGTTCTCGTACACGATCCCGGACCCAATGATGCGGATGTTGCACCGGCTCGACCAGATGGCGAGCGGCGCCGTCTCGCTCCCCGAGCCGGTCACCGACCGCGAGACGCGCGAGCGGTACATCCAGACGACGCTCATCGACGAGGCATTCGCGTCGAGCGCCCTCGAAGGCGCTGTCTCGACGCGCGAGAAGGCGCAGGCGATGATCCGCGAGGGCCGCGAACCGCGCGACCACAGCGAGCGGATGATCCTCAACAACTACCTCGCGATGGCGCTCATCCGCGACGTGCGCGACCGCCCGCTCACGCTCGACCTCGTCGTCCAGCTGCGTCAGCGCCTCACCGAGGGGACCATCGAGGGCGACACCGTCTTCCGGCAGCCCGGTGACGGCATCGGCGTCTACGACGACCGCAACACGCTCCTGCACGCGCCGCCGCCCGCCGAGGAGATTCCGGCGCGGATCGAGGCGATGTGCGCGTTCGCCAACCGCGCCGAGACCGGCCCCTTCCTGCACCCGGTCGTCAAGGCCATCGCCCTCCACTTCTGGCTGGCCTACGACCATCCGTTCGTCGATGGCAACGGGAGGACGGCGCGGGCGCTCTTCTACTGGATGATGCTCCGGCAGGGCTTCTGGCTCGCCGAGTTCATCTCGATCTCCGCCATCCTACGGCAGGCCCCGTCGAAGTACGCCCGTTCGTTCCTCTACACCGAGACCGACGACAACGACCTCACGTACTTCCTTCTCGCGCAACTCCGCGTCATCGAACGCTCGGTCGACGCCCTTCACGAGCACCTCGCCCGCAAAGCCGACGACCTGCGGCAGGTGCAGGCGCAGATGAAGGCGACGGCGATGCTCAACGTCCGGCAGACGGCGCTGGTCTCGCACGCGCTGCGGTATCCGAACCAAGCCTACACGATCCAGTCACACCAGAGGAGCCACGGCGTCGGCTACGACACCGCACGTCTCGACCTCCTCGATCTCGACGCCAAAGGGCTGCTCGTGCAGGGCAAGCGAGGCAAGAAGTTCGTCTTCACGCCTGCGCCCGACCTCGCCACCCGCCTCCGCGCGCTCGAATGACGCCGATGTCCGATTCCGCCCTCCCGATCCGCGTCGTCGATGTGTACCCGTACCGCATCGGGGCGAACGGGCGGGCCGAGTGGCTGCTGCTGCGGCGGGCGGCGGGACGGATGTACGGCGGCGCGTGGCGGATGGTCGGCGGGAAGGTGGAGCCGGGCGAGACGGCGCACGCGGCGGCGCGGCGCGAACTGCGCGAGGAGACCGGGCAGGTGGCGCGTCGGCTGTGGACGGTCCCGTCGGTGAACGTCTTCTACGAGTGGACGCACGACCGCCTGACGCTCGCTCCTGCCTTCGCCGCCGAACTCGACCCGAACGCCGCCCTCGGCCTCGACGCCGAGCACGACGCCGTCCTCTGGCTCCCCGCCGACGCGGCGGCCGAGCGCCTGGCATGGCCCGAGCAGTCGCGCCTCCTCCGCCTCGCCGACGCCTGCCTCGCCCGTGGCCTCGACCCGGCGTGGGTGGTTGGGAGTTTGTAGTTGGTTGTTGATCGTGGATGGAGCGGTTGCGCGATGGCCTGCGATGCGCGACGGGCAGCGACGGGCGGCCGTCACCAGCCACCGAGCGCATTCCCGCACCTGCCTGTCTATCCACCAACCACCAACCACTAACGCCCTCTCACGACGGGCAGATGCGTGGCGAAACGCTCGCCGTCGACGCGGATGACGTAGGTGCCGGGGGCGAGGGCAGCGCCGTCGAGGGTGAGGGTCAGGGGCGCGGCGGCGTCGACGGGGCCGTCGTGGAGGACGGCGACGGTGCGGCCGAGGGCGTCGACGGCGGCGATGCGGACGTGCTGCGGCACGTCGAGCGTGAGGGCGAAGGTGGCGGCGCGGCGGAACGGGTTCGGCGAGAGCGTGGTCAGGCGGTACGGCGCGGGGCGCCCGAGGCCGGTCGTGCGGATCTCGACGGTGAGGACGGCGCTGTACGTGGCTGCGCCATCGAGGTCGGTCTGGCGGAGACGCACCTCGTAGCGTCCGTCGCCGCGCGTGTCGAGCGTGCGGGTGTAGGCCGTCGTCTCGGTCGTCGTGCCGCGTCCGGGCGCGAACGCCGCCTCGCGCCACGCGCCATCCCCACCCGTGCCGACCGGCGCGAGCGGTCCGCGCAGGTCGATGGCGAAGCCTGCGTTGTTCGTCTCCGAGCGCGTCGTCCAGCGGAGCACGATGCGCCCGCCGTCGCTCTGCGCGGTGAAGGCGGCGAGCTCGACGGGGAGCACGAGCGCGCCGATCTCGACGACCGGGAGGGCCGTCCCCATCTGGCCCGGAGCCGCCCCGCGCGAGCGGGTGTCGCCGAGGCCGAGGCGTCCGGCGTCGCCGCTGCCCCAGCACTGGACGGCGCCCGAGACGAGGCGGGCGCAGGCGTGCGTGGCGCCGAGCGTGACGACCGCCGCGGCGCCGACGAGCGGCGTCGGGGCGAGGGTGGCGAGGTCGCCCGGCGCCGATCCCCGCATCCGGGTATCTCCAAGCCCGAGCTGGCCGAAAGCGTTGAGGCCCCAGCAGCGCACCTCGCCCGAGGTCAGCACGGCGCACGTCGTGCGGTCGCCGGTGGCAATCGACAGTGCCGGACCCGGCAGGGCGACGAGCGGAAGCATCGTCCCCATCTCGCCCGGCCCATCGCCGCGTGCGTCGCGGTCGCCGATCCCCAGTTGGCCGTAGACGTTGTCGCCCCAGCACGTCACGCCGCCGGACGCGAGGCGGGCGCAGGTGTGCGTGGCACCGGCGGCGATCTCGACGGCCGGGCCGCCGAGGGCGACGAGCGGGAGCATCGCGCCCATGTCGCCGGGCGTGGCGCCGCGAGACCGCGTGTCGCCCGCGCCGAGGCGTCCGTCGGTGCCGCGGCCCCAGCAGGCGACGGCGCCGGTCGTGAGGAGGGCGCACGTGTGGTCGGTGCCGGCGGCGATGGCCTGCGCGGCGCCGGGGAGATCGACGGCGGGAAGGGCGGTCCCCATCTCGCCGGGCGCGTCGCCGCGGGCGTTTCGGTCGCCGAGGCCGAGCTGTCCGTACGCGTTGTCGCCCCAGCAGCGGACGGCGCCCGCGGCATCGAGGGCGCAGGTGTGGGCGCCGCCCGCGACGACCGCCGCGACCGACGCGCCGCCGAGCATCACCGTCGGAAGCGCCATCCCCAGTTCGCCGGGTGCGACGCCGCGCATCCGCGTGTCGCCGAGGCCGAGTTGTCCGCGCTCGTTGCTGCCCCAGCAGGCGACAGCGCCGCCGCTGAGGCGGGCGCAGCTGTGGAAGGCGCCGGTGGCGACCTCGACGGGCACGCCGGGCAGGGCGACGGCGGGGAGCGCATCGCCCATCTCGCCGGGGGCGTCGCCGCGGGCGTTTCGGTCGCCGAGGCCGAGCTGCCCGTAGCGGTTCGATCCCCAGCAGTACGCCGCGTTCGCACCGCCGCTGCCGCGCGCGATGGCGCAGACGTGGGCGCCGCCCGCGCTCACCCGCACCTGCGCGGCGGCGGGGCAGGCGAGCAGCGCCGCGAGCGCGAGGAAACGCCACAGGTGCGCGATCCGGGAGAGGGCCATCGGGGCCAAGGGAGACGACGGAGAAGGACGGCCCAAGGTAACGAAAGGCAAACAGATGCAACGAAGAGGTTTGGGCAGACGGTGAGTCGGTGGTCGTCGGTCGAGGGTCCGGAGAGGATCCTCTCAGGTGCGAGAGATGAACCGGGCCGTCCGGGAGTCGACGGAGAACGAACGCCCCACGCCCCACACCATTTGGCCCTGAACTGCCCCTCCGGCGCGGCGTTGGCGGACGTGCCCGAATCTCTGACCGATGTCGCTCTTCGCCCGGCTCTGGCCGTACTACCGCGCCTACTGGCGCCTCTTCGTCCCCGGCCTCGTCTGCGCCATCGTGTCGGCGGTGTTCGCCGTTCTGGCGCCGGCCGTCGTCCGCGAGGCGCTCGACGCCATCCCCGTCTATGTCGAGCAGCACCGCGCAGGCGCCATCGCGGGCGGGCTGTGGGGACCGCTCTCGGGGATGCTCGCCACCAAGGGCGCCATCATCCTCGGCCTCGCCGTGCTCTCCGGCGGCTTCTCGTTCCTGACGCGGCAGACGCTCGTCGTGGCGAGCCGCCACATCGAGTTCGACCTCCGCGAGAGCCTGTACGCGGCCCTGCAGGCGCTTCCGCCCGCGTTCTACCGCGCGCTCTCGACCGGCGACGTCATCACGCGCGCCTCGTCGGATGTCGAGCAGGTGCGGCGGGCGGTCGGCCCGGCGCTCATGTACGCCTCGCGCGCGGTGACGCTGATGGTGCTCGCCATCGGCACGATGTTTCTCATCTCGCCCGGCCTGACGCTCTGGGCGCTGCTCCCGATGCCGCTTCTCGCGGTGTCGGTCTTCTTCGTCGCGCGGCTGGAATATTCGCGCTCCGAGGCCATCCAGAAGCAGTACAGCGCGCTCACGAGCCGCGTACAGGAGGCGTTCGCGGGCATCCGCGTCGTGAAGGCGTACACGCGCGAGGTAGGCGAAAGCGCGGCGTTCGAGGGCGAGGCGGAGAAGCTGCGGGTGCGGAATCTGGCGCTCGCGCGCGTCGAGGCGGCGTGGACGCCGGTCTTCGTGCTGCTCGTCGGGATGAGCGCGCTCCTCGTCGTCTGGCAGGGCGGGCGGCAGGTCATCGCCGCACAAGGCGGGGCCGGGCAACTGACCATCGGCAACATCGCCGAATTTCTGATCTACGTGGCGCTCATGACGTGGCCGGTCGCCTCGATGGGCTTCATCCTGTCGATGATCCAGCGCGCGGCGGCGTCGATGAAGCGCCTCGCCCCGATCCTCGACGCCGTCCCCGCGATCCGCGACGAGCCGGGCGTCGCCGACACCTCCATCACCGAGATTCGCGGCGCGCTCGCCTTCGAGAACGTGACCGTCCGCTACGCCGCGAGCGCCGACGGGATGGGCGGTGCGTCGGGTGGGGATGGCGCGAGCGGCGGCGATCTCGGCCCCGCGGTGCTCGACGGCGTCACGTTCTCCGTCGAGGCCGGGCAGACGCTCGGCATCGTCGGGCGCACCGGCAGTGGCAAGACGACCCTCGCGGCCCTCATCCCGCGCCTCCTCGATCCGGCAGAGGGCCGCGTCCTCGTCGACGGACGCGACGCCCGCACCGTCCCGCTCCATGTCCTCCGCGCGGCGACCGGCGTCGTGCCCCAGGAGGTCTTCCTGTTCTCCGACACCATCGGCGGCAACATCGCCTTCGGGCGGATGGACGCCAGCGAGGCGGACCTGCGCCGCGCGAGCGCCGAGGCGGACCTCCTCGAGAACGTCGAGCGCTTCCCGGCGGGCTTCGACACCGTCGTCGGCGAGCGCGGCATCACGCTCTCGGGCGGCCAGAAGCAGCGCACCGCCCTCGCCCGCGCCCTCGTCCGCGAGCCGCGCATCCTGATCCTCGACGACGCGCTCAGCGCGGTCGACACGCAGACCGAGCGCCGCATCCTCGACGCCCTCCGCGCGCGGCGGGGCCGCCAGACGCTCGTCGTCGTCGCCCACCGCGTGAGCGCCGTGCAGGAGGCCGACCTGATCCTCGTGCTCGACGAGGGCCGCATCGCCGAGCAGGGCACGCACGATTCGCTGATGGCCCACGGCGGCCTCTACGCCAACCTCTACGCCAAGCAGCAGCTCGAAGCCGAACTCGCCGACGCCGCGTGAGCGGTGCCCTCACAACCCGAGACGGTCGAGCGGGCTGGCGGTGGCGACGGCGGACTGCGTGACGTGCAGGTAGACCTGCGTCGTCTTCAGGATCGCATGGCCGAAGAGCGTTTGCAGCGTCTGCGCTGAGGCCCAACCGCGCCCGTAGCCCGCATCTCAACGGCAAGGTCGAGCGGTCGCAGCAAACCGACCGGATGGAGTTTTATGCCCTTGAGATCCACGGCAAGGGCAAGCGCCGCCGGGTGATCGAGCGGGTCGGGCTCGGAGGGCGTCTGGCCGAGTGGCAGGTGTTCTACAACGAGCAGCGGGCGCACAGCGGCCTCGGTGAGAGGACTCCGCGAGAGCGGTTGCAAGAGGTGGAGGCGCTCACGCCGTCGAGGGCGGAGATGGACGGGCGCTTCGACGAGCGCAAGGAGCGCACCTCGGTGCCGCGCGGGTGGCATTACCGTGCGGGCAAGGCCCAAGAACGACGGCGGAAGCAAGAGGCGTCAACTTGAAACGATCTCCCCGATCTTCACATAGCCGACGAAACGTTGACGGTTGTTGCTCCGCGCGAGCGTCCGCGCCTACACTGCCCCGCACGGTCGGGCGGCGCCCGTTTCGCAGCCAACCGGCACGCTGTTCTGCCGCCTTTCACGGCTAGCGTCAACAACACCAACTGCACCCCCTCTCAACGGCTATGGCCGCTACGGCGCGACTCTCCACTCTTCTTGGCTCAGCGCTCGTGTTCGTGCTGTCGTCCCTCTGCTCGCTCTCGGTCTCGGCTCAAAAAGCGGCGGTACCGGAGTACGAGGCGCTTATGGACGACATGGTCGGCGAGTGGATGATGACAGGCACGGTAGCCGGTGAGCAGGTGACGCACGACGTGCACGCCGAGTGGATCCTCGGTCGCCGGTACGTCCGAATCCACGAGGTGTCCCGCGAGCGAGATGAGGACGGGGGGCTCGCTTACGAGGCGTGGATCGACGTCGCTTGGGACGCAGAGAACGCCGAGTACGTGGTCATGTGGCTGGACAACACGGCTACGACGAACTTCGCCGAGGAAGGCGTGGGCCACGGGAAGCCCGACGGAGACCAGATCCCGTTCGTTTGGAGTCTCGCGGACGGGAGCGGTCTCAGGAACACGTTCGCGTACGACCGCAAGGGCGACACGTGGTCGTGGGCAATCGACAACGTCAGCGATTCGGGACGCGCGGCTCCGTTTGCGAGGTTGCGTCTGGAACGGAAATAGACGGGGCGGCAGAAGCCACCGCTGCAGGCCGACAGCACGCTTCAGCGTTTCCGGCTCGTCTGAACCTCTGCGCTATCATTGCCTCGTCCCCACCGCCAGTCGTCAGCGTGCTGCGGCTGAACGGCCTTCTGTTAGGCGGCACGCTGAACACCGCTGCGATAATGACTCCGGATCTGCTGTCCAGATGAAGCTCTATCTCTCGTCGTTCCGCCTTGGCGATCAGTCCGCCGCGCTCAAGGAGATGGCCGCCGGGCGCGTTCTCGGCGTCATGCCTAACGCGCTCGACCACGTCGCCGAAGAGGCCCGAGCGACGTGGCATGACGGGGCCTTGGCCGAGATTCGTGGCCTTGGAATACGTGCTGAAACGCTCGATCTCCAAGACTTCTTCGGCCGGTCCGAAGCGCTCAAGCGGAAGCTCAACGAGTTGGGGGGCGTGTGGGTCACGGGTGGCAACGCCTTCGTCCTGCGCCAAGCCATGCGACTGAGCGGGTTCGACACCCTTGTTCCAGACTCCGTCGGGTCAGACTTCGTCTATGCCGGGTACAGCGCGGGCATCTGCGTCCTTGGACCCTCTCTTGACGGTCTCCAGCACGTCGATGCCCCCAACTCGCTCCCGTACCCGGGGTCATTGACGGTGTGGGAAGGGCTCGGAATCCTCGACCACCTCATCCTCCCACACTACAAGTCGGACCACCCGGAGTCAGAGGCCATCGACCGGGAGGTAGAGTACTGCCGCGCGCGAGGCATCCCGTTCCGCACGCTTCGAGACGGCGAAGTCATCGTGGCCACAGTGCCGCCTAACTCGCCGCTCTAGCCGACGAAGCGCGTACACCGTCTTGCCCCGTGTCATCGGCACCGTCTACACTGCCTCGCTCTCCGGTCCTGCCTGCGCAAGGGATGGACGAACTACGAGTTGGACGGCATCGTGGCGCGCTCGGTCACTGGCGAGCAAGTCATGCTTCCCATCTGGCACGAGGCCACCAAAAGCGAGGTCCTCGCTTACAGCCCTTCAATCGCGGACAAGGTTGCTCGCAGTACGGGTACTCACACTGTCTATGAGATCGCCAAGGAGATCGCCGAGGTGCTCGTTAGCCACGCGGCATAACCCACCGCTGCAGGCCGACCCCAGGCGACAGCGTTCTCAGTTCGTTCGGGCATCGTGTATTCTGCCGCTCGCCCCACCCACCAGCCCTCAGTTTTGGGCGGCTGAGGGGTCACCTGTTATACTGCTCTCACCCATCACGTAACGGCTAACCCAATGGAACGCTACCGGTCTGCCTCAGCCTGTCTGCTTCTGCTTGGCCTCACCCTGGCCTGTGGAGGAGCAGCAAACGTAGGAAAGGTCGTCGAGCCTGCCTGCACGCGCGACGGAGTTGCAGAGATCGAGCGGATGGAGCTAGCGGAGCTGCTCGATGGCTCCAACGTCCCAGGGGTGACAATCGCCGTTTACATGCCGACTCGCTTCTCACAGCCCATCGCGGCGGCGACCGGCTGGTCAGACTACGACGCCAGGCGACCGATCTCTCCAGACAGCCGAATCCTCGCCGGGAGCATCGGCAAAACCTTCTACGCCGCGGCAGCACTCCGGCTGGTCGACATGGGGAGGCTGGACCTCGATGCAACCGTCGCCCACTACCTCCCCGACGCAGATATCCCTTCAGCTGAGCGTGTGACCGTACGTCTGTTGCTGTCGCATCGCAGCGGGTACGGGGAATACGACGGCGTATTCATGGAAGACCTGATCCAGGACCCGTCGCGCGTACGCACGCTCGACGACTGGGTCGGGCCGCTGCGTCGCAATCCACCGGGGGAGCCCGGGGAGTTCCGGTACAGCGACATCAACTTCGTCGTGCTCGCGCACGTCATCGATCGCGTGGCGGGCACTTCGGCGACCGACTTCATCCGGTCCCAGTTCCTCATCCCCTACCACCTCGACGGTACCGAAGCCTCGGACAAGCGCGAGATTGCCGGGTTGGTGCAGGGGTACGCCGGGCCTGACAACTTTTTCGGCCGGGATACGATGATCGACTCAGGCGTGCTGATCTACAACCCGCAGTTCGAGTCCGGAGGGGGTGGATATGTGTCGACTGCCCCTGACCTTGCCCGCTGGATCGCGCTTTTCGGCACATCCACCCTCTTCTCGGTGGATCGCTGGAGAGAGGCATCCGTTGCAACGCACAGCGACCCTCAAACTGGTGCGGCGTACGGCTTGGGCATCCACATCGATCAAACCCCGCTGGGCACGGCCTACGGACACAGCGGTTACATCCCTGGCTACGTCAGTTGGACGCGTTGGTATGAGGAGGCATCCGTCGCGGTGGCAATCCAGACCAATACAAGCGACCAGGCTCGCCTAGACTGGGACGGCTTCGAGCTGAGCAATCGCATCGTGTCGAGAATAGTAGCGGTGTGCCACGAGTAAACCATGCCTGGCGCCTCAGCTGGATAACGGCGCGAGTAGACCCCGCCACCGCAGGCCGACACAGCTCTCGAACTGCAATGCGTAGAGTTCTCCTCATCGGTTGTGGGGGGGCGGGGAAGTCCACGGCCGCCACCCGAATCGGCGAGCGGCTCGGGCTTCGGGTCGTCCATCTCGACGCGCTCTACTGGAAACCGGGGTGGGTCGAGCCTGCGAAGGGCGAGTGGGAGCAGCAGGTCCGCCGCATCGTCGGCGGCGAGGCATGGGTGATGGACGGGAACTACGGGGGGACGCTGGACCTGCGCCTCACGGCGGCTGACACGGTGATCTTTCTCGACCTGCCCCGCCGGGTCTGCCTCTGGCGCGTGCTGAAACGTCGTGCCCGCTTCCACGGCCAGTCGAGGCCGAACATGGCGGCGGGATGCCCGGAACGGTTGGATGTGGCGTTCCTTCGCTGGATCTGGAGCTACCCCGAGACGCGGCGACCGGGCGTCCTTGCCAAGCTTCAGGCCGTAGAGCACGAGAAGCGCGTCGTCGTGCTCCGGTCGAGAGGCGAGGTTCGGCGCTTTCTGATGAGTCTACGAGAGGGTGAATCCGGTGCATGAGTCAAGGTGGAGCCGGGCCGTCTCGTGCAGGGACGGAACGCCACGCTCGGGGCACGGCGTGAGCGGCGGAGTCGGGGCGTATCCTTCGCGCTCCACCGGCCGCTGCTCTCTCGCGTGCCACTGGCGTTCAACGGTCGCCCTTTGTCGCGTCTTTCGGGTCTGTCCAAGAACACGCCGTGCACGGCAGAGTGACGTGAAACATGCCCTCTACATCCTCTCCGTCGTTCTGATCGTCGGGTACGCGGGTGTGTGCCTGGCGATGTATCTGCTCCAACGCTCGCTCCTCTATTTCCCGCAGCCGCGCACCGTCACCGCAGCGGAGTCGACGATGCGGCTGCCGGTCGATGGAGCGGAGATCGTCGTCACCGTGCGCCTGCACGAGGGGCCGAAGGCAATCGTCTATTTCGGCGGCAACGGCGAAGACGTGTCGCGGAGCCTCGCGTCCTTCGCCGAAGCCTTCCCCGACCACGCGATCTACCTGATGCACTACCGCGGGTACGGCGGCAGCACCGGCGCGCCCACGGAAACGGCGAACGTCGCCGACGCGCGGGCACTGTTCGAGGTGGTCCGCGAGTCGCACCCGGACATCGCGCTCGTCGGACGCAGCCTCGGCAGCGGGGTCGCGGTGCAGGTGGCGAGCCGTGCCGTCGCATCCCGCCTCGTCCTCATCACGCCGTACGACAGCATGGTCGAGATCGCCGCGCAGACGTACCCGGGCCTGCCGGTGCGCTGGCTGATGATCGACACGTACGAGTCGGGCACGTTCGCGCCGGGCATCACGACGCCGACGACGATCATCGAGGCCGAGAACGACGAGGTGATCCCGCGCGCCAGCACGGAAAAACTCCTGCGCCGGTTCTCCCCCGGCATCGCCACACGGACGCGGATCGACGGAGTCGGCCACAACGACATCGTCGCCAGCGAGGCGTACGTCGAGGCGTTGCGGGCGGCGCTGGAGTGACGGGGCGCATCCGGCCCGTCGCGTCGGGTACGCATGGATGTAGCGCAGCGCCCGGACGCCGCTGGTGCTTCCCGTCGCCTGAGCACGGGACTGCCGGGGAGTGGCCATTGGCGCCACCATTCGCCGCTACCCTGACAGGGTACCCTCTGACCGTTTTCGGCAGCGCGATGTCAGCGCACGATCACGTAGGCGACCACCAGGGTCATCACCATCAGCATCCCGAAGAGCACCATCGTCTGGATGCCGTTGAAGTGGCGCTCCGGCTCGAACGCGCGGCGCATCTGCCCGCTGCGCACGAACCCGTGCGTCTCCGAGCGCCGCAGCAGCCACATCGTGAACGCCATGGCCACGACCGTGCCGACGATGCCGAGCGGCCCGGCGACGAGCGCGAGCGCAAGGCCGACCACGCCGACGACGAGGGCGAGCGTGAAGTAGCGGGCGGTGACGTGGAAGGAGAGCATCAAGCGAGGGAGGCGAATCGTGCGGAGTCGGGCCGGGGCGCAGGCAGAACCGACGCAGGCCGGGCGCGGAGACGGGTGCAGCTGCGTCAATCGCCCAAGATCGGGCGCCCGCGCGAGACGCGCGCACCGCCGCCGCGAACCCCGCCGGTCTTCACGATCCGACCTGCGCGAGCTGGCCGCGCGATCCGGCCCGCGCGATCCGGCCCGCACGATTCCGCGTCTGGCGGCGGTGGCGCGGTGACGAGGCCGACACGACGCGCGGCGCGTCCGGGCGGAGCGAGGCGCTCACGCTATCTTGACGGTGCCCCTGCGCGCCCGGGCGCGCGTTCGCTTGCCGTCACTCTGCTACTTGCCCCCCGCCACGATGCCCGTCGCCGTCGATCCCACCTGCGTCGTGTCGGTCATCCTCGGGGGCGGCGTCGGCTCGCGGTTGCGGCCGCTGACGTTCCATCGGAGCAAGCCCGCCGTGCCCCTCGCAGGCAAATACCGGCTCATCGACATCCCCATCTCGAACTGCATCAACTCGGGCATCGAGCGCATCTTCGTGCTCACGCAGTTCAACTCGGCGAGCCTGAACCGCCACGTCTCGACGACCTACCGCTTCGACCGCTTCGGCGACGGCTTCGTGCAGATCGTCGCGGCCGAGCAGACGCCGGGGTCGATGGACTGGTTTCAGGGCACCGCCGACGCCGTCCGCCAGAGCCTGACGCACGTGCTCAACTACAAGCACACGCACATCCTCATCCTTTCCGGCGACCAGCTCTACCTGCAGGATTACCGCGAGATGATGCGCCACCACGAGGAGACCGGCGCCGACATCACCGTCGCCACCATCCCCGTCACCGCCGCCGACGCGCCGGGCTTCGGCATCCTCAAGACCGGCGCCGAGCACCGCATCACCGAGTTCCACGAGAAGCCGACCGACCTCGACGGCAAGGACAGCGAGGTGCCGCCGAAGTTCGAGGCCGACGGGCGGCGCTACCTCGCCTCGATGGGCATCTACCTGTTCTCGACGCGCGTCCTCCGCGACGTTCTCGCCGCCCACCCCGATTCGGTCGACTTCGGCAAGCAGATCCTCCCCGCCGCCCTCGACGAGTACCGCGTCGTCGCCTTCCCGTACGACGGGTACTGGTCGGACATCGGCACCATCCGCTCGTTCTACGACGCCAACCTCGCCCTCACGCACCCCAAACCCGAGTTCGACCTCTACAGCGAGACGATGCCGCTCTTCACGAACGCGCGGATGCTGCCGCCGGCGAAGATCCACGACTCGCACGTCTCGAACGCGCTCATCGGCGAGGCGTCGGTGATCCTCGGCGCCCGCGTGGTGGATTCGGTGATCGGCATCCGCTCGTACATCGGGCCGCGCGCGGTCGTCGAGCGGACGATCATGATGGGGTCGGACTACCTCCGCTGGCACGCCGACACCGGGCGGGCGCCCGTCCACGGGCCCATCGCGCCGGGCATCGGCGAGGACGCGACGGTCGTCGGCGCCATCGTCGACAAGAACGTGTCGGTCGGGCGCGGCTGCCGCATCACCAACCGCGACGGCATCATGGAAGGCGAGGGTCCGGGCTTCTACATCCGCGACGGCATCGTGGTCATCCCCAAGAACACGCGCATCGAAGAGGACACCGTGATTTGAGAGAGGTGGTGTGGGGTGGAGCGCGGGCGTCGGTGGCGGTAAACCGCCTCCGGCCCTGCAGGTCACCTCCCCCGCGGTCGCGGGGGAGGACCGCCGTGGAGCGCGTCCAGCGTGCCGCGGCAGGAGGGGGGCGCGGCGGTGCCGCGGCGGGCGGTCCCTTGAAATCCACGTCCGGTCTGCCGTCGTCGCCGCCCGCCGGGCCGCGCGTCGGTATCTTCGGGCCGTCGCCCCGATTCTCTTTCTGCTCTCCGATGCGCCGCCTCGCACCTCTCGTGGCCCCCGTGGTCCTCGCCGCCTTCGCGCTCACCGGCTGCCGCACCTACGGCGCCTACGACACCGACGTGAAGACGCACGCCGCCCTTGCCGAGGCCGTCGCCGGGTTCGAGCAGGCGCTGCCGCGGATGGAAGGCGAGCAGGCCGAGTTCGCCCGCTTCGCCGGCACCGATGCGACCCTCGCGCCCGTCGCCGCCGACTACGCCGATCTCCTCGCCGCCGCTCGCGCGATGCTCGCCGACGAGAAGGCAGAGGTCGCCGAGCTCGACGGCTCCGGCGACTACCGCCGCCTCAGCCACGCCTACGGCGCGACGCTCAACAACCACCAGCAGTTCGCCGACCGCTATTTCGGCCTGATGATGCGCGCCGCGGGCACGCCCGACACGACGACCTACCTGAAGATGGCCGACCGCTCGGCCCTCTACAACACCGTCCCGCCGTTCTACTACCTCACCGCCAACCGCAACCGCGTCCCGAGCCTCCTTACCGCCGCCCGCGCCCCGCGCCCGGCAATGGCCCCGATGGGCACCTCGACCGGCGCCCCGGCCCCCGCCGCGACGACCACCCTCGCCGACAGCGCCGCCGCGCCTGTGGCCACGCCCGCAGTCGAGCCGGCGCAGGCCCCCGAGACGCGCTGACGGTTGCCGCTACGATGTCCGACGGGGCGTCCCCACGAGCGTGGGGGCGCCCCGTGCGCGTTCAGGGCGCGAGGGTGTCGGAGGTGTCGGGCCAGATGCGGGTGAAGCTCTGCGCCGAGGCGCGGGCGGCGAAGTAGGTCTTCGTCTCGGCCCACGTGGCGCGGAAGAGGTCGCTCTGGCGGTAGGCGTCGAGCGCCTCGGCGTCGTCCCAGTGGCTGTGCGTTGCGACGCGCGTCGGGTCGTCGGCGTCCTGCCAGAGGTCGAGGCGGCGGCATCCGGGCGTCGCGCGGATGCGGTCGGCGGTGCGGGCGAAGAGGTCGAGAAAGGCGTCGAGCGCGTCCTCGCGCATCTGCATCTGGACGAGGCGAACGAGCATCGGGGTGGGGTCGTCGGGAGGGTCGGGCGTCCCAACCCGCACGGTCGCGGGCACGATCCGGCGCCGGGGTTGGCATCCGCCGCGCGCAAACCGGACAGGTGCGGGGACCTGTCCGGTTTCGCCCCATCGCCGACCATCCACGACCAACAACAAACCACCCACTACCACGATCACCCGTGCACGAGCGCCCGCCCGGTCGGGCAGTCGAGGCAGCGGCGGGGGGCGCAGCGGGCCTCGGCCCATTCGTGGAGGCCCTGCGTCGTGAGCGCGGTGCGGCGGACGGCGCGGGGCAGGGCGTAGGCGCGGGCGAGGGCGTCGTCGTCGGGCGGGAGCGCGCGGAGGGTGGCGAGCGCGTCGTCCGGGTCGGCGCCGGCGGCGAGGGCGGCGGGCAGGAGGGCGTTGGTGAGGAGGCGCGCGACGGTCGCCTCGCCGATGCGGGCGCTGTGCCACGGTGCGGCGCGGGCGAAGTGGTAGTGCGTGTGCCAGAAATCCGATGGAGGCGGCGCGGCGCAGGCGGCGCTCAGGCGCGCGAGGGCGTCCGTCGGATGGTCGGCAGCGCCGGCGACGAGCGCGGCGAGGTGACGGGCAGCGCCCGGCCGCATCAGAGACGTGGCGCCGGTGAGGGCGGCGAGCTGGGCGATCCGCAGTTCGGGCGTCGCCTGCGGACGGAGCCGGGCACGCTGCCACGCGCGGGCGTCGAGCGACGGGGCGAGCGTGGCGCGGGGCGCGAAGCGGCGGCGGAGGTCGGCGGCGACTGCGTCGGCGCCGGGGGCGAGGATGTCGGTCGGGGAGGGGAGGAGGCCGCCGACGCCGAGGAGCACGGCGAGCCGGTCGCGGGCGTCGGGGAGGGCGTGGAGGGCGCCGAGGGGCACGCGCCCGGCGAGGCGCCCGAGCACGTCGGCGTTGACGCGGTAGCCGAGCACGCGCGCGACGCGCCGGTAGAGGGCGTCGTCGAGCGCGGCGCTGCGGTCGCCACTGCCGACGGCGGCGTCGCTGGCCATCCGACGGGCGCGGCGGGCGAGGCGCTCGGCGGCCAGTCCGGCGAGGTCCGTGGCGAGGGCGGCGTCGGTGACGGCGGGCCATCCCCACGCGCACGGCAGCTCGCGCGGGGCCGTCGGGGCGGCGTCCGCAGACGGCGGGCGGAAGAAGGCGGCGACGTGTGCGCCGAGGCGACCGTCGAGGACGGGGGCGAGGACGACCTCGGGCAGGATCGTGCCGTCGCGCCGCACGAGCACGCCCGTCTGCGCGTCGGCGTGGAGGGTGACGTGGAGCACGACGGCGTCGTAGCGCGGATCGCGGGCGTGCCCGTGCGCCCGCCACAGCGCCGACGCGGTGTGGATCTCGATGTCGCCCGCGAGCAGGTCGTCGCCGATGCGGACGCGGGCGTCGCGGAAGTCCGGCCCGCCATCGTGGTTCAAACGTCCGGTGTCGAGCACCACGACCGGGCGGCCATCGACGGTGCGGAGCGCGCCCCGCCACGCGCGGTCGGCCCAGAGGCGCTGCACGACGGCCTCGGGCGGCAGCGACGGCGGCGCCGACGGCGGCTCGTGCCACGTCAGCGCCACCCCGCCGCCGCTGCGGTCGAGGTAGACGTGCGACACCGGCGACGGCGCGAGCGGCGCGCGGGGACCGGCGCCATCGCGCCCGGTGGCGATGCCGCCCTCCGTAGAGACGCCCCTCCCGTGCGTCTCCGACACGCCCCCGAACGCCCCGACAGGGACGGTGGCAAACGGGGCGGCGAACGAATCGGCAGCGGCGAACGCGGCGGGCGGCGCGACAGGAACGAGCGTGGGCATCGGGGCAGAGAGTCAGGACACCCCGCAAGAGTCGCCGAGCGCCCGCGCATAACCTCCCGCGCCCCGTACCGCGCAGATTTTCCGCGCGCCGCCCGTTCCCCCGGTCCGTTTCCAACCGGAATCGCGCGGCAGGACTACCTTCCGCCCCTGTTTCGATCCTTTCACACTCCACCCCTCGATGCGTCCTCGCCACGCCCTCGCGCTCGCCGTCCTCGCGGCCGTCGCCCCCGCCGCCCTCGCCCAGAAGCCGACGACGCGCGCGGCGGTTCACGTCCGCAGCCGCCCGGTCGTCGCGCCGATGCCGGCGGCCGCCCCCGCCGATGCCCTTGCGCCCGTCTCGCCGCTCGACCTGTCGTTGCAGACGCTCGCACGCACCGCCGGACCCGGAAAGGCGTCCGCTGTCGCGGCCCGTGCCGCCCGTCTCGGCGTGGCGATGGCGCCCGGTGGCGAGGTGCGCGTGCTGCTCGAAGAGGCCCCCGGCACCGGCGGCGTGGGCGCGCTCGCGGCCCTCGGCGTCGTCGAGGAGGAGCGCATCGGGCGCACGGTCGTCGCGCGCATCCCCGCCGAAGCGCTCGCCGACGTGGCCCGCAGCGGCGCCGTGCGGCGCGTCGAGGCGATGCGCCGCCGCCGCCCGATGCTCGCCGCCGCCCGCGCCGAAACCGGCGTCGACGCGGTCTTCGCGGGCACCGGCGCCGGTCTCGCGCGCGCCTACACCGGCTCGGGCGCCGTCGTCGGCGTCGTCGACAGCGGCCTCGACCTCGGCCACCTGGACTTCTCGACGCCGACCGGCACGCGCCTGCTCGCCGCCCGCGCCGACTACGAGACCGCGCCCCGTCGCACCTTCACGCGCGCCCAGATCGACGGTGCCCCGACCGTCGCCCGCGCCGCGATGGCCGACAGCGCCGGGCACGGCACCCACGTCACCGGCATCGCCGCGGGCGGCGGGCGCCAGAAAGCCGCCAACCGCGGCGTCGCCCCCGGCGCCGACATCGTGAGCGTGCGGACCAACTTCTTCGACGACTCGATCACCGGCGGCTGCGCCTACGTCTTCCAGATCGCCCGCGCCGCGAGCAAGCCGGCCGTCTGCAACCTCAGCCTCGGCGGCCACTACGGCCCGCACGACGGCACGAGCCTCTTCGAGCGCACCCTCAGCGGCCTCGTCGCGCCCGGCTACCTCATCGTCGCCGCGGCGGGCAACGAGGGCGAGGCGCTGCTCCACGCGGGCGGCGCGCTCAGGGCCAACACGGCGGCGACGGCGTTCTTCGTCACCGACTTCTTCTCCTCGGAAGCCCTCTTCAACGGCTGGTTCGCCCCCAATGCCGTCCGCACCGTCAAGGTCGTGGCCTACTCGACCGATGCCAACGACAACCTCGTCAAGGAGGCCGAGACGGCGCCGTTCACCGTCGGCGGCGCGGCGGCCGATGCCGTCCCGCTGCGCAAGGGCACGACCAGCTACGGGCTCGTCTCGTTCGAGTCGGAGACGCGCAACGCCGACAACGGCGCCGGGCAGTTCACGCTCTATCTCGAAGACGACCTCGACGGCGACTTCGAGGGATACATCGGCGACTGGTACTACGACATCGTCGTCTCCGGCACTGCCGCCGGACGCGTCGACATCTGGGATGCGACGGCCTCGGGCTTCTTCTACGACACGAGCCTCGGCGGCGCGCCCGGCACCGAACTCCTCGGCACGCCCGACTACTCGGTGGCGATGCCCGCGACGGCCCGAAATGTCATCGCCGCCGGGTCGTACGTGACGACGAACAGCTACGTCGACATGAACGGCGCCACGCAGGCGCTCACCGACGCGAACGGCGCGGCCATCGCGATCGGCTCGCTCGCCACGTACTCGAGCCGCGGCCCCTCGCGCGACGGGCGAATGCTGCCGACGGTGAGCGCGCCGGGCGAGGTCGTCGCCTCGGCCCTCTCGGCCATCGCCCTCACCACCGGCGCCGTCATTGCCAGCGAAGTGGCCCAGGGTGGCGGTTACGCCTACTTCGGCGGCACCTCGATGGCGTCGCCGATGGTCGCCGGCATCGTCGCCCTGATGCTCGACGCCAACCCGACGCTGACCTTCGACCAGGCCAGCCGCATCCTCGCCGAGACCGCGCGCCGCGACGCCACGACCGGCCCCGCCGCGAGCAACGCGTGGGGCGCGGGCCGCATCGACGCCGTCGCCGCCGTCCGCGATGCCGCTCGCCTCGTCACGTCGGCGGGCGACGAGGTGCGCACGCGCGCGCTCGTCCTCGACCCCATCGCGCCCAGCCCGCTCCGCGGCAGCACGGCGGTGCGCTTCGCCCTCGACGGCGCCGCGCCCGCCGACCTGTTCGTCTACGACGCCCTCGGCCGCGTCGTCCTCCGCCTCGCCAGCGCGGTCGCCGTTCCCGGCATCCACGAAGCGACGCTCGACGCCTCGGCGCTCGCCCCCGGCCTCTACGTCGTCGCCCTCCGCGCCGGCGGCGCCGTCCAGACCCGCCCGCTCGTCGTCGTCCGCTGACCGCCGCCGCGTTCCCGCCGCGCGCCGCCTCCACTCGTTCGGGGGCGGCGCGTGTGCGTTTGGGTGCTGATGTTTCGGCGTTCGGGGTAGAGACGCATCGCCGATGCGTCTCTACGGCGGTCCCATCGGCACAACGCCGCTACCGCCGCTCGTGACCGGTGGCGCGGTCGTGGAAGGCGAGGATGGAGGTGCCGGGTTCGCCGCTCGCGTGGCGGCGGGCGCGCTGGAGCGGAAAGGCGGTCTCGCCCGAGGGGAGCCGGACGCCCCATTCGTGCTGCACGGTGTGGTGGTGCCAGGCGCCGCCGGTCATGGCCGCGATGGCCTCGCCGAGGACGGCGCCGATGCCGTCGGCATCGAGGCGGGGGGCGAGGGCGCGCGCGCGGTCGGCACCGTCTTCGGCGACGGGGCTGCGGTCGAGGGCGGCGTCGAGCCATGCGATGGCGTCGCGCGTCGGGGCTTGCGGGCACCCGGCGTGGGCGAGGGCGGCGAGGGTGCGCCGGGCGTGGGCGGCGAAATCGGGGGTGTCGGTCGGCTCCATCGGCAGCGGGGGGAGCGGCGAAGGTAGGGCGAGCGATGCGGTGGACGGTGGGCGCTGCCGGGGCTAAACCGGACAGGTGCGGGGACCTGTCGGGTTGGCTCGCTCGCAGCCCATGACCACCAACCACCAACTACCAACCCCCAACTATCAACCCCCAACCCGCAGCATCGCGGCGATCTGCCGCGCAGCGTTCGCGGGGTCGTCGGCGCGGGCGATGGCGCGGCTGACGCTGACGAGGATCGGACCGCCCGCGTTGGCGTGCATCACCGCCGCCGCGTCGCCGCCCTGCGCGCCGACGCCGGGCACGAGGAGGGGCGCGTCGGGGGCGAGGCGGCGGATGTCGGAAAGTGCCGCGAGGTCGGTGGCGCCCGCGACGAAGCCGACGGTGCCCGCCGCGCCCGCGCCCCACGAGAGCGACTCGCGGACGATCCGGTGGAAGAGCGGCTCGGCCGGTGCATCGCCCGATGCCTCGACGCGCAGGCCCTGCACGGCGCCTGCCGACGGGTTCGAGGTGCGCGCGAGGACGAAGGCGGCGCGTCCGGCGTGCGCGAGGAACGGGGCCACGCTGTCGGCGCCCATGAACGGCGCGACCGTCGCTGCGTCGGCGCCGAGGGTGTCGAAGGCCGCGCGGGCGTACATCGCCGCCGTGTGGCCGACGTCGCCGCGCTTGGCGTCGTAGACGACGAGGGCGTGGGGCGCGTGGCGGCGGACGGCCTCGAGTCGTGGCGGCGAGGACGGCGTGCCCACGGTCGCCGAGGGCCTCGAAGAAGGCGGCGTTGGGCTTGTAGGCGCAGGCGACGGGCGCGGTCGCGCGGATCAGGTCGTCGCAGAACGCGGCGACGGCCTCGTCGTCGGCGAGGCCGTGGTAGCGGGCAGGAAGGTCGCGCGCGTCGGGGTCGAGGCCGACGCACAGGCACGACCCGGCGGCGCGCTGCGCGGCGCGGAGGCGGTCGGGGAAGGCGGTCACGGGGAGACGGGGCAAACGGATGGTGCCCAACCTACGGCGTGGGGACGATGGACGACGACAACAGACGACCGACGAGGCCCCGGATCCCCCATCACCCCGTCGCCTCCGCCGTCTCCACATCCACGACCGGGAGCCGCCGCAGCACCAGGTAGCCGAGCACGCCCGCGACCGTCGACGCGATGAGGATGCCGACCTTGGCGCTGTCGAGGAGCACCGAGGGGCCGAAGGCGAGGGTGGCGATGAAGAGCGACATCGTGAATCCGACACCGCAGAGCAGGCTCGCGCCGACGAGGTGGCCGCGCGTCACGCCCGCCGGAAGCTCGCTCCACCCCGCCCGAAGCGCCACGAGCGCTGCGCCGAGCACGCCGACGGCCTTGCCCGCGACGAGGCCCGCGACCACGCCGAGCGTCACCGCGCTGCCGAGGCCTGCGCCGCCGCCGAGCGCCACGCCCGCGTTGGCGAGCGCGAAGACCGGCATCACGCCGAAGGCCACCCACGGATGGAGCGCATGTTCGAGGCGAAGCAGCGGGGCGCCCTCGCCGCGCGCCGGGATCGTGAAGGCGAGCAGCACCCCCGCGACGGTCGCGTGGACGCCCGACTTCAGCACGGCCACCCACAGCACGGCCCCGAGGAGCAGGTACAGCGGCACGCGCACCACGCCCGCCCGGTTGAGCGCATACAGGCCGCCGAGCGCGAGCGCCGCCATGCCGAGCGCCACGACCGACACCTGCGACGTGTAGAAGAGCGCGATCACCAGCACCGCGCCCATGTCGTCGACGATGGCGACGGCGGTGAGGAAGATCTTGAGGCCGACCGGCACGCGGCTGCCGAGGAGCGCGAGGATGCCGAGCGCGAACGCGATGTCGGTCGCCATCGGGATGCCCCAGCCCGCCGCGCCCGCGCCGCCGGCGTTGAAGGCGAGGTAGACGAGCGCCGGCACCACCATCCCGCCGACGGCTGCGACGAGCGGCAGCATCGCCTTGCGCGGCGTCGAGAGTTCGCCGCCGACGAGTTCACGCTTGATCTCGAGCCCGACGACGAAGAAGAAGACGGCCATCAGCAGGTCGTTGACCCACAGCAGGAGCGGCTTGTTCATCCCGACGCCTTCGAGGAATGGGGCCGGTTTGAACGCCCAGAGCGCCGTGTAGGCGTCGGCGAGCGGAGAGTTGGCCCACGCGAAGGCGAGCAGGGCAGCGGCGAGCAGCAGGACCGCGCTGGCGGCCTCGAAGCGGGCGAAGCGGTTGAAGGCGCGGGTGATCAGGGTGCGCATGGGCAGGGAATAGAGAAAAACGTATTGTGACGATGCCACGCCGACGAGGACGCGGCAAGGGACAGCAGGCGGTGTGGGAAGGCCGCGTCGGCAGGCGATGTCGGCGTGCGCGGCAGCGAGCGGTGGAATGCGCGACGGACCGTGCGCGGAGGCGCGCTGTGGATGCGCGGCGGGACCGTGGGGTGCGGCCGGGGAGGCGCGGTAGGGGCGGGTCTCAGACCCGCCCGCTGCGGCCCCATCCCCATCACCCCGCCCCGAGCAGGCGCCGCCGCCGCAGTTCGCGCGCGGCAACAACAACGAGCGTGACCGCGGTGAGCGGAAGCGCGAAGTACACGAGCGCGGTCGTGTAGCCGGGCAGGAGGGCGTGGTCGCTCGCGGTGAGCACGAGATAGGCCACGTACGCCACGTAGTAGCCGAGGAAGACCGCCCCCTCCCACCGCGCGATCTCGAAGCCGGTGAAGAAGATCGGCAGGCACGCGACCGCCACCGCCAGCATGATGAGCGTGTCGAAGCTCGCCGCGCCCTCCGCCACCCCGATCCCCGACGGCGAGACGAGCGCCGATCCGCCGAGGACCGCGAGAAGGTTGTAGATGTTGGAGCCGACGACGTTCCCGACCGCGATCTCGCGCTCGCCGCGCACCGTCGCCACCACCGATGCGGCCACTTCGGGCAGCGACGTGCCCGCGGCGACGATGGTGAGCCCGATCACGAGTTCGCTCATCCCGAGCGACCGCGCCATCACGACCGCGCCCTCGACGAGCCAGGTCGAGCCGACGACGAGCATCGCAAGACCTGCCGCGATGAGGCCGATCTGCATGGCGAGCGCTGCGGCGGTGCGCGGCGGTGGAGCGTCCGAGGCCTCGCCGTTGGCGGCCGAAATCGCCGCCGCCTCGCGGCTCTGCCGCCGTCCGAGCCGCACGAGCCAGACCGTGTAGACGATGATCCCGGTGAAGAGTGCCGCCCCTTCGACGCGCGAGATCACGCCGTCGAGCCCGAGAGCGAACACGCCGACCGAGGCGCCGACCATGATCGGCACGTCGAGGCGGATCAACTGCCGCGAGATGACGAGCGGCGCGATGAGGGCCGAGATGCCGAGGATGAACAGGATGTTGAAGATGTTGGAGCCGACGACGTTGCCGAAGGCGAGGTCCGCCTGCCCGCGAAACGCCGACTGCACGCTCACCGCCAGCTCGGGCGTGCTCGTGCCGAAGGCGACGACGGTGAGCCCGACGATGAGCGGCGTCAGGCCGACCGACAGGGCCAGCTTGGACGCCCCGCGCACGAGCACATCGGCACCGCCGACGAGGAGCACGAGGCCGAGAACGAAGAGGACGAGGGTCAGGAGGTCCACGGGCGTAGGGTGGGGATGGGCGGGAGGGAGACCGCGCTGCCCGCGCACCACAGCCGCCGCGCGCCACGTCCGAGAGGGACTCGGGCCGGGCGACGGACGGGCAGGGGGCGGCGGGCCAGGCGGTCCACGGTCCAGAGGGGCGAAGGGAGAACGGGCGGCGCCATCGCACGGCAGCGACGCCTCGCCCGGCGCCGAAGCGCCCGCGCGGGGTCGTCCACACGTGGACGGCGAAGGTCTCGCACTTGACTTCCCGCGCCCCGGCCCCGGCGCGTCACGGCGTGAAGCCGATCGGCGGAGGCGTACTGACGATGCGCGGACCCGCCGGTGAGGCGGGGGCTACTCCCCTTCGGCGCTCTCCTACACGCAACCCCGGCGCCGGGTTCGCAAGGCGGGGTGGCGGGTTCGTGGGGTGTGTGGACGCGGCGACGCGGCGCGATGGCCTCCTCAACCCCCGCGTCCCGACTGGGCCTCCCCCTCACCAACCCACACCCTCACCATCCCACCCCACCCCGCCCCCCAGGAACAGCGTTTGTCGGCGCCCCGTTTGCCTGTCGTTCCACCGGAAGCGCTACCGGACTGGCATTGTGGCCCCGAGCGGGCCTGCTGTCCGCGATGCCGCTTCCCCGCTTCATTTCGCCTTTCCCGCCATTTCCATGTCCACCACCGCCTCGCTCGCCGACATCAAGGGCGTCTCTGCCAACGACCGCAAGATGATCGCGGACGCCGAGGCCATGATGGGCCCCGAGCCCTCGACGATGGGCTTCGTCAAGAACCTCTTCTGGGGCCGCTTCCGCTACGACCTCGCCTTCCCTTACCCCACGCCGTCCGCCGACCAGAAGGAGAAGACCGACCGCCTGATCGAGGAGCTCGACGCGTACCTGAAGCACGAGCACCCGTCGGTCGAGATCGACCAGGAGCAGGAGATCCCCGACTGGGCCATCGAGCGCCTCTTCGACCTCGGCGTGCTGGGCATGACCATCCCCGCGCGAGTACGGCGGCGGCTGGGCTGGGCATCACCAGCTACAACCGCGTGCTCGAACGCATCGGCCGCTCCTGCGGCATCGACGGCGGTGATGGTGTCGCGCGCACCAGTCGATCGGCTGCAAGGCGATCATGCTCTTCGGCACCGACGAGCAGAAGACGCCGCTGGCTGCCGCAGGCTGGCCAAGGAGTACGCTCAGCGCGTTCTGCCTGTCGCGAGCCGCAACGTCGGCTGCGACGCCGGCGGGCAGGAGACGCGCTGCGAGCTGTCCGCCGACGGACAGCACTACATCCTCAACGGCGAGAAGAAGTGGGCGACGTCGCGGCGCGCCTCGCCGGCCTGTTCACCGTGATGGCCAAGCAGCAGGTCACCGATCCCAAGACGGGCAAGACGACGAGCGCGTCACCGCGCTCGTCTGCACGCCGGACATGCCGGGCGTCGACATCTTCCAGAAGAACCGCAGCAAGTGCGGCATCCGCGGCACGTGGCAGGCGCGCATTCGCTTCACACGACGTGCGCGTGCCGCGCGCCAACCTGCTGCACCAGGAAGGGCAAGGGCCTCAACGTCGCCCTCACCTGCCTCAACTACGGCCGCTGCACGCTCTCGGCCGGCATGCTCGGCGGGGCGAAGCGGGCGTTCGAGCAGTCGACCAAGTGGGCGCAGCACGCGCTTCCAGTTCCACCGCCCGCTCGCCGACTTCGAACTCGTCAAGCGCAAGATCGCGCGCATGAGCGCGCTACTGCTACGCGATGGACGCGATGCTCTACATGACCACCGGCATGCTCGACCGCCACGACGACGACATCATGGTCGAGACGGCGATCTGCAAGGTCTTCTGCTCGCGAGATGGGCTGGCGGGTCGTCAACGACGCGATGCAGATCATGGGCGGCGAAGGGTACATGACCGAGAACGAGGTCGAGCGCATCTTCCGCGACAGCCGCATCAACCTGATCGTCGAGGGCGCCAACGAGGTGATGCAGTCGTTCATCTTCGCCTACGGCGGCAAGCAGCTCGCCGAGCAGATGCTCGGCATCCAGAACGCGCTCCTCTGGAACACCGACGAGAGCGTGCAGGACAACGCCGCGCGCCTCGTCAAGAACGGCACGACCCCGTCGATCCTGCGCCGCGCGATTCCGCTCGGCCTGCAGCTCTTCCTCGGCGTCAAGCCGTCGGCGCCCGCCGTCGGACCGGTGCATCCGCTCCTCGACGATGCCGCCGCGCGCCTCGCTTCGCTCGTGCAGGACCACAGCCACTACTTCAAGATGGCGAGCAAGTGGGAGCGCGAGGCCATCGTGACGCGGCAGGCGCAGCAGGCCCGCGTGGCCGACAACGCCATCCTCATCTGGGCGCTCACGTGCGCGCTCTCGAAGATGGACCACCAGCTCCGCAGCCGCGCCTACGGGCCGGAGTTCGAGAAGGACCGCGCCGCCTTCGAGCACCTCTTCGACCTCTTCGAGCTCCAGTTCGACCGCAACGTCGACGCGCTCCGCGAGAACGCCGACGTGTCGATGCGCCGCGCCGCCAAGGCCGCCTACGCCTTCGTCGACACGCTCCCGAACACCGACTTCGTCGTCCACGAGTCGAGCCCGACGGCCAAGGGCACGGGCCGCGCCGTCGCCACCGCCTCGGTGCGCCAGTTCCCCGGCACGACCGTCCTCACCGCCCTCACCGAAGGCGCCACGACGAAGGACAGCGGCAAGGCGCCCAAGGGCAGCGGCGACGGCGCCCCGGTCGCCGAAACCGTCAGCGACCTCGACGTAGCGAAGGGCCTCGGCTGACCGCCGCAGCCTCAACCGCAGCCGCCCCGCCGTGACCGATGCGTCGCGGCGGGGCGGTGTGCGTTCGGGGAGGACGGATCGCGGTGGCGTTAGTCGACGAGCCGGAAGGCGTCGAGCGCGGCGACGGTGCGGGGATCGAGCGGGTCGTGCGTCTCGCGTGCTGCGTAGACGACATAGAAGACCCCACGGTGGATCACGAGACGGATGTCTCCGACGGCCCAGGGATTTCGAAGCGCAGGATGCGGCCCGGCTTCCCGCCGACGACGGCGGCGGAGTCAAAGACGATGCTGGCGTCGGGAAAGCGAAGGAGGTTGAGCGTCCAATGGGCGATCATCAGATCGTCCATCCCCGAGGCCGTAAGTGACGCCCCGGAAGAGAGCCGACCGCGCTGGAGAGTGACGAGGCGCCGACCCGGCAGAACGGCCCAGCCATCCGCGACGAGCGGTCCGGCGGCCGTCGTGGAACGTGTCGCGCCGCTGAACGACATGGCCACGCGGCAACGTCCACATGAACCCGTCGGTGGCGCTGCCCAGCGTCATCGTCGGGCTCGCCCGAGGCGTCTGGGCGCGAGGCTGCGCGCCGCGCTGCGCGTGGGCGGCGTCGGTAGTGAGGATGGCGATGAGGACGAGTGCGAGCAGCAGGCGCATTGGAGCAGAAAGACAGCGTCGGCAAGATAGCGGCAAGGCTGCGTGCGTCCTGGAGAGGTTCGAACGGAAAACACCTGTCAGGTCGGAGGACCTGACAGGTGAAGGCGCAGACGTTGTCGGTGTTCAGGGAAGGATCGTACGAGCCGGAGAACCGGTTCGCCCTGAGCGCCCTGGAGCACCTCGCCGTCACAGCCGACCTCCACAACCAGATCCGGGACTCGCCGGATGGGGTGCAGGTACGAATCAAGATCGTTGACTGAGCGGCGCCGTCACAGCAATTCCCTTACGGCGTTGCCGGTGGAGGAGGCGGGACGGGGGCGTCCGGCGCGTCGGTCCAGCCGGTGGCGCGGTGCGAGCCGTCGCAGAAGGGCTTGCGTCTTCGAGGCGCCGCAGCGGCAGAGGGCCACGCGTTCGGCCTCGCGCAACACCGTGCCGTCGGCCGCGACGACGCGGACGCCGCCGGTGACGAGGAGCGGGCCGTTGCGGGCGGGCGTGATGGTCAGCACCGACGCGGCGTCGGAAGGATCGGGCATGGCGGCGAGGTAGAGGGCGCGCTCGGACGGTTCGCCGTCGGTGCGGACGTAGTGGAGGGCGCCGGTCGGGCAGCGGCGCACGACGTTGGCGAGCGCGTCGGCCGAGGGCGCGTTCTCGGGCGCGATCCACGGACGCTCGCCGGGGCGGAAGACGCCGGGGAGGCCGCGCACGCAGGCCGCGTGGTGGATGCAGAAGCGCGGCTCCCAGAGCACATCGATGCCGTCGCCGCGGTAGACGCGGGCCGGAGGGGGTGGGGGCGTGTCGCCGACCATCGAACGGGCAGAGAGGTGTGGACGGAGGGATCGAGGTCCGGTCGCCTCACCGGCGCGCCGCGCGCAGGTCGTCGCCGGACGGGCCGTAGAGGCCGGGGACGGGCAGGTCGAGCAGGCGCAGGTAAACGGTGAGTTGCCCGCGGTGGTGGACGAGGTGGCTGATGCCGTTGGCGCGGAGCGACGTCCCGCGCGGCATCGTGGCGACGACGCGCTCGCCGCGCCGAAGGGTCCACGGCGCGGTGAGGTCGATGCCTGCCGCGACGGCAGCCTGCGCGGCGGCGCTCGACGCGTCGAAGGCGTCGAGGACGGCCTCGGGCGTCGCGTGCGGCGTGCCGGGCGGCGGAAGCGTGGCGAGGTCGAGCGTGTCGCGCTCGGCGGTCATCGCGATCCACAGCGGCAACCGCGCGATGTGCGTGGCCAGTTCGCCGAGCGTCCACGAGTGCGGGTGCGGGCGCCAGTCGAAGCGGTCGGCGGGCAGGCCTTCGAGCACGCGCCGCGTGGCGGCGAGTTCAGGCCCCAGATCGGAAAAGGCGTCGTACGTCATCGAGCCATCGAGTCGAATGTGAATCCTGTAGAGACGCCGCATGTGGCGTCTCCGCTGCACCCCGGCCCGCCCCCATCCGCCGCCCCCGGCGCCGTCAGGTGCAGCACGAGGTCCCCCCACACGCGGGAGGGGCGGCACCGCCTCACGCCTTTCCACGCACCTTCGCCGCCCACCAGCGCAGGCCGACGAAGAGGTAGCGCCAGTCCTTGAGGAACTCGGGCGGCTTGCCCTCGGCGGCGTGCCCGACGAACTGCAGCGCCCAGCCGCCGACGAAGAGCGCGGCGGCGGGTTTGCGGACGGATTTGACGAACGGCGCCGCCAGCAGAAGCGGCACCGAGAGCGCGATCATCGGGATGCCGACGGTGTGCGTCGCGCGGTTGACGGGGTTCTGGTGGCTCTGCGCGTAATCGGCGATCCACGCATCCCAGGTGCGTCCAAATGGCATTGTCGTCGGGAGGAGGTTGGAGGAGAGGCAAGAAACGGCGTCCGCGCGGCGATCAATGCTGCACGTCCACGACGACGCGTGTGGGCGAGGCGAGGGTCGTGATGCGGTACGGGCGGCGCGCGGCGACGCCGACGGCCCACGTCACATCGGCCTCGAAATCGCAGGTCATGCGGAGGGCGCGCACCGATGGCAGGCGCGGCGTCTCAGGGAGACGGGAAACCGTCGCCTCGCCCGCTTCGGTGTGTGCCCGCGCCGGGCGCATCGAGACGACGAGCGTCGCCGCGCCCTCGACCGCCACGGCATCGCCCGAGCCGCACGCGACGTGCGACGCCTCGTACCCGGCATAGACCGCCGGTCGGCCGGTGCCGACGTACTCGAACACGATCCGGTCGAACGCGTCGTGGCGCGCGGTGCGCACGTCCAGCAGCTCCGACCCGCCGGGCGCCCCATCCACGCCGCCGATCTCGACGCGCGCGGTCGTGCCCTCGAACGGAGCCTCATCGGCGGTGGTGTCGGGGTCGGTCGAATCGGGCCGACCGGAGGCGACGGAGTCGACGGGCAGGACATCGGCGGACGACCCGGAGCCGGACGCAGCGCCCGGCGCGGCCCGGTCGGGGGCGGCGCAGGCGGCGAGCAGCAGGGCGCTCGCAGCGCTGGCGAGAGCGGCGCGCACGGTCACGACGCGGAGGTCGGAGGCGCGGGCGCGGCGATGCGCGGCGCGTCGTTGGACGGGCTTGACGTGCCGCTGAGAAGGGCAGCGATGTCGACGCCGGTCGAGGTTTTGAGGCTCTCGAAGAGCGCGGGCGTAGCGCCCGCGATCTGCCGCATGACCGCGGGCACGCCGCCGCCCGAGCCGCCGCTGTCGACGACCGTGATCTTGTCGATGCGCAGGTTGTCGACCGGGCGGACGACTTCGCGGAGCACTTCGGGGAGCATCTGGAGCAGGAACAGGCGCTCGGCGTCTGCGCCCGCTTCTTTCCACACGGCAAGCTTCAGGCGCAGCACCTCGACCTCGGCGTTGCCGGCCTCGGTGACCCGCGCCGCCTCGCCCTTCGCCCGCGCCTCGGCGGCCTCGCGCTCGGCCTCGGCGACGACGACGATCTCGGCGCGCTGCCGCTTGATCGACAGTTGGATTTCCTGCTCGGCAAGCTCCTGCTGCGCCTGCGCCTGCGCGATCTGCGCCGCCACGCCCGCGCGGGCCTCTTCGGCCTGCGAGCGCGCCGACAGCTGCGCCTTGACGATGCGCACCTCGTTCTCGGCCTCCGCGATGGCCTTGTTGGCCCGCGCCTGCGCCGTCCGCGCCTGCTCCATCCGCTCGGCCTCGACGACCTCCGCCGCCGCGATCACCATCGCCGTCTGCTGCCGACCGATGGCGTTCAGGTAGCCGCGGTCGTCGTCCATCGACTGAATTTTGAGCGTGTCGAGCTGCAAGGCCGAGGGCCGAGAGGTCGTTGTCGGCCTCGTCGAGAAGCTCCTTGGCGAACTTCAAGCGGTCCTCGTTGACCTCCTCCGGCGTGAGGAGGGCGAGCACGCCGCGCAGGTTGCCCTCGAGCGTCTCCTTGGCGATCATCATGACCTCCTCGCGGTTCTTGCCGAGCAGGCGCTCGACCGCGTTGTTCAGCTCCGGCTCGATGGCGGCCACTTTGACGTTGGCGATAGCCCGAACTTGCAGCGGAATGGCGCCCTTCGAGTAAGCGTTCGAGACGGTCAGGTCGATCGGAATCGTCGTCAGGTCGAGGCGGGCGACCTTCTCGATGATCGGAATCCGGAAGCCGCGTCCGCCCTTGATGATGCGGTAGCCGACCGTGCTGCCGTCGGCGAGGCGGCGGTTGCGGCCCGAGAAGATGAGGACCTCGTTGGGCTGGCTGATGAACAGGTTCGCCTTGATCAGCCCGATCACGACGAAGATGCCGAGGATGAGCACAGCGGCGATGATGAGGGCGGTTGTCATGGAGGAGGCGGTGTGAGTCGTAGAGTCGATGGTACGCGCGCCTGCAGGCGATGTGACGGCGGGCAGCGGATTTGCGGACTCGGGAGGATCCGATGGCTGCGCTTCAGGCCCGCACGCGCGGCGCGTGGACGGCCTCGGAGGCGTCCGGGGCATCGTCGGCAGGGCCGGGGCGGACGACCTCGGCGGTGCGGCCGTCCATCCGCACGATCACCACCTCTTCGCCCTGCCGGTAGGACTCGTCGCCCGCCACGACGCGCGCGGGAAGCATCACGACGCTGCCCTGCGAGACGACCCGAACCGTCCCGCGCGAGGCGCCGGACATCGGCACCGTCACCCGCGCCGTCCGCCCGATGAGGTCTTCGGGGCGCACCTCGCTCGACACGCGCTCCTCGGTGAAGCGCCGCAGCGTCACGTTCCCTCCAAGCCCGACGACGAGGCCGACGAGGACGGCCACGAGCGCGCCGTAGATGCCCGGTTCATCGCCGAGGTAGGTGAGGGCGAGGCCGGTGAGGCCGAAGAAGGCGGCAAAGAGGAAGCCGAAGCGCAGCGAAAGCAGGTCGGCGAGGCCCGGCCCGGCCCCGCTGGCGCTGCCTCCGTGGCTGGCCACGTCGCCGTGATCGGCATCGCCCGAGAAGTCGTGCCCCCCGCCGTCGAGATCGCCAGGGCCCGCGTCGCCCGCGAAATCGTGCCCGCCCCCCCCACCGCCCGTATCGTGCCCGCCGCCGACGAGCGAGAGGGCGACGAACGTACCGCCGACGAGGAACGCGATCCAGTACATCGGGAGCATCGGAGCGGGGCAGGTGAGTCGGGAGAGGCAACGTACGCCCCGCCGCCTCGCCCGTTGCGCCCGTGCGCGGCGCCAGACCTGTCAGGTGGACCTGACAGGTTCGTCCCCCAACCCGCGCGGCGCGCTACCTGCACCCGATGCCTGCGCCCCTGCCCGCTGCAACGCCGTCCCACCAACGACCAACGACCTTCCAATCCCCCCCAATCATCCATCCCCAACCAGATGCGGCACGAACGTCGCCGTGTCGCCGAGGATGAGGCCGTCGCCGCGGCGGATGCCGAGCGCGCAGGCTTCGTGGGCGTAGAAGACGCCGGCCTGGTAGCGGCGTCCGGCGTCGTCGGCGGGGAGCGGGGCGAAGGTCTGGAAGACGGCGGGCTGGTCGCCGTAGTCGCCGCCCGACTCCTCGACGATGCGCCCGCCCGCGCTCTCGATGCGCACGTTCGCGCCCTCGCGCCCGAAGATCACCTTCTCGACCGTCCCCGCCGGGTCGCGGAACGGCGAGCGGTGCGTGCGGAGCAGGTTCGGATGGCCCTCGTGGAGCGCCCACGCGTCGGCGAGGAGGGCTTTGGATTGCAGCACGAGCGCGTACGGCGGGTTGGCAACAGCGGTGGTGCCGCCGAGGATCAGGCCCTCCAGAAGCGCGAGAAGCTCGGGCTCGTCCCACGCGATCCACTCCCACGGCACGAACTTGTAGACGAAGTCGCAGCGCGTCCACGCGCCCTCACCCTCCTCGCCGGTCGGCACGAAGACGCCTTCGCCCGGCGAGATCGTGAGGGTGTCGATGGGCACGGCGGCGGCAAACGTGAACCCCGCCTCGCGCGCGGCCTCGGCGACGACGTGGGCGTTGAGCGCGTCTTCCCCGGCGTCGCGGACGTAGGCGACGGCGATCGTGGCGTCGAGGTCGGGCCACTTCGCGCGCCAGCGTCCGAGGTTTTCGGACAGCCGCTCGAAGAGGGCGTTGACCTGCGCGGCGTCGGCGTGCCCGGCGGCGCGGGCCTGCGCCCACTGCACGACGGCGGTCTCGGGGATGCACGTCGGCGTGTCGGCGTTGCATTCGAGCAGGCGCGGCGCAGTGCCGTCGAGGCCGCCGGAGAAGTCGAAGCGGGCGAGGACGTGCCAGTGCCGGTCGTCGGCCCATGTCGCCTCGATGAGGCGGTGCAGGCTCGCCGGGATGCCGAGCGTGGCGAGCGCCTTGCTCTCGATGACGAGATCGGCGGCCTCGACCAAGCGGTCGTAGACGTCGTTGGCGGCGGCCTCCAGGGCGTCGGCGTCGGCCTCGGAGACGTCGAGGGCGTGGTCGGCGAGGTAGTCGACGCCCGCTTCGCTTGCCATCCAGCCCCACCCGGCGGCGTCGAGGGCGTCGGGCGTCAGGCGCGCGAGCGGACGCAGGCGCAGCGGATGCGGCGTGCCGTCCAGCGATGCGTCGGAGGTGGGAATCGACACCGCTCAGCCTCCACTTCCGCCCCAGCTGCGGCCGAAGCCGCCGCGTCCGCGCGAGGGCGAGGAGGCGCGCGGCGTGGCACGGGCGCTCGCGCGGGCGCCGCGCATCGAGACGGCCTGCCGGGCGCCGTAGGGCATCCGTCCGAGCAGGATCATCCCGGCGATCATGCCGCCGCGGCGGCGCGTCGAGTCGCGCACGGCAGGCGTGCGGTAGGCGAGGGCGTCCGATCCGCGCCTGGCGACGCTGGCGTAGGCGGGCGGGTGCCAGAGCGGCATCGCCATCGTCTGCGCGAGCACGACGCCGAGCGGAAGGCCGATCGCCGCCGCCGGCACGGCCCACGAGGTGCCGTCGGCGCTGCGCGGCGCGTCGCCGACGCTGGGCGCCTTGCCGTCGTCCCACGACCCGCCGCCGCCGGAGGCATCGGGCGTGGGCGTCTGCGCGCCCGTGGCGGCGTCGTAGGCGCGGAGCGTGTCGAGGGGCGCGAGGAGGGCGGCGAAGGATTCGGGCGAATCGACCATCGTCCGGGTGCCGTCGAGGCGCTGCACCTGCACGCGCGTCGGGCCGTCGACGACGCTCTCGTCGTCGATGACGAAGCGTCCGGGCGCGACCTCGGAGACTTTGGTGACGACGCCGCGCTCGGGCGTTGCCGGCGCCTCGGCGCTCGTCGTGTCGTCGGACGAGCGGCAGGCGGGCAGGGCGGCGCTTGCGGCGAGGACGCCGCCGAGGCCGAGGAAGATCGCGGCGCGGGGGGCGCCGACGCGGAGACGGTTCATCGAAACGATGGGAAACGAAGGGGTTGGGCTACGCGGCTCCTCGGGTGAAGATGCACGCGCCGGGGGCCGGGCGCTCGGTCCGGACCTGTCGGCTGTGGGGACCTGAGAGGTCGCCATCACCCCGCGACCCGCGTCAAGCGCACGACGGTTTCGACGTGGTCGGTGTGCGGAAACATGTCGACGGGCTGGATGCGGTCGACGCGGTAGGCGCCGGGGGCGGCGGCGTCGAGGAGGGCGAGGTCGCGGGCCTGCGTCTGCGGATTGCACGAGACGTAGACGATGCGCGAGGGCGCGAGGCGCGCGATCTCGTCGATGACCTTCGGATGGACGCCCGCGCGCGGCGGGTCGAGAACCAGCACGTCCGGCGCGCCGTGCTCGGCGACGAAGGCGGGCGTGAACACGCGCAGCATGTCACCGGCCACGAAGGTCGTGTTGGGGATGTCGTTGCGGACGGCGTTCGCGCGGGCGTTGGCGATGGCCTCCGGCACCAATTCCACCCCGACGACGTGCCGGACGTGCGGCGCAATCGACAGCGAGATCGTCCCCGCTCCGCAGTAGAGGTCGTAGACGAGATCGTCGGGCCGAAGCTCCGCCGCGTCGATGGCGAGGCGGTAGAGCAGTTCGGCGCCGCGCGTGTTGGTCTGGAAGAAGGCGTTCGGCGCAATCTCGAACGACAGATCGCCGATGCGGTCGTGGAGCACGCCCGGACCGAAGACGGTCTCCGTCCGCGCGTCGAGCGCCGTCGGCCCGACGCCGTCGTGGATGATGGCGACGAATGTCGTCACGCCGCCCGCGCCCGGCAGCGGACGCGCAAGCGGGTCGCTGGCCGTCGATTTCGAGCGCTTCCGACCGATGCGTCTGTATCCCGACCGGCGGTCTGTTGCCGTCGAGGCCGGCCGCGATCTCCTCTGCCGACAGCGCCGGAAACTCCACGCGCAGCAGGTCGGCGACGCGGGCGATGCGGTCCTCGTCCCACTCGGTCACCACGAGCGCGACGAGCGTCTCGCCGGTGTGCTCGCCGTGGCGGATGAGCAGGTGGCGCAGCCATCCCGTGTGCTGGCGCTGGTCGTACGGCGCCCACCCCTCGGACTGCGCGAGATCGCGGACGCGGTTGACGATGGCGGCCGAGAGCGGCGACTGCAGGTGGCACTCGTGGAGATCGAGCACGCGCGCGAACGACCCCGGCGCGTGGAGGCCGAGCGCAAACCCGCGGTCGAACGCCTCCCCCGACGCGACCTCACGCGCCGTCAGCCAGCGCTCCGACGAGAACGAGAACTCCATCTTGTTGCGGTAGAAGAACCGCCGAGGCGACGGAATCGCCGGTTCGGCCTCGGGCATCTCGGGCGCGGTGAGCGCAGGCGCCCCGGCCCCGGCGCTCGGACGGCGGAGCGCGCTCGCCACCGACCGCGTCTTCATCGCCAGCTGCGCGTCGTAGTCCACGTGCTGCCACTTGCAGCCGCCACAGTCGTCGGCATACGGGCACGGCGGCGTGACCCGCAGGTTGGACGCCTCGAACAGCTCCACGACACGGGTCTCGACGTGCCGCTTCTTCGCGCGCAGCACCTCGACGCGCATCCGGTCGCCCGGCACGGCGCCGGGCACGAACACCACGAGACCGCCCGCGCCCTCCGGCCGGTCCGCGGCGTCGATGCGGGCGAAGCCCTTGCCGCGGTCGGCGAAATCGGTGATGGTGAGGTCGAGCAGGGTGCCGCGTTTCATCGGGGACGGGGTCGGGCGGGGAGGGATGCAGCGTGGGTCAACGTGCGCGCGGGCCGTTGGATCGGGCGCCGGGCGCGCCGGGAGTGCCACTGCCGCCGCCCGCTCGCGCCGTCGCTACCTTTGGCGCCGCTTCCTCCCCGCTCCCGATGTCCTTCGACCTCGTCGCCATCGACGCCGACGACACGCTCTGGCACAACGAAACCATCTTCGTCGCCACGCAGGCCGCCTTCCGCGATCTCCTCGCCGCCCACCACGACGATCCCGAGGCCATCGGCGCGCGCCTCGCCGAGGCGGAGATCCGCAACTTGCAGCACTACGGATACGGCATCAAGGGCTTCCTGCTGTCGATGGTCGAGACCGCCGTCGAACTCACCGGCGGGCGCGTCACGGGCGCTGAGATCCAGAAGATCCTCGACCTCGGGCGCGAGATGATCCACCACCCGGTCGTCCTCCTCGACGGCGTCGCCGAAGCCATCGAAACGCTCGCGGGCACGCACCGGCTCGCGCTCGTCACCAAGGGCGACCTGCTCGACCAGGAGACCAAGCTCGCGCGGTCGGGCCTCGGCGATGCCTTCCACGCCGTCGAGGTGCTCTCGGAGAAGGACGTCCGCACGTACGCGCGGATGATGCGGCGCCTCGGCGTGGCGCCCGAGCGCTTCCTGATGGTCGGCAACTCGCTCCGCTCGGACGTTCTGCCCGTGCTCGACGCCGGGGGCGCCGCCGTCCACATCCCCTACCACACGACGTGGGCGCACGAAGTCGTCGCCGACGACGCGCTCACCGACCGCTCGTTCGGGCGCCTCGACCGCCTCGCCGACCTGCCTGCGTGGCTTGAATCGGTGGGATGAGCGGGCCGTCCGGCCTGAATCCGGCACTGTAGAGACGCCTCGTGCCGCGTCAGAACGAGTGCCCGAGCGCGAAGTGCAGCGTCGGACGCACGCCATCGGGGAAGGCGCCTGCGTCGGCGGGGTCGGCGACGCGCACGGCGGCGTCGAGGCGGACGACGAGGTACTGCCACGCGATCCGCAGGCCGCCGCCGCTGCCGACGGCGATCTGGCGGGCGAAGGCGGGCACGCGGAAGCGTCCGTCGCGGCGCTCGGGGGCGTCGGGGAGGCCGGGGTTGCGCGGCCCGAACCAGACGTTGCCCGCGTCGACGAATCCCGCCGCGATCCACTCGGCGCCGAAGAGCAGGGGCACGACGACGCGCCGCGCCTCGGCGCTGGCCTCGATCCGCACGTCGCCGCCGGCCACGTTGAGCACCTGCCCGCGCCCGGCGCGCACCGCCCCCGGCCCGAGTTCGCGCAGGCCCCATCCGCGCACGCTCGTCGCGCCGCCCGCGAAGAAGCGCTGGTCGAACGGCACGAGTCCTGACGCCCCCGTCGCAAGGGCGACCCCCACCGCCACGCGCCCGGCGACGACGGTTCCGGGGCGAACCGTCCGGAAGCGCCGCACATCGACGGTGCCGCGCAGGTACGGGCGGTAGACGAGCTGGCCGCCGCCCGGCCCCGGCAGCACGCCGGTCGAGGCGCCGGGAGAAAAGACGAACCGGTCTAAAAGCGCCTCCACATAGCCACCGACGGCGATCGACACCTCGTCGGCGCGTCCGGCGTCGCGGCGGAGCGGGTGGGCGGTCGTGTGGCGGAGGGTGTAGCGGAGGGCGGTCGAGACCTGCGGGCGGGTGTAGTCTTCGAGCAGCCGTTCGCGCTCCGGCCCCGCGAATCCGCCGGGGAGGCGGTCGAGGAAGACGCGCGTGAAGCCGCCGAGGGTGTCGGGGTTCGAGAGCGACACGTCGATCACATCGACGAGCGAAACCGTCGCCGCCGAGTGCGGAAGCTCGTAGCGCAGGCGGGCCGTCGCGCGGCTGCGGACGACGAGGCGAAGCTCCTCGCGCCGCGCCGCTTGCAGGCTCGCCGCGACGGTCGTGCGCACGCCGAGCGGCACGGCGCGGTCGAGGCGCTGGAGTGGAAACGCGGCGTAGGGCGTGGTGAGGGAAACGGAGACCTCGGCCTCGCGCGAGCCGAAGAGGGCGGCGCCGGGGTCGGTGGCGCCCTGCACGCCCGCGCGGACGCGGAACGCCTCGGCGCGCCCGAAGAGGTCGGCGTTCTCGTAGGTGACGGCGAGGCCGGTGCCGAGCTGGGCGTCGGCGTCGCCGCCGGCGCGCTGCTGGGCGAAGGTCTCGGCGCGGAGCGTGTGGCGCGGGCGCGTGCGCAGGTCGAGGCGGAGCGGCAGGTAAAGGTCGCCTCCCAAACGCACGGTGTCGCGCCAGAGCGGGGCGATGTCGGTGAACGAGAAGACGCCGCTCGCGTCGAGGCGCCGTTTGGTCTCGACGAGCGCCGACTGCCGGAACGCGTCGCCCGGCGCCACGCCGAGTCGACCCTCGACGAACGACGCCCGCAGCCGCCGCTCGCCCCGAAGCGCGACGATGCGGTCGAGCGGCGCCTCGCCGCTGCGCTCGCCGCGCGGCGGCGCGGCGGCCTCCGGCCCCGTCACCTGCACCTCGACGCCCCCGATGCGCACGCGCGGCCCGGTTGCGACGCGGAGCACGAGGTCGTAACGCGCCCCGAGATCGGCGCCTGTGCTGTCGCTTGCGGCAGGAGTGGGGAGGGGGAAGACGAAGGCGCGGACCGAGTCTCGCGTCGCGGCGGCGTATCCGTTCTCGCGGAGCGCGGCGACGACGCGGCGGCGCTCTTCGACGAGGAGGGCTTCGGAGTAGCGGTCGTCGGCGGGGCGGAAGGCGAGGCCGGAGAAGCCGCGCGCGGTGTCCGGGCGCGGGGCCGTGTCGGGGCTGAGGAGCGAGCGGGTGGCGAGGCGCGCGGCGAGGCCGTCGTCGGTGGCGCCGTCGCCGCTGAGGGTGAGGAGCACGCGTCGCCACCGCGCGACCGGCCCGGTGTCGTAGCGGAAGACGACGCGCACGCGGTCCGGGCCGAGCGAGTCGACGCGGGCCTCGACGTCGGCGCGGCGGTAGCCTTCCTGCCGCAGGAGGGTGGCGAGGCGCTCGGCGTCGAGGGCGAGGGTGGCGCGGTCGATGCGCGCGGGCGGCTCGCCGAGCGTCTGCATCGCGTCGCCGAGGCGCCCGAGGCGGTCGCTGGCGCCGGTCCGGTACAGCCACAGCCACCACGTGGCGCCGGGGAGGCCGAGGAACTGACGGTTCGGACGCGTGCGGAGCGTCGCGCGCAGCACTTCGTCCGGGAGCACGCGCGGCCCGTCGAGGCGGACCTCGACGACGCGGGCGCTGTCGAGCGTCGGCTGGGCACGTGCCGTGTGGGGCGAGACGGCGGCGGCGGCGAGCAGCAGCACGCTCCGAAGCGCGCGGGCAGCGCCGCGCCCGCGGCGGGTCACTCCTCCTCGGAGAAGTAGAAGTCGTCGTCGCCCGACGGGTAGTCCGGCCACACCTCTTCGATGCTCTCGTACGGCTCGCCGTCGTCCTCGATCGTCTGGAGGTTTTCGACGACCTCAAACGGGGCGCCGGTGCGCTCGGCGTAGTCGATCAGCTCGTCCTTCGTGGCAGGCCACGGGGCGTCTTCGAGATACGAGGCCAGTTCGAGGGTCCAGTACATTGGCGGGGCAGGTCGGGCAGGCGTGGGCGTGAGAGGCCCGAAATCGGGATGGGAGGGCGCGGTACCACGTCCGTGCGGCCCGGTTGCAGGTGCCGCGTGGAAAATCGCCGCCGCCCCCGCTTCCCCGCCGCTTTTCCTCAAAGTCAGAGCGAGAAACTGTTAGCGGGCAGTCGCGCCGACGTGGCAGCCGCGCGTTGCCGACATCGATCGGTGTTCTGCCCGGCAGCGCGCGGCTCAGTCGAGCGACGCGGGGGCGAGGTGGGGCGCGTCCTGCTGCGTGCGGAGCGTCCGGTACTGGCTGGCCGTCAGGTGCTCGCCGAAAAAGCCGAGCGGGTCGAGGGCCTCGTCGGTGCCGCCCGCGTGGAGGGTGCGGACCTCGTAGTGGACGTGCGGGCCGGTCGAGCGCCCGCTGTTGCCGCTGCGCGCGATCTGCTGCCCGCGCGCGACCGCCTCGCCCGCCTTCACGAGGCTGGCCGAGAGGTGCGCGTAGCGCGTCACGTAGCCCGAGGCCGGATGGGCGACGTCGATGACGAGGCCGTAGCTGCTCGACTGCGTCACGCTCTCGACGACGCCGTCGGCGGTGACGTTGACGGCGGAGCCGATGGGCAGGGCGATGTCGACGCCGCTGTGGGCGTGGACGACGCCGAGGATCGGGTGGCGGCGGCGCCCGAAGCCCGACACGATCTCGCCGTCGGCGGGGACGAGCGCGGGGAGGGCGTCGAGGCGCGCGTCGCGGGCGATGGCGAGGGAGCCGAGGGCGCGGTAGCTGGCGCTCTGCAGGGCGATCCGGCGCTCGATGCGGTCCATCGTCTCGCCCGAGATGCGGAGCGCGAGGGCCGTCGGCGGCGCGAAGGCGCCGGTGTAGGCGTACGCATCGGCGCCACCGACGCCGAGCTGGAGGACGGCGCCGGGCACGTCGGGCGCCTGCAACACGGTGCGGTAGAGGCGGGCGTCGCGGGCCTGCAAGGTGTCGAGTTCGCGCTCGAAGGTGTCGAGGCGCAGGTGCGCGAGGGCGAGCTGGCTGCGGAGGGCGACCCCTTCGGCGGCCAGCCGGGCCTCCTCGGGCGTCGTTTCGAGCCGGTCGAGGCCGACGACGGCGCCCCCGGCGAGCGCGAAGACGGCGACGGCGGTGGCGATGCCCGTCGCGGCGCGGCGGCGGCGCGCGGGGTGCGCCTCGACGAAGACGTGGGCGTCGTGGTCGAAGACGAAGAACTGGAAGCGCGGCATCTCGCAGGCGGGGATGGGCCGGAGCGAAGAACCCTGCGCGGGTGCCGGAGCGGGGTGCGCAGGACCGTCGTGGGCGGCCGGTCGTCGGAGGGGGCGGCCGGGAGAGGGCCGTGGAGGGAGACGCGGTCGGGGCGGCGGGGCGTCCGGCGGTCTCGTGTGACGATAGTGCAACGCAGGGCCGTCGTCAAGTCGCCGGGGCCGCCTTCTCGCAAGATGTGGAAACGCAACCGCTTACGTGTCCACGCTATCGGAGCCGAAGGCACGGCCGGGCGGCATCCCCGGTGGCTCCCGGACCCTCCTCCGCCGCAGGGGCGCGCGGTCGGGGGCTTCGTCTGTTACGTGAAGTCCGGGCGCAGGCGCCGTCCGTCGGCGGCCGTCATTCGAGGTCGCCTTCGAAATATTCGGTCGCGCGGAGGGGTGGGCCGGGCGTGCGGCCTTTCGTGCGGATCTGATCGGCGAGGCGCTTGGCGAAGACCTCGGCGGCGTCGTAGCCGTAGTGCTGGAGCAGGTAGTTCATGGCGATGACCTCGCAGATGACCGTCACGTTCTTGCCCGGCGTGATCGGCAGCTTGACGAGCGGAAGCGGCACGCCGAGCAGGTCGAACGTGTCGTCGACCATCCCCAATCGTGTGTACTCGTCGTCGTCGTTCCACTGCATCATCTGCACCACAATCTCGATCCGCTTCTGGAATCGAATCGCTCGGATGCCGAACATCGAGCGCACGTCGATCAGGCCGAGGCCGCGAATCTCCATGAAGTGCTGCACCAGATCGGTGCCGGTGCCGATGACGAGGTCGGTCTTGCGCGTCGCAATCACCACGTCGTCGGCGACGAGGCGGTGGCCGCGTTCGACGAGGTCGAGGGCGATTTCGCTCTTTCCGATGCCGCTGCGGCCCATCAGCAGCAGGCCGCAGCCGTAGACATCGACGAGCGAGGCGTGGACGCTCGTCTGCGGCGCGAACTGGTCTTCGAGGAAGTCGCCGAGTTTGGTCATGAAGACCGTCGTCGCGCACGAGGTGGTGAGCACCGGGATGCCGCGCGCGGTGGCGAGGGCGACGAGGTCGGCGTCGAGGGTGTTGCCGGCGGTGAGGAAGACGACGGGCACGTCGAAGCCGACGAGCCGCTCGAAGACGCGGGTGCGTTCGTCGGCGCTCTCGAAGTGCGTGAGGAAGCGCACCTCGGTGTTGCCGAGCACCTGGATGCGCTGGTGCTGGAAGAGCTCGTCGTAGCCCGCGAGCACGAGGCCGGGCCGGTGCAAATTGCGCTCGACGAGCACCCGCGACTCGAGCGGCACGTCGTTAAGTGCCTCGACATCGACCCCGATGCGATCGCGCAGCACCTCGACGACGAACGGCAGGGGCACGGAGTCCTTGCGCATCACCTTGCGCTCGTGTCGGGGCATGGGGGGAGGGGTATTGGGGAGTGGATATGGGGGATGGGGGGACGGGGCGACGTGCAGGCGCATTCGCCTCAGCACACGGAGCGGGGGCCGAGCCGGTCGAAGCCGCGGGTGTCGGCCCCCGGCCTCCCGGACGGCTCGAACCGTCCAATCCCCGCTTCCCCAACCCCGATCCTCCGGCTTACGGCACCTCGACGGCGTCGAGAATCTGCTGGACGAGGTCGTCGGTCGAGACGTCCTCGGCTTCGGCCTCGAACGTGCGCACGAGGCGGTGGCGGAGCACGTCGTGGGCGACGGCGCGGACGTCGTCGGGCGTCACGTAGGCGCGGCCGGCGAGGAAGGCGATGGCGCGGGCGCCGAGGGCGAGGGCGATGGTGGCGCGCGGGCTGGCGCCGAAGGCGAGCAGCGGCGCGAGGGCGGGCAGGCGGTAGCGCGCCGGGCTGCGCGTGGCGATCACGAGATCGACGGCGTACGCCTCGACGCGCGGATCGACGTAGAGGTCGTTGAGCACGCGCCGCGCCGCGAGCACCTCCTCGGGCGTCGTCACCGCCGTCGCCGCGGGCTGCCCCTCGGTGCGCGCCATCCGGCGGAGGATCTCGAGTTCGTCGTCGCGCGTCGGGTAGCCGACCTTGAGTTTGAGCATGAAGCGGTCGACCTGCGCCTCCGGAAGCGCGTACGTCCCCTCCTGCTCGACCGGGTTCTGCGTGGCGAGAACCAGAAACGGCTCGGTGAGCGGATACGTCGTCTCCCCGATCGTCACCTGCCGCTCCTGCATCGCCTCGAGGAGTGCCGACTGCACCTTCGCCGGGGCGCGGTTGATCTCGTCGGCGAGCAGGATGTTGGTGAACACCGGCCCCTTGCGGATGAAGAAGCCCCCGGTCTGCTGGTTGTAGACGAGCGTGCCGGTGAGGTCGGCGGGCAGCAGGTCGGGCGTGAACTGGATGCGCTGGAACGGCGCGCCGAGCGCGGCGGCGAGGCTCGACACCGCGAGCGTCTTGGCGAGGCCCGGCACGCCTTCGAGCAGCACGTGCCCGCCCGCGACGAGCCCGACGAGCAGCCGCTCGATGAGGTCGGCCTGCCCGACGACGACGCGCCCGACCTCGTCGCGCACGCGGGTGGCAAAGGCACTGGCTTCGGCGACGCGGGCGGTGGCGGCGGCGAGGTCGAAGGTCATCGGGTCGGGGAGAACGGCGGGGCAGGGGGAGGCGGCCAAGGTACCGCACGCGCGGGGCAGGTCGGCGGTGGGTCCGGCGCCCGTCGGGCCACGGGGCGGGCGTAGAGACGCATCGCCGATGCGTCTCTACCATCGGTCGTCACGCCGTCCGTCGTCCGCCATCGCACCGTTCCGTCGTCGCGCCACCCACCCTCACACCACGAGCGCATCCTCGCGCACCGCACCGAGAGCATCGGCGGCGGCGGTGAGGGCGGCGGCGAGGGCGGCGGGGTGGGCGAGGACGAGGAGCGCACGGGCGTGGCCGACGTCGGCGGCGCCGAGGACACCGTCGCCGGTGCGGGCGTCGAGGGCGTCGAGGGCGGCGCGTTCGGCGCGCGTCAGGCCCGCCCAGTCGTTGCGCGCGCGGGCGCTGATGGCGAGGATCGCGCCCATCATCTGCGCGTCGCCGGTGCGGAGGGCCGCCACGAAGCGCTGCACGCGCCGGTTCTCGCCGACGAGGTACGCGAGGGCCGTCCGGTGGCGCGGGAGGGCGGCGTCGAGGAGGGCGGCGAGTTCCTCGTGTTCGACCTCGCGCAGCGACGCGATGGGCCGCGAGACGACCGTCACGTGCTCGCGCGCGCGGTCGGCGCGGCGCACGAGCGCGGCGGTGCGGACGGCGGTGCGCGCCTCGCCGGTCGGCACGATGCCCCACGTGAGGCTCGTCGGCACGTCGAGCGGCAGCGTCTCGCCACTCGCGGCGTCGCTCAGCACGAGCGTGCCCGCGCGGGCGGCGGCGCTCGCGGCGGCGTCGCTGAGCGAGACGGGGATGCCGAGGACGGATTCCACGGCGGCCCGCGCGGCGGCGGCGTGATGCGCCACAGGCAGATCCGGCGCGACGGCACGGGCAAGTGCAACGGCCACGGCCACGAGCCGCACGTCGGCGAGTGCGTCGGGGACGGTCGTCTCGATGGCGACGGCGTGCGGCGCGGCGCCGAGGACGTCGAGCAGCGCACCGAGCAGGCAGAGCATCGCTCCGTCCGCGTCCTCCCCAACGATGCGCGGCGCGTCGGCGGATGTGGCAGCGGCGGCGGCGGACTGCCGCAGCGACAGGTGGAGCGCGAACCCGTCGACGTAGCGCGTGTGCTCGGCCATCACGGCGGCGGCCCCGTGCGCGGTGCCGGTTGCGACGGCTGCAGCGGGGCCGAGGGCGGCGCGAAGGCGGGCGCTCGCGCGGTCGGCGAGTTGCTCGGCGCGCAGCGTCTCGCGCGGTTCGAGGCGGTTGAGCGGCGATCGGAACGTCGCCGCGCGCGGCGGCAGGCCCGTCCACCCCGTCGGCACGACGCCGTGCGCAGCCCCGTCCACCTCCCCCGTGCCGCGCGGCGCGTCGGGGGCGGCGTCGCCGGAGGCGTCGGAGAGGGCGTCGAAAGGCACGGGCGGCGACCGGTGGCAGCGGAGGGAGGGCAGACGTTACGGAGCCGCCCGCACATGCGAAACCGGCCCGGCGGCGCCGCGCGGGTCTTTGCGCAATCGTCGTGAACGGAGGGGGTGGTGGGTGACGCAGGTGGCGGTAGGGGCACGATATACCGTGCCCCTAGATCGTCCGGGTGGATCGTCGGGCGGCGCCACGCGGGGGGCGTTCGTGCTACCTTGGCGCCGCCTCACCGTCCACCCCCTCCCGATGCCGCTTCGCACGATGCGCCTCTCCCGGTCCGCCGCCCGCGCTGCGGCGCTCCTCGCGCTCACCGCCACGCCCTTCGCCACGTCGGCGCAGGCGCAGCCGATGGGCACCGCCGCACCGCCGATGGCGCGCCTGAGCGTGCCGTACGAGCGCTTCCAACTCGCCAACGGCCTCGACGTGCTCCTCCACCGCGACGCCTCGACGCCCACGCTCACCGTCAACACGTGGTACCACGTCGGCGTCGCGCAGGAGAAGCCGGGGCGCACGGGCTTCGCGCACCTCTTCGAGCACCTGATGTTCGAAGGCTCCGCCAACGTCCCCGAGGGCGCCATCGACACATGGATCGAGGCCGCGGGCGGCAACACGAACGGCTCGACGACCAACGACCGCACCAACTACACCACCGACGCCGCGAGCAACGCCCTCGACCTCGCCCTCTTCGTCGATGCCGACCGGATGCGGAGCCTGCTCGGGGCCTCCGATCCCTCGATCATCGACGGGCAGCGCGACGTCGTCAAGAACGAGCGGCGGCAGTCGTACGAGAACCAGCCCTACGGCCTCGCGCAGCCCATCCTCGGGCAGTACCTCTTCGCCGAGGGCCACCCGTACCACTGGCCGGTGATCGGGTCGATGGACGACCTCACCGCCGCCACGCCCGCCGACGTCACCGACTTCTTCCACACCTACTACACGCCCAACAACGCGACCGTCGTCGTCGCGGGCGACATCGACACGGCCGAGGCGCGGCGGCTCGTCGAGAAGCACTACGGCGGGATTCCGCGCGGTCCGGCGATCCCGGCGCAGACGCTCGTGAACGCCGATCTGGCCGCCGAGACGCGCATCGTGCAGGAAGACGACGTGCAGCTGCCGCGCCTCTACCTCGCCTACCACAGCCCCGCCGCCTACGCCGCGGGCGACGCCGCCGCGCAGGCCCTCGCCGCCGTGCTCGCGGGCGGCAAGAACAGCCGCCTCTACAAGCGCCTCGTCTACGAGATGCAGATCGCGCAGGACGTCGCCGCCTACCAGGACGGCAACCGCCTCGGCGGCGGCTTCTTCCTCATCGCCACCGCGCGCCCCGGCCACACGCTCGCCGAGATCCTCGCGGTCGTCGACGAGGAGATCGCGCGCCTCAAGACCGGCGGCGCGGACGCGCGCGAGGTCGAGCGCTTCGTCAACCAGGCCGAGGCGTCGTTCCTCAGCGGATTGCAGAGCGTCGGGAGCTTCGGCGGAAAGGCCGATCAGCTCAACGGCTACCTCTTCTTCACCGGCACGCCCGACTACTTCGAGGCCGACCTCGCCCGCTACCGCGCCCTCGGCGCCCGCGACGTGCAGGACGCCGCGCAGACGTTCCTCCATCCCGGCGCCCGCATCGTCCTCTCGATGGTGCCGACGGGGCAGGCCGATGCGCTCGCCGTGCCGGGATCGGTCGCGGCGGTGAACAAATACTGACCGCCCCGGCGACCCCGCCCCCACCTGCCGCTGCGCGCTGAACCGAAGGTCCCCGTAGGGGAACGCGCGCCGCGGCGGTCCTCCCCCGCTCGCGGGGGAGGTGTCCCGAAGGGACGTAGGGGGCAGGGGCGCCGAACCCTCTGACTTTTTCTCTCCTGCTTCCGATGATTCGCCTTTCCACACTTCGCGCTGCCGCTCTGGCTGCGCTTCCGCTCGTCGCCCTCGCAGGCGCCGTTCCCGCCGTGCAATCGGCCGCCGCGCAGCCCGTCGAACGCCCCGCGCTCGCGCCGACGCCGCGGTTTGGCGCTCCGGCGGTCGAGCGCCTCGCGCTCTCGAACGGCCTGCCGGTGCTCGTCGTCGCCCGCGCGGGCGTGCCGATCGTGCAGATCGACCTCGTCGTGCGCGCGGGCAGCGCCGACGATCCGGCGGGCAAGACCGGCCTCGCCGCCTTCGCCTCGCAGATGATGGACGACGGCGCCGCCGGACGCTCGTCGCTCGATCTCGCCGACGCCATCGACTTCCTCGGCATCACGCTTCGCCCGACGAGCGGCCTGCACCAGAGCGGCGTCAACCTCTTCACGCCGGTGAGCAAGCTCGCCCCCGCCCTCGACCTCCTCGCCGACGTCGCCCTCCGCCCGGACTTCCCCGAGGCCGAGGTCGAGCGCCTGCGCGCGCAGACCGCCGTCGGACTCGAACAGCGGCGCGACCAGCCCAACGCCATCGCCTCGGTGCTGGTGAACCGGACGCTCTTCGGCGCCGACCACCCGTACGGCCGCACGGCGACGCCCGCGAGCGTCGGCGCCCTGACGCGCGCGGACCTCGCCACCTTCCACCGCGCCCAGTTCCAGCCCGGAAACGCCGCCCTCGTCGTCGTCGGCGATGTCTCGGCGGCGACGCTGCTGCCGATGCTCGAAGCCCGGTTCGGGCAGGCGGCGTGGGCGGGCGGGATGGCCGCCCCGGCCGTGGCACGCGTCGCCGAGGCGCGGCAGGTGAGCGGCCGCACCGTCTACCTCGTCGACAAGCCCGGCGCGGCGCAGTCGGCGATTCGCATCGGCCGCATCGGCGCGGCGCGCTCGACGACCGATTACTACGCCCTGCAGGTGCTCAACGCGATCCTCGGCGGCAGCTTCACGAGCCGCCTCAACCAGAACCTGCGCGAGACGCACGGCTACGCCTACGGCGCGGGCTCGTCGTTCGCGTTCCGCCCGACCGCCGGGCCGTTCCTCGCCTCCTCGAACGTGCAGACCGACGCCACCGCGCCGTCGCTGACCGAGTTCGTGACCGAGCTGACGAACATCCGCACCGTCCCGGCCGATGAGTTGGAGAAGGGCAAGAACTTCGTCGCCCTCTCCTTCCCCGGCGCCTTCGAGACCGTCGGCGGCACCGCCTCGATGATCGAAGACCTGTGGGCCTTCGGCCTGCCGCTCGACTCGTACGCGGGCTACACCGACCGCATCCTCGCCGTCACCAGCGCCGACCTCGCGCGCGTGGCCCGGCAGTACATCGACCCCGCCAACGCCGCCTACATCGTCGTCGGCGACCGCGCCAAGGTGGAGGCGAGCGTCCGCGCCCTGAACCTCGGCACCGTCCGCGTGATGACCATCGACGACGTGTTCGGGCCGGCGTCGCGGTGAGTGGGTGGGGAGTGGTGAGGGTGTGGGTTGGTGAGGGGAGGCGCGGCGGCGGGTGGCGGTGCGCCGCGCGGTGTGGTGGGGGCGATGTCGCCACTACGTTCCGCTGGACCATCGCCTACGAAACCCATCCCACGCCCCGCCACCCACGAACGCACCATCCCGCCACCCACAATCTCCGCCAACCCAAACCCCACCAACCCACAACCCCACCACCCCCGGTGCCCCTCGACGCACTCGCGCAGAACCTGCTCTCGCCTCTCGTGCTCGCCTTCGCGCTCGGCGTGGTGGCCTCGTATGTCAAGAGCGACCTGCGCCTCCCGGACGCGCTCTACGCGTCGCTGTCGATCTACCTGCTCTTTGCGATCGGCCTCAAGGGCGGCGTCGCGCTCAGCAAAACGCCCCTCGCCGAGGTCGCGCTTCCGGCCCTCGGCACACTCGCGCTCGGCGTCCTCACGCCGCTCACCGCGTTCGCCGTGCTGCGGCGCCTGCGCTTCGACCGCGCCGATGCGGGCGCCCTCGCGGCGCACTACGGGTCGGTTTCGGCGGTCACCTTCCTCGCCGCCATCGCCTACGTGACGGCGTCCGGGCACGCGCCGGAGGGGTTCATGCCGACGCTCGTCGCGCTTCTCGAAGTCCCCGCCATCGTCGTCGGCCTTCTCCTCGCCACCGCGCGTGGAGGCGGTCCGGGTGCCACCGCAAGCGCCGACGCCGCAGGGCGGGCGCCCTGGCGCGTGGCGCTCCACGACGTGCTGACCGGGCGCAGCATCGTGCTTCTCGTCGGCGGCCTCGTCGTCGGGGCGCTGGCCGGGGAGCGGGGGATGGCAGGCGTCGCGCCGTTCTTCGTGGCGGGGTTCCAGGGCGCGCTCACGCTGTTCCTGCTGGAGATGGGCATCGTCGCGGCGGCGCGGCTGCGCGACCTGAAGGCGGTCGGCGGACGGCTCGTGGGGTTTGCGATCGGGATGCCGATCGTCCACGGCGCGCTCGGCGTGGCGGCGGGGCAGGCGTGCGGATTGGGGATCGGCGGAAGCGCGGTGCTCGGGGCGATGGTGTCGAGCGCGAGCTACATCGCCGCGCCCGCCGCCGTCCGGATGGCCCTCCCCGAGGCCTCGCCGACGCTCTACCTGACCGCCGCGCTCGGCATCACCTTCCCCTTCAACCTGACGCTCGGCCTGCCGCTCTACCTCGCCATGGCGACGTGGCTGGCCGCCTGAGCGCGCTCTCCTGACCCTGTTCGATGATGGACCTGACCCGGATGACCCTCGTGACGGTCGTTACAGAGCGCCTGATCGCGCCCCAGATCGTCCGCGAGATGCGCACGCTCGGCGCGCGTGGCGTGACGACGACGGATGTGCACGGCGACGGCACCCGCGGCGTCCACGCGAGCGAGTGGGAGGGCCCGAACGTCAAGATCGAAACCGTCGTGCCCGACGACATCGGCGAGGCGCTTCTCGCGCACATCGCCGCCCGCTACTTCGCCCACCACGCCGTCATCGTCTACCGCCACGCCGTCGATGTCGTGCGGAGCGAGAAGTACGGCTGACATTTCCGCCTCGAAGCCCGTGCCCTCCGACCTCGCCGTCACCCTCATCGGCTTCGCCGCCGCCTCCATGAGCACGTTCGCGTTCGCGCCGCAGGTGTGGCGGACGTGGCGCCTCAAGCACACCGAGGGCGTCTCGGTGGGGATGTTCGCGATGCACTTCACCGGCATCGTGCTCTGGTTCAGCTACGGCGCCCTCCGCGGCGACGCGCCGATCGTGGCTGCAAACGCCATCGCCTTCGTCCTCGTGGCGACGCAGCTGCTGCTCGTGCGGCGGTACCGGGTGCGGGGGCGTGGGGATGGAGATGGGGATGGTGCCAGGTGGGGGCGTCGTTGACGACGCGCCTACGCCCTGGCGGTGATTTCGAGCGCGGGACCCGCCGGGCGTCGGAGGTGGGACAGAGATCGTGGGCGTGGCATCCGCTGCGGTCCACGCGCGACAAAGGCCGGCGCGGGGCGGCGAGCACCGAGGCAGGCACTGCACGTACGTCAGCGCTACCCCGCGCCTGCCAGCCATGACGCCGACCGAACCCGACGGCCCGCTCCTCGATGAAGCCGCGGCGGGGGATGCCACCCCCTCACCCCATGCGTGACCTCTCCCCCGTCGATTTCCACGAGAGCGCTCGCCGTGGCGATGCCGAGGTCCTCGACGCCGGGTTCGACCCTGACCTGTGCGACGCGGGCGACTACACGCTCCTCATGATCGCCGCCTACAACGACCGCGCCGAAACCGCCGAACGGCTCCTCGCCCGCGGCGCCGCGCCCGACCGCAGCGTCAACACGCCGCTCATGGGGCTCGCCTTCAATGGCTACGATGTCCCTGCCGCCCTCGCCGACCGCCTCGGCGCCGCCGCTCCGCCCGAAACGCGCGCGCCCTCCGAACCGCGAGATGCGGCGGAGGGCGCGGCAGGCGGCCCGTACCAGACGGAACCGGCATCCCGGATGTGCATCCGAACGGTCCCGTAGGGGCGGTGCTTGCCCTGCCCCGTTGTGTCACCGCAGCCCCGGCAGGACGCGCGCGCCGGAACGACGCACCCGCAAACCACCGATCTCGTGTCAGGCGACGGTCTCGGTGAGCGCCGGGTAGTCGGTGTAGCCGTCGGCGAAGCCGTTCGGGCCCGGCGCGTAGAACGTCGCGGGGTCGGGCGTGGCGAGATCGGCGCCCGTGGCGAAGCGCGCGACGAGGTCCGGGTTGGCGATGAACGGACGCCCGAAGCCGACGAGGTCCGCCGCGCCGCTCGCGAGCGCCGCCTCGCCGGTCTCGGCGGTGAAGCCGCCCGTGCGGATGAGCGTGCCGCCGTAGGCGCTGCGGATGGCGTCGGTGGTGGCCTCGGGGACGGCGGCGCCGCCGATGGCGCTGTGGTCGACGAGGTGCAGGTAGCCGATGCCGAGGCCGGCGAGATCGGACGCGAGGCGCGCGTAGGTCTCCGCGACGCCGTCGTAGGGCGCCATGTCGCCGTTGAGGCCGTGGGGCGAGAGGCGGATTCCGGTGCGCGCCGCGCCGATCTCCGCCGCCACCGCGCGCGTCGCCTCGACGGCGAAGCGGACGCGGTTCTCCACCGATCCGCCGTACGCGTCGGTGCGCGTGTTCGAGGCCGGGTTGAGGAATTGCTCGACGAGGTAGCCGTTGGCGCCGTGCACCTCGACGCCGTCGAAGCCCGCCGCGACGGCGAGGCGCGCGGCGGCGCCGAACTCGGCAATCGCCGCCTCGACCTCCGCCGTCGTCATCTCGCGCGGCGCGGGCTGCGGCTGCATCCCCTCCTGATCCGTCCACATCTGGCCCGCCGCCGCGACCGACGAGGGCGCCACGATCTCGGCGCCCTCGGGGAGGTTGTGGCGGTGCGCGACGCGCCCGGTGTGCATGAGCTGCACGACGATGTGCCCGCCGCGCGCGTGGACGGCGTCGGTGATGGGGCGCCACGCCGCCGCCTGCGCGTCGGTGAAGAGGCCGGGGATGCGGGCGTAGCCGAGGCCGTTCGGCGAGGGCGACGTGCCCTCGGTGACGATGAGGCCCGCGCCTGCGCGCTGCGTGTAGTACTCGACCATGAGCGCGTTCGGAACGTTGCCGGGGGCGCGGCTGCGCGTCATCGGCGCCATGACGACGTGGTTGGCGAGGCGCATTTCGCCGAGCGTGGCGGGGGCGAGGAGGTGAGGGAGGGTGGGCATGGGGAGGGGGTGTTGAGAGAGCGGGGGGGCGGGCGCCGGGGCGACGCGCGCGAGGAGATCGGTGAGGGCGGCGAGGTCGGCGCCGGTGAAGCCGGGGAAGTGGCGCGCGGTGGCGGCGTCCATCGGCGCGTCGAGGGCGGCGAGGAGCGCGTGGCCGCCGGGCGTGAGGTGGCAGCGCACGCACCGTCCGTCGGCGGGGCAGCGGGCGCGCGCGACGAGGCCCTTGGATTCGAGGTGCCCGAGCAGGCGCGTGATGCCGGGCTCCGGCTCGACCATCCGCTCGCCGAGCATCATCGTCGGGAGCGGCGGCTCGCCCGCCGACGCGGCGCCACGCAGGATGCGGAGGACGTTGAACTGCTGGAGCGTGAGTCCTTCGCGGTGAACGACCGCCTCCGCCGCCCGCCGCATCCGCGTCGCCGCGCGCACGAGCGCCGCCATCGCGGCCTGCTGAGATTTGGTTGACGCGTCAAGCATATCCACAGGGTACGGACATTTGGTTGACGTGTCAAGTAACGAAACGATGCCGATGCCCCCACCCGCTACCGCCCGCCACCGGGCAGCCGCACCGACGCCCGGTAGAGACGCACCGGCGATGCGTCTCGGTGCGTCCCCGGTGGGTCTGGAGCTGGCGATGGAGGGGCGTCTCTCCGGCGGTCGTGGTGGACGTATGTTGAGCGCAGGGTTCCACCCTCTCCGCCGATGAACCTGCTCGCTGCCCGCACCGACTCGCCTGTTCCGCCGCGTGTGATGCTGTGGATCTCGGGCGTCCTGGCGCTCGCCAACGTGGCGCTTCTCGTCGCCGGTGGGTGGGATGCGCGGACTGGGAGCGGGCTCGCGCTGGTGCTCGCCTTCGCGGCGCAGGCGCTCGAACGGCAGGCGGTAGCGGCGCAGCGGCCGGAGCCTGCCCGCAGGTGGCGTGCGGCGAAGATCGCCGGGCTCGTCGTGAGCGGGGCGCTGCTCTCGGCCACGTGGTACGCACTCTGGGTGTCGTGAGGATGTCGCCCCGGTCGGATGCCCCGTCGTCCACGCGCATCGCCGAGGTCGTGCCGTACGATCCGGGCTGGCGGCGCCGGTTCGAGGCGACGGCGGCCGTGCTGCGCGGCGTGCTCGGCGCGAACGTTCTCGCCCTCCACCACATCGGCAGCACGGCGGTGCCGGGGCTTGCCGCCAAGCCCATCGTGGACGTGCTGCCCGTCGTCGCCGATCTCGGCGCCGTCGACCGGGCCGGGGCGGCGATGGCGATGGCGGGGTTCGTGGCGCGCGGCGAGAACGGGCTGGCCGGGCGGCGCTACTTCGTCCGCGTCACCGGCGGGCGGCGCACCGACCACGTCCACGTCTTCGCCGACGGCGACGCGGCCATCGCCCGGCACCTCGCCGTCCGCGACTTCCTGCGGGCGCATCCCGACGAGGCCGCGCGCTACGGCGCCCTCAAAACCCGACTCGCCTCCGCCGACGCATCGAGCGCCCGCTATGCCGCCGCCAAATCGCCCTTCGTGGCCGATCTCGAATGCCGCGCCCTTGCGTGGGCCGCGCGGTGTGCAGGCGTGTGAGGACGAACGTTGCTCCGAATCCCGGTCGGACGCCGCCGCGCGCCGGTGCAGAACCGCACGGAGGCGCATCGTCCTCCCCGTCGAACGCCGCCGCAGAGGCCGCGTTGGGAGGCGCGTCCCTCGCCTTCCGCCCCATGCCCGACGCTCCCGCCACACGCCCGCCCGCGCGCTACGACGACCTCCGGGCCGTCTTCGTCAACTGCACCCTCAAGCCGTCGTCGACCGGCGAGGCGTCGCACACCGAGCGGCTCATCGAGCGCTCGCGCGCGGCGATGCGGGCGCAGGGCGTGACCGTCGAGACGATCCGCGCCGTCGACCACGAGATCGCGCCCGGCGTGCAGCCCGACATGACCGAGCACGGCGCCGCCCGCGACGACTGGCCCGCCCTCTTCGAGACGATCCGCGCCGCCGACATCCTGGTGCTCGCCAGCCCGATCTGGCTCGGCGAGCGCTCGTCGGTGTGCACGCGCGTCGTCGAACGGCTCTACGCGCAGTCGTCGCAGACCAACGAAAAGGGGCAGTACGTCTACTACGGCAAGGTCGGCGGCTGCCTGGTCACCGGCAACGAGGACGGCATCAAGCACGTCGCGATGGGCGTCCTCTACAGCCTCCAGCACCTCGGCTACACGATCCCGCCGCAGGCCGACGCCGGCTGGATCGGCGAGGCCGGACCCGGCCCGAGCTACGGCGACACGCCAGAGGGCGACGGCCCGCCGGTCGGTTTCGACAACGCCTTCACGAAGCGCAACACCGACTTCATGACGTGGAATCTCCTCCACGTGGCGCGGATGCTCAAGGACGCGGGCGGCATCCCCGCCTACGGCAACGTCCGCGCCGAGTGGGACGCCCGCCACGGCGAGGGGGATGACAGTGGCGATGCCTCCTGACGCTGCGCCAACCACGTCCGGTTCGCCGGGGGTACGCCGCCCGCGCCATCGCCGCGATCGTCAAGAGGCGGCGTGAGCCCACGCCGTGGTGCCGGGCGCGAGGCCGATCATCGTGCCGAAGAGGAGTTCGAGCTTGACCTCCATGTTCAACACGGTGCGTGCCACGAGCATGAGGACACGCATGACGGCGCCGCTGACGACGCCAGCGACGAAGGCTTCTCCGGTCTTCATGACGAGATTGGGGATGGGGGAGAGGGAATCCGGCACTGCGAACGAGGCAGCATCACGTTCGACATCGGACTCCGAGGCCCGTCCCGGACACGGTACCACCCCAGCCGAGGCGGCTGCGGGCGAGCCGCGCTCCGAAGCTGCGGACGTCGTGGAGGCAGGCGACTCGCACGATCGAGACGCCGGCGCCGCCGGTGCCGTCGTCTCCGCTCGCCGTGGCGGCAGAGTCGCGGCGGCGATGCGGTGCCCTCCTGGCAGGGCGGTTGCGTTCTCGGCCCACGCCCTTCAAACTCGGCGCCGCGCGAGAGTAGCCTCAGCGGGGGCGATGGGGACTCTCCCGGCACTGCTGTGATGGAAAGCACAAGCGAGGCGGACAAGGTCTGACGGTTGTTGTGACGCACCTGTTCGGTGGTATCGTGGCGCGTGCGCCATCCGATCGTGACGGGCCTGTCGTGCCGGATGCGGCGCGCCGCCGACATCGCGGCGCGTCTCCACGAATCTCCCTCCTTCCGCCGACCCCCGATGATCGCCTGCCGGTCCCTCCTCGCCGCCGCCGTCCTCGCCGTCCTCGCGGCCGCCGCTGCGCCCGCCGTGGCGCAGCGCCCGTCTGCCCGGCTCGCGCGTGCCGACAGCCTCGCCGCCGACTCCGTCCGCGCCGCCGGCCTCGCCGTCGACAGCCTCGCGCTCGACAGCACCGCGCTCGTCCGCGTCGATTCTGCCGCGCGGGCGCTCGACAGCGCCGCCGTCGCGGCCCTTGCCGACACCACCGACGCGCTTCCCGAGGCGGAGATCACCGGCACGGCCGTGCGCCTCTACGGGCGCGAGATCTTCCGCATCTACGGCGGCCTCGGCGCCCTCGATGCCGGACCGCGCGCGACGCGCATCGGCGACCGCCTCGACGCCCTCGCCCGCAGCGACGCCTTCGACCCCGATTCGCTCCACATCGTCGAGGGGGGATCACTGACCACGATTCAGTTCGGCGAGATCATCGTGATGTCCGTCACCGACGCCGACGCGGCGGCGCAGGGCGTGACGCGGGCGCAGGCGGCGCGGTTCTACGCGGGGCACATCCGCGACGAGGTCGACCGCGTCCGCGAGCGCTCGACGCTGCGCAGCGTGCTCATCAACAGCGGCATCGCCGTCGCACTCCTCGCGCTCCTCGTCGCGCTGCTCTGGGGCCTCGGGCGGCTGTTCCGGCGCATCAACGCGCGCTTCATCGACCTGCACCGGACGCGGTTGCCGTCGCTCACCGTGCGCGGCGTCGAGGTCGTGCGGGGCGATCAGATCGCCCGCACCGGGCGCGGGCTGCTCGGCATCCTGCGCCTCGCGCTCTCGCTCGTGCTCGTCTACCTCTTCCTCACCACCGTCCTCGGCCTCTTCCCGTGGACGCAGGATTGGAGCCGGACGCTGCTCGGCTACATCATCACGCCCGCGCGCGCCGTGGCACTCGGCCTCCTCGGCGGCCTGCCCGATCTCTTCGCCGTCATCGTCGTCGTCGCGCTCGTCCGCTGGGCCATCAAGGGCTCGAACTGGCTCTTCCGGCAGGTCGAGGCGGGCGTCGTGGTGCTGCCCGGCTTCTACCCGGAGTTCGCCGACCCGACGCGCAAGATCGTGCGCGTGCTGCTCATCATCGTCGGCCTCTTCCTCGCCTACCCGTACACGCCCCTCGCCGACAATGCCGCGTTTCAGGGCCTGACGGTGCTCCTCGGCATCCTCTTTTCGATCGGATCGAGCACCGCCATCGCCAACGTCGTCGCCGGGACGGTGCTCACCTACACGCGCTCGTTCCAGCTCGGCGACCGCATCAAGGTCGGCGAGACGGTCGGCGATGTCGTCGAGAAGACGTTTCTGGTGACGCGCATCCAGACGCCGAAGAACGAGACGGTGTCGGTGCCCAACTCGGCGGTGCTCTCGGGGCAGGTGACGAACTTCTCGGCGATCGTGCGCGAGGGCGGCGGCGTGATCGCCCACACGACGATCACGATCGGCTACGACGTGCCGTGGCAGACGACCGAGCGGCTGCTGCTGGAGGCCGCGCGCCGCACCGACGGCGTCGAGGCCGATCCGGCGCCGTTCGTGCTGCAGACGGGCCTCGGCGACTTCTCCGTCGCCTACCAGCTCAACGCCTACACGCGGCAGCCGCGGCGCCTCCCGGCGATCCTCTCGGGCCTGCACCGCCACTGCCAGGACACGTTCGCCGAGGCGGGCATCGAGATTCTCTCCCCCGTCTACGAAGCCCAGCGCGACGGCAACGCCCTCACTCCCTCCGCCCCTTGCGCCCCGCCGGTCGCGCCGCCCCCGCCGCCACCGCCGGTGGCAGGATGATTGGAGACGCTACGCGGCGGCTCGCCCATGGGTCTTCGAGCGCTTCGTCGTGGAGGATCTGGCGCCGCGTGGGTCGCGCCTGCGTCCGCTAAAAAGCCCCGCCGCGCGTGCGGTGGTCGACGTCCGACGGGGCATCGGTGCTCGTTCCGCCGCGCGAGAGCCCGGACACGAATGCCATCCTGACGCTGGGGTCGGAACGGACGACGCTCGGGCGCCGTGCGCGCGCCGACAGGCGGGATCGGCCCTGTGCTGCGCCTCACCTGGGAGTCAAGACCTCTGCGCCATCGAACCCCGCGACCGCGTGAGGGCGCTGGCAAAATCAGCAGGTTTGAACGGCTTCGAGAGGTAGTCGTCCACGCCTGCCCTCAGGCACCGCTTACGATCCCCGATGAGTGCGTCTGCGGTGACCGCAATGATGTGCGGCTGCTGGTGCTCAGGAAGGGCCACGCGCATCTCCCTCGCGGCTACGATGCCATCCATCACGGGCATCTGCACGTCCATCAGCACCACGTCGTAGGGCGTACCGGCCCCGGCCGCCGCGACCACCGCCGCGACCGCCTGCAACCCGTCGGACACCACGTTCGCCGCAAGTCCGATGTGCGCGAGCGTCGCCTGGATCAGCCTCTTGTTCGACTCCGTGTCCTCCGCCAGCAGGATCCGCATGTTTCGGTCCACCTCCGGAGTCGCGCTCTGCCCAGGCTCCCTCGTGGGGCGTTCGAGCGCGGCGGTCTCGAGACGCGCCGTGAAATGGAATACCGACCCTTGGCCCACGACGGATTCCGCCCACGCGTGGCCTCCCACCAGCTCGGCCAGGCGTTTGACGATGGCGAGGCCGAGGCCGGTGCCGCCATACCTGCGCGTCGTCGAGGAATCGACCTGCGAGAAGGTCTTGAAGAGGCGATCCATCCGCTCCTCGGGAATGCCGATGCCGCTGTCGCGCACGCGAATGTGGAGCAAAACCTCGGCGGCGCCTTCGGCCACCGGCGCTCCCTGTACAGACACCTCGACCAATCCGCGCTCCGTAAATTTGAGCGCGTTGCCGACGTAGTTGACGAGCACCTGCCGGATGCGGTGCTCGTCGCCCACCACGAGGGCCGGGACCGTCTCGTCGACCCGCGCGCTGAGCACGAGCCCCTTCGACACGGCCTGCGGGCGGAACGTGTGGTTCACAGCCGCGACGAGCGAGCGCAGGTCGAAGGGCCTGCGCTCGATGTCGACCGCGCCGGCCTCGATCTTCGAGAGGTCGAGGATGTCGTTGATGAGCCGCAGCAGCCCCTCGCCGCCCTGGTTGATGTACGCGACGTATTCCTGCTGCTCCTCGGTCAGCGGCGTGCCGAGGAGCAGTTCGCCGAAGCCGAGCACCGCGTTCATCGGCGTGCGGATCTCGTGGCTCATCACGGCCAGAAACTCACTCTTCGCCCGGTCGGCGTCCAGGGCCGCATCCCGCGCCGACTCCAGTTCGGCCGTCGCAGCCTTGAGCTCGGTGATGTCCTGGATTTCCGAAACGAAGTACAGGAAGGCCCCCTCGGCACTTCGCACCGCCGTGACGGAAAGCAGGATCCAGACGATGTGGCCCTGCTTGTGGAAGTACCGTTTTTCGAGCACGTAGGATGGAATCTCGCCGCTGTACACCTGTTTGACAAGGTCGAGGTCGGTCTCCAGATCGTCCGGGTGCGTGATGTCTTGGAAGGTGCACGCCAGAAGTTCTGGCTCGGTATAGCCGACGATCCGGCAAATGGCCGGATTGACTTCGAGCCATGCGCCGTCTGCCCCGATGAGCGCCTTGCCGATGGAGGCATGGTCGAAGGCGTGCCGAAAACGGGATTCCGCTGTTTGCGCCGCAGCCCGGGCCTGTTGGGTCTCCCGCGCAAGCCGCCGCCCCTCGTCGTACTGCCGGTCCAGGACGCCCGCGTACCGCCACACGAGCGTGCACACGGTGCCGGTCACGATGGCCGTCAAGAGCGCGAACCCTGCCGACATGTCGAAGAGGTCGCTGCGGGTACCGGCGAGCAGCACCCATCCCGTCACAACCGGGAGCACCAGAATCACCGGGAGCAACGACCGGGTCATGCTACCGCCGGGGCCGTCGCTCGCCAAGCGTCCTGCCACGCCGTGCCGCGCATGCACGAGCAGGGCTGCGGAGGCGAGCAGGGCAAAGGTGAACGCCGTGTGGGGCGCCATCGCAATCCGCTGGCCGACCTGGTAAAGCACGTCGACCTTGTAGAGGTAGCCGTAGAGCGCGAGGATCGCAACGAACAGGACGCCTGAGAGCGCGGCCTCGGCCAGCGCCGGTCGGCGGCGCAGCCGCGCCAGGCCCGTGCCGAGAAGCGCGAAGCAGACGGCGGTGTTGAGGGCCATCGCGTTGGTGCCCAGGGCGCCGCGGAAGAGCACGCGGTCGATCCCGTCGCGCACGCCGATCACGAACTGCGCCAGCACGACGAGTCCGACGAGCCCCACGAGGAGGCCGACGACGCGCGGTACCGGCGACGGGCCTCGCGTCCCGTGCTGCCGGTCGTACACGTGCAGCGAGGCTCCCGAGGCGAGGAAAAGGAGCGCCGTGAGCGGGTTCATCTGAATGACGCCGGGGAAAAACCGGGTCATCGCGTCGCTGCCGATTGCCCAGCCCACCAGAACGATGAGCGGAATCAGCAGGCCCAGCCCATTGGCCGTGCCCCCGAGCCGCGCGAGGAGGGCGAGTCGGCGTTCAGGTGTTTGAGACATGCGCAGAAGGGGGGCGGTGCTCCGCAGAGATCGAGCGAGGGCCGGCAGAAGCGCCGTGTGAAGGGGACGGACCGGACGAACGAGGCGTGGGATGCGACAGGTGAAGGCCGAAAGGCAGGCACCGGGCGCGACGTACCCGTTTTGCCGGATGCATCATGGTATCGGCGGCGGGCTGCCGACCTGTTGCCGGACTCCTTCCGGAACTGTGCGTGCCTCCGCTCCTGCCGTCCTGCGCTGGCCTCCACACGTCCACGCCGCCGATTCCGTGCGCCCGGCACCGGAACTTCGGGCGCGTGGAAACGCTGGCTAGGGCCGACAGTCCAACCCGGCGCTGAGGCCACCGGCACCCCGAGCGACCCAGACCTCTGACCCCGCACGGAGCCGCCGTGCCCTGTTTATGCCTGCCCCCCCTTCGGCCTTCGACTTCGCTCCGGCGTTCATCGCGGTCCTGCGCGGCCCGGCCCTCGTCTACGAGTACCGAAACGCAGCCTATCAGACGTTCGTCGGAGACCGGGCTCTGCTGGGGCGGCCGGTGCGGGAGGCCCTTCCCGAACTGGAGACGCAGGGGTTCTTCGAGATCCTCGACCGCGTCTACGCCACCGGCGAGCCGTTCCGCGCCGACGAGATGCGCATCTCCCTGCAGCGCACCCCCGGCGCACCCCCGGATGAACGGTTCATCGACTTCGTCTACCAGCCCCTTCCAAAGCCCGACGGCACCGTCGACGGCGTCCTCGTCCACGGCGTCGATGCCACCGAGCGCGTGAAGGCCAGCGAGGAGGTGCGGCTGCTCATGCGCCTCTCGCTCGACGTCATCTGCTCGATCGACGCCGACGGCCGCTTCGTGCGCGTGAGCGAGGCGGCCCGCACGGTCTGGGGCTACGCGCCCGACGAGCTCGAAGGAAACCCCTACATGGACTTCGTGCACCCCGACGACCACCCCAAGACGGTGGCCGCTGCCGAGGCCATCGTGAGCGGGACGCCTGTCTACAGCTTTCAGAACCGCTACATCCGCCGCGACGGCACGACGGTGCCGATGAACTGGTCGGCCAAGTGGTCGGAGGCGGACCAGCGCATATTCTGCGTCGCCCACGACCGCACGGAGGAAGTCCAGAAGGGAACGGCCCTCTTCGAGAGCGAGGCGCGCTTCCGAAGCGCCTTCGAGCACGGCGCCGTCGGCAAGACCATCGCCACCGCCGACGGGCGCCTGATCGAGGTCAACGCGGTGATCTGCGCGATCCTCGGGCGCACCGAAGAGGAACTCATCGGCATCCGCTTCCAGGACATCACCCACCCCGAGGACCGCGAGGAAGACGACCGATTGGCGCAGAACTGTACCGGGGCGAAATCGACTCCTACACGATGGAGAAGCGCTACCTCCGCAAGGACGGGCACGCCCGTGTGGGTGCTGCTCTCACGGTCGGCGGTGCACGCCGAGGACGGGCGCTTCCTCTACTTCTCTCGCCGTCGTGCAGAACATCACGAGGGCCAAGGAGGCCAGCGCCGACCTCGAACGCGCGCGCGACGCCGCCGAGGCCGCCGACCGCGCCAAGAGCCAGTTCCTCGCCGTCATGAGCCACGAGATCCGCACGCCGCTGAGCTCGGTGCTCGGCTTCGGCGAACTGCTCCTCGACACGCGCCATCGACGACGAACAGCGCGAGTACGTCACCCGCATCACCGAGAACGGCACGGCGCTGCTGCGGCTCATCAACGACATCCTCGACCTCTCGAAGATCGAGGCCGGCGGCGCCGACGTCGAGCAGGCGCCCTTCGACCTGCGCAGCCTCATCACCGCCGTCAACCACACGTTCCAGCCGCGCGCGGCGGCCAAGGACATCACCCTCGGCTCTGAAATCGACCCGTCGGTGCCGACGCTCATCGTGGGCGACGAACACCGCATCCGGCAGGTGCTGTCGAACTACGTCGGCAACGCCATCAAATTCACCGACCACGGGCGGGTCGTCGTCGGCGCCGAGGCGACGCCCGTGGCGGGCGAGGCCCCCGAGATGCTGCTTCACCTGCGCGTGCGCGACACGGGCATCGGCGTTCCTGAGGACCGGATGAACCGCCTCTTCAAGACGTTCTCGCAGGTCGACTCCTCGACGACGCGGCGCTACGGCGGCACCGGCCTGGGCCTGGCCATCGTCAAGCGGCTGGCCGACATGATGGGCGGCGAGGCGTGGGCGGAGTCGACGGAGGGCGAAGGCTCGGTCTTCCACTTCACCGCGCGCCTCGCCGCCGTGGCGCCGGCCGCGCCGTCGGTGCTCCCTGCGCCGTCCCGGTACCCGGACGTCGACCGTGGCCTGAAGGTGCTCATCGCCGAGGACACCGAGTCCAACCGCGTGCTCATGCTCGCCACGCTCCGGCGCGTCGGCCTGACCGCCGATGTCGTGCCCGACGGCGCGCAGGCGGTCCGCGCCACCGTGGCCGCCGCCGCCGCCGGCACGCCCTACGATGTCATCCTGATGGACGTGCAGATGCCCGTCATGGATGGGATCGCGGCCACCAAGGCCATCCGCGCCGCCCTTGCCCCGGAGCACCAGCCCCGCATCGTCGCCGTCACCGCCGATGCCCTCGCTGGCGACCGGGAGACGTGCCTCCGCGCCGGAATGGACGACTACCTCGCCAAGCCCTTCAGCCCGCAGCGCTTCGCCGCCCTGCTCGCACCGGTCGCCACCAGCGCCTGAGGCGCCGCCGCGTTCGACCCGCGCGTGTCTGCCGCGGCCGGGGCGCCTGCGCATCCGGGGCGCCTACGCGTCTGCTGCGACGCTGGGACCGGCATCACCGCCCGCGTGGGCGAGCGTGCGCGTGAGGAGGGCGCGGAGGGCGGACTGGGTGAAGGGCTTGCCGAGGTACCCGTCGAAGCCCTGGTCGAGGAGCCGGGCGGCGTCGCCGGGAAGCGCGTACGCGGTGAGGGCCACGAACTCCGTCGCCTGGCCCGCGCTGCGCCTCCGGAGGTGGGGAAGGAGGTCCACGCCCGAGACCGTTCCGCCGAGGTGGATGTCGAGCAGGACGAGGTCGAAGTCCCACGGCCCCGCCGCCGTCAGGGCGAGGGCCTCGTCGGCGCCGGAGGCGAGCACGAGGTCCACGCGGCGCCCGAGCAGGATGCGCAGCAGCGCCCGCGTCGGCTCGCTGTCTTCGACGACGAGCACGCGGGCACGCCGGGACGTCGCCTCCGGCGCGAGTGGCGGCAGGGGCGCGGGCGGAAACGCCTCGGCAATGGGGTCGGAGAGGCCGAGCGGCAGGAGGACCTCGACGGTGGTGCCCTCGCCCGGCGTGCTCTCGACGCGCACGGCGGCGCCCATGAGGTCGACAAGGCCTTTCGTGATGGCGAGGCCGAGGCCGCTGCCCTCGAAGGTGCGCGCGAGCCCGGACGACTCCTGCCGGAACTCGTCGAAGACGTAGGGCAGGAACGCGGCCTCCATGCCGCAGCCGGTGTCGCGCACGGCGACGCGCACGGCCTCCCCCTGACGGTGGACGGTCACCTCGACGCTCCCGGCGGCGGTGAACTTGATGGCGTTCTCGACGAGGTTGGACAGCACCCGCGCGAAGGCGCCGGTGTCGAGGCGTGCTGGCAGCGTGGCGGGAGCGGTGAGCATGAGCGCGATGCCCTTCTGCGTGGCCTTGCGCTGGAAGAGCGCCACCGTCTCGCGGGCGATCTCGGCCACGTCGCAGCGGCGCGGCGTGAGCGTAATGGTGCCGGCGCGGAGCTGCGAGAGGTCGAGCACCGAGGTGAGGGTCTCCATCAGGCGCCGCCCGCCCAGCTCGATCGGCTCGATGAACTGGAGCAGGTGGGCGGGGGCTTCCTCGCGGAGCAACTCGGAGAAGCCGAGGATCGCCGTCAGCGGCGTGCGGATCTCGTGGCTCATGTTGGCGAGGAACGCATCCTTGAGGCGCGAGGCGTCCTCGGCCTGCTCCTTCGCCGCCAGAAGCTCCGCCTTCGCCTCCGTCTGCTCCGTCACGTCCTGCCCCGCGCCGTAGAGGCCGGTGACGCGCCCGCGGGCGTCGAGGGTCGGGTAGGCATGGATATGGATCCAGCGGTAGGTGCCGTTCTTGTGCCGGATCCGCAGGTTGTGATCGTCCTCTCCACCTTGGAGCAGGAACTCGTCGCGCATCTGCCAGATGCGGTCGTCGGGGTGGGAGAGAGAGCCGGGTTCGATGTGGAGCATCTCCTCGGGCGTGTAGCCGAGCACGTCGACGACGGTGTCGGTGAACCACTCGGGGCGGAAGATCGCCGCGCGCGTCCACGCGGAAGGCAAAGGCGTAGGCGGAGACGAGCCGCGAGAGGGCGCGGTAGCGGTCCTGCGTGACGGCGGTGGCCGCCTCGGCCTCGCGCTCGGCGGTCACGTCGCGGGTGGCCGAGATCACGGAGGTGATCTGCCCGTCGCGCCCGTGCTCGGGGACGAGGATGGCGTCGTAGTGGCGGCGGCCGGTGGGCGTGTCGTACGAGAACGACCGGCGCAGCGGTTCGCCGGAGGTCAGCACCTGGCGCAACTCCTGCTCGTGGACGCGCACGACCGCCCGTGGCACCGGCAAGTCCCGCGAGCGCTTGCCGATGAGCATCTCCCGGCTCATGCCCGTCGCGTCCTCGATCTTCCCGTTGACGTAGACGAGCCGGAGGTCGCGGTCGTAGCGGGCGACAACGTCGGGGAGCGCGTCGGTGAGGGTTCGGAAGGCGCGCTCGCGCTCGGCGATCTCCTCGATGTGGCGCGTGCGCTCCTCCTCGATCCGGTGCTTCTCGGTGACATCGTCGAAGTAGACGCTCAGTCCGCCCGCGAAGGGCGCGGCCCGGAACGTCGTACCACGTCTTCAGCGGCTCGAAATACTCCTCGAACTGCACCGCCACGCTGTCGCGTAGGGCCCGGTGGTAGGCCTCGTAGAACTGCGTTGTGCCGACGGCCTCGGGGAACTCATCCCAGAGGTTCTTCCCGATGAGCGTGGTGGGGCGCCGCTGCAGCAGATGCTCGGCGGCCTCGTTTGCATGGGTCACGCGCCAGGCGTTGTCGACGGCGAAGAAGCCGATGCGGGTCGCATCGAGGACCTCCTGCGTCCGGGCCTGCGCGCGCTCGAGCTCCGCCGTTCGGCGTGTCAACTCGAGTTCGTCGACGACCGCGTCGGCGAGGTCTTCGAGGGTGGCGAGCTGGTCTGCGGTGAGGACGCGGGGGTGGGGGTCGATGGCGCAGAGGGTGCCGAAGGTCTGGCCGAGCGGCGAGCGCAGCGGCACACCGGCGTAGAAGCGCAGGTGCCCGGAGGTCACCATCGGGTGGCGGCAGAAGCGGGGATCGGCCGCCGCGTCTTCGACGACGAGAGGAGCGTCGTGCGAGATGACCTCGGCGCTGAAGGCCGCCCCACGCGGGATGTCGGAGAAGGTGGTCTGAGTCTCGTCGGTCCCGTACGCGGACGCGAACCAGAGCCGTCCCTCGTCGGCGATGGTGAGGACGGAGACGGGCACGCCGAGGGTGCGGGCCACGAGCCGGGTGAGCCGGTCGAGGCGCTCCGCACGTGGCGTGTCGAGCACGGCGTAGCTGCGGACGACGGCCAGCCGTTCGGTGTCGTCGAGCGCGTGGGGGCCCGTCCAGAGAGAGTCGTCCATCGGAATCACGCGTCGGCATGAGAGGGATGTGCCGACCCCTCCCCCATCGTCCGGGTTCCTGTAAACTTAAACCCGAGGCGCTGGCCTGCCCCGCGTGGCACCGCTCGCCGACGATGCGACCGGCGCTCCGACGGGGGCGGACGGGCAGGTGGACGGGACGGGTCGCGGATGACGCGCTCGGGTCGAGTCGGGCGCTCTCGGGGGGCAGGGCTGTTCAGTTCTACATCCGCGCTCTCCGGTGTCATTGCGAGGCCCTGCAAGGGCCGCGGCAATCCGGATCGAAGGCGCCTGTCGATCCGGATTGCCACGTCGCTGCGCTCCTCGCAATGACAAAACGGAAGACAGGCGCAGAACTTGACGACCCTGCTCTCGGGGGGGCGTCTCCGCGGATTGGCCCTCGCCTTCGGAGACGCGGCGAGGCCGGCCGGTGCGGTTGTCGGCCCCGCTCGCGCGTCGGGCGATCGCGCCTGCGCGGTCCGTTCCACGCGTCCGCCAGCCCGTCCGCCGGGCGCGGCCCATCTGTTCGGGCAGGGGTCAACCTCGGCGCGGGTCGGTCGTAGGACGTCGTACCGCTTTGCCTTGCCCCTTCGCTTCTCGCCCTGATGGAACGCACACGCCCGCCCCTCGCGCTCGATCTGTCGTCCGACGACGACACCCGGACCCACGAGAGCCCCGACGACCTGTCGGTGGCGGGGACGGCCACGCTCGCGCAGGCCGAGGCGCAACTCGTCTGGCGCCTCGCCGCGCGGATGCAGGCCGACGCCGCCCGCCGCCTCGAAGACCGCTCCGCGCAGCTCGCGCGCCGCACCCCCGACGACGCCGACGCCCCGGCGCTCCTGCCCGCGCGCTTCGACCGCCGCGAGGTCGAGTCCATCGCGCAGGCGGCAGGCATCGACCCGGCCTTCGTGGCCCTCGCGTGGCGCGAAGTCGAGGCCGACCGCCTGCGCCCCGTCGTCTCCGACGCCGCCCACGACCGCGCCTCTCGTTTCCTCGGCAGCGCCGCCGAGCGCATCAGCGTGACCGCCACCATCGCCGCCGCGCCCGAGGCCGTGCTGGAGGCGATGAAGCGCGTGCTCCCCGCCGACCCGTACCGCCTCGAGCTCTCCGAAGTCATCGGCGACACCGACCGCCTCGCCGACGCCGCCCTCGTCTTCGACGTGCCCTCGCTCGCGACGCAGGTGACGCAGACCGGCGGCTACACGCCCTTCGCCTACGCGATGTCGATCGCCGACCTCAAGCACGTCGTCCTCTCGCTCCACGACCTCGGCGGCGGGCGCACCGAGGTCACGGCGACCGTCGATGCGAAGGCGGGCAAGCTGCGCAACCTCACCATCGGCGCGTGGACGACCGGCATCCTTGGGGCCATCGGTGGCGCCCTCGGCCTGGCCTTCGGCATCGGGGCGGGCGACGGGGCCGCGGCGGCGCTCCTCGGCGTGACGCTCGGAACGACCGTTCCGGGCGCGCTCACGTACGTCGGCTACCGCGCGGCGTACGGGTCGGGGCTGAAGAAGGGCGAACGCGCACTCACCGACCTCCTCAAGGCCATCGGCGTCGACGCCCGCACCGGCGGCGTGTTCGGGCGTCCGTCGTCGCCGCCCCGCCGCCCCACCTCCGACGGCGGTGCGGACCTGATGGTGCTCACCGCCGTGTAGGCCCGCCGCCGCCCGCCGGGCCGGCAGCGGCGCGACCCCGCATCCGTTCGTCTCCCATGACCGTCACCGTCCTCGGCACCTCCGCCGCCGTTCCGGCCCACGGGCGCGGCCTGTCGGCGACGCTCGTCGAGGCGGGCGGCAGCGTCGTCCTGTTCGATGCGGGCGAGGGGACGCTGCTGCGCCTCATCGCCGCCGAGGTGTCGCCGCTGCGGCTCGACGCGGTCTGCGTGACGCACCTGCACGGCGACCATTTCTACGGCCTCCCCGGCCTCGTCTCGTCGATGGCGCTGCTCGGGCGGACGGCGCCGCTCGTGCTTGTGGGTCCGGATGGCCTTGCCGCGTGGCTCGCCGCGACGCCGGGCGCCGACCCCGCGCGCCTTCCGTTCACGCTCGACGTGCGGACGTGGGACGCGGGCGATCCGCACGCCCCCGACGCACCCGTCGTCTGGCAGTCCGCCGCCCTCACCGTCACCGCCGCGCCGCTCGACCACCGCGTGCCGACGCGCGGCTACCGCGCCGAGACCGGCCCGACGCCCGGCAACCTCGATGTGGACGCCGCCGCCGCGCTCGGCATCACCGACTGGCAGGACTACCGCGCGCTCAAAGCGGGCGAGTCCGTCGTGGCGCCCGGCGGGCAAACGGTGACGCCGCACGAGGTCGTCGGCCCCGCGACGCCCGGCGTGGCCGTCGCCTACGTCCTCGATTCGCGCCCGTGCGCGGGGGGGCGGATGCTGGCGCGCGGCGCCGATCTCGTCGTCCACGACGCCACCTTCGTTCACAACGACGCCGCGCGGGCCGCCGAGACGTTCCACAGCACCGCCGCCGAGGCCGCCGCCGTGGCCCGCGACGCCGGTGCGCGGCGCCTGCTCCTCACCCACATCTCCGCCCGCTACCCCGACACCCGGCGCCACGTGGCCGAGGCCCGCGCCGTCTTCGCGGATTCAGACGTTGCCGTGCAGGGCGTGCCGGTGGAGGTGGGGGGGTGAGTGTGGGTTGGTGGGTCGTGAGGGTGTGGAAGAAACGCCCCCTTGATGCGGCGGACCGCAGAGCGGAGTGGGGGTGTGCGGCGGTGAACCGACGTTGGAAGCCGATCGAGCGCCCCACACCCTCCGGCACGGAGCCTGTGCCGCTTCGCGGTGGGCCACCTCCCTCAATGGAGGGGTTGCCAAACAGCCTCCGAGTTGTGGAGTCGTGGGTCGTGCGTCGCCGTAGCGATCGTGGCAGCCGCGCGGCGGCAACGGATGGCGCGACGCGGCGTTGGTCGATCCGCTCGTCTGGCCGTACCTGCGGCCCCTTTCTGCGCCACACCGCCCCCGCATGGCCTCCCCGCCCGACGCCCCGTCGCCCGATCCGGCGTCTGATTCCACGCCCGATCCACTCTCCGCCGCCGCGCCCGCGCCGCAGCCGTCCGGTACCGCCGAACACGACCCCGACGCCGTCGCCGTCGAGGCGCCCGGCAGCGAGGCGGCGGCCGTCTCGGTCGTCGGAGCGCCTCCGGGGGGAGAATCTGGCGGAGAGGAGGTCGTGAGCGCGGCGGCGAAGGCCGCGCCCGAGTCCGACGCGCGCGGGTTCGACGGGCGCCTGTTCCGGCGGATTCTCGGCTTCCTGCGCCCGCAGCGCGCGTGGGTGGCCGTCGCGTTCGTCAGCGTCATGGTCGCCGCGTTCCTCGGGCCGCTGCGCCCCCGGCTCATCCAGATCGCCATCGACGACTACGTGACGACGGGCGACCTCGGCGGGCTCAACCGCTTCATGCCGCTGCTCGTCGCGCTGCTCGCGGGCGAGGCCGTGCTCTCGTTCGTCAACGGCTACCTGACGCAGTGGATCGGGCAGCGCGCCATCCTCGATTTGCGCACGACGGTCTTCCGGCACCTGCTGCGGCAGCCGCTCGCCTTCTTCGACCGGCAGGCCATCGGGCGCCTCATCACGCGCACGACGCGATGTGGAAAGCCTCTCCGACGTGCTCTCGGCAGGCGTCGTGACGATCCTCGGGGACCTCTTCCGGCTCATCTTCATCGCCTATTTCATGGTGACGCTCGACTGGCGTCTGGCGCTCATCTCGATGGCGGTGCTGCCGCTCATGTTCTGGTCGACGGGGTGGTTTCGGCGCACCGTGCGGCTTCAGTACCGCGAGACGCGGGCGCAGGTGGCGCGCCTCAACGCGTTCGTGCAGGAGCACGTGACGGGCATGAGCGTCGTGCAGCTCTTCGGGCGCGAGCGCGAGGAGGGGCGGCGCTTCCGCGAGGCCAACGACGCGCACCGCGTGGCGCAGAACAAGACCGTCTTCTCGTTCTCGATCTTCTTCCCGCTCGTCGAGGTCATCGCCGCCATCGCGCTCGGCCTCGTCGTGTGGGCGGGCGGGCTGCTCTCGGTGCGCGACGCGGTGTCGCTTGGCGTGCTCGTCGCCTTCATCCAGTACGTGCGGCAGTTCTTCGAGCCGATCCGCAACTTGTCCGACCAGTACAACACGCTCCTCGGGGCGATGGCGGGCGCCGAGCGCATCTTCGACGTCCTCGACCGCGACGAGCGCCTGCCCGAGATCGCCGCGCCGTACGCGCCCGCCGCGCTGCGCGGCGAGATCGCGTTCGAGAACGTCTGGTTCGCCTACGACGCCGCCGAGGCCGAGGCGGCGGGCCGCGAGCCGTCGTGGATCCTGCGCGACGTGTCGTTCACGGTGCCGGTGGGCACCTCGACCGCCCTCGTCGGCGCAACGGGCGCGGGCAAGACGACGGTCATCGGCCTGCTGCTGCGTTTCTACGACGTGCAGAAGGGCCGGGTCACGGTCGACGGTGTGGACGTGCGCGACTTCTCCGTCGCGGCGCTGCGGCGCGAGATCGGGCTCGTCTTGCAGGACGTGTTCCTCTTCTCCGGATCGGTCGAGCAGAACCTGACGCTCGGCGACGGGGCGGTCGATGCGGCCCGCGTGCGGGCGGCGGCGGAGGCCATCGGGGCCGAGCGCTTCATCGAGCGCCTGCCCGGCGGCTACGCCTTCAACGTCAAGGAGCGCGGCGCCGTCCTCTCGCACGGGCAGCGGCAGATGCTCTCGTTCGTCCGCGCGCTCGTCTACGACCCGGCGGTGCTCGTGCTCGACGAGGCGACGTCGAGCGTGGACACGGAGACCGAGGAAGCGATCCAGAGCGCCCTCGAACGCCTCCTCGACGGGCGCACGTCGGTGGTGGTCGCGCACCGGCTCTCGACGATCCAGCACGCCGAGCAGATCCTCGTCATGCACCGCGGCGAGGTGCGCGAGCGGGGCACGCACCAGGCGCTGCTCGCGCGCGGCGGCCTCTACCGCCGCCTCTACGACCTCCAGCGCCACACCGCCCCCGAGCACGGCGACGGCAGCGCGGCGCGGGTCGCTACACCCCCTCCTGCCGCTGCGGCCTGAACCGAAGGTCCGCGAAGCGAAACGGCCTCCGCAGCGGTCCTCCCCCACGACCGCGGGGGAGGTGCCCGAAGGGCGGAGGGGGCTGGACGGGCGTGGGGAGGCCCGAACCCCGAAGGGGACCGCGAAGCGAAGGGCGGAGGGGGACGCCGCTCCCTCATCCAGCCCATCGTGGCCGTGGCCGCGCGCTCGTGTCAGAACAAGAGCACACGCGAGGCCGCCGCCGCGCAGGCGCTCGACACCCTCCACGCGGCAGAAAATCGCTGTGCGCCATCGAAGGCGCCGGTGGAGAGTGGCGGGTGAAGATCAGGGGGCAACCGGGCGCGTCTGCTCACGCCTTGCGGGTGTGCCGCTTGCCGATGGGACCGAGCGGGCAGGCCCAGAGGTGCCCGCAAAGGCGCCCGAGCGGCACACCACCGGCGTGGCGGCGAGCGTGGGAGGAAGGCGCGTCCGAGGTCTCCGGCGGAGACGCATCGCACGTCGCATTCACGACCCTCGGCGCCCTCGCGTCCGCCCCGCGCCGAATCGTGTATCTTCTGTTAAGGCCCTTCCCCCCCTCCCGTGCTCCACGCTCTCCCGGCCGATGCCCTGCTCGACGCCGACGCACTGCCGCTCACCGTCGATGAAGGGCTGACGCCCGATGCGGACGATGCCGTCTTCGCATTCGCGCCCATCCCCGATGCCCGCCCGGCTCAGGCGCGCGCCGCCGCCGCCGCGGCCGCCGTCGCCGAACTGCCCGTTTCGGCGTGGATGCAGGCGCCCGCTGTCGTGCCCGAGACGATGCGCGCGAGCGACCTCGCCGTCTACATCGACACCGCCGGGCGACGCCACGTGTTCGTCTCCGACGCCGACGGACGCCTCTGCGGCCTCGTCAACCGTGCCCGCCTGCTGCGCCACCTCGTTGCCCGCCGCCTCTCCGGCGCCCTCGCCGACCACGACCTGCGCGTCGGCGACCTCGTCGTCCGCGACCTCATCACGACCACGCCCGAGGCGTCCGCCGCCGCCGCGCTCTGCGAGATGCGCCGCCACCACGTCGGCTCGCTCCCGGTCGTCGACGCCGACGGCCACCTCGTCGGCCTCGTCTCCGAGCGCCTGCTGATGCCCGTCGCCGACGCCGTCATCGCCGCCGCGTCCGCCTTCGCGCCCGTCGCCGCGCCCGCCGCGCCGTCGCACGACGCCTGACCCGCGCCCGCCTCGCCCTCCGCCTTCTCCTCGCCACCCGCCCCCGATACGCCCGATGGGTGACCTCAACGTCTCGCAGTTCCACGACCAGGACGGTCTCCGCCACTTCACGCGCCAGCTTTTGCAGGATGTTCGTGCGTTAGAGTACATGCTCGAACGCGGCGATTTCGAGACCGGGCAGCGCCGCATCGGCGCCGAGCAGGAGCTGTTCCTCGTCGACGACCACTTCAACCCGGCGCCCATCGTCGAGGACGTGCTCGCGCGCAACACCGACCCGCGCGTCGTGACCGAGCTGACGAAGTTCAACCTCGAGTTCAACCTCGACCCGCTCGACTTCGGCGGCGACGCGCTCGGGCGGATGGAGGCGCAGATCGTCGAACTCCTCGCCAGCGTCCGCGAGACCGTCAAGAGCGTCGGCGGCGACGTGGTGATGTGCGGCATCCTGCCGACGATCCACCTGAGCGACCTGACGCTCGACAACCTGACCCCGCGCCCGCGCTACTTCGCGCTCGACGAAGCCATCCAGCGCCTCCGCGGCGGCGCCGGGCAGTTCCAGATCCGCGGCACCGACGAGCTGTTCGTCAAGCACGACGGGATGATGATGGAGGGGTGCAACACATCGTTTCAGACACACTTCCAGGTCGATCCCGAGAACTTCGCGGCGTACTACAACATCGCGCAGCTCGTCGCCGCGCCGGTTCTCGCCATCGGCACCAACTCGCCGCTCCTCTTCGGCAAGGACCTGTGGCGCGAGACGCGCATCGCGCTCTTCCAGCAGGCCGTCGACATGCGCTCGTCGAACCTGTACCTCCGCGAGATGTCGCCGCGCGTGCATTTCGGCAGCCGGTGGGTGAAGGAATCGGTGGCCGAACTCTACAAAGAGGATGTCTCGCGTTTCCGCGTCCTCCTCGCCTCCGATTCGCAGGACGAAGACCCGTTCACGTCGCTCGCCGAGGGCCGCGTGCCGCGGTTGCGCTCGCTCATGCTGCACAACGGAACGGTCTACCGCTGGAACCGCGCCGTCTACGGCATCTCGAAGAACGCCGACGGCAGCGAGTCCCCGCACCTGCGCATCGAGAACCGTATCCTCCCCGCCGGCCCCACCGCCGCCGATGAGGTCGCCAACGCCGCGCTCTGGTTCGGCCTGGTGAGCGCGCTTTATGCGCACCTGGGCGATGTGTCGGACAAGATGCGCTTCGACGATGCCCGCGCCAACTTCGTCGCCGCCGCGCGTCAGGGCCTCGGGGCGACGTTCACGTGGCTCGACGGCGGGCGCCATCCGGCCTCGCGCCTCCTCCGCGACGTGCTCATTCCTCTCGCCGACGAAGGCCTCGCCCTCGCGGGCGTCTCCGATGCCGACCGCAGCCGCTACATGGGCATCCTCGACGCCCGCGTGGCGAGCGGCCAGAACGGCGCCGAGTGGATGATCCGCTCGATGGCGACGATGCGCGAGACGGCGCCGACGAGCACGCGCGCCGAGCGCCATTCGTCGCTCGTCGGGGCGATGATCGAACACCAGACGGCCAACACGCCGGTTCACGAATGGCCGCCGGCCACGATCGACGACGGGCGGCGGGCGCGGCGCCTCGAGCGCACGCGCGTCGAGCACTTCATGACGACCGACCTGTTCACCGTCCACGGCGACGAACTCGTCGACCTCGTCGCCTGCTTGATGGACTGGCAGCGCATCCGCCACGTGCTGGTCGAGGACGAGCAGCACAAACTCATCGGCATCGTCTCGCACCGGAGCCTGCTGCGCTACCTCGTCCGCACGCCCATCGCCGACCCCGCCTCGGAATCCGCCGCGCGCGAGGTGCCGGTGCGCGAGATCATGGTCACCGACGTCGTCACCGTCACGCCGGAAACGCCGACGTACGACGCGATGCGGCTGATGCGCGAGAAGGGCGTCGGCGCGCTCCCGGTGCTGCGCGACGGCCAGCTCGTCGGCCTGATCACCGAGCGCGACTTCGTCGAGATCGCCGGGCAGATCCTGGAGCGCCAGTGGAGCGACGGCGCGGTCGAGGCGTGAGGTGCTACCGCGCGATCCACCGCCGCCCGGAACCCGCCTCCAGCGTGTAGAGTGCGGGGAGACCCCGCTGCGCCGGGCGTCATCCTCTCCCCAACGCCCCTCATGACGATGCCGACCTCGCCTCGCCCCACTGACGCGCCTGCGGCCTCCCGGCGGCGTGAGCCTGCCCGGACCGCGAAGGCTGTCCCCGTGCTTGCCGAAAAGGCCGGACTGCTCGTCTACACCGGCCCCATCCCCGAGGGCACCGGCACCTCCGCCGCGCTTGACGCCTATATGCGCGAGAGTCGGGGATGATCTACGTTGACACGTCCATTCTCGTGCGGGCGAGCGTGGCGCGCGCCGACCGCCACGCCGAGGCGCTCGAATGGATCGACGGTGCGGGCGCCGAAACCGGCCTTGCCACCTCGACGCACGCGCTCGCCGAACTGTTCAGCGTCGTCAGCGGCTTCTTCCAGACCCCGCACGACGTGTCCCGGCGCATCGTGGCGCGCGTGCGGCAGCGGTTCTCCATCGTCACGCTCGATGAGGGCAGCTACCTCGACGCCATCGAACGAACGATGCAGATCGGACGGTCAGGGCCTACCGTCTACGACGCGCTTCACGTCGTCGCAGCCGACAAGGTGGGCGCCACGCGCCTCGCCTCTGCCGACGAGAAGTCGTTCCCCTTCCTGCTGCCCGCCTCCATGTTCGTCAACCCGATCAGAAGGGCATAGCCCACCTGCCCACGTGAGGGCAGGGCGCAGGCGTGGAGAGCCAGTGACGGACGCAGCACGCGCGGCTGAGGCGTTATCTTGCCCCATCCCCACCCGCCCCGACGCCAGACGCGATGCCCGACACGCCGGACCGCCCCGACACTTCCTCCTCGGCTCCGATGACCGAGACGCAGGCCGAGGCCGCGCAGCACACCGCAGACGCCGAGGCCAACAGCGGCCGGACCGTCTCCGGCGGCGGCACGACGTTCGTGACCGTCTTCCTCGTCACCGCGCTCACGCTCGTGCTCATCGCGGTGCCGTTCTTCCTCTTCCCCGGCCTCGAAGGCTCCGACGTGGTCGCCCGCCGCGTGGACGACAGCACCCGCACGGCTCTCACGCTCGCGCAGGACAGCATGGCCGAGCGCCTGCACACCGGCGGCGAGGTCCGCGACACGAGCGGCCGCGTCGTCGGCCGCACCCTCCCCATCGACAGCGTGATGGCGCGGATGGCGACCGGAGCCGACGGGAGCGCCGCCACGGCACTCGTCAACCGCTGACAAGCACCAGACGACGCTGAGGCCACTCAGGGAGTGGGCTTCTTGGACGCTGCGGCGGCAGCGACGGCGGCCTTGGCGCGCGACGGACGCGGCTTGCGCGTCGGCGGGGGCGTGTACGGCTCGGCGAGTTCGTAGACGGTGCCGAGGTGGTGCTCGCCCGTGGGGACGACGTCGCCGGAGGCGATGAGGACGCGGGCGATGTCGAAGGCGCACATCTCGTAGCCCTTCTCGGCCATCCAGAAGTTGGCGCGGCGCTTCTCGGCGGCGACGATGAGCACGTAGCCTTTCGAGAGCTTCTGACGCGCGTGGAGTCCCCACTTGTCGCGCGAGATGGACGGGCCGACGCGGCGTTCGCTGTTGCCGCTGGCATCGGGGGTGTTCTCGGACAAGGTGCAGGCTGGATTGAGGCGCGCCGGGGTACCGGGAGGTGCTCACGATTGTTTCACTTACGTCGATGTGTGTGGGGCGACGGTGCGAGCGACGGTGCGCAGATGCAGCGTCTTCGATGGGCGTCCGAGCGCGCCGGGCGCGAGGGTTTGCGCCTTTCTGGTCTGCCGGACGCGTGCGCAGTCGCGGCGGCGGTCGCCCCGTCGGGTTCGGCGATTTCTTTCGCGCGGAGGTTATGCGGTGGCGCGCGGCGCATCTAGGACGGGGAGCGTGGCCTCCTTCCCTCCGCGCTCCCCCCGCGAGATGCTCAGCCACGTCTGGAGCAGCGCCGCCGTCGGCGTCGAGGCCATCGCCGTCGAGATCGAGACGCACGTCGAGTCCGGCCTGCCGCGCCACACCGTCGTCGGCCTCCCCGACGGCGCCGTGCGCGAGAGCCGCGACCGCGTGTGGGCGGCGCTCAAGACGAGCGGCCTGCCGGTGCCGCGCGGCGTCACGACGGTCAACCTCGCGCCCGCCGACCTGCGCAAGGAGGGCGCCGCCTTCGACCTGCCGATCGCCCTCGGCCTCGTCGCCGCGTTGTCGGACCGGATGCCGCGGGCGCGCTTCGACGCCACGACCATCCTCGGCGAACTGGCCCTCGACGGCACCGTGCGTCCGGTGCGCGGTGTGCTCCCGGCGGCGCTGCGGGCGCGGCGCGACGGGCGGCGCGTGGTGATGGTGCCGCGCGAAAATGCGGCCGAGGCCGCCGTCGTCTCCGGCATCGAGGTCGTCGGCGTGGCGACGCTCAGCGAGGCCGTGGCGTACATGGCAGGCGAGCCGGACGCCCCGCGCGCCATCCCCGGCGGCACACTGCCCATCGCCGTAGACGTGCTCGGCGGACCCGATTTCGCCGACGTGCGCGGGCAGGAGGGCGCGCGGCGGGCGCTCGAGGTGGCGGCGGCGGGCGGGCACAACCTGCTGATGGTCGGGCCGCCGGGGGCGGGGAAGACGATGCTCGCGCGGCGCCTCGCGGGCATCCTCCCACCGCTCACGCTCGACGAGGCGCTCGAAACGACGGCCATCCACTCGGTCGGCGGACGCCTCGGCGAGACCGGGGCAGCGGGGCTGGTGTCGGCGCGGCCGTTTCGCTCGCCGCACCACACGATCTCCGACGCAGGCCTCGTCGGCGGCGGGGCGATGCCGACGCCGGGCGAACTCTCGCTCGCGCACCACGGCGTGCTCTTCCTCGACGAACTGCCCGAGTTCAAACGCGCGGTTCTCGACGTTTTGAGGCAGCCCCTCGAAGAGCACAAGGTGGTGATCGCGCGGGCGCGGCAGACGGTGACGTTTCCGGCGCGCGTGATGCTCGTCGCGGCGATGAACCCGTGCCCGTGCGGCCACGCGGGCAACCCGCGCCGCGCCTGCACCTGCCCGCCGCCGCTCGTCGGGCGCTACCTCGCGCGCGTCTCCGGCCCGCTCCTCGACCGGATGGACCTCCACGTCGAAGTCGCCGCCGTTCCCTTCGACGACCTCCGCCGCGACACCCCGAGCGAGGCGTCCGCTGCCATCCGCGCCCGCGTCGTGGCGGCGCGGGCACGCCAGACCGACCGCATCGGCAACCCCGCCCGCGCCGACGGGGCGACGACGAACGCGACGCTTCCGCCGCGCCTCGTCCGCGTGCACGCCGCCCTGTGCCCGGCGGGGCAGAGCCTGCTGCGCCGCGCCGTCGACCGCCTCGGCCTCTCCGCCCGCGCGCACGACCGCATCCTCAAGGTCGCCCGCACCATCGCCGACCTCGGCGCCTCGGGCGACATCCGCCCCGAGCACCTCGCCGAAGCCATCCAGTACCGCAGCCTCGACCGCAGCCGCTACGCCCTTGCGGCGTGACGGACGCGCGGCGCCGAATCGGGTGTCGGCGTTCGCATCTTGCGCCGACCTCCACGCCCGCGCCGATGCCGATCCCCGCCGATCTCCTCCCCACCACCACCGACGGCCCCGACGCCACCGTTGCGCTCGGGCGGCGCATCGGGACGGCGCTCACGCCGGGCGAGGTCGTCGCGCTCGTCGGCGATCTCGGGGCAGGCAAGACGCACTTCGTGCAGGGCGTCGTGGCCGGGATGGGCGGCGATGCAGGCGAGGTGACGAGTCCGACGTTCGCCATCGTCCACACGTACGCGACGCCGCGCGGGCCGCTCCACCACATCGACGCCTACCGCGTCGAGCGCCCGGCAGACTTCGCGGAGATCGGCGGCGAGACGTACCTCGACGACCTCGCCGCCGTCGTCGTCGTCGAGTGGCCGTCGCGCATCGCGGCGGCGCTTCCGGCGGAGACGGTCGTGGTGCGGATCGAGCAGGTGGGCGAAACGGCGCGGCGGTTCACGCAGCTTTCAGCGCTTCTGGCAAACGAGTAAACCTGACGGGTCTCCCAGACCTGTCAGGTTGGCGGTGGCTTCCAGCGATGCGCGTCGGGTGCGGCGCGTGTCAGGCGGAATCGGCACCCCAGATGTGCATTCAAACGGTTCGTAGGGGCGGGTCTCGACCCGCCCGGTTGCGCCCCCGCCGGCCCAGAGACGGCACGGGACCCGAATCCGCAACGACGCACGCATCGCCGATCCCCAGATTTCGCGTCAGGCGATGAGCACGATGGCGCCCATCATGCGGCCGGTCGTCCCGCCGGAGGCGCGGTGCGAGAAGAAGCGCGCATCGCGGGCGGTGCAGGCGCCGTCGGTTTCGATGTTCGCGTCGGGGACACCGGCGGCGGTGAGGCGGGCGCGGAGTTCGGCGGGAAGGTCGGCGTGGCGGCGGTCGGCGCGGCCCGCGCGGACGTGTGCCGGTGCGAAGTGCGCGGCCACGTCTGGCCCGACCTCGAAGGCCTCCTGTGAGATGCACGGCCCGACGTACGCGAGCGTCCGCGCGGCGTCAGCGCCGAGGGCGGCCATCTGGCGCAGCGTCTCCTCGGCGACGCCGCCGACGGCTCCGCGCCACCCGGCGTGGCACGCGCCGACGACGCGCGCCTCGGGGTCGGCAAAGAGGATCGAGGCGCAGTCGGCGGCCGTCATGCAGAGCAGGACGCCCGCCGTCGCCGTCACGAGGCCATCGACGCCGCGGTAGAGGCCGCCGTGCGTGACCGGCAGCACATCGGTGCCGTGGACCTGCCCGGCGATGGCGGCGTCTTCCGGCGATACCTCGAATGCGGCGAAGAAGCGGCGGCGGTTCTCGGCCACGGCGGCGGGATCGTCGGCAGTCGAGAGGCCGAGGTTGAGCGAGCCGTAGGGCGCGGCGCTCGCGCCTCCGCCGCGCGTGCTGAACCCGGCGCGGACGCCCTCGGCATCCCGGAAGATCGCCGGGCGAAGCAGCGGCAGCAGGTCCGTCATCCTCGCACGTCGAGCATCTGGACGACCGCGTCGAGCAGCGTGTCCATCTCGAACGGCTTGCGGACAGTCAGGTCGAAGACCGACAGGTCGTGCTCGTCGCGCCGCCCGGTGCCGGTCGCGTAAGCGGTGCAGGCAATGGCGGGAACGTCGCGGTACTGCGTCTGCGCGCGCGCCCCGCGGAGGAGTTCGACGCCGGTGCGCGGCCCTCCGAGGTGAATGTCGAAGACGAAGAGGTCGAACGGACGCCCGTCGAGGAGCGCCGCGGCCTCGTCGAAGGAATGAGCGACGGAGACCGCGAAACGGTCTTCCAAGATCATCTCGAGCAGATCCGCGGTGTCCGGATTGTCCTCCACGACGAGGAGGCGTGCCGGGGCAGCAGTGGAAGTCGAGGGGGGCATCGCGGGAGCAGCACGTTGGGGAGGGGTTCGCCGGGTGCGCGGCAGAGGGACCACGGGGGCGAGCAGTGAGCCTCAACCGGAGGCTGCGAGGGCGGGTCCGGCGGGATGCGCGGCTCTCGTTACGAACCCCGGCGTTCGTATGTGCCAAAGGTGACGCCCGGGTAAAGGCCTCGGCAGACAAGTGCAGACGTGTGTTCGCCTCGCCTCACTCGATGCCTCGTTTCGTCCCGGTCGAAGGGGCAGAGTGGCCGAAACAGCCGATGGGAGACGGACACAAAGGGTACACTCTCGACCGTGATCCCGCGGAGCGCACGGACGGGGGACTGCGCTACGTGGGGAGGGCGGCGGTGGTGGCCCAGGCGTGGAGGATGTCGGGGGGGATGGCGCGGCGGGTCCAGCGCTGGAAGGCGCGGTCGGCCTGCCCGGCGAGCATCGGCAGGCCGCCGATGAGGGTGGCGCCGCGGGCGGCTGCCTCGCGCAGGAGGCGCGTCTCGGTGGGGGCGTAGACGAGGTCGTAAACGGTCTGCCCGTCGTGGAAGTCGTCGTCGCAGAGGTGGGGCGTGCGGTGGCGCAGGGGCGACATCCCGAGCGGGGTCGCGTTGACGACGAGCGCGGCGCGGCGCACGGCCTCGCGGACGGCGACGGGCGTGTCGCCATCTCCCTCCCCACCGGCGAGCGCGACGAGGGCGCCGCCGGGGTCGAGGGGCGCGAGGCTGCGCGCGAACGCGTCGGCGCGGGCACGGTCGCGGGCGACGAGCGTGAGGCGCGCGGGGGCGATGCGCCCGAGGAGGGCGACGACGACGGCGCGGGCGGCCCCTCCGGCGCCGAAGACGACGACCTCGGTGCCGTCGAGGTCGGCGGCGCGGGTGGGCAGGTACCCGGTGCCGAGCGGATCGCCGAAGAGACCGTCGAGGAAGCCGTCGGCGTCGGTGTTGTCGCCTTCGAGCGAACCGTCGTCGAGGCGCACGACGGTGTTGACGGCGCCGATGGCGTGGGCGGCGGGGGTGAGCGTGCCGGTGCGGGCGAGGTGGCGCGCGGCGGTCTGCTTGTGCGGGATCGTGACGTTGGCGCCGAGCGCGCCGAGCGCCGCCAGCCCGTCGAGCGCCGCGCCGACGGCTGCCGCTCCGCCCGACGCGTCGACGCGGCAGGCGAGGTAGACGGCGTCGATGCCGAGTGCGCGGAAGGCGGCGTTGTGGAGCGCGGGCGAGCGCGAGTGGGCGACGGGGTCGCCGAGGAGCGCGACCAGGCGCGTGTGGGCGGTCGGCACGGGCGTCGGGGGGAGGCGGGACGGGGGAGCGGGGCGAAACGTCGGCAAGGTCGCCCGGCACGGCCGCCGCACGTGCGCGAATGTGCGCGGCCGGGCAAAATCCCCCGATGGGAGCGCTTCCGCGAAGGTGCCGCCGTAGCTTCGCGGCGTCCGGGCGGCCCGCCCTGCACGTCTCCGAGCATGTCTCGGCGGCGCCCCGCCCGAGGCCGCCACCTCCGATCCTCCGTCCTTCGAGATCCCGTCTCCCGAGATCCCGACTCTCGAATCTCCCGAATGAGCGACTCCCAGTTCTTCGCGCAGGTCAACATCATGTTCGACCGCGCCGCCGCCTACCTCGACCACCCGAAGGGCCTCCTCGAACAGATCCGGATGTGCAACAGCATCTACCGGATCGAATTCCCGCTCCGCCGCGACGACGGCTCCATCGAGACCATCGAGGCGTACCGCGCCGAGCACTCGCACCACAAACTGCCGACGAAGGGCGGCATCCGCTACGCCGAGGCCGTGAACGAGGACGAGGTCATGGCCCTCTCGGCGCTCATGACCTACAAGTGCGCCATCGTCGATGTGCCCTTCGGCGGTGCCAAAGGTGGCATCAAAATCAACCCGAAGAACTACTCCGAGGCCGAGCTCGAGCGCATCACGCGCCGCTACACGTTCGAGCTGACGAAGAAGAACTTCATCGGCCCCGGCATCGACGTGCCTGCGCCGGACTACGGCTCCGGCCCGCGCGAGATGGCGTGGATCATGGACACCTACAACCAGATCACCGGCGACCCGCTCGACGCGCTCGCGTGCGTGACGGGCAAGCCGGTCGGGCAGGGCGGCGTGCGCGGGCGCAAGGAGGCGACCGGGCGCGGCGTGTTCTTCGCCGTCCGCGAGGCGTGCTCGTTCGAGGACGACATGCAGGCGCTCGGGCTCACGAAGGGCCTCGCTGGCAAGCGCGTCGCCGTGCAGGGGCTCGGCAACGTCGGCTACCACGCGGCCAAGTTCATCGAGGAAGGCGGCGGCACGCTCGTCGCGCTCTCGGAGATCGAAGGCTCGATCGGCAACCCCGACGGCTTCCGCCTCGCCGACGTCATGGCCTACCGCGCCGACAAGGGCACGCTCATCGGCTTCCCCGGCTCGACGCACATGGGCGACGCAGGCGCGGTGCTGGAGGCCGACTGCGACATCCTCGTCCCGGCGGCCCTCGAAGCGCAGATCACCGTCAAGAACGCCGGAAACGTCAAGGCACGGATCATCGCCGAGGGCGCCAACGGCCCGGTGACGGCCGAGGCCGACTCGATGCTCGGCAAAATGGGCGTCCTGGTTCTGCCCGACGTCTACGCCAACGCGGGCGGCGTGACGGTGAGCTACTTCGAGTGGCTTCGCAACCTGCAGCACGTCCGCTTCGGGCGCATGAGCCGCCGATTCGAGCAGAACACGCAGGAAAAGCTCATGCACGCGATCGAGCGCTCGACGGGCCAGCGACTCGACGAGAACGTCCGCGCCGAGATCATCCACGGCGCCGACGAGACGGACCTCGTCAACTCGGGCCTCGAAGACACGATGATCGCCGCCTACCACGAGATCCGCGAGGTCTCGCGCGCCCACGGCTGCGACCTGCGCACCGCCGCCTTCATCGACGCGATCAACAAAGTCGCCGTCAGCTACACCGCGATGGGCATCTTCCCGTAAGCGGCTCTGCCTCCACGCCGCGCGCCCGGTCTCCGCTCTGGAGGCCGGGCGCGCGTGCGTTTCGGGAGGCCGGGGCCGACGGGAACGGCGGCGGGTTCGTGCCACGCCCGGTTGCGCTCAGTCGCCGATAGAGGCTCGTTCGGGGGCGTAGACGAAGTAGTCGGTTGGCGGCACCGTCGCGCCGAGGCGGCGGAGCATCGAGGCCGGCCTGCCCGCGGCGGTAGGCGGCGTGCATCGGACGTGGACGACGAGGTCACCGAGCGGCCGGGGCGCCTGGCGCGCACCGAAAGCGTGTAGGCGCACGGACGCGCGAGATCGGCAGGCGTGAGGGCTGCGAGGAAGACGCGCCGTGCCATCGCGGTGTCGTCGTGAGCGGGCGCGGAGAGCTTCGGGCGTCGGCGCGTCGGCCCACGCCGGACGGCCGGCGGCGAGGTGTGCTCGCCACCGGTGCAGCCACGCCCAGTCGGCGCCGACGATGTGCGCGAGCGTGGCGCCGAGGTGCGGGAAGCTGCCGCCGAGGTCTGTGCCCATGCGGCCTCGTCAAGGGCTGCGGCGGTGCGCAGGAGGCGCGCGGTGGCCCAGTCGGCGTAGGCGATGAGGCTCGAGGAGGAGGCGGGGGGCATCTCGATCGGGGCGGCGATGGACGCCGGTCAGTAGGCGTGTTCGGCGCGCATCCCGCGCCAGGCGGTGAGGAGCATGATCTTGACGTCGAGCTTGAGCGACCAGTTCTGGATGTAGTAGAGGTCGTGCTCGATGCGCGATTCGAGGTTCGTGTCGCCGCGCCAGCCGTTGACCTGCGCCCATCCGGTGATGCCAGCGGGGACCTTGTGCTTGAGCATGTAGCGCGGGATGCGCGCCCGCATCTCCTCGACCACCCACGTCCGCTCCGGGCGCGGCCCGACGACGGCCATGTCGCCGCGGAGCACGTTGAGGAACTGCGGCAGCTCGTCGAGGCTGGTGCGGCGCAGAAAGGCGCCGACGGGCGTCACCCGCGGGTCGTTGCGGGCGGTGAGAAGCGCGACGTCGCCCGCGTGGTCGCTGCGCATCGAGCGGAACTTGAGCATCTCGAAGCGCCGCCCGTCGAGGCCGACGCGCTCCTGCCGGTAGAACACCGGGCCGGGCGAGGTCGCCTTGATGGCGATGGCGATGGCGGCGAGAACCGGCGAGAGCGCGACGATGACGCCGAGCGAGATGGCGAGGTCCATCGCCCGCTTGCCGACCCACGCGAGGCGCAGCGGCACGCGGTCGAGCAGGTGCAGCACCGGCAGGCCGTCGAGGTCGGAGACGCGGGCGTTGAGGACCTCCATCCCGAAGAGGTCGGGCACGAGGTAGACCTGCGCCGTGCGCGCGGCGAGGGCGCTGGTGAGAGCCTCGATGGCGGGCGAGGCCTGGAGCGGGAGCGTGATGTAGACGGCGTAGAGCGGCTCTCCGGCCGCCTCCATCCGGTCGACGAGCGCAGGCACGCCGTCGGTCGCGCAGACGATGCGCCGGTCCGCGGCGGTCGGCGCGTCCCCACCCCCATCCCCATCGTCCACATCCGCGGCGAAGCCGATCACGTCGAGCGTGGCCCACGGGAAGGCTTGGAGCGTCCGGGCGACGCGCTGCCCGACAGCGCCATCGCCGACGACGAGGACGCGGCGGACGTAGCGTCCGTTGGAACGGAGGCGCTGGAAGGCGCCGAAGAGCGCGAGCCGCAGGCCGACCATCAGCCCGGCGAGGAGGCCGCCGTAGAGCACGAGCAGCAGGCGCGAGACGTAGAACTGCCGGTAGAAGAGCACGAGCGCGGCCACGAAGACGAGGCCGAAGAACGTCGCTTTGACGACGCTGTAGCTCAGCCGGAACCGGTTGAGGACGCGGTCTTCGGCGTAGAGCGAGCTCGCATAGAAGATGACCATCGTGCCGACGAGCACGCCGGGCAAGAGCCGCGCGTACTGCGAGAACGGGAGGGTCTCGGGCGGCACGAGCCACGACGGGCCGACGCCGTGCGCGCGCACCCACGGCAGCAGGTCGAAGCGCAGGCTGTACGCGATCCCCCACGCGGCGAACACGAGGGCGAGGTCGGCGAAGAGCAGGATGCGCTGGAAGAGGCGGCTTTGCTCCTGGAGCATCGGGCGGCGGCGGCGGGGGAGACGGTACCGTGGGGCGATGCGGTGGCCGCGCCGGGCGGCGGTGAGGAAGGCGGCCAAGATACATCTCGCCTTCTCCGCCGCTCGGTCGGTGTTCCGGTGGCTGCCGACGAGGGGTGACCCTGCCGGGTCGAAGACCTGGAGAGGTTCGGGCTGCGTCAGGGCGCCATCTCGTGGGTCATCCCGTCCATCGTTCCGTGATCCATCGACCCGTCGTGGCGCATCGGGGCGGGAGTGAGGCGGAGGAAGAGCTGGCCGGAGACGGGCGCGCGTCCGTAGATGGGGCGCAGGGCGTCGGGGACGGCGTAGGCGCTCGCGCTCATCCCCGCCATCAGGCGAAGCGGTCCGAACCGGGCGACGCTCCGGGCCACGCCGGCCGTCAGGCTGCCGATGCGGAACGTCTCGTCGAGGCCCGTCTGCAACTCCTCGCCCGATTTCTCGACGACCTCGGCGCGCACGAACGGCGCCCAGCGCTTGCCCATCAGGTCGGCCTCGGCGAGGACCGAGTGGCCGCTGTGGTGGTCGCCGCCGCCGCCGTGGGCGTGGCCGTCGTTGTATCCCCAGACGAGCGCGCCCGAGAGCGTGCCGAGAGGCGTCGCGGCCGCGTAAAGCGCACTCGCAGTCGTGCGCACGATGTCGAGGCCGGGATCGAGCGATTCGGGGCTTTCGATGCGTCCGCGCGAGGCCTGAAGCGCCCACGACGGCGACGGCGCCCACGTCAGGCGGGCGCTGTAGGAGTCGAAGCGCGGGCGGTCGAAGGCGACGCGGTTGTCGTCGGGTTCGCGGCCGGTGAAGAGCGACGCGTCGATCTTGAACGGTCCGGCACTCGCCCCGAGGGTGGCGACGCCGAAGACGATGTGCGTCGCGTCCTGCCAGTGGTGGCCGAGCGGCGAATCGGGAAGGTGCATCGCCGAGGGGCGGTGCATGAAGGCCGTCGGGCCGAGCGCGGGTTCGCCGGGATAGCCGACGTAGCCGAAGACCGCGCCCGCGCGCCCGACGCGCTGCGAGAGCGTCGCCGAGAGTTCGGAGACGAGGTCGTGCGGGTGCTGTTCGTCGACGAGCGCGCGGGTGCCGACGGATTCGCCGGTCTGGAAGAGCAGCGGGTAGCCGGCCTTGCCCTCGGTCAGGCGGTCGAGCGAGACCATCGCGCGCAGCGTGAGCGCCCCCGTGCCTGCGGGGCGCTGGAGCATCCCCATCGCCCAGTTGGGCGCTGAGAGGCGAGAGGCGCCGCGCCCTCCGGCGTCGAAGGCATCCTGCGACGTGAAGCGGGGCGATACGGCGCCGTGGAGCATCGCCGCCCACCCGCCGACGCGTCCGTGGATGGCCTCCATCGGCGAAGCGTCGGGGTTCCACGACGTGCCGGAGCCGTCGCGCGTCATCGGCGCGGCGGGCGTCGTGGCGGACGTCATGCCGCCGTGGGCATCGGGCATCGCGGGGGCGTCGGCGGGCGTGCAGTGTCCCATGGCCGCGTGCTCGGGCGGGCAGGGCGCAGGCGGCATCGCGCAGTGGCCCATCACGGCGTGCTCAGCCGTGCAGGATGTGGATGGGGAGGGGACGGTCTGGGCGTGGGTGAGCGGTGGGCACGGCGAGTGCCGCGGCCAGCCCGAGAAGGCGTGGGGACATGGAAAGACGACTGGGAGACCGGCGCGCGGGAGGCGCGGGTCCGGGAGAAAAGCAGCGCGGTGCCGCGCCACACGGCCCCGCCCGGCGCCGGAGCGTCGGACGGGGCGTGGGGGGCAGAGAGACGAGGACGGACGCGCGGGGCGGCGTCAGCGTCTGTTATCCGCGCGTGGCGCAGGCGGCGCCGTCACAGCCCGCGCAGGCGTCGCACGTGCCGTCGGCGCAGCGGTCGGCGCAGGCGCCGTCGCACGAGGTGCAGGCGCCGTCGTGGCAGCAGGCGCACCCGTCGGCGTCGCGCGCGGTGGCGGTGGTGCAGGCGCCGTGGGCGCAGCAGGCGCAGGCGTCGGCGGTGGAGGTGGCGGCGACGGCGGCGAGGCTGCCGCCGCTCAGAAGGAGGAGCGACGCCGCGAGAACGATGCGGCGTGTCAGAGACTGGGTCATGGGTCGAGAACGATCACGAGAAAACGGGAGTCCCCGTCGGCGCGCCACAGCGGCGGGCGACGGGGGCGAACGGGATTCACGCGACGGGTCTTCGGCGGCGGCACCGGTGGCCGGGCACCGGGGCGGTCGGTGAGCGCCGTGACGCGGCTGTCGAGCACGACCGGCGGCCCGGCGAGGCGTACGACGTCGAGGGCCACGCGGGACGTGACGGGCACGCAGAGCGGGCACACGCCGCAGGCGCTCGCGTGCGGCGCCTGTGCATCGTGGCCGGACGCATCGTGGCCCGGCACGGGCGCGGCCTCGTCCACCGGCATCTCGTGGCACGGCGCCGCCGACATCGCGGCGGCTGCCTTCACCGGACCGCACATTCCTTCGCCCCACGCCGCCACGAGGACGACAAGCAGGAGCGAGAGGAGGGGGCGGAGGCGGCGCATCGACGGCGGACGGTTCAGGCCGGACTGTACCGCCGCGCCCGGTGCGGGTTCTCCATCGCCATCTCACCCACCCCCAATCCCCTCTCACCCGGCTTCTCGGAGGGCGAGGCGCACGAGTTCGTCGGCGCGCTGGAGTCCGGGGTTGGCGCGGAGGACGAGGCGGAGCTTGCGCTCGGCGGCGGCGCGGGCGAGGCCGAGGGCTTCAAGGGCCGAGAGGGCATCCGCGCGGGCTTCCGAGGCGCCGTCGCCGCCGCCGGAGAGCGCCCCGCCGCCCACGTCGAGGCGGGCGATGCGGTCCTTGAGTTCGACGACGAGCCGCTCGGCGGTCTTTTTGCCGACGCCGGGAATGCGGGTCAGGAACGCCGCGTCGCCGTCGAGGAGGCGCGCCTGCACGTCGGCGGGTTTCAGAGCCGAGAGCACGCCGAGGCCCATCTTCGGGCCGACGCCGGAGACGGCGGTGAGCATCTCGAAGACCTCGCGCTCGGCCTTCGTGGCGAACCCGTAGAGCTGCTGCACGTCCTCGCGCACGACGAAGACGGTGAGCAGGAACGCCGCCTGCCCCTCGTCAGGCAGGGCTTCGTACGTCGAGGCCGGGATGGCGACGAAGTAGCCGACGCCGCCGCTCGTTTCGAGGACGACGTAGTTGGGCTTCTTGTCGACGAGCGTGCCGCGGAGGTGGTGGATCATCGCAGGGGGAAATCGCAGAAGGATGTCGGAGTCGCCGCAAGATCGGGCACGGCGGTGACGGCGTGGTGTCGCGGGGGTGTGGATGGTGAGTCGTGGGGCGTGGGTCACTGCGTCGGAGGAAGGCAAAGGGCGCTGAGCCTGTCGAAGCCCGCGCGTGGCCCTTCGACAGGCTCTGGAATCGCCCTTCGGAACGTCACCGTCCATCAACCCGCGAACACCGCGCGGGCGGCTGCATTCGAGGGCGCGCACTCAACCCTGCTTGCCCCGATGCCGCTTCCCTCCGACCCCGTCTGGTTCATCACTGGCTGCTCGACCGGCTTCGGCCGCCACCTCGCCACCCACCTGCTCGAGGGCGGCGCCCGCGTCGCCGTCACCGCACGGCGGCCCGAGGATGTCGCCGACCTCGTCGCGTCGGCGCCCGAGGGCAAGGCCGTCGCGCTGCGGCTCGACGTGACCGATGCGGCGCAGATCGCTGCGGCCGTCGAGGCGGCGGAGGCGGCGTTCGGGCGCATCGACGTGCTCGTCAACAATGCGGGCATCGGCTACTTCGGCGCGCTCGAAGAGTCGGACGAGGCCGAGGTTCGGCGCATGTTCGAGATCAACGTCTTCGGCCTCGCCGCGATGACGCACGCGGTGCTGCCGGGGATGCGGGCGCGGCGCAGCGGCCACATCGTCAACGTGTCGAGCATCGGCGGGCTGCGCGCGTTTCCAGGCGTCGGCTTCTACAACGCCACCAAGTTCGCCGTCAACGGCTACTCCGAGGCCCTTGCGCAGGAAGTCGAACCGCTCGGCATCGGCGTCACCATCGTCGAGCCGTCGGGGTTTCGCACCGACTGGGCCGGGCGATCGGCGAACGAGGCGCCGCCGCGCATCGACGACTACGCCGAGACGGCGCACAAGAACCGCGAGGGCGTCCGCGCTTACTCGGGCAAGCAGCCCGGCGACCCGGTCCGCGCCGCCGAGGCCATCGTTCGCGCCGTGACGTCGGAGGCGCCGCCGCTTCACCTGCTCCTCGGCCGCGCCGCCCTCAACGGCGCGCGGGGCCAGATGGAGGCGCTCCGCCGCGACTTCGACGCGTGGGCAGAGACGTCCATCGGCGCGGATTTCCCTCCGGAGGAGGCGTGACGGCGCCGCGGACCGGGGCGGCGGACTGCTGGCGCGTCGTTCTGGCTCGCTCGCGCTGCCGGGGCTTCGGTGGCGCGAGCGGGCGGGTCGGAGACCCGCCCCTACGGTCCGTTTGGATGCACAACCGGATCGTCGATCCCACATCAGAGGCGAACCGACAGCTGCACGGTGATGTCGCGGCTGCGCGATCCAGCGATGGTGTCGAGGCCGGAGCCGACGGTCGCGGCGTCGTCGAAGCGGGTGACGGCGTACCGCGCCTCGGCGGTCGTTCGGCCCCGCGTGGCGCGGGCGAGGGCGGTTGCGCGCGTGCCGCGTCCGGAGAGAGCCGGGACGGAAAATCCGTAGCGGACGTCGGATTCGTAGGCGTAGACCCGCGCGTCATAGCCGTCGGTGTCGAAGAGCGTCATCCGCAGGTCGAGCGAGACGGCGGCGCCGAGCACGCGGCGGCGCGGCGCGGCGCGCAGGTCCTGGTAGACGAGCGTGCCGTAGCGGTCGGCCTCGCCGCGCCGCGCGAACCGCACGCCCTCGACGCGCGCGCGCAGCAGCAGGCTCCGGCTGAACACGTACTCGCCGTGCAGCCGCGCGCTCTCCCGCGTCTCCGGCAGCGTCGTCGCCCGCTCGCGCCCGAGCGCATCGACGACGACGGCGCCCTCGTCACGCGTTTCGTGGCGGATCTGGCCGACGAGCGCGAACCAGCGGCGCGGGCGGTATTCGGTGGAGGCGAGCAGGTCGAGGCCCTCCGACGGTCGCGGCGCCGTCGTGCGCGCCCACGGGAAGCGGTAGGCGTCGAGGTAGGCGGTGGCCGTGAGGGTGCGCGTGGCGCGGAGGCGGAGGCCCGCGTAGACGCCCTGCTCGTTCTGCGGCGTCCCCGAGCGCTCGCCGAACGCGTCGCCGAAGCGGCTGGTGAACGCCCGTCCGAACGCCCGCGCTGCCACGACCGCCTCGCTTCCGCCGCCGAGCGGGGCGCTGAGGCCGCCCGTCGCCGCGACCCCGTGCTGCCGCGCGCCATCCACCCCGCCGCCGGTGCTGCGCGCGAGTTCGCCGAAGACCACCGCCGCGCCGCGCCGTCCGATGGCGCCGTGGCCGAAGACGCTGACGGCGCTCGCGGCGTCGCCGCGGAAGGCGAAGCGGCGGGCGGCGTCGGTGGCGGGCGCGAGGGGCGCGTCGTAGCGCGTGGCCGTGGCGAGCAGGCCGACATCCACGCGCCCGCGGCGCAGGCGCAGCGAGGCGCCGCCGTGCGTCTCGCCGAGCCGGGCGCGCCGCGCGACCTCTGACCCCGTCCGGTGGAGGCCGCTCGTGCCAATCGTGGTGAAGGACGCCGAATCGGACGCGGGGGTGGCGTCGAGGCGGCGGCGCGAGGCGTAGGCGGTCGCGGTGAGGGCGGGCGTCAGGCGCACGCTCAGGCCGCCGCCGCGCAGGAACCGTGTCTCCTCGGTGCTCGCGTGCAGGCTCAGCCCGGCCCCGGCGCGCGCGACGCCCCGCGTGGCCTCGCGCGACTTCCCGAGTCCACCCGCCCGCCACGCGACGAGTCCCTGCCCGAAGCGCGCCGCGAAATCGCCGATCACAACCGTCTCGATGCGCCCGATGTCGCGCGCGAGCACGCCCGCGCTGGCAAAATCGCTGCCGATGCGCCCCGCCGTCGGGGCGAAGGCGGCGCGCTCCCCGGCGTCGGTGTCGAGCACGAGGGCGGCGTCGACCCGTCGTCGGCTGCGCAGGCGCAGGCGGGTCGTCGCGCGGAGGTCGCCGCCTGCGTACGCGCTCGTGTCGCCGCGCGAGACGCCGAGGCGCCGCCCGCCGCGCTGCACGAGGTCGAGGCGCAGATCGCGCCGAATCTCCGCCCACGACGGCGGCCTGGGATACGCGGAGGCGCGGCGGGCACGCGGACCCGGCAGCGGACCGAGGCGCAGGAACGGGCGGATGGCGGCGTACTGCGCCTCGCTGAGGTCGGCGGCGGTGGCAAGCTCCGGCAGCGACCGGAAGCCGCCGACGCGCACGCGGTAGGCGACGATGCGCCCGGCGATGCGGAGCGAGAGGCCGGGAATGGCGGCCAGTTCGTCGGCAGAGGCGGTGTTCAGGTCGAGCGGCGCGCGGCGGAGCGCCTCGATCTGCTCGGCGAGCGCATCTCCCGCGGCCTCGTCCTCCACGTCTTCGAGCAGCACCTCCTCGGCGTCGTCAACGACCACGCTGTCGGGCACGACCTGCGCGGCGGCGCGGCCGGCCCCGGTGAGGGCGAGAACGGCGAAGGCGCACGCGGCGCGGCGGAGCAGGGCAGGCATTTCGGTCGAGGATGGAGGATGGAATCGCAGGGGACGTACTCGCACGTCTCGACTTCTGCAAGTTATCAGCGCCCGGTGCCACACCTGCCAGGTCGGGGACGTGGACCGATGCGGCTCAGAACGACATCCGCAGTTCGGCGGCGGGCGTCCAGCCGAGGTCGGCGGTGCGGGCGAAGGAGAGGTCGATGCCGGTTCGCCCGAGTGCGAGGCCCAGCCCGGCGGCGAGGGTCTCGGGGTTCGAGCCGCCCCCGACGCGCAGCACGAGCACATCCGCCAGGCGCACCTCGGCGCCGCCGCGCGCGACGAGCCCCGCCCCGACCACCTGCCCGGCGTCGGCGACGACGCGGAGCGCGGGCGTTGCGGCGAAGGCGACGCCGACATCGAGGCGCCTCGGAAACGGCGCGTCTCCGAGGCCACCGCCGAGCACGTTCACCGCCCGCGCGCCCGCGTCGAGACGCGGCGTGAGGGCCGCCCGCAGGCCGACATCCACCGTCACGCCGGTCGCCGAGCCGTAGCCGCCGCCGAGAGCCACGCGCTGCGCCCCGACGGCCACACCCGCCTCGATGCGCCGCGACGTGCCGAACGAGAGTCCGCGCGCGACGACGAGCGCCGCCCCGGTCGCCCGGAAATCTTCGTAGCCGTACGACGACGCGGCGATCCCGACGCCTCCGCCCGCGAGCGGCGCCGCGACGACGAGCGAGGCGAGTTGCAGTTCGGGCACGAGGAACGCGCGGTCGCCGTAGAGCCGCACGTCGGCGCGTCGCAGGCCCGCGATGCCCGCCGGGTTGCGCCACACCTCGCCCGCGAGCGCCACCCCCGCGCCGCCCAACCCGCGCGCCCTCGCCCCGACGACCTCGCGCACCGTCACCCCCGGCTGCGCCCGAAGCACGCCGACCGGCCCGCACAGGACGGCGGCGGCCATCGCCACGCCCCATCGCCTCCCCCGGCGGGCACATGCACCGCGCAGGCAAGGCGGGTTCGGGGCGAACGGCCGCGCGACTCGGCCGCGGCAGGAAGCGGAGAAGGCAGGCGTCGGCATCGCGGTACGGGAGAACGTGAAGCGGGTACGCAGCAACGGTACGCAGGCGACCTGTTTTACGCAAGAGGGGCGAAACATTGACTGTGGAATCCTCCCCCGCGCGCCTCGCGTACGGGAGGCCGCATCCGGCACGTTGGAGACGACACCGTTCGCCGCGCGGACGCTCATCCGCTGCTTCCTCCCGCCCGATCCGCCGCCCTTCCGCCGTGCCCACGTCCTCCTCGCTCGCGCGCGGCCTCGCCGCCGGTCTGCTCCTCGTCCTCGCCACCGCCGGAGTGGCCCGCGCGGCGGAGATGAACTGCACCGTCTCCGTCGATTACCGCTCGCTCGGGCGCACCGACGTCGGCTACCTCGACGAACTGAAAACGCAGATCGAGCGCTACGTCAACGACCGCGCGTGGACGAGCGACCGCTACGACGCCGCCGAGCGCATCGGCTGCAACATCCAGGTGCAGTTCACGTCGGCGCCGTCGCAGACGCGCTTCCGCGCCAACTACACGATGACGACGCGCCGCCCGATCTTCGGCTCGACGCAGCTCACGACGACGATGATCGTCAGCGACAAGAGCTGGGACTTCGAGTTCGTGCCCGGCACGCAGCTCAATTTCGACCCGCAGCGCTACGACGCCATCACGTCGCTCCTGAACTACTACATCTACCTCGCGCTCGGCTACGACTACGACAGCTTCTCGGCGCTCGGCGGCACGCGTTACTTCGAACTCGCCCGCGAGGTCTTGCAGGTGGCCCGCGGGCAGGGCCAGTGGCAGGCGACGAACGACCCCGACGACCGCGGAAACCTCGTCACCCAGCTCCTCGACGCTCGCTTCCAGCCCATCCGGCAGGCGACGTTCGACCTGCACTTCAACGTGCTCGATGTCTTCACCACCTCGCCCGAGGAAGCGCGCGCGGCGGCGCTCGTCTCCCTCCGCGCCGTCCACGCCGTCTACGAACAGGTGTCGAAACAGTACGTCCTCGACGTGCTCCTCCTCGCCAAGGGCCGTGAGATCGTCGATATGATGGAGAAATCGCCGTTCAGCACCGACGCCTATTCGCTGCTCTCGGCGATGGACCCCTCGAACCAGACCGTTTACTCGCGTCTGCTCAACTGAGCTGGCGTATGGACCGGTCGGGGTGCCCTCCGCCATCCTCCGCGCCCCCGCCTGCGTGCATTGGAGACGTGCAGGATTCGGGATGACGAGTGCCCGCAGAGCTGGGCCGGTGCAGCGCGCGTGCAGAGCGGTGATAAATAAGGAGTTGGCGCCGGATGCGGCACAGGCGTCTGCGCACAACACCGTCCGTGCCGCATCGGTCAATCTGAGGCGCAAGCGGGCGAGCAACGGGCGCGGGCGCGGACCGCGAACACCCGGACGAACACGCGGGCGGGGGAGGCGAGCGGAGGCAGGGAAGGGCGCAAGCGCCGGGAAGCGGAGGTGTGAAGGGACAAAGGAGGTACACATCCGTAGCAATCGACGTAGCATTGACCGGGCACCGGCGGGGTACATTCGGGGCACACTACACTCCCCCACACCCCATCCCATCCACCCCGATGTCCAAAAACGCACCCGTGTCCTACAAGACGATCAGCCAGGCCGACGCCGAGAAGCTCCTCAGCGAATCACGCGGCGGCGGCGGCGGACGCCGCTCGAAGTACTCGCCCGTCCTCGACGCGGCTGAGAAGCTCACCGCCGGAAAGGCGCTTCACCTGTCGCTTTCGCGCATCGAGGCCCAGGGCCTGCGCCAGGCGCTCCGCAAGCGCCTCGGCGAGACGCACAAGATGCGCACGTCCGCCATCCAGGGCAGCGAAGGCCAGTTCCACGTCGTCGTGATGCACGCCGCCTGAGCCGCCCGGCGCCCTCCGCGCCGCCGCCCCGTGCCCGACCCGGCACCTCTGCGCCCCGACGCGACGCTCTGTCGCCTCGGGGCGCGTTGCGTTCGGGGACGTGCGTCGTCGAGGGACACGACGTGTCTGGGCCCCTGACCTGACAGGTCTATCTCCGCCGCCGCCGTCCATCCTCCAACCCATCGTGCGAAAGAGGGGAGTCGAACCCCCACCCCCGAAGGGACCAGATCCTAAATCTGGCGCGTCTGCCATTCCGCCACTCTCGCAAGGACGGGCGCCGGGCGCGCGTCGTCACTGGAAAGGTACGCAGAGGCGCCCGCGCGTCGTTGCAGGGGTGCGACCTTCTGCGTCACGCCCCTTCCCGCTTTCCCGTTCCGATGACGTCCCCCCGTCTCCTCGCCGCCCTCGCGGTTCTCTCCCTCGCCGGCTGCTCCGCGTCGCGCGAGACCGCGCGCGTGGTGCCCTCCGCCCTGCCGCCCGCCTCGGTCCCCGAGGTTCTTCCCGATCCGCCGCGCGCGTCCGCGCCGACCGCTACCGCGTCCTCCGCCGTCAACCTCGACACCGTCCGCGTGGGCCGGTTCGATGGGGGGCGGATGTGGACGTTCGAGGCCCCGCCGGTCGCCTATTTCCAGCAGACCTACGGCATCGCCGCCGACACGGCGTGGTTTCGCCGCGCCCGCCTCGGCGCCCTCCGCTTCGCCGATTACTGCTCGGCGTCGCTCGTATCTGCGAATGGCCTCGTGCTCACCAACCACCACTGCGCCCGCGAGTCGATCAAGACCGCCGAGCGCAGTGGTGAGACGCTGACGAAAGACGGCTTCATCGCCGCCGCGCAGAGCGACGAGCGCGCCGTCCGCGACCTCTTCGTCGATCAGCTCATCGGCATCCGCGACGTCACCGACGAGGTCGTCCGCGAGGCCCGCAGCGGGCAGACGCGCGAGCAGCAGGCCGACGGGCGCAACAGCCGCGCCCGCGCCCTCGAAGGCCGCCTGAGCGCCGAAGCGACCCGCCGGACGCCGGGCACGCGCGTGCAGGTCGTGCCGCTCTACAGCGGCGCCCGGTACAGCGCCTACACCTTCCGCCGCTACACCGACGTGCGCTTGGTCGCGGCGCCCGAGATCGACCTCGGCTTCTTCGGCGGTGACCCCGACAACTTCACCTACCCGCGCTACACGCTCGATTTCTCGCTCTTCCGCATCTACGACAACGATCAGCCGCTGCGCACGACCGACAACTTCCGCGTCTCGACGGCGGGCGTCACCGAAGGCCAGCCGGTCTTCGTCGTCGGCAACCCCGGCTCGACGGACCGCCTCTCGACGGTTTCGCAGCTCGAGTACGCCCGCGACGTCGAGCTTCCGCGCCAGCTCGGCGTGCTCAACAGCCGCCTCGCCATCCTCCGCGCCTACGTCGCGGCCCACCCGGACGAGGTCGAGCGCTACGACCTGCGCAACGCCACGTTCGAGGTGTCGAACTCGCAGAAGTCCATCGCCGGGCAGTACGCGGGCCTGCAAGACGCCTCGTTGATGGCTGGCAAGGCCGCCTACGAGCGCGACCTGCGCGCCGCCCTCGACACGTCCGCAACGCTCCGCGAGGAGTTCGGCGGCGTCCTCGGCGAGATCGCCGACGTGCAGCGCGTCAAGCTCGCCTCGCGCCGCGAAGCCGACGCGTTCGCCTTCTTCGCCTCCCCGCCCATCGAGTCGCCGCTGCTCTCGCGCGTGATCCTGCTCACCTACCTCGACCTCCTGCGCCGCAACGGGCAGGGCGGCGAGACGGTCGCCGACGTGCGCAAAGAGATCGCCAAGACGCCGTACTGGCCGATGGCGCTCGAACGTGAGTTCCTGATCGCCCGCTTCGGCGAGGTCGAGACGGCGCTCGGCCGCGAGGACGTGACGCTGCGCCGCCTCTTCGGCACCGGGACGAAGGAGATGTACGTCGACTCGCTGATTTCGCGGACGCGCCTCGGCGACTCGCTCGCCGTCAAGGGCTTCGCCGAGCGCGGCTTCGCCGCCTCGAACGACGCCGCCGTCGCCCTCGGGCAGTCGCTCTTCGGCCTCTACCTGCAGCAGGCGCAGCAGGCGCAGAACATCGGGCAGACCGAGGAAGGGCTGGAGGCGGCGCTCGCGCGGTTGCGCTTCCGCCTCGTCGGCGACGCCATCCCGCCCGACGCCTCGTTCTCGCTCCGCATCGCCGACGGGCGCGTGGCCGGCTACACGTACAACGGCACGACGGCGCCCGCGTGGACGACGTTCTACGGGATGTACGACCGCCACGCCTCGAACCCCGGCAGCCCCGACTGGGCGCTCCCGTCGCGCTGGACGCCCCCGCCCGCGGGCCTCGACCTCGCCACGCCCCTCAACCTCGTCGCCACGAACGATATCACAGGAGGCAACTCGGGCTCGCCGCTCCTCGACGCGGACCTGAACGTGGTCGGCCTCATCTTCGACTCGAACGTCGAGGCGCTCCCGAACGAGTACCTCTTCCGCGACGTCACCGGCCGCTCGGTCGCCGTCGATGTCCGCGCCATCCTCGCCGCCCTCCGCAGCGTCTACAACGCCCCGCGCCTGGCCGACGAACTGCAGAACGGCCGCTGAGGCGATCCGCTGTGCCGCACGAACCTGACAGGTCTACCCGGATCTGTCAGGTTCGTCGTTTGGGGACGTCCCGAACGGTCAGCACGTCGACGACTGCGACGGCCCGAACGAGGAGGGTGTGCGACGCAGGGGCACGATTCGGCGCTGCGCATCTGGAGTGAACCGGTAGCCGCAGCCGTGCAGCCACCCCGCCGCCTCCACCGCGCTCACCGACGACATCGCCAGGCGGGGCAGGGTATCTTGCCGCGCCGCCCGCTGCCGGTTGTGGGTCGTTGATGGTTGGTCGTTGGTCGTCGTCGTCGTTCACAGGCAACCGGACAGGTTCCCGACCTGTGTGGTTTATCCCCGCATTTCACTCCCCATCCCTCCCATGCCCACCGACCGTCCGATGATCGAGATCGACGCGCTGCGGCACGGCTACGACGGGGAGGGCGATGTGCTCTCGCTCGACGCGGCGAGTGTGGCGGCGGGCGGGCGGTGGCTGCTGCTCGGCAAGAGCGGATCGGGGAAATCGACGCTCCTGCACATCCTCGGCGGATTGCTGCGGCCCCGCGCCGGGCGCGTCGTCATCGACGGGCAGGCGGTGACGGATGTGCCCGAGGGCGCGCTCGACCGGTGGCGCGGGCGCACCATCGGCATCGTCTTTCAGCGCCTTCACCTCTTCGAAACCCTGAGCGCCGCCGACAACCTGCGCGCCGCGCGCCTCTTCGCCGGCCTCCCGCCCGACGAGGCCCGCGTCGCCGAGATCCTCGCGCGCCTCGACCTCACCGACCGCGCCGACGCCTACCCGTCGGCGCTCAGCCAGGGGCAGCGGCAGCGCGTCGTCATCGGCCGCGCCGTCGTCAACCGCCCGCGCGTGCTCCTCGCCGACGAGCCGACGGCCAGCCTCGACGACGACCGCGCGGTGGCGGTGATGGACCTCCTCGCGCGTGAGGCCGAGGCGACCGGCGCCGCCCTCGTCGTCGCCACCCACGACGCCCGCATCCGCCCATACTTCGGCGCCGACGTCCTCACGCTCGATGTGCCTGCGTCGTCCAGTACCGCGCCGCTTTCCGTCCCCATGCGCCCGTGACCCTCGTCGGCCTGAGCCTGTCGTACCTGCGCCGCCGCCCGCTCGTGGCCGCGCTCAACGTGGTGCTGCTCGCCCTCGGCGTGGCGACGATCACGCTGTTGCTGCTCGTCTCCGGGCAGATCGGCGAGCGCCTCGACCGCGACGCGCGCGGCGTCGACCTCGTCGTCGGCGCCAAGGGCAGCCCGCTGCAACTGATCCTCTCCGCCGTCTACCACGTCGACGCGCCGACGGGCAACGTGCCGGTGCGCGAACTGCTGCCGGTCGTGACGAGCCCGATGATCCGCGAGGCGATTCCGCTTGCGATGGGCGATTCGTACGACGGATTCCCGGTCGTCGGCACGACGGGCGCCTACGTGACGCTCTACGGCGGCCGCCTGGCCGGCGGGTCGGCGTGGCGAGCGCCCTTCGAGGTCGTCCTCGGATCGGACGTGGCGCGGCGCAGCGGCACGAGCGTCGGCGCGCGGCTCGTCTCGACGCACGGCCTGAGCAACGCCGGGCAGGGCCACGCCGAGCACCCGTTCGTCGTCGTCGGCGTGCTCGCCCCGACCGGCACCGTCCTCGACCGGTTGGTGCTCACCTCCGTCGAAACCGTCTGGCAGACCCACGAACACGAATCCGAAGACGCGCACCCGGAAGATGGGCACGCCGACGGGGCAGGGGCGCCTGTGGATTCGGCCGGTGCGGACACGCTCGCGGCGGTCCCGGCAGCGGCGGTTCGGGGCGGGTTCGACTACGCGGCGGCGGCGCGCGAGCGGCGCGATCTCACCGCCGTCATCGTCCGCTACCGCAGCCCGATGGCCGTCGCGCTCTTCCCGCGGCAGGTCGACGCCATCGCCTCGCTCAAGGCCGCGCAGCCCGCGATGGAACTCGCCCGCCTCGCCGTCCTCCTCGGCGTCGGCGCCGATGTGGTGCGGGCGTTCGGGTTTCTGCTGATGGGCGTCGCGCTCCTCGGCGTCTTCGTCACCCTGTACTCCGCCATCCGCGACCGCCGCTACGACCTCGCGATGATGCGCACGCTCGGCGCGACGCGCGGGGCGCTCGTCGGGCACGTCCTCGTCGAGGGCCTGCTGCTCGCCGCGATGGGCACGCTCCTCGGCCTGCTCCTCGGCCACGGCGCCGCCGAGATCGCGGGCCGCGTGGTCTCGGAGCGGCAGGGTCTGCGCCTGACCGGGTGGGCGTGGATGCCGGGCGAACTCGGGCTCGTCGCGGCCGCCCTCGCCACCGGCATCGTCGCCGCCCTCGTGCCCGCGTGGCAGGCCTACCGCACCGACCTCGCCCGCGTGCTGGCGGACGGATGACGTGGGGTCGGACGACGACGTGCGGCACGGGCACGATCCAAGCCCCCTTCGACGCGTGCCCCGATCCCACACGAAGCGTTTCGACCCTCTCAGGTACGGGGACCTGACACGGTGCTCTGACGCGGTCGTCCGTCGCCCGGCATCGTCTCGCGGGATCGGGCGTAGGAGCCGCACTCACCTCCACACGTTCCGATGCGCGCGCTTCTCTTCGACGCCCCCGGCGGCCCCGATGTGCTCTACCACGGCGAGGCGCCCGAGCCGGTCTGCGGGCCGGGCGAGGTGATCGTAGACGTGCGGGCGACGGCGCTCAACCGGGCCGATCTCGCGCAGCGCGCGGGCCACTACCCGCCGCCGCCGGGCGCCTCGCCGATCCTTGGCCTCGAATGCGCAGGCGTCGTCGCGGCGGTCGGGGCGGAGGTGACCTCGGTGGCGGTCGGCGACCGCGTGGCGGCGCTTCTCGCGGGCGGCGGCATGGCCGCGCGCGCCGCCGTCGATGCGCGCCACGTGCTGCCGCTGCCCGGCGCGATGTCGTTCGAGGACGCCGCCGCGATCCCGGAGGCGTTCCTGACGGCCTTTCAGGCGCTCTTCCTGCTCGGCGAGGCGGCCCGCGGCGAACGCGCGCTCGTCCACGCGGCGGCGTCGGGCGTGGGGACGGCGGCGCTCCAACTCGCGCACCGCGCGGGCCTCGCCGTCTGCGGAACGGCCTCGGCAGGCAAGCACGCCGCCGTCCGCGCGCTCGTCCCCGGCGTCCCCCTCGTCGACTACCGCGACGCCGATGCCTACGCGCGCCTCGCCGCCGCGACGGCCGGAGACGACGGGCAGCCGCGCGGCTTCGACGTGATCGTCGACGTCGTCGGCGCGCCGACGCTCGGCGCCAACGTCGCCGCCCTGGCCCGCGACGGGCGTCTCGTGATCCTGGCGATGATGGGCGGATCGGTGGCCGAATCGTTCGACCTGCGTGCGCTCTTCGCGCGGCGCGGGACGCTCCGCGCGAGCACGCTCCGCAACCGCTCCGACGCCTACAAGGCCGACCTCGTGCGCCTCTTCCGCGCCGCCGCGTGGCCCGGCTTCGCCGACGGATCGCTGTGCCCCGTCATCGACCGCGTCCTCCCCTTCGCCGCCGCCGCCGACGCGCACCGCGCCCTCGCGTCGAACGAAACCGTCGGCAAGATCGTGCTGACGATGGGGTGAGCCGGCCCAGATGGTGGGTTCGTGGGTTTGGGAGAGCACGATCTGCCCCTACCTCCATCCCTTCTTTCCCCCGACCGATGCGCCGTTTCGCTGCCTTCGCGCTCACCGCCACGCTCGCCGCCGTCGCCGGGTGCGATGCGTCGTTCGATGCGCGGGGCCCGGCGCCCGACCAGGCGTTTTCGGTCTTCGGCATCCTCGACAGCCTCGACCGGCCCGTGCGCGTGCGGGTCGAGGACGTGCGGGAGGTGGCGGTGAAGCCGGAGGATGCGGCTGTCAGCGCCACGCTCACCGACGATGCGACGGGCGCGGCGGCGATGGCCACCGTGCGCGCGGTGCCGGATGGCGCGGGCGGGACGGCGCGCGTCGCCGATTTCGGGGCGTTCGTGCTGCGGCAGGGCCGCACCTACCGCCTCGCCCTCACCGGCGCCGATGGACGCACCGCAACCGCCGTCGCCACGATTCCGGCGGCGCGGGTGGCACGCGCCGATGCGCCGGAGTCCGACTCGACCGGACGCGTTCGCCAAGCCGTCGTCTTCATCGGCGCCGGAGCGCCCGCCGATGCGCCGTCGCTCGTCTACCGCATCGTCCGCACGCCGACCGCAGTGGCCCTCGCGGGCGACACGCTCGACGTGCCGGTGCCTGCCCAGCTGCGCGGCGCGGCCGTCGATGGCGGCTACCGCGTCTGGGTGTCGCCGCGCGAGGACGCGCCCGAGATCCTCAACCGCATCCAGGTTCAAACGAGCCAGAGCGCCCGCGTGCGCGTGCTCCGCGTGACGGTCCTCGTGGCCGAGCGGTCGGCGGAGTGGGCGTTCGTCGCCGCGCGCACCGGCCCACACCTGACGCACGCGCGCGGCGTCTTCGCCGCCACCGGCCGCTCGTCGGCGACGCTCGTGCCCGATGCGCAGGCCGTCGCGTCGGCGGGATTTCGGAGGTAGGCGGGCGGACGCGGCTATCTTGCGGCGTTCTCGATTCACCGCCGTGCCGCTTCCGTACGCCCTTCGCGAAGGCCTCGCCGGGTTTCGGCGCGCGCCCCTCGCCGCCGTCGCCTCCACCGCCGCGATGACCGTCGCGCTCGTGCTCGTCGGCGTCTTCGTGGCGGTGCTCGTCACCGGCGGGCGCGTGGCCGGGTACCTGGAGGCGCGGATCTCGACCGCCGAGGTCTACCTGCGCGACGACGCCGACAGCCTCGCCGCCCGCGTGCTCGTCGCCCGCTTTGGCGCAAGACCGGGCGTCACCGCCACCGAATATGTCTCGCGCGAGGCCGCGACACGCGCCTTCGCCCAGGCCTTCGGCGACGACGCCCGCCTCTTCGACGACGCCTTCCTGCCCGCCTCGATCCGCGTCACCTTCGCCCCCGACCACGCCCGCGAGGACAGCCTCGCCCGCTTCGCCGCCGCCGCCCGCGCCGAGCCGGGCGTCGACGATGTCGAGTACGACGCCGGGCTCTTCGGCGGCGTCCAGCGGACGCTCACGCTGGTCCGGCGCGTCGGGGCGGCGGTGTGCGCGCTCGTCGTGCTCGCCGCCCTCTTCCTCGTCGCCAACACGATCCGGCTGACCATCTACGCGCGCCGCATGGTCATCCGCACGATGAAACTCGTCGGCGCCACCGACGCCTTCGTGCGGCGCCCGTTCCTCGTCGAGGGCCTCGTGCAGGGCCTCGTCGCCGGAGCGCTCGCCGCCGCCGCGCTCGTGGGTCTCGGCGCCGCCACCCGCGCCCTTCTGCCGCCCGACGCCTTCGGGACGGTGTGGGAGGACGGCCTCGCGTGGCTGCCGCTCGCCAGCGTCGCCCTCGGCCTCGCCCTCGGCGGCCTCACGACCGCCCTCACGCTGCGCCGCTTCATCCGCCGCGTCGCCCTCCGCTGACTCGTTTTCAATCCGCCCGATGCTCACCCACGTCGTCTGCTTCCGCTACCGCCCGGACGTCCCCGAGGCCGCCCGCGCCGACCACCGCGCCCGCCTCGCCGCCCTCGACGGCGCCGTGGCCAGCCTGCGCGGCCTGACTGTCGGGGCCGATGTGCTCGGCACGCCGCGCTCGTACGACACCGCCCTCGTCGCCCGCTTCGACGACCGCGCGGGCCTCGCCGCCTACGCCGACCACCCGGCCCACCTGCCCGTCGCCGCCCTCAGCCGCGACCTCTGCGCCGACATCGTGGCGGTGGATTTCGAGGGGTGACACCGCGGAGAACCGGTTCAGGTCGGGAGACGGACAGGTTTGGCGTGTGTCTCGAACCTGTTCATGAAGTAGCGCCGCCCCCTCTTCACGTCCGTCTTTCCCGCGAAAGCGGGACTCCAGAGCGGGTCACGCGCAGCGCTCTGCACACGGGGTCCCCGCGTTCCGCTCCGCGGACCTTCGGCTCGCGGGGATGACGGACTTCATAAGCACGTCCTCACGCCCATCCGGGCGGGGCTTGACATTCGCGTGGCGATGCCTTATCGTATATCTACGATGAACGATGAACCTGCCTTCGATCCCGCCGACGTGCGCCTTGCCGCCGTTGCCCGTGCGCTCTCGCATCCGGCGCGGCTTGCCATCCTGCGCGTGCTTGCGGCGCGGGAGACGTGCGTGTGCGGCGAGATCGTCGACGTGCTTCCGCTCGCGCAGGCGACGGTGTCGCAGCACCTGAAAGTCCTCCGCGAGGCGGGCCTCGTGCGCGGCGAGGCGGACGGTCCGCGCTCGTGCTACTGCCTCGGCACCTCCTCCATCGCCACTGCCGCCGACGCCTTCGCCGGACTCTTCGCCGCCCTCGCTGCCACTGCCTGCACCTGCGCCGCCGATGCCTGCGGCGGTGCCGACTGCACCTGCGGCGCCGCATCGGCACCGCCTTCCAGCCCGGACCTGAGCGCCGGGGCGTCTCTCACCTCTTGCCCGACCCCGCCATGACGACGACTCGTGCCACGCACCGCTGCTGCTGCTGCTCCGGAAACGGATGCCCCTGCTGCAAGGGCGGCTGCTGACGACCCGCAGGCCTCGCCTGCCCGCAGGCCCCGACGACCGCTGTGTCGCCGGGGCCTGCTCCGTTCTCTCCTGATCCCCACGCTCCGATGACGCCTCGGCCTTGCCGCCCGCGCATCCCATCGGTGAGACCTCGCTGAAGGGGAGGCCGCCGGACGGGGCGGCGGTGGCGCGGCGGCCCGTCGCAGCGGTATGTTGGCGGCGGTTCAGACCCGACCCCTCCGATGCGCTTCTCCGCCGCCGCTCTTCGTCCAACCGCCGCCCGATTGCGCGCGTGGGCCGTCGCCGGGCTGTTCGTGGCCGCTGCCGCCGTGCCTGCGCAGGGGCAGGAGCGCGCCATCGCCTTCACCGGCGCGACGGTCTACCCGGTGTCGTCGCCCGTGATCGCCAATGGCGTCGTCGTCGTGCAGGGCGGGCGGATCGTGGCCGTCGGCGCCGCGGGCGCGGTGGCGATTCCCCCTGGCGCCGAGCGGGTCGACGTGCGCGGGCGCGTCATCCTCCCCGGCATCGTCGACACGCACTCGCACATCGGCGGCGGCGACGGCGGCGACCGGTCTTCGCCGACCAACCCGGACGTGCGGCTCCTCGACGCCTTCAACCCGCGCGCGACCTCGATCCACCGCGCGAGCGCGGGCGGCATCACGACCGTCAACGCGATGCCCGGCTCGGGGCACCTGATGAGTGGCCAGACGCTGTATCTCAAGCTCCGTGGCGACACCGCGCGCGTGGAAGACCTGCTCTTCTGCGCCGATGCCGTGCGCGACATCTGCGGCGGGATGAAGATGGCCAACGGCACCAACCCCATCGGAAACGCGCCCTTCCCCGGCACCCGCGCCCGCGAGGCCGCCCTCGTGCGCGCCCTCTACGACGGCGCCCGCGCCTATGGACGCCGCATCGACGCCGCAGGGAGCGATTCGAGCAAGCGACCCGACCGCAGTCTCGGCAACGACGCCCTCCTCGACGTGCTCGCCGGGCGCCGCATCGTCCACCACCACACGCACCGCGCCGACGACATCCTGACGGTGCTGCGCCTCGCCCGCGAGATCGGCTACCGGCCCGTCCTCCACCACGTCTCCGAGGGATGGAAGGTGGCCCGGCAGATCGCCGACGCCGGAGCGCCCGCGTCGTTCATCGTCCTCGACAGCCCCGGCGGCAAGATGGAAGCGGCGGAACTGCGGTTCGAGACCGGCGGCGATTCTGGAGCGCGCGGGCGTGCTCACCGCCGTCCACACCGACGACCCGATCACCGACTCGCGCCTGCTCCTGCGCTCGGCGGCGCTCGCCGTGCGCGGCGGCATGACGCGCACCGGGGCCATCCGCGCGCTCACGCTCAGCGGCGCCGAGATGCTCGGCCTCGCCGGGCGCGTCGGCTCGCTCGAGGTGGGCAAGGACGCCGACCTCGTCATCCTCTCCGGAGATCCGTTCAGCGCCTACACGAACGTCCTCCAAACCTGGACCGAAGGCCGCATCGTCTTCGACCGCAGCCGCCCGCGCGACCGCGCCTTCGCCGTCGGCGGCTTCGGCGCCTACGACCCGTCGGAGATGCACGACGAGTTGCAGACCTCCCACGCGGCCGATCACTGACCGCGTCGGCGTGGGTCGTCTGTTGTTGATCGTGGACGGAGGATCGTTCGCCGTCCGTCGTCTTCCTCCTCTCGTCGTGGAGATGGGCCGGGGAAGACGCCACACGGGCACCGAGGCCCCACGTTGGCGCCGCTCCCCGCCGCATCCCCGCTCTCCTCCTCTCCGCTTCCCGTCATGAATCGCCTCACACCGGCCCGCGGCGTCACGCGGATGGAAGGGTTCTCCGACGCCGTGTTCGGGTTCGCGGCCACGCTCCTCGTCGTCTCGCTCGAAGTGCCCCGCAGCGTGCCCGAACTCGTCGCCGATCTTCAGGGCTTCCTCGCGTTCGGACTCAGCTTCGCCGCGCTCGTGCTGATCTGGAGCGTTCACCACGCGTTCTTCCGCCGGTTCGACATCGAGGAGGGGACGACGCTCGTCATCAACAGCGTCCTGCTCTTCGTCGTCCTGTTCTACGTGTACCCGCTCAAGTTCGTCGCCGAAGTGATCTCCGGCGCCGTCCTTGGCGTGGGCGACCGGCACGTCGAGATCGGCTCGTGGGGCGAACTCGGCGACGCTCTTCGCGCTCTACAGCGGGGGCTTCGCGGCGATCTTCGCCTGCATCGCCGCGCTCTACTTCCGCGCGTGGACGCTGCGCGGGCCGCTCGACCTGACGCCCCTCGAAGCGCACGGCGCCGCCTGGCGCGCCCGGAACTACGCGGTCTTCGTCGCCGTCGGGCTCGTGTCGGTGGCGATGGCGCTCGGGCATGTCGGGCTCGGGTGGGGCGGTCCGGGCGTCGTCTACGTGCTGCTCGGGCCGCTCTGCTGGGCGCACGGGCTGTGGAGCAACCGGCGCTTCGAGCGCGCCGAGCGGCTCCGGTCGGCCCCCGAAGCGGCGATCGCCAGTCCCGCCTGACCTTCCTGCGTCTACCCCGTCGTCCGTCGTTCGTCGTCGGTCGTCCCCTTCGCCTCATCCTGCTTCCGATGCGCTCCGTCCAAGTCCTCGCCGCCTGCCTCGTCGCCGCCGCCGCCGTTCTTCCCGCGCGGGCGCAGCTTGCCGTTCGCGGCGACACCGTGCTCACGATGTCGGGTGCGCCGATCGTGGATGGCGTCGTGCTCATCGGCGAGGACGGGCGGATCCGCGAGGTCGGACCGGCGAGCCGCGTGCGGATTCCCGCCGGGTGGCGCGTCGTGCGCGGGCGCATCGTGACGCCGGGCCTCATCGACGCCCGCTCGACGGTCGGCCTCTCGGGCCTCTACAACCAGCGGCAGGACCAGGACCAGCTCGACCCCGGCGGCCCGCTCCAGCCCGAACTCCGCGCCCTCGACGCCTACAACCCGCTCGATACGCTCGTCGGCTGGCTGCGGGGCTTCGGCATCACGACCGTCCACACCGGCCACTCGGCGGGTGCGCTCGCCTCCGGCACGACCGCCATCTTCAAGACGACCGGCCTCACCGCCGACGACGCGGCCGTCGTGCCCGAGGCGATGATCGCGATGACGATCGGCGAGGGCATCTCGTCGGTCTTCCCCTCGCCCGGCACGCGCGCCAAGGGAGCGGCGATCCTGCGCGCCGAGTTCGTGCGGGCGCAGGCGTACCTGCGGCGCGGGCAGGCGGCGGCATCGGGCGCATCGACCGGCGGGGCGATGGGCGACACCGCCCGCGTCGAGACGACCCGGGAGCGCCTCGGCGAGTCGCCCTCGCGTCCGGCAGCCCCGGCGGCAGGCGCGGCCTCGACGGGTGAGGCGACGCGCGACCTGCGCCTCGACGCCCTCGGGATGCTCCTGCGCGGCGAGCGCGTGGCACTCGTGACGGCCCACCGCGCGAGCGACATCCAGACCGCGCTCCGGTTGCAGCGCGAGTTCGGCTTCCGGATGATCCTCGACGGCGGCTCGGAGGCGTACCTCGTCCTCGACGACCTGAAGCGCGCGAACGTGCCCGTCTTCGTCCACCCGACGATGCTGCGCGCGAGCGGCGAGGCGGCGAACGTGTCGATGGAGACGGCGGCGGCGCTGCGCGCGGCGGGCATTCCGTTCGCCTTCACGAGCGGCTACGAGCCGTACGTGCCCAAGACGCGCGTCGTCCTCTTCGAAGCCGCCGTGGCCGTCGGGCAGGGCGGCCTCCCGCGGATGGCGGCCCTCGACGCCCTCACGCGCGGCGCCGCCCGCCTGCTCGGCATCGACGCCCGCGTCGGCTCGCTCGAAGCGGGCAAGGACGCCGACGTGGTGGTCTGGGACGGCGACCCGCTCGAATACACGACCCACGCCTGCACCGTCGTCATCGGCGGCCGCATCGTCAGCAGCACCTGCCGGTAACGACGAGATCGGTCAGTTGGCGACGAAGCGGAACGTCACCGTGCCGGTCTGCGCCTCCTGCGGCACATTTGCCGGGAGCGTCGCGAAGCGCCACCGCGCGAGCGCCGCCGCCGCCTGCCGCTGCAAGGCCGGGTTGCCGACGCGCTGCCAGCGGACGAGCCGCACGGAGCCGTCGGGGGCGACTTCGATGAGGGCGGCGAGGGTGACGGTTGCGCCGTCGGTGTTGCTCGGGAGCGGACGCGAGGTCAGACGCCGCGCGCCGAAGCCGGAGACGTCGACGCCGCCGCCGGAGCCGCTCGCGGCGGTCGTGCCGGAGCCGGGGGCGCCGCTCGTCGAGCCGTCGGCGGTGCCGGTCGGGCTGCCCGCGTTGGTCTCCCGCGTGCTCTGGACGCCCGGACGGCCGCCACCGTCGGCGCGGGCGTCGGGGCGGTCGCGCGTGCCGATGCCGTCGGTCGTGCCGGTCGGGGTGCCGGGCGGCTGGCGCGGCACGACGCGGTCGGGCGAGGGCGTGCGCGACGGCGGCGTGCGCGGCGTGGCGACGGGCGGCACGGGCGAGGGGCGCGTGCGCGGCGCGGTGCGCGGGGGCGTGGCGGGCGCGTCGCCGCGGCGCTCGACGGCGGCGGGCGGCGCGTCTCGGCGGGGCGCTCGACGGGCGCGCGGCGCACGGGTCGTCCGGTGCCCTGCATGGCCGCGCCGCTCGTGGCGTTGTCGGGCGCGGGCCGGGCGGCGGGGACGAGGCGCGGCGGCGGGGGCGGCGGCGCGGGCTTCGGCGGCGGCAGGAAGGCGACGCCGATCGGTGTCGACGGCCGTGTGCGCCGGGCGCGCGGCGGCAGCTCGCGCCGGGCATCCGCACGGCGGCGGCGAGGGCGAGGTGCACGAGCAGGCTCAGCCCGACGGCAAGGACGTAGGTGCGGCGCACGGGCGGGAGTGGGCGGGCGGAGAGGCGATGCTCAAGGTAACGCGCCACGGCGAGGTGCTCGTGTCAGGACGACCGACCACGAGACGATGCGCACGTAGCTTCGGTGCGTTCCCTGCAGTCATGACACCCACGTCCCGATTCTGGCTCCGCGGGCTTCGCATGCCAGGGGTGATCGTCCTGGCCATGATCGTCCTGAGCCTGTTCCCCGTGGAGGGCGAACTCGACACGCTCGGCGAGTTGGTCGCGCGCGGCGTCGTGCTCCTGTGCATCAACGCCTTTGGCTGGTTCTGCTTTCAGTCGGCCCGCGCGTGGGGGCGCCGCATCGTCGACCAGGGAGATGTGCAGCGGTATCCGTGGTACGGACGCGTCCTTACCGGTTTGGCGGTCTGGCTGGCCATTGGGCTGACTGTCGGCGCGGTTGTTCTGCTGCTGCTGAACGTCAGCTATCTGCTCCAACTAGCGCTGGCCTTCCGCCAAGACCCCTGAGCGTCGTCGTCCGTCGTCCGTCGTCCGTCGTCACTCGACGAAGAGCGACGAGACCGAGGCGTCGGTGTAGATGCGCCGGATGGCGTCGGCGAAGACGTCGGCCACGCTCACGACCTCGATGCGGCGCGAGGTGCGCCGCAGCGGGACGGTGTCGGTGACGATGAAGCGCGAGATCTCGCGAGGCCTCGATGCGGTCGTAGGCGGGGCCGGAGAGCAGCGCGTGCGTGCAGCAGGCGACGATGTCGAGCGCGCCGGCCGTCTTGAGCGCCCCGCGCGGCGTTCGTGATGGTGCCCGCCGTGTCCACGATGTCGTCGATGAGCAGCACGTTGCGGCCCTCCACCTCGCCGATGATGTTGACGACCTCGGCCACGTTCTGCGTCGGGCGGCGCTTGTCGATGACCGCGAGGTCGGCGCCGAGGCGCTTGGCGTAGCTGCGGGCGGCCTTGATGGCGCCCGACGTCGGGGGCGACGACCACGAGGTTGTCGATCCGCATGCCGTCTTGCGAGGTGCTCGACGAAGACGCGCCGAGGCGTAGAGGTGGTCGACCGGCACGTCGAAGAAGCCCTGGATCTGCGGCGCGTGCAGGTCCATCGTCAGCACGCGGTCGACGCCCGACGTGGTGAGCAGGTTGGCCATGAGCTTGGCCGCGATGGCCACGCGCGGCTGGTCCTTGCGCTCCTGCCGGGCGTAGCCGAAGTACGGCATCACCGCCGTGATGCGCGCCGCGCTGGCCCGCCGGGCCGCGTCGATGAGCAGGAGCAGCTCGATCCAGTTCTCCGCCGGGGCGCACGTCGACTGGATGAGGTAGAGGTCGGCTCCGCGGATGGACTCGTCGAAGCGGACGTAGAGCTCGCCGTCGGCGAAGTCCTTGACATGACGCTCCCCGAGCCGTCCGCCCGAAGGAGTGCGCGATGACGCCGCGAGGGCCGGGTTGCGACGGCCCGGCGAAGATGGCGATGGGCGCGTCGCCGCGGGGGCGGTTGTCGTGGGCGGTCAGGTGCGTCACGGGAACGGTCGGGGTCGATGGCGGAGGCGTCATCGTCGCCGCGAGCCCCTCGGAGGCCCCGGCGGCGGTTGTCCGGCAAGGATTCGAACCCTGTCTAAGAGTGCCAAAGAGCTCCTGTGCTGCCGTTACACCACCGGGCAGGGTGGCGCCCGAGCGGATCGAGCGGCACGGCAAACCTACGGCACTGCGCCGCACGGGCGGGGTGACGCGTGGGTGGATCTGCCCCAGCCCCCACCGGCGTCTCCGCGCCGCACGCGCTCCGGCGCGTCCTCCCCCACGACGTGTGGGAGGTGTCCCGAAGGGACGGAGGGGGCTGGGGCGCCGCTCACCGCACCACGACCGCCTGCTGGTTGTCGGCGGCGGCGACGCGGGTGAGGAAGGCGCGGAGGGCCTCGTACTGCGCCGGTTCGAGCGCGTCGCCGGTGACGGAGAGGCGGCGGGTGACGACGAGAACGCCGTCCTCGCGCGGCGCGGCGCGGAGGGCGTAGCGCGCGAACGGCGTCTCGATCTCGATGGGCGCAGGCACGGCTTCGAGGCGCAGACCGGCGGGAAGGGCGATCTCGACCGTGTCGGTGTCCTCGAAGGCGTAGGGGAAGTAGCGGACGGGCTGCGTCCGCTCGCCGGTCGGGGCGGGCGGGATGAACGACCAGCGTTCGAGGAGCAGCGGCAGCAGGGTCCGCGATCCGGCGGCGGTGCCGAAGCGCGTCAGGCGCAGGCGCGCGGTGACGGTCGCCGTGTCGCTCCCGGCGGTGATGCCGTCGAACGAGGCCGAGGCGACGCGCGAGACGGGCACGCTGGCCGTCCCGATGAGCCACGACTCGCGCTCCTGCGGCGTCGCCGCGAGCAGGCGGTCGCGGACGCGGTCGGCCTGGTTGCCGGTCACGCGAAGCGCGACGGTCGCCGTCACGTCGGGCGTCCCGAAGCCGTCGATGCGGACGTGGCGCTCCTGCCGGTTCGCGCTCGCCGGGCTGCGCGGCAGGCGCACGAGGTGGCTCGCCCCGCGCGCACGAGCAGCCCCCAGCGGTCCTCGGTGAACGTGCCGAGGTGGCCCGGCGGGAGCGTCTGGCTCGTCGCCTCCAGCCAGAGCGTGTCGGTCGGCGTCGGGACGGCGAGGATGACGTGGTTGAACGGGTTGCTCGGGAACCCGACCGGCACCTCGGGCGCGTCGGCGCCGGCGGGGACAAGGACGGGGAAGGCGGGCACGCCGGCTTCTTCGAGCAGGGCGCCGAGGTAGTTGGTGAGGGCCTTGCAGTCGCCGTAGCTGCGGGTGTGGACGTAGGCGGCGTCGTACGGCTGCCATCCGCCGATGCCGAGCTGCACGCTCACGTAGCGCGTCCGGCGCCTGCGCGTAGCGGTAGAGGCGCCGCGCGGTCTCGGCGACATCCGGCGTGCCGTCGGGCAGCGTGGCGACGAGCCGGGCAACATCGAGGCGGGCGGGGCCGGGCAGCGCCTGCCGCCCGCGCGACATCCCGGCGTAGAACTCGCCGAAGTCGGCCCACGTCGCCATCGACCCGCGGACGCCGCCGATCAAGAACTCCGACCCGGCGACGCGGAGCAGCGGCAACTGCTGGCCGCGCGGCGGGCCGAACGGCTCGAACGTCGGCGCCGGGAGCGCGCTCACCTCCCACGTGCGCAGGCGGCGCCCGCGCTCGGTCGTCTCGGTCGGGGTGGGGATGTCGCCGCGGACGTTCATCCGCACGGCGAGGTCTTCGGGCGCGGAGAGCGTGAAGCGGCTGCGCTCGACCGGGTAGGCGTCGTGCGGCATCCACGAGGGCCATCCGAGGACGCCGTCGTGGTCGATCCGGTACTCGACCTCGACCGTGTAGGGCACGACGGCGCTGAGCGAGAGCGTCCGCACGCGGGCGTCGTCGAAGAGGGCGCCATCGGAAACGGCGCTGTAATCGCCGGTGTCGCCGCGCTCGGAGCGCCGGACGAGGCGTCCGCTGTGGTCGTAGAGGCGCGCGGAGAGCGATCCGACGCGGCGGAAGCGGTCGTAGGGCAGCACCATCTCGGCGGCCTCGCGCCCGCTCGCGCGCAGCACCGTGACCGCGCGCTTCACCGTCGTCGTCGCGCGCCCCGGCGAGGCGAGGTCGAACGTCGTCTCGTCGACCCGCACGATGGCGTCGGGGTTGCCCCGCAGCAGCGCCGCAGGCACGGCGGTGACGGCGTACGGGCTGTCCTGCGCGGCCGCGGGGGTGGCGGCGATGAGGACGAGCGCGAACGCGAGGGAAGCACCGGAAGCGCGCATGGCGGGAGGGAACGACGGGGGGGTGTGAGATGGTGAGTGGGGGAGTTTGTGGGGTCGTGACGACGAACGGGGGAGCGGCGGCGGTTCAGCGTGATCCACACTCACCATCCCACAATCTCGCCACCCCACTCACTCACCCCCCGACCCAGGCGCAGGCGGCGGCGCGGCGGCGGCGGTGCGGCGGAGGACGACCGGCTCGGCCTGCGCGGCGACGACGGCGTCCCACATCTCGCGCAGCGGGCCGTAGAGCGTCGCCGGGTAGAGCGTCGAGGTGAGCTGGAAGCGCGACGAGACGAGCAGCGTCCGCCCGCTCAGCGACACGCTCTGCACGTACGAACCGCCGCTCGGCAGGCTCAGGCGCCGCGCGACCGGGCGCTCGGCGAGTTCGAGGCCCTCGGGGATCGTCAGGTGGAGCGAGTACGAGACGTTGCGCGGATAGCCGAGATCGACCGGCAGGCGGCGCGTCGGCGAGACGAACGGGTTCTCCGTCTGCTGCTGGAAGAACATCGGGTAGAGGTAGAGCATCCCGCCGATCTCCTGCACGACACCGGGCCGCGAGAAGACGGCTTCGGCGCGCAGCGGGCTCGTCGGCACCGTGCGCTCGTGGACGAGGACGGAGTCGAGGACGACATCCGACGGCGCCTCGAAGATCGACTCGCGGATGTACGCCGGCTCGTCGGCGGTGTCGCGCAGGCCTTCGCGGTCGGCGAGGGCGCTGTGGCCGGTCGACGAGTACTCGGCCCGTCCGCGCACGTCGAACTCGGGCGAGAGCGTCGCGCGGGCGCTGACGAGGTGGCGGGCGGCGGCGCCGCGCACCGGCACCCACTCGCCCGCCGGGGGCGCGCACGACCCACACCTCGCCGTTGACGTGCCGCGCGGGCAGGAGCGTCGACGGGCGCAGCGGGTTGGTGGCGTCGAGGACGAGGGTGCGTTCGCCGTCCTTGACGTAGGCGACGAGCTCGTTGAACTGGCTGATGAGCGGGTAGTCGCCGCGCATCCGCCCGTGGTTGCGCGTAGAGAGGAGCGCCGGATGGGCGTCGAAGCCCGCGCCGCGCAGGAGGGCGACGAGCAGCAGGTTGATCTCCGCCGACGTGCCCTTGCGCTCGCGCAGCACGTTCAGCGCGTTGCGCGTCGGCGAGATGCCGGAGCCGGGTTCGACCTGCGCCGCCGACTGCGCGAACTGGTAGAGCGCCTCGATCTTCTCCTCGGACGTTGCCGCCTGCGTCGCGCCGAGCACCGCCGCCGTGCGCTCGCGCACATCGCTCATCGCCTTCTTGTAGACACCGTCCGTCCCGACGAGTTCGCTGGTGACGGACTGCCACGAGTTGAGCACGCCCTCGCGCCCGAAACCGGGCGTGTTGACGCCGGAGAGCTGGAAGCTGATGCCCGCGCGGAAGTCGTCGAGCGTCGTCATCATCGGCTCGGGGCGGAGGGCGGGCATGTCGCGCACGGCCCAGCGCATGTTCAGCGACGGCCCTGAGTTCGACACGCCACGCTCCTGCGTGTTGGCGGCGAGATCCTGCGCGAGGATGCCGTTGAGCGAGAAGACGTACGAGAACTGCGTCGGCATGTCGAAGCGGTACTCGCTCCAGAGCGTCGGCTCGTCGGTCTGGAAGTCCCACGAG
>CAVSDF010000002.1:0-43541 GCA_963726715.1 Rhodothermales bacterium
CGGCAACCGTCACGCGCACCGAGCGCCCGGTCGGGACCCAGATCAACTCGGGCGCGGGCTGCGCGTGGAGCGGCGGTGCGAGGGCGGCGGCGAGGCCAGAACGATGGCGAGGGAGGCGATGTGGCGCATGGCATCGGCGATAAAAGACCGTCGGCAAAATGCCACCTCGCCCCGACCTCCGCGCGCCCGTCAGCGCCGTCCGCGCGCTCCGATGCGGCAAGACATACCGGAGCGCCGCCCGCACACGACCGTCGATTATCCCGCGTGGGCCGTGTAGGCGTCGGCGTCGAGGAGGGCGGCGACCAGGCCGCGTCGTCGACGGTGATCTTCACCATCCAGCCCTGCCCGTACGGGTCGTCGTTGACGAACTCCGGGTTGGCGTCGAGCGTGTCGTTGATCTCGGCGATGGTGCCTGCGACGGGCATGAAGAGGTCGGAGACGGTCTTGACGGCCTCGACGGTGCCGAACGACTCCTCAGCCGCGAAGTGCTCGCCGACGAGCGGCATCGTCACGAAGACGATGGAGCCGAGTTCGCCCTGCGCGAAGTCGGTGACGCCGATGGTGGCGGTGTCGCCGTCGAGGCGCACCCACTCGTGGTCCTTCGTGTAGCGGAGTTCGGCGGGGATGGTGGACATCGCGGGGCGGGGCTGCAAGGATGGAGGAGGAGTCGCGCCGAAGCTACGACGCCGCACCCGCCGCCCGGCTCAGCCGATCCCGTCGACCTCAACGCCGAGCACCTCCACAACCCTCACCGGGCGCCGAACACCGCGCGCTCCTCGACATCGGGCGGGCGGAGTTCGAAGGTCTCCATGAACTTGGTGTCGAAGTCGCCGGCGATGAAGCGCGGGTCGCGGAGGAGCTGCTGGTGGAACGGGATCGTCGTCTTGACGCCCTCGATCACGAACTCGTCGAGCGCCCGCAGCGCGCGCGCGATGGCGCCCTCGCGCGTCTTGCCGTAGACGATCAGCTTGGCGATCATCGAGTCGTAGTACGGCGGAATCGTGTACCCGGCGTAGATGTGCGTGTCGACGCGCACGCCGCGGCCGCTTGGGCATGTGGAGCGCGGTGATGGTGCCGGGCGAGGGCGCGAAGTTGCGGTCCGGGTCCTCGGCGTTGATGCGGCACTCGATGGCGTGGCCGAACATCTTGACGCGTCCGGCGACTCGCAGCTTCTCGCCCGTCGCGACGCGCGATCTGCATCTCGATCAGGTCGATGCCGGTGACCTCCTCGGTCACCGGGTGCTCGACCTGGATGCGCGTGTTCATCTCCATGAAGTAGAAGTTCTGGTCGGCATCGACGAGGAACTCCACCGTGCCGGCGTCCTTGTAGCCGACCGATTCCGGCCCAGCTGGATCGCGGCCTCGCTCATCGCCGCGCGCAGTTCGGGCGTGAGGACGGGGCTCGGGCTCTCTTCGAGGAGCTTCTGGTGGCGGCGCTGGATCGAGCACTCGCGCTCGCCGACGCGATCACGCGTCTCGCCGTCGCCGAGGACCTGGATCTCGATGTGGCGCGGGCGCGTCACGAACTTCTCGATGTACACGTCGCCGTTGCCGAAGGCGGCCTCGGCCTCGTTGCGGGCGCCGTGGAAGAGGCGGTCGAAGTCCTCGGCGCGCTGCGGACGACGCGCATCCCGCGCCCGCCGCCGCCGGCCGACGCCTTGACGATGACCGGGAAGCCGATCTCGCGCGCGATCTCCATGCCCCTCGGCGTCGGTCGCCACGATGCCGTCGGAGCCGGGCACGACGGGCACGCCCGCGGCGCGCATCGTGTCCTTGGCGACCGACTTGTCGCCCATCCGGCGAATCACGTCGGCGCTCGGGCCGATGAAGGTCAGGTTGCAGGCGCGCGCAGATGTCGGCGAACTCGGCGTTCTCGCTGAGGAAGCCGTAGCCGGGGTGGATGGCGTCGGCGCCGGTGAGGGTCGCGGCGGCGATGATGCGGTCGACCTTGAGGTAGCTCTCGCGCGAGGGCGGCGGCCCGATGCAGACGGCCTCGGTCGGCGAAGCGCACGTGCAGGCTGTCGCGGTCGGCGGTCGAGTAGACGGCGACGGTCTGGATGCCCAGTCTCGTGGCAGGCGCGGATGATGCGCAGCGCGATCTCGCCGCGGTTGGCGATGAGGACTTTTTTCATTTCGGCAGAGGATTGTGTATGGGGAATTGGGTATGGGAGATCGGGCACAGGAAATGACGCGGAGAATCGTCACCGATTCCCAATCCCCCATACCCCATCATCCAGACCCCATCTCCTCCCCTCAATCCGGCTCGACGATGAAGAGCGGCTGGTCGTACTCGACCGGCTGGGCGTTCTCGACGAGGATCTGCCGGAGCGTGCCCGCGACCTCGCTCTCGACCTCGTTCATCAGCTTCATCGCTTCGATGATGCACAGCACCTGTCCCTTGGCGATGCGGTCGCCGACAGAGACGAAGACGGGCGAGTCGGGCGAGGGCGAGCCGTAGAACGTGCCGACGATGGGCGCCTTGACCGTCTCGCCGCTGATCGCGGGGGCCGGCGTCGAGGCGGCGGTGAAGGCAGGTGCGGCGGTCGGCACCGGGGCGGCAGGGGCGGCGGGCGCAGCGGCGGGGGCCGGCGGGGCGTAGCCGTAGCCGGGAGGTGCCATCGGGGGCATCCCCATCGGCATCATCGGCGGGAAGGCCGGGGCCTGCTGGACGGAGAACGAGGTCGCGTGGCGGCGCACGACGAGCTTGAGGCCGTCCTGCTCGACCTCCACTTCCTCGGCGCCGCTCTCGGCGATGATGCGCAGCAGTTCCTTGATGTCGGAGAGGTTCACGGGCGTCGTCAGGTCTGGGGGGAGGCGCGCGGACGCGCCGGGGGAAGGACTCGGATGCAGCGGCTCAGGTGCCGGTTCGGTCAGTTGCCGGTCGAGACGCGGGTGATGTACGCGCCCGAGTCGGTGTTGACGCGGATCACATCGCCTTCGTTGAGGAAGAGCGGCACGAGCACGGTGGCACCGGACTCGACGACGGCGGGCTTGGTGGCGCCCGTCGCGGTGTCGCCCTTGAGGCCGGGGTCGGTCTGCGTGATGACGAGTTCGACCGACGGCGAGATCTCGCTCGTGAGCGGCTGCTCGGTCTCGGCGTTGAACATGATGTCGATCGACGCCGCCCTCCTTGAGGTACGGGCGGGCCGGGATGATGTGCTTGGGCACGCTCACCTGGTCGTAGGTCTCGGTGTTCATGAAGTGCAGTCCCATCTCGTCCTCGTAGAGGAACTGGTGGCTGCGCCGCTCGACGCGCGCCGTCTCGACGCGCTCGCCCGCGCGCCACGTGTTGTCGACGACCTTGCCGGTGCGGATGTTCTTGAGCTTCGAGCGCACGAACGCGCCGCCCTTTCCGGGCTTGACGTGCATGAACTCGATGATGGTCCAGAGGTCGTTGTTCCACTGGAGAACGAGGCCGTTTCGGAAGTCGCTGGTGTCTGCCATCGGGAGGATCGGGGGCGCTGCCGGGGCCTGCCGCCGGGGCAGGCGCGCCGGTCGGGCGCGGAAGGGGATGCGGGGAATGTAGCCGCGCAAGATAACCCGGCCGCACGGCGGTGCGTTCGCGGGGACGCGCGAAGGAGGCGGCGCGGGACGCGCGGTGGCCGTACGCCCCCTCCGCCCTTCGGGCACCTCCCCCGCGACTTCGCGGGGCAGGACAGCCGCGTAGGCCGTTCAGGCCGCAGCGGCAGGTGGGGTGCCACGGTGGTTTTCGCCATCTCTTGCCCGAACCCCACCCTGCGCCGAGGGGGACGGTGGTGGTACCTTTGCGGTGCTCACGGGAGCGTGGAAGCGTCCACTGCGGCGGCCAAACCTCCGAACCGGTTTCGCCGAGGTCCGCCCGCACTGTCTGGGGAGGCCGACGGCGGATCATTTCCCGTCCTCATCCTTCGATGACAACCTTCCTCCTCCTCGTCGCGCCCCTCGTCGGGATCGCGGCGCTCGCTTACGCCTTTTCGCTCTCCGGCTGGATTCGCCGGCAGGACGTCGGCACGCCCCGCATGGCCGAGATCGCCGGCTACATCGCCGACGGCGCCCGCGCGTTCCTCGTCCGCGAGTACCGCGTGCTCGCCCTCTTCGGCGTCGTCGTCGCCGCCCTGCTCGCCGCTGTCAGCATTCTCAACGAGGCCTCGCACTGGCTCATCGCCGTCGCCTTCGTCATCGGCGCCGTCGCCTCGGCGACCGCCGGATCGCTCGGCATGCGCGTCGCCACGCTCGCCAACGTGCGCACGGCCCACGCGGCCCGCACGACGCCTCGGGCGGCGCTCAAGGTGTCGTTCGCGGGCGGCGCCGTGATGGGCCTCGGCGTCGCCGGCCTCGCGGTCCTCGGCCTCGGCGCTGCTGTTCATCGTCTTCAAGTGGATGTTCGTCGACTCGGTCGCGGGCGCCACGGCCAACGGCTTCGAGATGCTGCGCGCGCTCGAAGTGCTGACCGGCTTCTCGCTCGGCGCCGAGTCCATCGCGCTCTTCGCCCGCGTCGGCGGCGGCATCTACACCAAGGCCGCCGACGTCGGCGCCGACCTCGTCGGCAAGGTCGAGGCGGGCATCCCCGAGGACGACCCGCGCAACCCCGCCACCATCGCCGACAACGTGGGCGACAACGTCGGCGACGTCGCCGGCATGGGCGCCGACCTCTTCGGCTCGTTCGTCGCCACGATCCTCGCGACGATGGTGCTCGGACGTGAGATCCTCACCCCCGACGACACCCTCGGCGGTCTGGGGCCGATGCTGCTCCCGCTCGTCATCTGCCGGCCTCGGCATCGTGTGCTCGATCGTCGGCATCCTCGCTGGTCCGCGTCAAGGAGGGCGGCGACGTGCAGGGCGCGCTCAACCGCGGCAACTGGATCGCGGTCGCGCCTCACCGCCGTCGCGTCGTGCTTCGGCGTCATGGCTCGATGCTCCCCGACGGCGCCATCACGCTCGACGCGCACGCCGACGTCGTCTTCACGCGCATCGGACGTGTTCTCCGCCATCGTGCATCGGCCTCGTCGTGGGCCTGCTGATGAGCATACATCACCGAGTACTACACGGCGATGGGCCGCGGCCCGGTCAAGCGCATCATCGAGCAGGCCTCGCACCGGCCACGCGACGAACGTCATCGGCGGCCTCGCCGTCGGCATGGAGTCGACGTTCCTGCCGATCCTCGTCGCTCGCGGGCGGCATCGCGGGCGCGTACTACTTCGCCGGCCTCTACGGCGTCGCCATCGCCGCGGCGGGCATGATGGCGACGACCGCCATGCAGCTCGCCATCGACGCCTTCGGCCCGATCGCGGACAACGCGGGCGGCATCGCCGAGATGAGCGAGCTGCCCGCAGGAGGTGCGCGAGCGCACCGACGTGCTCGACGCGGTCGGCAACACGACCGCCGCGACCGGCAAGGGCTTCGCCATCGCCTCGGCGGCGCTCACGAGCCTCGCGCTCTTCGCGGCCTTCATGGGCACGGCGGGCCTCGACCGCATCGACATCTCGAACGCGGGCGTGCTCGCGCGGCCTCTTCGTCGGCGCGATGGTGCCGTTCATGTTCTCGGCCTCGCGCATCGCGGCGGTCGGCAAGGCGGCGATGACGATGGTCGAGGAGGTGCGCCGCCAGTTCCGCGAGATCCCGGGCATCATGGAGGGCACCGGCCAGCCGGAGTACGAGACGCTGCGTGGACATCTCGACCAGGCGTCGCTCCGCGAGATGATGCTGCCCGGGCGCGCTCGCGCTCGATCACGCCCGGTGCTCGTCGGGTTCGCGTTCGGCCCCGAAGTGCTCGGCGGCCTGCTCGCGGGCGTGACCGTCTCGGGCGTGATGATGGCCATCTTCCAGTCGCAACGCGGGCGGCGCGTGGGACAACGCCAAGAAGTCGTTCGAGAAGGGCGTCGATCATCAACGGCGAGACGTACTACAAGAGGTCCGAGCCGCACAAGGCGTCCGTCACCGGCGACACCGTCGGCGACCCGCTCAAGGACACGTCCGGCCCGTCGATGAACATCCTCATCAAGCTGATGTCGATCGTCGCGCTCGTCATCGCCCCGTTCATCGCCGTCGGCGGCTCGCACGAGTCGACCGCCCCCGCGCCGACCGAGATCACCGCGCCGATCGCCCCGACGCAGGAGGGCCTCGACAACCAGCCGACGCCCCAGTCGCCCGACCCCGGCGCCATCCAGCCCGTCACCCCGGCCCCGCCGGTGCCCCTCGACGGCACCACGCCCGCTCCTGACGTGACGCCCGCCCCCCAGCGCTGAGCGCCCGGTCTTGCCACGCGCCCCGCCCTGCCTCTGTGGTATGGCGGGGCGCGGTGCGTTCGGCTCCACCTGCCGCCCCCACCTGCTACTGCGCGCTCGTCGCGCTCCGCAGCGATCCTCCCCCGTGGTCGCGGGGGAGGTGGCCGAAGGCCAGAGGGGGTGTACCGCCACCGCCCCCCGTCACCCCACCAGATCCGCGTACGACCGCGCCTCCAGCACCGCGCCGTCCAGCCCCAACGCCGTGCGCATCACATCGGCGTCGGCGGTGAGGGTGGCGAGGTCGTGCGTGCCGTCGGTGTCGATGGCCTCGACTTCGACGAACGTGCCTAGCCCGGTGACGGTGTCGAGGTGGATCTTGACGTGGCCGACGAAGGCGATCTCGCGCGTCTTGTCGACGACCGTCCGCACGCCGAGCGCCGCCGTCAGGGCCGCGCCGACGTCTGCCGCCGCGTCGGGCGTAAGGCGCGCAAGCGTCACGTCGGAGCGCTTGACGCCTGCGATGTCGGCGCGGGTGTAGGCGATGAGGGCGGTCTCGACGGTGCCCTCGCGCAGTTTCAGCCGCCCGTTCGGCGCGTCGAAGTACGTGTCGCGCTGCCGGTCGATGCCCACCCACCGGGGCAAGAGAGAGGCGAGCCGTTCGCGGACAGGCGCGAGGTCGGCGACGCGGGCCTTGAACTCGGCGTTGAGGGGCATCGGGGCGGGGTCAGAAGGTGGGGCCGAAGGTGCGGCGGAGGGTGTCGAGGGCGAAGGCGTCGAGGAGGGCCGTCGGGGGCGTCGCGCGCGAGGCGACCGGCGAGGCAGCGCGCAGTTCGGGAGGCGTGTCGCGGCGGCGGGGCGAGATGCGGGCGAGTTCGGCCTCGATCCACTCGTGAAGGACGGCGTCGCGCGGCTCGGCCTCGCGCTCGGTGCTCTGCCGTTTCCGCGCGATCAGGGCGTCGAGGGCGGCGCGGACATCCGGCTCGTCGAGCGTCGCGGCGACGAGGTCAGCGAGGGGCGTCGGCGGGCGCGGGGCGGCGCCGTCGCCACCCGGCATCCGGTCGATCCAGCGGACGGCGAGGAGCGGACGGAGGGCGTAGAGGTACTTCTTGGCCCGCACGGTCTCGCCGCCGAGGTCCGCGCGCACGGTCCGGTGCGCCATGCTGCGGTAGTGATAGCGGGCGCGCGCCGGGTCGTAGAAACGGTCGTAGAGGCTGCGCACCCCGTCGGCGAAGGCGGCGTCGCAGCGGTAGACGAGTGGCGAGCCGAGCCACTCGCCGAGCGGCGGGTTCGAGACGCGCAGCAGGCGCAGGGCCTTGTGAAGCTCCCATCCGCTCAGGTCCATGTCGTCGTCGATGGGGCGCTCGATCACGTCGCGCGGCACGTCGAGCGCGAGCAGATCGGCAGGCGGACGCGCGTAGACGAAGCGGACGTCGAAGTCGCTGTCGGCAGAGGCGAATCCCCACGCCCGCGACCCGACTCGCAGGCGAAGAGCACGCGCACGCCCTTCTCCGCCTCGACCGCGGCCAGTCGGCGCAGCGCCTCGGCACGGCGGTCGGGCGGCAGGGCAGTGTCCATTTCGGCAGTTCTCATGTGACGATTCGGGCATCGGCAGTCAGCAGCGGCCGTCAGGTGGCGATGCTGGTGCGGAGGGTGAAGACGGCGGCGTAGTGACAGATGCTGCCGGCGAGCACGAAGCCGTGCCAGATGGCGTGGTCGTAGCGGCGGTCGCGCAGGAAGAAGAAGACGCCCCCGCTGTAGGCCAGTCCGCCGCCGATGAGCCAGGCGAGCGCGGCGCCCGAGAGCGAGGCGGCGAGCGGCTTCAGAAACAGCACGACGAGCCACCCCATCGCCACGTAGAACCACGTCATGTTGTTCTCGAACCGCCGCCGGGAGAAGATCTTGAAGAGCGTCCCGCCAGCGGCGAGCGACCAGACGAGGCCCAGCAGCAGCGCGCCCAGTCGCCCACCGATGCCGACGAGCGCGAACGGCGTGTACGTGCCAGCGATGAGGTACAGGATGGCGAGGTGATCGGCGAGGCGCATCTTGATCTTGCGCTCGGGCTCGAGAACCGCGTGGTAGGCTGTCGAGGCGCCATAGAGCACGACGAGCGAGGCGCCGAAGACCGCCGCCGACGTGACCAGCGCCGCCGATCCGCTCGCCACGGCGAGGGCCACGAGCACGCCCGCTCCAACCGCGCTCGCCACCAGCCCCGCGCCGTGCGTGAGCGTGTTGGCCCACTCCTCCGCCGTCCGCACGAGCGCGACCGCCGCATCGGCCGCACCCTCGACGACCGCTTCGACGGCATCGGCAGCGGTGGCCGCGCCGCCGTGGTCGGGCACCGCGCGCGCGCCCCCTCCACGGCGTCGGCGCCACGCGGCAAGTCCGATGGCCGCGCCCGAAATGGCGGTCACGGCGGAAGTGGCAAGGATCGGGACGAGACGCATGGCGGGGAGAAATCTGTCGAGTCGGGCGCCTCCAACGCCGCACCAGCGCTATAGATCACACGCTCAATAGAGATGCGACGGCAACGTCGCATCCGTCGGAGACGTGCGGGCACGCCGCGTCCTGCGCCCGCATCCCCATCGCATCCGCCGCAGAGACGCAGAACGGGGCCACGCAGAACGGGGCGGCGACGCAGGCGCGTCACGGCAGCGGGTGCGTGGCCTCGTACTCGGCCAGATCGGCGCGCATCGTCTCGCGGACGGTGGCGAGGAGGGCCGGCAGGTCGCGGCGCGTGAGGCCGCGGGTCTCGACGGGCGGGTGGGTGCGAACCGTCGCGCGGCCCGGGCGGGAGACGCGGCGGCGCTCATCGAGCAGGCGGTAGACGCCGCGCATGGTGACGGGCACGACCGGCACGGCGGCGTCGACGGCGAGGGCGAAGGCGCCGCGCTCGAACGGCAGCATCCCGCCGCCGAACGAGCGGATGCCCTCGGCGAAGAGCAGCACGCTCGTCCCGGCGCCGATGCGCGCGGCGGCCTCGGCGAGGCTCTGCACCGCCCGCCGCGCGTCGCGCTTGTCGACGAAGAGCGACGGCGACTGCGCGAGCGCGGCCCCGATGATCGGTGCCTCGCGCAGCTGCTCCTTGGCCATGAACGCGAACGGCGCCGGGAGGGCAGCGAGGGAGACCGGGATGTCGAGCGCCGTCTGATGGTTGCCGACGAACACGACGGGTCCGATGCGCCCCCAGTCGATGCCCGAGCGGTCGTCGCCGTCGATGGCGAACCCACCGGCGGCGAGGATCGGCACGGCCCAGCGGCGGCCCCACGTGTGGAAGTTGGCGGCGGCGCCGGGGCCGAGCGCGGCGGACGTGTGCTCGCGGGTGGCGCGGCGGGCGAGGCGGCGGTGCGTGGCGACCTGCCCGGCGCCCATCGCCGCGCCCCACAGGATCGTCACGGCGGCGACGGCGGTGAAGCGCGCGCGGGCGGCGGCGGTCACGGCGAGCACATCCTCGCACGTCGGCGCCGGCGCGTCGGCAGACGCCGGATCGGCGGTGAGCACGGGGGAGGGCATCGGGGGCGGGGAGGGCATCGGGAAGGGGACCGGGAGCGCCCGTCGCCGCGCCTACCTTCGCGGGGATCGCGTGCCGCTCGGGCGCGCTCTTCCGGTGCGCCGCCAAGGTAACGATGTCCCGACTCTCCGCTCTTCCCCTCGCCACCGCCACCGTCGCCTTCGCGGCCGCGCTCGTCGCTCCGACTGCCGATGCCCAGCTTCGCGGCGGCCTCGCCATCGGCGCGAGCGGCTACACGCTGACCGGCAGCGAGAAGACGGACTTCACGCCGCGCGGCGCGCTCGGGGCGCGGATGTGGATCGAGCAGGAGGTCCGCCCCGGCATCGCCGTCGGCACCGGCGTCGCGTACCTCGCCAAGGGCGCGCGCGGCACGGCCCGCGTCGGCGACCTGTTTCCCGGCGAATCTGGCCCCGACCGCACGCTCTCGCTCCGCATCGACGCAGCGTTCATCGAGATCCCGTTGACGCTCTCGCTTGCCGGGCCGCAGATCGGGCCGCTGCACACGCAGGTCTACGCCGGACCGTTCGTCGGCTTCCGGCAGGACGCGACCCTCGATTATGCCGTCGCAGGCGCGCCGTTCACCGGACGCGAGCGGGACGAGAGCATCCGCCCGCGCGAGTTCGGCGCCGCAGGGGGCCTCATGTTCCGCATCGACGCCGACGCGTTCGGCGAGTTGGTCGCGGGCGTCCACGTCTCTGGCGGCCTCACCAACACGCGCACGAGCGAGCCGCCGCTGCGCACGCTCGGCGCGCTCGTGTTCGTCGGCGTCGGGTTCTGAAGCGCCCCCTCCTGCCGCTGCACGCGCTCCGCGGCGGTCCTCCCCCGCGACCGCGGGGAGGTGTCTCGCGCAGGGACGGAGGGGGCATCCCCCCAACGTCGACGCCCCTGCCCCATCGGGACGACGGAGCAGGGGCGGACGTGGGGCCGGGCGGTGTGGGGCTGCCTGGCACCCGAGTGGCGACGGGATCAGCCGCCGAAGGGGTCGTTGCCGCCGCTCTCCTGCTGCGGCTGGTTCTGCTGCTGGCGCTGGCGCTGCCGCTGCGTCGTCTGGCCGAAGTTGTACTGGAGCGTCAGGCCGAGCTGGCGCGAGCTCGGGCGGCGCTCGAACTCGAAGTAGTAACCCGGACCGGCAGACTCGCCCTTGAAGCGCTGCATGTTGAACGGGTCGCCGAGGCGGAGTGTGAGGGAGGCCTTGTCCTTGATGAGCTGCTGGCGCAGCGAGAACGTCCATGCGCGAGAAGCCGCCGAAGCGTCCCTGCGTCGTCTCACGCGGCGGGTTGTAGAAGAGGAAGCCCGAGAGGGTCGTGCCCTCACGCGGCGTCACCTGCCCGTTCATGCGCACGTTCCACGTCGTCGCGTCGACGCGGGCGCTCTGGCCCGAGATCGAGCCGCTCGACAGGTAGCGGTAGAGCGACGCGTTGCCGCCGAGGCTGGCCACGCGCCCGAAGCGCAGCTGCGCGTTCAGGTCGGCGCCCATCGACTCGTTGGTGGCGAGGTTGGCGAACGTGATGTTGGTGAGCTGCGGGTTGGCCGGGTCAACCGTCGTCACGCGCTCGAAGGCGTCGGTGGTGCGGCGGTAGAAGGGCGAGAGCGAGAGCGAGCCCATCTCCGAGAAGCGCGTGTAGCCGAGCTCGATGGCGTCGGTGTAGGCGGGCTTGAGGTCCGGGTTGCCGACGCGGCGCGAGTACGGGTCGTCGATGCTGGCAACCGGGTTGAGCGTCCGCGAGTCCGGACGGTCGATGCGGCGCGAGTACGAGACGCGGAAGCTGTTCTGGATCGTCGGCGTGAAGGTGAGGAAGGCCGACGGGAAGAGCGAGAAGTAGTCGTTGCCGTTCTCCTGCCCGAGCGTGCCGCTGTCGAAGGTCGTCCACGCCTGCTCGGCGCGAAGGCCGGCCTGGGCGGAGAACTTGCCGAGCGTGCGGCCGAGCGTGAGGTAGGCCGCCTGCACGTTCTCGTCGAAGCGGAAGTCGTCGGCGAAGGGCGAGAGCAGGCCGGTACGGGCGAGGCGGAGCGCGTCCTGGCTCGCGTCGAGGCGGCGGAGCGTGCCCTTGTAGCCGACTTCGACCTTGCCGGCGTTGCTCCAGAGCGGGCGCACCATGTCGAGGCGGGCCGAGAGGTCGCGGCGCTCGTTGTCCTCGTTCGACGTCTCGGTCAGGGGCGCGAAGGCGCTACCGGCGGCGGTGAGCGAGTCCTGGCGGATCGAGATCTCGTCGTCGTCGCGGTTCAGGCCGAAGCGCAGCTCGCCGGTGAGTTCGTTGCGCGAGGGCACGCGGATGTTGCGGTACGAGAGCGTGAGGTCGGTGTTGAGGCCGTTCCCGGTGCCGTCGGTGGTGCGCTGGAAGCGGCTGAGGAAGCCCGCCGTCGCGGCGCTCGTGCCGACGGTGTTGAGGAACGTGTTGAGGTTGTCCCGGTCGCTGCGGCGCATCGAGGCGACGCCCTGAAGCGAGAGCGTCTGCCGCGCGTCGATGGCGTAGTCGACGGTCGCGTTGACGATGCCGTTGACACCTGTGTTGTTGCCCTCGTCTTCCTGGTCGAGGTAGACGAACGGGGTGCCCGAGCCGACGAAGCCGCTCTCGCGGTAGGTCGTCCCCACCGATTCGCGGCGGTCACGGCGCGCGCCGATGCTGGCGTAGAGGCTCAGCTTCTCGCGCGTCACGTTGATGTTGGCGGTCGTGTTGACCTCACCGCGGGTGTTCGAGCCGAGTTGCAGGCCGCCCGAGACGCTGCCCGGCTGCGCCTGCCCGCTCTTGAGGACGATGTTGATCATGCCCGCGAGGCCGTCGGGGTCGTAGCGCGCCGACGGGTTGGGGATGACTTCGATGCGCTCGATCTGGTTCGACGGGATCTGACGCAGGAAGGCCGCGAGGAACTGCTGCGGCACCGGCGCCGGGCGTCCGTTGATGAGGATCGCCACGTTCTGCGACCCGCGCAGGCTGACGTTGCCGTCGGTGTCGACTTCCACGGCGGGCACGGTTTCGAGCACGTCGCTCGCCGTTCCACCCGTCGAGACCGCCTGGTCGGCGACGTTGTAGCTCGTCCGGTCGACCTCGACGGTCACAGCGGCGCGCTCACCGGTCACCGTCACTTCGGCCACCTGCGCGGCATCCTCCGACAACTTGATGTCGCCCATGTTCTGCGCGAGTGCCGTCGCGGTCACCGTCACGTTGACGCGCCGGAGCGAGTAGCCGACGTAGCTGACGGAGACGTAGTAGCGCGCCGGGCGCAGGTTCTCGATGAGGAACGAGCCGTCCTGGTCGGTGAGCAGGCCGGTGGCGAGCGTCGAGTCGGGCAGGCGCCAGAGCGAGACGGTGGCCGCTTCGAGGCCCTCGCCCGAGCGCTCGTCGACGATGCGGCCCTTGACGGACCCGCCGGGCATTCCGGCGCCGGCAGGACGTCCGCCGGTGGGCACTCCGGAGGGGGGCTGCGCGGCGGCGGGGAGCGCGGCGAGGCAGAAGAGGAGGAGGAGGAAGAGGTGGCGCATCGGGGGCGGAGAGAGATGGACGTTCGAACGAGAAGTGAGCCATTGATCGAACGCGGGGCCCGGAGGTTGTCACGGAACTGTGTAGAACCCGTCCCGCCCGCGCGACCTGCCCCTCACCGATGCGAACCGGCTACGGGGCGATGCAGGATGCTGGACGTTCACTCCGCCCCGAAACTCCCCCGGTCGATGTGCCGTGAAGCCCCCGCGGAGAGCCGAACAGGACGATCTCTAACTCTGACAGGTCCGGAAGACCTGTCAGGCCTAACCACTCCCGGCTCACCAGATCACCCCCGCGTCGCCGCCGCCCGGATGGCGGCCACGAGCGCCGAGGCCGAGCGCAGGCCCGTGCGCACCTTCGGCTCGGCCCGCACGTCGAGGCTGAGCGGCCCGTCGAAGCCATCGGCGGCAAGCGCACGGACGATCTCCAGCCAGCCCATCGCGCCCGTGCCCAGTTCGGCATCGACGAAGCGGAGCGTGCCGCCGTCGCCCGCGCTGTCGTCGACGAGGCGCCCGTCGCGCACGCGGACGACGGCGATGCGGCGCCCGCCGAGCGCGGCGAGGCCGTCCGCTGGCGACTCTCCAGCGACGAGGGCGTCGGCGGGCGACCAGACGGCGAGGGCGCCGCTGTCGGGTGCGGCGTCGAGCAGACGCGCGAGGTCGGCGGCGCGCGGAAAGGCCGTCGCCGGGCCGTGGGCGAGGGCAAGGCGCAGTCCGCCTTTCGCGCACGCGGCGGCGGCGCGGCGCACGAGATCGGCCGCAACGGCGAGATCGGCATCGGACACCTCGCCCGATCCCTCGGCGCCAGACCCCGATGCGAACGCAGGCGCCACCACGAGCGGCGCCCCGATGCGGCGCGCGAACGCGACGGTCTCCGGGAGCGCGGCGATGTCGTTCAGGCCCGCCACGCGGTCGCCGGGCGCGCCCTCGAAGAGTTCGGGCAGGATGCTCGCCACGTCCATCTCCGACTCGTCGAGGCGATGGCGCAGGCGCTTCTCGTTGACGTGCGGCACCCGCCGCGTCGGCCCGTCGACGACGCGCAGCTCGATGCCGTCGAGGCCCCAGAGGGCGGTGTAATGGAGCGCCCGGTCGAGGTCGGGCGTGACGGAGTCGGGGAGCCAGACAGGGGTCATCGGGGCGCGCGGCGAGGAGGAAGTCGGCGTTCCACCACCGCCCTGCCCTGCCGATCCGCCACCGCGGCACCTTCACCGGCGCCGCGCGCCGTGGACGACCGACGACGTACGGCGCTCGCAACCCGTCAGGTCGGGGACCTGGACAGGTTCAGGCGGTGCCCACCCTCACTCTGGAACCGCGCACGCTCCGTCGTCGCACCCGGCGAGGTCGCGGACGATGCGGTCGCGCATCCGGGGGCTGAGCAGGAGCAGACGGGCGGGGGCGTAGAACGGGATCGCCGCCACGATCAGGCGGAAGGCGTCGAGGCCGTGGGCGATGTGGCCCGTCGCGCAGTCCTCGACGACGATCTCGCCCATCCGGAGCGGCCCCGTCGGCGGCGTCTCGGTGGTCGTCTCGACACGCCCGAGCAGGTCGAAGCGGTCGTGCATCCGGGCGATGCGGGCGCAGCGCGCGCACTCCGGGTGGCGGTGGATTCGGATCGACGGCACAGTGGCGGGCGGTTGGAGGGAGGGACGACAGTGGACGTGGGAGACGCGAATCACGCCTCGCCCTCACTCCCGCACCATCACGTACTCCTGCGGATCGACGAAGTCGGGCCGGACGCGCACGCGGAAGCGGACCGGGCGGCCTGTGTCGCTGCGCTCGAAGGTGACGAGGCTGGTGCGGAAGTACACGTCGTTCCATGTCGCCTCGAAGGTGTCGTGGTGCCACGGGTCGAGCGGACCGCGCAGGCCCGCGAAGTGCTCGAAGGCGATGCAGAGGCCCGTCGGACCCGGCTGCGGCGTGCGGCTCGTCCCGCCCACACACGGCGCGATCGTCGCGCGCCCGAGCATCGGATGCGTGTAGGTGCCGGCGAAATCCGAAGCCGCGCCGCGCACCGGGGCCGAGGCGTCGCGCACCGGCGGCACGTCGGGCGTCTGCGTGGCGAGGAAGCGGGCGCTGTAATCGACCGATCCGGCGCCCATCATCCGGTCGAGGACGTGCCAGAAGAGGGCGCTGTAGAGGCTCTGTTCGTCGTAGTTGGTGAAGACGGCGATGGCGAGGCTGTCTTCGGGCACGACGCCGGTCATCGACAGCATCCCGTCCATGCCGCCGGTGTGGGAGGCGAGGAAGCGGCTGCGGTAGTCGCGGAGGTCCCATCCGAGTCCGTAGGCGAGCAGGTGCGTCGAGGGGAAGGTGCGGCGGGCGCCGTCGGAGAGTCGGCGCAGGCTGTGGGGCTGCCGCAGTTCGGCGAGGCCGCGCGCGGAGACGAGGCGCCGTCCGTCGGCGGGCGATCCGGCGGGCGCGAGGCCCCCCGACGTTCAGGCGCAGCCACTGCGCCCAGTCGTGGACGCTGCTGTTGAGCGCCGCCGCAGGCGCCGCGCTGTCGAGCGCGCGGTACGGCACCGGCGCCACGCGCCCGCCGACGAGCGTGTGCGGCCGGGCGACGTTGTCCATCGACGCGAGCGCATCGGTCGTGGTCGTCGTCCGCGTCATGCCGAGCGGCGTCAGGAAATGCGCGCCGACGTAGGCGCTCCACGACGTGTCGGTGATCGCGGGGATGGCCTGCCCGGCGGCGATGAACATGAGGTTCGAGTAGCCCCACGACGACCGAAACGAGGTGATGGGGTCGAGGAAGCGGACGCGGCGCAGCACCTCGGCCGTCGGCAAATCCGAGCCGTACCAGAGCAGGTCGCCGCCCCACGTCTCGTAGCCGGTGCGGTGGCTGAGGAGATCGCGGAAGGTCAATTCGCGCGTCGTCCACGCGTCTTTGAGCGCGAAACCGGGCAGCACATCGGCGGCGCGGGCGTCCCACGAGAGCGCGCCGCGGTCGACGAGCGTGGCGAGGGCCGCGGCGGTGACGGCCTTGGTGTTGGAGGCGACGGCGAAGACGGTGTGGGCATCGACCGGCTCCGGACGCCCGATCTCGCGCACGCCGAACCCGCGTTCGTAGACGACCCGGTCGCCCTTGACGACGACGATGGCCGCGCCCGGCACCTTCCAGTCGCGCATCGCCGCCGCGACGTACGCGTCGAGGCCGTCGAGTTCGGCGGCGCCTGCGCCCGCGCGGGCGGCGCTGCGGCGGCGAAAACGAAGCAGGCGGCAATCAGGCGGCGGAGCGGGCGCATCGGCATCGGAAGGTTGAGGAATGGAAGGCGCGCGGTGGCGGGGGCGCCCGGCGCGACCGGATCGTGCGGTGGCCGTAGGGGCGGGTCCCCGACCCGCCCCCCACCGAAGTTCGAACGCGCACCACTCCCCACCGACGTCCGAACGCATCCGCCCCCCCCGACCCGAACCCGACGCCCGGATCGCCAAAACAACCGCCCCGATCCCCCATCACCCCCCATCCCGCGCCCGCGGCACGACACGGTCGGCGAAGGGCCAGACGAGGGCGGCGACGACGGCCTGAACGCCCACCTCGAACAGAAACGCACCGAGCGACGCCGTCGCCGCCGAATCGGGCACGACGGCGCCGACGGCGCGGGCGACGAGCACCGCCGGGATCGCGGCCAGAAGCGCGACGAGCACGCCGCGCTGAAAGGCGCCCATTCCGGACGACGAACGGGACGAAAACATCAGCGAAGCAGGCGAAACGGGGCCATCAGCGGTACGCGACGGCGAAGATCAGGTAGGCGAGCGGCGCCGCGACGAGAAGCGCATCGAGGCGGTCGAGGAGGCCGCCGTGGCCGGGGAGCACGTGCCCCGAGTCCTTGACGCCCGCCGCGCGCTTCATCCGGCTCTCGGCGAGGTCGCCGAGCGGGCTGACGACGCCGGCCACCACGCCGAGCGCCACCATCGCCCCGACCGGCACCGACGGCACCAGCCACAGCGAGAACGCGAGCGCCGCCGCGACGGCCCCGACCGCCCCACCCGCGGCGCCTTCCCACGTCTTCTTCGGCGACACCGACGGCGCGAGGGGCGTTTTGCCGAACGCGCGCCCGGTGTAGTACGCGCACGTATCGGCGATGGCGACGAGCAGGAAGACGGCAAGCGTCGCCCATGCGGCCTCGTGGCCGGGCAGGCGCGCGTCGAGGTCGAGGCGGACGGCGGTGAGAAGCGTCAGGAGGGCTGTCGGGTAGACGACACCGCCGAGCGTCGCCGCGAGGTCGACGACCGGACTCGTGCGCGTCGGGCGGAAGGGCAGCCACGCGAGGAAGCCGACGAGCGCCGCGATCGTCACCCAGTGCGCCTCGGGCACGAGCGGGGTCAGGGCGACGCCCGCTCCGGCGACAAGTCCCCACGCCACACCCGGTGTCGCGCCGGACGCGCGGGCGAGGCGGTAGACCTCCACCTGCGCGCCGAGCGCGGCGGCCATCACGAGGAGGGCGAACCACGCTCCGCCGAACCATGCCGCCGCGACGACGACGGGCAGCCCGACGACGGCTGTCGTCACGCGCAACACGCCCTCCGACGGCGTGCCGGAGGACGTGCGGGATGGGCTGGACGCGTCGGGAGCCGATGCGGGGGCCGCGTCGCCTCCGTCCGCACCGGCGGCGGTCCGGCGGCGGCTCACGGGATCTCGTCGGCGAGCGGTGCCGACGGCGCGGTGCCCATCGTCGTGCCAGGCGCCGGGCGCGTGTCGTCGAGCGGGACGGTGCCGGTCTGCATCTCGCGCGTGAAGACGCTCTCGTCCACCGACTCGGCGGCGGTCATCGTGCCGAGTTCGTCGGCGCCGCGGGGGACGTCGGTGTCGGCCGCATCGCCCTCGAAATCACCGGGGACGGCGAAGGAGATCGACTCGGCGCCGGAGTCGAGGCTCGCCTCGAACGTCGGGTCGTAGGCGTCGGGCGAGGCGGGATCGGCGGCCATCGCCTGCGCTTCGAGCTCGGCGTCGGAGACGGGCGGCGTGTCGAGGAGCGCGCGGGCAGCGTCGACGTGCTCGGCGGGCACCATCACGCGGACGCGGGCGAGGTCGCCGGAGGTGAGGTTGAAGGCGTGGTCGCGCTGCGAGTGAACGGCGGCGGGAATGCCCTCGCTCCCCAGACGGTCTCGGACGAGGTCGGCCTCGTAGTCGGTCGTGGAGGCGAAGACGGGCACCCAGTTCTCGGTGGTGCCCTCAGGGGACGTGGACTCCTGCATCGGTCGGAAGGATTGGCGGCGGCGAAGGGATGTGGCGGCGAAGCCACACCGTGGCCCCGATGGCGAGGCCGAGGCCACTACCCACGGAGAGCACGCCGGGTTCGGGCACCTGCCCGCCCTGCGCGTTCATCGTTGCAAGCACGATCAGCGCGGCGTTGTAGAGCGCGTGCGCGGCGATGGCCGGGCGCAGGCTGCCCGAGCGCTGCACCACGAACGCGAGGTAGAGGCCGATGAGAAGCAGCGGCACGACCTGCCCCGGACGCATGTGGAACGCCGAAAACGCCACCGACGACGCGATGAGGCCCCACGTGCGCCCGCGCGCCTCCCACGTGTGCAGGAGCGCACCGCGGAAGAACAGCTCCTCGAAGAGTGCAGGCGTGAGGGCGAGGAAGACGAGCGCCCGCACGAGCGAGAACGCGCCCTCGCCACTCAGCAGCGAGGCGAAGAGCGTGTGCTGCGCCGCGTCGTAGGCGCGGAGGGAATCGGGGAGGACGGCCGTGTTGATGGCGCCGAGCACCTGCATCGCGGGCAGCAGCCCGAGAAGTCCGGCGCACGCCACAGCCACCGCTATCGGCGACGCCGCGTGCAGCCGCATCCACGCCAGCCCCTCCGGCCGCCACGTCGCCGCGAGCCACGCCACGCCGCCCAGCCCGAGCGCCTGCGCAATCGCGTTGGCGACGAGCAGCTCCGGCGCGTGCTCGCCGCTGCCCATCTGCAACGACACGACGACATCGTTCATCGACACGCCGGGATGGAACTTCACGCCGAACCACAGGGCGCCGTAGAACACGATCCGCACCGCCGCGAGGCCGCCGAGCAGCAGCAGCAGCCCGCCCGCGATGATCGTTTCCGCCGATGTCGCCCCGCCGTCCTCCGTCTTCAGCACCGGCACCGGCACGTACGCGCCCGACGGGCCGACACCGGACGATCCAGCGGTCGGGCGGGCGCGTTCGGGGCCGGGCGGCGGCGGGCGAGGGAGCTGCCGTGCGCGGTCGGAAGGGTTGAGGGGCACGGGGGACGAGAAGCGGGGGGGCGCGTTTTCGTCTCAAGATAGAGTCAATTCGACGCGCAGGGATGTCCCGCAAAAACAGGACACGCCGCCTGTCGATCGCGGCGCGCGCGCGTCAGTTCAGAGGGCTTCGTCTTCGCCGAGGGCGCGGCGCAGGCGGGCGAGGAGCGTGCGCAGGCGCGTGTAGATGCGCGCGGGCGACTCGGCCCCGACGAGGTCGGCGATCTCGGGCACCGTCAATTCCTGCTCGAAGCGCAGCGACACGATCAGGCGGTCGTCGGTGGTGAAGGTGGCGAGGATGGCGTTCAGGCGCGCCAGGCTCGACGCGCCGCTGATGGCATCGTCGAGGTCGGCGGCGCTGTCGGGCTGGTCGAGGCCGCGCTCGATGAGCGCGTCGAGCGAGACGGCCTCGCGCGGGTCGAGGTGGCGCAGCAGGCGGTGCTGCGTCCCCGCGCGCAGGAGGCGATGCAAGCGCTGCAACTCCTCGACGACATCGAGGGCCGTGCACGGCACGCCGCCGCGGGTGATGACGTCGGCGGCGTCTTCGGGCGCGAGGTGCCCGGCGACGTGGTGGCGGTAGACGAGGCGCGTCCGCTCGTCGAGGCGCGCGAGCACGTGGCGCGGAATCGAGGCGACGCGCTTCTGCCGCAGCCGGTCGCGCGAGGCGTTGGCGACGACGACGCTGAGCCACGGCAGCAGGTCGCTTCCCCGCCGGAAGCTCCGCAGCGCGCGGTAGTCCTGCGCCCGCATCCGCTCGCAGACGACGGTGTAGAGGTCCATCACGTCGTCCTGATCGTGAAAGAACCGCCGGATCATGCGCAGCAGCACCGAGCTGTACCGGTCGAGGAGCGTCCGATAGGCGCTCTCGGGATCGGAGGCGAAGGTGTCGATGAGGCGCTCTTCGGGCGTGAGGCCCTGCCGGGGGGCAGCGGCGCGCTCGACGCGCGAGGCAAGGCGTAGAATCGGGTCCATCAGTGAGGGAAAGGCGGACCGCGGAGACGCGGGTGACATCGGCACGGGGGTACGCGCGAACGTCGGGTGGGGGAAGCGCCGGGCGCTCAGGCGGTGTGGGGGGACGCCGCCGGGCGTGGCTGGAAATGTGGTGCGCCGGAGAGCGTCGCAAGGCCGCGCGTTGCGATGGGTCGCCGCGCGTCGTACTTTGGCGGCCTTGCGTGCTCGTAGCTCAGCTGGATAGAGCGTCGGATTCCGGTTCCGAAGGCCGGGGGTTCGAATCCCTTCGAGCACACACCGACCCGAGGGGTCGCGGCGGGGGTCGTCCGGATGCGGGCGGCCCCCGCTGTGCGTTCGGGCGCTGTGCGTTCGGGCGCGGCGGCACCGGACACGTATCCGGCAGCGCGCGTCACGGGCGGACGGGCAGCGGCGAAGGCGGGCGAGGGCGGACGCACGGAGGCCGGGGGCACGGGTGCCGGGGAGGTGGAGGGAGCAGGCGCCCATCCCAAGAATCCTGCCACAGCGCCGCGGGCACGTTCAACACGCTCTACTCCGGTCTCTGCGGCGACGCACGAGGGGTCGGAGAGGGAGATTCTTCCTCGCCACGGCACCTTCTTCCCCCTCGCCCCGGCTGGAGCCTTGCTCGGCGGCGAACCTGCCCGGAGCGAACCTGTCAGGTCGGGGACCTGCGCGGGTTCGCTCTGCCTCAGCGGACGCGTTCGAGGGCGGTTTTGGCGTTCTGTTCGAGCGTGAGGTGGTAGTCGAAATCACCGCTCGCGCGAAGCGCCGCTTCGTAGTGGCGGCGCGCATCGCCCCGGCGGCCCTCTTTCTCGGCGATCTCGCCCGCGTGGTAGTTGCCCCACGGCTGCCATCCGGCGAGTGCGTCCGGACCCGGCGCCGCGACCGCGGCCTCGGCGTGGCGCCGGGCGTCGGCGAGGCTGCCGAGCGCCTGGTACGCCCGCGCGGCGCGCAGGTGAGCCGCCGCGACGACCGCCGGACCGCTGCCCGAGAGGTCGGTGATGAGCGCTTCGAAGGCGGCGGCGGCTTCGGCGTTGCGGCCGCACTCGTAGGCGTTCTCGGCCAGCACGAGCGCGCGGTCTGCCGGGGACATCGGCGCGGCGATGCGGCGCGCGGCCACGCGGACGGCCGCCTCTTCGGTCTCGGAGATGCGCGTGTGCGTGATCTGCCGGTAGACCGCGAGGGCGTCGGCGCGGCGGCCGGTCAGTTCGAGCGCCGTTGCGAGGCGCAGGTACGCGCCCGCCTTGAGGCTCGGCCCGCGGTGATTCTCGGTGTAGGCGCGCAGCAGGCGGATGGCCTCGTCGTACTGCCCGAGCTTGTAGCGCGCGTCGCCGAGGTAGTACGTCGTGAACCACAGGCGTGCGGTGCCGGGAGCGGACTGCGCCGCTTCGGCGGCCCCGAGCACGCGCGCGGCGTCGGCGGCGCGGCGGTCGCTGAGGAGCGCGAAGCCGTAGAGGTGGGCGACGAGCACGCGCGACGAATCCGCGCGGTACAGCCCCTCGAACCGGGCAAGGCCGCTCTCCGGATCGCCGCGGACGATCAGGTCGAGGACGCCGAGCATCAGCGCCGCGTCCTCGCGGTTGTGGCGGCTCTCGGTGGCGGCGAGCACCAGGCGGCGGCGCCCGCCCTCGACCGATCCCGAGTACCCGAGCAGCCGCAGCACCCACCGGTACGCGCCGGGCGCCGAGCCGATGACGAGTTGGATGAGGCCCTTGCCCTTCTCAGCGTCGGGGAAGACGACGCCGCCCCCCGTCGCGCGGTCGTAGGCGTCGTACGCGGCCTTCGCCGACAGGCCCGCGCGGGCGAGCCGCTCCTCGCGCCCGTGGACGATGGCGCGCTGCATCTCGCTCTCGCCCTCGAAATAGTACCGCCACCGCGTCGGCGGCTGCGAGCGCAGGACGCGGCGCAGCGAGTCGGCGCGCTGGTTGAAGCGGGTGAAGTGGATGCGGTCGTCGGTCAGAAACCCGCGCAGCACGCTCAGCTGCGCCCGGTAGTGCAGCGACGCCGCGAGGCCGCCGGGACGCCGGGACAGGTCGCGCAGCACCGCCTCGGCGCTGTCGAGCCGCAGCCCGAGCGTGTGCTCCCGCGCGGCGATGACGTAGCGCACATCGGTCGAATCGTCGAGCAGCAGTTCCGCCCCCATCGGCTGCGCCCGCGCCGCGGGTGTGGCGGCGAGGAGGGCGAGGAGGACGACGACGGACGACAGACGGCGGACGGCGGGGCGGTGGGGCATGGGACGACGGGGGAGTTTCCGAAAGGTAACGCCCTGCGGACGCCCAATCTGCGCGGTAGACCTGTCAGGTGAGGGCACCCGACAGGTCGAACTCCGCCCGACGCCGTCGCATCGCCGGACCTGTCCAGGTCTCCGAACTGAAAGGTCTATCCTTCACCACCACCGCAGCCGCAGACGCCCAGACCTGTCCAGCGAGGACACCTGAACAGGTCGCCATGCATCACGCCCCCATCGCCCACCCCACGAGCGCGCCCGCGACGGTACAGGCGAGGTTGACGCGGTCGTTCGTCATCCAGCGCCATCCCCCGGCCCACACGTTGGCGATGGGCTGGCCGTCCGGCCCGCGCTCGGACGCGCGCTCGGTGGCGTGGCCGTCGGCGCGGCGGTAGCGGGCCTGCACGGTGGCGCCGAGGAGGCTGTCGAGGAAGGCGCCGGTCAGGCCCGCGGCGAGCGCCAGGGGGGCCGCAGCCGAGATGCCCGCGCCGACCGTGCTGCCGACTCCGCCCGCCATTCCCGATCCGGCGAGCAGGCCGACGACGAGCGCTCCGGCGGCTGCGCCGAGCGTCCCGGCGACGGTCACGCCGCCCGAGGTGCCGGGGGCGACGCGGCGTCCGGTCGTCACCATCCGTGGCGACTGCCCGGCGAGCGTGCCGATCTCCGTCGCCCACGTGTCGGCGGCGGCGGCGGCGAAGGCGCCCGTCCACGCCCACAGGCTGGCGCCGGGAAACGCGACGAGGCACGCCCACGCGACGCCGCCGTTGGCGAGGACCTGCCCGGCGTCGCGCACCGAGCCTTTCTCCGAGACGGCGTCGAGGGCGGCGGCGCGGCGTTTCCCCGCGCGCGAGAGCAGGCTGGAAAGGACGAAGAAGCCGCCGCCCGAGAGCGCGTGCGCCCACGTCCCGACCGCCACCAGACTCGCCGCGAGCAGCCCGGCCGCGAGCGCGCCGTCGGCCGTCAGGAACCGCGCCCGGCGGCTCAGCACGCCGACCGCCGCCCCGACCGCGAGCGCCACACCGACGTGAATGCGCCCATCGACACCGAACGAGGCGACGTCGGCCAGTCCCGGCAGCGCCCAGACGACCGGCTCCGGCGTCCACGCGCGCCCGAGCACGAGCAGGCCCGCGGCGATCCACAGGTTGTCCCATCCCCCGCGCCCGGCGCGCTCGCACGCGGCCCCGACGACCGCAGCGGCGGCAGCGAACGCGACGATTTCCGCGCCCATCCACACCGTCAGCGTCCCCATCCCCACGACCGCGACGGCGACCGCCACGCCCGCGAAGGCGACGCTTCCGGCGGCGGTTTTGCCCGCAGCGCCCGCGTGACGCCGCGTCCACGCCCGCCCGACGGCGGCGGCGGCGGGGTCGGCGAGGGCGAGCGTGGCGAAGGCGACGGCCCAGACGGCGCGGGCGCTCTCGTCGGCGCCGAAGGGATCGACGAGCACGAGGCCCGCGAGGAGCGCGACCGGGAAGGCAACCGTCCCGACGCTCGGCGCGTCGCGGTCGGCATCCCCAACGCCCGCGTGCAACCCGGCAAACCGCCCTCTGCGGATCGCCCACGCGTTGGCGAGCGCGAAGGCGGCGGCGAGGAGCGCCGGACCGGTCGCCGACGCGAACACGAACGGCATCGCCGCGACGGCCATTCCGGTGGCGGCGTGGACGAGCGCGCGCGTCGCCCGCGCGGGCACGCCGCGCCGGTGGAGCACGCCTGCGAGGGCGACGAGCGCGGCCAGCGCGGCGGCGGCGAGGACGGTGGCGGCCGTGTCGCCGTAGGGCCAGAGGACGGGCGGGGGCATCGGGGGAAGCTGTTCAGTTCTGACTCCGAGCGCTCCGAGGCGATGTCGCCCGTGCGCGCGCAGCGTGGCAATCCCGCCGTCCGGTGCTTCGAATCACCAGATTGACACGCCGCTTCGCTCCTCGCAAGGACAGGCTGGGGGAGTCGACGCAGAGAGGAACAGCCAGGCGGGGACCGGGAGACGCGGCGCGGATCGCCGCCACGATACGCGATCTTGCCGCCGGGGCGTTCGTCGGCGGATTGCGCACGCCCTCTAACTTCGACAGGCATGGGAAACCTGTCAGGGTTAACTTCCGCTCTTCGTCTGCCCCGTCGTTCCGCGCCCGATGCCCGACCTGCCCCGCCTTCGCCGCGTGATCCTCGCCGCCGCCCTCGCCGCCGGGACGTGGGGCACCGCGGCGCACGCGCAGACCGTCGACGGGCTCGGCGCGGGCGCCGATTCGCTCGACCTGCCCGCGTTCGCGCCCCTGCCCCGCGCCGTCGTCGCCGGGCGGGTGACGGCGGGCGGAGCGCCCGTGCGCGGCGCGGCGGTGCTCGTGCCCGGCACGCTCGCGGCGGCCGTCACCGACTCGACCGGCGCCTTCGTGCTCGATGTCGATGCCGATCCGGATGCGTTCGCGGGCGATGGAATGGACGAGGACGCGCCGTTCGGAGCCACCGTCGAGGTTCGGTTCGCGGGATACCGGCCCGAGCGGCGGCGGCTCGCGCTCACCGGCGGCGACACGCTGCGCCTCGACATCGCCCTCGACCGGCTGCCGTTCTGGGCGCGGCTGCGCGTCTTCGGCGAGCGGCGGCGCTTCGGCACGACGGCGCGCGAGACGTTTGGAACGGCCCGGCGGGTCGAGGCCGAACCGTCGGTCGAAGTGGTCGATGCGGCCAGTGGCACGGCCGGCGCCGTCCGCACCGACGCGCCCGCGCGGACTCTCGGCGCGCTCGTCGGGCTGGCACCGTCGGTGGTGCGCGACGACCGGACGGACTCGCTCGCCGTGCGCGGCGCCCGTCCGCGGTTCGTGCTCGACGGCGTGCCGCTCCCCGACGGCACCGCGCTGCCGCTCGGACTCGTCGAGGCCGTCGACGTGCTGCCGGGCGCGTTCTCCGCCTCGATGGCCTCGGGCGCCGGCGGCGCCGTCGCCGTCACGTCGCGGCGCGGCGAGGACGCCCGGACGCTCCGCATCGACGCGCGCGGCGCGGCGGCCGTCGGCGACCGTGTGGCGCCCGGTCGTCCGACGGAGATCGCAGGGCGCGCGGAGGGCGCGTTCGTGCGCAACCGCGTCCGCATCGCCGTCGGGCTGCGGACCGTCTCGACCGACGACCCGTCGCCGAGCGCGCGCCCCCTGCCCCGCCTCACCGCCGCCGCTCTCGCCCGCCTCCGCGCCGAGCCGCAGGTGCTGATGGAAGCCGGTGTTCGCGAGCCCGTCTTTTTCCCCCTGCCGGTCGTGCCGCCGGGCACGCTCCTGCGCGATGTCCTGCCCCGCCCCGCCCCCGGCGCGCCGCCCGACCTGCGCTTCTTCATCCCCACGAGCGCTACCCTCCTCCTTGCCGACGACGATTTCACGCGCGCGTCCGTGCGGCCGGGTGCCGATGCGCGGACCGGCGAAGGGTTCGCGCGCGTCGGCCTCGCCCTGCCCTTCGGCATCGGCGTCGACCTGCTCCGCACGTCGGTGCGCACCGACGCCGGGCAGGCGAACACGTCGACCTCGCTCTTCGCCCCCGGCGACGCCCGCGCCCGCGACACCGCCCGCCACACGCGCTCCCGCGTCACCGCGCGCCGCTTCGGCACCGAGTTCGCCGCGACCCTCGCCCGCACCGACCTCGCCCGCACCACATCCCGCGACGGCTTCGGGCAGGGCGTCCGCGCGACGCTCGCCTACGGCGACATCGACGACCCGCGCAACGCCACCGCCGCCGCCTACCGCACCGTCGACTTCCCCGGCGGGAGCGTCCCGGCCGACAGCCTCGCGCTCGGGCAGGCCCGCCCCTTCCCGGACGACCTCTTCGGCCTCTTCGCCCTCCCCGGCGCCCTGACGACCGGCTACGCGCGCACCGAGACGCGCGAGACGTACGCCCGCGCCGACGCCTCGCGCCGCCTCAGAGGAGCCTCCGGCCGCGCCCACGCCCTCACCGCCGGAGTCGACCACGCGCGCACGACCGACCGCGTGTTTGACCTTTCGAGAGCCACGCTCCAGGAACTCCTCTCGCGCGTTGCCGACGGCAGCGTCGATTTCGGAGGCCCGGGCGCGACCCGCTACGACGACCTGCCCGCGAGCGTGTTCTACCTCCGCTCGCGCGCCGTCGGGGTCTCCACCAACGGCCTCCGGCGCATCGACGGCGACGGCGGCGCGGGCGATGTGGCGGCGTACGTCGCCTGCCTGATGGACGGCCAAGTCTGCGCGGGCGGGCCGGAGGAGGCGCCCGCGCGGGCGATGCGCACCGGCGCATGGCTCACCGACCGACTCGTCGCCGGACCGCTTGCCCTCGACGCAGGCGTGCGCGTCGACGTGTTCGCGCGCGGCGGCCTCGCCCTGGTCGATCCGTACGCGCTCCTCCCCGTCGAGAGCGCTGCCGACGCAGGCCTCGCGGGCGGCGCCATCGACGCCGCGTGGGTGCCGTACTTCGCAGGTGCGACCGGTGCCCTCGCCGGGTTCCGCGACCGGCAGGGGCGCTTCTACGACGTGTCCGGGCAGCTCACCGCCCGCCAGAGCGTCGTCACGAACATCGCCGTCAAGCCGCGCCGCATCGGCACCGGCCCGGTCGTGCTCGACGCCCGTGCCTTCCGCACGCCGCGCCAGCACGTGGCGTGGCAGCCGCGCGTGGCCGCGAGCCTCGCCCTCGGCGCCGACGCGTCGCTCTTCGCCGCCCTCGCGACGACCGCCGAAGCCGCGCCGATGGACCTCGCCCATGTCCCGATCGCCACCTTCGACAAGCGCCTCGCCGTTGGCGGCCAGATGGGCAACCCCGACCTCGCCCCGATCCGCGCGACCGTCGTGAGCGGCGGCGGGCGCATCGCCTCGGGCGCCTTCGCCGTCAGCATCGAGGGATGGATGCGGCGTGAGCGCGGCCTTCCGGTGGGGATTCGGCGCCGGGCCTTTCCGACCGACTACGAAACCGTCGAGTCGAGCGGTCGCCGCCGCCTCATCGGCGCCGACGTCGCCGCCGAGGTCGCACCTACGCCGCGCCTGCGCCTCTCTCTCGCCTACACGATCCAGAGCAACCAGAACGACGACGTGGGCGCCTTTCGGGGCGACATCAACGGCCCATCGACGGTGTTTCTGGCGGCGAAGACGCTCCGCCACCGCGCGATCACCCGCCTGCGCGGCGCGACGAGCGGCCGGGCCGGGCCGTCGCTCTTCGGCGTACGCCCGCTCGCCCGGTGGACCCTCGATGTCGCCTACGACGCTGCGAGCGGCGCGCCGTACGCGCGGCTGAGTGCGCCGGTCCGCATCGGCTCGTCCGTCTTCGTCGCCCGCTCCCGCAGCGCCGCCTACCAGCCCGCGACGCACCGCGTGGATGTGGCCGCGACGCGCACGATCGGACGGGCCGCCGGGGGCCGCGTGGCGCTCACGATCCGCGGCGAGAACGTGCTCGGGCGCTGGAACGTGCGCCGCGTCTACGGCGCCACCGGTCAGGCGGACGAAGACGGATATCTGCAAACGCCCGAAAGCAACTCCTTCGTCCCCAACGCCACTGCCGAGCGCTTCTACCGCCTCCGCCTCCTCGACGACCGCGCCTACGGCCTCGCCCGCCAGGTCCAGATCGGCCTGCGCTGGACGCGGTGATGGGACGGCGACGCGGATCGCGTGGGCATGTTGCCGTGGCGACAGGGGCACGATTCAGCCGTACGCCCCGAGCGTGAGCGCGGTACCCTCACCCGGTTCTCGTGTCCACCGCTCTGCATCCCACCGGTCATGGCCCTCTCACTCTCGGCCTCCGGCAGCGCGCCCTCGACGCCTACACCCGAGACGGAGGCCCCATCGAGGCCATCGCCGAGCACTTCTCGATCTCCCGCGCCGCGACGCCCGCCGCGTCGAGCGAGAGCGCATGGCCGTCGTGGCCGTGCCGCAGCGCGTCGCTCTCGATCATCGGACGGTCGGTGGACATGGCAGCGGAAGGTGAATGGGGGACGACCGGCAACCGGGCGCCGGCGGCGCGGCAAGACATCCTGCCACGCCGCCCCACGTCGGACACGTCCGTCGGCTCAGTTGGCGATCGAGACCGGGAAGGTGCCGTCGAAGTCGGCGTCGCTTCCGGCCACGCCCGCCTGCTTGCGCGCGGCGTCCTCGTAGTGGTAGAGGACGGCGCGGAGCGTGCCGGTCGCGGCGGCACCTGCGCTGACGGCGGCGGTCGTGGCGAGGCCGATGGGCTTGCCGCTGGCGTCGCGGTCGGTGGCGGCGAGGGTCAGCCGCCCGGCCGCGCCGCCGCCCGGCGAGTAGACGAGCTGGTGCTGCGTCGCCTCGGCGCGGATCTCGGACGTGACCTCGGCGCTCGGACTGAAGAAGGCGATGGCGCCGGTGTACGTCGTGCCCGCGCGGAGCGTGAGCGTCGAGAACTCGCCCGGCTGCACGAGACCGTCGCCGTTGGCGTCGCGGTACTCGGCCGTCGCGGCGGCCCCGCCGCCCTGCGGCGTCATCGTGAGGGTGACGCGGGTGATGAGTTCGTTCTCGCCCGGATCGTCGGCGGGGGCGGTGTCGCAGGCGGAGAACGCGAGCGTGCCCGCGAGGAGGAGAAGGGGTGCGGTATGGCGCATGGGAGGGGTGGGTGGGGTGTTGTTGATTGTCCGTCGTGGATCGTGGAGAAGGCGTCCGAAACGTCCACAAACGTCCCGTAGGGGTGGGACTCAGACCCACCCGTCCGCCCCCCGCACATCCCCGCATCGCGCACCGGCATCGCCGAATCGGCATCGCGCCCGCGCATCGCAGCGGTGCGTCGGCCTATCGACGGAGAGCGTCAGCCTCTCACCGACGCTCGTGCGCGGCGTCACATCCGGTAGCCGCCGATGGGCACGGCGAGGCGGAGGACGACCGTGCGCCCGGCCTCGTCGGCGAAGAAGCGGAAGCGGCTCAGGTAGTCGCGGTAGGCCGTGTCGAAGACGTTGGCGACCGACAGCGACACGACGACCGGCGATCCGCCCATCCGCACCGTCCCCGACGCCTCGATGTCCACGAGGCGGTAGGCGGCGGGCGGCGGCGCGAAGTCCGGGAGCGCTGGCACGCGCCGCTGCCGGTCGACGAGGTGCAGGCGCGCGCCGACCGATGCGTCGCTCAGGCGGCCCGTCGGGCGCGGGGCGTAGCTGAGGCCGAGCGTCACGCGGTCGGCGGGCATCCCGGCGAGCGGCTCGTCGCGGGCGGTGTCGTCGCCGCGCACCATCGACGCCGTCGCGTCGAGGGCGAGGCCGCGGTCGGCGCCGGTGCCCGGATGCGTGAGCGCGAGGCGGGCGCCGCCGTCGAGGCCCCAGAGGCGCGCGTCGGTCTGCTCAAAGGCGCGGCGCGGGAAGGCGCCGCGGATGGTCGTCACGATGGCCGTGTCGGGCGGCTGGAAGAGGAAGCCGTCGAAGGCGGTGCGGAAGATGCTGGCCTCGCCCGCGAGGCGGCGCCCGCCGTAGCGCAGCGTCGCGTCGAGGCCCAGACTCGTCTCGCGCCCGAGCGAGGCGTCGCCGATCTCGTAGGTCGCCGTGCCGTGGTGGACGCCGTTCGCATACAGCTCGTTGACGGATGGCGGACGCCACGCCGTGCCGATGTTCGCGGCGAGACTCAGGCGCGGCGCCAGGTCGTAGACGGCCCCGAAGGCCCCGCTGAGGGCGGCGTAGCGCGTCGTCCGGCGCTCGTAGGCCCCGGCGGCGACGTTGCGCGGGTAGGCGGTGAGCGCGCGCGCGTCGGCGCGAACGCCCGCGTCGAGGCGGAGCGCGCGCCCGGCGACGTGCGTCGCGGCCTGCTCGCGCGCCCACGCGCCGCCCGTCCACGCCGAGAAGTTCGGCACGAGCTGCCCGGCGGCGCCGTTGCGGTTGGCCTGCCCCATCGCGCTCACCCCGACCGTTCCCACGCTCGGCATCCCGGCGAGGCGGCCGGGACGGTGCCGGTAGCGCGCGTCGAGCGTCTGCGTGACGAGGGCGAGGTCGAAGGCGAGCGTGCCCTCGGGCGTCGTCTGGAAACGGTTGTGGAGGTCGTACTCCTGCCGGTGGTTGCGCTGGACGCCGTACTGCACACTCAGCCGGTCGCCCGCACCTCCGTCGCGGTGAAGCGTGGCGGTGGCGATGTCGTGCGCGATCTCCTGCCGTGGCGCGCCGATGTGGTAGGTGAAGGGCCCGGTCGCGGGCGCGGCGCCGCCGCCCTGGAGGAGGCGGCGGAGCGCGTCGGCGGTGGCGACGTGGGCGCCGCGGTAGATGCCGAGCGTCGTCTGGTAGCGGCTCGCGAGGGCGTCGAGGCCCCACGCGCCGCGGTGCCACCCGAGGGCGACCTGCCCGGCGCGCTCGTACGCGCCCGTGTTGGCGAGGACGTAACCCGGCGCCCGGCTGTCGCCCGCGCGGCGCAGGCTGCCCTGCACGCGCCATCCGAGACCGCCGCCCATCACGGCGCCCTCGGCGGTGGCGCCTTCGGCGAGCAGAGATCCGGCGCCCTGTCGGCTGTTGGAGAACCCGTTCGTCTGCACGAGCCCCGTCACGCCTGCCACCTCCGGCAGCGGACGCGGCACCAGCCGCACCACGCCGCCGATGGCGCCGACGCCCGCCTCGACGCCCGCGACGCCGCGCAGCACCTCGACGCGCGCCGGGGCGAAGGGGTCGATCTCGGGCGCGTGCTCGCCGCCCCACTGCTGCCCCTCCTGCACGAGGCCCGCGTTCACGAGGACGACGCGCTCGGAGTGCAGCCCGCGCACGACGGGCTTGGCGATGGTCGGCCCGGTGGTGAGCGTCGTCACGCCGGGGAGGCGCTCCAGGGCCGCGCCGAGCGTCGCGCCGCGCACGGCCGCGAGGTCGCGCTCGCCGAGCGTCGCCGTCGACTGCGACGTGCGCTGCGCCACCTGATCGGCGGTCGTCGTGACGGTGACTTCCTCGCCCGCCACGTCTTCGTCGCGCAGCGTCAGGTCGAGTGTGAGTGTGGCGAGGCCGCGCGGCGAGAGCGTGCGCGTCTCCGTCCGGTAGCCGATCGCGCGGACGGAGACGGTCACCTCGCCGGCTCCATCGGGGAGCGCGAGCCGGTAGCGCCCGTCGGCGTCGGTGACGGTGCCGCGCGTCGTACCGACGAGTTCGACGGTCACGCCGACGATCGGGGCGCCGCGCGTGTCGCGGATGTGCCCGCTGAGGACGGGGTCGGCGATGCGGAGACCAGGGGTGGAAACGGGCGCCGCGCTGCCGAAACGGGCAGACGGGGCGAGAGAAACGGGGTGGGCCGAGGCCGGGCAGGTGCCCACGGCGCTCGACGCCAGGGCGGCCAGAGCGGCCACCCGAAGGCGGAGGTGCATCGATCCGATGAGCGAGAGACGTACGTCCGCGGCGCAGCTTGCTCCTGAATCAGAAGCGGCGCGCGGCGGCGTGAACGGGAGTCTCAGGCCTCGGGCGGTGCGCGTCCGCGGGCGGCGACGACCTCGCCACTCGCCGGAATCACGACGACCGTCCGTTCGACGACGACGCCCTCGACGGGCGCGACGACGACCGGCAGCACCGGCAGCGGCGCGGCGAGCGTGGCCGCGCAGAGGTCGCACGGGGCGTCTGCCTGTCCGGTCTGCGCCGTATGCATCGCGTGCTGCGCCCGGTGCACGCCCGGCAGCACCCCGGCGCCGATGGCGACGAGGACGGCCAGCCAGAGCGTGGCGGCGATGCGGTGACGGTGCAGGACGTGCATCGGCAGGCAACGGCACCACGTCCGCGGAGGTTGCGGCGCCGCCTCACCCTGCCCGGCTCAGCCGCCGCGCCTGCCTCTCCTGCGGCACCCTCCTGCCCTCGTCCGCCGCCCTGCCCCTCTGCGCCGCCTGCGTCCTGGACCTCGACGACGCCGACCCCGACGCCCTCCTCGCCCACATCCTCCCGTCCACCGATCCCGACGCTGTCACCGCGCCCTCCATCGACGCCGCGTGGGCGCGGTGGCGCTACCCGACGGCCCCCTCGCGCCGCTCCTCCACGCCCTCAAGTACGGCCACCGCCCGCGCATCGGACGGCAGCTCGGCGCTGCCCTCGCCGTCGATCCGTCGGCGTTCCAGCCAGGCCAAAGAGATCGCGCGCGGCCTCGCCACCGCCACGGGCCTCGCGGTCGCCCCCGACCTGCTCGCCCGTGGACGCTTCGTGCGCTCGCAGACGCACCTCGACCGCGCAGACCGCCGCGCCAACGTCGCCCACGCCTTCGCCGCGGCCCCAGCCGCTGCCGGGCGCGCCATCGTCCTCGTCGACGACATCGTGACGACCGGCGCCACCGCCCTCGCCGCCGCCCGCGCCCTCCGCGACGCCGGGGCCGCGCACGTCACCCTCTGGGCCGTCGGGTGGACGAATTGAGGCGCCCTCAAACGGACACGCCTGACAGGTCACGCAGACCTGCCAGGCGTGGCGTCGGGCCGTCGACCCGGCGTCAGGCCTGCACGGCGGAGGCGTTGATCCAGCCTTCGGCGATGCGCGTCAGCTTCTCGTCGGTCGCCTTCTCTTCGGCGATGGTCTGCTTGAGGATGGCGAGGTCGTCGTGGCGACCGAGGGCTTTGGCGAACTCGCAGACGGTGCCGTACGCGGCGATCTCGTAGTGTTCGACACGCTGCGCCGACGCGATCAGGCCGGCGTCGCGCACCGGGCCGGGCGTGTCCTGCCCGAAGAGCGGATGGGTCTCGGAGATGAGCTCGTCGCCCTCGGTGAGGATGCCCTTCATCGCCTTGCAGGTGTGGCCGCCCGGGTCTTTGCCGAGTGCCTGGAAGATGCCGGCGATGCGGTCGCGCTGGATGCGCGTCTCGGCGAGGTGCTGCTCGAACCCGGCGCGAAGGTCGGGGTCGGAGGCATTCGCGATCATCTTCGGGAGCGACTCGATGATCTGCGACTCGGCGCTGTAGAGGTCGCGAAGCTGCTCGACGTAGAGGTCGTGGAAGGTGTTCAGCATGGAACTGCGGGCTGGGTGGGTGGAGGCGCTGGCACCGACAGGCCCACCGCAGGGTTGCCGTCCCCGGCGCACTGTTAATGCGTCGTTGCACTTGCAAAAAGACGTTGACGGCTGGTTGGTGCTGGGCGCTGGTTGTCGATGGTCGTTCGCGCAGGGCGGCGTTCGGCGGCGCTGGCCGAGCGTCGCCGGGCGGTGGGCGCTCCCATGCGCACACGCCGCAAGCAGGCACGTCACCGAAGGAGAATGCCACCACCGACACCAACCCATCAACCACCAACTCAAAACGGCACCACATCCCCATCGTCCTCCGGCGGGGTTTCGGTGCGGACGAGGCGGATCGTGCGCGCGTCGAAGCCGAAGAGGTCGGGGGGCGAGAAGACGAGGCGGAAGTCGGTGTCGGAGAAGAAGACGTCGAATTTGCGGGCGACCTCGTCGAGGCGTTTGAGGTAGAAGGCGGTGTTCTCGTCGGGCGCGTCCGGGCGCCACGCGTCGGCCCAGCGGCTGTGGTCGTAGGTGGTCACGCCGGGCGCCGACCCGGTCACGTAGTACGTCACCCGGTCGCCGATGCGCACCGGCACGCCGGTCTCGGCGGCGCGCGCGATGGCGAGGTCGTAGGAGGCCGCGCGCGTCCGCTTGCCCGCCTCGACATCGGCGAGGTAGCCGTCGACGGAGTCCTTGAGGGTCTCGGTGCGCGAGAAGTCGTCGGCGCCGTGCGGCCACTCGCGCCGCAGCAGCCGATCGCGCGTGGCAACGTAGAGCGCGTGCAGCCCGGCGACGTCTTCGGCGAGCAGCAACTCGACCGCCGCGCGCACGAACGCCCGCCCGAACCGCTCGGTGGAGCGCGAGACGAGCGACGAGCCTTTGAATTTCAGGCTGCCGTCGTAGCCCATCAGGGCGTAGTTCTTCTTCTTGTACGACAGCATTTTCGCCGCGCGCCCGTCGTAGGCGATGCGGATGCCGTCGGGAAGCACGTCGTTGAGCGCGGCGACGAAAGCGCGCTCGTCCGCCTCGGCGGTCATCCCGGCGGGCGGCTCGAAGAGGATGCCGTCGGTGTCGACCTCGACCACCGTTCCGCCCTTCTTGCGCACCTCGGCGATCACCGTCCGCAGCAGCGCCTGCCCCGTCGCGGCGACACGGTCGGCTTCGACGAAGTCATTAAATGCAGCAAATCCGAAGCCCATATTTCCATAAAAACTATTGATCAGCACTTTATACGCCGATTGCCGCGCATCGAGCGACGAGCGTTCGTCGGGGGTGGCGGCGTCTCGGGCGGCGCGTTTGGTGGTGAGGCGGAGGTCGGTGAGGCGGCGGAGGAAGGCGGGGAAGAGGCCGAGGGTGTCGCTCGCGGGGGCGACGGCGTGCGTGAGCATGATCGACGGGTACAGGCTCTCGACGTCCGCGTAGACGATCGGCCCGGCGATGCCGGTCACGAACACGTCGGTGTAACCGCCGACCGACTGCGAGCCCCACTGCGGCTTCGGGATGCTCTGCCGACGGCGCAGGTACTCGCGCACGAAGAGCGCCTCAATCTTGGCTGCCGGTCCCGTCCGCGCGGCGTGGCCATAGGGCATCGGCAGCATCTGCGTGAGGTAGAACGAGGCGCCGGAGAGGTGGCGCGAGAGGCGCTCGGTCTCGATGACGTCGTCGAGCGCGTAGGCGAGCAGGCGCTCGGGGTCGGTGCGCCACGTGCGCGCGATCTCGTCGCCGGGCACGTACGTCCGCCCCTCGGGCGCGAAGCCGAAGTATCTGGCGACGGCTTTGAGGCCGTAGCCGGGCAGGTCGCGCTTGCCGACGTCGTAGGCCATCGCCTGAAACATCGTGTCGATGACGTGGCGCCCGGCGATCTCGTAGGCCGGGTACTCGACCGACCGCTCGGCGAACCGCATCGCCGCCGGAAACACGCGCGGCACTTCGCCGCCCCGTCCGAGCGCGAACGGGATGCCGTACATCGCGCATCGCTTGTCGAGATACATCAAATCGAAGGCATAAATATTGTGTCCTTCGATGACATCCGGATCGCGCTCGGCGATCGTCGTGAGGGTGGCGCGGAGGAGGGCTTCCTCGCTGCCGAGCGTTCGGGCGTCGAGGAGGCGCTGCCAACCTGACGAATCGCTGAGGGCGACGATGATGACCTCGTCCTCGCGGCGCTCGGCGTTGGGAAAACCGGCGTCGGAGGCGACTTCGATGTCGAGTTGGAGGCGGCGCAGGTCGGCGAAGTCCATCCCCTTGAAGCTCGTCCGCCCGGTCTGCATCAGGTACTGGATGGCGGGACTGCCGACGCGGTAGACCTCGTCGGGGCGCTTGTCGCGGGCCTCGACGCGCCGCTCGATGTGGCGCTGCGCCTCGTGGTAGTCGCCAAAGGTGTCGAAGGCGACGACGTGGCGGAAGAACGCGTCGCCGCGCAGGCGCTGGATGCGGTAGCGCGCGCGGTCGAGGCCGCCGAGGAGGGCGCGGTCGCTGAGGAAGAAGAAGGGGTGGACGGGCGCCTCGCGCGTCTGCGTCCGCCCCTCGCCGTCGCGCACGTACAGCCGCACGCGCGCCGGATCGGACGAGGCGCCGCGGATCGGTTCGACATCCAGCAACCCGCGCATCGGATCGCGCCCGGCGAGCGCACGGTCGTCGAGCGCCGGGTTGGACGCGGCGGGGTCAGGCGCGGCGGGGTCGGGCGGCGAATCGGGTGGCGCGGGCATGGCCGGGCGAACGCCACACGCCCGGTTTGGCCTCCCGCCGGATGGGGCGCGCGGGCAGGGTGTCGCTGTCAGGTGCGGGGACGTGTCCACGTTCGCCATCCGCTGCCCGACGTCGAGGCGGCGGGCGTAAACCTGTCAGGTGCGAGAACCTGACAGGTTTGCGAGGGCATCTCCGAGACGGGGCGGCGGGAGAGCAGCCGGGACGTGCAAGCACGTCCCCTACGAACGCCTGAGTCAGTCGACCGGCTCGGCGGTCCTGGCGACGCCGGGGGCCACGTCGGAGGTCATGCGGACGCGCGCCGCCGCCCACGCGGCGGTGGCGTCGAGTTCTTCCGGCTGGCCGTCGACCTGCAGGCTGTGGTCGGCGCCCTCGACCACCCGCAGCGTCGCGTATCGATTGCCGGCGCGCCGTAACGCTGCCGCGACCGCCGCGCGGCTCCTCGCCACCGGCACCAGCGGATCGTTCGCGCCCCACACCGCAAGCACGGGAATACGCATCTGTTCGAGCGCCGGGATGGGCGAGTGGTCCATCTTGGTCCGGTACCACGTCCACCACGGATCGTCGGGACGCTCGGGGCCGCCCAGGCCGGCCCACGCCGTCCCTCGCGCGCCGTCGAGCGCCCTGGCGTAGGCCTCCCATCCCTCGCCGGTGCGCGCGTATGCGTGCTTGAGGCGCTGGAGGCGCATCGCCACCTCGACCTCCGCCTCCGAGGTCGTCCAGGACCGCACCTGGCGCTCGGTCTGGTGGAGGTTCTGCTCGGCGAAGGAGACGCCCGTGGCCGATTGCATGACGACGAATGCCGTCCCCGGGACACTCTGGGCCACTTCGGGCGCGAGCACCGCTCCTTCACTGCCCCCCCAGACGCCGACGCGCGAGGAATCGATCCGGGGCTGCCGGCGCAGAAAGCGCAGCGCCGCAACGCCGTCGCCACCGAGTGCGGAGAACGGGCTGCGCAGCCAGTCGCCGCCCGAGGCGCCGACGCCGCGCTTGTCGTACACGAGCACCGCAATGCCACGCCGGAGGAAGGCACGGGCGAGGAAGTCGTAGTACGCGTTGTCCCGCCCGTCCGGGCCCGAGCCGTGCAAAACGACGACCGCCGGGTGGGGCCCTGCCCCGGAAGGCCGAAGCAGCGTGCCGGCGAGGACGACCGGGCCGTTCGCAAAGCGGACGTCTTCCCGCTCGCCCGTCGAGCAGCCTGTGATCGCGACAGCGTACGCGAGCGACAGAGCCAGCAGCCAGAGGCGCCGGGAACGCCGCATCGGGTTCCATCGGACGCCCCTGTACGTTGCGGTCACGGCAGGCACCGCCCCCCCGATGCACCTGCCGGTGGATGTGTCGGCGCCGGGTCTCATGGGCGCCGCGGCGACGCCGCGTACCGGTAGGCGGCCCGCGCCACGGCGGCGATAACCGCCTCGCGGGTTGCCTCGTCGGCGGGCGAGTCGCTCACGAAAACGGCGATGGCGAGCGCGCGTCCGTCCGGGAGCGCCACGAGGCCGATGTCGTTGGTGGCGGCGGTGCGCCCGCCGTGCGTGCCCGACGTGCCCGTCTTGTGGGCCACCGCAACGCCGCTTGGCACGCCCGCGCGAATGCGCCGCAGGCCGGTCGGCGACTCGGTGAGCATGCGCATCAGCACGGCCCGGCTCTCGGCCGAGAGCCCGCGGCCGTCGTGGAGCGCCCGAAGCAGCGAGAGCGCGCCCGTGGGCGAGGCCCAACTCCGGTACTGCGCCCGCTCGTCGGTTGCCAGCTCCTTCTCGGTCGAGGCGACGACGAGGCTGTCGACGCCGAGCGTGCGGACGAAGGCGGTGACGCGCCTGGGGCCTCCGACGAGACGCAGGAGGACATCGGCCGCCGTGCCGTCGCTCGCCGACGTCGAGGCGCGAAGCAGTTCGGCGACCGTCGCGACCGTGCCGCCGGGGTGCGTGTCGCGGATCGGGCTGTGCGCGTGGGCCGGCACCAGGTCCTCCACGGCGACGCGGACCGGCGCGTCGAGTCGCAGGTCGCCCCGGTCGATGGCGCTCAGGGCGGCCATGGCCAGCGGCAGCTTGAAGACGCTCTGCATCGGAAACCGCTCGTCACCTGCGACGGCGATGGTTTCACCGCTCCCGATGACCGACACGGCCACTCCCACGCGACCGCCAGCCGGGGCCACGAGACGCTCGATCTCCGCGCGCAGCGCGTCACGAGATGCGGAGGCAGCCTCCGAAGGCAACCCCGACTCGGACGTCCCCGCAGAAGGGGTCCCGCCGACGCGGCGAGCCGGCTCCTCCGGTCGGCATCCCGCACCCCACACGAGTATCCCGATGAGAACGATGTGTCGGCAAACTGCGGCCACGGTCACGACCCTGCCAAGGAGGGCGCCGCAGTGCCCTGCCGGGTGCCTGCGCTCGTGCGAGGCAGCCACTTGCCGCGCCCTTCCGTGCCGACGACGCGGTAGTCGTCGACGATGACCTCGCCGCGCGAGAGGGTCGTGCGGGCGAATCCGGCGAGGTCGCGGCCCTCGAACGGGTTCCAGTCGGCGTTCGTCTCCATCGTCGCCGGATCGACCGTGATGCGGTGCGTCGGGTGGACGACGACGAGGTCGGCGTCGGCGCCGACTGGCGATCGCGCCCTTGCGCGGGGCGAGGCCCATGATGCGCGCGGGGTTGGCGGAGAGCTTCTCGGCCAGTTCGACGAGCGAGAGGCGTCCTTCGAGCACGCCGTACGTGTAGACGACCGGCAGGAGCGTCTCGAGGCCCGGCATCCCCATCGGGATCTTCGTCCAGTCGCCGTTCCACATCGCCTTCTGCGCGCGCGAGAACGTGCACGTGTCGGTGGAGACGACCGACACCTCGCCGGTCTTCAGGCCTTCCCACAGGCGCGCCACATCGGCGGGCTTCTTGAGCTGCGGGCAGCAGGCGTAGAGGTGGCCGTCGGGGCCGTCGAAGACCGAGTCGTCGAGCACGAGGTACTGCGCGCACGTCTCGGCGACGACGTTGACGCCCCGCGCCTGCGCCGCGCGCACGAGGTCGGCGCCCTCGGCGGTGCTACATGTGGACGATGTAGAGCGCGCCGCCTGTCACCTCGCACCACGTGATCGCCCGCTGGATGGCCTCGGCCTCGATGTAGTTGGGCCGCGTGATCGCGTGCAGCATCGCCCCGTGCTCGGCCATGAGTTCGGGCGTGTGGTGGCGCGCGATGAGTTCGTCGAGCACGCGGGCGGATTCGGCGTGGACGAGCAGCATCGCGCCGTTGTCGCGCATCTGTTCGAGCGTGTCGAACATGGCGCGGTCGTCGCTCTGCCAGCCCTCCGACTCGTAGATCATGAACTCCTTGAACGTCGGGAAGCCCTTCGCCACCATGCCCGCGATCTGGTCGCGGTGCTCGGCCCACCGCGTCACGCAGATGTGGAACGTGTAGTCGATCATCGCCTTGCCCTCCGCCTTCTTCATCCAGTTGTCGGCGGCGTCCTGCAGGCTCTCGCCCGCGTACGGGATGGCGAAGTCGATGACCGTCGTCACGCCGCCGCGCGCCCCGGCCCGCGTGCCGGTGCGGTAGTCGTCGGCGGAGACGGCGCCCATGAACGGGAGTTCCAGGTGGACGTGCACGTCGAGCACGCCGGGCAGCACCACGTGCCCGGTCGCGTCGATGCGGCGGTCGGCGGTGGCGCCCGAGAGGTCGTCGGCGATGGCCGCGATCGTCTCGCCGCGGATGCCGATGTCGGCGCGCACGACGCCGCCGGGCGTGACGACGTCGCCGCCGTGGAGGATGGAATCGAAGTGCATGGTGTGGGGTCGAATGAAATGAATCGGGAGCAGGGATAAAATGACCACCTGCCTCAACCTCGTCACCCCCGCGAACGCGGGGGCCCAGCGCGCAAGGGCACCAGAGCCTGTCTACGAATGAACGTCAGCGCCTCATCTGCATCGTCTTTCCGGCGAACGGGGAATCCAGAGATCACGCTCTGCGCTTGTCTTCCTGGGTCCCTGCGTTCGCGAGGATGACGGCAGTAAAAAAGACGTTTACTGGTGCAGCGGAGTGAGGTGCGGAAAGAGGTCTTCCCACTCTGGATTTGCGCCCTCAATCAACTGCATCTTCCACGCCCGATTCCACTTCTTCAGCCGTTTCTCTCGCGCGATGGCGTCGCGGATGTCGTCGTGCGCTTCGAAGTAGACGAGTCGGTGGACGCGGTACTGCCGGGTGAACCCCGGCACGAAATCCTGTTTGTGCTCCCAGATTCGCCGTGCTAGATCGCTCGTCACGCCCACGTACAGCGTGCCGTTACGCTGGCTGGCAAGGATGTACGTGAAGCAGGGCATCGGAGGCTGGGTCCCCGCGTTCGCGGGGATGACGGAGGATGTGGAGATGGAGCGGAGCAGAGGTGACGTGGTAAGGGGGATGGCGGAGGCTCGGTCTCCGCGTTCGCGGGGATACCGCATGTGGTAGATCAGGCCGCCGCGCCGAGGGCGTGGTCGAAGGCGGCGAGGGCGTAGTCGACATCGTCCTTCGTGATGCACATCGGGGGCTTGATGCGGAGCACGTTGCCGTCGAGGCCGCCCTTGCCGACGAGCACCGACTGCTCGCGCAGCACCTCCATGACCGCCGCCGTTTCGGCCTTCGCGGGCTCCTTGGTGGCGCGGTCGCGCACGAGTTCGAGGCCGAGCATGAGGCCCTTGCCGCGCACGTCGCCGATGAGCGCATGGCGCTCCATCAGCCGTTCGAGGCCGGCCTTGAAGTGGCCGCCGACGACGCGGCAGTTCTCCTGCAAGCCGTCCTCGTCGATCGCCTCGAGCACGGCGAGGCCCGCGGCCATGCTCACCGGGTTGCCGCCGTACGTGTTGAAGTGGATGCGCTGCGCGAGCGTCTCGGCGATCTCGCGGCGCGTCGTCACGGCGGCGAGGGGCGCGCCGTTGCCGATGCCCTTGGCCATGGTCACGATGTCGGGCATGACGTCGAAGTTCTGGAAGCCCCAGTAGTGGTCGCCGGTGCGCCCGAAGCCCGTCTGCACCTCGTCGGCGATGCAGAGGCCGCCGTGCTCGCGGGCGACCGAATAGGCGCGCTTCAGGTAGTCGCCGCGCCCGTGCGTGACGCCGCCGACGCCCTGCATCGGCTCGGCGATGAAGGCGGCGATCTTGCCGGGCGTGCTGTAGCGGATGAGGTCGCGGATGTCGTCGGCGCTCTTGGCGGCGATCTCGTCGTCGGTGCCGGTGTACGGGCTGCGGTACGGGTCGGGGTTCGCGGCGTGGTGGACGCCGCCGCCCGCCTGCGTCGGGTACTTCCACGTGTGGTGGCTGGTGAGGCCCATCGCCGTCGGCGAGCCGCCGTGGTAGGCGTTGCGGAGCGCGACGACGTCGCTGTGGCCCGTGTAGAGCCGCGCCATCGTGATGGCGAGATCGTTGGCGTCGGAGCCGGAGTTGACGAAGTACGTCACGTCGAGTCCGTCGGGCATCCGCGCGGCGAGGGCCTCGGCGAAGCGCGGCATGTTCGGGTGGAGGTAGATCGTCGTCGTGTGCGCGAGCGTGGCGAGTTGCTGCTGCATCGCCGCCGTGATCTTCGGGTGCGCGTGGCCGCACGAGACGGTCACGATGCCGCCGAAGAGGTCGAGGTAGCGCCGCCCGGTCTCGTCGAAGAGGTACTGCATGTGCCCCTCGACGATCATGATGGGCTCCTTGTAGAGCGTGAAGAGCGCCGGGTTGGCGTACTGCTTGCGGAGGGCGAGCACCTCCTCGCGCGAGGGGCCATCGTACGGGCGCGGGGCGTGGTCGGTGGGCGGGAGGGCGAGCGCGGTGGCGGGTTCCATCGGATGCGTCGGAGTGGAAGATCGAAGATAAGTGGAGGCATCGCCTCGCGCCCCCTCCGTCCCTTCGGGACACCTCCCCCGCGGGCGGGGGAGGACCGCTTCGGAGCGCGTTCCCCTACGGGGACCTTCGGTTCAGCGCGCAGAAGCAGGTGGGGGCGCAGCGGCGGGTGCAGGCGTCCGCACGGCGAGGACGCTGTGGACGGCCCCGGCGATGAAGAGGCTCACGAACCATCCGTAGGCGTAGATCGCGTCGAAGAACGCGGGCACGTCGATGCGCGCCGTTCGTCGCTTGGGCGAGGAAGCCGGGCACGCAGGGCAGGATGCCAGCGGCGAGCGCGGCCATCGCCCGGAGGTTGACGCCGCTGCCGCCGTAGCTGTACGCGCCGTCGGTGCGGTAGAGCGCGTCGACGTCGAGGCGGCGGCGGCGCACGAGGTAGTAGTCGGCGAGCATCACGCCCGCGATGGCGCCGAGGAGCGTCGAGTAGCCGACCATCCACGTGAAGATGTAGGCGGCGAGGTCGTTGTAGAGCCGCCACGGCATGATCACGAGGCCGATGCCGGCGGTGATCAGGCCGCCGGTGCGGAACGAGATGCGGCGCGGCGAGAGGTTGGAGAAGTCGTTGGCGGGCGAGACGACGTTGGCGGCGATGTTGGTCGAGAGCGTCGCGAGCGCGAGGGCGAAGAGCGAGAGGACGACGAGCAGCGGACTCTCGAAGCGCCCGAGAAGCACGACCGGGTCCCAGATCGCCTCGCCGAAGACGACGACCGTCGCGCTCGTCACCGCGATCCCGATGAAGGCGTAGAGCGTCATCGTCGCCGGAAGCCCGATCGCCTGCCCGGCCACCTGGTCGCGCTGGCTGCGGGCGTAGCGCGTGAAGTCGGGGATGTTGAGCGAGAGCGTCGCCCAGAAGCCGACCATCGCGGTGAGGTTGGGCCAGAAGAGGCGCCAGAAGTCGAACGGCGGCGCATCGGCCGGGCGCATCCGCGTGATGACGGCGTCGTCGAGGATGCGGCCGAAGCCCCCGCCCGCGCTCACCGCCCACGCGAGAAGGCCGAGCCCGACGGCGATCAGGAACGGCGCCGAGAGCGTCTCCAGCCACTTGATCGACTCGATCCCGGCCAGAATGAGGGCGACGTTGACGGCCCAGAAGGCGAGGAAACAGGCGAACTGCCCCGCCGAGAGGCCGATGAACGGCATCGCGTCGGCGGGCGTCGCCGGGCGCGAAGCCGGTCAGGGCAGCGAGGAGCATGTAGATCGCCGACGCCGCCGATCCACGTCTGGATGCCGAACCATCCGCAGGCCACGAACGCGCGCATGAGCGCGGGCACGTTGGCGCCGCGCGTGCCGAACGCGGCCCGCAGCGAGCACCGGGAACGGGATGCCGTACTTGGTGCCCGCGTGCGCGTTGAGCGTCATCGGCACGAGCACGATGAGGTTGCCGAGGACGATCGTGAAGAGCGCCAGCTTCCACGGAAATGCCCTGCGCGATCATGCCGCGACGCGAGCGTGTAGGTCGGGATGCAGACCGCCATGCCCACCCACAGGGCCGCGATGTGCCACCGGTTCCACGTCCGCCGGTCCATCGGCACGGGCGCGAGGTCCTCGTTGTAGAGCGGCGAGCGGGTGA
>CAVSDF010000003.1:0-6745 GCA_963726715.1 Rhodothermales bacterium
GCAGGGACGTAGGCCGTGGATGCGCGGCGCAGTGGGCGGTGCGTGGGCGAGACGCGCGAGAGAGACGCCTGATGAGCGGCGTCTCTACGGTCCGGATGCCACCGGCGGTGGCCATCGATCACCGGCGCGGCATCGCCCGAATCGCCGCCCTGGGTCACGCCATCGACCCGGCGATGAGGGGCCAGGCGAGGGTGACGAGCAGGGCGGCGAAGCCGACGACGCGCAGGATGGAGGCGAGGCGCATCGAGCGGCGGAAAGCGGGCGGCATCCCGACCGTCCGGCGGTCGCCGCGCACGACGAAGGCGACGAGGAGCACCATCACGCCGCCGAGGAAGACGAGGTGGATCGTCGGCGCGTGCGCGGGCAGGCTGGTGAAGGCCGCCAGCCATCCGCCGACGAGAACGAAGTAGGCGATGAGACCGGCGTAGTTGCGCGACGAGGTCACGAGGTCGACGAAGCGCTGCCGCTCGGCATCGTCGAGACCCCCGAGCGCGCGGCGCACGAGGTTGCCGGAGACCATGAACGAGGCGATGAAGACGACGAGGCCGGGCAGGAGGGCGAGCAGGGGCATCACGGAGACGGGGCAGGGGAGGGCGGTACAAGATCGCACACGCCGCACCGCCTGCCGGTGCCGGTGACGAATCGCGCCATCGCGCCCACCGTCGATTCTACATCCGGACGTCTGTAGGGGCGGGTCTCAGACCCGCCCCTACCGTCCACCGGTGGCCCGACGAACGACATCGACACCCGTCGTGGCGCGGGATTCGGCACGGTCGGCAATGCGTCCGTTCCCATCGCCACCTCCCTGCGCCCACACGTCCCACAACCCATCCCCCAAACCCCATTGCGCGTGAAACTGCGGCGAGGGTGGCGGCTTGTTTGGATTGAGTTTAAATTGGACGCCTCAGACCCCGACGCCGTGTCGCCCGAATTCGCGCTCCCCGTTCTCGACGCATCGCCCGCCCTTCCGATGCTGCCGCTCACCGGCTACCGGAAGGGGGCGCGCGCGAACGTCGCCTACCTCGGTCACGACGCCGCCGTTGCCGAGCGCCTGCGCACGCTCGGGGTCCGCGAGGGCGCCTGCGTGTGCGTGATGCTGAACACCGACAAGTGCATCCTCGCCGTCGACGGCTGCCGCCTCGCGCTCCAACGCGAGGTCGCCCAGCACGTCTACGCCACCGAGTCCACCAGCGCCGACCCCGCTCCGGACGCCGCTGCCCCCGCCCGCCGCCGCTTCTTCGGACGCCGCGCGGACCAGACCGGACGCCGCGCGTGACCCTCGCCGACGTTCCGCCCGGAGCCGCCGCGCGCGTCACCGCCGTCGCCGACGATGCGCCGACGCGGGTGCTCGAGATGGGCGTGCTGCCGGGCGTTCGCGTCGAGGTCGTCCGCCTCGCCCCCCTCGGCGATCCGATGGACGTGCGCGTGCGCGGCTTCCACCTCTCGCTCCGCCGCGCCGAAGCGGCCTCGGTGACGGTGGAAATCGAGCCCTGACCTCCTCCACATCCGCCAGCGGCGACCCTTCCTCGAACCCCCGATGCGTGACTCCGCGCGCCGCCGGGTGGCCTTCGCGGGCAACCCGAACGTCGGCAAGACGACGCTCTTCAACACGCTCACGGGCGCCCGCGCGCACGTCGGCAACTACCCCGGCGTGACCGTCGAGCGGCGGGCGGGCGTGCTGCGCGGGCATCCGAGCGTCGAGATCGTCGACCTTCCCGGCGCCTACAGCCTCGCGCCCCGCAGCGCCGACGAGCGCATCGCCCACGACGTGCTGACGGGCCGGATGAACGGCGAAGCGGCGCCCGACGTCGTCGTCTGCGTCCTCGACGCCGCCAACCTCGAGCGCAACCTCTACCTCGCCGCGCAGGTGCTCGACCTCGGCCTGCCGACCGTCGTCGCCCTCAACCAGATCGACGCCGCGGCTGCCGCCGGCATCACGCTCGACGCCGCCGGCCTCAGCGCCGACCTCGGCGTGCCCGTCGTCGCGCTCTCCGCCCGCACCGGCGAAGGCGTCGCCGACCTCACCGCCACTGTCCTCGCGCTCTTGGATGGAGCGAACGAGACGGCAACGCCCGACCGCCGTCCCGACTGGCCGCTCCTGCCACTCGTCGAACCGGAGGTGGCGGCCCTTGCCACCGCGATGGCCGAGGCGCGCCCGGCGTGGCCGCTGCGGCGGGCGCGGGCGGAGGCGCTCTGGGCGCTCTCGAACGACCTGCTGCTGGCCCCGTGGGCCACGTCCGATCCCGCCGTTCATGCTGCCGCCGCCGAGGGCCGCGCCCGGCTCGACGCCCTCCGCGCGCCGATCCGGCAGGCCGAGATGATCGCCCGCTACGGCGTCCTCTCCGATGTCGCTGCGCGTCGCACGACGCGGGCGAGCGATGGGGCGGAGACGACTGCGTCCGACCGCATCGACGCCGTCGTGACGCACCGCGTCTGGGGGCCGCTGATCTTCGTCGCCCTCCTCGGCATCGTCTTCCAGGCCGTCTTCTCGTGGGCAGCGCCGTTCCAGGACGGCCTCGAAGCTATCGTGGGCGCGCTCGGCGCGGGCGTGCGCACCCTCGTGCCCGCAGGCTGGCTGACGGACCTCGCCGTCGATGGTGTCATCACGGGTGTCGGAAATGTGCTCGTATTCCTGCCGCAAATTCTGCTGCTGTTCTTCTTCCTCGGATTGATGGAGGACACCGGCTACATGGCGCGCACGGCCTTCATCATGGACCGCGTGATGCGGCGCCTCGGCCTCTCCGGCGCGTCGGTCGTGCCGCTGCTGTCGTCGTACGCGTGCGCCATCCCCGGCATCATGGCCGCCCGGACGCTCCCGAACGAGCGCGACCGTTTGATCACCATCCTCGTCGCGCCGCTCATGTCGTGCTCGGCGCGGCTGCCCGTCTACACCCTGTTCATCGCCGCGTTCGTGCCGTCGATTCGGCTCGGCGGCCTCGTCGGGATGCAGGGGCTGGCGATGCTGACGCTCTACCTGATGGGCACGGTGATGGCGTTCGTAGCGGCGTGGGTGCTGCGGCGCGTGGTGTTCAAGGGCGAGGCGTCGTCGTTCGTGATGGAGCTGCCGCCGTATCGGAGGCCCGAGTGGCGGATGATCTGGCGGCGGATGACCGAGCGCGCGCGGATGTTTTTCGTGCGCGCGGGCAAGATGATCGTCGGCCTGAGCATCGTCCTCTGGTTCCTCGCCGCCTACCCGAAGGCCAACGTGGACGTGCCCGCAGGCAGCGCCACGAGCGCGCGGGTCGCTACGGATATCGCGCCGATGGGCACCGATGGGGTGGCTGGGATGGCGGACGCATCCGCGCCCCGTGCGGCGCAGCGGCAGATCGAGCAGTCGTACATCGGGCGGATCGGACGGGCGATCGAGCCGGTCATGCGGCCGCTCGGCTTCGACTGGAAGATCTCGGCGGGCCTCGTGACCGCCTTCGCCGCGCGCGAGGTGATGGTCACCGCCCTCGCCACCCTCTACGGCGTCGCCGACACCGGCGAGGACACCGTCTCGCTCACCGAGGCTCTCCGCGCCGACCGCGGGGCGGACGGGCGCCCCGTCTACACGCCGCTCGTGGCCGCAAGCCTGCTCGTGTTTTTCGTCTTCGCGCTCCAGTGCATGAGCACGCTCGCCATCGCGCGCCGCGAGACGAACAGCTGGAAATGGCCCGCCGTGATGTGGACCTACATGTTCGTCCTCGCGTGGGTCTCGGCCTTCATCGTCTACCAGGGCGGGCGCCTGCTCGGGCTGGGGATGACGGTCGGGGGGTGCGAGGCGTGTGGGGGAGAGCAGTGGTTGGTGTGCGGATGCGCGCCGGGTCGGGCAACACGCCGCCGCGCGGGCGGTACTGCGGGCCATGCCCCGCCGGCGACTTCCGCCGACGATTGCGGCACCGTCTTTCCCTTCCCACCCGCTGCCCATGCACTCCCGCATCTCCCGCGGCCTCGGCCTCGCGCTCCTCGCCAGCGCCGCTGCCGCGCCTGCCCTCCACGCCCAGCCCGCCAATCTCGACACCGTCCGCGCCGGCCGGTTCGACAACGGGCGCATGTGGACCTTCGACCAGCCGCCCGCCGCCTACTTCCAAGAGGCCTACGGATTCGCCCCCGACGCGGCGTGGTTCGAGAAGGCCCGCCTCGGCGCCCTCCGCATCCCCGGATGCACCGCCTCGTTCGTCTCGCCGAACGGCCTCGTCATGACGAACCACCACTGCGGACGCGACGCCGTCGATGCCGTCGTGCGCCCCGGCGAGAACCTGCTCGACAACGGCTTCTACGCCCGCGCCCTCGCCGACGAGCGCCCCGCGCCCGACTACTACGCCGACATGCTCGTCGCCATCGACGACGTGAGCGGCGAGATGGACGCGGCGATGACCGGCGCGCAGACGCCCGCCGAGCGCGCGCAGCGCAGCCAGGCCGCGAGCCGCGCCCTCGTCGAGCGGATGCAGGCAGCCAAGGGCGAGGGCTACGTCGTGCAGGTGATCCCGCTCTACAACGGCGCCAAGCACTCGGCCTACACCTTCCGACGCTTCAGCGACCTTCGCCTCGTCATGACGCCCGAACTCCAGATCGGCTTCTACGGCGGCGACCCCGACAACTTTACCTACCCGCGCTACAACCTCGACATGACGTTCTTCCGCGTCTACGAGAACGGGCAGCCCTACCGTCCGCAGCACTACTTCAAGTGGGCGCTCGGCGGATCGAAGGAAGGCGACGCGGTCTTCGTCGTCGGCAACCCCGGCTCGACGAACCGCCTCGAACCCGTCTCGATGCTCGAATGGCGGCGCGACGTGCAGGAGAAGGAGCTTCTCTCGTGGCTGCGCGAGACGATGACGCCGCTCAAGGCTGAGTACGACCGGACCCCGTCGAGCACGCTCCTGAACGACTACTTCGGCCTCTCGAACTCGGAGAAGGCGTACACGGGGCGCGTGCGCGGCCTCAACGACCCGTACCTCATGCAGCGCCGCCGCGCCGCCGAGGCCAGCTTCCGCGCCGCCAGCCCCGACGGCGCCCGCGCGCTCGACGCCCTCGCCGCCATCCAGGCCGAGAAGCGCGAGATCGCCGCCGACTACGCCGCCTTCACCGGCTTCAACCCGGCCTCGCCATACACGGCCAGCACGCTTCGCCGCGCGTTCCTCTACAGCGCGTGGACGGCGCAGAACCGTCCGGCCCAGCTTCGCACGCTCCTCGACGCCGTGCCCAACATGGCGCCCGCGCTTGAAGCCGAACTCCTGCGCGCCCGCATCCGCCGCCTCCTCGACGCCACCGGCGGCGCCGTCTTCGCGATCGACGGCTCGTCGGCCTCGACGCCCGCCCAGCAGACCGCCTACATCCTCTCGCAGAGCGTCTTCGCCGACTCGGCGCGCACCGCCGCCGCCCTCGCCGCCGATGCCGGTCTGGAGACCGACCCCGCCGTGCGCTACGTGAAGAGCTTCATGGAGCGTTTCCAGCGCTACCAGAGCGGCGCCGCAGGCTTCACCGGACGTCAGACGCAGGCCCTCGCCGACCTCGGGCGCGCCCGCTTCGCCGTCTACGGCTACAACGAACCGCCCGACGCCACCTTCTCGCTCCGCATCGCCGACGGCGTCGTGGCGGGCTACACGTACAACGGCACGCTCGCGCCCGCCTACACGACCTTCTACGGCCTCTACGAGCGCAACGCCGCGTTCAAGCTGGCGAAGAGCGGCACGCAGGACTGGGCGCTTCCGGCCCGCTGGCAGACCCCGCCGCGCACGTTCGACATGGCGGCGCCCGTCGACTTCGTCTCGACGAACGACATCATCGGCGGCAACTCGGGCAGCCCGGTGCTGAACAAGAACCTCGATGTCGTCGGGCTCGTCTTCGACGGCAACATCGAGAGCCTGCCCGGCTCGTTCATCTTCGCACCCGAGACGATGAACCGCACGGTCTCGGTCGACGTCCGCGGCATGTACGAGGCCATCGACGAGATCTACGACCTCGACCGCATCGCGCCGCGAACTCGCCGACGGTGGGCTCTACCGCACCGAGGCCGAGGCCGACCGCGTGGCCGCCCCGGTGCGCCGCACGACGCCCGCCCCGCGCCGCCCGGCCCCCCGCCGCAACTGACGCGCGGCAGCCGACCCGCTGCACTTCCTGCGCCGCTCCGGCAGCGCGAAGCCTGTCAGGTCTCCCCGACCTGACAGGCTTTTTGGTGGACGGCGGGCACGGCTGTCGGGGGACGCCACCGACTCGGCGGCGGTGGCGAGTGCGTGCGGCCGATTTTCGCGGATCGTGCGCCGTCGCCCGGCCCTCGCCTCCCGTCCTGCACCGTAGGTTTGGGGGATGGGTACCTTTCTGACATTCCTGCGCGTCGGCGCCGGGCACCTGCTCGACGCGGGCGCCGCCGACCACCTGCTCTTCCTCGCCGCGCTCGCCGCGACGGTGGCGCTGCCGGAGTGGCGGCGGCTCGTCGTGCTCGTCACCGCCTTCACCGCTGGGCACTCGCTGACGCTCGTGCTCGCCACGCTCGGCCTCGTGCCCGCGGGCGGCGTAGCGGTCGAGATGGGCATCGCGCTCACGATCCTCGCCACCGGCGCAATGGCCGCGTGGACGGTCGAGCGCGAGGCGCGGCGCCACCGTCCATTCACCGAACGGCAGCGGACGGCGCGCGTGGCGTACGGGCTGGCGTTCGGCTTCGGCCTCGTCCACGGCCTCGGCTTCGCGTCGGTGCTGCGCGAGATGCTCGGCGGCGAGAGCGGGCTCGTACTCCCGCTGCTCGGCTTCAACGTCGGGCTCGAAC
>CAVSDF010000004.1:0-7378 GCA_963726715.1 Rhodothermales bacterium
GGTACGAGTACTCGACGATGGCGCCGGGTTCGAGTGCCGGGAAGGTGAAGCGGAGGCGCCGCGTGCCCTGCCCGACGGTCTCGGCGAAGACATCGCCGCGCTGCACGGTGGCGGCGCGGTAGCGGCCCTCGGCGGTCGGCACGAGCGTCTGCCCGCGCAGCTCCTCGATGCGCTCGGTGCCCTCGGCGGCGAAGACCGAGACGGTGCCCCAGCGCTCGAATGCGCTGGCGTTGAGGACCTTGACGCGCCGGTGATGCTCGAAGACGACCTTTCCGGCGTCGTTGAAAAACGTCCGCCCGACATCGGCGAGGACGATGGCGGTGGCGTTGCTGTCGGTGCCCGCGGCGGCGTCGCGGTGCTCGTCGGGCACCGACCCCCAGCGCAGGCGCGGCTGCGCGGCGGCGGGGAGGACGGCCGGGAGCGCGGCGAGGACGGCGAGCGTGAGGAGGGCGGCGAGGCGGCGGGGCGAGGCGAGATGCACGGGGCAGCGGGGATGGAGGCCGAACGAAGCGGCAAATGTACGTTACGAGTCCGCTACATCAAGGACCGATGCACGCTCGAACCTGTCAGGTCGGGGATCTGGACCGATTGGCCCGACCGCCTCCCGAGGGAACCGCCGGGCGCGCCTGCCCGATGGAGGTCCCCATCCCTCCCGCCCTCGCCCGCTCCGCCCGTGACCGCGACCCCGCCCGAACGTCCCCCGCTGAGCGCCGCCGCCGAGGATTATCTGAAGACGATCTTCAAGCTCGGCGGCGCCGACACCGCCGTCTCGACGAACGCCCTCGCCGACGCCCTGAGCGTGGCCCCGGCGTCGGTGACGGGCATGGTGAAGCGGCTCGGCGAGATGGGGCTCGTCATCCACCGCTCGTACCGCGGAGCCCTCCTGAGCGAGTCCGGGCGCCTCGTCGCGCTCGAAGTCATCCGCCACCACCGGCTTTTGGAGCGCTACCTCCACGAGGTCGTCGGCCTCGACTGGGACCAGGTGCACGCCGAGGCCGAGATCCTCGAACACCACATCTCCGAGGCCTTCGAAGACCGCATCGACGCCCTCCTCGGCCACCCGACGCACGACCCGCACGGCGACCCGATCCCGACGCGCGACGGCGTTCTCGCGCCCCGCGCCGAAACGCGCCTCGCCGACGTGCCGCCCGGCGACTACCGCGTCGCCCGCCTGTCGAGCCACGACGCCGCCCTGCTCGGCGCCCTCGACGCCCTCGGCCTGCTCCCCGGCGCCCACGTCGCCGTCGGCGCGCCGCCCACGACCGGCACCGTCCGCCTCACCTGCGGCGGCACGCCGCTGACGCTCGCCGCCGAAACCGCCCGCCACGTCTTCGTCGAGCCGGTCGGTGGGGAGGGGTGATCGGGGATGGGCGATGGGGAACGGTCAGGGGGCACCCTGTCAGGGGCATCGACAAGATGCGTGGGGGCGAAGATGAGCCGTCGGAGGGCGACGTGACAGGATTCAGCGGCGGCGCCGACGGTGGGCCGGGCCTTGGAGACGCCCGAGGCCGCGTGTCCGCAGGAAGCCCTGTCTGGATCGGCGGCACCTCCACCTTCCACCGATGCCGACCCAAACGTTCGCTCGACTCCACGCCCCGCCGGGCAATCCGGGGCACGCCGCCCCGGCGGCGGATCGCCTCGCGGCACCGCTTGTAATCGTACCCCTTGTCCGCGTGGACCTTGTACGGACGCCGACGCCCACGCCCCACACGCCCGTTGCCGATCGAGGGCACATCGTCGAGCACCGCCTCCAGCATCTTCGAGTCGTGCACGTTCGATCCGCTGATGACTACGCCGAGCGGCGTGCCGTGGCCATCTACGACAATGTGGCGCTTGGTGCCCTTCTTGCCCCGATTCGTCGGATCGGGTCCCGTATGGGCCCCCCTTTTGGAGCCGCCACCGAAGCGGCATCGACGGAAGCCCGACTCCAGTCGAGCTTGTCGGCCCCGGCGAGGCGCTCCAGGAGCGCACGATGGAGCGCCGACCAGAGGCCTGCCTCTTGCCACTCGCGCAGGCGGCGCCAGCAGGTCATGCCCGAGCCACATCCCATCTCCTGCGGCAGGTACTCCCATGGGATGCCGGTGCGGAGCACGAAGAGGATGCCGGTGAGGACGGCACGGTCGGGGATGCGAGGCCGCCCGCCGCGTGATTTGTCAGGCTCTGGTGGGATCAGGGGCTCGATCACCGCCCAGAGGTCGTCGGGAAGGAGGGGCTTTGCCATGACCCAGCCAACGCGCCTCAACCGGTTTTGTTAGGCGCACTAAGTCGAGAAAATTGGTGAGGCTGGGGTATAGGATGAAAAGCGACGGGACCGTAACATTGCCGTTCTCTGAACCTCCGGCACCGTGCCGGAGAGGACGTCCGTTCCCCAACCAGCATTCTCCATGCGTTTTCGGCGACTGTTTCTGGCCCTGCCCGCGCTCGGCCTCCCTCTCCTGACCCCCGCGGGCGCCTTGGCGCAGCGCGTGGCGACGGGCGACCCCGCGCTCCTGCGCGCCCTCGATGGCACCGTCGCGGCGTCCTCGCCAATGCTCCGTACGAGCGCCGACCCGGTCCTCGGCGTCGTCGTCCACACCCGCGACGCCGCCGCCCTGCGCCGCGCGGGCGTGACGGTCGAGGCGGTCTTCGACGGCTTCGTCACGGCCCGCGTCCGCGCGAGCGATGTCGCGCGTGTCTCCAAGCTCCCCGGCGTCTCGCGCCTGGCGATGGGCGACGACGAGTACCTCCACAACGACCTCGCCGGCTTCCTCGTCGGCGCGCAGTCGCTCCACGAGGGCCTCCTCGGCGGGACGAGCTACCGCGGCGCGGGCGCCATCGTCTGCGTCTTCGACAGCGGCATCGACTACAAGCACCTCGACTTCCGCTCGATCGCCGACCCGACGAAGAGCCGCGTCCTGCGCCTCTACGACATGACGCTCACCGAAGACCGGTGGCGAGACGACGCCACAGGGCCTCGCCTCGACCTACACGACGGGCGTCGAGTACACGAACGCTCAGCTCAACGACGAGATCGACGGCACGCCCGACGGGCTTCGTCCGCTCGACCGACACCAACGGCCACGGCACGCACGTGCTCGGGCACGGCGGCGAGCAACGGCGGCGCGCTCGACGCCCCGCGCGTACGTCGGCATGGCCCCCGACGCCGACATCGTCTTCGTCAAGGGCGGGGACGGCACGTTCTCGCAGACCAACATCCTCAACGGCATCAAGTACTGCGACGAGGTGGCGACCGCCGCAGGCAAGCCGATGGTGATGAACATGAGCCTCGGCTCCGACAGCGGGCCGCACGACGGGCAGGACAGCAAGAGCGCCGCCGTCGACCAGATCTCCGTCAAGGCGGGCCGCGCCATCGTGCAGTCGGCAGGCAACTCGGGCGCCAGCCTGATCCACCGCAGCGCGACACTTGCGCCGGGCGCCTCGACAACGTTCACCTTCACCGTTCCGGCTGGCACCGCCGCCGACCCCGGTTTCGGCGTCGATATGTGGTCGCAGGGCCGCAATCTCGACCTCTCGCGTCACCTCGCCGAACGGCACCGTGACGACGCAGACGGCGGGTGGATCGGCGACGACGCCGACGCTGCAGGGCAGCGTCTTCCTCTACAATTTCCTCATCACCGGCACCGACCAGCGCGACGGCGACCTCGACCGCGAACTCTACTTCACCGTCGGCGCCAACGGCGCGGTCTACGCCGCCGCGGGCACGTGGACGGTGACGGTGACCAACACCGACGTGACGAGCGACACCTTCCATGCGTGGATGTTCGACGCGACGAGCGGCGGCGGCTCGGTCGTCTTCACCGGCGCCGACGCGCTCTCGACGGTCAGCAACGCGGCCCTCAACGGCATCGCCGCCGGGTCGTACCTGCACCGCAACTCCTGGCCCGCGCTCAACGCGAGCCTCGCCCCGACCACTTACTCCTACTCCGGCGCCAACCGCCAGGACCTGCGCTCGGGCTTCTCCAGCCAGGGCCCGGCGCGCGACGGGCGCGTGCTGCCGCACATCTCGGCGCCGGGCCAGGCGGTCCTGTCGGCCCGCTCGACAGCGGCAGCGTACGCGGTGAGCGACCAGATTCCCGACGGTCTCCACGCCAAGAACCAGGGCACGTCGATGTCGGCGCCGGTCGTGGCCGGCAGCGCCGCGCTGCTGCTCGCGGCCAACCCGGCGCTCACCGGCCTCCAGGTGCGCACGCCTGATGATGGACAACGCCATCGTCGACGTGCCCGTGGCGGCGGCCGGTGCCGTGCCGAACAACGAGTTCGGCGCGGGCAAGCTCAACGTCTACCAGGCGATGGCCCGCATCGTCAACCCGGCCAGCACGAGCACGCTCACGACCGTCCAGTACGACGCGCCCGCCACCGCGCCGACGGGCATCACGCTCCCGGCGGAGACCAACGTGCTTCAGCGCTTCACCGCGCCCTACAACGGACGCCTGCGCGCGGTCCTCTACCACGCCAGCGCCGCGCAGCCGTCCGGCGGCTACGACGTGCGCGTCTTCGCCAACAACGCGGGCGCGCCGGGCGCGCAGATCGGCACGACGATCAACTTCCCGTTCGCCTCGATCCTCGCCGGGTCGTGGAACGCGATCTCGCTCGGTAGCCTCTCCGCTCGACCTCATGGGCGGCATGGACTACTGGATCGCCGTCCGCCCGCGCGGCTCGAATGGCAGCTATCGCCACGACGGCAGCAACACCAACGGACGCAGCTTCACGGCTCCCGAAGCGGCCCCACCACCGGTCGCCGGTGGCAGCCCCGACGGCACTCAGGGCGCCTCCGGCGTCCGCGACGTCGGCACGCTCACGGCCACCTCTGGCGACCTGCTCATGCGCATGGTCGTGACGAGCGAGGCGGGCACGCTGCCCGTTGAACTCGTCGCCTTCGAGGCCGCGCAGACCGGCGGGCGCGCGCGCCTGACGTGGACGACCGCGAGTGAGACGAACAACGCGGGCTTCGGCGTCGAACAGTTCGTCGCCGCGACCGCCACGTGGCGCCAGATCGACTTCGTCGCCGGTCACGGCACGACGAGCGAAGTGAACACGTACTCGGTGATGACCGGCGCGCTCGTGCCCGGCAGCCACAGCTTCCGCCTCCGCCAGGTGGACCGCGACGGCGCCGCCACGCTCTCGCCCGTCGTTGAACTCACCGTCGGCGCCGAGCGCGTGCTCGCGCTTCACCGCATGGGCGCCAACCCGTTCGCGGGCGAGACGACCATCGGCCTGACCGTGCCCGCGACCGGCCCGGTGCGCGTGCGCCTCTTCGACGTCCTCGGGCGTCAGGTCGCCGTGCTCCTCGACGGCGAGGTGCAGGCGGGTGCGCTCTCGCGCCTCCTCGTCTCGGGCGCCTCGCTCGCCAGCGGCGTCTATGTCGTGCAGGCCGAGCAGGGCGGACGCGTCGAGACGCTCACGCTCACGCACACGCGCTGACGCATTCGTGCCAACGCAGCCGACGCTCCGGGCGCCGCTTCCCTCACCGGAGGCGGCGCCCGGCGTCGTTTGTGGGGATGGAGACTGCGGGGAATGGGGCGCGCGTTAAACCTGTCACGTCTGGGAGACCTGGGCGGGTTTAGGACCGCCGCCGTGCGTAACGTATCGCTGGTCCGACCGCCTCGCCCCGATGTTCCGCCTCGCTCTTCTACTGCTGCTCGCCGCCGCCCTCGCTGCGCCCTCCGTGTCCGCGCAGCGCGCCACCGAAGGCCCGGCGCTCGGCCTCGCCCGCGCCGCCGCCATGCGCGAGGCCCGGCAGAGCGGCGAGGCACCGTTCGCCGCCCTCGCCCGCACCGCCCCGATGCGCGAGGCCGCCCTCGCCGACGGCCGCATCGCCCTCGAACTCGTCGCCGACGATGCCGCCCCGCCCGACGCGCTCATTGCCTCCCTTCGCCGCGCGGGCGCCGACGTGCAGAGCCGCCACGGACGCTACCTCACCGCCCTCGCCGACCCCGCCGACCTCGGGCGCATCGCGCGCGTGCCGGGCCTGCGCAGCCTCGACCTCTCTCGCCGCGTCGTCCTGGCCGACGACCACGCCGCCGCCGTGACCGGCGCGTTCGCGCTCCGCAGCGGTCTCCTCGGCGCGGGCAGTTACACCGGCGCGGGCACGCTCGTCTGCGTCATCGACACCGGCCTCGACTGGATGCACCGCGACTTCCGCGACCCGTCCGATCCAACGAAAACCCGCGTCGCCGCCGTCTGGGACCAGACGCTCACGCTCGACATCGGTGCGGGCGAGGTGCGCCCCGCGGGCTTCTCCTACGGCGTCGCCTACACGCGGGCGCAGATCGACGACGAACTCGACGGCACGCCGACCGGCAAGGTGCGGATGCGCGACCTGAGCGGCCACGGCACGCACGTGACGGGCACGGCGGTCGGCAACGGTGCGAGCCTCACGCCCGCGCAGCACGTGGGGATGGCGCCCGGCGCGGACATCGTCGTCGTCAGGACCACCTACACCTCCGCCTCCGTCGCCGACGCGCTCACGTACTGCGGAAACGTCGGCACCGCGATGGGCCGTCCGGTCGTCGCCAACCTGAGCCTCGCCGCCGACTTCGGCCCGCACGACGGCACCGACCTCTACAACGCCGCGGCCACCGCCTTCGGCGCCGCGCCCGGACGCGTCGCCGTGCTCGCCGCGGGCAACGGCGGCGGCACCGATTCCCACATCGGCAGCGGCATCCCGGCGGCGGGCAGCGCCGCCCACACCCTCACCGTTCCGCCCTACACCGCCGCGGCGGGCGCCGGGAACGACCGCCTCGACCTCGACCTGTGGATCGACGACGCCACGCCGGTCACCATCGAGATCACGACGCCTGGCGGCGCCGTCGTGTCGCAGGCGGCAGGCGGCGAGATCGAGACGATGACCCCCAACGGCACCGTCTACCTCTTCAACGACATCGACGCGGCCAACGGCGACCGGCGCATTTTCGTGGTGATCTACGACGCGACCGCCACCGTCCCCACGCCCGGCGCGTGGACGCTCCGCCTCGTCAACCCCTCCGGCGCGGCGGTCGGCTACGACGGATGGTTCTACGACCGCACCATCGGCAGCCCCGGCGCGACCGCCACGATCACCGGCAGCAACACCGACAAGACGCTCGGCAACACGGCGAGTGGCGCCGTCATCGCCGGTTCGTGGACGCACCGCTGGCGCTGGACCGGCAGCGACGGCTCGGCGAACAGCTACGGCACGACCGACCGCTCGGGCGAGATCTCGGCGTTCAGCGGGCGCGGCCCGACGCGCGACGGGCGGATCCTGCCGACGATCGTGACGCCGGGCCAGGGCGTGATCGCGGCGCGCTCGTCGAGCACGGCGCCGTCCGCGGCGTCGCTCGTCGCGGGCGGATTCCACGTCGTCAACAGCGGCACGTCGTTCTCGACGCCCGGCGCCTCG
>CAVSDF010000005.1:0-611120 GCA_963726715.1 Rhodothermales bacterium
ACGTTCGAGTGGCCGATGCGCTCCTCCATGCGCCACCCGGAGATCCGCTTGATCGAGGGACTGATGTACAGGATGGTACCGTCGGCCCGGACCTGCGCGATCGACTCGTAGGAGTTCTGCACGAGGCTTCTGAAGCGCGCTTCGCTCTCGCGCACCTGCTGCTCGGCCAGCTTACGCTCGGTGATGTCGGTGCTCGTGCCGATCCACTCTTCCACCTCACCGTCCGCGTTCATCAGCGGTACGGCCCGCGCGGAGAACCAGCGATATTCGCCGCCGGCATCCGGCTCCGGTGCTCGTATCTCGTACGGGCGCCGGCGTGCGGATCGCCGCGTCCATGCCTGCACGGTCGCGGCCTGGTCGTCGGGATGGATGGACTCGAGCCCGCGCGGCTTCTCTATGTCATACGCTTCACTCTCTTCGCCTGCGCTCACCTCGATGGGGGTGAGGCCGTCGCTCGTCGTGCGCCACACAACGCTGGCGCTTGCCATCACGAGCGCGCGGTGCCGACGCTCAGACTTTTCGAGACGCTCCTGTGCCTCCAACTGCTCCGTCACATCCGGGTGGTCGCGAGTACAGAGGCGATGCTGCCTTCGCTCCCGAGCTCTGGCACGAGAAGGGCCTCGAAGTGCCCAAGTTCGCCGGCCGTCAGGGGGTAGGTCAGCGGCACACGGATGGGCTCTCCGGTCTCGAAGACCAGACGGATATTGTCTGCCCATCCCGGGATCAACGCGCCTGCCGTGCCTTCATTTCCTGCCTGCTTACCAATGACGTGCTCGGCAGGGATCCCAGTGGCCCGCTTGTAAGCCGGGTTCGCGTAGAGAATGCCGAGATCGCGGTCGTAACGGATGATGATGTCGGGCGAGTTCTCGGCCAAGGCGCTGAACGAACGCTCCCGTTCGGCGAAGGTCCGCGGCATGCTGCGCGCGCTCCTTTCGATGCGGTGCCGCTCGGTCACGTCGTCGATATAGGCGCTCAGCCCCCTTCGAACGGATAGAGCCGTGTCTCGAACCATCGCCGATAGGGCGCATAGTAATCCTCGAAGTGGACGGCACCTGATCCTGTAGGGCCCTCTGGTAAACGTCGTAGAACGAAGTGGCAGTGGATTCCGGGAAGACCTCCACGAGGTGCACCCCCAGAACCTCTTCACGCCGCCGGTGCAGCATCGCCTCTGCCGCCTCGTTCATGTGCGTGATGCGCCCCTGGCGGTCTACCGCGAAAAAGCCCGTCCTCGTCGCGTCGAGCACCTGTTGCGTCTGAATCTGAGCCTGTTTCAGTTCGGCCCGTTCCCGGGTCAGCTCGAGTTCGTCGACGACGGCGGCGGCAAGCTCTTCGAGCGTGGCGAGTTCTCCCGCCGTGAGGCTGCGAGGGACAACGTCGAGTGCGCCGAGCGTACCGATGGTGTGGCCGAGCGGCGAGCGCAGCGGCACGCTGGCATAAAAGCGGATGCCGCCCTGAGCGACGAACGGATGGTGGGCGAACCGGGCATCCCGGGCTGCGTCCTCGACCACGAGCGTCTGATCGTGCGAGATAGCTTCCGCGCAGAAGGCGGCCCCCGGAGGACTGTCCGCGAACAGCGTCTCGGTGCCCTCAATGCCGAGGGCAGACTTGTACCAGAGCCGGTCGGCGTCGGCAACCGTGATGACGGCCATCGGCACCCCGAGGGTACGGGCGACCAGTCGCGTGAAGCGGTCGAAGCGCTCCTCTGGCGGCGTATCCAGAACCTGGTAGCGCCTCACGACCTCGAGGCGCTCCGGGTCGTCGATGGCGCGGGGTCCTGTCCAGACAGGTGGAGGCTTTTTCATCGAGGCGAGCCCGGAGAGGCTGTGAGGTTGGGGAAAGCCGAGCGCTCACGGTCACTCCGGTCGCGTGATGATACATACCCCATGTTCGGCAGGGTCTGCTGAAGCCTTAAGCGCGAGCCGCCACCGGTGCGCGGGAGCACGCGGGCGCCTCCGGGCCCGTACCGACACCCGAAGCTCGTCCATCGTGGGCCGACAACGCTTCGCACGGCCACACCCGACGGTTCCGCCCCCAGCCGAGCGCGTCTCTAGGGGCGATTATGGAGCCGTGCGGGCTGGCCGGGGCGTCGGGGAGCAGCGCAGCCTGTGGGGGGATGTCGAGGCAGGCCACGACTGCCCCGTCAACACGGCAACGGTTGAGCTTGCCCCCACCCACCGTTGCGACGACCGGTTGAATCCGGGCCGTAACGGGGACGTGTGCAGGGTGCCTACGACACCACGGTGCCGCCGTCAACGCACGCGGCCCGTCTGGCGCACATCCAGACGGGCCGCGAAAAATGACCTGCGATCGATCAGCGCTGCACGACGAAGGCGCGCGACTGCAGGTGCGCCCCCGCCTGCACACGCAGCACGTAGACCCCCGCCGGAAGCGCGGACGCCTCCACGGACACTGTGTGCACCCCGGCAGCACGCATCTCATCGACCAGCACGGCCTGTTCGCGACCGAGCGCATCGTAGAGCACCACGCGCACCGACGAGGCGTCGGTCGTGGTAAAGCGGTCGCTGCCAACCCTTGATACAGGGTTGGGGTAGACCGCGTCAACCGCAAAGACCGTCGGCGAGGCGGCAGCATCGGCAGACGTGGTCGTCGCCTGGTTCGTGCCGAAGGTCACGACCTCCGAGAAGTCCGACACCTCGCCCGACGCGGTGCGCGAGCGCACGCGCCAGTAGTGCCCCCGCCGAGCGAGCGAGCGAGACCGACGGCACGGCGAGCCCGTGAGCATCGCCGCCGAGGCCATGTCCGCCGAGCGCGACAGCTCGACCTCGTAGGAAGGGCGACTCGCGTTCGACCGGCAGCGCCCACGAGAGCATCGGCGGGGCCTCCGGTGATCACCACGCCCGCGGCGGGGCTCTCGGCGACCGGCACGACCGATCGGGGCGCCGGCCTGCGACGACAAACGTGCCGACGCCGACCAGGCGGACGGCGGTACCGCTGCTGAGCGAGCGGACGCGCCACGTGTAGCTCGCGCCCGCCGCGAGGCCGCTCAGCGCGAGCGACTGCGCAGGCGCGCGTCACCGACCGTCGTGGTGGTCGTGACCGCCGGCAGCCGTGCCGGGTGAGTTCGACCTCGTAGGCGGTCACGCCGGTGCGCTGCCGGAGAGGTGCCAGCCGAGCGTCGTCGCGACCTGCGCCGTCTCGCCCTTCGAGGGCCAGTCGAGCACGACGAGCGACGCGCCCGAGGCCGACACCGTCTGGAACGATGCCGTGGACCACGTGGCCGTGCCGGCGCGCGGACGTGCCAGTGGTACGTCTGCCCCCAGGCGAGCCGCCCGAGGGCACCGTGAAGCCGGGTCGCGCCGCGCCCGCTGATGGCGCCGCTGCCGAGGAACGTGGCCGGATCGCTCGACGTGCCGTACGCGGACCTCGTAGCCGCTCACGCCCGCGGTGCCGCCCGTGAGGTACCACGCAGAGCGGCGTGAGCGTGTAGACGGTCGCGCTGGAGGTGGGCGAGGACGGCGACGGCCGCTGTCGGAGCCGTGGCGGCGCGGTGGCGCCGACCTTGAAGTACGTCACCGCGGAGGGCGCCGAGCAGGCATCGCCGGAGGCCGTGCAGGCCTTGACGTACCACGCGACCGACGTGCCGCCTGTGATGGGCAGGTCGAGGCGGCGGCGGTGCCGGTCGGCGTCTCGGCGTAGCCGCTCGTCGTGGCCAGTTCGGCGGCGCAGTCGGCGGCCACGCACACGCGGGTGAAGGCGCGGTAGGTGAGGCCGCTCGCCGAGCGCCGCCCACGAGATGCTCGATCGTCGCGCCGTAGACCGTCACGCCGGATGCGGGCGAGAGCTGCGTCGGCGCCGCGATGGCTCCGCCCGGAGTCGGCGTGGCCGAGGCGTGGAGCGAGAACGTCTGCTCTGCCGACCACGGGCCGCAGGTGGCGCCGACGCACGCGCGCGCCTGCCAGGCGTAGGCGGTGCCCCGCGTGAGCGGCGCCGTCGTGAAGCTGAGACGCGGTGAGGCCCGTGGCCTGCGGCGTGGCGCCGTAGGTGCCCGCGGCGAGGCGGTAGCGCACGTCGAAGGTGGTGCCCGCAAGCGCGCCGCCCTGCGCGTAGTACGAGAGCGTGGCCGTAGGCGTGTAGAGCGGCGTCGAGGTCGAGGTGGGGTAGGTCGGCACGACGACCTGCGCGGCCGCGCCGCCTCCCGGCGTGCCGCTCGTCGTGAAGGCGCTCGCGGGCGGTGTAGGAGACCGTCGTGCCGGCGAGCGGGTTGCTCGCGGCGAGGGCGGCGCTGTGCGTGGCCACGCGCCACTGGTAGGCGGTGCCGCCGGAGAGGTCGACGCGCAGCGGGCTGGCGGTGGTGGCCTGATCGACCGATCAGCGAGGCCCAGTCGGCGGGCGTGGCAGCGGAGCCCTCGTCGACGTGGACGCGGTAGCTGTAGGTGCCGGCGACGGTGACGTCCCAGGTGAGGGCGATGCCGAGCGGGTAGAGGCCGGTCGCGCCGGCGACGGATAGCGCAGGTTGGCGAGCACTGCCGGCGTCGTCGTGAAGGTGCCCATCGCGGATGTGGCGACGGCGCCGGCGAGCCCGTGGCGACGACGCGCCAGTGGTACGGGGTGGCGTTGAGCAGCGGGAGGGCGTCGAAGCGGACGGGCAGCTGGCTCGTCGTGCCCGTGCTCACCGTGCGCTTGGTGGCGAAGTCGGTGTCGGTGGCCACCTCGACGACGTAGCTGGTCGATGCCGGCCTGGTCGTTCCAGTCGAGCGTCGGCTCGATCGAGACGGTACCGCCCGGCGCGAGCGCCGTCGGAGCGACGATGTGGGTGTAGAACGAGAGGATGCTCCCGCTCGTCGTGCCGGCGGAGTTGGTAGCGACGAGGCGGAAGTAGTAGCGCGTGCCCGAGGCGAGGCCCGAAATCGCCTGCGTGGCTAGCGTCGCCGCCGTGCCGCTCGTTGGACCCTGCACCGCCGTCGTGGTGGCGCCGGCGAGATCGGCGCTCGTTCCGTACTCGAAGTGGTACGTCGTCGGGTCGTCGTTCGGGTTGAACGTGCCGCCGAGCGTCGCCGCCGAGCTCGTGACGCCCGTAGCCGCCGTCGTGGTGACGGAGGGCGCCGGGTCGGTCGAGAACGAGAGAGTGCTGCCCTCGCTCGTCCCCCCCGCGTTGGTGGCCTCGATGCGGACGTAGTAGATCGTCCCGCCGGTCAGGCCTGTGGCGGCGAAGCTCTGTGCGGCGGCGCTCGATCCGGCGCCGGCGGAGGCTGCCGTCGTGGCGGTGGCGCCGGTGAGATCGGCGGCGGTGCCGTAGCGGAAGACGTACGTCGTTGCGGCGCCGCTCGGGTTGACGGTGCCGCCCAGCGTGGCCGACACGCCGGTAATGTCACTCGCGGCGGTCGTCGTGACGACAGGGGCCGGCGGCAGCGTGGTGAAGGTGGCGCTCGCGGCGCTGCCGGAGCCGGAGGCGTTGCGGGCGGTCACGCTCCAGGTGTACGACTGGCTCCGGCTCAGGCCTGTGATCTCGTGGCTCGTGCCAGTGGTCACCGTGAACGGGCTGCCGGTGATGGGCACGCCATCCGCGCCGGAGGTTTGAACGGCGACCAGGTAGCTCTCGACCTCACCGCCCGTCGTCGGCGCGCTCCACGAGAGGGTGAGCGCGAGCGGCTGGTTGGCCGCCCCGTCGGCGGGCGCGGAGAGCATCGGCGCGCCGGGCACCGCGAGCGTGGTGAAGGTGCGGCTGGCCGAATAGCTGCTCGATACTCCAGACTTGGTCGCTCTCACGCTCCATTTGTAGCCCGTGCCCGCGGCGAGCAGTTCAGGGGCTGTGCCGCTGAGCGTGTAAGAATTGGTCGTGAGGCCGGGCTTGGAGAGGATCGTCGTGGTGCCGTCGGCGCTCTCGATGAGGAGCGTGTACGTGACGTCCGCGCCGCCGTCGCTCCACGAGAACGTGGGCGTGCGCGAAATGCCAGTTGCCGCCTCGGCGGGTGCTGTGAGCGTCGGCGTAGACGGAGCGGGCATGGACGCTGTGCCAGCCCAAATGACTGTGGCGACACCCGAAACCTCCGGAGTAGCCGCGCTGCTGATGAGCGTCCCATCGCTCTGCCAGCGTGTAATGCCCGACCCGTAGTAAGCAGCCACCACCTCACCGCTGGGGCCGCGCGTCACGCCGAAGGGACTACCGGAACCGGTGAACATCCTTACAAAGGCCCCGTCTGTCGTCCGCTCATAGATGCGCCCATTACTAAGGTCTGTTGATAGCACGGTGTTTGTCGTCGCACTGTAGAACATGGACTCGGCGTTTGTCTGACCATTGTCCAAAGTCAGGGTGCCGGTCTTCACGCCCGTAGCGATGTTGAAGACATCGATTCTGCCCGGCTGACCGTCGCCGCCCGCCCAGAGGATGCCGCCCGGCAGCACCGCGACGCCGTCGTAGTCGTCCGTTCCGAAGGAGCGTACAAACGTGCCGCTGCGCGTGAACTCCGTCACGCCGTAGCCAGTCTGCGTGGCCACGAAGATGTGATCGTTCGACCCGGCCTTTACGTCAATCGCAGCACCAATCTTGTTGTCCGTGAACGAGGACAGGACGCTGCCATCCGATCCGTAAACCTTCACTTGGCTCGGGTTGCGCCCAACTACCACTAGGCTGCCGTCGGACAGGAAGCTACTCCCCGCCGAGTAAGGGAAATTCGTGTCAAGGTACCCCTTAAAGACCAGGCTCTGGGAATAGACCCCCACAGCCTGGCTCCCGTCGTTGAAGCCGATCACGAGGTAATCGGTCGGCCCCCAGCCTGTAGCGACCTTGCGGACGGAGGCGTCCGTCGCGCGCGGGGCGGGAGCGACTTCTTGCACCGGCCGATCTCGCCCATCGGTACCGGCGGCGAGGGCGGAGGGCTCAGGCGCTGGGCATGGGCGCTTGCCGGTCCCAGCGCGAGCACAATCAAGAAGAGAAACGAGGTCTTCCACAGGGACCTCCGCGTGCAAAAAGCGGGTCGGGGCGTCATCTCGGGAGGGGGAGGGATGTTGTTATAATTCACACATATAGCCCAAAACTCCAGAGCCGCACCCAAGCTACAGCCCGCCTCCCCTCAATGCAACGTCTATGCAAAAATCAGCCTTTGAGGACCATCCGCTTCGTCGGACTCGGCCAACTCTGAGCTGGCCGCTCAGCCGTGCGTCCCTTGATGCACCCGGAGATTATCCCAAGACCATCGTCTGCGACACCCGCCAGCGACCCGAAGCCATGCAGCCACAGACCGGTCTGAACAGGAGTAGACGCAGGGTGACAATCTGTGACGGAATAGACCTGTTGCGCGGTAGCGAGTGGGTGGGCAATGCCGATACGCCCGGCAGAAGGCGTTCTCTGATGGCCCTCACACCGTGACCGAGAGCAGGTCGAGGCCCGTCTTCGCCTTGATCCGGTCGTACACGCCGAGGTTCACCAGGCCCGCCACCACGTTCATCGCCCCGTCGTACGTCGCCTCCGAGGCCCGATACACCGACGAGGCCACGCGCCACCGCTTGCGGTGACCGATCGTGTGCTCGACCCGGATGCGCACCTGCGACCGGACGCGGTTGAGCGTCTTCTGCTCCGCCGTCAGCGGCCGGTTCCGCCGGGCCTGCGCCATCACCCGCGTCGTGGCCGGCAGCGAGAGCGTCTCGATCCCCGAGAAGCCGCTGTCGGCGTAGCACACGACCCGCAGACGCTCGAACGCTGACCAGAGCGAGGCGCCGGGGCTCCCGCTCGCCACGTGCTCACGGAACGCACGGAGTCGTGCGTGCGCCCGCTGACCGACGGGCTCTGGTCGAGGATGGAGTTGCCCCGATTCGGTGGACAGTTACGGGCTTGAGAGCGCCCGCGTGGCAAGGTAGTGCTGCTCGTGTTTGACGGCGAGGCGGTAGGCGAGCGACGAGTGCCGACGGGCGGATTGTACCAGCCCTCGATGAAGCGGAAGACGGCCATCCGCGCCTCCGCTTTCGTCGCCCACCGATGTCGGTCGATCAGTTCACATTCGAGCGTCGCGAAGAAGCTCTCGCACATCGCGTTGTCGTAGCAGTCGCCGACCGAGCCGAGCGACGGGCGGACACCAGCCTCGCGGCACCGGGCACCGAAGGCCAGAGACGTGTACTGGCGACCCGTGATCCGAGTGGTGGACGACGCCCTCGGGCTTGCGCTGCGCCACCGCCATGTCGAGTGCGGCCAGCACCAGATCCTCCGCAGGTGGCCCGCCATCGCCCAGCCGACGATCTCGCCGGCTAAAGGCATCGAGCGCGACCGCGAGGAAGAGAAAACCGAGCAGAGGTGCACACGTAGGTGATGTCGGCGACCCAGAGCGCGTCGGGGCGATCTGCGGTGAAGTGCCGCTGCACGAGGTCTGGAGCATGCTCGGCTTTGGGCGCTCGTACGGTTGTGACGGGGCCACGTCGGGGTCACGTCGCGGAAGTTGTGGGTTGGTGAAAAAGCTCGTGGAGGGGTGCCATGTCGAGATAGCGCCGGAGCGCCCAGTCCTCTGACACGCGCAGCATCACGACCGTCGACAAATTCAGCGCGCTCTCTGGACTGGGAAACACCCCCACCACGCGCGTGCGGCGCTTGACCTCGAGAAAGAGACGCTCCAGCCCGTTCGTCGTGCGCACAAGCGGTGATGACCGACGGAAAGTCCTAAATGTGAGCGATTCGCCAAGGCCTCGCCGCAGTGTCTCGGCAGCCTTCGGAAACGCGCCCGCGTAGCGCTCGGCAAAGGCCGACGCGAGCTGCCTCCGCCGTCTCTCGACGATGCACGGCCAAGACTGCGCACAGGTCCGACGCGACGCCCTTCGTCTCGGCCTGGGGCACATGTGCGAGGATCGTCCGCTCGAAATGCACCACGCACCGCTGCCACGGGCAGCCGCTCAGTTCGACCTTCACGGCGCTCTTGATCGCCTCGCAGTCGTCGGAGATGACCAGGCGCACGCCCCGAAGGCCGCGCTCGGCGAGCCCCTTGATCAGGCCACGCCATGACTCGCGGCGCTCACCCGGGGCCGCCTCGACGGCCAGCACCTCGCGGTAGCCCCGCTCGTCCACGCCGACGGCCACCAGGACGGCTACATCACGGACGGCTCCCGTCCACGCCGCCTTGAGGTACGTCGCGTCGAGATATAGGTAGGGATAGGCGTGCTCGAGGCGGCGACCGCGCCACTGATTGAGGCTCTCATCGAGGCGCTGCGTGATGCGGCTCGTCGCGTCCTTCGAGACGCGCACGCCGGAGAGCTTGCCCGTGATCTTCTCGATCTTGCGCGTCGAGACGCCCTGGAGGTACATCTCCAAGACCGCCTCTTCCAACGAGCCGGTCATGCGCCGGTAGCGCTCGAATACTTCGGTGAGCAGTGGGCCTTCGCGGGCACGGGGCACGCGCAGTTGCTCGATGGGGCCGACCTCAGTGGCGAGGCCACGGGTGTAGTGGCCATTGCGCTCGCCGGCGCGGCTGTCGGTGCGCTCGCGGTGGCGGGCGCGGAGTTGGGCCGAGAGCTCCTCCTCCATGATCTGTTCGAGCAGGGCTTTGATGCCGTCTCGGACGCGGTCCTGCACGCTCAGGCGTGCCTCACCGGAAAGTTGTCGAAGGGTGTCCATCGCCGTCGGGGAATGAACCCACAAGATCCGCTACACGACCACCCTCCCCCTTCACTCTCCCTCCCCCCCTCCCCCCCCTCCCCTTCCCCCCCCCCCCTCCTCCCCCTTCCTCCTCCCCCCCCCCCCCCCTCCCCCCCCCTCCCTCCCCCTTCCTCCTCTTTTTTCCCCCCTCTCCTCCCTCTCCCCCCCTCCTCTCTCCCCTCTCCCCTTCTCTTCCCCTCCTCCCTCCCCCCTCCCCCCCCCCCTTCCTCCCTTCCTCCCGCCCCCCCCCCCTCTATCGCCTCTTGAATCCCACTCCCCCTCCTTCCCCCCCCCCCCCCTCTCTCCTCGTCCTATATCCCCTCCCCTCTCCCACGACGTCGGCTCACGCCCTCGATGCCAGCGGCGCGCATCAGACGGGCCACACGCTTACGGGCGATGGCCACGCCGTCGTCCTTGAGTTCGGCGTGGACACGGGGCGCCCCATACGTGCCGTCACTGCGCGTGTGGATGGACCGGATCTGCGCGGCGAGCACGAGATCTCGTTGTGCTCGTGCCGACGCCGGTCGATCGGCATGGGCGTAGAAGCCGCTGCGCGAGAGTCCGAGCAGGCGGCACATCGTGTTGACGGGATAGGTGGCCTGATTCGTCCTCACGAAGTCGAAGAGCTTCCGGGAAGGGCGTTGCTCTCCCGGGCGAACCAGGCCGCGGCTTTTGAGAGGATCTCGCGCTCCATGCGGAGCTGCTTGACCTCTTTGCGCAGTCGGCGAAGCTCGTCGCGCTCATCGAGAGCCGTGCCTGCCGCAGCGGCGCCGGAGGAGGGCTCGGCGTGGGCGACCCAGGCGCGGATGGTCTGCTCGGAAGGCTCGAACTCGTCGGCGAGCTCGGCGAAGGTGCGCCCGGCGCGGTGGAGATCGACGATCTGCTGTCGAAACTCAGGTGGGTACGGTGGTCGCGTGTGTGGCATGGTGGCCTCGGGGTGATGGACAAGTGGAAGATTGTCTACCAAACCGGGTCAACTCCATATGAAGCCCGTCATCCCCGCGAAAGCGGGGACCCAGAATGCAGAGCGCTGTGCTTGACCCCCTCTGGATTCCCGCGTTCGCGGGAAAGACGGATGGAAAGGGGTGCAGGCGTTTCTCCATAAGCCGCTTCGGGCGGTTGGTGGAGCGCCGCCACCGCGGCACCGCGCCGGAGGGCCGGGCGTTGGTGCGCGCCTGCCTGTCCGATCCCGAATGAACGACGCCGTGCCCGACGATTCCCGCGCTCCCCTTCCCCGCATCGGCCCGTGGACGCGGGCGGTCGTCAAGGTCGGCAGCGCGCTCGTGGCGCCGGACGGGCAGGGGCCGAGCGCGCGGCATCTCGGCGGCATCGCGCAGTTCGTGATGGAGAGCCAGCGGCGCGGGCGCGAGATCGTCGTCGTCTCGTCGGGCGCCGTCGCGGCGGGGCGGGCGACGCAGCCGAGCGCGGCGGCGCGTCCGCGCTCGATCGCCGAGAAGCAGGCGCTCGCGGCGCTCGGGCAGCCGCTCCTGATGGCGCACTGGAGCCGCCTCATCGACCGTCCGTGTGCGCAGGTGCTGCTCACGCACGACGATTTGCAGCACCGCCAGCGCTTCCTCAACGCCCGCACGACCCTCGCCGGGCTGCTCGCGCTCGGCGCGCTCCCCATCGTCAACGAGAACGACACCGTCGCCGTCGAGGAGATCAAGGTCGGCGACAACGACAACCTCGCCGCCCACGTCGCCGCGCTCGTCGGGGCCGACCTGCTCGTCATCTGCACCGACATCGACGGCCTCTACGACGCCGACCCGCGCACCACTCCCGGCGCCCGCCTCGTGCCTGTCGTCGAGCGCATCGACGCGCGGATTCGGGCGATGGCGGGCGGCGCGAACGACGCGTCGGCGACGGGCGGGATGCGCACCAAAGTCGAGGCCGCCGAGAAAGCGACGGCCCGCGGCATCGACACGGTCGTCGTCAGCGGCACGCGCGCGGCCGCCCTCGCCGCCCTCCACGACGGCATGGTCGACGGCACGCTCTTCCGCCGCTCGTCGTCGCCACTCGACGCGCGCAAGCACTGGATGCGCCACGCGCTCGCGCCGTCGGGCCGGATTCTGGTGGATGCGGGCGCGGCGGCGGCGATCGCGGAGCGTGGGGCGTCGCTCTTGCCGTCGGGGATCGTCGGCGTCGAGGGACGTTTCGAGCGCGGCGACGCGGTCGAGATCGTCGCCGACGGGTCGGGCGAGATCGTCGCGCGGGGGCTGTCGCAGTACGGCGCCCACGAGGTCGCGCGCATCCGCGGGCACCGCAGCGACGCCATCGCGTCGGTGCTCGGCTACGCGCACACGGCGTTCGTGGTGCACCGCGACGACCTGGTGCTGGCGGGATGACGGGGTGGGGATGTGGCCGTCGGGGGCGTAGAGACGCATCGCGATGCGTCTGTACCACGGGCCGCGCGTGCCACCGGGGGCCGCACCGCCACCGCGCGGGTGGAGGGCCGTGGCCGACATTGCCCGTCGGGGGCGTAGAGACGCATCGGCGATGCGTCTCTACCACGGGCCGCGCGTGCCACGCCCCGGCACCGCCCCATCGCCCCGCGCGTTGGCCGCTGCCCTCCCTCCGACGCCCGATCCGTGACCGACGCTTCCACCTCCACACCGACACTCCGCGACCGCATCGCCGCCTGCCGCGCCGCCGCGCGGACGCTCGCCACGCTCCCGACGGCGGCCAAGAACCGCGCCCTCCACGCGATGGCCGATGCGCTCGTCGCCCACGAAGCGGCGATCCTCGACGCCAACGCGCGCGACCTCGCGAGCGCCGACGACGCTGGCATCACGGCGGCGATGCGCGACCGGCTGCGCCTCGACAGCGCCCGGATTGCGGGGATGGCCGATGCCGTGCGGGCCGTGGCGGCGCTCGCCGATCCGGTCGGCGAGACGTCGGCCGTCGAGCGGCGTCCGAGTGGGATCGAGGTGTCGCGGCGGCGGATTCCGCTCGGCGTCGTCGCGATGATCTACGAGGCGCGCCCGAACGTCACGTCCGATGCGGCGGCGCTGTGCTTCAAGTCCGGCAACGCGGTCGTGCTGCGCGGCGGCTCCGAAGCGTTCCATGCGAACCACGCGATCGCCGCCGCCCTCCACGACGCCCTCGCCGAACTCGGCCTGCCGACGGCCGCCGTGACGCTCCTGCCGACGACCGACCGTGCGGCGCTGACCGAGATGCTGAGGATGAGCGACCTCATCGACCTCGTGATTCCGCGCGGCGGCGAGGGGCTGATCCGCTTCGTCGACGAGCACAGCCGCATCCCGGTCATCCAGCACTACAAGGGCGTCTGCCACCTGTACGTCGACGCAAGGGCCGATCTCGAGGTGGCGCGGCGGATTCTTCTCGACGGAAAGGCGTCGCGTCCTGGCGTCTGCAATGCGCTCGAAACGCTCCTCGTCCACCGCGACATCGCCGCCGCATTCCTGCCCGTCGCCGGTCGTGCGCTCGCGGCGGCAGGCGTGGAGATCCGCGGATGCGCCGAAACGCTCGCCTTCGTCGACGGCGCGGCCTCCGCGACCGACGACGACTACGCCGCCGAATTCCTCGACCTCGTCATCGCCGTCCGCGTCGTGGGCGGCTTCGACGACGCGGCGGCGCACATCGCGCGCTTCGGCTCGAACCACTCGGAGGTCATCGCCACCAACGACCTGCCGACGGCCCGGCGCTTCGTGGCGGAGATCGACGCGTCGGTCGTGCTGGTGAACGCCTCGTCGCGGTTCTCCGACGGCGGCGAACTCGGCCTCGGCGCGGAGATCGGCATCTCGACGACCAAGCTCCACGCCTACGGCCCGATGGGTCTGGAGGCGCTCACGACGCAGAAGTTCGTCGTCTACGGCGCCGGCGAGACGCGGCACCCGGTGGCGGCGGGGTGAGGCGCGTTGCGGCGTTGGGCGCGAACGTGACGTTCGGTAGGGGCCCGATGCATCCTGCTCCTGCGCACCCGAATGCGCGCTATGGCCGTCAGATCGCCGCGTTCAGCGTGGGACGCAGGGCCAGCGGTCCGTTCGGCTACAGCGGCTTGGGGTAACTGGACATCTCCAGGAAGACGCGCAGCAGAGCCGCCGGGCGCTTGTCGGCGCCCGCGTTCGGCAGGTCCACGTCGAGGAGGCTGCGGAAGCCTTCGACGTCCGGCAGCGACGATGCCGGCATGTAACCCATCGCCCAGGACGCGAACAGGCGCGCGGCCGCGGGGCCTTTGTGGAGAACGCGGATCGCCCCGTGGCGGGGGTCGGTCACGATCCGCGACCGCACGTCGCTCACGGCCTCGGGGGGCCCTTCGATGTACTGGCAGAACTGCCCGAGTTTCAGCGTCGGCTGGTAGTCGTAGAGCAGCAGGCCCGTCACGTCCCGGAGCACGTTGTAGCGCCTGGACCGCACGAGCAGGTCTTCGAGGGCCGCGTCGCTGAACGGCGCAACGGCTTTGCTCATGTAGAGGAACGAATCCAGCGGAGCACGAACCACGGAAGCGACGGGGAGGGCGGGAAAGGGCGTGCTCAAACCGAGCCGTCCTGACGAAAGTTCATCGTCCGCTTCCACGCGCTCGGCCGAACCGGCTCGTGCCCCGGTGCACCTCCCGGTGATCCGGCGTGGTTCAGGCGTGCGTGCGCGTGGCGTGAAACTGCACGCCGGGCCAGCGGTCCTGCACGTGCGCGAGCCACCACGCGCTCTCGACCATCAGCACGAGGTCGCCGTGGTGGTCGCGGGCGAGGCGCGAGGCCTCCTTCTGCACGAACGCCTCCAGTTCGGCATCGGACGACGCCTCGACCCACCGCGCGGCCTCGTAGGGCGTCGCGCTCAGGTGCGCCTCGACGCCGTACTCGTTCTGCAAGCGCGCGAGGACGACGTCGAACTGCAGCACGCCGACGGCGCCGAGGATGTGGTCGTTGGAGAGGAGCGGGCGGAAGCGCTGGATCGCGCCCTCCTCGGTCAGGTGGAGGAGGCCCTTTTCGAGCGGCTTGGCCTTGAGCGCGTTGTCGATGCGGACGCGCCGGAAGTGCTCGGGCGCAAAGCTCGGGATGCCGGTGAAGCGCAGCGCCTCGCCCTCGGTGAGCGTGTCGCCGATGCGGAGCGTGCCGTGGTTGGGCAGGCCGATGATGTCGCCCGCGACGGCCTCCTCGACGCCGCTGCGGTCCTGGGCGAAGAAGGCGGTTGCGTTGGCGAGGCGGATGTCGCGCTCCATGCGCACGTGGCGCACCTTCAGGCCGCGCTCGAACCTGCCGGAGCACACGCGCACGAACGCCATGCGGTCGCGGTGCGCGGGGTCCATGTTCGCCTGGATCTTGAAGACGACGCCGGTGAAGGTGTCCTCGCCGGGCTGCACGGTGCGCGTCGTCGTCTCGCGCGGAAGCGGCGCCGGGGCGATCTCGACGAACGTGTCGAGGAGTTCGCGGATGCCGTACGTGCGAATGGCCGACCCGAAGAGCACCGGCGTCTGCCGCCCGGCGAGGTAGGCCTCGACGTCGAACGCCGAGCCGGCGCCCTGCAGGAGCTCGACCTCGTCGCGGAGCGTGGCGGCGTGGCGCCCGGCGAGCGCGTCGAGGCGCAGGGTCAGCCGGGCCGTCGAGCTGGACCGGCTCGCTGAGCCCGCCGCCGGTGTAGGGGATGAAGGTGTCGTCGAGCAGATGATAAAGCCCCTTCAGGTCGCCGCCCTTGCCGACGGGCCACGTGATGGGCACGGCCTCGATTCCCAGGCTCGTCTCGATGTCGTCGAGCAGGTCGAAGCCGTCGCGGCCCTCGCGGTCGAGTTTGTTGACGAAGGTGAGGATCGGCGTGTCGCGCATCCGGCACACGTCCATCAACTGCTTCGTGCGGCTCTCGACGCCCTTGACGGAGTCGATGACCATGAGCGCCGAGTCGACGGCGGTGAGGACGCGAAAGGTGTCCTCGGAAAAGTCCTCGTGGCCCGGCGTGTCGAGCAGGTTGAGCGCCCGCCCGCCGTAGTCGAGCCGCATCACCGACGAGGTGACGGAGATGCCGCGCTCGCGCTCGATGGCCATCCAGTCGGACGTCGCCTGCCGCCCGGTCTTGCGCGCCCGCACATCGCCGGCGAGGTGGATCGCGCCGCTGAGCAGAAGGAGCTGCTCGGTGAGCGTCGTCTTACCGGCGTCCGGGTGCGAGATGATGCCGAACGTGCGCCGGATGGCGACCTCGGCGGCCAGGTCGAGCGGCGCGGTGCTGCGCGTCGGTGCCGCGACGGCGGTCGTCTCGGGGGAATCGGTTTCGGGCGTGACCGTCTCGGTCGTGTCGGTCGGGGCGTCCATTCGGCGGGGAGGGGGAGCAGTCGGTGCCGCCGTCAACGCATCGCCCCGCGCCGCGTCCCCGCGCCACCGAATCTTCGGCGCGGCCGAGAGGCGCTCGGGTCATGTGCGGCGACGGTGCGGCGGACCGTGCGGGGGGCGGTGCGGCGGACTGCGGGCGGACCGCGGGCGGGCCATGCGCAGTGACCGTGCGACGGGCCATACGCGGTGACCGTGCGACGGGCCATGCGCGGTGACCGTGCGACGTAGGGGCGGGTCTCTGACCCGCCCCCCACCGAACGTGCGGACGCATCAACCGCCCCCACCGTCCCCCACGTTACCCCGCCACGTCGAACCCGTCGCGCACGAGGCCCTCGAAGCCGCCCGCGTTGTGGGCGTCGAGGCCGAGGCTGCGCAGGTGCTTCGTCGCCGTCTCGCTGCGGGCGCCAGAGCGGCAGTAGACGTAGTACGTGCGCGAGGCGTCGAGCGCGCGCGCGGCGGCGTCGAAACCCGGCCCGTTCACGTCGGCGTGGAGGGCGCCGTCGAGCGTGCCCCCGGCGATCTCGTCGGGCGTGCGCACGTCGAGGAGCACGGCGCCGGAGGCGAGGCCGGTGCGGATGGTCTCGGCGGAGGCGAAGGTGGGGCGGCTTCCGAACATTGGAATCAGGGGATGGGTCGATGCCCGAAGGTACGCCGACGAGGCCGGGGCATCCCAGACGACCGACGACCGACGCCCCCCCAACTCACAGCACTCAGAATGTGTTGATGACGTCCGTCATCCCCGCGAAAGCGGGGACCCAGAATGCAGAGCGCTGTGCGTGACCCCTTCTGGATTCCCGCTTTCGCGGGAAAGACGGATCAGAAGAGGCGGAGGTGCCACTGCATATACAGCCCCTCATATCCACCACCTCACCGCCGCCGCTCGACCGCAAACGTCACCAGGTCGACGAGCGCGTCGCGGGCCTCGGACGCGGGCAGCGCCGCCGCGTGGCCGCGGGCCTCGTCGGCGAGGGCGGTCATGCGGTCGCGGGCGTAGGCGAGGCCGCCGCCGTCGATGGCGAAGTCGGCGACGCGGCGGGCGTCGGCGCGGGTCTTCGTCTTCTTGCGCACGAGCGCGAGGATCGCCTTGCGCTCCGCCGCGGGCGCCTCGCGGAGGGCGTGGATGAGCGGCAGCGTCAGCTTCTTCTCCTGCACGTCGATGCCGAGCGGCTTGCCGACATCGTCGAGGCCATAGTCGAACAGGTCGTCGCGGATCTGGAACGCGAGCCCGAGCGCCTCGCCGTAGGCACGCATCCGCTCGACGGTCGCGTCGTCGGCCCCTGCCGAGCGGGCGCCGGATGCGGTGCAGGCGGCGATGAGCGAGGCGGTTTTGTCGGAGATGATGCGGAAGTACGTCGGCTCGTCGAGGTCGAGGTGGCGCGTCTTCTCGATCTGGAGCAGTTCGCCCTCCGACATCCGGCGAATGGCGTCGGAGAGCAGGTGGAGCGTCGCGTAGTCCTTGGCGTCGAGGGCGAGCAGGAGGCCGCGCGAGAGCAGGAAATCGCCGAAGAGAACCGCCACCTTCCGCTTCCAGAGCGCGCTGACGGAATGAAATCCGCGCCGCCGCTCGGAGTCGTCGACGACGTCGTCGTGGACGAGCGTGGCCGTGTGGAGAAGCTCCACGAGCGCGGCGGCGCGGTGCGTGCCGTCGGTGACGCCGCCCGCGGCCTTGGCCGAGAGGAGCACGAGGAGCGGCCGCAGCTGCTTGCCTTTCTGCCGCAGCACGTAGCGGGTGACGAGGTCGAGCAGGCGCACGTCCGACCGCATCGCCGCGCGGAAGTGCGTGCGAAACGCGCCGAGTTCCGCCCCGACGACCGCCTCGATCCGCCCGAGCGACACGGCCCGACCCGACGGCCCGTGCGGCACGGCAGCGGGCAGAACCGCCGCGATTCCGTCGCCCGGCACGGCCTCGTGCGGCGCCACCGACATCACGGCGGGCACGACCGCGTGGGCGGCGTCGGCAAGGACGTCCGGGGGTGGCGCAGCGGGAGGCGGCATCGGCGGGCAGTTTCAGTGACGAGTGAAAGTCCGGAGGCCCGCGAAAAGGTCCGGCGCATTCGTGCGGCGCCCGTGCGATCTTGGGCGTCCTCCCAGACCTTCGCCCAGACCTCCGCCCGATGCGTGTCGCGCTCGTCCTCAACCCCGCCGCGCGCAGCGGCCGCACCGGCGCCCTCGCCGAGGCCGTCCTCGCCGCCGCCCAGAGCGCCGGTCTCGACGCGACGCTCTACCCGACCGCCCGTCCCCGCGACGCCGTCCGCATCGCGCACCTGCTCGCCACGTCCGGCGATGTCGATGCCGTCGTGGCCGTCGGGGGCGACGGCACCGTCCACGAGGTCGCCGAGGGCCTCCTCGACGCGGTCGCCGACGGGGCGCCGCCGGTGCCGTTCGGGGTCGTGCCGCTCGGCACCGGCAACGACTACGTCAAAATTCTCCGCGCGCCGCGCCGGTGGCAGGAGGCCATCGCCGCGCTCGCGACAGCCACGCCGCGCCCACTCGACGCGATTGCGCTGCGCTGGCGCACGGAGGCGGGCGGCCCATGGCACACGGCGTCGTGCGCGAACACGCTCGGCGTCGGCCTCGACGCGCGCGTGGCTGCCGAGGCGCCGCGTTTCAAGCGCCTCGGCGGGGTCGTCGGCTACCTCGTCGCCGTCTGGGCCGCCCTCCGCGGGTGGCAGTCGCCCCACGCCCGCGTCGCGCTCTCGGACGATGTGGAGGGGGGATGATGACGCTCCGCCGTTCTTCGACGGCCCGTTCTTCCTCTGCACCGTCGGCAACGGAACGTGCTCCGGCGGCGGCTTCTACCTCACGCCCGGCGCCGTCGCCCGACGACGGCTGGCTCGACGTGTGCACGGTCGCCGATCAGCCGCTCCGGCGCATCCCCTTCCTCCTCGCCCTCTCGATGCGCGGCCGCCACGGACGCGCGTCGGGTGTCCGGATGGCGCGGGCGCGGCGCATCACGGTCACCCTCGGCACGCCCTGCGCGGTCCACGCCGACGGCGAGGTCGTCACCACGGCGGCCGTCGAGGTCGAGGCGCGCGTGCTCCCGTCGGCGCTCCACGTGCTCGGCTGACGGCGTGCGGGGACGGGCGATGCGGCAGCGAATGAAACGAATGGTCGTGTGAACGTGCGAAATGCCCTCGCGCGTTTGGCGGACGGGGGGGGCGGTCCCGTAGGTTGGCGTCAGGGATTTTCCCACGCCTCCGGTGGGTCCGTTCGTCTGCCCGTTCGCCCCGCCCCCGGCATCCCCGTCGTCCCCGGCATCCCCCGCGATTCGTGCGCCGCTGCATCTTCATCGTCGACGACGAGCCCCAACTCGGACGTCTGTTCGAGAGCGTCCTGCGCCGCGACGGCTACGACGCGCACCCGTTCACCTCGGCCACCGAGGCCCTCGCCGCGCTCGACGGCGGCCTCGTGCCCGACCTCGTCCTCACGGACCTGCTGATGCCGGACGTGTCGGGCCTCGACCTGCTCCGCGCCCTCACCGCGCGCGGCGTCGCGGTGCCCGTGCTGGTGATGACGGCGCACTCGTCGGTGCGGAGCGCGGTCGAGGCGATGCAACTCGGCGCGCTCCACTACCTGCAAAAGCCGATCAATCTGGAGGAGATGCGGGCGCTGCTTGCGCGGACGCTCGAACTCCACGGCGCCCGCGAGGAGCTCGACGCGCTCCGGCAGCGCGAGCGCTCGCGCTTCGGCATCGACGCCATTCTGGGCGATCATCCGGCCATCGAGGCCGTCCGCGCCACGCTCCGCACCCTCGCCGACGCGCCCGACGCGACGGTTCTCCTGTGCGGCGAGACCGGCACCGGCAAGAACCTCGTCGCCCGCGCGATCCACCACACATCGGTGCGCGGGTCGGGGCGGTTCCTCGAACTCAACTGCGCCGCCTTCCCCGACAATCTCCTCGAAGCCGAACTGTTCGGCTACGAAAAGGGCGCCTTCACCGACGCGCGGCAGGGCAAGCCGGGCCTCCTCGAGGTGGCCGAGGGCGGCACGGTCTTCCTGGACGAAGTCGACTCGATGAGTCCGGCGCTGCAAGCCAAGCTGCTCTCGTTCCTGGAGAGCCGCACGCTGCGGCGGCTGGGAGGCCTCGACGAGATCCCGGTCTCGACGCGCGTCGTGTGCGCAACGAACGCCGATCTGGCGCGCCTGGTATCGGAGAAGGCGTTCCGGCGCGACCTGTACTACCGGCTCAACGTCGTCTCGGTCGATCTGCCGCCGCTGCGCGAGCTCGGGCGCGACGTGCTCGTGCTGGCCCACGCGGCGCTCGCGGAGATCGGGCACTCGCTCGGGCGCGAGGCGACGGGCTTCACGCCGGAGGCCGAGGCGCGGCTGCTGGCCCATCCCTGGCCGGGCAACGTCCGCGAGCTGCGCAACGCCATCGAGCGGGCGCTGATCTTCTCGCGCGGCCCCCGCATCGGCACCGACGCGCTCGTGCTGACATCGCTTCCGGGCGACGACGGCGCCGACGCCTCGGCGCGCGGTGGCTTCTCGTTCCCCATCGGCGAGACGCTCGAAGACCTCGAACGCGCCTACATCGCCGACGCCCTCGCCCGCTCGACCGGCACCTACGCCGACGTTGCCGAGCAGCTCGGCATCTCCAAAAAGACGCTCTGGGAAAAGCGCAAACGCTACGACCTCGACGCGCCCGCAGGGGTGTGACGGGGGCTTGAGGAGTTGGGTGTTGATGGTGAGGCGTCTGCGTGTGGGGGAACGTTGGCGGCGGCCGAGGACCTGCACCGCCCCTCCCCGGTGCCTCTGGACCGCTTCGTCTTCCGTCTCCGGCGGCTGCGCGTGTCGAAGCGTCGACGCTCGCGTGCGGGGATTCTTTCCACGTTTTGCGCAGGGCGGGGCAGGGGCGGCGCCGTTGATTGGAGGCCATCCGTGACCCCGCCTGCTCGAATGCTTCCCTCCCTGCCCGCCCGCCGCCTCTCGCCTGCGCTGCGCCTGCTCCCGCTCGTGGCGCTCCTCGCCGTCTCCGCCTGTACGCCCGCCCGCACGGCCACGCGCCCCGATGTGCCCGTCCGCCCTGCCGCGCCGCGCGTCGAACTGGCCGGGACCGAGACCTTCGACCCGTCCGCCTATCCCGCCGACGCGCCCGCGTCGGCCGTGCCGGCCGTTGTGCACGACGTGCCGCAGACGCTCCTCGACAACGCCACCGCCGCCGCGCCCGAGCGCCCCGACCCGGCGCCGACGTCCGGCACGACGCGCCCCGACCGCCCGAGCGGCGGCACGACGCTGCGGACCATCACCGGCTATCGCGTACAGATCTTCCAGTCGTCCGACAAAGACGAAGCCGACCGCCGCGTCGCCGACGCGATGACGTGGTGGCGCCGCGCCAACGGCGGCACGCCCGAGATCTACACCGTCTACCGCGCGCCGTACTACCGCGTCCGCGTCGGCAACTACGCGACGCGCGGCGAGGCCACCACCGCCGCCCGCAGCGTCGGCGGCACCTTCCCCGGCTCCTTCGTCGTTCAAGACCGCGTGACGGTGCGGCAGTAAGACGGGGGACTTCGCGCCGTCAGAGGCGGATGAACGAGCCGATTTCGGGGTGACGGGCCAACTCCGCCGCCTCGTCGTCGGTGGGGCGCTGGGGGCGGTCGCGGTCGCAGGCGACGAGGCAGAGGAAGCCGAGCGGCGCGTCGGCGTCGGCGCGGAACTGGTGCCAGTGCATCGGCGGCACGCGCACGAGGTCGCGCTCGCCGACGGCGGTCACCGCGTCGCCGACGAGCACGCGTCCGCGTCCGCGCAGGATCATCACGGCGTGGACGTGCGCGTGCCGCTCGAACGTCGAGTGGCCGCCGGGGGCGATCTCGAAGTAGCGCACCTCGACCCCCGGCGCGGCGTCTCCGTCGAAGAGCACCTGCCGCGTGATGTCGCGGAAATGCGTGCCGACGGGCTTGTAGGCGTGCACGCCGACGCTGTCCCACCCGAACGCCTCGCCGTCGTCACGAAAGGCGCGGACGTGGGGCGTGGTCTCGGTGGAGGGCGTGGGGTCGGACATCGGGGACGAGAGAATGCAAGCGGGTGAACCTGACAGGTCTCCCGGACCTGACAGGTTTGGAGACGGCTGCGGCGAAACGTGTTCGGGACGGGCGCCGATCCCGTCAGCCCTCCGCGTCCGCCGTCGCGGCTTCGGCGGCGGCGACGAGGGCGCGGGTGGCGGCGGTGATGTCGGGGGCGTCGAGGAGGCTGCCGCCGACGAGGAGCATCGCGCGGCGTCCGTAGACGCCGACGAGTTCGGCGGCGCGCTCGCGCGTCATCCCGCCCGCGGGTGTCGGGAGGGCGGGTCGCACCGGTCCCATCGGGCCGAGGGCACGAGCGGCGACGGCGCGGCAGGCATCGACCGAGACCGAAAAGCGTCCGCCGTGGCCGGCGAAGATCACCGCGTCGGCGCCGTAGAGGCGGAAGATCTGCCCCGTCACCACGTCGAGCGGCGCCTTGACGGTGCCGGAGAACGCCGGATGCGCGAGGATCGGCACGCCGAAGCGCACGAGCGCGAGCATGGCCGGAAGCCCGACGAGCATCGGGGCGACGAGGAGCGCGTCGGCGCCGAGGGCGACGGCCTGCTCGGCCTGGGCGAGGACGACATCGGGCGCGCCCGAGACGTTCGGCGCGTAGCGCGTGCGCCGCCCGGTCGCCTGCGCCGCCGCGTCGAGCGCCCCGACGACCGCGACGACGCGCTCGGCGAACGGCGCCGTCGGCTGCATCGAGAGGTAGTGGTCGTCCTTGACGACATCGCAGCCGCCGAGGGCGAGGCGGTGGGCGACGTCGGCGAGTTCGTGCGCGGTGAGCCCGGCGGGCTTGAGCGCACTTGCGATGAGCGGACGCGCCGGATCGCCCGCCATCCGCCGGAGGCCATCGGCGCCAAACGCCGGTCCGTAGCGGCCGTGTACGAGGACGGCGTCGGGCACATCGAATCCGACCAGATCGACGCCCGCGTGCAGCGAGGCGTTGCCGAAGACGACGTTCATCAGCTGCGCCGGATCGGTCGCGGCGGTGAACGTCGGCAGGCTCAGGCGCGCGACGTACGCGCCCTCTCCATCCTCGTCGACCGATTCGACGTGGCCCATCAGGCGGTCGCGCACGAACGGGTAGCGCGCGGCGACGCTGCGCGGCGTCTCGATCGATTGTTCGAGCAGGAGCGCGTCGGCGAAGGCGGCGGCCTCGTCGGCGGTGCGGGCCGGCAGGCGGTAGGTGACCGAGAGGGCGCCGGTGAAGGCGTCGGGGAGGGGCAGGGGCATCGAAGGCGGCGGGCAGAGCAGGGCGGCGGAACGCGTCGAGGGGCGATCTGGCTTCCTGTGACGGGGCGGTGGTACGCCCCCTCTGCCCGTCGGGCACCTCGCTCACGCGTGGGAATGAGGTCCGCTTCGGAGCGCGTTCCCCTACGGGGACCTTCGGTTCAGCGCGTAGAAGCAGGAGGGGAAAGACCGACGCACCCACGTCCACCGTCACTGCGCTGCGCGCCGGGGCAGGGCGTCGGGGCGGTATCTTGGGGGCATCCACAACCCAACCCCCGTTTTGCAATGGCAAACGCGTCCTACGACGTCGTCGTCGTCGGCACCGGCCCTGGCGGCTATGAGACCGCCATCCGCGCCGCCCAGCTCGGCTACACGACCGCCGTCATCGAGAAGAACAAGCTCGGCGGCGTCTGCCTGAACATCGGCTGCATCCCGACGAAGGCCCTCCTCAAGAGCGCCGAACTCGTCGCCGACGCCAAAAACGCCGAGTCCTACGGCCTCTCCGGCACCCTCACGCCCGACTTCCCGCGCGTCATCGCCCGCAGCCGCGGCGTGGCGGCGAAGATGAACAAGGGCGTCGAGTACCTGATGAAGAAGAACAAGATCACGGTCCACTTCGGCGCCGCGACGATCACCGGGCCGCGGCACGCTCTCCGTCGAGCCGTCGACCGACATGGACGGCAAGGCCATCGGTGAGCCGATGACCGTCACCGGGCGCCACATCATCGTGGCGACGGGCGCGCGGGCGCGCGAGATCCCGCCGCTCCCGGTCGACGGACGGCGCATCATCACCTACAAGGAGGCGATGACGCAGACGGAGAAGCCCAAGCGGCTCGTCGTCGTCGGCGCGGGCGCGATCGGCGTCGAGTTCGCCTACGTGTACCACTTCATGGGCACCGAGGTGACGGTCGTCGAGGTGCAGGACCGCCTCGTGCCGGTCGAGGACGCCGACGTGTCGAAGGAGCTCGAGAAGGCGTACAAGAAGATGGGAATCAAGGTCATGACCGGCTCGCAGGTGCAGGGCGTCGACGGCGAGTACGGCGCCCTCAAGGTGCGCGTGAAGACCGCCAAGGGCGAGCAGGTGCTCGAATGCGACCAGGTGCTCTCGGCGGTCGGCGTGACCGGCAACGTCGAGAACATCGGCCTCGAAACGGTCGGCATCCGCGCCGAGCGCGGCGAGATCAAGATCGACGAGTGGGGCTTCACGGGCGCCGCGGGCTTCCACGCCATCGGCGACGTCGCCGGTGCGCCGTGGCTCGCGCACAAGGCCTCGCACGAGGGCATCGCCTGCATCGAGCACATCGCCGCCGGCGAGGGCAAGTTCGACGGCCATCCGCACCCGCTCAACAAGTCGGCGATCCCCGGCTGCACGTACTGCCAGCCGCAGATCGGCTCGGTCGGGCTGACGGAGGCCAAGGCGCGCGAGGACGGGCGCGACATCAAGGTCGGCGTCTTCCCGTTCGCGGCGTCGGGCAAGGCGTCGGCGATCGGGCACACCGGCGGCTTCGTCAAGATCGTCCTCGACGCGCGCTACGGCGAGATCCTCGGCGCGCACATCGTCGGCCCGGAAGCGACCGAACTCATCACCGAGGTCGTCGCTCGCGATGGCCGCCGAGGCGACGGGCGAGACGCTGATGGAGGCCATCCACCCGCACCCGACGCTCTCGGAAGCCGTCCTGGAGGCCGTCAAGGTCGCCTACGGCATCCCGATGAACATCTGACCGCGGTTGCGGCGGCGCGAACACCTGTCAGGTCCCCAACCTGACAGGTGTTCGCCGTTTGGGGGTTTCTCCCGCCCGGCGCGGGGCGCGATGGGGCCGCGTGGACCGTGTGCGGTGGCGGTGCGACGTAGAGACGCATCGGCGATGCGTCTCTACCGGGGGCCGTCCGTGCGCAATCGTCCCCACATCGCCCCGCCGTCCCCGCGCGCGGCCCGACCCCCACCGCCCCACCACGCGGCCCGTGCGTGCCCCATCACGGCAACCGCCACGCGCGGCGCAGCGACCGGTGGGCGGCGGCGGTGAGTTGCACCATCACGGGCGCGCGGGCGGCGTCGAGCCAGCCGACGAGGGCGTCGAGGGGGCGGGCGGCCATGGCGGTGCATCCGCTCGTCGTGTCGCCGGGGCCGCCCCACTGGTGCAGGAAGATGCACGAGCCGCGCCCGGCGAGCCGCCCGGCAGGCCCGATGGCGTCGTTGTGGGCGACGACGACGCCCGCGCGGTACAGGTCGTCGGGGCGGCGCATCTCCTCGTGGCGAGCCGTAGTCGGGCGACTGCCGGGCGCGTGATGACCTCGTTGTAGCGGCTCGACGCCACGTCGTCGACGCATTCGAGGTCGGCGGTGGCGATGCGGAGCGGGAGGCGGCTCGGGATGCGGGCGCGTAGGCGAAGGCTTCGGTCAGGCGGAAGACGCCCGCCGGGGCGCGCCCGTCGCCCTCCTGCTTCACCGGACCGGCGAGGCGCCGCGCTTCGCCCGCCGCCGTCGCCGTGCAGGCCGCGTCCCCACCCGAGGCCGCCGCGCCCGACGACGACCGGCACCGCCGCGCCCGACCGTCCGCCACCGCGCCCGCGCGCTGGCGCGTTCGTAGCGCTGCATCGTGCCCGTCGTCGCCGTCCACGAGGGCGTCACGACGACGACCATCTGCCGCGCGCCGGTCGGCACCTGCGCCGATGCGGCCGGGGCGACGGTGACGAGGACGAGGAGGAGCAGGGCGGAGCGCATCGGCAGGGAATCGGAATCGACCGCGCAGAATACGCCTCCACGTTCGCCTGCGGACGATGGTGCGAAACCTGTCAGGTGCGGGGACCCGAACAGGTTGGGGCCGCAGAGGCAGCACGCCTGCCCGGCGCACGATCCGCAAACCCCTTCTCCAAGTCCCAATCCCCCATCACTCGGCCACGCGCAGCAGCCACTCCGACGGGTCGACGGTTACGCGGCTGCTCGCGCTCGGGAGGGCGACGGTGGCGGCGCCGCCGGGCATCTCGATGCGGCGGACGGTGCCGTCGATCTCGACCTCGACCGGCATCGGGAAGGGCAGGCCGTTCGGCACGTCCCACCGCAGCGAGAGTCTGGCGCCGGTGCGGGTCTCGACGAGGCGCGGGAGGGCGGGCTGGCGCAGGTAGACCTCGAAGAACCACGCCATGTCGCGCCCGGCGATGGCGCTCGCGGTGCGCATCAAGTCGTCGGTCGAGGCGAAGCGGGCGGGGTTGCGGCGAGCGCTCGGCCTCGGGCGTCGGGTAGGCCATGCGGCGCAGGGAGCGGAAGAAGGCCTCGTCGCCCATCGTCGCCGCGGAGCGCGTTGAGGATCGAGCGCGCCCTTGTTGTAGATGTCGGAGATGTTGCCTTCCGCCGACTGAGCGGGAGCTCGCGTGGGGCGGCGGTCGAAGCGGTTTCGCGCGGGGCCCGAGGCGGCGTTGCGGAAGGCGGTTGCGACGGCGGCGGCGCGGTGCCCTCGCGTCGCGAGCTCGACGTAGAGCGGCTGCATGTAGGAGCAGAAGCCCTCGTGGATCCACCAGTCGCGCCAGTCGCTCGCGGTGACGAGGTTGCCCCACCACTCGTGGCCGAACTCGTGGTGGTGGAGCCAGTCGAAGCCGTCGGGCGCGTCGGTGAAGGTCGAGCCGTAGGCGTTGATCGTCTGGTGCTCCATCCCCAGATGCGGCGTGTGGGCGATGCCGTACTTGTCGCGCCGCCACGGGTACGGCCCGACGGCCTCCTCGTAGAAGCGCACGTGCGCCTTGAACTCTGGCCACTGCCGGAGCGCGTCGTCGTAGCGCTCCGGGAGGACGTAGAAGACGGCGGGGATCGTCTCGCCGGTGACGCTCTCGTACGTGTCCTCGATGACGCGGTAGGGCGCGATGTTGAGGGCGATGCCGTAGTTGTTGACGGGGTAGTGCGTCTTCCAGCGGTACGTGTGCCACGCGCCCGACGGTGCCGCGCCGGGCACGTCGGAGGCGAGCGTCTCGCCCTCGTCGATGCCTGCGAGGCGTCCGTTGGAGGCGACGACGAGGCCGGTCGGCACGGCGACGGAGATCGACATCGAGTCGGCTTCGTCGGACGGATGGTCCTTGACGGGCCACCACAGGTCGGCGCCTTCGGTCTGGCAACTCGTGGCGATCCACGGGCGCCCGTCGGCGGTCGAGGCCCACGTGAAGCCGCCGTCCCACGGCGGGCGCACGGCGACGCGCGGGGCGCCTTCGTAGCGGACCGTGGCGACGATGCGCGTCCCCGGCATCCGCGTGCGCCCGAGGCCGATCCAGAGCTGCCCGCCGCGCCGCGTCATCGGCGCCGCCGCCCCATCGACCACCACCGATGGCACGGCGAACGTGGTGTCGAGGTCGAGCACGAGCACATCGGTCGGCGCGACGATGTCGACGGTCGCCGTCAGCCGCCCGGCGATGCGCTTCGTCTCCGGGTTGACGCGGACGGCGAGGTCGTAATGGCGGATGTCGAGCGCGGCCTGCTCGGTCGACAGCCGCCCGCCGGAGTCGAGGATCGGCGGGACGCGGTCGGAGAGCTGCGCCGACAGCGGGCTGGGCCGTGAGGGCAGCAGCGCCGAGGGCGGCGGCGAGGACAGGACGGGAGAAGTGGCGCATCGGCAGTCGGGACGGGTGCACCACCACGTTACGACACGTACCGAGCGCCTCGCCTCCCGAGCATCTACGGAGCCGAGGCGTCAGGGGGCACAATCGGTCTCGTTTGAAGCCGAGCGTGTCCGGAGTCTTAGCCGACGTGAGATGCCCCCCGTGTTTTCATGCTGTTGGGGCGGCTGGACTACGGACACTGTCTAATTAGCGAGCCCTCTTTAGCGTACGCCCTCCTGGCCGATACATCTCGGGAGCGTGGACATCGAGACGGAGCCTGCAACGGAGGGAGCGGCGCAGTGAAGCGGTTGTCTCCCCACGTCCGTCGCCACCGGCGAGGATGGCTGGATGCGAGATGCGTCAGGATTCTGTTAAGGCTCGCTTTTGTTTTCCCCCTGATTAGTTACAAGTCTGTCGCGTTCTGTAGAGAGCCCGTCTACGGACCCTCCAGTCTCGAACCAGCCCCCCATCTGTTCCATGCGCGTCCTGATCTGTTCAGCAGCGACATCGCTGCTGCTTCTTTCCGTCCCAGAGGCCTCGGCCCAGTTCGGCTTCGCCCTTCGCGCCTCCACGCTCGGCCTCGGTGGCGACGTCTCCTATCCCGTCAGCCCCACGTTCAACGTCCGCCTCGGTGGCAGCTACCTCGGCTACTCGCGGTCGGACGTGATCGAGAAGGACGACATCTCGCTCCAGTACAACGCCGACGGGCACGCCGGAAGCGGCCAGCTCATGGCCGACTTCTTCCCGATGGGCAGCGGGCTGCGCCTCACCGGCGGCCTCGTGCTCAACCTGACCGAGGCCAACGCGCACGTGTTCTCGCTCACGCCTTACACGATCAACGCCGGGCAGACCGACGAGAAGACGTTTACGCCCGATCGCGTCGGCACGCTGACCGGGCAGGTCGGCTACCAGAACCCGGTCGCGCCCTACTTCGGCGTCGGCTTCGGCAACCCGGCGCGCGGCGGCTTCGGCGTCGAGTTCGAACTCGGCGCGATGTACGCGGGCAAGCCGCGCATCGAAATGACCGGTACGGGCCTGATCGGGCCGACCGCCGAGCAGGCGCCCGCCCTCGAACGCGGCGTCGAGAGCTTCCGCGTCTACCCGATGGTCTCGCTCGGCCTCTCCTTCGGCACCCACAAGTAATCCATTCCCATCCCTCTCCCTCCGGAGACCTGTCGTTCAACCCCGTGATGACCCCTTCCCTCTTGACTCGCGCGGCGCTCGGCCTGGCGCTGATCAGCACACCCCTCATTCTCTCGGCCTGCGACATCACCGCCGCGCAGGACGCCTTCGAAAACGTCAAGGTCGTCCTTGGCGTCGAAGCCCAGAAGACCACCGCAGGCGTCAGCTTCGTCGACGCCGCCACCGGCCAGCCCCTCTCCGCTGACTTCCTCGTGTCCCTCACCGGTCCGGACGCCGTGACCGTCGTGGATTCCTACGGCGACCCGCTCGACAAGCGGACGGCCAAGGGCGGCGTGGTCACCTTCGGCATCCACAACGCCAAGGCCCCCACGGCAAACGCGCCCGTGGTCGTGAGGCTCGACGCATCGCCGACGGGGTACCTGCCGGTCTCTCAGTCGCTCGTGCTCAGCGACACCGGCTCGGTGATGCTCCAGGTGCGCGTGCTGCGCCCGAGCGCCCCGAGCCGTGGAACGCAGACCGGGCAGCAGTCGAACACGACGACGAGCGCGGGGACGACGGCGCCCATCAGCGCGACGACCTCGGCGGCGGCACCGCCGAGCGGCGGCACGGCGGCGCCGCAGGCGACCGTCTCCGCGCCGGTCGGCACGACGCTCCGCGACGCGAACAACCAGGCGCTCACCGGCGCCGTCACGACGACCCTCACCTCCGTCGACCCGACGCAGGCGGCGAGCGTGTCGCTCCTGCCGGCGGGCCTCAGCACCGCGATCTTCGGCAAGAACGCCGCCACCGCCAGCGTCGTCGTCGCCAGCGGCAACCTGCTCGTCTACGTCGGTGAGACGCCCGCGGCAACGGTGTCGAACGGGACGCTGCGCTTCAACATCCCGGCGAGCGTCACGACGAACCCGGCGACGGGCCAGCCGTGGGCGGCGGGGCAGACCACCCTCGCCTACCGCTTCCACATCCCCGCCGGCGGCACGGGTACGTGGGTTCAGGACGGCTCGTTCACGGTCGTCGATGCGCCCGGCGGTGGCTTCGCCCTCGAAACGACGCGTCCGTCTCTCTCGACGGGCTGGTGGGCCGGTGTCGTGCACGTGCAGACGACCGTCGATGTGACGGCGACGGTCAACCGGAACGGTCAGACCGGCACCCTGGAGGTGACCCTCTCGCAGCCGGGCGTCTCGCGCACCCTCACGCTCAGCGGCACCCAGAGCACGGCCACCTTCGCCGACGTGCCGACGCTCTCGAACGGCGGTGTGCGCACCATCGGGGTGGTTTACGGCGCCGGGCAGGTGGCGAGCGCTTCGACGACGGGCACATCGGCGACGGTCTCGCTCGGCGCGCCGAGCCCGGCCATCACGCTGACCGTCACACCCAAGTGCGCCACCCCGGACCGGGGCCTGTACTTCGCCACCCTGCCGTCGATCTTCATCCAGGTCTCCGAGTCGGGTCAGAACAGCTACTTCTCCCTCGGCGACGTCACCAAGGCCGCCGTCGTCACGCGGCAGGGCGGCACGGCCGCCGGCAAGATCCTCAAGGCGACGTTCTCGACGAACCTGATGCAGGTGGGCAAGACCTACGACCTGATCGGTGTCTACGAAGGCAACACGTTCGGGCCGGAGACGCGCACCGTCATGAGCTCGGTCACCGACATCACGTGGGAGGTCGACGACGACTACTGCCAGTGAGCCGTCTCTGCACCTGCGACGCGCCCCGGCCTGCGAGAGCATGCCGGGGCGCGTTCGTTTCATCGCTCCGGATTTAGGGCTCCGGTCGCGCGCATCGGCAGACAGCGCCGCGCGCGGATCGGACAGGGCGAGCCGAGCGGCACGCCGCGCCGCGCTCGCCTCACTTCACCGTCGATCCCGGCTCGGCGTCGGGGCAGGCGGCGAAGGTGAGGCGGCCGTCGCGGTCCTCGGCCATCAGGATCATGCCCTGGCTCACCATCCCGCGCATCGTCCGCGGCGCCAGGTTGGCGACGACGACGACCTTGCGCCCGACGACCTCCTCGGGCGTGAAATGCTCGGCGATGCCCGAGAGCACCTGCCGCGTCTCCATCCCCATGTCGAGTTCGAGGCGCAGCAGCTTGGTCGCCTTCGGCACCGGCTCGCAGGCCGTCACGAGCGCCACGCGCAGGTCGATGCGCGCGAAGTCGTCGAAGGCGATCTCCGCCCCGAGCGGCGCATACGGCGCCGCCTTGGCAGGTGCGGTGTCAGCATCGGATGCGGAATCGGTGGGGGTGTCGGGCGACGCGGGTGTGGAGGCGTGGAGGCGGTCGAGTTCGGACTGGATCACGTCGTCGGGGATTTTGGCGAAGAGAACGGAGGGGGTGCCGAGGCGGTGGCCGGGCGGGAGGAGCGGACGCGCGGCATCGTCCCAGTTCGCGCACACGGCGCCGGGCGTGCCGTCGTGCTCGGCGAGGAGTTCGGCAGCGGTCGCGGCGGCGTCGGCGCGGGCACCCGGCGCGGCGCTCGGGCGCAGCAGGCGCAGGCGCAGCATCGTGCGCAGGCGCGCGGCGAGTGTCGGCACGACCGGTTCGAGGAGCACCGACAGGCTCGCGCACAGCTGGAGCGCGGTGTAGACGGTCGCGGCGGCGGCGGATTCGTCGGTTTTGACCTGCCGCCACGGCTCGCTCCGCTGGAAGAACTCGTTGCCGGCGCGGGCGAGGGCGACGGTCTCGCGGACCGCCTCGCGCAGCCGGAACGCCTCGTAGTGCCCGGCGATGCGCGCCGTCGCCGACTCGATCTCCGCAAGCAGCGCCCGCGCATCGTCCGGCAGCGGACCCGTCGGCGCGGGCACGGCGCCGCCGAAGTGGCGGTCGGCGAACGTCATCGCGCGGTTGACGAAGTTGCCGACGATGTCCGCGAGGTCGCCGTTGACACGCATCTGAAACTCTTTCAGGCTGAAATCGGCGTCCTTCGTCTCCGGCAGCATCGCCGCAAGGCCGTAGCGCAGGCGCGTCGATATCGACGCGTTCGACGATCTCGTCGAGCCAGATCGCCCAGCCGCGGCTCGTCGAGAACTTCTGCCCCTCCAGGTTCAGGAACTCGTTCGCGGGCAGCTGCTCCGGCAGCACGAACGGCGCGCGGTCGCCCGGCCCCTGCCCGTGCAGCATCAGCATCGCCGGAAAGGTGAGGCCGTGGAAGACGATGTTGTCCTTGCCGATGAAGTGGACGAGCCGCGGCACCGTCCCGTCCTCGGTCGGCCTGCCAGTAGTCGCGCCAGTCGCGCCCGTGGAGCGCCGCCCACTCCTTCGTCGCCGACACGTAGCCGATCGGCGCGTCGAACCAGACGTACAGCACCTTGCCGGACGCCTCGACGCCCGCCGCTTCGGCGACCGCCGGGGGCACCGGCACGCCCCACGCGATGTCGCGCGTGATGGCGCGGTCGCGCAGGCCGGCGGCGAGCCACGAGCCGATCTGCCCGGTCACGTTCGGCTTCCACGCGGCCATCCGGTCGAGGCCGTCGCGCGTGCCAGTGAGCCACGCGTCGAGGGCGGGCTGCGTGGATTCGAGCGGCAGGTACCAGTGCGTCGTCTCGCGCGGCTCGGGCGTGGCGTCGGAGAGGGCCGAGCGCGGGTCGATCAGTTCGGACGGCGAGAGCGTCGATCCGCAGCGCTCGCACTGGTCGCCGTAGGCGTCGGGGTTGCCGCAGACCGGGCAGGTTCCGCGCACGAATCGGTCGGCGAGGAAGACGCCCGCGACGGGGTCGAAGAGCTGCGTCTCGGTGCGCGTCGAGAAGACGCCCTTGGCCGCCATCACCTCGAAGAACGCCGTCGCCGTCTCGCGGTGGATGTCGGAGGAGGTGCGGCCGTAGTGGTCGAACGAGATGCCCGCCGCGCGGAGGCCGCCCTCGATGACCGGGTGGAACGTGTCGATGACGCTCTGCGGCGTGCGGCCTTCGGCGTGGGCGCGCATCAGAATCGCCACGCCCATCTCGTCGGAGCCGGAGACGTAGACGACGTCCTCGCCGCGCAGGCGCAGGAAGCGGACGTACAGGTCGGCGGGCAGGTACGCCCCGGCGAGGTGGCCGAGGTGGATCGGTCCGTTGGCGTAGGGCAGGGCGGAGGTGACGAGCGTGCGGCGCGGCGCAGCGGTCGCCTCGGAGGCAGGGTGGGACATCGTGTGGAATCGAGAGCGCCCGTGCAACGCCGACCGTGGACGCGCGGGTTCGGGCGAGCGCCGCGTGGGTTCGGCCCTGCCGATGAAGGGAAGGCGGGCCAGGCGGGGCACCGTCAGCGCGGCCTTCCTGACCGGGAGCCTCTACGCTGCCCCGCCCCGCCTCAGCGCTCGACGCGGCCGGACGCAGAGCCGCCGGCGAGCTTCTCGACTTCGGAGACGCTGCAGTGGTTGAAGTCGCCGGGGATGGTCTGCTTCAGGCACGACGCGGCCACGGCAAAATCGAGCGCCGCACGTGCATCGACGGCGCCGTCGGCGGTCGTCTTCGTCAGCAGCCCGTAGACGAGGCCTGAGGCGAACGCGTCGCCGCCGCCGACGCGGTCGACGAGGGTGATGTCGTAGCGCGCCGACTGAACCGGCGCCACGTCGGCGGTGTGGATCAGGCCGCTCCAGCCGTTGCGGCTCGCGGACAGGCTCTCGCGCAGCGTGATCGCCACGGTCTCGAAGCCGAACTCCTCCCGCAGCCGCTCCGCCAGGCGCGCGTACCCGTCGCCGAGCGCGCCGCCCTCGACGTCCGCGCCTTCGGCGTGGAGGCCGAGGCTCTTCTCGGCGTCCTCCTCGTTGGCGATGCACACGTCGACGTGCTCCATCAGCGGACGCATGACCGCCTGCGCCTCGGCCTCGGTCCACAGCTTCGCGCGGTAGTTCAGGTCCGACGAGACCGTGATGCCGCGCGCCCTGGCCGCCGCGAGGGCTTCGGAGAGCACCGCGCGCGGTCCGGCGCCGAGGGCGGGCGTGATGCCGGTCCAGTGGAACCACGAGGCCCCGTCGAAGGCCGCGTCCCAGTCGATCTCGCCCGGCGTCAACGTCGTCACGGCGGCGTGGGCGCGGTCGTAGATGACTTTGGCGCCGCGCTGGCTCGCGCCGGTTTCGAGGAAGTAGACGCCGACGCGCTCGCCCCCGCGCACGATGTGGTCGGTGCCGACGCCGTAGCGCCGGAGGGCGTTGACGGCGGCCTGCCCGATCTCGTGGGTCGGCAGCTTGGAGACGAAGTGCGAGTCGAGGCCCCACTGCGCGAGGCTCGCGGCGACGTTGGCCTCGCCGCCGCCGTAGGTGGCGTCGAAGTGGTTCGCCTGCACGAAGCGCTGGAAGCCGGGCGGCGAGAGGCGGAGCATGATCTCGCCGAAGGTGACGGTCTTGGGAGGGCGCATGGAAACAGGGCGGAGGGTGAGGATGGGGAGGAGAGACGGTGCTGCTGCGGAGACTCGCGCGGTCAGCGCGCCGAGGCGACCGAGGCGATGAGGCGGCGGGCGTGGTCGGCGAGGCGCGCGTAGTCGCCCGCGGCGATGGCGGCCGGGTCGACGAGCGCCGAGCCGACGCCGACGGCGACCGCGCCCGCGCGCAGCCAGTCGCCGGCGTTGTCGAGCGTCACGCCGCCGGTCGGCATCAGGCGCAGGTGCGGAAGCGGGGCGAGGACGGCCTTGAAGAAGGGCATCCCGACGATGTCGGCGGGAAAGACCTTGACGACATCGGCGCCGGCTTCGTAGGCGGCCTGGCACTCGGTCGGGGTCATCGCGCCCGGCATGGCCGCCGCGCCCGCCGCATGCGCCGCCGCGACGACCTCGGGCTTCATCACCGGGGTCACGACGTAGCGCGCGCCTGCGGCGACGGCCCGCGTCGCCGTCGCCGCGTCGAGCACCGAGCCGACGCCGAGCACGATGTCGTCGCCGAAGTGCGCGCGCACGCGCCCGATCATCTCGACGGCGTTGGGCACGGTCATCGTGATCTCGATGGCGCGCACGCCGCCCTCGGCGAACGCCTCGACGCTTCGGAGCAGCCGCTCGGGGTCCTGGATGCGGATGACGGCGACGGCGCCGATGGCGCGCACCGCCTCGACGGTCTGGCGCCGCGCCTCGGCGGAGGCATCGGGGGTAGAGGAGGCAGAGGGGTCGGACATGGCGTCTGAGCGAAGCGGGTGGGACGTGTGGAAAGGAGGCCGCGGCGCGGTCAGAGCGCCTTCAGGCGGACGGGTTCGCGGCGCGGCGCGCGCAGGTGGACGCCGCCGAGGGCGATGAGATGCGCCGAGCCGCAGACGACGAAGATCGGTCCGTACGCCGGCCCGACGCGCGCCAAATACGCGCCGACGCCGAGGGCGGACAGGAAGCCGCCCATCGACCCGAACGCGCTGCCGATTCCGACGACTGAGCCGACGTACGGCCGCGCGTGACGTCGCTTGTGTACCGGGGCGCGCGCGTCGGCTTGGTGGCCGAAGGGGCGACCGCATCGGTCGTCACCCACCGGTCGTCACCCACCGGGCGTTCGTCGCCCGGTCTTCCGCCATCCCTTCGGGGCGATGCCGTCCGAGTTCGCCGCCACACGCGCGGCAACGCCCGACCCGGCCCCGCCCGACCCAGTGCCGACCGGCGGCGGACGATGACGCGGGGCAACGGTGCGTGGGGCAACGTGCAGCCACGGCCCCGGTGCAGGTGCGGTCTGACCGGCGATACAGGCATGGGGCGACGGGGGGACTGTTCCGATGCGGGACGGTTGCCGTTCTGGCAGGGATGGACGGGAGGCCCATTTGTGAGATTTGTGTCACAGGTTGCGATAATAAGAGGCGCGCGGATCGGTCCGCGCGGAGGATCATGGGCGTGTGTCCTGCTCCCTCCATCCGACCGTTCTGTGGCTGCCCCGACCGATCCGACCGACTGTTCTCTCGTGGTCCCTTCCGTGCGGCGCACAGAGCCGGTCTTCTCGGACGAGGCCCGAGGGATCGTGACTGCGTCGGCCCCGCTGCGCGCGCCCGCTTCTCAGAGGCGCTGCCCCGGATAGCGAACCGCGAGACGACGCCGTCTGCCTGCTCGGCGCCGAAGCGGTGATCCGCCGCCCTCGCCCGACACGGCCCGCGACCCCACGCCTGGCCCTGACACGGTCCCTCTGATTCCGCGTGTCTCCCTGGCACCCGCCGCGACCTGCCCCGGCGCCCCCTGCATTCCCGCCTGCGCCTCCCTCGGCGCCTCCGCTATGACCGCTCGCTTCGCCCCCCGCCGCACCGCCAACGTGCGGCGCTCCGCAGCCCACCGACTCGCCCTGCGCGTGGCGCGGTGCGGGGCGCTCGCTGTGCTCGTGCCGCTCGCCCTCGCCGCCGCGACGACGGCGCAGGCGCAGACGACGCACGTGCTTCGCGTTGCGGGCAGCGGCGCCTTCGACGCGCAGCACCTCGTCTTCGACGGCGTCGACGACCGCGTCGAGGTGCCCCACAAGGCGGCCTTCGCGCTCACGAACGCCGTCACGCTCGAAGCGTGGGTCAAGCCAGCGGCGTTCGTGCAGAACGGCGGCATCGTGACGAAAGGCGTTGCCGGGACGCCGTGGTCGCTCACGACGCGCAGCGACGGACGCCTCCAGGTCCTCCTCAACTCCGGCGTAACGGGAGGCACGGCCTCCACCACCCTCTCGTCGACCGGTACGCTCGCGCTCGGCGTCTGGCAGCACGTGGCCGTAAGCGTCGGCGGCGGCTTCGTGCGCTTCTACATCAACGGCGTGCTCGCGGGCGAGACGGCCCTCGCGGTCACGTTCGGCGCCAACACAGAAGCGCTCGTGATCGGGGCCGGTTTGCCCGGCGCACCCGAGTACTTCCGGGGCGCCATCGACGAGGTGCGCGTCTGGAGCACCGCGCGCACAGGGGCGGAGATCGCGGCCAACCGCACGACGGTCTTCGGTCCGACGACGGCGGGCCTCGTCGGCTACTGGGACTTCGACGCGCTCGTCGACCTCGGCATCGGCGCTCCGGGCGTCAACGACGTCCGCGACCGCTCGGCAACGGTCGGCCCACGGCGACGTGGTCGGCGGCATCACGCGCGTGACGGCGTGGGCGATGACGGCGACGTACGACCTCTACGAGGACCGCGTCGTGCTCGCGTGGAGCCGCGTCCCGTCGGCGACGGCGCGCTACCTCGTGCAGCGGGGCAATCAACCCATCGCCACACTCTCGGCGAGCGACACGACGTACACCGACCGCGCGGGCGTGGCGGGGCAGAGCTACGCGTACTGCGTGTCCCGCGAAGACGGCGGGACGACGACATCGCTCGGCTGCGAACAGGGACGGCGCCAGCTGCTCTCGGCAGCGGCGGTGAGCGCGAGCGACGGCACCTTCACCGACCGCGTGCGGGTGACGTGGAGCGACCGCTCGGCCATCAACACCGGCTACAAGGTCTACCGCGCGGGCACGCTCGTCGCCACGCTCGGCGAGTCCGTCGCCTTCGACGACACGACGAAGTCTGCCCTCACGCCCGGCGCCGTCTATGCGTACTGCGTGGCCCCGACGCAGGGCGCGGGCGAGGGCGTGAAGGTGTGCGACAACGGCTCGCGCGGCAGCGTCTTGCCCCCGGCGACCGTGGCGGCGACCGACGGCACCGTGGCCAGCGCGACGCGCATCACGTGGACGGCGCCGGTCGGCGGCGACCCGGCAGGCACGGTCTACGCCCTCACGCGCGGCGCCACCGTGATCCCGACGACGGCGGGCGTGCTCACGGCGCTCGACGTGACCGGCACGCCCGGCACGACCTACACGTACTGCGTGACGCGGACGGTGCCCGGCGGCGCTCCGAGCGTCGCCGTGTGCGACGCGGGCGGGCAGGGCACCCTTCCGGCCCCGACGAACGTCGACCGCGTCGGACTCGACGAGCGACAGCCGCGTCGATGTGCGCTGGTCGAATGGCGGCGGCGCGTCCGATGGCGTGCGCGTCACCCGGCAGGGCGGCTACGGGCTGGCCTTCGACGGCGTCGACGACCGCGTCGAGGTCGCATCGTTCACGCAGGGCCTGGACGCCGTCACGGTCGAGGCGTGGGTGAAGCCGACGGGCGCATTCGTCGCCGGGGCGTCCATCGTCACGAAGGGCCGCACGGGGACCCCGTGGTCGCTGCTGACGAGGGCCGACGGACGCCTCGAAGCGGTCCTCAACACCGATGCGGGCGGCGGCACGCTCGGCGGCGGCTCGGCGGCCACGCGCATCGCCTCGTCCGGTACGCTCGCACCTGGCGTGTGGCAGCACGTGGCGATGTCGGTCGGCGGCGGCTTCGTGCGCTTCTACATCGACGGCGTCCTCGCGGGCGAGACGGCGCATGCGGCCACCTTCGGCGTGAACACCGAACCGCTCTACATCGGCGCCAGCCTCGTCGGCGCGGCCGCGTACTTCCGGGGCGAGATGGACGAGGTGCGCGTGTGGAGCACGGTCCGCACGCAGGCGCAGATCCGCGCCGCGATGTACACCGCGGCCCTGGGGGCCGAAGACGACCCGGCGGCGCTCTACCACTTCGACGACGGCGCGGGCACGCTGGCGAGCGATTCGTACGGCACCCGCCACGGGCGGCTCGTCGGGATGACCGGCACGGCCACGTCGGGCTGGGTGGCCGCGGCGGCGCCGGTCGCGGGGCAGGGGCAGAACGCCGCGCTCCGCCTCGACGGCGTCGACGACGTCGCGAACGTGCCGGGCCTGACCGCCCTCCCCGCCTCGTTCACCATCGAGTTCTGGGCGCGGCGCGCCGCGGCGGGTCGCATCGACCTCGCCATCGGACAGGGGGTCGGCGTGAGCAACCAGGGACTCCACATCGGCTTCCGCGACACCGACGCGTTCACGCTCGGCTTCTGGGGCAACGACCTCAACACGCCGCAGGCCTTCACCGACCTCGGCTGGCACCACTGGGCCGTCACCTACGACCGGCCCACCGGACGCCGCACCATCGTGCGCGACGGCGCCGAGGTGGCGAGCGATGTGTCGGCGGCGCCGTATGCGGGGACGGGCGCGCTCTGGATCGGCCAATCGGTCGTGAGCGGCTCGTTCGGCGGCGACCTCGACGACATCCGCGTCTGGAGCCGCGTGCGCCCGGCAGCCAGCATCGCCGCGGGCCGCTTCGCCCTCGCCGACACCGCCCGCGCGGGCCTCGTGGCCGGCGTGGAGCTTCGACGCGCTCGACGCCGCCGGTACCGCCGCGATGACGACCGCCCCCGGCGTGGGCGCAAGTGGCGCCGCGACCGGCGCCGTGCTCACGAACGGCGCGCGCCTCGTCGCCGGGCGTCCGCTCGCGCTTCGCACCCTTGCCGCCGGGTCGACGAGCCACTCGGACCTCACCGCCGATCCGGGCCTGCGCTACACGTACTGCGTGACCTCGTTCGCCAACGCGGGCGCCGAGACCGCTGCGGCGTGCGACGCGGGCAGCCGCGCCCGCGCCATCGCCCCCGCCGTCATCATCGCCTCCGACGGCGAGTTCGAGAACCTGACCCGCGTCGCATGGCAGGGCGTGAGCACGCGCGCGGCGACCTACAACGTCTACCGCGACGCTGCCCTCATCGCCACGCTCCCGGCCTCGCAGGCCAGCTACGACGACAAGACCGGCGCGCCGACGACCGTCTACACGTACTGCGTCGCCGCCTTCACGAGCGACCGGACGGAGTCGGCGCGGGCGTGCGACAACGGCTCGCGCGTGCTCCGGGCCACGACGCCGTCGGCCACCGACGACGCGCAGGAAGACCGCGTCGACGTGACGTGGGCCGACAACTCGGGCGCCGAGTCCGGCTACCGCGTCACCCGCCGCCCGGAGAAGCCGTTCGCGCTCACCCTGCCGGCCACCGCCACCGACAGGCGCATCCCGCACATTGCGCCGTACGACTTCGCCGGCAATGCCTTCACGGTCGAGTTCTGGATCAAGCCGACGAGCCTCACGGGCGACCGCAAGCTGCTCTCCAAGTTCTCGGGGATCGAACACGAACGGCGGCTTCATCGCCGGCTTCTACAACAACGTGGTCAAGGCCGAGGTCTTCGACGCAGCCGGCACGCAGGCGGTGTACGCCGGGGCGGTGCCGAACAACCAGTGGACGCACGTGGCGATGACCTACAAGGCGGGCAGTGCGCTCGTCGTCTACGTCAACGGCGTCGTGGCCGGGCGCGATACGTTGGTGGGAGCGTCCTACCGGACGAACAGCCTGCCGATCAACCTGTATGGGCTTCCGGGTACGACCCCCATCGCAGGCGAGGTAGACGAGTTGCGCGTCTGGAACACGGCGCGCACGGCGGCGGAGATCGCGGCGAACAAGGACCGCCTCGTCGCGCCCGGCACGGCAGGGCTGGTCGGCCTGTGGTCGTTCGACGACGGCGCGGGCGTGCTCGCCGCCGACGGCTCCGGCAACGGCAACCTCGCCGTCGTCGGCGGCGCCACGTGGACGGAGCGCCCGGCGGACGTGCTGGCCCCGGCGGTGATCGCCACGACGGCTGCGAGCGTCACCGCGCACACCGACCGCGCTGCGCAGGCGGGCGTCCGCTACACCTACGGCGTCGCCCCGTTCGACGCCATCGGCGCGGGCGTGTCCGTCGAAGACGCGGGGCGGCGCGTGCTCAAGGCGCCCTCGGGACTCGCCGTGACGGGCACGCCGACCGAGAAGACGGTCGCGCTGGCCTGGACCGACAACTCGGGCGCCGAGAGCCGCCAGCGCATCGTCCGCACGAGCGCCACCACAACGACCGTCTTCGACGTGGCGAAGAACGTGGTCTCGTTCGTCGACACGACGCCGACGTTCGGTGCCACGTATCGCTACAGCGTCCTCGCCGAGAGTGGCTACGGCGTCTCGGCGGCGAGCGCGGAGGCGACCGGCACGACCGTCCTGCTCCCGCCCGCCTCCGTGAGCGCGTCGGACACCTACCCCGACAAGGTGGTGGTGACGTGGGTGGACGCCTCCACCATCGAGACCGGCTACCAGGTCTACCGCAACGGCCTCGTGCAGGGCGCTGCGCTCGGCGGCCGGATCGACGACGTACACCGACATCGAGGCGGCGCCCTACAGCAACGTGGCCGGCGTCACGTACACGTACGAGGTCCGGACGCTGTTCAACGGCCTGCAATCGGAGGCCGGGAGCGACACCGGAGTTCGTCCGGGTGGCGCTGTGCCGTTGTCGCCGTCGATCACACTCTCGTCCCAGATCGTTCCACCGGATGGCGCTAAGAACGATGGCTTCGGCGCGAGCGCGTCCGTCTCGGGCGATTATGCGATCGTCGGAGCTCCTAACCGATTCGGGATCGATTATGGAAGTGCCAACTTCCTCAAACGCAACGGAAGCGCCTGGGAGATCACGCAGCGGATGAACCCTCCTGAGGGGACGGGGCAAGGGGGCAGCTTCGGCGCCGCTGTTGCGATTGACGGTGTGTATGCGGCCATCGGGACTCCTGAATACGATGATCGGAGCAACGCATCGAACATTCGGTACAACGTGGGAGCAGTCTATCTGTACCAGCGCGACGGCAACACCTGGACGCAGACCGCTCGGGTCGTGTCGCCTAACTCGTCAGACCTTGGCTTCGGACAGACGGTGGCCTTACGGGGCGACCTCCTTTTCGTGACAGGCGGAAACGCGGCCAATCACGTCTACGGGTTCAAACGTGATGGCGTGACGTGGACGCATTTCAGGACCTTCGACCCGGCCAACGGAGCGTCCAACGGATTTGGCAACGCCATTGCGCTTGAGGACGGATATGCCGTGATCGGCAACTCAAGCCGTAACGCTTCGACCGGAGAGGCCCACGTATTCCAGCGTACGAGCGGCACCACCTGGGAGTCGCAGGCCCTCCTCACCCCGCCGAACAGCCAGTTCCTCGGTCACAGTGTGGCCATCCGTGGGGACTTTCTCCTCCTCGGTGGCTCGCGGTACATCGCCGGTCAGAGCAGGGAAGGTACCGGCGCCTATCTGTACCGTCGCATAAACGGTGCCTGGACCCTTCAGGCCCGGCTTCGCACAAGCGCCGGTGATGACACGTATATCCTTAGAGGCGTCACCTTGTCTGAGGGCACGGCTACCTTTGGGGAGTACGTCTTCCGGCGAAACGGTGATCTCTTCGGCGTCTGCCGGGAAGGGGTGTGCACCGAGTCGGAGCGCCTGAGTCTTCCGCAGGGGTACGGCGGCGCGTTCTATTCTGGGGTCGGCGGCGATCGCGAAGCGCTCCTGCTGGGCGCGACGGATTCCCCCGGTGCCACGATCAAAGGTGGCGCCGTCTTTTCCCGCGAGCTCAGCGCCGGTCCGACAGCCGTCGCCGCGAGCGACGGGACGTATGGCAGTCGCGTTCGGGTGACCTGGACCGATACCGGGCTCCACGAAGACAACTTCCGCGTCTACCGCAACGGCCAGAAGATCGGCGAGATGGGAGCCAATGCCACTGCGTTCGACGATCTCGACGCCCCTCCGGGCGACGTCTCGACCTACTGCGTGGCCTCCTACCGGGGCGTCGCCGGGGAGTCCGGGCGGGTCTGCGATGCGGGCTGGCGGTCCGCCGATGGCGTCATCGCCGGGCGCATCGCCACGCAGGCGGCGGGCGCGCAGGCCGGTGCGGGCGTGGCGGGCGTGAACGTGTGCCTGACGCCCTCGCCCGGCAACGCGCTCCTGCTCGACGGCGTGGGCGGTACCGTGCAGGGCCCCGTGCTCGACCTCGGCGGATCGGAAATCACCATCGAGTACTGGTTCAAGGGCATCAAGCCCCCAGTCGGCCGTCCGGCAGCAGGACGTCGCCGTCTCCAGATCAGTTCGTCGTCGCCGGTTAAACGGCCTCCACATCGTCGGCAACGACCAGGGTACGAACGGCATCCCGGTGGGGGCGGGCGTGACCGACGGCGCGTGGCACCATGTGGCGATGACGTGGAAGCAGAACACCCCGAACGGCTTCGTTTCGTACCTCGACGGCGTGCTCGTGGCCCAGCGACAGTCGTCAAACACGCCGATCCCCACCCTCAACGCTCCGCTTTACATCGGCTCTTACCTCGCCACCTCCGATTTCGCGAAGGGGCAGATCGACGAGGTGCGGATCTGGAAGCGGGCGCGCACGCAGGCGGAGATCCAGGCGACGATGCGCACGACGCTCACGGGCAAGGAGACCGGCCTCGTCGTGTACTACCCGTTCGACCAGGGCGCGGGCAACGTCGCGCTCGACATGAGCGCGTCTGCCGCGCACGGCACGTTCAAGGGCGGCGCGTCGTGGACGGACCAGGCGGCGCCGTTTCAGGGGTGCGCCACCTCGGGCGCCGACGGGGCCTTCGCGCTCGGCGGCATCCGCTACGGCACGGGCCAGACCTTCACCGTGCAGCCGTCGGCAGATGCCGTGCCCGCCAACACGGCGCTCGTCTTCAACGGCACGACCAGCGCCGTGCGCGTGGAGAACATGCCGACCGCAGGCGACGAACTGACGATCGCCTACTGGTTCAAGGGCACGAACCTCCAGTCGGCCGTCCGGCAGCAGAACGGGGGCAACTTCGTCTCTGCCGGTTGGGGGAGCACCCCTGGCTCGCACTTGCACATCCTCTCGAACGACGGAGGGACGGCAGGAGGCCTCCCGGTCGGCGCCGCCGCCACCGACGGCGCGTGGCACCACGTGGCAATGACGTGGAAGAAGGGGCGCCGCCAACGGCTTCGTCTCCTACCTCGACGGCGAGGTCGTGGCGCAGCGCGCCGCCAGCTCCACGGCGATCCCGAACAACGCCCCAGCGGCTCTGTACGTCGGCTCCTACGACGGCTCGTCCGAGTTCACGAACGGCGCTGTGGACGAGGTGCGCGTGTGGCAGCGCGCGCTCACACAGGCGGAATTGCGCGCCGAACTGGCCGCGGCCGCCGCGGCGCCGGATCGGCTCGTGCTTGCGCTTCCGTTCAACGAGAACACGGGCGCGGCGACCCGCGACGCCTCGCGCATCGGCGTGAACGCGTCGATCAGCGGCGCCGTCACGTGGGCCACGCGCACGCCGCCCGCGCCCGCACGCGTCTTCCAGCCCGCCCTGCAGCGCGTCGCCCTCAGCGCGACCTCGCCGATCCAGAACCAGCTCGCCTTCACCGACGTCTCCCTGTTCGCCGTCACGGGCCGCGTGGCCTACAACACGACGAGCCCGAAGACGGGGCTGGCGTACGGCACCTGCGGCGTGCCCGAGGCGAGCATCACCTCGCCCGATGTGGCCGGCGTGACGACCGACCTGAGCGGCGAGTTCAGGATCGCGCTCGCGCCGGGCCGCCGCACGATCTCCGTTCTGCGGTCCGGCCTCACCTTCTCGCCCGAGGCGATCACGCTCGACCTGACGGGCGACGTGACGGGGCAGACGTTCCTCGCCGGTCCATCGCGTCGCCTGGTCGTGCAGACGAAGACGGCGGGCGGCTTCTCGATCGGCACGCACACCCTTCGCATCCGCAGCGAGGACGGCTGCTACGACCGCGAGGCGACGACCGACGCGAGCGGCGACTTCATCGACGACCTGCCGCCGCTCCGGTACACGGTCCAGGTGACCGGCACGGTTCTCAAGCCGAACACCGGTCTGGACCAGGTCGATGTCGACCGCTACTTCACCGGCCTCGGCGCGCAGACGGTCAACCTGACCGAGAAGTCCGACACGCTCTCGATGGCCTACCACGCGCCCATCCGCATCGCCCTCGTCGGCCTTCCCGGCCCGACCGGCACGGGCGCGCAGACGTGCGCGGCGCCCGCCAAACTCGGCGTGCCGACGCTTCCGCAGGGCCTGAACTACCCGCTCGTCTACACGCGTCAGCGAGGACTTCGGCGCGCTCGGCTCCTTCCCCGCCGAGAACGTGCGCGTCCAGATCGTCGACGAGATCGCCGACGACCAGGCAACCCCGACCGACACGACGGTCGCCTACGGCACGATCGCCTACCAGACCGCCGTCGGGCAGCCGAACGTGCTCTCCGGGCGCCGCGTCGACGGCGTGGACCGGAGCTACCAGAAGTCGATCCAGTTCACCGCCACCGTCGGCACCCGCACGGCCACGCGCACCGACTGGGCCGTCGTGACGGGCACCAAAGCGCGCAACGGCTCCTTCGTCTCCTTCACGACCGAAGAGGTGCCGCTCTACGTGCTGCGCGACCCGCCGGGTGACGCCTCGTACTCGTACCTGGAGAAGGGCACCGGCTACTGCTTCTCGATCGCCGACTGGGCAACGTCGAACAGCCTCGGCAGGGTGAGCAACTTCTCGGCCCTGTACGGATCGCACACCCTGGGCATCACCACAGCGTTCGGCTTGGGCGTCGGCATCGATTTTCAGGTCGGCGCCGGCCTTCAAGGCGGATCGAATCTCAACATGACGTGGCGCCGCTCGGGCAACACGCAGGTGTGCATGGAGGCGAAGGAGCGCTTCTCGACGAGCGCCGATCCGGAGTACGTGGGCGCCGACGCCGACGTGTTCATCGGCGCGGCCTTCAACATGCTCTTCGCGCAGACCGACGAGATCTTGGTCAACGGGCAGACGTGCGCCATCGAAACCAAAACCGGCTTCGGCATCGCGCCCGACCCGACGAAGCCGGTGAAGAACACGTACGCCTACACGACGCGCCACATCCGCGACGTGCTCATCCCGCAGATCCAGGCGCTCAAGGCCGCTGCGACCCCGACCGACACGACGCGCTACGGCACGTACATCGAGAACTGGCAGCGGCACCTCGCCTACAACGAGGCGCTGAAGGTGGCCGCAGCGACGGTGACGGGGCCGGAGCAGCGCTCGTTCTCGGGCGGGGCGGAGTTCGCGGCCTCGTTCACGTCCGACACGACGTACTACAACGCATGGTCGACGCACCTGTACAGCGAGAACGGGCTCGGCCTGCAGGAGGTGCTCAAGATTCCCGGCATCGAGACCAACTCGGGCTGGCAGCTCAAATTCACCCGCGAGTCGACGTTCGAACTTCCCGGCTTCATCGGGGCGCCATCGTTCAACGGCAGCCAGTCGCTCGCCGAGCGCCGCACGACGGGCTATGTGCTCTCGGACCGCAACAGCGGCGACTCGTACGCGGTCAACGTGCGCCCGGAGAGAGCCGAGCAGGTCGATGTGTTCATTCCCGCGAAGAGAAGCGGCGATGCCAATCTGGGCTACGGGATCGGTACAAATGTGGTCGCGAGTAGGGGGCTCGCCTTTGTCGCCAGCAAGCTGGCTGTCTACTTCGCCAAGGAGGCCGCAGCCAAGAGCAACATCATCACAGCGGGCGTGACCACGGGCTTCGGCCTGGCCTTCGGCCTGGCGCAAGGCGCCTACGACCTGGCCGCGATCCTCGACCCGGAGACCGTGACGAGCGCGGTGAGGGAGACGAAGCTGCGCCAGCCCTTCGGCTCGCCCGTCTTCCAGACCGTCGCGGGCACCTCGTCGTGCCCGTGGCAGCCCGATCCTGTCTTCGCCGCCATCCCGCGGCGGACGAGGCGGCATGCTCCGCCGCGACCTCCCGACGCTCGCCATCGGTCGGACGACGCTGGTTAACGCCGACCCGAACAAGCCCGCCGTCTTCTCGCTCTTCCTCGGCAACGCGTCCGAGAGCAACGAGACGCGCCGCTACATCCTCCGCTCCGTCAACGAGCGCAACCCCAACGGCGCCGTGATGAAGGTCAACGGCGCCCCCATCCACGAGGGCGTCGTCTTCACGCTCGCACCCGGCAAGCAGATCGAAGCGACACTGTCGGTCGAGCGCGGACCCACGCGCTTCCGCTACGACTCGCTCCAGGTCATCCTCTACCCCGAGTGCGCCGGACTGCCGTCGCGCATCTCGGAGAAGGAAGGCGCCGCGCAGACGTTCTCGGTGAGCTTCAAGTCCGTCTCCTCGCCGATCACGCTCTACACCAGCCCGCGATTCGACCTCGACTTCGGCGCCCTCCCCGACGCCGCCCTCGGCGACAGCCTCGCCCTCGCCGACTTCACCCTCGAAACGATCGACTACGGCGACCCGGCCACAACTGCCGACGACGTGTACCTGACCGATGTCGGCATGGAGTACCGCCCGGCCACGTCGGCGGTGTGGACGACCGCCTTCACCGCCACGCGCGCCCAGATCATCGCCGCGAGTCCGCAATCCGCCAACGCGACGACGTACTACACGCGCTGGAAGCCCAAGACGAGCGACGTCGACGGCGCGTACGTCTTCCGCGCCTACACGCGCTCGACCGGCGGCGGCCCAAGCGGCGCGTTCTACTACGGCGAGACGATGCCGGGCAGGATCGACCGCAAGGCGCCGCTCGTCTTCGGCACGCCCCAGCCCGCCAGCGAAGTGCTCGCCCTCGGCGCCGATGTGTCGATCACATTCGACGAGGCCGTCGCGCCGTCGTCGGTGCGCGCCGACTCGTCGGTCGCCGGCGCTGGCATCGGCCAACCTGCGGCTCGTCTACGCCGACGGCGCAGAGTCCGGGCAGCGCATCCGCGTCCGCGCGGTCGTGAGCGGCGCGTCGGTCGTGATGACGCCGGTCGCAGGCTGGGCGGGCCTCGAAGGTCGCCTGCTTCGCGCCGAGCTTCGCGTGCCGACGGGCGCCGCGCCGACCGTGGCGCCGCTCACCGACGTGATCGGCAACGCCCTCGTGGCGGGCGCAGTCGTGGACGTTCACCGTGCGCCGGAGCGTGCTCGCGTGGAGCGCGCCCGTCATCGCCTCGAATGTCACGCGCGGCGTCGCGCCCCGCGTGACCGTCAACCTCGCCAACGGACGCACGACGTGCCGCCGAGTTCACGCTCTCGGGCGTGCCCGCCTGGCTCACCCCGTCGGTGCGCTCGGGCACGATCGCGCCCGGTGCCATCCAGCCCATCGCCTTCACCGGCGCCGACACGCTCTCCGGCGGCACCTACACCGCCAACGTGGTCGCCACCATCGGCGCCACGACGCTGCCGCTCGCACTCACGGTCACCGTCGATGCGACGCCCTCGTGGTCGGTCGACGCCTCGCGCTTCCAGCACACGATGTCGGTGACGGCGCAGCTCTTCCTGCGCGGACGCCCGTCGGTCGACGCAAGCGACCGCGTGGCCGCCTTCGTCGGCGGCGAGCTTCGCGGCGTCGCCTCGGTCACGCCGAGGACGAGCAGCGGACAGCCGTCGCCCGACAGCAACCGCGTGGCCCTCACGGTCTACTCGAACGCGCTATCTGGCGAGATCGTGACCTTCAAGGTCTGGGACGCCGACCAGGTCGCGCCGGTGCTCTACAGCGCCACGAGCCGCTCGCTCGCCTTCCAGGCCGATGCCATCGAGGGCACGCCGACGCGTCCGCTCGCCATCCACGCGCCGTACGTGCCCGGCGCGGGCACGGTCGCCCTCAACGCCGGATGGACGTGGGTCTCGTTCCCGCGCGTGCCCGCCTCTGGCACGGTGACGGGCATGCTCAGCCCCTTCTTCGGTGCCTCCCCGGTGTCCGGCGACGTGGTCAAGAGCCAGCGCTCGTTCTCGGTCTTCACCGGCAGCGGGCGCATCGGGCGCATGGGTGGGTCCGCTCGCCGACACGCTCGCCGACCCGCGGCAGGCGTACATGGTGCGCCTCTCGTCCTCGCAGGACATCACCCTCGGATTCGGCGGCGCCGTCGCCGACACGACGCGCCCGGTCGCGCTGCCGGCGGGATGGACGTGGCTCGGCTTCCCGCGCTCGCGTGCGCAGAGCCTCGACCACGCCTTCGCGCCTGGGCAGTTCAGCGTCGCGCCGGTCGCCGGTGATCTGGTCAAGAGCCAGACGGCGTTCGCGCAGTACGTGCCCGGCAGCGGCTGGGTCGGCTCGCTCACCACGCTCGAGCCCGGACGCGGCTACATGATGCGCCGCGCGAGCGCCTCGTCGCTCACCTATCCGGCGGCGCCGCCGGTCGCCTCCGCCGTCTCGACCGACGGCATCACGGCGTCGGAGTCGCCGCTCGACGCCGCCGTGCTTGCGTCTGAGGCCGATGCGCAGTCGGCGGCGCAGGCGGTGGCGGCGGGGTGGGTGGTGAACCCGTCGCGCTACGCCTTCACGATGACGGCGATCGCGTCGGTCGAGGGCGGCGAGGCGGGTATGCTCGTCGGCGCCTTCGTCGGCGACTGCGCTCCGGGGCGTCGAGCCGCTTCGCCGGTACGCGGGGATGAGCCGTCCGCTGGCGTTTCTGACGGCGTACTCGAACGCGGCGAGCGGCGAGAGCGTGAGCTTCCGCCTCTTCGACCCGTCGAGCGAGCAGGTGCGCCTGCTCACGCCCGCGCAGCCGTTCGTGCCCGAGGGTGCGCTCGGCACGCCCGCCACGCCGCTCTCGCTGCGCCCGGCAACGGCGACGGCGACGGATGCTCTGGCGCTTCCGCTGGCCTTCGCCGTTGAGCCGATGGCACCGAACCCGTTCGCCTCTCAGGCGGTGCTTCGGTACGCGCTGCCGAGTGCGGAGCAGGTGCGGATCGAGGTGGTCGACGTGATGGGACGGCGCGTGGCGGTGCTGGCCGACGCTCGTCAGGAGGCGGGCCGGTACGCGGTCGTGCTCGACGGCTCGACGCTTGCGAGCGGCGTGTACGTGGTCACGATCCGCGCGGGCGTCTACCACCAGACCGTCCGCGTCACCCGCGTGCGGTGATCCGATGCAAGGGGGGGCATCACCTGTCCCCCCTTGCATCAGGTGCCAGGATCGGCTGCCGTGCAGCAGGCCTACCGGCTCACGGGGCGCACCGGGCACCACATCCAACGGAGCTGAACAGCCCCGGGAGGCAGGGCAGGGCCGTTCGCTTGGACAGAAGACGGGGGCCGGTCAGAGCAGTGGACGGCCCGGCCTGACCATCGGCGTGCGTATTCTGCGTCCGCCGTGCCGCAAACGGATTCGGCCCGTCTTCCTCCCGTCCCGCCTGTCTGCGTTTCGCGTGCACCTGCACTTTCGTCCTCTCCTGCTGGTCGCGGCGCTCGGACTTCTCGGGCACGCGTCGCGGGCGCAGTCTCTTGCGACGACGCCCGCGACGCGTCCGGAAACGGCGGCTGCGCCGAACGCGCCCTACGTCGTCGATCACTGGGGGACCGAAGAAGGGCTGCCGCAGAACTCGGTCATGGCGCTCGCGCAGGCGACGAACGGCTACCTCTGGGTGGGCACGAGCGGCGGCCTCGCCCGCTTCGACGGGGTGCGCTTCGTCGTCTTCAACCGCACGACGGTGCCCGCGCTGCCCGACGACCGCGTGGTGAGGCTGGCCGCGAGCCACACCGGCGATCTCTGGCTGCTCACGCTGGAGGGTGGCGTGACGCGGTGGCGCGCCGACGGCACCACCACCGCGTACACCCGCCGCGACGGCCTTCCCGACGGCCCCGTGTCCTCGGTCGTCGAGACGCGCGCGCGCGACCTCTTCGTGGGCACGTCGGCGGGACTTTTCCGCTTCGACGGGCGCCGCTTCGCCCGGCTCCCCGGCCTGCCCGTCGGCGGCGCGGGCACTGTCTTCGAAGACACCGACGGAACGCTCTGGGTGGGCGTGGGCACGCGCCTGCTCCACCTCGGCGCTCCGTCCACTTCGTACCGCGTACTCGGCGCCTACGACGTGTCAGGCGTCAACACCATCGGGCGAGGCGGCGACGGAGTGCTCTGGGTGGGCACGCGCGAGAGGGGACTCCTGCGCGCCGTCGGCGGCGGCTTCGCCGAGGTCCCGCTTCCGCCGACGACGGAGCCGCGAGCGGTGGAGGGCGTCCACGCGCTCGCCGTGGATGCGCAGGGCGCCGTCTGGGCGGCGACGAGTGCGGGCCTGCTGCACGTCGAGAACGGGCGCATCCGCAGGCTCGGTCCGGCGGACGGCCTCTCGTCCGCCGTCGTCCGCAGCGTCTACGCCGACGCCGAGGGCAGCGTCTGGATCGGCACCGACAACGCGGGCCTCGACCGGCTCACCGTGGCGCCCTTCCAGGTCTACGGCGCGGCCCAGGGGCTGGGAGAGGACGTGGCGTTCTCCATCACCGAAGACCGCGCGGGGCATCAGTGGGTGGTCACCAACTGCGGGGGCCTGAGCGAGATCGCGGACGGTGTCGTGCGTCGCACCTACAAAGAGGATGACGCGTTCGCGAGATGCTTCGCCTCGGTGCTCGAGGACCGCGCCGGACGTCTCTGGGTCGGCTCGTACGGCGGAGGTCTGTACGTCCGCGGCAGCGGTGGCCGGTTTCAGCCGTACGAGGGGCCGCAGGTCGGGAGCGTCGTTCTCGCGCTCTACGAAGACCGCGCCGGTGCCCTGTGGATCGGCACCATCGACGGCGGGCTGGGCCGCCTCAAGGACGGGCGCCTCACCCGGTTCGGCACCGCGCAGGGCCTGCCGAGCCTCTGGGTGCGGGGCATCCTCGAAGACCGCTCGGGCACGCTGTGGGTGGCCACGAACGCCGGACTCGCGCGGATGCGTGGCGGGCGCTTCACCACGCTCACCACCGCCGACGGGCTCTCCTCGAACGACCTCCGCGCCCTCTACGAAGACGCCGACGGCACGCTCTGGGTGGGCACCTACGGGGCCGGCCTCAACCGAATCCGCGACGGGGCCGTGCGCGCCTTCACCACCGCCGACGGGCTGCCCGAGAACGTGGTCTCGGCGATCCTCGAAGACCCGTACGGGCATTTCTGGATGAGCGGCAACCGGGGCATCACGCGCGTCTCGCGGGCGGCGCTCAACGCGCTCGCCGCCGACGGTCCCCGCTCGACGCTCAACGCGCGCCTGTTCGGGCGCGAGGCGGGCCTGAAGCTGGCCGAGACCAACGGCGGCTTCCAGCCCGCCGCCTGGAAGGGCGCCGACGGACGGCTGTGGTTCCCCACCTTCAGCGGCGCCGCCGTCGTCGATCCGGCCGCGATCGGCCTCGACCGCGCCGCGCCGCCGGTCCTCGTCGAGCAGGTGCGCGCGGGCGCGCAGGTGTGGCCCCGCAGCGCCCCGCTGCGCCTGCCCCTCGGCGAGCGGCGCTTCGAGGTGGCCTACACCAGCCTCCGGCTCTCCAGCGCGCCTCGCATCCAGTTCCGCTACCGGCTCGCCGGGCTCGACACCGCGTGGGTGCAGGCGGGGGCCACGCGCACCGCCACCTTCACGAACGTCCCTCCCGGACACTACACGTTCGAGGTGCAGGCGTCCAACGCATGGAGTGTCTGGAGCGCATCCGCCACGCGGGAGATCGTCGTGCCGCCGTTTGCCACCGAAACCGGGTGGTTCCGGGGAGGGCTCCTGCTCGCGCTCCTCGCCGCCGGGTGGGGCGGCGTGGACCTGCGCCTGCGCCGACTGCGCGAGCGCGCCGGGCGCCTCGAAGCGGCGGTGTCAGACCGGACGCGCGAGCTGACCACCGAAAAGGCGTCGGCCGAGCAGGCCTGGCGCGACGCCGAGGAACAGCGCGGCATCGCCGAAGGGAACTGGGCCACGGTCGAGGCGCAGGCCACGGCCCTCAAGTCGCTCGACGCGGCCAAGAGCCGCTTCTTCGCCAACCTCTCCCACGAGTTTCGCACGCCCCTCACCCTCATCATCGGGCCGGTCGAGAGCGCCGCCGAGACGCTGCGGAGCGGCGGCCACGCCGCCGATGCCGACGACCTCGCCACCGCGCTCAGCAGCGCGCAGCGCTTGCAACGCCTCATCGACCAGCTGCTCGACCTCGCGCGGCTCGAAGGGCAGGCGCTTCCGTTCGAGCCGCGCGAGGGCGACCTCGTGGCCTTCACGCGCGAGATCGTGCGCGGCTTCGCGCCCCTCGCCGAGGCGCGCGGCCTGACCCTCGCCTTCGAGGCGCCCGGCGCGCCCGTGCACGTCCGCTTCGACGTCGACGCGCTCGAAAAGGTGGTCTTCAACCTCGTCGCCAATGCGGTCAAGTTCACGCGGGAGGGCGGGCGGATCGCGGTGCGCGTCGGCACGCAGCCCGGCACCGACGGCGCGCAGGCGCTCGTGTCCGTCCGCGACAGCGGCGTCGGGGTCGCGCCGGAGATGCTGCCGCTGCTCTTCGACCGATTCTTCCAGGCCTCGCCGCACCACGCCCGCAGCGGCGCGGGCATCGGCCTCTCGCTCACCAAAGAACTCGTCGAGCTTCACGGCGGGCGGATCGAGGTGGAGAGCAAGGTGGGCTTCGGCAGCACCTTCACCGTGCTCCTGCCCGGAATCGACGGCGCCGCGTCCGCGCTCCATGCGCCCGTGCTCCTCGAAGACGTGCTCGCAGCGCCTCCGCCCCCCCGAGCGCCCGCCACCGACGAGGCACCGACGGCCAGCCGCGACGAGGCGATGGCGGACGAGGAGTCGCCCGGCGCGCGCGCGACGGTGCTCCTGGTGGAGGACAACGACGAGGTGCGGGCCTTCACGCGGCGTCACCTCGCCGCCCTGTACCACGTCCGCGAAGCCCGCGACGGCGCCGACGGCCTCCGAATGGCCTTCGAGCAGCCTCCCGACGTCGTCGTCACCGACGTTATGATGCCGGAGATGGACGGCTTCGCCCTCTGCGCGGCGCTCAAGGCCGACGCCCGGACCGCGCTCGTCCCGGTGCTCATGCTGAGCGCCCGGAGCACTGCCGAGAACCGCGTCAGCGGCCTCGAAACCGGCGCCGACGACTACCTCGTCAAGCCATTCGTGGCGCGCGAACTGCTCGCCCGCGTCGAGAACCTGCTGCGCTCGCGGCAGCAGCTGCAGGCGGCGTACGGCCGCACCGTCACGTTTGCCCCGACGGGCGTCGTCCTGGCATCGGCCGACGAGGCGTTCCTCGACCGCGTCCGGGCGGCCGTCGAGGCGCGCCTCGACGACGCGGAGTTCGACGTGACGGCGCTCGCCGACGCCGTGGGCGTGAGCCAGTCGGGCCTGAACCGGCGCCTCAAGGCCCTCACCGGGCAGCCGCCCGTGCAGTTCGTCCGCACGACGCGCCTCCTGCGCGCCGCCGACATGCTCCAGCAGCGCGCCGGGACGGTGGCCGAGGTGGCGTTCGCGTCGGGCTTCAACAACCTCTCGTACTTCGCCCGCTGCTTCCGCACGCAGTTCGGCGTGGCGCCCTCGGACTACGCCGCCCTCGACGAGCGCGTGGCCGAGTGAGGGCGAGGGGCGAGTGGACAATTCTGCCAGAAGCAGACACTTTTTCGTCCGCCGGATTTGTGGCAGGAGATGCGCGGTACGTCGGCGCGGCGCATGAGGCCTGAATCGCATCTTCGGGACGAGCCACCTCTCCCGCTTCCGTGCCTGCCCGCCTCCCTGCACCGACTCCGCCCGTCGCCCCGTCCGGCGCGTCGTCCGCCGCACCCGTCCGGCCCGTTGCCGTGGCGGCGGTGCCCGTGGCGGGCGCGGACGAAGTAGTGGAGGGCAGCGAGGCCCCCACCGAGCGCTTCGACGTGGACGGCGCCACGTCACCGGCTGATCGCCCGGCGCCCGGCCTGACGGCGTGGGGCACGGCGGCGATCGGAATGCTCACCGCCGAACTCGACCGTGCCGCGGCGAAGTCTTCGCCCGCCCGCCGCTCATGACACCGCCTCGCGCTTCTACCTCTGTCTCCGTCGATTCGATCATGCTGCACCGCTTCCGCTCCCGCCGTCCGGGGTCGCCCGTGTCCGATGTCGTCCGCGCCGTCGTCCGTCGTCTGGGCATCGCGGCCGTGCTCGTCGCCGCCGTCGCCCCATCGGCGCAGGCGCAGAGCACGGCGGCGCGTTCGGCTCTGCGGGCGTCCGGGGCGCAGGGAACGGCCCTGATCGGCGGCAACGGCCTCGTGTTCGACGGCAGCAGTGGCCGCGTCTTCATCCCGAACCGGGCGCCCTCGGTCACGACATCGCTCACCGTGGAGGCGTGGGTGCGGCCCGATGGCGCCTTCGTGAACGACGGCGGCATCGTCACCAACGGCACCGACGAGTCGCCCTGGTCGTTCACGACGGTCGGCGACGGCAGGCTGCACCTCATCGTCAACCGGAGCATCACCTCGCTCGGCGGGACGCACTTCTACTCGACCGGTCGGCTCACGCTCGGCGCCTGGCAGCACGTGGCCGTTTCGGTCGGCGGCGGCGGTGTCCGCTTCTACATCAACGGGCAGCCCGCCGGCGAGACCGCTGCGGGGGTGACGTTCAACGCCCGCGGTGGCCTGCTCGTGATCGGCGCCGACTACCCGATCAACTACGACTACTTCCGCGGCGGCATCGACGAGGTGCGCATCTGGAACACGGCGCGCACGGCGCAGCAGGTTCGCGAGTCGCGCAACCGCGTCCTCCCGGCGAACTCGGCGGGCCTCACCGGCTTCTGGGACTTCGAGGCCCTCGAAGACCTCGGCGCCCTCAGCAGCGAAGGCATCGGGAGCCCCGGCGTCAACGACGTGCGCGACCGCACGGCCTTCGCGGCCCACGGCGAACTCGTCGGCGGCGTGTCGCTCATCGCCACGAACTACGCCGTCCCCGTCGTCCGGTCGACCTACGATCTCTACGAGGACCGCGTCGTGCTCACGTGGGACCGCGCCGCCTCGACGACCGCGCGCCACCAGATCCTCCGCGACGGCCTGCTCCTCACCACGCTCTCGGCCACCGACACCACCTACACCGACCGCGCAGGCGTCGCGGGCCGCTCGTACCCGTACTGCGTCACCCGCACCGACGGCGCGTCGAGCACCGACCTCGGCTGCGACAACGGCCGCCGCCAGCTGCTCTCAGCGGCCAACGTGGCCGCGAGCGACGGCCAGTTCACCGACAAGGTGCGGATCACGTGGGCCGACCGCTCGACCGTCAACACCGGCTACCGCGTCTTTCGCGCGGGTACGCTCGTCGCCACGCTCGGTGACGTCGCCGCGTTCGACGACACGACGACGACCGCGCTCGCCCCCGGCGTCGGCTACACGTTCTGCGTCGCGCCTGTCCAGGGCGCCGGCGAGGGGCCGCGGACGTGCGACCCCGGCTCGCGCGGGAGCATCCTCCCCGCCGCCACCGTCCGCGCCTCCGACGGCACGCAGCCCGTCTCGACGCTCATTTCGTGGGCGGATCAGGGCACCGGCGCGACCGGCTTCACCGTCACGCGCAACGGCGCCACCCTCGCCACCGTCGGCGGCGCCGCGCGGCAGTACCGCGACGTGACCGGCGCTCCGGGCACCGTCTACGCCTACTGCGTCGTCCGGCAGCAGGGCGCCACGAGCGCCGCCCCGGCGTGCGACGCGGGCGCGCAGGGGACGATGCTCACCCCGGCGGGCGTCGCCGCCTCCGACTCCACGCGCGACGACCGCGTCGAGGTGCGCTGGAGCAACTCGGCGAGCACCGAGACCGGCTACCGGATCCACCGCGACGGCGGCTACGGCCTCAATTTCGACGGCAACGACGCCGTCACCGCCCGCTCGTTCACGCAGAGCCCGGCCTCCGGCACGCTCACGGCCGAGGCCTGGGTGCGCCCGGACGCCTTCGGCGGCGCCATCGTCTCGAAGGGGTCGGCGTGGTCGCTCCGGACGACCCCCGACGGGCGCCTCGCCGCCTCCGTCACCACCGCAAACGGCCCGGTCCAGGCCAACTCGACGCTCCAACTCACGCTCGGGCGCTGGCAGCACGTCGCGGTGACGATGGGCGGCGGCGCCGTCCGGTTCTACCTCGACGGCGTCGAGAGCAACGGCGCCGCACCGGCAGAGGCGACGTTCCCGGCCAGCAGCCAGCCGCTCGTGATCGGCTCGTCCTGGACGGGCGGGATCGACGAGGTGCGCGTGTGGAGCACCGTCCGCTCGCAGTCCGTGATCCGCGCCGCGATGTACGCCGCCGCGACGGGGCAGGAGGACGGGCTGATGGCCGTCTACAACTTCGACGAGGGCATCGGCACGCTCGCCACCGACGTGCGCGGCGGCAAGCACGGCGTGCTGACCGGCTTCGACGGCACCGCCACGTCGGGCTGGGCGAAGGCCTCGGCGCCGGTCGCGGGGCAGGGCGTCCGCCCGGCGCTGCGGCTCGACGGCGCGGGCGGCCACGCCGCCGTCTCCGGCGTCGCGCTCCCCTCGTCGTTCACCGTCGAGTTCTGGGCACGCCGCGACGCGCTCGGGCGCGCCGACGCGGCCGTCGGGCAGGGCACGACCGCGCCGAACGGCGGCCTCGATGTGGGCTTCGGCGCCGACAACCGCTTCGCCCTCGCCGTCGGTGGCAACGCGCTCGTCTCGCCCGCCGCCTTCGCCGACCTCGACTGGCACCACTGGGCCGTCACCTACGACCGCGCGAGCGGCACGCGCACGCTCCTGCGCGACGGCGTCGAACTGACGCGCGACGTTGCGGCGGCGCCGTACGGCGGGACGGGCGACGTCTGGATCGGGCGGTCGATCACCGGCGGCACCTTCGGCGGGCGCCTCGCCGACGTGCGCGTCTGGAACCGCGCGCGCGCAGCGGCGGCGATCGGCGCGAACCGCTACGCCCTCGCCGACACCGCCCGCGCGGGCCTCGTGGGCGAGTGGCGCTTCGACGCCCTCGACGCCTCGGGAACGGCCGCGATGACGGGCGCGCCGGGCACCTCGGCCACCGGCAACCCGCCGAGCGCCACGCTCACCGGCGGCGCGCTCCTCACCGGCGCGGGGCGTCCGCGCCTCGCGGGTCTCGTCCCGGCAGGCAGCACCAGCTTCACCGACCTGACCCCCGAGCCGGGCCTGCGCTACACGTACTGCGTGAGCGCCTACGCGGCCGAGGGCGCCGACACGCCCGCCGCGTGCGACGACGGCAGCCGCGCCCGCGCCGTCGCCCCCGCCGTCGTCATCGCCTCCGACGGCGCCTTCGAGGACCGCGTGACCATCGGCTGGCTCGGCGCGAGCACCCGCGCGGCGACCTACAACGTTTACCGCGGGCACGACCCTCCTCGCCACCCTTCCCGCCGGGCGCTCGTCGTACGACGACCTCGGCGGCGCTCCGACGACCGTCTACACGTATTGCATCGCGGCCTTCACGAGCGACGGCACCGAATCGGCGCGGGCGTGCGACGACGGCAACCGCCTCCTCAAGGCGCCGACGGTGGCCGCGACCGACAACACGCGCGAGGACCGCGTGGACCTGACGTGGGCCGACAACTCGGGCGTCGAGACCGGCTACCGCGTCACGCGCCGCCCCGACAAGCCCTTCGCCCTCACCCTCCCGACCTCCGCTGCGGGCCTGAGCATCCCGGCGAACCCGGCCTACGACTTCAGCGCCGCCGGGCAGTTCACCGTCGAGGCGTGGATCCGTCCGACCGCCACCGACGGACAGCGGACGCTGCTCTCGCGCGACGGCGCAGGCGGGCCAGGCACGACCGGCGGCTTCTCGCTCGGCGTCATCAACGGCTATGTCATCGGCAAGGTGTACGATGCCCGAGGCGAGGCAGGCGCGTTCAGCGGAACGGCGCCGGTCGGCGCGTGGACGCACGTGGCGATGAGCTACGTCGCCAACGGGCAGGTCGTCCTCTACGTCAACGGCGCCGAAGTGGACCGCGCGATCACCGGCGGGTCGCTCGGCGCGGGCACCGGCCCGATTCGCTTCGGCACGCCGGGCACGGCCCTTCCCGGACAGATCGACGAGCTGCGCCTCTGGAAGACCTACCGCACAGGCGACGAGATCCGCAGCACGCGCGGGCGGAGCATGAACGCCGTCACGCCCGGCCTCGTCGGCGCGTGGTCGTTCGACGAGGGAACGGGCGCCTTCGCGACGGATGCCTCGCCGACCGGCAACCTCTTCGCGCTCGGCGGCGCCACATGGAGCGAACGCACCGACGGTGGGCTCGCGGGCGCGCCGATCGGCGAGACCGGTGCCAACGGGACGGCCTTCACCGACCGCACGGGCGCCTCGGGCGTCCGCTACGTCTACGGCGTCACGCCGGTCGACGCGCTCGGCACGGGCGTGGCCGGAGAGGCGAACGGGCAGCGCACGCAGAAGGCACCGACGGCCCTCCAGGTGACGAGCGCACCCAACGAGACGAACGTCGCGCTCGCGTGGACCGACAACTCGGCCGTCGAGACGCGCCAGTACGTCATCCGCCGCAGCGGCACCGAGACGACGACGTTCGCGGTCGACCGCAACATCGCCGCCTTCACCGACGCGACGGCGGTGCCGGGCACCGAGTACGCGTACAGCGTCGTCGCCGCCAGCGCGTATGGCAGCTCCACCCCGAGCGAGTCCGTCACCGGGCAGACCGTCCTGCTCCCGGCGGCGTCGGTGAGCGCGTCGGACACGTACACCGCGAACGTGGTCGTGACGTGGGTCGATGCGTCGGTGCTCGAGACCGGCTACCGCGTCTACCGCGACGGCACGCTCCTCACGACGACCGCCGCAGGCGTGGCCACCTACACGGACGCCACGGCGGTGGTCGGCACCCTCTACACGTATTGCGTGGCGACGCTGCGCGGCGCGACCGAGGCCACGCGCGTATGCGATACAGGTCTGCGGTCCAGCACGACGCTGCCCACGACGACGCCGCTCGAACGCCTCACCAACCAGCTCACGCCCGCGTCGATCGTCAACGGCGACCACTTCGGCAAGCAGGTGGACGTGCAGGGCGACTACGCCATCGTCGGCGCGCCCTACAAATACACCAACGGCCGGGGCGCCGTCACCTTCCTCAAGCGCAGCGCCACCGGGTGGGACGTGCTCTCGGTCACGGGAAGCACGCTGGACTGTAGCGCCGGTGAACTCGGCTGGGACATCAGCCTCAACGGACAGTATGCCGCCGCCGGCTGCTGGAACGACCAGCGGAACGTGAACGGCGTGTTCGGTGAGTACGGCGCCGTCTTCATCTTCCGCCGCGACGGAGACGTGTGGACGAACACGCAGAAGATCATCCCGCCCACCCCCACGAACAGGGAGTACTTCGGCGTCAGCGTCGAAATGGAGGGCGACCACATGCTCGTCGGCACGCGCCTGGGCCGGGTCTATGCCTACCGGCGCAATGCGGGCACGTGGACGTACACAGGCACGATCACCCCGACGGGCGCCGTCGGGGCAACGACCGACTTCGGCGAACACATCGCCATCAGCGGCACGACGGCCCTCATCGGTGCGCCCAAGGATTCGCAGCAGAGCAATCAGTCCGGCGCTGCCTACGTCTTCACCCGTGCCGGCGACACCTGGACGCAGCAGGCCAAACTCCTGGTCTCCGATGGCGTCAACGGAACCTCCAACTACGTAGGCGACGGGGTGGACCTGCTCGGCGACGTCGCGCTCGTGGGGGCCTCGGGTGTCACCATCGACGGCCTCCGCCAGGGAGCCGCCTACATGTTCAAAAGGACCGGTACGGCGTGGGCGCAGGCGTCCCGGATGACGGCGGCCACACCGGAGGAAAACAAGTACTTCGCCACCTCCGTCGCCCTCACCGAAGACTATGTGATCCTCGGGTCGCTCCGGGCCAGCGACCTCGCGCCCGAGCACGGGCTGGCCTACTTCTACGCCCGTACGGGCGATCTCTACGGATCGTGCAAGGGCAGCGTCTGCGTGGAATCGAAGCGGATCGGGCCGCAGACGGTCGGAACCATTCGTGAGTCGTTCGGGAGCGCCATCGCGGCCGACGCCGAGTCGTTCTTCGTCGGCGCGCAGTACCTGGGGGGCAGCACCCAGGGCGCGGTCTTCCCCTTCGAGACGTCCGCGCGGCCCACCAACGTGCAGGCCAGCGACGGCTCGTATGCCTCGCGCGTGCAGGTGACGTGGGAGGACAAGGGCGACCATGAGGAGTCGTTCCGCGTCTACCGCAACGGCCAGAAGATCGGCGAGGTGTCGGCCAACGTGCGCACCTACGACGACTTCGACGCCCTTCCGGGCGACCTCGCCACCTACTGCGTGTCGAGCTTCCGGCAGGCGGCGGGCGAGTCCGGGCAGGCGTGCGAGCGCGGCTGGCGCCCCGCCGACGGCCGCATCACCGGGCGCGTGGCGGCGAGCAGCGCGACGGGTGGCACGGGGGCCGGCGTCGCCGACGTGAACGTCTGCATCGCCCCGCCCCCCAACCGCGCGCTCCTGCTCGACGGCGTCGGCGCGTACGCGCAGGCCCCGGCGGTCAACCTCGGCGGATCGGAAATCACCGTCGAGTACTGGTTCCGGGGCTCCTCTCCACAGTCTGCCGTGCGGCAGCAGGACGCCAGGGGCTTCATCGTGGTCGGCCACGGCAACGGCACCTTCAACCACCTGCTCTCGAACGATGGCAGCATCGCCGTGGGCGCGGGCGTGGCCGACGGGCAGTGGCACCACGTGGCGATGACGTGGAAGCAGAACACATCCGACGGTTTCCGCTCCTACCTCGACGGCGTGCTCGTGGCGAGCCGCGCGTCGTCTAACGTCCCGATTCCGAGCATGACGGACGCGCTCTACATCGGTGCGCATCAGGGCACGAGCGAGTTTGCGAAGGGGCAGATCGACGAAGTCCGCATCTGGAAGCGCGCCCGCACGCAGGCCGAGCTTCAGAGCACGCTGCGCACGACGCTCACGGGCAAGGAAGACGGCCTCGTCGTGTACCTGCCCTTCGACCAGGGCGAAGGCCCGGCCGCGCTCGACATGACCGCCACCGCCGAACACGCCGTCTTCGCCGGCGCTGCCGCGTGGACCGATCAGGCCGCCCCCCTCCAGTCGTGCGCCACCTCCGACGAGAGCGGCGCGTTCTCGCTCGCGGGCGTCCGCTACGGCACCGGGCAGACCTTCAAGCTCGAAGCGTCGAAGGCGGGCGTGCCCGCCAACACCGCCCTCGCCTTCGACGGCACCGCCGAGCGCGGTCCGCGTGGCAGGCGTGGCGACGGCGGGCGACGAGCTGACGACGGCGTACTGGTTCAAGGGCACGAGCCTTCAGTCGGCCATCCGGCAGCAGAGCGCCGCCTCCGGGAATTTCATCGTGGCCGGCTACAATGGGATGCACATCCTCTCCAACGACGGCGGCGTGGCGGCGGGCCTCTCCGTGGGCGCCGCCGCCACCGACGGCGCGTGGCACCACGTGGCGATGACGTGGAAGCGGAGCGGCACGTTCGTCTCCTACCTCGACGGCGCGATCGTCGCGCAGCGCGCCGCCTCGGCGACTGCGATTCCGAGCCTCGCTGCAGACGTGTACGTCGGCTCGTGGAACGGGACGAGCGAGTTCGCGAGCGGGCAGATCGACGAGGTGCGCGTCTGGCGGCGCGCCCTGACGCAGGACGAGATCCGCGCCGAGCGCGCCGCCGCGACGGCATCGCCCGACCGCCTCGCGCTCGCCCTGTCGTTCTCCGAGGGCACCGGCGCGGCCACCCGCGACGCCTCGCGCGTCGGGGTCAACGCGTCCATCGGCGGCGGTGCCACATGGGCGACGCGTGCGCTTGGCACCCCCGCGCACCTCTTCCAGCCCGCCGTGCAGGTCGTCGCCCTCAGCCCCGCCTCGCCGGTGCAGAACAGCGTCGCCTTCACCGACGTCTCCACGTACAGCGTCGCCGGAAGCGTGCGCTACAACACGACGAGTCCGAAGAACGGAGTGGCCTACGGCACCTGCGGCGTGCCGGGCGCGACGATCTCGACGGTCGGCATCCCGCCCGTCACCGCCGACGACAGCGGCGACTACAGCCTTGCGCTCCAGCCCGGCCGCCACGTCCTCACCGTCGCTCGCAACGGCCTCGTCTTCACGCCCGAGACGATCTCGTTCGACCTCACCGGCGACGTCGCCGGGCAGAACTTCGTCGCCGGGCCGCTGCGCCGCCTGATCGTGCGCACCGAGACGGCGGGCGGCTTCTCGATCGGCACGCACACGCTCCGCATTCGGAGCGAGGACGGCTGCTACGACCGCGAGGCGACGACCGACGCCGACGGCTTCTTCGTCGACGACCTGCCGCCGCTCCGCTACACCGCGCAGGTGACCGCGACGGTGCTCAAGCCGAACACCGGCCTCGACCAGATCGACGTCGACCGCTACTTCACCGGCCTCGGCGCCCAGGCCATCGACCTGACCGAGACGGGCGACACGCTCGAGATGGCCTACCACGCGCCGCTCCGCATCACCCTCGACGGGCTGCCGACGGCGGACAAGCAGATGTGCGCGGCGCCCGCCAAGCTCGGCCTGCCGACGCTCGCGCAGGGCCTCGCGATTCCGCTCTTCTACGAGGTCATCGAAGACTTCGGCGCCCTCGGCTCCTTCCCGGCGCGCGACGTGCGCGTGCGCATCGTCGACGAGATCGCCGACGAGGCCGACATGCCCCTCGACTCGACGATCGCCATCGGCAGCCTGGTGCTGCAGACCGCGGTCGGGCAGCCGAACGTACTCGCCGGGCGGGTCGTCGATGGCGTGGACCGGAGCCACCAGAAGTCGATCCAGATCACCGCGACCGTCGGCACGCGCACCGCGACCCGCACCGACTGGGCGGTCGTGACGGGCACGAAGGCCCGCAACGGCTCCTTCGTCTCGCTCGCGACCAACCCCGTACCGCTCTACGTGCTGCGCGACCCGCCGGGCGATGCGTCGTACTCGTACCTCGAAAAGGGGTCGAAGACCTGCTTCACCCTCGCGGATTGGTCGACCTCGAACCAGCTCGGCACCGTGAGCAACTTCACGTCGCTCTTCGGCGCGCACGCCGCCTTCGGCATCGGCATCGCGATCGAGTCGCGCGTCGGCGTCGGCGCGCAGGGCACGGGCGCGGTGAACATGTCGTGGCGGCGCGAGGGCAACACGCAGGTGTGCCTCGACGCCAAGGAGCGCTTCTCGACGAGCGACGATCCGTCGTTCGTGGGCGAAGACGCCGACGTGTTCATCGGCGCCTCGTTCAACATGCTCTACGCGCAGACCGACGAGATCCGCGTCAACGCGCAGACGTGCGCCATCGAGCCCTCGACCGGCTTCGGCGTCGCCCCCGACCCGACCAAGCCGATCTCGAGCGGCTACGCCTACACGACCAAGCACATCCGCGACGTGCTCCTCCCGCAGCTGAAAACGCTCAAGGCCGCCGCAGCGCCGACCGACACGACGCGCTACAGCACGTACATCGACAACTGGCAGCACCACCTCGATTACAACGCCCAGCTGCGCCGCCCGGTGACGAAGGCCGGGGGCGCAGGCTCGGAGCAGAAGTCGTTCTCGGGCGGGACGACCTACGCGGCCTCGTTCACGGCCGACACGACGTACTACCATGCGTGGAGCACGCACATGTTTACGGAGAACGGCCTGGGCGTGAACAACATCATCAAGACGCCCCTTTCCGAAGTCTCCGGCGGCTTCCTGCTCAAGTTCACCCGCGAGACGACGTTCGAACTGCCGGGCTTCGTCGGCGCGCCGCGCTTCAACGGGCGCGAGTCGTACACCGGCACCCGCACGACCGGCTACGTGCTGGCCGACAAGGACGCGGGCGACCAGTACGCGGTCAACGTCCGCCCGGAGAGGGCGGAAGAGGTGCCCGTGTACATCACGACGCGCCGACCGGATGACGTGGCCATCGGCTACGGGCTCACCACGGGCGCCCAGCTCACCGGGAAGCTCACCCAGAAGCTCATCGCCGCGTTCGCCACGCAGGCCGGCAAGGTCGCCTCCCAGCGCTCGAACATCCTCACGGCCGCCGTGGGCACCGGCATCGACCTCGCGTTTGGGCTCACGCAGGGCATCTACGACCTGAGCGCGCTCCTCGACCCGGAGAACGTGGCGACCTCGTCGGTGGAAACGAAGATGCGCGTGCCCTTCGGCTCGCCGGTCTTCGACCTCGTGGCCGGGTCGTCGTCCTGCCCGTGGCTCCCCGACCCGACGTTCTCGGCCTCCGGCAGCGCGCAGAAGGGCACGCTCCGCCGCGACCTCCCGACGCTCGCCATCGGTCGGACCTCGCTGCGTGAATGCCGACCCGAACAAGCCCGCCGTTTTCTCGCTCTTCCTCGGCAACGCGAGTGAGTCGAGCGAGACGCGGCGCTACGTGCTGCGCGGTGTGAACGAGCGCAATTCGAACGGCGCCGTGCTCCGCGTCAACGGCATCGCCCTCGGCGCCACCGGCATGGTCTTCGCCATCCCGGCGGGCAAGCAGCTCGAGGCCACGCTGAGCGTCGAGCGTGGACCGACGCGCTTCCGCTACGACTCGCTCCAGGTCATCCTCGCGCCCGAGTGCCCCGGCCTCGACCTGACGATCGCCGAACGCGAAGCGGCCCGGCAGACGTTCTCGGTGTCGTTCAAGTCGGTATCGAGCCCGATCACGCTCTACACCTAGCCCGCGCTTCGACCTCGACTTCGGCGCCCTCCCCGACGCCGCCCTCGGCGACAGCCTCGCCCTCGCCGACTTCACGCTCGAAACGATCGACTACGGCGACCCGGCGACAACTGCCGACGACGTGTACCTGACCGATGTCGGCATGGAGTACCGCCCGGCCACCTCGGCGGTCTGGCAGACCGCCTTCACCGCCACGCGCGCGCAGGTCATCGCGGCGAGCCCACAGGGCGCGCAGGCGACGACGTACTACACGCGCTGGAAGCCCAGGGCGAGCGATGTCGACGGCGCGTACGTCTTCCGCGCCTACACCCGCTCGACCGGGGGCGGTCCGGCAGGGGCCTTTTACTACGGCGAGACGATGCCGGGCCGCATCGACCGCAAGGCGCCGCTGGTGTTCGGCACGCCGCAGCCCGCCAGCGAGGTGCTCGCCCTCGGCGCCGATGTCGCCATCACATTCGATGAGCCCGTCGCGCCGACGAGCGTCCTCGCTGACTCGTCGGTTGCCGCGCTCGCATCGGCCAACCTGCGGCTCGTCTACGCCGACGGCGCCGAGTCCGGGCAGCGCATCCGTGCCCGCGCCGTCGTCAGCGGCGCATCGGTCATCATGACGCCGGTCGCAGGCTGGAGCGGCCTCGAAGGGCGCCTCATCCGCGCGGAGCTTCGCGTGCCGACGGGCGCCGCGCCGACGGTCAAGCCGCTCACCGACGTGATCGGCAACGCGCTCGTGGCCGCGCAGTCGTGGAGCTTCACCGTGCGGCGCAGCGTGCTCGCATGGAGCGCGCCGACCATCGGCGCATCGGTCGCCCGTGGCGTCTCGCCGCGCGTCACCGTGAATCTCGCCAACGGACGCACCTCCGCCGCCGACTTCACGCTCTCGGGCATCCCCGCATGGCTCACCCCGTCGGTGCGCTCGGGCACGCTCGCGCCCGGCGCCGTGTTGCCCATCACCTTCACCGGCGCCGACACGCTCTCGGGCGGCACGCACACGGCCACCGTGCTCGCTACGATGGGCACGACGGTGCTGCCGCTCGCGCTCACGGTCACCGTCGAGACGACGGCGCCTGCGTGGGCGGTCGATCCGGCGCGGTTCCAGCACACGATGTCGGTGACGGCGCAGCTCTTCGTCCGCGGGCGCCCCTCGGTCGACTCGGGCGACAAGGTCGGCGCGTTCGTCGAGGGCGAGCTTCGCGGCGTCGCCTTCGTCGCGCCCCGCACCTCGAGCGGGGCAGCCCGCGCCTGACAGCAACCGCGTCACGCTGACGGTCTACTCGAACGCGCCGAGCGGCGAGGCGGTGACCTTCAAGGTCTGGGACGCCGACGCGAGCGCGCCGGTGCTCTACCGGCACGACGAGCCGCACGCTCGCCTTCCAGAGCGACGCGGTCATCGGCACGCCGACGCGGCCCCTCGCCATCCACGCGCCGTACGCGCCGGGCACGGCCAGCATCGCCCTCAACGCGGGCTGGACGTGGGTGAGCTTCCCACGCGTGCCCGTGGGCGCCCGTGTGGCCGACATGCTCTCGCCGGTCTTCGGGCTGAGCGCATCGAGCGGGGACGTAGTCAAGAGCCAGCGCGCCTTCTCGGTCCACACCGGAAATGGCGGCTGGGTCGGCCCGCTCGCCGACACGCTCGCCGACCCGCGCCAGGCGTACATGGTGCGCCTCGGCGCCTCTCAGGATCTCGTCGTCGCAACCGGTGGCGCCGCGCTCGCCGACACGTCGGCGGCGATCCCGGTCTCGGCGGGCTGGACGTGGCTCGGCTTCCCGCGCTCGCGTGCGCAGGGCCTCGACCACGCCTTCGCGCCTGGGCAGTTCAGCGTCGCGCCGCTCGCCGGTGACCTGGTCAAGAGCCAGACGGCGTTCGCGCAGTACGTGCCCGGAAGCGGCTGGGTGGGATCGCTCACGCAGGTGGAGCCGGGCCGTGGCTACATGATGCGCCGGGCGAGCGCCGGCCACGCTCACCTATCCGGCGGCGCCGCCGGTCACCTCCGCGGTATCGACCGACGGCATCACGGCGTCGGAGTCGTCTGTCGATGCGGCGGCGCTCGGTGCGACGACGGCGGCGGCGATTGCGTCGTCGGGGTGGACGGTCAACGCGTCGGCGTACGCGCTCAACATGACGATGATCGCGGCTCTCGACGACGCCTCGGCGGCGCCGGGGATGCTCGTGGGCGCCTTCGTCGGCGACTCGCTGCGCGGCGTCGCACGCCTCCAGACGGTGCAGGGCGCGAGCCGCCCGGTCGCCTTCCTGATGGCGTACGCGAATGCGGCCAGTGGCGAGACGCTGTCCTTCCGCGTGTTCGACCCGGCGAGCGAGCAGGTGCGCGCGCTCGCCACGAGGCAGGCCTTCGTGGCCGACGCGGCCCTCGGCACGCTTGCCGCGCCGCTCGTGCTCCGTGGCGCGTCCGCGACGGCGGTCGATGCGCTGGCGCTTCCGACGGCCTTCTCGGTCGATGCCCTCGCGCCGAACCCGTTTGCGTCTCAGGCGGTGCTTCGGTATGCGCTGCCGAGTGCGGAGCAGGTGCGCATCGAGGTCGTCGACGTGATGGGACGGCGCGTGGCGGTGTTGGCCGACGCTCGTCAGGAGGCGGGCCGGTACGCGGTCGTGCTCGACGGCTCGACGCTTGCGAGCGGCGTGTACGTGGTCACGATCCGCGCGGGCGTCTACCACCAGACCGTCCGAGTCACCCGCGTTCGGTGACTTGGAGTTGACCCCGCTTCGTCGGCTCTCCCGCACGTTGTGGAGCCCGCTGTTGAGTCTGAGGAGCGAGATCGAGTGTCTGTGGAGCCGTGCGATCCGGTGGCGGATGATGCGGCTGTGACAGGCGAGCGGAAGCGATGAGGGGCTCGTTTGATCTGCCGACGCCGCATCGTCCGCGCCGACGGACCCTCGTGCCGGTTGCCGAGTGCTGAAAATCGATCCTCGACGCGGGGAGTGCCGCACCGGCGGCGCCGGGAGGGGGTCGCCACATCATACGGGAATCGTCCATGATCATCGTCACCGGAGCCACGGGCCTGCTCGGGAGCGCCATCGTTCGGCATCTCATCGGGCGCGTTCCGGCCAGCGGGGTGGGCGTCAGCGTCCGCGATCCTGCGAAGGCGGTCGCGCTTGAATCGCTCGGCGTGCGCGTCCGGCGGGGCGATTTCGGCGAACCGGAGAGTCTCGCGGACGCCTTCGAGGGAGCGACGCAGGTGCTCCTCGTCTCGTCCAACGCAGCGGCGTATGGCGGCGACCCGCTCGCGCAGCACCGCGCGGCCATCGCGGCGGCGCGCGCGGCCGGTGCCCGGCGCATCGTCTACACGAGCCACATGGCCGCCGGCGAGGCGTCCGCGTTCCCGCCGATGCGCGACCACGCGGCGACCGAGGCGATGCTCGCCGAGTCCGGGCTTGCGTGGACGGCGCTGCGCAACGGCTTCTACGCGTCGAGCGGCATCGCCTTCATGGGCGGCGCGGCGGAGACGGGCACGCTCGACGCGCCCGAGGACGGCCCGGTGTCGTGGACGACGCACGCCGATCTGGCAGAGGCGGCTGCGGTCGTGCTGGCCGATGAGGGTCGGGATGACGGACCGACGCCGCCACTCACCGGCGCCGAGGCGCTCACGCTCGCAGACCTCGCGGCACGTGCGTCGGAGCTGCGAGGCCGTCCCGTCGAGCGGCGCGTCATCACCGACGACGACCTCCGGGCGCGGATGACCGCGCGGGGCGCCCCGGCGCGCGCCGCCGACACCGTCCTCGGCTTCTACCGAGCGGCCCGCGACGGCGAGTTTGCACGCGTCGATCCGGCGCTCGCGCAGCTTCTCGGACGCCCTACGATGGGGATGCGCGAGGTCCTCGCCCACCACATCACGGCGCAGCAGGCCACGCGCTGACGGCGCTTTGCTGACCCACCATGTCCCGCGACGACCGCCCCGAACCGCTCTACCGCAAGGTCAACACGCGGGCGCGCGGCGTCCTCCATGGCACCGGCGGCGACTACCGGCACGTGCGCGGCAGCAGCGGCGAGGCGTCCGGGCGCGGCACGATGCACGCAGGCGCGCGGCGCGGGCGCGACTACACGCCGCTCTTCCGCTTCCTCCTCGCGCATGTGGGCGAGGTGTGGGACGTGGTCTTCGCGGAGGCGTCGGCGCGACTCGACATCACCGATCCCGTCTTCTGGGTCGTCGCCCGGAGCGAGCGCGAGCGGCGCGAGACCGTCCGTGTCGGCGAGTCGACGTACGTCAGCGGCCTCTTTATCGACGACGACGGCATCCTCCGACGCGTCGCGCCCGGCCTGCGCCCCGAGCACATGACGCCCTCGTGCCGATGCTGCACCCACACGCTCGACGGCGTCCGCTTCGGGTGACGTGCGGCGCCGCTGGCCGTTCGAGCGTCGTGCAACAGTGGCCTGCGCGGACCGTAACCGACGGCCTCACCCGCCCGCCGAATGCCCCATGGACATTGCCCGAAACGCGCCCGCCATCGCCTCCGCCGGGGCCTACATCGCTGCGCCACCGCAGGTGGTGTGGGCGGTGCTCACGGATCTCGAGAGGTGGCCGAACTGGAATGGCGATGTGGCCTCGATCAAGGCCGACGGGCCACTCGCACCCGGGACGGTCTTCCGCTGGAAATCGGGCGGGATGCCGATCCGTTCGACGATCCAGGAGGTCGAGCACGCCCGCCGCATCGGGTGGACCGGGACCGCTCCGCTTGGCATCCGAGCGGTCCACCTCTGGTCGCTCGAACCGGACGGCGACGGCACGCGCGTCCGGACCGAGGAGTCGTTCGAGGGCGTCCTCGCCCATTTGTTCTCTGGCACGATGCGGAAGATGCTCGCCGGAGCGCTCGAACGGAACGTCGCGGCGCTCGGTGCAGAGGCGACGCGGCGAGCAGGCTGAGCGTCGCCCCGATCTCGCGAGGCACCTCGACAGGTGCACGTCGGTCAACGCAGTGCCGGTGGCGGCCTCAGCGGCGCAGTGCGGCGGCGGCGGGGACGCGGCGCGGCGGCGGCGGCGGGGCCGGGTGGGAGGCGCGGGACTTGGCGCGGCGCATCCAGACGAGGCCGCCGATGAGGAGCGCGGCGCCCGCGAGATGGTACCGCGTCACCGGCTCGCCGAGGAGCGCGAAGCCCATCGCGGCGGCGAAGAGCGGCGTCAGGTAGCCGAAACTCGCCGTCGTCGTCGGCCCGACGTGCGCGACGGCGGCGTTCCAGATCGCAAAGGTCAGGCCGACCGACAGCGTCCCCGAAAAGACGAGCGCCGCGATCGTGCCGCCCGAGAGCGCGCCAAGGTCGAGCGCCGTCGGGGTGGTCAGCAGGGCGACGGAGTAGAGGCCGACGAGGGCTGGGAGCATCGACGTGAAGGCGCCGGTCGCGGGGGGCACCTTTCCCGCGAGGCGCGCCTGTCGAACGGTGAAGACGGCCCAGAAGAACGAACTGGCCAGCATCGTCAGGTTGCCGGTGAGCGTATCGACGCCGCTGCCGTTGCGGGCGAGGGCGACGACGACGGCGCCGCCGAGCGCGAGGCCCATCCCCGGAAGCGCCGAACGCTGGAGGCGGTCGATGCCGGTCATGTGGCCGAGGCCTGCGGCCCAGAGCGGCGAGGTCGAGGTGAGCAGCGCCGCGCTGGCTGCGCTCGTGCGCGAGACGCCGAAGATGAAGGCCTCCTGGTAGAGGAAGTAGCCGAAGAGGCCGAGGCCGATGAGCGTAAGGCCGTGCCCGCGGATGGCCTCGCGGTAGGTCAGGCCGAGGCGCCGCCGCTCGGCCCACCCGACGAGCGCGAGCGTGAGCGCGCCGAGGGTGAAGCGGAGCGCGTTCGCGTGGCCGGGCGCGAGCTCGCGGAGGGCGAACTTGAGCACCGGCACGTTGATGCCCCACACGGCGACGGTGGCGAGCAGGGCAAGTTCGTAACGGTAGCGGACGGCGAAGGCACGCACAGGGCAGGGGGCAAGGAGACGACGGACGGGTGAGGACGGACGACGGGGCGAGCAGGCGTCCGCCCCGTCCACGACGGGGGCGCGGCGATCCTCCACCAGCGACTCACGGCAAACGCCTCCACAACGCGGCGCCGCGGCCGTCGGCCCGCGACCGGCGTACCTTCGGGGCGATTTCACCCGCCGCAGCGCGGCCGGTCGTTTGTTGCTGATGGTTGGGCGTCCGCCGTCCGTCGTCTGCCGTCTGCCCACCGCCCTTCCCCCGATTCCGCCGTGTCCGCCCCGTCGATCCGCAAGCTCTACCACACCATCGCCGAGGCCAGCGCAGCGACGGGCGTCGAGGCGCACGTGCTGCGCTACTGGGAGAGCGAGTTCCCCGAGCTTCAGCCGCGCAAGAACCGCAGCGGCCACCGCGCCTACACCGACGACGACCTCGACCTCGTGCGCCGCATCGCCCACCTGCTGCGCGAGGACAAGTACACGACCGAGGGCGCCCGCCAGCAGCTCCGCCGCAGCGCGCCCGTGCCGCCGCCCGACGCCTCCCAGGCCGACACCCTGCGCGATCTCCGCCGCTTCCTCGTCGCCCTCCGCGACCGGTTTCCGGTGGATGCGGTGGGGTGATCGGGAGTGGGGACGCGGGGCCGTCGGTCCGACCGCGCGTTGGGGGCACACCGGCGGACGGGGCGCGGTAAATGGTGCAGGGATGGACCTTTGGCGCGGGAGGCGAGTCGTGTCGGCTCGTGTGGTCGTCTGGCTCCGCTCTCTCCTTCTGATGCGCGCCCGACGTGCCCGACTTCATCCCCCAATCGTCTCATTTCGGCTTCCTGGACACGCTCCGGGAGCCGGTCCTCGTCCTCGACGAGGGCCTCTGCGTCGTCGCGGCCAACCGCGCCTTCGAGCGCGGCTTCCAGGTGAACACGTCGGAGACGGTCGGGCAGCCGGTCGAGGCGCTCGGGTCGGGGCAGTGGCGGATTCCCCGCCTGCTCGACCTGCTCGCCCGCATCGTGCCCGACGACAGCACGTTCGACGACTTCGAGGTCGAGCACGACTTCGAGCACATCGGGCGGCGCACGATGCTCCTGAACGCCCGCAAGGTGCGCTGGCCGGGGTTCGAGGTGCGGATGGTGCTGCTCGCTTTCGAGGACGTCACCGAGCGCCGCGCCATCGAGGCCGCCCTCGCGCTGCGGAATCAAGAACTCGAAGAGTTCGCCTACACCGTCTCGCACGACCTCAAATCGCCGCTCGTGACCATCACCGGGCGCATCGGGCTGCTGCGGCGGCACCTGGCGTCGGGTGAGACGGACAAGGTCGTCGGCGCGATCGAGCGAATCGAACGGTCGGCGGACCGGATGGGACGCATCATCGGGGATCTGCTCGAACTGAGCCGTGCCGGGCAGGTGAGCGGCGAGGCTGCGCCGGTCGATGTCGCCGCGCTCGTCGCCACCCTCTGGGAGGGCATCGCCCCGCGCACCGACGCAAACGTCTGCCGCATCGAGATCGACGGCGCCATGCCGGGCGTCGTCGCCGACGAGGGCCGCCTCGCCGATGTGTTCGAAAACCTGCTCGCCAACGCCGTCACCTACGCCTGCACGCAGGGCCGCCCGACGACCATCCGCGTCGGGGCCGTCTCGACGCGCCGCGAACTCCGCTACTTCGTCGCCGATGACGGGCCGGGCATCGCGCCCGAGTACCACGAACGCATCTTCGGCCTCTTCCAGCGCCTCTCGACGCAGCAGGAGGGCACCGGCATCGGCCTCGCACTCGTCTCGAAGATCATGCGCGCCTTCGGCGGACGGGCGTGGGTGGAGTCGGAGGTGGGGCAGGGCGCTACCTTCTGGCTCGCCTTCCCGGCGTCTGCTCGCGCCGCCGCATCCGCCTCGGATGCCGCCCCCGCCGACCCCCTGTGACGCGCGCCGCCTCTCTCGTTCGTTCCTCCCGCCCGATGTCCGCTCCGCGCCGCCTCCACATCCTCGTTGTCGAGGACGACGAAGACCACGCCGACCTCATCCTCGGCGTGCTCGCCGGGCACCCGGCAGCCCACACCACCGACCACGTCACCGACGGGCAGGCGGCGCTCGACCACCTGGAGCGCGTGAAGGCGCTTCCGCGCAGCCGCTGGCCCGACCTCGTCCTCCTCGACCTCAAACTCCCGAAAGTCGACGGCCTCGACGTGCTCGACCGCGTCAAGAAGGACCCGCTGCTGCGCAAGATCCCCATCGTCGTCCTGACGACCTCGACCGCCGAGGTGGACCGGGCGAAGGCGTACCATGCCCACGCCAACTCGTACCTCGTCAAGCCCGTGAGTTACGAGAATTTCGAGGCTCTGGTCGAGGAGTTGAGCGTTTACTGGGGCGTCTGGGACCAAGGGCCGCGCTGAGTTTTTCGTGCGGCGCCCGCGGTCTTCCCCGCAGTCTTCGTTTTTCGCCGTTCCCCCCGATCCGTGCTTCGCAGCCCGCGCATCCACGTCCTGCTCGTCGAGGACGATGAGGACCACGCCTCCCTCGTCCAGGACCACCTCGATGTGTTGCAGGGACGGCCCGTCGTCTGGGAGCGCGTCAGCACCCGCGCCGCCGCCATCGCCCGTCTCCGCGCCGCCGTCGCGCACGACGCCGCCCGGGTCGCCGGAACGGCCTCAACGTTGGCGGGCGCCGACGGCCATCTCGACGCCGTCCTGCTCGACCTCGGCCTGCCCGACAGCACGCTCACCGAGACGCTGCCCACCGTCCTCGCCGCCGCCGACGGCGTGCCGATCGTGGTGCTCACCTCGCTCTACGACCTCAACCTCGCCCTCGAAGCGGTCGCGCTCGGCGCGCAGGACTACCTCGTCAAGAGCCAGATGTCGAGCGAACTGCTGCTGCGGACGGTGCGCTACGCCGTCGAGCGGACGCGCGGCGCGCGCGAACTGTCGGCGGCGAACCGGCGCCTGCGCGCCGAGGTCGTCGAGCGCGAACTCGCCGAGGTGGCGCTTCGCGAGCGCGAGGCCGATCTGCGAGCGCTCAACGAGACGCTCGAACGCCTCGTCGGCGAGCGGACCGACAGCCTGAGCCGCGCCAACGCGGCCCTCGAAGTGCGCAACCGCGACCTGCAGAGCTTCGCGTACGTGGCGAGCCACGACCTCCAGGAACCCCTGCGCAAGATCCAGTCATTCGGCGGGCTGTTGACGCGCGAGTACGGCCACGCCCTCGGCGTCGACGGGCAGCACTACGTCGGGCGCATCACGGTCGCTGCCGAGCGGCTGTCGGCGCTCGTGCGCGACCTGCTCTCGTTCTCGCGCGTCGGCACGCACGGCGATGCGTTCCAGGCGGTCGATCTCGCGCGCGTCGCCGCCGACGTGGCGGAGGAGCTCGAACTCGTTGTCCGCGAGACCGGCGCATCGGTCGAGATCGGCACGCTTCCCCGCGTCCACGGCGACGGCGTGCAGCTTCGGCGCCTCGTCCACAACCTCGTCGAGAACGCCCTCAAGTACCGCCGCGACGGCGTGGCGCCGCTCGTGCGACTCGTGATGGGGGAGGTGGATGACGACGGGTGCGTCGTGTTCACGGTCGAGGACAACGGAATCGGCTTCGACACGCGGCATGCCGAGCGCATCTTCGAGCCGTTCCAGCGCCTGCACGGAAAAGCCGCGTACGAGGGCACCGGCATGGGCCTCGCCATCGTGCAGCGCATCGCCGAGCGCCACGGCGGGGCGGTGAGCGCCGAGAGCATGCCGGGCGAGGGCAGCCGATTCCGCGTCACCCTGCGCGCCGCCGAGGAGACCGCTGCGCCTGCGTGAGCGGTGCGGATGAGCGAGGCAGAGGGCTGTTCGGTTCTACATGCGAAGTTTAAGAATCTGCTGTGTCCTTGTGAGCGCAGCGTGGCACTCTCGTCGTCGAGAGCGCCGATGGACCGGATTGCCACGTCGCTTCGCGCCTCGCAAGGTCACGTGGAGGGATTCGAGGCAGAACCTGCAAGCACGGGGAGCGAGGGGGGAGCCGGGAGAACGACCGCGCGCGTTTCCGGTGAACGCGGTCCCGACGGTCGTGGCATCGCGCCAGAGCGGGGTGTATATTGCGAACCCGAGCAATCGGAGCCCGAAGCTTCGGGACGTAGCGCAGCCCGGTAGCGCACCTGCATGGGGTGCAGGGGGTCGTGGGTTCAAATCCCGCCGTCCCGACCCGCACGAGGGGCCGTCTTCCACACCGGAGGGCGGCCCCTCGGCTCGTTCTCTGCTGCCCGTTCCGGCGCGAGCGCGTGCGGCCGAATGTCGTACGTTCCCGTCTCCGGACGCCGCCCGACCTCCCCACCCCGATGCCGCCCGCCCCCTACGCCGAGTCGCTCCGCCGTTTCGCCCGCGACCTGAGTGCCCTCCGCGAGTCGCAGGGCGTCACCATCGAGCGCATCCACCAGCAGTCGAAGATCCCGCTGCACGTGTTGCAGGACTTCGAGGCCGACGCGCTTCTCGGCAACCCGGTCTTCAACCGCGTCTACCTGCGCTCGCTCGTCAAGACGTACGCCGACAGCCTGCGCGTGCCCATCGGTGAGGTGCTCAGCGCGCTCGAAAGCGCCTACGCGGGCGAAGCCAAGAGCCTCCGCTACCTCGGCCCCCGAAGCCTCGACGCCACCGCCGACGCCCCGCTTGAGACGCCGCCCACCACGCCGAATGCCGCCGTGGACGACCCGCCTGAGGCAAACGCGGCGGTTTTCGCCGACGGGGCGACCGCGGACGAACAGGTGGATGAAGCGCCCGATGCCACGTCGGACGCTGCGTTCAGGACGTCGATCGTGCCTGCCGAGGCGGCCACGGCGGCAGCCCCTGAGGACGTGCCCGTCGTTCTCCCCGACCCGGTCTCGCCCGAACCGCCACCGCCCGCTGCACCCGAGGTGACGCCCGCCGCGGCGCACCCCGTACCGCCGATCCTGCGCCCCGATCCGGTGTCGCCTGCGGGGCGGGCGTTCACGGGTGGATACGCCGATGTCGAGACGCGCCGCCTGCCGTCGTGGCTGCCCGTCGCGCTCGGCGTCGTCGCGCTCCTCGCCCTCATCGGCGGACTGCTCTGGTGGCTCGGGCGCGACCCGCAGGCTGCCGACCGCACCGCCGCCGCGCCCGCCGCCGACGTGCCTGCCGACACCGCCGCCGCGCGCCCTGCGCCCACGGCTCCGTCCGCGCCCATCGCGCTCCCCGACACCCTCGTGCTCACCATCCGTGCCACGACCGAGCCGCTGCGCGGCATCCGCCTTCGCCGCGACGACGACGTGCGGCGTCCGTACTGGATCGAGGCGGGCAGCGAGCAAACGTTCGCCTTCCTCGACAGCGCCTTCGTCGACGCCGCTGGCTCGCCGACCGCCGCGTACCTCCTCAACGGCGCCCCCCTCGACGCCGCAACCGTCCGCGCCGCCGACGGCACCCTCGTCCTCGTCCGCGATCGCCTTGCCCGCCGCTGATGCGGGGTGGTGAATTGGTCGGGATGCCACGGTGGCACCGAATGGCGCCCCAGCCGCCGGGGCGTCGGGCGCAGCGCCCGAGCGCCCCGCATCCGATCTGAACCCAACGGCCCCGTGCCGCTTCCGCCCGTGGCCCGATCCGCCCGTCCCGCCCCCTCGCTCTTCGACGCCGCGCTCGCTTCTCCCGCACCTGTGCCCGACGGCGCGATGACCGACGCCGACGCCGTCGCTGACACGGCCCGGTTGATCGCCGATCTCGACGCGCTGCCCGGCGGTGCGCTGCCGCTCGGGGCAGATGTCGTCGCCGACGCAGTGCCGTTCGATGCCGCCGGGGCGCTTGCCGGGCGACTGCGCCGCGTCCTCGACGTCCACGCCGAGCGCTACTACCGGCACGACGCGCCGCTCGTGCCCGACGCCGAGTACGACCGCCTCTTCCACGCCCTCGCCGCCCTCGAACGCGCCCATCCGTCGCTTCTCGCGTCCGGACTCGCCGACGCAGCGGGTCGGTGGGGCGCCGCTCGATGGGTTCACGAAGGTGCGCCACCGCGCGCCGCTGCGCTCGCTCGGAAACGCCTTCGGGGCCGCCGACCTCGCCGCCTGGTTCGAGCGCGCGGTCAAGGGGATGGAGGGCCACGCGCCTGCCCTCCACGCCGAACTCAAACTCGACGGCCTCGCGGTCGCCCTCACCTACGACGACGGGCGCCTCGCGCTCGCGGCCACGCGCGGCAACGGCGTCGAGGGCGAGGACATCACCGCCAACGTGCGCACCATCCGCGCCATCCCGCTTCACCTCCACGGCGCGAGCGTGCCGAAACGCATCGAAGTCCGCGGTGAGGTCTACATGCGCCGCGACGACTTCGAGCGCCTCAACGCCTCGCTCGCCGCCGCCGGGCAGAAGACGTTCGCCAACCCGCGGAACGCCGCCGCGGGCAGCCTCCGGCAACTCGACCCGCGCGTCACGGCCCGCCGTCCGCTCTCGTTCGCCGCGTACGCGCTCGGGCCGGTCGAGTGGGGCGCCGACGCCGACACGCCTGCGGGGCAGGGGGATGCGCTCGCGTGGCTCGCGTCGATGGGACTGCCAGTGAGCCGCGAGGCTCGTGCCTGCCCGACCGTCGAGGACGCCCTTGCGTTCGTCGAGGAATGGACGACGAAGCGCGACACACTTCCCTTCGAGATCGACGGATGCGTCGTCAAGGTCGACCGCTTCGATGCGCAGCGGACGCTCGGCGAGGTCTCGAACGCGCCGCGGTGGGCCGTCGCTGTCAAGTTTCCCGCCCGCGAGGCGACGACGCGGCTCCTCGGCATCGTCGTCAACGTCGGGCGGACGGGTGCGCTGACGCCTGAGGCGGTGCTGGAGCCGGTCCGCATCGGCGGCGTGACGGTCGCGCAGGCGACGCTCCACAACGAAGACTACATCGCCGCCCGCGACCTCCGCGTCGGCGACACCGTCGTCGTCAAGCGTGCGGGCGACGTGATCCCGGCGGTGCTCGGGCGCGTCGCGGAGGCCCGTCCGCCCGAGGTGGAGGCTGCGGGGCCGTGGGTGATGCCGCTCGCGTGCCCATCGTGCGGGTCGCCGCTGGAGCGTGCCGAGGGCGAGTCGGACCGCTACTGCATCTCGGCGGCGTGCCCGGAGCAGTTCACGCGCCACGTCGAGCACTGGGCCTCGCGCGGCGCCCTCGACGTCGACGGGATGGGCGAGAAGGCGGCCGTCGCGCTCGTGGCGAGCGGCCTCGTCCGCCGCCTGCCCGACCTCTACCGCCTCGCCGACCGCCGCGCCGACCTCGTGGCGCTCGACGGGTTCGCCGACAAGAAGGCCGATGTGCTCCTTGCGGGGCTGGAGGCGTCGAAGGGGCGTCCGCTCTCGCGCGTGCTCTTCGGCCTCGGCATCCGCCACGTCGGCGCCACGACCGCCGAGCGCCTCGTCGCCCACGCCGACAGCCTCGACGCCCTCGCGGCCCTGGATGCCGACGCGCTCGCCGCTATCGACGGCGTCGGCCCGGTCGTCGCCGAAACCGTCGTCGACTGGTTCGCGCTCGACGTCAACCGCGCCCTCGTCGCCGACCTCGCCGCCCTCGGCGTCAACACGCGCCGCCTGGATGAGGAAGCCTCGCTGACCCGCGACGCCGACGGACCGCTCGCGGGCGCGGTCGTCGTCCTCACCGGCACCCTCCCCACGCTCGGGCGCGCGGAGGCGGCCACGATGGTCAAGCGCGCGGGCGGCACGGTCGCGCCGAGCGTGTCGAAGAAGACGACGCTCGTCGTCGCGGGCGAGGCGGCGGGGTCGAAGCTGGCGAAAGCCGTCGAACTGGGCATCCGCGTCGTCGACGAGGCCGCGTTCCGCGCGCTGCTGGCGGGCGAGGACCAGACGGCGTGACGCACGACCGGTGGCCCGCAGGCGCTCGTCACCGCGTTTGAGGCGTCACATGGGCAGGCGTGCAGCCAGCGAGCCCGCCGATCGCGGTTCCGAGCCCGGTGAAGACTCCGAAGGTGAGGAGCGGCGGAGGCCCAATCCCCCAATCTCCTGGACCCTCCCGAAATCCCAAGACGCCCAGCGCCGCTCCGACGACCGTGCCGATGACGAAGCCTCTCCGGCACCGCCGCCTCTTGTGTGCCGCCCGTGCGCGGCAGACGTATCCGCTTGGGTGAACGCCTGTGGCTCAGCGGCGGAGGCGCGGTCAACCGTCAGGACGGCGAGTGGTGTTCAGAGACGTGCCCGGCCCCTCATCCTTCGAAGCGGACGCCGCCGGTGACGTGCTCGTCGTCGTCGCCGAGGGCGATGTTGCGGGTGGCGTTGCGGGAGGAGCGGGTGGCGCGGCGGAGGCGGTCGAGGGCGTCGGCCATGTCGGCGGGGAGGGGCGTCTCGAACGAGACGGCCTCGCCGGTCACCGGGTGGCGGAAGCCGAGCAGGCGCGCGTGGAGGGCCTGCCGTCCGAGGCCGGAGACGATGTTCTGAAACATCGCCCGCCGCGACCCGATGATGGTGCGCGGGATGGTGTCGCCGCCGTACGTCCGGTCGCCGACGAGCGCGTGGCCGGTGTGGCGGGCGTGGATGCGGATCTGGTGCGTGCGCCCGGTCTCCAACCGCACCGCCACGAGCGCCGCGTCGCCGAAGCGCTCGACGACGCGCAGGTGGGTGATGGCGTTCTTGCCGACCTTCACGACGGCCATCTTCTTGCGGTCGCGCGGGTCGCGCCCGACGTGCGTCTCGACGCGCCGCTCGTTCTCGCTGGGGTCGCCCCAGACGAGCGCGATGTACTCCCGCTCGATCGAGTGGTCCGCGAACTGCGCCGCGATCCGGGCGTGGGCGATGTCCGTTTTGGCGACCACGAGCAGCCCCGACGTGTCCTTGTCGATCCGGTGGACGATGCCCGGCCGCGCGGCGACGCTCCCATCGCGCGCGGCGCTCGCTTCCATCGCCGACAGTCCAGTCGCCGAGGCCTCGTCATCCCCATCCGAATCGCCGTCGCTCTCCTCGTCGTCCTCCGAGCCGCCCGCGTCGAACGAGATCGTGCCGGCGCCGACGTGGTGGAGCAGGGCGTTGACGAGCGTGCCGTTGCGGTGCCCGTAGGCCGGGTGAACAACCATCCCGGCGGCCTTGTCGACGATCAGGAAGGCATCGTCCTCGTAGACCACCGAAATCGGAAGCGCCTCGGGGACGATGTCGAGCGGCGGCGGGCGCATCACGCGGCACGTGAAGACGTCGTTGTGGAGGACGGGCCGGGAGACGCGCGTCTCGACCTGCCCGTTCACGTCGACCTGTCCGTCGCGTATGGCGGCCTGCACCTTGGCGCGCGTCGCGTTGGCGATCTTGCCGGTCAGGTACACGTCGAGCCGCTCGCGCTCGCGGTATCCGGGCGGCACCTCGACGGTGATGACCGTTTCGACGCGCGCCTCGCGCTCGGACGTCGGGGCGGGCGCGGCGCCCGAATCGGGGGCGCTGGATGCGGGAGAAAGCGGCACGGGAAGCGGGGAGAGTGGACGCGAAACGGCCTCCCTCCGCCCGAAGACGAAAGGAGGCCGCGCGGCCGGGGAAGGCCAGAGGAGATGTGGAGATGCCGGGAGTCGAACCCGGGTCCGGATGCGTCGCCAGTTCAAGCGTCTACGACGCGTAGACAGGGCATTGGGGTCTTAGCCGCAGGGCGTGCCCCCTGTCAGGGCACCCGTTGGAGCAAGTCGATTGAATCTCGACCGCCCGTTGCTCGACCAGAGCCGTGGCGGTCTTGTCTGATGTTAAGCTGATGCTGCGTCACCGAGGGTTCAGACTCCCTCGGTGGGCAACAGCTGGGGCTTTACGCCGCCAGCGCGTACGAGTAGTCGTTCGCAGTTGCATGTTCCCCGCGAGATTAACAAGCGTACGGGGGAGCTTGGCGCGCAGCCTGCCGCGTGCGTCATCCGTCGAAACCAGAACATCCCCGAGAAAGAACAGCGCCCGTTTCGGGCGTTTCCAAGCCGGTATAGGCCTTCGGAGGCCGCGCGGTTCCCCATTCACACGCTCTCGGCACGCGCCACCCACGTCTCACCCGCCGACCCGCGTCGCGCGGCGGCGCCCGAGGTCGCGCGCGCCGCCGGTCGCCACGGCTTCCAGCCCGGCTGCTTTGAACGCCTGGTCGAGCGGGGCGGCGAGGCTACGGGCGAGGCCGCCGGGGAGGTAGGGGACGTGCGTGCGCGAGCGCCAGACGTAGCGGCGGTACGGGTCGAAGACGACGCGCAGGTGCCCGTCGGCGAGCGGGAGCACGTCGAGGCGCAGGCGCATGTCGTAGAGCAGCCAGTCGGCGCCCGCCCGCGGTTCGGTCGTCAGGGCGCCGCCGATGGAGGGCGCGAGCGTCCACCCGGCGGACCGGAGCGCGGCGGCGGCGCGGGCAAGCGCGAGGCTGTCGGCGTCGACGACGGCGGCGGCGGGCGGCATTGCGGATGCGGCGGCGCTGCTGGACGTGGCGACGCGGTAGTCGCGCGTGAGGGGCGCGAGGCGCGGGGCGCATCCGGCGAGGACGGCGCAGAACGCCACGACGGCCACCGCGGTGGGGCGGGGCGCGGCGGTGCGGGGCGCGGCGAGGCGGCGGAGGCGAACGGAGCGGGGCATACGGAGCATGGGGGCAAGGCTACGCCGTTCGGGCGCCGCCATCAAGTCGCATCGCCGTCCGATGCGCCGCTCCGGCTCCGGCCGGGCCAAACCAGAACCGGACCGCCCGCTCACCCAGCGCACGGTCCGGTTCGGCCTGCGGCGCGCCGAAGCGCGGCACGCGGGAGGTCACGGAGGTCGTACGCCCGCTGCCGGGCCGCCACCCAACCGCGCGTTCACGTTTGCTTCGGGAAACACCGACCGTCACTTCCGATGCCTCCGGACGCCTCTTCATGGCCTCTTCGGCGCCCATCCACGCGTGCCGGGACCGAAGCACCCCCCTCGCGCGTATCTTCTCCACCTGACCCTCCTGAACTTTATCTCCCCGAACGACATGCCCTGCGGACGGAAGCGCAAGCGCCATAAGATTGCCACCCACAAGCGCAAGAAGCGGCTTCGCAAGAACCGCCACAAGAAGAAGGCGCGGTGATGCGAGGCGGCTCATGGCCGTCCGCACGCTCTCTGCCCGCTCGGGTAGGACTGCTTTTCTCGCGCCGCTCCGGAGTCTCCGGGGCGGCGCATTTTGCGCTGGGGATGCGTCAGACGGGAGGTGCGTCCGAGCGGCGCGTTGGTTCGCGGGCGGGCGACGGTTGCGGTGGGCGGGGGAGCGGACGGACGTGGCGTTGCGGGCGACGGGTGCCGGTCCGGATGGATGCGGCGACGGGCAGCAGAGGCCCAAACGACGCGGCCAGGGCGCGGCGATAGCGAGGTGCGGCGCGGCGTTGGCACCGGATGCCGGGGTCGGGCGTTGCAGCGCGTGCCACGCCGTCGGGCCGCTCGCCGAGGCGCCGTATACTCGCCCCGCCGACCTCTCTGGTCCCGCCTGCCCGGCTCTCGATCTTCTCCGGCCCGTCTCCTCCGGCACGACCCACCGCCCCCCGATGAAGTCCTACTCGCTCACCACCCTCCTGCGTGTCGGCACGACGAGCGCCCTCATCGGAGCCGCGGTCGGGACGGCCGTCGGGGTGCTCATCGCACCCGACCAGGGGGCCCGCGTGCGCCGACGCCTCGCCTTCCGCCTCGATCAGGGCGCCGACGCGCTCGGCGGATTCGTGCAGGACCTGCTCGACCGCAACGCCGTCACGACCGATGCCCGCGCCCTCGCGGATGCGGTCGTCGCCGACGCAGAGGCGGAGGCCGATCGGATCCGGCACGAGATCGACCGCCTGATGGAACGCCAGAAGTCGCGCACGCCCGAGGCGCCGCCGTCCGATGCCCGTCCGCGCGCCCCGCGCCCGGAGGGCCGCGCCGACAGCCGGTCCGATAGACGCGCCGATACCCGCTCGTCGGGATGATTCCGGTGAGCGGCCACCTGCGCCGCCGCCCGCACCGCGTCCTGTTTTCCTGACTTCCGCACTCCCCCCGACGATGCCCGATTTCGCGCTCCTGCTGCCGCCTTCGGAGGGGAAGAAGCCCGGTGGAAACCCGCTCGCGCCCGACCTCTTCGACCTGCGCGCGGGCGGCACCTTCAACTACTTCAGTGAACTCAACCCCGAGCGCCGCCGCCTCATCGACGCCCTGCAAGGCGCGATCTCGGGCGACGACGGGATGGCCGCCGCCGCCGACATCATCGGCCTGCAACCGCCCGCGCTCGACGCCGCCGTTACCGCCAACATGAGCGTCTACGACGCGCCGCGCATGGCGACGCTCGACCGCTACGCGCCCGGCGTGCTCTACGAAGCGCTCGAATTCGCCCATTTGCCGACCGGCGCGCGGCGCCGGTTTCTCGAACACACCGTCATCGTCTCTGGCCTCTGGGGGCTGCTGCGTCCGGATGACCTCATCCCCGACTACAAGCTCTCCATCGACGCGTCGGTGCCGGGCATCGGCAAGGTGAGCGCGTACTGGAAGCCGCGCCTGAGCGAGGTGCTCAACCGGATGGTCGAGGGGCGCGTCGTGTGGGACCTGCTGCCCGGCGTCCACGCCGACGCGTGGGACGACAACCGGTCGTACGCCCGCCGCGTGCGCGTGCGCTTCGTCACCGAAAGCGCCGACGGCGAGCGCACCGGCGTCTCGCACGGCATCAAGGACCTGCGCGGACGCCTCGCCGGGCACTTGGTGCGCGAAGGCGCCGAACGCGACGATGCCCTCGCCTCGTGGCACGCCCCCGACGGTTTCCGCTTCGACGAGGCCGCGACGGTGCGCGACGAAGACGCCCTTTCGACCGTCCTCACGTACGTCCGCCGCGCCTGAGCGCCCGGCCCGTGTGACACCCGCCGCGCCCTCGGGCACCGCTTCTTCCGCGCCTGCGAGGCGCCGCGTTTCCATGCAGCCAGTCGTCATCGGCATCGCGGGCGGGTCCGGCTCGGGCAAGAGCACGGTCCTGCGCCGCATCATCGAGGCGTTCGGGCCGGAGCGCATCGCGATGCTCGACCACGACGCCTACTACCGCGACCTCGCGCACCTGCCGCACGAGGTCCGCGCGGCGTTCAACTTCGACCATCCAGATGCCCTCGAAACGGGCCTGATGGTCGAGCAGCTCGACGCCCTCCTCGGCGGCGCGGCCATCGAGAAGCCGACGTACGACTTCGTGACGCACAGCCGCCGTGAGGCGACGATCACCGTTCGTCCGCGTCCGGTCGTCATCGTCGAGGGGATTCTCGTGCTCGCCGAGGGCGCGCTCGTCGAGCGGATGGACATCATGATCTTCGTCGATACCGACGACGACATCCGCCTCGTGCGCCGCATCCGCCGCGACATCGACGAGCGCGGGCGGTCGATCCACTCGGTCCTCGACCAGTACGAGCGGACGGTGCGGCCGATGTACCTCGAATTCGTCGAGCCGTCGAAGCGCCGCGCCGACGTCATCATTCCGCGCGGCGGGCACAACCGCGTGGCCATCGAAATGCTTCTCGCGCGTATCCAGACGCTCCTCGACGCCGCCGAAGGCCGCGAGCAGGTGCCCGGCCTCGACGCGCCGAGCCGCCGCGCCAGATCGGCCGCCAAAGCCTGAGCGCCTCTTCTGCCGTGCGTCCTGCGCGGCGCCCCGTTTCACTCCGATCCATCCCCCGCATCCCCATGCCCACCGCCGCCTCTGGCGACACCGTTCGCATCCACTACACCGGCACGCTCTCGACGGGCGAGATTTTCGATACATCGGACGGACGCGAGCCGCTCGAATTCACGCTCGGCGGCGGCCAGGTCATCCCCGGTTTCGACGCGGGCGTGACCGGCATGGCGCCCGGCGAGACGAAGACCGTCACCATCCCCGCCGAGGAGGCGTACGGCCCGCGCCATCCGGAGATGATGATGGAGGTGCCGCGCGAGCAGCTTCCGCCCGAGGCCGAGCCGAGCGTCGGCGACGCGATGATGGTCGGCACGTCCGACGGGCAGCAGTTTCCGGTCGTCATCGTCGAGGTCAACGACGAGAGCGTCCTGCTCGACGCCAACCACCCACTTGCGGGCGAAGACCTGACGTTCGAGCTGTCGCTCGTCGAGATCCAGGGCAAGCCCGCCGGCAGCGGGCTCGTCGGCCTCGACGGCAAGCCCCTCGGCGGCGCCCCGCCCAAGCTGATCCTCTGATCGCGTGTGACCGGGCGTGCAGGCACACGCCAGGATGCAAACGGGCGGCTCTCCACGCAGGAGGGCCGCCCGATGTGCGTTCGTGCACGCTGGGATGAAACGCACAGGCCTCAGACGCGGCGGGCGTCGAGGGTGATTTCGACGGCGCGGAGGGCTTTCGAGATCGGGCACCCGGCCTTCGTCTCGGCGGCGATGCGCTGGAAGTCGGCCTCATCGATGCCCTCGACCTCCACTTCGGTCGTGAGGGCGATGCGGGGGATGTCGAAGCCGCCGGTGACCTGTTCGAGGTGCACGCGGGCGGTCGTCCGGACCGAGGTTGCCGGGTGGCCCGCGCTGCCGAGCGCATTGGCGAGGGCCATCGAGAAGCAGCCGGCGTGCGCGGCGCCGAGCAGTTCTTCCGGGTTCGTGCCGCCGACGCCGCTGCCGAATCGGGAGTTGAACGAGTAGGGCTGCGCGGAAACGGCGCCGCTCTCGACGGAGACGGTGCCGCTGCCGTCGCGGAGGACGCCGCGCCATTCGGCGCTCGCGCTGCGGATCGTGCTGGCCATAGAGGTGGAGCAGGGATGGAGGAACGGGGAGCCACACGCATCGGCGCAGCGGGGCGTGCGAACCTGCAACGCGCCCGGAGGATGCACCGCGGCGCGCGTTTCAACGGCTCTCTGGCAGGCGGCGTGCGGCTTCCTCGAAGAGGGTCTCTCGCATCTGTCTCGTCGTGATCCCCGCGAGCGCCGCGACCCGCGGGGGGCCATCCTCTGGCCGCCGACGGGCTCGTACCCTGGATTTACGCCTGCGAGGGGAGACGGTATCTGTTGGATGGATCGCCCAGCAGCGTCTCAGAACGTGATCTGCGCGGTCGCGGCGAGGCGGGCGCGGCGCTCGCCGGGGGCGAACCCGGCGGCGGGGACGATCGCGTTGACCTGCGCGGTGACGGCAGGCGTCAGGCTCACGTTCAGGCCGCCGATGACCTCCGACGCGCCCTCGAAGCGGTCGAGGCGCACGAGCGCGCGGTGGTCGGGCGTGAGATCGACAGCGGCGGTGGCGTAATAGCCCGAGCGTCCGTCGGCGGCGACGCGGGTGCCGGTGGCGTCGGTGGCGCGGCGCAACGTCTCGCCGATCCACTCGCCCGCCACGACGACCCGCCCGAGCCGCAGCCGCGCATCGGCGCCGACGAGCGTGCGGGCCGCGCCGATACCGGTGCGCACGAACGCATCGGGGCCTTCGTGGGCGATGTTGACGCCTGCGGTGCCGCGAAGCCCGGTCGCACGGGCAAGCGCCGGAGGCATATGGGCCTGCACGCGCGCGGCGACGAGGCGGGCGCCGGTCGATCCGTCGTCGCCCGATCCGTCGGCGCCGAGGCCGCGCCCGTCGAAGACGCCGGCGGTGACGGTGAGCGCCTCGCGTGGCAGAATCGACAGGGTGGCTTCGACGCCGGTGCGGCGGTTCGGCGCGAGGGCGCGGACGACGCGCGAGCGGTCGGCGAAGTCGAGGCCCGCGCGCGAGCTCAGCAGTTCGTACGAGAACGGCGTCTTGAAGCGCCCGGCGTCGACGCGGAGCGCGGGCGAGACGCGCGCCGAGAGTTCGGCGTCGAGGAGCGCCGGGGTGCGCGAGAGGTCGGTGCGCAGGAACAGTCCGTAGCGCCCGCCGAGCGTCGCCCGCACCGACGCCCGCGCGGCGGCGATGCGAAAGAGGTCGGTGTCGGACCGCTCGCCGAGCGGACCGGCGGCGCCGAACACGATCTGCCCTCCGAGCCGGATCGTGGCCTCGGGCGTGCGCAGCACGAGCGGCGCGGAGGTCGTGGTCTCGGTGCGGCGCGTTCGGCCGTTGCCTGCGTCGAGGTCGGCGATCTCCTGCGCGCGGGCGATGGGCGCGGCGGCGAGCAGGGCGGCGAGGCACGCGAACGTGCGGAGGGACGGGCGAGAGGGCATCATCGGGGGCAGCATCAGAAGGAGACCTGCGTGGCGAGCGTCAGGCCTGCGCGCGTGCGCCCGGCGGCGTCGAGCGGGAGGGCGGCGTTGGCCTGGACGAGGCCGTCGGAATCGTCGAAGCGGTCGAGGCGGGCGAGCACGCGGGCGTTGTCGCGCACGTCGTAGCCGAGCGTGGCGTAGAGGCCGTCGCGCGCGAGGGAGCCGTCGCGCTTGGCGTCGCGGGCCTGCTCGTGGAGCACCTCGCCCGCCACGAGGACGCGGCCGAGCCGCACCCGCGCGTCGGCGCCGAGGAGCGTCCGGACGCCCGTGGCCACGAGCGAGCCGCCGTTGATCGTCACCGGCCCATCCTCGACGACCGCGTTGAAGCCGACCGTCGCGCGACGTCCGTCCACGTCTCCGCCATCGGGCGTCGTGGCGACGAGGCGTCCGGCGCCGAGGAGCCGTCCCCGCGACCCTCCTGCGCCGCCCGTTCCGCGCGCGTCGAAGAGCCCGCCTCGCACGCGGACGATGCCGCCTGGCAGTCCGGCATCCACCTGCACACCGTCGCGGCGTCCGGGGATGAGGGCGACGACGGCGCACGCGCGGCTGGCGAAGTCGATGGCGGCGACGGGCGTGAGCCACTCGCCGGAGAACGGCGTCTTGAAGCGTCCGGCGCTCACGCGCACCTCCGTGGAGGGCGTCCAGGCGACCTCGGCATCGAGAATCGCAGGGCTGCGAGCGAGGTCGCTGCGGAGCGTGTAGGCGAAGCGCGGCCCGAGCGCGCCGCGCACGGTCAGGCGGGCGTTGGGGAGGACGAAGACATCGCTCGAGGGGCGCCGTTCGAGCGGCACGAGCTCCTGCGCCTGCACGAGCATGGTCAAGATCGCCGTGATGCCCCCGTCGAGGCGCAGCGACGGCGCGGGCGGCGGCGACGTTTCGAGCAGCCGCGTCCGGTGCGCCCCCGGCGATCCGGATGTGGGCGGCGCCGTCTGCGCGGCGGTGAGGACGGCGGCGAGCACCCGCACGGCGGCGCGAATCGGGGACGACGCGGACGGCATGGCAGGCCAAGGACAGGGGGCGAAGCATCCCGCACGTACGCACCGACCGCGTGGCATCTCTGTACGCCGTTATGGGAATCCTCGGCCCTTTCTCCATGCCGTCGTTCGGCGAAGAGGCCGTTAATCCAGCCGCTCGGGGTGCGCGGACAGCCCCCTGCACGTCGGTGCTCAGTGAACGTTCGACACCTGCACCGCGCGGCGACCGGGTACGGGGATCTGGCTCCGATTTGCGAACGCTCTCGCGGTTCTACGGAATAGTCGCATAGGTCACAACCGGGGAAAGCGCCTCCGAACGGTGGAACGGGGCCTATGAGTAGGGAATGTCACCGGCTCACCAACCTGCGTTCCACGATGAACACCCGCTCCTCCGTCACCGGTCTCTACAGCGACCGCGCCAGCGCCGACCGCGCCTACAACGCCATCCGCGAACGCGGCTACACCGACGACGACATCAACGTGATGATGTCCGACGAAACGCGCAAGACCCACTACGGCGACAGCCCCGCCGACGACACGGCAGGCTCCAAGGCCCTCGAAGGCGCCGGGACGGGCGCGGCCATCGGCGGCACCATCGGCGGCATCGTCGGCGCGCTTGCGGCTGTCGGCGCCACGGTCCTCGTGCCGGGCCTCGGCCTCGCCATCGCCGGTCCGCTCGCCGGTGCCCTCGCCGGCGCCGGTGCGGGCGGTGCGACGGGCAGCGTGCTCGGCGCCCTCGTCGGCGCGGGCATCCCCGAGGAGCACGCCAAGACGTACGAGACGGGCATCAACGACGGCGGCATCGTCGTCGGCGTTCACCCGCGCCACGACGACGACGCGGCGTACTTCGAGGACACCTTCCGCAACGGCGGTGGGAAGGACGTGTACCGCTACTGAGCGGCCCGCGCCCACGCGTCTGAATGCGACTGCGGCCCCGCTCTCTTCGGAGGGCGGGGCCGCAGTTGCGTTCGGTGCGAGCCTCTCAGCAGGCGGCATGCACGTGGAAGATCCCGCGGCCCAGTCCGGCGAACTCATGTCGTAGAACGGCGACGGGAAGATGTCATCGCCGACACTGATCCTTCCTCCTCCCACTCCGCACCGCCAAGCCCGACGCCTTCGAGACCGCCCGCGCCCTGTTCGCCCGTCACGCGGCCGTCCTCGTGGTGAAGACGGATACGCTGGACCGGCTGTACCTCGACACGCCGCACGTCCAGAAGAACCGGACGCCGCTGTTTTTCGGCTCCGTGACGCGCAAGCGCACGGGCGTGAGCATCCACCTGATGCCCATCTACACCGATCCCGACCTGCTCGACGCCGTCCCGCAGGCCCTCCGCGCGCGCATGACCGGCAAGTCGTGCTTCGTCTTCCCATCGCTCGACGACGGGCAGGCCGAGGCCCTCGGCACGCTGCTCGATGCCGCCGTGGCCCGCTACCGCGCTCGCGGCTACCTCGACGCATAGGACGCATCTGGGCGGCGACGGACCGAACCACGACGCGCGATCACGCCACGCGCGCGGGGACCATCACCAACCAACCACAAACAAACAACTCACCGCGCCGCGTCGGCTGGGCTGGCAGGGAGCGCGGCACCGTCGCCGGACATCCCCGGCGGGACGGGTGCGGCGTCGGGGAGCGGGTGGCCGTGGCGCTCGGGCTGCCACGAGAAGGCGTACGTGTCGTCTTCCATGCCGAGCGCCGCTTTGGTCGGGATGAGCGGGCGGAAGGTGTCGACCATGACGGCGAGTTCGTGCGTCTCGCGCTTGCCGATCGACGCCTCGGTCGTGCCCGGATGCGGCCCGTGGGCGATGCCGCCCGGATGAAGGGTGAACGAGCCGCGCGAGATGCCCTTGCGGCTCATGAAATCGCCCTCGGCGTAGTACAGCACCTCGTCGGAGTCGATGTTCGAGTGGTTGTACGGCGCCGGAATCGAGTCCGGGTGGTAGTCGAAGAGGCGCGGCACGAACGAGCAGACGACGAAGTTGTGCGCGTCGAACATCTGGTGCACCGGCGGCGGCTGGTGGATGCGCCCCGTGATCGGCTCGAAGTCGTGGATCGAAAGGGCATACGGGTACATCTGCCCGTCCCATCCGACGACGTCGAACGGGTGGTAGCGGTAGACGTACGGGTGCAGGTGCCCGTGCTTCTTGATGAACACCGTGAAGCGCCCGGCCTCGTCGCGCGTGACGAGCTCGCCGGGCGGGCGGAAGTCGCGCTCGCAGTACGGGCTGTGTTCGAGCAGCTGCCCGAAGCCGTTGCGGTAGCGCTTGGGCGGGTGGAACTCGCTCGGTGCCTCGATGATGAGCAGGCGCGGCTGCGGTGCGTCCGCGCCGTCCGCGTGCGCGTCGAACACCCAGCGCTGCGTGAGCGTCCGCGGGATGTGGACGTAGTCGCCCTGCGTGAACGCCACCGTGCCGAGCGGCGTCTCGACGCGTCCCTCGCCGTCGTGGACGTAGACGAGCTCGTCGCACGAGGCGTTGCGGTAGAACTCGTCGTCGGCCATCGCCTCGGTCGGCGCGCAGACCGAGAGGACGACATCCGGGTTGCCCATCATCGCCACGCGCCCGGTGAGGAAGTTGCCCGTCGGCGGCGCGTCGAGGCCCTTGAAGTGGCGGTGGCGCAGGAACGCGCCCTCGGCGTACTCGACCGGCACCGGGATCGGGGCGAGAATGTCGTCGACGAGGGTGGGCGGGTGCAGGTGGTACGCGATGGAGGCGAGGCCGGAGAACCCTTCGGCGCCGATCACCTCTTCGGTGTGGAGCGCGCCGTCGGCGCGGCGGAACTGCGTGTGGCGCTTGTGGGGCACCTGGCCCATGCGGACGTAGTGGGGCATTGGTGTCTAGCGTGGTGCGGACGAGCCCCCTCCGTCCCTTCGGGACACCTCCCCCGCTTGCGGGGGAGGACAATTCGGAGGCCGTGCAGGCTGGAGGATCAGGAGGGAGCCGAGGTCACAAATTCCCCCGTGCGTCCTGTTCGCGCTCGATGGCTTCGAAAAGGGCCTTGAAGTTGCCCTTGCCGAAGCGAGCGCGCGCCCTTGCGCTGGATGATCTCGTAGAACACCGTCGGGCGGTCTTCCACCGGACGCGTAAAGATCTGGAGCAGGTAGCCGTCGGGGTCGCGGTCGACGAGGATGCCGAGCGCGGCGAGCGGCGCGAGGTCTTCGTCGATGGCGCCGACGCGGTCGAGGAGGTCGTCGTAGTAGCTCGTCGGCACGCTCAGGAACTCGATGCCGCGGCTGCGCAGGTCGGTCACCGTTGCCACGATGTCGTCGGTGGCGAGGGCGAGGTGCTGCACGCCCGCGCCGCGGTAGAAGTCGAGGTACTCGTCGATCTGGCTCTTCTTCTTGCCCGCCGCCGGCTCGTTGATCGGGAATTTGATGCGCTCGTTGCCGTTCGCCATCACCTTCGACATGAGCGACGAGTACTCGGTCGAGATGTCGTCGTCGTCGAAGGAGACGAGGTTCTTGAAGCCCATCACGTCGCCGTAGTACTCGACGAAGCGGTTCATGTCGCCGAGGTGCACGTTGCCGACGACGTGGTCCACGTACTTGAGGCCGGTCGAGACGGGCGTGTAGTACGGGTTCTCGACGGCGCGAAATCCGGGGAGGAACAGGCCGTGGTAGTCGCGCCGCTCGACGAACGTGTGGATCGTCTCGCCGTACGTGCCGATGGCCGCGCGCACGACGCGCCCGTCTTCGTCTTCCGTGACCTCGGGCGGGTGGACGGCGATGGCGCCGCGTCGAGGTCGCCGCCTCGAAGGCCGCCGCCGCATCGTCGACCCAGAGGGCGAGGTCGCGGACGCCGTCGCCGTGACAGGTGGACGTGCGCCGCGATTTCACCGTCGGGGGAGAGCGGGGCGGTCAGGACGAACCGAATTTTGCCCTGTGCGAGCAGGTAGCTCGCGCGGTCGCGCACGCCAGTCTCCGGACCCCGGTAGCCGATGACCTCGAACCCGAACGCCGACGTGTAGAAATGGGCCGCCTGCTTGGCGTTGCCGACGTAGAACTCGACATAGTCGGTCCCATTGATGGGCAGGAAGTCGTCCGCCTCCGTGGGCGGCGCGGTCAGGGTCGAGGATTCCATCTGAGAACGAGAAAAGCGCTACCGGAGGAGCCGGTGAAGCGGCGAGAAAGGACGAATGTTGGACGTGAGGCGCCGTCCGTCGTTCCCGTCGTCGCCCCGCGCGAGTGCGCCTCCCGGCGTTCCGCGTCCGTGGCCCGCGCGCCGGGTGCCGCCGCGCTCGTGCTCCTCGCCGCCCTGACCGCCGGATGCCAGCCGGGCGACGCGGGCGCGGGCTTCCGCCTCTACCGACCGGCGTGGGACACGCTCGTCGTCGCCCTCGCCGCGCCCGGCCCGTGGCAGCGCACGTCCGGCGACTCGGTCCTCGTCTCCATCGTCGACGCCCGCGGCTTCGTCGTCGCCGACGGGCGGGCAGGCGGCGCGGCGCGTGGCGGGGCGTGGCGCCTCGCCCTCCGCGACGACGCCCTCGGTTCACGCGAGCCGCTCATCGCCGAGGTCTGCGTCGGGACGGGGCAGGGCGCGCGCGTTGAGGGAGACGCAGGTACAGCCGATTGGACGTGCGAGCAGGCGCCGTTCGAGGCGTCGCCGAAGCGAACGCGCGCGGTCGTCGCCGCCTCGTATCCCGCTGGAGGCGATCCCGACCGCCTCGTCCTGCGCGTCCGCGCCGCCGCCGAGCGCCCCGCCGCGCCCGGACGCCCGGACGGTGCGCCGTGGCGGGCCGTCGCCGCGCCCGAGCGCCTCCTCGCGCGCCTGAGCGTCGAGGGGCGCGCCGGAGCATCGGTCGTCGTGCCGTTTGCGCCCGAGACCGCTGCGTCGTCGGCCTCCCGCACCGCCCCCGCCGCCGCCGACACGATGCGCCTGGCCGGGCAGGCGGGCTACGACGCCTACTGGCTCGCGCTTCAAGAGCGCCTCTTCTACGGCGAATCCGCCCGCGTCCGCATCGAGGTGCTCCGCGCCGGGGCCGGGCCGGACGCTCCGCCGCTCGCGCGCCTGAGCCGGGTCGTCGTCGCCGCGAGCGAATCCGACCGCCGCGCCGAAGTGCTGCGCCTGGCGGCGCTCGGCGAGCGCGCCCTCGCCGCTGCACGTCCGGACATCGACGGCGCCAGCCTCGGGTCGTCGGTCTCCGGGTGGCGCTTCGACCGGCTGCGGCGGCGCTACCAGATCCGGCTCGCTTTTTCCGCGCGCGACACCCTCGGGCGCGCCCGCACGTGGCGCGGCGACCTCTGGGTGCCCGAACGCGGAGGACGCGCCCGCTTCGCCGAGGCCCCGACCGGCGACTCGCTCCGTCTGCCGCTCGACTTCACCTTCTCGTCATTTCCCTCACGCTGACCGTCTGCGGTTCGGCGGAACGATGCCCCCGCGCCCGAATCAGCCGGGTATCGACGGGTGTGCGGCGCCGCGTCCGTCTTTGAATGTTGTGTGCTTCGTCCCGGCTTCAACGAATGCCCATTGACGAATTGCCTTGTGTGACGGATTTTTGCAACCGCACTCCGGATTCCCCTCGTGCGACGCCTTCTCACCCACTCCCCTCCCCGACGATGAAGCTCAAGCTCATCCTTCTCTCGACTGCCCTCCTCGGCACCGTCGCTCTCACCGGCTGCAAGACCACGCCGGCTGAGCCGATGAAGGGCGCCGTCGAGTCCGTCGACGCCACCTCCAAGGCCATCACCATCTCCGGCATGGCCTACACGGCCGCCGAGACCGTCTCCCTCGACGGCATCTCCATGGGCGACTCGGTCTCCTACGCCGTCGATGGCACGACCATCACCTCGGTCGACCGTTTCTACACGGCGCCGATGATGACCCCCGAGCCGATGATGGTCGACTCGCTCGGCAACCCCCTCGACTCGGCCGCCGCCGCGATCCAGAACATGGCCGCCGGTGCTGCCAACGCGATGGACAACGCCGCCGACTCCGCCAAGGCGCCGGGCATGTGATCCGTCTCGCTCCGGGCCGCCAGCGGCCTGTAGCAACGATCCCTCCCTTGTGGGCCGGGGCACCTCGTGTGCTCCGGTCCACAGTGCGTTTCGGGGATGGGCGTTCGTGGGGATGCAGGGACCGACGGTGCGCGGGCGAACGCGGCGGCACACGCGCGATGCGGCGGGCGTAGGAGGTGCCCTTCCCCCATCCTGCCTGCCATGCCCGACGCCCGCGCCCTCGTTCTCCGCGGCTCCCCATCGGCCCCCGACGTGCGCGTCGAGACGATCCGGCTGCCCGGCCTCGAAGACGGCGAGGTGCGCATCCGCGTCGCCGCGTCGAGCCTGAACTACAAGGACGGACTCGCCGTCACCGGGCGCGGCAAGATCGTCCGCGGCGAGTTTCCGTTCGTGCCCGGCATCGACCTCGCGGGCACCGTCGAGGAGAGCCGCGACGGCGCGGTGCCGGTCGGCACGGAGGTCGTGCTCACCGGCTGGGGCACAGGCGAGGCGCGGTGGGGCGGCTTCGCCACGCACGCCGTCGCCCGCGCCGACCGCCTCGTCGCCCTCCCCGGTGGCCTCTCGGCGCACGACGCGATGGCGTTCGGCACGGCGGGCCTGACGGCGATGCTCGCCGCGATGCACCTCGAACGCGAAGGCATTCCCGATGGCACGGGCGATGACCCTGCGCAGATCGTGGTGACGGGCGCCTCCGGCGGCGTCGGCAGCTACGGCGTGGCGATCCTCGCGGCGCTCGGGCACCGCGTCGTGGCCTCGTCGGGCAAGGCGGCGGACTTTCTCGCGGATCTTGGCGCCGCCGAGGTCATCGGGCGCGACGTGCTCGGAGGCGGCGCACAGCGGCCGCTCGACCGGGCGCGGTGGGCGGGCGCCATCGACACCGTCGGTGGCCCGACGCTCGAAGCGCTCCTGAGCCAGATGCAGCCCCACGCCACCGCCGCGGCCTGCGGCAACGCGCAGGGCGCCGACCTCGCCACGACCGTCTTCCCGTTCATTCTGCGCGGCGTGCGCCTCGTCGGCGTCGACTCGAACACGGCGCCGATGGACGACCGCCGCGCGGCGTGGGCGCGCCTCGCCACGCTCATCCCCGCGAGCATCCGCGACCGCCTGACCACGACCATCGCCCTGGCCGACGTGCCCGCGTGGGCCGACCGCATCGTGCGTGGCGAGGTCGAGGGCCGCGTCGTCGTCGATCTCACGTCGGCCTGAGCCCACCAACCGCGTCCGCTGGCGCCCCACCTCTTCGATGTCCACCGTCTCCGCCTGGCAGGCCGGGCTGCGCGAGCCGCCGCTCTCGTGCGACGTGGCCGTCGTCGGAGCGGGCATCGCGGGCGCGTCGGCGGCGTACTGGCTCCGCCAGCTGCGGCCCGCCCTCGGCGTGATGCTGCTCGACGCCGAGCGTCCGGGCGCCGGGGCATCGGGGCGCAACGCGGGATTCGTGCTTCAGGGCGCAGGAAGCGACTATGCGCTCGACGTCGACCGTCACGGCCCGAGCGCGGCGCGGCGGCTCTGGAACCTCACGCGTGAGAACCGCGACCTCATCGCCTCCGACCTCGGCGGATCGGCGGCGGGATTCGAGGCGACCGGCAGCCTCGTCGCCGCGGGCGATGCCGAGGAAGACGCCCGCCTGCGCCGCGCCTTCGCCTTGATGCGCGCCGACGGTCTTCCGGCGGCCTACCTCCCCGCCCGCGCCTTCGCCGAGCGAACGCTCTCGCGCGGCTTCTTCGGCGGCCTCTACACGACGACCGGCGGGGTGGTCCATCCGGCGCGCCTCGTCGCCCGGATCGTGGCCGCGAGCGGCGCCGACGTGCGCCCGAACCACCGCGCCGCCACGGTCGAGCGCCTCACCGACGGTCGCCTGCGCGTCGCCACGTCCGCCCGAGATGTGGTCGCCGATGCCGTCGTGCTCGCCCTGAACGCCTACGCGCCGCGCGTCGTGCCGGCCCTCAGTGCGTGGGTGCGCCCGGTGCGCGCGCAGATGCTCGCCACCGCGCCCGGCGGCCCGCGCGAGCTCTCGCCGCCCGTCTACTCGCACGAAGGCTACTACTACCTCCGCCAGCTCGACGACGGCGCGGTGCTCGTCGGCGGCGCCCGGCACCGGCACGCGGCTGCCGAGATCGGCTACGAAGACGCGACGACGACCGCATTGCAGGCAGACCTCGAAGGCTACCTCGCCCACCACTTCCCGTCGATGGCGACGGCGCCGGTCGCGCGGCGGTGGAGCGGCACAATGGGCTTCTCGCCCGACGGACTGCCGGTCGTCGGCGCCGTGCCGGGCCTTCCGGGCGCCGTCGCCGCCTGCGGGTTCACCGGCCACGGGATGGCCTACGGCGTGCGCATCGGGCGGATGCTGGCGGAGATGGCGCTCGGGAACGCACGTCCGGCGGACGCGGATCTGTTCGCGTCGGAGCGGTTGACGTAGGATGATTGGGTATGGGGGATTTGGGGGTCCGGGGGCTTGGGAAGGGCGCCCCACTCGTATCCCCGAGTCCTCCAGTTCGTGTTGTCTTCTGCGTCGAATCGTCCAGCCTGTCATTGCGAGGAGCGAAGCGACGTGGCAATCCGGCCCGACGGATGCCCTCGACCCGGATTGCCGCGGCCCTTGCAGGGCCTCGCAATGACACCGCTGTTCGGACGCGCTCAGATGCAGAAGCCAACGGTCCTGCTCCGGCACCGGAGCCACGTCCGATGCTCCCCCAATACCCAATCCTCCATTCCCCATCCTCAAATTCCCCACTCCGTCGTACCGTGACGGGCTGCGCGGCCGATCTTCGGAAGCGCTTTTCCCGCACCCTCGCCCGATCCTTCGCGCCCCGACTTCCCGCCGATGCTCTCCGACGCCCTCGACCTCGACTCGACCGCCTTCGTCACCCTCGAACAGTTCATCATCGAGCAGCAGGAGGCGCACGCGCGCTCGACCGGCGCTTTCTCGCGCCTGCTCCGCGACCTCTCCGTCGCCGCCAAGGTCGTCAACCGCGACATGCGCCGCGCGGGGCTGCTCAACGTGTTCGGCGCCTCCGGCGAGATCAACGTGCAGGGCGAGGTACAGCAGAAGATGGACGCCCTCGCCCACGCCGAGTTCGTGCGCGCGCTCCGGCGCGGCGGCGAGTGCTGCCTGATCGGCTCGGAAGAGCACGCCGAGGCCATTCCGCTCGAAGGCGACCGCGAGGGCGAGGACGGCCGCTACGTCGTCCTCCTCGACCCGCTCGACGGCTCGTCGAACATCGACGTCAACGTGTCCGTCGGCACCATCTTCTCCGTCTACCGCCTCGCCGACGGCGTTCCGGCCACCCTCGACGCCGCCCTCTTGCCCGGCTCCGAGCAGTGCGCCGCCGGATACGTCGTCTACGGCTCGTCGACGATCCTCGTCTACACGACCGGCCACGGCGTCAACGGCTTCACGCTCGACCCGTCGATCGGCGAGTTCATCCTCTCGCACCCCGACATCCGCACGCCCGAGACGGGGACGATGTATTCGATCAATGAAGGCAACTACAACTCGTTCGAGCGCGGGTTGAAGGACTGGATCAAATGGGCGCAGGAGGACGACGCGGCGACGCAACGCCCCTACACGACGCGCTACATCGGCTCGTTCGTGAGCGACTTCCACCGCAACCTCATCAAGGGCGGCGTCTACATCTACCCGGCCTCCAAAACGTCGCCGAATGGCAAGCTGCGGCTGATGTACGAGGCCAATCCGATGGCCTTCATCGTCGAGCAGGCGGGCGGCGTGGCGAGCGACGGCCGCCGCCGCGTGATGGACACCCCGCCGACGGCGCTTCACCAGCGCACGCCGCTCGTGATCGGCTCGAAGGCGATGGTCGAGCAGGTCGAGCGGTTTTTGCGCGGCGACGAGGCGATGTAGAGACGCACCGGCGGTGGGGAAGACCTGTCAGGTGCGGGGACCTGAGAGGTTGTGCCGCGCCGATGTTCGGAGGCGGCCGGGGGCGTAGAGACGCATCGGCGATGCGTCTCTACCGGGCGTCGTCGCGGCTACGAACGGCAGATACGGCGAAGCGATGGTGAAGACGGTGCGTTTCGCCGTTTTGTGTAACGCCATGGAACGGCAGCGCTTGGGCTGCGGCGGCGCTGCGTGGTCTGGAAATCGGAAGCGGTTCCGTTCGGGGCAGGGGCCGCGGTGGGGGTTGCGGCGGCGCGCGGCGCGGCGGACCTTGCGGGCACTCTGCATCCCCGACGTGATGGCCGCCGCCTTCCGCATCCCCGCTCTGCTGCCGACGCCCACCGGGCGCTCTGGCGCGGCTGCGGTCGCTCGCGGCGCCGACTCGGGCAGTGCCGGGATTCTCGGGACCGTGGACGCGCAGGCTGGCCTGCTCGCCCTCGTCGTCCTCGTGCTTCTTGTTCTCGTCCTTCTTCCCTGAACGGACCGGTCCATCACGCACGACTCTCAGACGCGGCACGGTGGATCCTCCACCGCCCCCGATGTCCGAGACGCCGACGCCTGACCCTCGCACCTCCGCTCCCGAAGGAGACGCCGCCGCGCCGCGCGTGCGCCGCAGCGACACCATCAAGGCGGGCATCACGCGCGCGCCGCACCGCAGCCTGCTCCGCGCGACCGGGCAGATCACGAGCGACGCCGACTTCGACAAGCCGTTCATCGGCGTCTGCAACTCGTACATCGACCTGATTCCGGGGCACGTCCACCTGCAGTCCTTCGGCAAGGTCGTCAAGCAGGCCATCCGCGAGGCGGGCGGGATTCCGTTCGAGTTCAACACGATCGGCGTCGACGACGGCATCGCGATGGGGCACATGGGGATGCGCTACTCGCTCGCATCGCGCGAGGTCATCGCCGATTCGGTCGAGACGGTGGTCAACGCGCACTGCCTCGACGGCATCGTCTGCATCCCCAACTGCGACAAGATCGTGCCGGGGATGCTGATGGGCGCGCTCCGCACCGACGTGCCCGTCGTGTTCGTCTCGGGCGGGCCGATGAAGGCCGGGCGCAGCGCCATCACCGGCGAGGCGATCGACCTCGTCAGCGTCTTCGAGGGCGTCGGGCGGCACCAGCGGGGCGACCTCGACGACGCGGGGCTCTACGACCTCGAAGCCCACGCCTGCCCGACGTGCGGCTCGTGCGCCGGGATGTTCACGGCCAACTCGATGAACTGCCTGATGGAGGCGCTCGGCCTCGCGCTCCCCGGCAACGGGTCCATCCTGGCCACCGACCCGCGCCGCCGCGCCCTCGCCCGCGACGCCGGGCACGCGATCCTGCGGATGGTCGAGAGCGGCACGACCGCCCGCGACGATCGTCACCCGCGACGCCATCGACGACGCCTTCGCGCTCGACATGGCGATGGGCGGATCGACGAACACCGTCCTCCACCTGCTCGCCGCCGCCCACGAGGCGGGCGTGCCGTACGACATGGCGCGCGTCGGCGAGGTCTCGCGCCGCACGCCGTACCTCTGCAAGGTCTCGCCCGCCGTGCCCGACGTGCACATGGAAGACGTCGACCGCATCGGCGGCATCCCGGTGCTGCTGGCCGAACTCGGGCGCGCGGGCTGCCTCCACCTCGACCGTCCGACGCGTCAGCGGCACCCTGCGCGAGCACGTCGCCGCGGCGCCCGCGCCGGACGGGAAGATCGTTCGCACGGTGGACGAGGCGTTCCGCGCGACGGGCGGGCTGTCGGTGCTCGTCGGGCAATCTGGCGCCCGAGGGCTGCATCGTCAAGACGGGCGCGGTGGCGGCGGGGATGCTGCGCTTCGAGGGGCCGGCGCGGATCTACGAGAGCCAGGACGCCGCGTCGGCGGGGATTCTCGGCGGCGAGGTCGTGCCGGGCGAGGTCGTGGTGATCCGCTCGGAAGGGCCGAAGGGCGGGCCGGGGATGCCGGAGATGCTGGCGCCGACGAGCGCCCTCGTGGGCCTCGGCCTCGACACGTCGGTGGCGATGGTCACCGACGGGCGCTTCTCCGGCGGCACGCGCGGACTGATGATCGGCCACGTCTCGCCCGAGGCGGCGTCGGGCGGCGCGATCGGCCTCGTCGAGCCGGGCGACCGCATCGCCATCGACGTCGAGGCGGGCACGATCACGCTGTGCGTGGACGACGACGAACTGGCGCGGCGGGCGGCGGCACGTCCGGTCTTCCGCCCCAAGATCCGCAGCGGCATGCTCGGCCGCTATGCCCATTTCGTCACCAGCGCCTCGACCGGCGCCGTGCTGCGAATGCCGGATGACGAGCGATGGAGCGTCCGGGCGATGGCGCGGCGGTGGCTTCGACTGCGACGGTGGTGATGGCACCGTAGGGGCACGATATGTCGTGCCCCTACACATCGCGCGCATCCACCGTGCGCCATTTCCGACACAATCAACATCCCCACGCATTCATGGACATCGACACGCTCCCCACGACTTCTGCACAGGCGCATCCGTTCGAAGGCGTCGCCATGTCGGGCGCTGAGATCTTCTGCCGGGCGCTCGATGCGCAGGGCGTCGAGATCGTCTTCGGCTACCCCGGCGGCGCGGTCATCAAGGTTCTACGACGAGATGGCGCGCATCGCGCCGCGCTGGCGGCACGTGCTCGTGCGCCACGAGCAGGGCGGCACGCACATGGCCGAGGGCTATGCGAAGACGACCGGGCGCGCGGGGACGGTGCTCGTGACGAGCGGGCCGGGCGCGACGAACTGCGTGACCGGCATCGCCGACGCCTACATGGACTCGGTCCCGCTCGTCGTCTTCACCGGGCAGGTGCCGACGCACCTCATCGGCGGCGACGCCTTTCAGGAGACCGACATCATCGGCGTGACGCGCTCGATCACCAAGCACTCGTTCCAGGTCCGCAGCGCCGACGACCTCGCGCCGACGATCCGCGCGGCCTACCACATCGCCGAGACCGGGCGGCCGGGGCCGGTCGTCGTCGATCTGCCGAAGGACATTCTCGCCACGGTGGCCGCGTTCTCGTGGCCGGAGACGACCGACGTGGGGCCGCGCGGCTACGCGTTCCCGGAGAGCGGCGACGCGGCGGCGGTGCGCGCGGCGGCGGAGATGCTCAACGCGTCCGAGCGCCCCGTCTTCTACGTCGGCGGCGGGACGGTGACGAGCGGGGCGGCGGCGGAACTGACGGAGATGGCGCGCCACGCGGGCGTGCCGGTCACGACGACGCTCCACGGTCTCGGCGCCTTCCCCGAAGACGGCGGCGCCCTCGCGCTCGGGATGCTCGGGATGCACGGCACGTGGGTCGCCAACCAGGCGATCCAGAACGCCGACCTCATCGTCGCCGTCGGCGCGCGCTTCGACGACCGCGTGACGGGCCGCCTGGAGGCGTGGGCGCCGCACGCGCGGATCGTCCACATCGACATCGACCCCGCGTGCCTGTCGAAGAACGTGCCGGTCGACGTGGCCATCTGCGGCAACGTGCGCGACGTGCTCCGGCAGATGCGCCCGCACGTGGCGCCGCGCGAGCGGGCCGCGTGGCACGCGCGCATCGCCGCGTGGCGCGAGGAAGCGCCGCTCGATTACCAGCGCGACGCCGTGCTTCGTCCGCAGGGCGTCGTCCGCACGATCCGCGCGATCACAGAGGGGCAGGCGGTCGTCGTGACCGATGTCGGGCAGCACCAGATGTGGACGGCGCAGCACTTCGGCTTCGTCCGCCCGCGCGGCCACATCACGAGCGGCGGTCTGGGGACGATGGGCTTTTCGGTGCCCGCCGCCATCGGCGCCGCCTTCGGACTCGCGGGGCGCTACGCCGCAGGCGACGGCAGCGACCGCGAGGCAGCAGCGCCGTCCGGCGATGGCGCATCGGTGGCGGCGGCGGTTTCGGCGGCGTCTGCGGTGCCCGGCGGTGCCTCGTTCACCGCCGACGCGGCCGTCCCGGTCGTGTCGATCCCTGTCGTTTCCATCTCCGGCGACGGCGGGTTCGTGATGAACGCGCAGGAACTGGCGATCGCCTCGCAGTACCGGCTGCCGGTCGTGTTCGTCGTCGTCAACAACAGCTTCCTCGGGATGGTGCGGCAGTGGCAGGAGCTCTTCCACGAGGAGCGCTACTCGCACACCGACCTGAGCGCCGTCAACCCCGATTTCGTCGCCCTCGCCGCCGCCTACCGCGTGCCCGGCGTGCGCGCCGACACGCCGGAACGCGCCGAGTCCGCCCTCCGCGACGCCTTCGCGCACGTCGCCGCCGGACGCGGGCCCATCCTCGTCGAGTGCGTCGTCGCCCGCGACGAGATGGTCTTCCCGATGGTCCCGGCGGGCGCCGCCACCGACGAGATGATTCTCACCCGCTGCCGCTTCGACGGCTGAGGTCCGTCGCCGCACCCCGTCCCCCTCCGGCCTTCGGCCGCCTCCCCCGCAGGCGGGGGAGGACCGCCGCGGAGGCCGTCCAGGCCGCAGCGGCACGAGGGGGCCTCACCACCCCACCATCTCACCACTCCGCATGACCTCCACGCTCACCCCCCAGCAGGCCTTCCGCCGCCGCGCCGCCGGCGAGGCCGCCGACCCTGGCGCGCCCGCCCCGGTGCAGCGGTGCGTGCTCGCCGTGCGCCTCGAAAACCACACGGGCGCCCTCAACCGCGTCGCCAACTTGTTCTCGCAGCGAGGCTTCAACCTCGACAGCGTCACCGTCAGCCCGACCGACGACGCGACGGTGAGCCGCATGACGATCGCCACATCGGGCTCGTCGCGGCAGATCGAGCAGGTGCTCTCGCAGATGGCCGCCCTCGTCGATGTGCTCGCTGTCGACGACGTGACGGCGACGGAGCACGTCGAGCGCGAACTGTGCCTCGCCCGCGTCCGCTACACGTCGGAGACGCGCGCCGAACTCGTCGATCTGGTGGCTCTCTACCGCGCCGCCGTGGTCGATGTGCAGCCCGACGCGCTCATGATCGAACTGACCGGCCCGGCGACGAAGATCAACTCGTTCGTCGCCCACATGGCGCGCTTCGGCATCGACGACGTGGCGCGCTCGGGCCGCGTGGCGATGGCGCGGGCGCTGACGTACGGGGCGTGACGGGCGATAGATGATGGGGTGAATTGTGTATTGGATTTGATGGTCGAATCCGATGTGGTGCGCATCTCTGAACCCAGACCCACTCATTCCCGCTCCCCGTCGCCCAGCACCCAATCTCCCATTCCCAACACCCAATCCTCGATACCCCCACCCCCATGAACGTCCACTACACAGCCGATTCCTCCCTTCTCGACGGTCGCCGCGTGGCGGTGATCGGCTACGGCAGCCAGGGCCACGCCCACGCCCAGAACCTCCGCGACAGCGGCGTGAGCGTCGCCGTCGGGCTGCGGCCCGGCTCGGCGTCGGCCGACTCGGCGCGGGCGGCGGGCCTCGACCGTCATGACGCCGTCTGAGGCCGCCGCGTGGGGCGACATCGTCATGGTGCTCGCGCCCGACCAGCACCAGGCGCGCATCTGGCGCGAGGACCTCGCCGCGCACGTCACCCCCGGCAAGGCGCTCGCCTTCGGCCACGGCTTCAACATCCACTACGGCGCCATCGCCATCCCCGACGGCGTCGACGTGTTCATGGTCGCGCCGAAGAGCCCCGGCCACCTCGTGCGGCGCACGTACACCGAAGGCCGCGGCGTGCCGTGCCTCGTCGCCGTCGCCAACGACGCGAGCGGGCAGGCGCTCGACCTCGCGCTCGCCTACGCCGACGCCATCGGCGGCACCCGCGCGGGCGTCATCGAGACGACGTTCAAGGACGAGACCGAGACCGACCTCTTCGGCGAGCAGGCCGTCCTCTGCGGCGGCGCCGAGGCGCTCGTGCGCGCGGGCTTCGAGACGCTCGTCGAGGGCGGCTACCCGCCGGAGATGGCGTACTTCGAGTGCCTGCACGAGCTCAAGCTGATCGTCGACCTGATGTACGAGGGCGGGCTCGCGCGGATGAACCACTCGATCTCCGACACCGCCGAGTACGGCAACTACTCGCGCGGCGCCCGCGTCCTCGGTCCCGACGTGAAGGACGCGGATGCGCGCGATCCTGCGCGAGGTGCAGGACGGCACGTTCGCGCGCGAGTGGCTCGGCGAGGTCGAGAGCGGCGGCGCGCGCTTCGAGGCGATGCGGCGCGACTCCAAGGAGCACCTCATCGAGGCCACCGGCGCACGCCTGCGCGGCATGATGCCGTGGCTGCGCCCGAATGCGTCGGCGATGGCGGCGGCTCCCGCGACGCAGGAGGTGGCGGCGTGAGCGCATCCGTGACGACATCGACGCTGCGCATCGCGTGGCTGCCGGGCGACGGCATCGGGCGCGAGGTGACGGCGGCGGCGCTCGAGCATCGCGCGTCCGCTGCTCGCCGACGCGGGCGTCGACCTCGTCGCCGACCGAGCACGCGATCGGCGGCGCCGGTCTCGACGCCTGCGGCGATGCCTTCCCCGACGCCACGCGCGTGGCCGTCGCGGGAGCCGACGCCGTGTTTCTCGGCGCCGTCGGCGGTCCGGCGTGGGACGATGTGGCGCCGGAGCGGCGGCCCGAGCGCGGGCTGCTGCGGCTGCGCGAGGCGCTCGGCGGGTTCGCCAACCTGCGGCCCGTCGCGGTCGAGGCGGCGTTCGCGCACCACTCGCCGCTGCGCTCGGAGGTCGTCAGCGGCACCGACCTCGTCATCGTCCGCGAACTCCTCGGCGGCATCTACTTCGGCACGCCCCGCGGCACCGACGGCGCCGCGCCCGAGCGCGACGCCTACGACACGATGCGCTACCGCGAGCCCGAGATCGCCCGCATCGCCCGCGTCGCGTTTGCCCTCGCCGAGCGCCGCGCCGCGGCGACGGGCCGCGCGCCGCGCGTGACGAGCGTCGACAAGGCCAACGTCCTCGCCTCGTCGCGGCTCTGGCGCGAGGTCGTGACGGGCATCGGCGCGGCGGAGTTTCCGGCGTCGCGCTCGACCACCTGTACGTCGACAACGCGGCGATGCAGCTGGCGCGGCGCCCGGCCTCGTTCGATGTCGTCGTGACGGGCAACCTCTTCGGCGACATCCTCTCCGACCTCGCCGCCGCGCTCGCCGGGTCGCTCGGGATGCTGCCGTCGGCGACCGTCGGGGCCGATGGCGACCGGAGCGTCGTCGGACTCTTCGAGCCCGTCCACGGCTCGGCGCCCGAGATCGCAGGGCAGGGCATCGCCAACCCCGCCGCGGCGATCCTCAGCCTCGCGCTCCTGCTCGACCACACCGGCCACGCCGCCACCGGCGATGCGCTCCGCGGCGGCGTCCGCGCCGCCCTCGCCGCCGGCACCGCCACCCCCGACATGGGCGGCACCGCCACCACCGCCGCCTTCGCCGACGCCGTCCTCGCGGCGGCGTCGCGCTTCACTCCCACCGGCGCAGCTGCGTGAACCTGTCAGGTGCGGAGACCTGACAGGTTTGCCCCCCGCTCCCCGATTCCACCGATTCCCATGACCGATCTCGTTCGCATTTTCGACACCACGCTGCGCGACGGCGAGCAGGCACCCGGCGCCGCGATGACGCTCGACGAGAAGGTGCGCATCGCCCGCGTGCTCGACGCGCTCGGCGTCGACGTCATCGAGGCCGGATTTCCGGTCTCCTCGCCGCACCAGGCCGAGGCCGTCCGCGCCGTCGCCGAGGCGGTGCGCCGCCCGGTCGTCGCCGCCCTCGCGCGCGCCGTCGAGCCCGACCTCCGCGCCGCCTTCGACGCCCTCGCCGGGGCCGAACGTCCGCGCATCCACACGTTCATCGCCACGAGCGACATCCACCTCGCCGCCAAGTTCGACGCGCCGCGCTACGGGCGCACGCTCGCCGAGAAGCGGAAGACGATCCTGCGGATGGCCGTCGAGGCCGTCGCCGCCGCGCGGTCGGTGACCGACGATGTCGAGTTCAGCGCCGAGGACGCCGGGCGCACCGACGCCGGGTACCTGTGCGAGGTCTTCGCCGCCGTCGTGGACGCGGGCGCGACGACGCTCAACATCCCCGACACGACCGGCTTCTGCCTGCCGCACGAGGTCGCCGCCCTCTTCGCCACCGTCGGCGCCTGCGTGCCGGGCGTCGCCGGCGGGCGCGATCGTGCTCTCGGCGCACTGCCACGACGACCTCGGCCTCGCCCTCGCCAACAGCCTCGCCGCCATCGGCGCGGGCGCGCGGCAGGTCGAGTGCACGCTCAACGGCATCGGCGAGCGGGCGGGCAACGCGGCGCTCGAAGAGATCGTGATGGCGATTCGGACGCGCGCCGAAGCGCTCGGCGTGCGCACGAACATCGCCCCCGGCGGCCTCTACGACGCCTCGCGCCTCGTCTCCGCCGCCACCGGCTTCCCGGTTCAGCCCAACAAAGCCATCGTCGGGCGCAACGCCTTCGCCCACGAGGCGGGCATCCACCAGCACGGCGTGCTCAAGAACCGGGCGACGTACGAGATCATGAGCGCCGCCGAGGTCGGGCAGGACCCCGAGGCGGGCATCCGGCTCGGCAGGCATTCGGGCCGTGCGGGCCTCTTCGCCCGCCTCGCCCGGCTCGGCGCGTCCGGCGACGGCGCGCCGCTCTTCGACCCCGACACCGCCGCGCCCGATCTTGCCGATGCGCTCTACGACCGCTTCGTGGCGCTCGCCGACCGCAAGAAAGAACTCTACGACACCGATCTTCGCCACCTCCTCCTCGACCCCACCACCACGTCTCCCGAGTCCATGCCCGCCTACCAGATCCAGCACCTGCGCGTCGAAATCGAATCCGGCCTTGCGCCGCGCGCCACCGTCACCGCTCCACGAGCACCACGCCGACACGACACGCACCGAGAGCGGCACCGGCGACGGCCCCGTCTCGGCCCTCTACGCCGCCATCGACGCCGCCGCCGACGAGCCGCACAAGCTCGTCTCCTACGACCTCCGCTCGGTCTCCGAGGGCGCCGATGCGGTCGGCGAAGTGACGGTGCTCGTCGACCACGGCGGCGCGTTCTTCCGCGGCATCGCCCGCCACACCGACGTGCTGCAGGCGAGCGCCGAGGCCTACGTCGAGGCTCTGAACCAGCTCGAAGCCTACCGCAACGACCGCAACGGCGTGCGCTTCGCGGGCGAGGGCATCATGTCGGCCTTCGGCGCGGGGTGAGGGTGGGGCGATGGTGAGGGGTGAGTTGGTGAGGAGCGTGCGTGGGCGGCGATTCGGCTCCGCACGACTCCGGCACCCTGACCAAAGCCACCCACTCACACCCCACAATCCCACAACTCCACCAACGCCCCCATGACCATCACCGAAGCCATCCTCGCCCGCGCTGCCGGACGCGACCGCGTCGCGCCGGGCGAGACCGTCTGGGTGACGGCCGACACGCTCATGACGCACGACGTCTGCGGGCCGCCCGCCTACGAGATCTTCCTGCGCGAATTCGGGCGCGACGCGAAGTTCTGGGACGCCGACCGCGTCGTCGTCATCCCCGACCACTACATCTTCACCGCCGACGCGCACGCCAACCGCAACGTGCGCCTCCTCCGGCAGATGGCCGAGGAGCAGAAGCTGCGGCACTTCTACGACGTCGGGACGCCGCGCTACAAGGGCGTCTGCCACATGGCGCTCGCCGAGGAAGGCTTCAACCGCCCCGGCGACGTGCTCTTCGGCACCGACAGCCACACCTGCACGAGCGGCGCCTTCGGCCTGTTCGCCACCGGCGTCGGCAACACCGACGCCGCCTTCGTGCTCGGCACCGGCAAACTGTGGGTGCGCGTGCCGCCGACGCTGCGCTTCGTCTTCGACGGCGCGCTCCCGCCGTACCTGACCGCCAAGGACCTCATCCTCCACGTCATCGGCGAGATCGGCATCGACGGGGCGACGTACGCGGCGATGGAGTTCGCCGGGCAGGCCGTCTACGACCTGCCGATCCACGAGCGCATGACGCTCACCAACATGGCCATCGAGGCGGGCGGCAAGAGCGGCATCCTCGCCCCCGACGACGAGACCCTCGCCTACGTCCGCGCCCGCACCGACGTGCCGTTCGAGCCGATCTACGCGACGCCCGGATGCGGTCTACGAGCGCGAGTTCGTCTACGACGCCTCGACGCTCGAACCCGTCGTGGCCAAGCCGCACCGCCCCGACAACCGGGCGAGCGTGCGCGAGGTGGCGGGCACGCGCCTCGACCGCGCCTACGTCGGCTCGTGCACGGGCGGCAAGCTCGAAGACTTCGAGGCCGCCGCGCGCGTCCTCAAGGGCCGCGAGGTCGTCATCCCGACCCACATCGTCCCGGCGACGACGCTCGTCGGCGAGCAGCTCCACACGACCTTTGTGGGGGACCAGTCGCTCCACGACATCTTCGAGGCCGCCGGCTGCCTGATGGGCCACGCCTCGTGCGGCGCCTGCCTCGGCGGCCCGGCGGACACGGTCGGGCGGGCGCAGGCCGAACGAGACGATCCTCTCGACGACCAACCGCAACTTCCCCGGCCGCATGGGCGCCCAGAGCGCAGCCGTCTACCTCGCCTCCCCGCTCACCGTCGCCGCGAGCGCCCTGTCGGGCCGCATCACCGACCCGCGCGACGTGGTGTGAGGGAGTTGGGGAGTTCGTGAGGGGTGAGTTTGTGGGATGGTGAAGCGTGGAGGCGAGGCGGTCACATGGCCCGGCTCCGGGGCCGTTGCTTCTGAATCGAGTCGTCCAGCTCGTCATTGCGAGGCGCCCTGCCTGCCGCACGGCGGGGTGGCAATCCGGTCCTTCAGCGCTCTTGACGACCAGATTGCCACGCTGCGCTCGCAATGACATGGCCGGTTTGGAACGGCAGGATGTAAAACTGCAGCCCTGCCTCAAGGGGTCGTTTTCGACCTGATTCAACACTCTCCGCCCCCCCGGCGACTCCCAGATCTTCACCCCCACCAACTCACCAACCCACAATCCCACCAACTCACCCCTCCCCATGCCCCCCATCCACGGCCCCGCCTACGTCCTCGGCGACAGCGTCGACACCGACCAGATCATCCCCGCCTCGCACCTCGTCTACTCGATGACGCGGCCCGAGGAGCGGCGCCTATACGGCCGCTACGCCCTCTCGGCCGTGCCGGCCGCGCAGGCGGGGCTGCCCGACGGGGGCGTGCCGTTCGTGGACGAAGGGGCGATACGAGCGCGTACCGCGTCCTCGTGGCCGGGCGGCAACTTCGGGTGCGGGTCGTCGCGCGAGCACGCGCCGTTCGCGCTCCGCGAGGCCGGTATCGGGGCGGTCGTGGCGCCTCGTTCGCGCGCATCTTCTACCGCAACGCCGTCGACGGCGGCTTCCTCGTGCCCGTCGAGAGCATCGACGACCTGAGCGGCGTCGTCCGCACCGGCGACGTGGTGACGGTGGATCTGGACGGCGGAACGCTCCTGAACCACACGACCGGCGGACGCACGCGCTCGGCCCCTCGGCGCGGCGGCGGCGATCGTGGCGGCGGGCGGGCTGTTCGAATTTGCGCGGCAGACCGGCCTCATCGCGCCGCGCGAGGCGCCGGAGGTGGAGGCGGCGGGGTAGGTTGCGGACGATCCCCGTTTCTGCTGTCCGCTCCGCGACCGACTCCGTGCCCGACTCCGCTCCCCACGCCGCCCTCACCGCCCGCCCGCCCGACGCCGTCGCGCTCGCGCCCGCGTCGCTCGCCAACCTCGGGCCGGGCTTCGACACCCTCGGCCTCGCCATCGCCGGCCTCGACGACACGCGTCGAGGCGTGGCGCACCGACGACGCCGGCGTCGTGGGCGTGGTGCCGAGCGTGGATGGCGCGGCGTGGGCGATGCCGCCCGCCGAGCGCAACACGGCCGCCATCGGCGCCCGCGCGGTGCTGCTGCACAGCGGGCGTGGACGGCGGGCTCGTGCTGCGCGTGACGAAGGCCGTCACGCCCGGCTCCGGGCTGGGCTCGTCGGCGGCGTCGGCCGTGGGCGGGGCGCTCGCGGCGGCGGCCGCGCTCGGCCTGATGGCGGCGGCGGCGGATCGGAGCCGTCGGATGCGGACGGCGACAGCCATTCGGCGACCGACGCCGATCCGCGCGCGGCGCTCATCGAGGCGGTGCTGGAGGGCGAGGCGGCGGCGTCGGGGGCGTGGCACGGCGACAACGCGCTGCCGTCGCTCTTCGGCGGCCTCGTCCTCGTCTCCTCGACCGACCCGACGCGCTACCGCCGCATCGCCCTCGGCGGCCCGCTCCACCTCGCCGTGCATCCTGCCGCGGGTGCAGGTGCTCACGCGCGCCGCCCGCGCCATGCTGCCCGCGCGCGTCGCCCTCCGCGACGCCGTCTCGAACGCCACCCACCTCGCCTTCCTCCTCGACGCGCTTCGCGACGGCGACGCCGACGAGGCCGGGCGGTGCATGATGCAGGACCGCCTCGTGGAGCCCGTGCGCGTCGGTGCTCGTGCCGTGCTACGAGGCCGTCCGCCGCGCCGCGCTCGACGCCGGGGCCCACGGCGTGGCGCTCTCGGGCTCCGGCCCGGCGATGTTCGCGCTCTGCCGCAGCGCCCTCCACGCCGCCCGCACCGCCGAGGCGATGCGCGAGGCCAGCGAAGGGCACGGCATCGAAGCAATCGCGCTGGCGACGGCGCCGTGCCTGGAAGGGGCGCGGATCGTGGGGTGAGTGGGTGGTTGGTTGTGTGTGGGGGTGAGGGGGATTCGTCTGCCACCGACCACTCGGCGACCGCACCAGGCCAGTCTTTCGTCATACCGCCGGGCGTCCCGCGTATCGCCGGACATGGTTGCACCACCGGGCGTCCGCCGGACATCCGCCGCGCCGCCGGACATCGTTGCACCTCCGACGGCCGTAGGGGCGGGTCCAGACCCGCCCCTACAACCCCCGCCGCCCCGGCTGCGCACCTCCCGCTCATCCACCGCACGCCCGCCGCCTCGCTCGCATCCGCGCCATCTCCGTCCGTCCCTGCGCCGCCGACCATCGCCGCTGCGCCCGACGATCCACAATGAACGACCAACGACAAACTCTCCCATGACCTACGCCTCGACGCGCCGCGCCGCGCCGCCTGCGACGCTTCGCCGAGCGCTGCGTCAACGGCCTCGCGCCCGACGGCGGCCTCTACCTGCCCGAGCCGCGTCCCGCCGCTCCCGGACGGCTGGCGCGGCGCCGCGACGTACGCCGACCTCGCCGCCGCGATGCTCGCGCCCGTGGCTGGACGGCGAGGTGCCGGACGGGGAGGCCGCCGTGCGCGACGCGCTCTCGTTCCCGATGCCCGTCGAGCGGCTCGTTCGGCGGGGCGTCGACGGGCTGTTCGTGCTCGAACTCTTCCACGGCCCGACGCTCTCGTTCAAGGACGTCGGCGCCCGCACGCTCGCGCGCTGTCGCCCGCGTCGACTGCTCGCGCGACGGGCGAGACCGCGCTCACGGTGCTCGTCGCCACGAGCGGCGACACCGGCAGCGCGGTCGCCGACGGCTTCGCGGGCCTGCCGGGCGTGCGCGTGGTGCCTGCTCTTCCCCGAAGGGCGCGTGAGCGAGGTGCAGGAGCGCCAGCTCGTCGCCGAGCGGCCGGGCGTGACGGCGGTGCGCGTGCGACGGCACGTTCGACGACTGCCAGCGGCTCGTCAAGGCGCGCCTTTGCCGACGCGCGCCTCGACGGCGTCCGCGCCGAGGCCTCACGTCCGCCAACTCGATCAACATCGGGCGCCTGCTGCCGCAGAGCCCTACTACGTCGACGCCGCCGCAGTCGGGGCCCTGACGGGCGACGCGGCGCCGCGCTGTTCGTGGTGCCGAGCGGCAACCTCGGCAACCTCACGGCGGGCGTGCTCGCGCACCTCGCCGGGATGCCCGTCGCCGGGTTCGTGGCCGCGCACAACGCCAACCGCGCCTTCGTCGACCACCTCGGCGGCGCCGCGATTCGGCCCGGCGACGCCCGCGCCGACGCGCCTCGAACGCGATGGACGTGGGCGCGCCGAGCAACTTCGAGCGCCTCGTCCGCGCTGCTCGCCGAGGACGCGCGCCGCGCGCGCTCGTGCCGGCGGATCGGTGACGGACGACGAGAGCCGCGCGCGCCGATGCGCGCCGTCTACGAACGCGACCGGCTACCTCGCCTGCCCGCACACCGCCGTGGGCCTCGACGCCGCCCGTCGGCTCCGCGAGGCCGGAGAGACCGCGCCGCTCGTGGTGCTGGCGACCGCCCACCCGGCCAAATTCCCCGACGAGGTGGCCGCCGCGCACCGGCGTCCGCCCGTCCGAGCCCCACGCCCTCGCGCGCCTGCGCGGCCAGACCGGCGCGCGCCGTCTCTGCCGCGCCGACCATCGACGCGCTCGTGCGGGTGATCGCGGGGCGGTGATCGTTGTCGGCAGTGCGGGACCGTCGTCCGTCGTTTGTCGTCCGTCGTCCGTCGGATTCGCCGGGTCGTGACACGGGGTGCGAACCCGCGCCGCCGGGGCGCGCGTTGGGGCGTCGATGCTGCCCGACCTGCCCACGATCGCCCACCTGCCTGCATCCGTCGAGATCGCGGTGCCGCCCTCGCGGGTGTTTGGTGGGTTCACCGATGAGACGTTCGACGTGCTCGGGGCGCTCCGGCAGGAGCCGAACGTGACGGCTTACCGACGCGAGAAAGCGCTCATCGAGGCGCACGTGACGGGACCGTTCAAGCGCTACCGCGACGACCTCGTCGTGTCGCTCGTCCTCCCGAACCGCCTGCCGCTCGAGACGGAGCGCAACGTTTTTTCGCGCCTGCTGAAGAACGATTACGGCGCGGGCGGCTCGCACTCGCACCTGTGGATGAGCTTCTACCGCCACGGTCGCAAGCGCCTGACCGACCCGCAGATGTCGCATTCGGTCGACCCCGACGGCCTGTCGGTCGGCCTCTACGTCGGCGATCACTACGGCGACTACTTCGCGCGCTTCAAGGACCGCATCGCCGCCGAACCGTCGGCGTTTGCCGCGATCCTGCGCGGGATTGTCGATGCGCACGGTGACGACGCGCCTGCCGGTCTGCCGCCGTTCTCCGCCTACGCCTACACCCGCGCGAAAGGCGTCGAATCGCGCCACGACCTGACCGCGCCCGACGCCGACCTCGGCGCCATCGCCCGTTCGACCGGCGTCTGGGTGCGGACGCGCTGGCCGCGCGATGCCGTCGTGGCGATGGGACCGCAGGCCGTCGATGCCGCCGCCCGCGCTGTCGCGCGGCTGTGGCCCCTTTACGTCTGGCAGTGCGCTGCCGCCGACCCCTGACCTCTGGCGCGCCACCGTCCCCTCGATCCGCGCCGCCGCTCCCTTCCGCTCTCATTCCGACTGACGACCCGCTATGGCCATCGACGATTCTCCCTCCCAGCCCACCGGCGCCGACACGCCCGGCGAGCCCGGTCCCCGTCCCTACGGCGCCCGCGCCCGCGCCGCCCTCGGCGATGGACGACCGACGACGGACGACGGACGACGGGACACCGGCGACCGCAGCGGCTACGGCGCGCAGGGCAGGGACCGCACAGATGAGCGCGGCGGCGACCGGAGCGGCTTCGACGACCGACGCGGCGATGGCGACCGTCGTGGTTCTGACGACCGAGGTGGGTACGGCGACCGGCGATCCGGCGGTGACTCCGGTCGCGGAGGCGATTTCCGGGGCCGCGACGGCGACCGAGGTGGCTTCGGCGGCGACGCCGGACGTGGCGGCCCACGCGGCGGCTACGGTGGCGACCGCGACGGTGGCGCCCGTGGCGGCTACGGCAGTGGGCGCGACGACCGACGCCGCGACGACGGCTCTCGCGATGGCGGCCCCCGCGATGGCGGTTCGGGCGACGAGGCGGAGGAGACGATGCTCATCGGGCGCGTGCCGGTGCGCGAGGCGCTCGAACGCGGCGACCGTCGCGTCGAGAAGATCTACCTCCCGCACGAGGCCCGCGGCGCCCTCGCCGACATCCACCGCCTCGCCCGCGCGGCGGCGATCCCGGTGCAGTTCGTGCCGCCGCAGAAGCTCGACTACCTCACGCGCGGCGCCAACCACCAGGGCGTCGCCGCCGCGCTCTCGGGCGTCGCCTTCCTCGACGCCGACGAGATGCTCGACGCCATCGCGCCGACCGTCGGCGCGGTGATGCGCACCAGCCCGCTCATCGTCGCCCTCGACGGCATCGAAGACCCGCACAACGTCGGCGCCATCGTGCGGAGCGCCGTCGCCGCGGGCGCGGCGGGCGTCGTGCTGCCCGCGACGGGCGGGGCGCCGCTCTCGACGGTCGCCATCAAGGCGAGCGCGGGCACGGCGCTCTCGATCCCCATCGCCCGCGTGCCGTCGCTGCTGCGGATGCTCGAGAACGCCAAGGAGCGTGGCTACTGGGTGGCCGGCGCGGCCGGCGAGGGCGCCGACCGCCACACCGACCTCGACTGGACGCGCCCGACGATTCTCGTCGTCGGCTCCGAAGGTCGCGGCCTGTCGGTGACGGTGCGCAAGGCGTGCGACGTGCTCGTCGGCATCACGATGCCGGGTCCGGCGGAGAGCCTGAACGCGAGCGTCGCGGCGGGCGTGCTGCTGTTCGAGGCCGTCCGCCAGCGCCTCGAAGTGCGTGCCGAGATGGCCGCCGATGCGGCTGCGGCTGCTGCGTCGTCGGCGCCGGATGCGGTGGCGTGACGGGGGACGGATGCCGTGCCCGTCCGGGGGGCGGGCGATGGGGCCGTCGGGCCACCGGGGGGCGTAGAGACGCATCGCCGATGCGTCTCTACCGGGCGTCGTCGCGCCTGCGACGTTTGGCGGGGCGCCGGGCGTTGCCACATCACCGGCCCTGTTGGCCTCAGAACGGCGCGTCGTCGTCTTCCTCGTCGTCCTCATCCTCACTCCCGTCGTCCTTGCGGCGCATCTTCTCGTCGGCGCGGGTGAGGGCCTGGGCGAGGACGTCGGGGGGAAAGCTGGCGAGGAACTCGGCGAGGCTCTCGATGCGGACATCGTCGGACTCTGAGAAGTCGATCTCGCCGTCTTCGGCAGCGCGGCGGAGCGGCTCGTAGAACTCGTCGAGCAGGTTCACCAACCCGGTCACGCAGCGCCGCACCTGACGTTCGGTGAGGATGGCGTCCTCGATCGGAATCTCGACGACGGCGGTCACCTCGCTCGACGTCCGGTCGAACTCGAACTGGATGAGCTTCGTCTCCCACTGCACGATCATGCAGGCGCGCAGGAACACGTCGAGGTGCTCGGGCGGCGGCACGAAGGCGCCGGGGGCGAAGAACGACACGAACTCGCCGTCCTCGTCGAGCTTGCTGACGATGAGCACGCGCTGCTCGCCCTCGGGGTTGACGTAGCGCTCGGTCTCGAAGCCGAGCACGATCGTCTCGCCGTCGGGCGACGTATAGGTGAGGCCGAGGGCGTCGAGGTGCTTTTCGAGTTCGGCGTGCGTGGTGGGCATCGAGCGGACGGGGGGAGCGCGCCGGGCGGGCGGAGGGGCGTCGGCACGGGGGCCGGGCCACAGGAGGATACGAGCGTGGAAAGGTCTCGCAAACGGCGGCCCCGGCAGAGCGGTTGCCGCAGCGGCGGGGATTCACCGCGGCATCGCGTGGGGGAGGCGGTGGTGCGGCCCCGGCTCCCTCCGGCCTTCGGGCACCTTCCCCGCGGTCGCGGGGGCGGACCGCCGCGGAGCGCGTGCAGCGCGCAGTAGCAGGTGGGGGCGATCACGCCCCGAGCGCTGCACGCAGGGACGCCGTGCCCGCGTCGCCGAGGGTGCCGGGGCCGGTGTAGGCGGCGCGGAGGGCGCCGAGGTCGGGGACGGGCGTCTCGCCCGAGAACGCTTCGTCGGCGGCGCGGCGGTAGGCGTCGCGGAAGGGCTCTCCGGCGGCGACGAAGTCGAGGGCGCGTCCGGTGGCGAAGAGGTCGGGCGAGAGCGCGGCCCGCATCCGCCCGGCATCCCACGTCATCTCGGGCACGACGGCAGCGAGCGCCTCGACGACATCGGCGCAGCCGAGCACGCAGCGCATCACCGCTTCCTTGGTCAGTTGCAGGTCGCGGTGGTAGCCGGACGTCAGGTTGGCCGGGAGGGTGAGCAGGAGGTGGAGTTCGGCGGTGAGGCGGTGGTAGTGGGCGCGGGCGAGCTCGAGAACGTCGGGATTGCGCTTCTGCGGCATGATCGACGAGCCGGTCGTGAGGCGCTCGGGGAGGCGGACGAAGCCGAACTCGGCGCTCGCAAACAGCACGAGGTCGCTCGCCATGCGGTTGAGCGTCGCCCCGATCTGCACGCACGCGTGCGCGACGGCCGCCTCGATCTTGCCGCGCGAGAGCTGCACGGCCGTCACCGGCGTTTGGGCCGACGCGTGGCCGAGGTCGCGCGCGACGGCCTCGCGGTCGAGCCCGAGCGACGGCACGCCGTACCCCGCCGCGCTCCCGAGCGCCGAGCGGTCGACGAGGGCCGAGGCGCCCGCGAGGAGGTCGAGGTCGTCGCGCAGGAGCGAGGCGTAGGCGGCGGCCCAGAGCGCGACCGACGACGGCATCGCGCGCTGCGTGTGCGTATAGCCCGGCATCAGCACGTCGGCGTGGGCGTCGGCGTGGTCGCAGAGGGCGAGGGCGAGGCTGCGGGTGTCGGCGTCGAGGGCGGCGAGGCGGTCGCGGAGCCAGAGCCGGAGGGCGGCGACGACCTGGTCGTTGCGGCTGCGCCCGGTGTGGATCTTCTTGCCCGTCGCGCCGAGGCGCTCGGTGAGCCAGCGTTCGAGAACGGTGTGGACGTCTTCGTCGGACGCCTCGACGGTCACCGTGCCCGCCTCGACGGCAGCGTCGAAGTCGTCGAGGGCGGCGTCGGTGGCGGCGCGTTCGTCGTCGGTGAGGATGCCGCTGCGCACGAGGGCGGCGGCGTGGGCGCGCGTCGCGCGGGCGTCGGCGCGGGCGAGGTGGCGGTCCCACAGGTAGTCGTCGCCGACGGTGAAGCGCAGCATCCACGCGTCGGCAGCGCGGCCCTTCGACCAGATCGGGGTGGACGCGGAGGCGGCGGGCGTGTCGGGAGCGGGCGTCGGGTCGGGCATCGGGCAGGGAAGTGGATCGCCGGGGAAGATCGGGCGCCCTGTCCCGGTTCGGGCAACGTGCCGCGCGTTCCGGCCCCGTGGAGACGTGGCATGGGGCGTCCCCTCCACCCGCCATCGACCGGCGCCGACGGTCGTCTCGCATCCGAACGGCTGCCGCGATCGTGGCCATCGGTCCATCCGGGGGCGCAGAGACGCATCGGCGATGCGTCTCTACCGGGCGCTGCCGCGATCCCCATTCCCGGAACGCACCGCGGCCCCCCGGCTCCGAAGAACCGAAGGGCCGCAGCGTACCGAGGCGAGCGGCTCAGCGCACGTGCACGAACGTCAGGCTCGTCGCGCTCGCACCGGCGCGGACGCGGGCGACATAGACACCGGCGGGCAGGCCGGCGACATCGAGCGAGAGCGTCGCCTGCCCGGCGCCTTCGTTGGAGACCGTCTGCGCCACGCGGCGACCGGCGACGTCGTAGACATCGACGGTGACCTCGGAGGCCGACGGGAGCGAGACGCTGACGCCGAGCGACGTGCGCACCGGGCGCGCACCGGCGAGCGTCGCCGAGAAGGCCGTCGGACGGTCGCCGAGGGTCGTCGAGGTCGTCGTGCCGAAGGCGCGCTGCATCAGCGTCGCATCGAGGATGTACGGGTTCTCGTTGCCCTGGTAGGCGCGGATGGCGGCGCTGCGGGCGATCTCCTCGGCATTGGCCGGGTCGAGGGTGTTCCACGTCACGAGCACGCGCTTGCTCGACTCCCAGAAGCTCACGTCGTTGGTGCCGTAGAGCGTGTAGAAGTAGGCGACCGCGCGGGCGGCGTTGCCCTTGTGGTCCTCACGCGGCTCGAACGCGCTCGACGTGCCCTCGGAGTAGGCGTCGATGTTGGTCGTCGGGCGCGGGCCGTCGCCGGTCGGGCCGTACCACGCAGTCGTCAGATTGTCGTCGATGTCGAGGAGCGGCAGGTTGCCGCGGGCGCCGTTGACCGACGCGATCGTCAGGTACAGGTTGTGCATGTCGCCGGCGGTCTCGCCCTGGTTGGGCATCTTCGACTGCGGCCACGTGTGCTCGGTGTTGATCTCGTTCGGCCCCGAGGAGCCGAGCGGGCCGGTGCGGCCGGTGTAGACGCCGCGGTACGGCTGAGGGCCGTAGTACGAGCTGTAGAAGCTCGTCCGCTCGCCGTAGCCGCGCGGGTTCGTGCGCGGGTAGCCCGCGCGGAGGCAGGCGAGGAGCGTCGCGCCGTTCTGGCCGGGGCAGATCGTGCCGCCACCCGTCGCGCCGCCGTCGGCGAGGCGCAGCGTGAACGTCGAGGGCGTGCCGATCGAGGCCGTGTTGCCGCCCGCCACGTTCTGGAGGCGGAAGAGGATCGTCTCCTCCGGCTCGGTCACGGTGTCGGTGACGAGGGTCACGGTCACCGTCTGCGGCGTCCGCGATCCGGCTGCGAAGGTGAGGGTGACGGGCGAGGCGACGGAGAAGTCGCTGACCGGCGTCGCCGTGCCGCCGTCGAGGACGACCTGCACGGTCGTCGCATTGACGGGGTCGGGATTGAGGATCGACACCGAGACGGCGTACGTGCCCGCGCTCTCGGTCGTGAGCGCCGAGGCGCTCGTGAAGGCGACGCTCGTCGGGCCGGCGGGGCCAGTCGAGGTGATGTCGGTCGCGTTGATCGGCTGGAGCTGGTAGCCGCCGCCGACCGTCGTGGCCGACTTGAACTGCGAGAGCGGGCCTTCGAACGTGAAGGCGCCGAGCGGGACCGGCTCGCCGTCGAGGTCGGTGTCGGCGGCGTTGGCAGTGCGCAGGTCGAGCGTGCCGCTCGCGTCGGTGACGGGGTAGGTGGTCGCGGCGGCGAAGATGCCGGTGCCGGTCGTGGTGAGGCCGGTCACGCGGACGATCTCCGATTCGTACTGCTCACCGTTCGTGGCAAGCTGGGCGAGCGTGACCGTCTGCGCCGCCGGGAGCGGGGTCCCGCGCGTGACGACGGTGAAGGTCTGGATTCCTCCCTCGTTGAGCTGGAAGAGCCCGTTGAACTCCGACGTCACGCCGGTCACGCGGACGAGGTCGCCCGGCTCGACGGCGCCGCTGGCGACGGCGTCGAAGAAAGCGCCGCTGGTGGCGCGGAGCACGAGGGCGCCGGTGGCGTCCTGGATGCGCGAGAACGCGCCCTGGGCGCGGGTGATGACGCCCTCGAACGTGACCGTCGAGCCGACGGCCGCCGCGCGGGCGGCGCCGATGGTGCCCGCACCGGTCGTCGGTGCGTCATCGTCGGTGATCGTGAGCGTGAACGACGAGGGGGCGCCGACGAGGGCACCCGTCGGCGTTTCGAGGTCGATCACGACCGTCTCGCTCGGCTCAGCGGCCGTGTCGTTGACGATGGGGACCGTGACGGTCTTCGACGTGTCGCCTGCGGCGAAGGTGAGGGTCTGCGTGGCGAACGTGTAGTCGCTGCCCGCCGTCGCCGTGCCGCCGCTCGCGCGGAGCGAGACCGTGCTCGCGGCGCTCAGGTCGCCGGTCCGGCGGACGCGGAGGGTTGCCGTTCCACCGTTCTCGGCGACCGTCGCCGAGGCGGCGGCGAAGCGGACGACCGGCAGCACCGGTCCGCCACCTGCGCCGATGCGCCCGACGAACTTGATGTTGTCCTGCCGCCACGTGCCAGCGGTCGCCTCGGCGGCGTAGCCGTAGAGGCGGAAGGTCACGCCGGTCGTGAGGCCGGTGAAGGCCGTGCCGAGGACCGCGCGCTGCGTGCGCGTGTTCGTGTCGTCGGGCACCTCGAACACCTGGATCGGGGTCGTGTAGCCGTCGAGGTTCGAATAGAGCGCGAACGTGCGGATGCCGGTGCCCGAGCGGCGCTCGTCGAAGACGAGGGCGCTGAGCGTGAGCGCGCGTCCGGCGTCGGGGGCGATGCCGAACTCGACGTAATCGGTCGCGTCGCGCGTCAGGGCAAGCTCGAAGCCACTCGACGAGAAGACGCCCCCGGCGGCGGAGGGCGTCAGGCCCGCACCGCGGCTGATGACGCTCGCGGTGGCGCCGGTCGGCTGCGCGTCGGGTGGGAGGGTGGCTTCGCTGCCGGCGGCGCCGGTGAACGAGTAGACGGCGAGGGTGTCGGTCTGGGCGCTCGCGGTGCCTGCGGCGCCGAGACCGGCGACGAGGGCGAGGCCGAGCGCAGCGCTCACGGCGCGCAGGGACGGAGGAATGAACATCGTGTGGGGGATCGGGGAAAGATCGTGGACGGCGCCGCGCTGGAAGCCGAAGGGCGCAGGTGTGACGGTCTCGCAAGACGGTCAGCGTTGCCAAGGTACAGGGTAGCGGCGGCCCACGCCCACCGGCACGCACCGTCGACCGGTCGTTTCGCCGCGCCACCGGGACGGATCGCCGCCGGAACGCGCCCCCGACGCTTTGCCATCGGCTATCTTAACGGTTCTGCAACCTCGATTTCTCCCGACCTCCGCTCCCGATGCTCCGTTTCTCCCTTTCCAGCCGTCTCGGCGCGACCGCTGCCGCGCCTGCGGCGATGGCGCGCGTCGGCGCGGCCGGGCTTGCCGCCGTCCTCGCGTGCGGCGCGTTCGTGGCGCCCGTGTCGGCGCAGACGCTGCGCGCGGCAGGCGCTCCGGCGCCCGTGCTGCCCGAAGGCTTCGCCCACGCCGTCTACGCCCCCGGCGGCGCCCACCTCGCCTTCACGACCCCGGCCTACGAAGGTCTCTGGGTGCGCGACGAAGCCTCCGGCCGCGTCCGCCAGGTCTCCGACGCCCCGGCGGCGGGCTTCGGCTTCGCATGGTCGCCCGACGGCACCGCCCTCGCCGTCCGCGCCGCCCGCTTCGACGCGCGCGGCGGCCGCACCGACGCCGTCCTGATGCTCGGCGTCGACGGCGAGCGGACGGTCCTCGCGGACTACGCCCCCGGCGTCAGCGCCACGCCGCGCTGGTCGGCAGACGGCGCAGCGGTCGAGATCGCACGCCCGAACGCCGCCGCCGCGCGCTTCGAGACGGGCCGCGCCCCCGTTCTCGCGCCCGCCTCTGCGCCTCGTGGCGCCGCCGCCCTCGCCATCGGCGCCGGGGCCTCGCTCGCGGCCACGACCGACGGCGCCTCCGCCGCGCCTCGCCTCGCCGGTCTGCCCACCGACGCACCGATCCTCGCCGCCGCCGTCTCGCCGTCCGGCGACCGCACGGCGGTGCAGGTGATGGGCTACGGCCTGTTTCTGGTGATGGCGAGCGGCGAGGTGATTCCTCTCGGCGCAGGCTCCGCGCCCGCGTGGAGCCCCGACGGGCGCCACCTCGCCTTCATGGTGACGACCGACGACGGCTACGACATCACCGGCGCCGACCTCCACGTCGCCCGCGCCGACGGCGGCGAGCGCTGGCCGCTCACCACCACGCGCGCCGTGCGCGAGATGAACCCCACGTGGTCGCCCGACGGCCGCGCGCTCCTCTACGACGACCTCGGCGCCGCGCGCGTCATGCGCCTGCCCCTGACCGAGACCCGCTGATGCCGACCCCGACGCTCCCACTCCCGCCGACCGGCTCCTCCTCCCTCTCGATGTCCGCGCTTCCGATGTCTGCGACTCCGATGTCCACATTCCGCCGCCTCGTCCGCGCCGCGACGCCCGCCGCGCTCGGCGTGGCCGCGCTCGCCGCGTCTGTCGCTCCGCTCTCCACCGCCACCGCGCAGCCCATCACCGGCCTCTCGAATTGGTCGGTCGTCATCGACCCCGGCCACGGCGGCGGCGCGGGCTGTGGCACCGGCACGAGCGGCTGCGAGAACACCGGCGTCTTCGGCTACTCGGAGACCGAAAAGGTGCTCGGCGTCGGCCTCGAACTGCGCGCGCTCCTCACCGGCACCACCGACATCGCCAACGTGTGGATGACGCGCACGTCGAACCTGGTGAACCCCAGCCTCGCCGACCGCGTCACGTTCGCCAACCAGACCGGCGCGGCCTATTTCCACGCCGTCCACTCGAACGCCGCCGACGCATCCGCGCGGAGCCTCTTCGTGCTCTGGCCGCAGACGCCGACCGGCGAGGAGCCGCCTGCCGCCGGTGGGCGCCGCATGGCGACGACGATGGGGCCGCTGCTCGGGCGCTCGATGCGCGTGCCGCTCTCGAACAACGGCGCCTGGGGCGAGTGCGATTTCTACGGCGCGAGCACCTGCCGCAGCCTCGGCTCGGCGCCCAAGGCCTCGCGCAACTACGTGCAGAGCTTCACGACGATGCCGTCGACGCTCTCGGAGGCCGGTTTCCACACCAACCCGACGCAGAACCAGCTCAACATGAGCGCCGAGTGGAAGCACATGGAGGCGCGGACGATGTTCTACGCCATGCTCCGCTACCGCGACGTCGCTCGGCCCGCCGCGCGCATCCTGATGGGTGTCGTGCAGGACGCCGAACTCGGCACCGCCATCAACGGGGCCATCGCCGAGGCGTCGGGCGTGCGCGACACGACCGACACGTACGCGGGCCTCTTCAAGCGCTTCACGACCGATCCCGACCTGCTCCGCAACGGGTTCTACTACCTCGAGAACCTCCCGGCGGGCAGCCAGACCCTCCGCGTGCGCGCGGCCGGCTACGAGCCGCTCGACCTCACCGTCGCGCCGGTCGATACGTTCTTCACCATCCGCGACGTGAACATCGTCTCCTCGGCGCCCGTCACGGTGGCGACGACGATCCCGACGGCGGGGCAGACGAACGTGCGCGTCGTCGATCCCATCACCGTCAACTTCTCGCGGCCCGTCGTGCGCGCGAGCGCCGAGGCGGCCTTCTCGCTCACCCCGACGAGTGGCGGCGCGGCCATCGCCGGCGTCTTCCAGTGGACCGCCGACAACCGCCGCCTCACCTTCACGCCCACGGCGCCGCTGACGGCCTTCACGTCGTACACCGTCCGCATCGCGGGCACCGCCGCCTCGCCCTACGGCTACACGCTCGACGGCGACGGCAACGGCACGGCGACCGGCGCCGCCGACGGGTTCTCTCGCGTCTACACGACCGGCGCCCAGGACGTGCTCGCGCCCCGCGTCGTCGCCGCCTTCCCCGGGCCCAACGCGACCGGCCTCGAGCAGCGCCCCCTCTTCACCGTCACCTACGACGAACTCATCGCCCCGGCGACGTTCTCGGCGTCGAAGGTGACGCTCGTGCGCACGAGCGACCAGACGGCCATCCCGGTCTCGGTGACGCTCGTGCAGGAGCGCGGGCAGAGCATCCTCCACATCGTGCCGCAGCGCCCGCTGATGGCCGACGCCTTCCACCAGCTCGTCGTCGCACCCGGCATGGCCGACGAGTTCGGCAACGCATCGACGGCCGAGGTGCGCCTGACGTACCGCGTCGGCGCGACCGGCTCGGTCTACACGCCGATCGACAATTTCGACACTGACTTCACGGTCAACTGGTGGCAGCCGACGCAGTCCGGCTCGACGACCGCCACCGACGTCAACGCCGACTCGACGCGCATCATCCGCTCGACGAGCGTCGGCAACCCGCTCACCGGCACGGCCGGCGCGATGGAGTTGCGTTTCGGGTGGACCGCGAGCGCCTCGTCCTCGTCGCTCATCCGCGAGTACCTCAACGCCGGCACGCCCTTCAACACCGCCTTCGACTCGACCTCGACGCTCGAAACGTACATCTACGGCGACGGCAGCGGCGTGCTCTTCCGCTTCTCGGTCGACGACAAGTGCGGCCCGGCGCACGGCTCATCCGGCTCGGGGTGTGCAGGCAACGAGGTCAACGAGTGGACGGCGGTGACGTGGAAGGGCTGGCGCCGCGTGACGTGGAAGCTCGGCGCGGGCACCACCGCCCGCTGGCTCGGCACCGCCGACGGCATCGTCGACGGGCGCGCTTACGTCGACTCGTACCAGCTCGGCTACGCGGCCGGCTCGGCGACGTTTGGGCGCCTGTACTTCGACGATCTCCGCACCGTCAAGGCGACGACTGCGACCGGCGCTGAGAGCGTGCCCGGCGCCGCAGGCGTCCTCGCGCTCGACGCCGTCGCCCCGAACCCCGTGCGCGGGCAGTCCGACGTGCGCTTCACGCTTCCCGCCGCCGGGCCGGTGCGCGTGAGCGTCTACGACGCGATCGGCCGCCACGTCGCGACGCTCCTCGAGGGCACGCTCGACGCGGGCACGCACGAGACGCGCCTCGACGCCGAGACGCTCGCCCCCGGCGTCTACCTGATCCGCCTCGACGCCGGATCGGAGAGCCGCACCACGCGGGCCGTCGTCGTCCGCTGACGCGCCGCATCCCGATACGCGGGCGCCGTACCTTCCGGGGTGCGGCGCCCGCGCGCGTTTCCGGCGTGCCGGTGTCCCTCCGCCGGGTTGGTGAAATGGTAGACACAGCGGACTTAAAATCCGCTGGGGGGCAACCCCCGTACGGGTTCGAGCCCCGTACCCGGCACTGCGCATAGACGACCGACGATGAAGGAGGCAGGCGCAATCCGTCCGGCGCGCGGCTGCCCGACGGGTGCGCCTCGATGCCGCTGCGCTGCGGAGGCGATGGGCAATCGAGCGTGCTGCGCAATCGAGCGCGCACCCCAACTTTGGAGTCCGGCGTCCGTGGAAGCGGTCTCCGGGAAGCGAGAGGTCCCCACCCTCCGATCTTCCACCCAGGCCGTGCGCTGCGGCACGGGGTCCGGCGACCCCTTCCATTCACTGTTTGTATTCCTACGACGAATGCTTCGTTCTCTGCGCCTCATTGCTCTGCTCGCGGCGGGGTCCACCCTTGCGGGCTGCGCGTCCTCATCTGCATCCCGTTCTGCGAGCGGCACGGTCGTTTCCGGAGTTCCCACCGGTCAGTGGCTCGTCACGGCCCGCATCCTGTCGTTCCAGGGCGAGCGCCGCCTCATCGACGTTCCGATCGTCATGACCGTGAGCGCCAAGGGGCAGCGGTTCGAGGCGTCGTCTCCGTCGGCCGTGCTGAAGGACGCCGTCGGGGGGGGGCGCAACCTGATGCTCGCGCGCCTGCTCAAGCCGTCTGCCGTTCGAGGGGGCGGGCTCATCCACCTCCAGAACGGCCGGGTCGCGGGCGACAGCGTCCACGCGACGCTCGTGCTGCCGAGCCTCGCCGCGCCGACGCTCGCCGCGCGCCGCGTCGGCGATCGGATCGAGGGCACGCTGACGTGGCGCGGGCGGCCCTACGGCACCCTGACCGCCGTCCCGTACACCGGTTCGGCCCCGCTGCGCGACTACCCGGCCATCGCGCGGGCCATCGAGGACACGATGCGGGCGCGCTACTACCGACCCGCCGACCTCGACACGCCGCGCTGGCGGGCCTTCTTCTCCCGCCTCCGCGACCGCATGGCGCGCGTCCGCGACGACGGCGATGCCCTGCTGACCGCCCGCACGCTGATGGCGCCGATGAACACGTCGCACCTGCTGCTCGACGGGCGGACCTCGACCGAGGCCGTGCCTGCGGCCACGCAGGCGGCCGTGACCGCCGTGCCTCCGTCGCTCGGCCTGTCCGAACCCCGTCCGGGCGTCGCGGTGCTCCGCGCCCGCCGCTTCCCCGACACGCTCACGGCCGACTCGGTGCGCGTCATGTTCGAACGCATCGAGGCGATGGGCGCGCGCGACCTCATCGTGGACCTGCGCGGCAACGGCGGCGGCTGGTTCGTGTCGCTCGCCATCGCCAGCCACCTGCTCGACCGCGATGTGCCCGCCGGGTTCTCGGTCGGGCGCCGTTGGTGGGACACGCACACCGCCCTGCCGACGCCCGCCGAGAGAGCCGCGCTGCCCCCGCTCGACACCTACGACCTCGGCAACTACTTTCGCACGATCCGCGCGACCGGCGCGATGCGGGCAACCGTCCGCCCGTCGCTGCCGCACTTCACCGGCCGCGTCGTCGTCCTCATCGACGGCAACGTGGCGAGCGCCGCCGAGCCGCTCGCCGATGTGCTCAAGTCCACAGGCCGGGCGACGCTCATCGGCGAGACGACGGCGGGCGCCGTCCTCTCGGCCGTCTACACGACGCTGCCCGGCGGGTGGGGCTTCTACCTCCCGGAGGCCACGTACTACAACGCGGCGGGCGTCGAGCTGGAGCGCCGCGGTGTCGCGCCGGACATCGCCGTGCCGTCGGTGGCGGCGATGGACCGCGCGCTGGCGTTCCTGTCGGCTCCGGTTTCGAAGTAAACGGCTGCGTCTCGACCCTTCGATTCCGCAGCGGTGGGAGCACGGCCGTGTCAGGCGTCCGGCGATGGCCCTGTCCATCGCCGACCCATCCCCACGTTGCGAACGGGCGCACACCGCCCGCGAGGCGCGCCGGGGGCCGAGAGGGTGCGCCGTACCTTCACGGACACCCTGCCCCCGTCTGATGTCTGCCGTTCTTCGTCCGATTCGCCGCGCCGCGCCGCCGCCCTCGCCCTTGTCGCCGTCCCGCTCCTCGCCCTCGCGGCCCCGTCGGCGCGGGCGCAGGGCGTGGCGCTGCCGGTCGTCCCGCCCCTCGCCGCGCCCGAGGGCGTGACGTACGACCCGGCGATCCCGACGCCTGAGGCGGTGCTCGGCGTGCCCTCGGCATGCGCCACGCCCGCCCGGACGAACTCGTCCGCTACGTCGAGATGCATCGCCGCCGCGCGCTGACCGGATCCCGTGATCGAGGTACGGGCAGCACCTACGAAGGCCGCCCGCTCATCGTCGCCATCGTGACGAGCCCGGCAGAACCACGCGCGCCTCGGCGCGATTCAGCGCCGCGCACCGCCGCCTGAGCGACGACGCCGCCGACGTGAGCGACGCCGACCTGGCCGCGATGCCGGTCGGTCGCCTACTTCGGCTATTCGATCCACGGCAACGAGGCCTCCGGCTCGGACGCGTCGATGGGCGGCGCTCTACCACCTCGCCGCCGGGCGCGGGGCGGCGGTCGAGCAGGCTGCTCGAGTCGTCCGTGATCCTGCTCGACCCGTCCTTCAACCCCGACGGGCGCGCGCGCTTCGTCTCGTGGATCGACCGCTTCGCCGGCGCCACCCCGACCGCCGACGCGCAGGACATCGAGCACAGCGAGGCCTGGCCGGGCGGGCGCGGCAACCACTACTGGTTCGACCTCAACCGCGACTGGCTGCCGCTCGTGCACCCGAGAGTGGCGGCCCGCGTGCGCCTTTCCACGACTGGCGGCCCGAACCTGCTGCTCGACTGGCACGAGCAGGGATCGGAGGCGACGTACTTCTTCCAGCCCGGCGTCGCCTGCGCGCGTCAACCCGAGCACGCCCTCGGAGAACCAGGCCCTCACGCGGCGCATCGCCGCCTTCCACGCCGCGCGCGCTCGACGCGCATCGGCAGCCCTACTTCACCGGCGAGAACTACGACGACTTCTACTACGGCAAAGGCTCGACCTTCCCCGACGCGCAGGGCAGCCGTCGGCATCCTCTTCGAGCAGGCGTCGAGCCGCAGCCCGCGTCGTCGACACGCGACGCGAGCGGGCGCTTGAGCTACGGCTTCACCGTGCGCAACCAGCTCGCGACCAGCCTCTCGACGATGGCGGCGATCGTCGCGCTCCGCGGCGACCTGCTGCGCCACACGCGCGAGACGTACCGCGGCGCGTCGGCCTTCGCGCAGCGCACAGGGCGTCGGCGCGTACGTCTTCGCGGGCGAGCCGAGCCGCGCCGGGATGCTCGCCGACCTGCTGCGCACGCACCGCATCCGCGTCTACCGGCTCGGGCAGACGGTACGCGCTCGAGGGGCAGACCTTCCGCGCGGGCGAGGCCTTCGCCGTGCCCGGCCGATCAGCCGCAGGCGCGCCTGCTCCGCGGCATGATGGAGCGCCCGACCGACCTTCACCGACAGCCTCTTCTACGACATCTCGGCCTGGACGTACCCGCTCGCCTACGGCCTCTCGTTCGCCGAAACGGCCGCCGGTGCGCCTGGGCGACGAGGTGACGGCGAGCGCCGTGCCTGCTGGGCGCGTGTCGGTGGGCGGCGGCGGTCGGCTACGCCATCCCGTGGGGCCGCTTCACCGCCGCGCGCGCGCTCTACCGCCTGCAGGAGCAAGGGCGTGCGCGTGCGCCTCATGACGCTCGCCTTCGAGGCGATGACCGCCGAGGGGCGCCGCGCGTTCGCGCCGCGGCACGCTCGTCGTGAGCGCTCGGGCAGCAGGACGTGCCCGCCGACAGCGTCACGGGCTGGGTGGAGGAGGCCGCGCGCGTGGACGGCGTGGAGGCGTTCGCGCTCGACGCGGGCCTCGCGCTCAGCGGGGCCGACACTCGGCAGTCCGAGCGCCTCGGTGCTCCAGAAGCCCGTCGTCGGCGCTCGTCGTCGGCGAGGGCACGAACAGCCTCGCCGCGGGCGAGATGTGGCACCTGCTCGGCGAGCGCACGCGCCTCCCCGTGAGCCTGCTCGACGTGCGCCGCCTCGCCTCGGCCGACCTCTCGCGCTACACGACGCTCGTCATGACGGGCGGGATCGTACGCGGGCGTCAAGGCCGAAGACCTGCGCGCGTGGATGCAGCGCGGCGGGCGCCTCGTGGCGACGGGGCAGGGGGCCGCGTGGGCTGCCCGCAACGGCCTCGCCACGGGCCTCGACGCGAAGACACAGCCCGTCCACCGACTCGCACGCTCCGCGCGCTTCCCTTCGCCCAGCTGCGCGACGCGCGTGGGGCCGAAGACCTTGCCGGGGCGCTCTTCGAGGCCCGCGTAGACACCACGCACCCGGTCGGCTACGGCCTGCCCGCGCGCCTCGTGTTCTTCCGCGACGGCGACGACTTCTTCCGCCCGTCCCGTCGCGCCGGGGCAGAACGTGGCCACCTACACCGCCGACCCGCGCGTGGCGGGCTACCTGCCGCGCCGCTCGCAGCGCACCGCCGCGGGCAGCGCCGCCGTGGTGGCGCAGCGCGTGGGCCGCGGCAGCGCCGTGCTCGTCTTCGACACGCCCACCTTCCGTGGCTTCTGGCTCGGCATCGTCGCAACTCGCCCTCAACGCCGTCTTCTTCGGCGGCTCGTTCTGAGGCGGAGACGCCGGTTTGGCGTGAGGACGCGGCAGGTCATCGCGGGCCACCTGTCCGGTCGGGGCCACCTGTCTGGGGTCCCCGCACCGGACAGGTGGCCCGCCGCTCATGAGGGGGCAGCGGCGCAGTTTAGACCTGTCCGGTGCGGGGACCGGACAGGCCCGCCGCGGGTGCGGGCGGACGAACCGTGTCCGGTGACGCCGCGTTGACGGAGGATGTCTCCCGAAAGCGCTTTTCCCATGTCCCCCGACACCTCCACCGCACCCGCCGCCTCCGCACCGCCCGCTCCCCATGCCGCGCCTGCGGCGTACCGCCCGCGCAACCCGGTGCGGTTCGTGACGGCGGCGAGTCTGTTCGACGGGCACGACGCGTCGATCAACATCATGCGGCGGCTGCTTGCAGGCGACCGGCGCCGAAGTCGTCCACCTCGGCCACAACCGGAGCGTGCAGGAGGTCGTCGATACGGTCCTGCAGGAGGACGCGCAGGGCGTCGCGGTCTCGTCGTACCAGGGCGGGCACAACGAGTACTTCCGCTACCTCCGCGAGACGCTCGACGCGGCGGGCGCGGGCCACGTCAAGATCTTCGGCGGCGGCGGCGGCGTCATCGTGCCCGAGGAGATCGCGGCGCTCCGGGAGATCGGCGTGACGGTGTTTTCGCCCGAGGACGGGATGCGGATGGGCCTGCAGGGGATGATCAACTCGATGGTGGAGGCGTGCGACACCGACGTGACCGCTCTCCCCGCCGACGACGCCACCTCCGACGCCCTCGCGCTCGCCCGCCGCCTGACCCGCCTCGACGCCCCGGCGCACGCCGCAGCGCCACGCATCCGGCACAGGCGCGGGCGGCGATGGGGCCGATGGCGCACTGGCGCCCGCTCCGCCCGCGCGACTCAGACGTGCGCACTCGCGCCGGTCGTCGGCATCACCGGGACCGGCGGGGCGGGCAAGTCGACGCTCACCGACGAACTGCTGCGGCGCCTGCTCGCCGACTTCGACGATCTGCGCGTCGCCGTCCTCTCCGTCGATCCGACGCGCGCGCGCACCGGCGGGGCGCTCCTCGGCGACCGCATCCGCATGAACGCCCTCTACGGCGCCAACGCCGAGCGCGTCTTCATGCGCTCCTTCGCCACGCGGCAGGCGCACAGCGCCACGAGCGCCGCCCTCGCGTCGGCCATTGGCGAGTGCCAGCGCGCCGGATTCGACCTCGTGCTCGTCGAGACCGCGGGCATCGGGCAGTCGGACACCCTCGTCACCGACGTGAGCGACGTGACGCTCTACGTGATGACGGGCGATTACGGCGCGCCCTCGCAGCTCGAAAAGATCGGGATGCTCGACGCCGCCGACCTCGTCGCGCTCAACAAGTTCGAGAAGCGCGGCGCGGAAGACGCCCTCCGCGACGTCCGCAAGCAGGTGCAGCGCAACCGCGCCGCCTTCGACGCGCCCGCCGCCTCGATGCCCGTCTACCCGACGATGGCCTCGCACTTCGGCGACGACGGCGTGACGCGCCTCTACCTCGCCCTCCTCGGCAAACTGCGCGAGGCGACCGGCTTCGCCCGCACGTCGGCGCCTCGACCCTTCCTGCCGAGGTCACCGAGACGCCCGGCGCGCGCTCGCCGGTGCCGCCGCGCCGCCAGCGCTACCTCGCCGAGATCGCCGAGACGTGCCGCGCCGCCCGCGACCGCAGCGCCGCCGATGCCGAGACCGCCCGCGTCTGGGGCCACGCGACCGGCGCCCGCGCCGCCCTAGGTCGCCGCCTGCCAGCCGGGACGCCGTCACCGCCGCGCTCGACACGCTCGCCGACGCGTCGTGGGAGCGGATGAGCGAGCCCGCCCGCCGCGCCATCACCGGCTGGGACGCCCGCGCGGCGCAGTACACCGGCGACGCCTTCTCGTACACCGTCCGCGGCCGCGAGGTGCGCGTGCCGCTCACCCGCGAGACGCTCTCCGGCACGCAAGGTGCCGCGCGTGGTGCTGCCGACGACGCAGGATGCGGGCGAGCGCGTGCGCTTCACGCTCCGCGAGAACGTGCCCGGCGCCTATCCCTACACCGCAGGCGTCTACCCGTTCAAGCGCGACGGCGAGGACCCGACGCGGATGTTCGCGGGCGAGGGCAGTCCGGAGCGCACCAACCGCCGCTTCCACCTCGTCAGCGAGGGCCAGCCCGCCGCGCGCCTCTCGACCGCCTTCGACTAGCGTCACGCTCTACGGCTACGATCCCGACGCGCGGCCCGACATCTACGGCAAGGTCGGCAACGCGGGCGTGTCGATCTGCACGCTCGACGACATGAAGAAGCTCTACTCGGCTTCGACCTCTGCGCGCCCACGACGACCGTCTCGATGACGATCAACGGCCCGGCGCCGATGCTGCTCGCCTTGTTCATGAACGCGGCCATCGACCAGCAGGTCGAGAAGCACCTCCGCGAGCCGGAACGGTGGGAGTCCGTCGACGCCGACATCGCGCGACGGCTCGGGGATAACCGCCCGGCCTACGTCGCCTTCGGACCGACCGGCACGCCGGAGCCGATGCCCGCCGGGCACGACCGCTTCGGCCTCGGGATGCTCGGCGTCACCGGCACCGACCTCGTCGGGTGGGGACTGCTCGGCGCAGACGACTACGACCGCATCGAGGCCGAGACGCTCCGCACCGTCCGCGGCACCGTGCAGGCCGACATCCTCAAGGAGGACCAGGCCCAGAACACCTGCATCTTCTCGACCGAGTTCGCGCTCCGCCTCATGGGCGACATCCAGCAGGCGTTCGTCGATCGCGGCGTGCGCAACTACTACTCCGTCTCGATCTCCGGCTACCACATCGCCGAAGCGGGCGCCAACCCGATCTCGCAGCTCGCCTTCACGCTCTCGAACGGCTTCACGTACGTCGAGACTACCTCGCGCGCGGCATGGCGATCGACGAGTTCGCGCCCAACCTGTCGTTCTTCTTCTCGAACGGCATGGACCCCGAGTACGCCGTCATCGGGCGCGTCGCGCGGCGCATCTGGGCGGTGGCGATGCGCGAGCGCTACGGCGCCGACCGAGCGCAGCCAGATGCTCAAGTACCACATCCAGACGAGCGGGCGCAGCCTCCACGCGCAGGAGATCCAGTTCAACGACATCCGGACGACGCTGCAGGCGCTCTACGCCGTCCTCGACAACTGCAACAGCCTCCACACCAACGCCTACGACGAGGCGATCACGACGCCGACGGAGGAGTCGGTGCGCCGCGCGATGGCGATCCAGCTCATCATCAACCGCGAGTTCGGCCTCGCTGATGAACGAGAACCCGCTCCAGGGCAGCTACGTCATCGAGGAGCTGACCGACCTCGTCGAAGAGGCCGTGCTCGCCGAGTTCGACCGGATCTCGGAGCGCGGCGGCGTCCTCGGCGCGATGGAGACGATGTACCAGCGCGGGAAGATCCAGGACGAGAGCCTGTACTACGAGCGCCTCAAGCACTCGGGCGAGCTCCCGATCATCGGCGTCAACACGTTCCTCGCCCGCGGCGGCGAGGCCGAAACGGCGCCGGTGCCGCTCATGCGCTCGTCGGACGTCGAGAAGCAGCAGCAGCTCGCCGGCCTCCGCAGCTTCCACGCGCTCCACGCCGACGATGCCCCGGCGGCGCTCGCACGGTTGCAGGCCGTGGCATCCGGGGGCGGCAACGTCTTCGACGAGCTGCTCGCCACCGTCCGCGTCTGCTCGCTCGGCCAGATCACCCACGCGCTCTTCGAGGTCGGCGGCCAGTACCGCCGCGCGATGTGACGGGGCAGGGCAGGGGATGACGCGCGCGCTCCCACGGTGTGCAGCGCGGACCACAGGATGGTGTCCGAACGGCGCCCTGTCGGGTGCCCGTCGCTTCACCGGCCACTTAGGGTTCCCTCGCACACCGCTCGCGATTCGATCCGTTCGGACCCGCAGGGACACCGTTCGGGACGCCCCGACGACAACTCGCGCGTGTGAGGGTCGTGTAACCGCTTCCAGCCGAACAAGCGTGTTACCACCGGCCCCGTGGCGGCGCGGGTATGTTTGCGGTACCTCCTCGATCCGTCTGAACGGGCGGTTTCGTTCTCTCCCCCATCTCTCACCCCGATGGCCAACATTCCCATCGAGCCGGCTCGCCGCTCGAACCTCCTCCCGATCCTGCTCGGTGCCCTCGTCGCGCTCGCGCTCCTCTTCTTCGTCCTCCGCGGCTGCGACAACGACGGCCAGCCGGGCGATGTCGGGCCGGTCGGGTCCGACAACGGCATCGTCAACCCCGATTCCGCAGGCCCCGACGGCACCAGCCTCGGCGCCATGATGGGCGCGCCCTTCACGAGCGTCGACGAGATGTTCGCCGACACGACGGTCGAGATGAACACCTACGCCGGTCGCGAAGTCACGCTCACGAACGTCCCCGTCGAGGGCGTCGCCGGCGACAGCACGTTCTACGTGACGACCAACGACGGGCGCAACCGCGTCTTCGTGATTCTCACCGGACTTGGCGAGAGCGAGACGACCGGTGGCAGCGCCGACGGTCAGCAGTCGATCAAGAACGGCGACCGCGTGACCCTGCGCGGCACGCTCGAACGCGGCGACTTCTCCCGCTACGGCATGAACGCCGAGGACATGGCCCGCGCCGAGCGCACCGGCCTCGTCCTGCGCGCGACCCGCGCGACCGAGTAACGACGCGCGACCGGGCAACGACCGCCCGTCCGGCACGGCGCGCTGATGCCTCGTCGCGATCGGTCGCACCGCGAGGCCCGCCGCGCGCCCCTCTTCACTTCGACATCCACAGACGCACATCCACATGGCACGCGAACTCTATTCCGACCTCGACGGCTGGGACCTCGTCTATGACGAGCAGGACGCCCGCGGGCGCGAAGCCGTCGACTCCGATGGCACCCGCCTCGGCGAAGTCACCGACATGGTCGCCGACACCGACGCGCAGCGCATCGTCGCGCTCGTCCTCGACGACGGCACCCACATCGACGCCGACCGCGTCGAACTCCAGGCTGACCGCGTCGTCGTTCAGTCGGGCGCCACTGGCGAACCGTCTTATGGCACCGGCTCGCACCTGCGCGTCCGCACCGTCCACACGGGCGACATGGATGCCGACCCGATGAGCAGTGGCGACATGGAGATGCCGCAGACCGTCTCCGGCACCGACGCCGGCTATGCCTACGGCGCGGGCAGCGCCATGACCGGCGCGGCGATGAGCGGCACCGGCGCGAGCATGGGGGGGATGCGCCGCTTCGAGGACTACGACGCCGACTTCCGCAGCGACTACGCCCGCGACTACGGGATGTCGGGCGGCACCTACGAGGAGGTCATGCCCGCCTACCGCTACGGCTACGACCTCGGCAGCCACGAGACGTACCGCTCGCGCACGTGGGACGACAGCCTCGAAGGCGACCTCTCGCGCAGCTACGAGACGCAGTACGGCGAGGGCACGTGGGAGCGCATCAAGCACGCCGTCAAGTCGGGCTTCGACCGCGCCGGAAACGCCATCACCGGCGGCGACGACGACAACCGCAGCACGCCGACCTGACGTGCCCGGTGGCGCTTCGGCGCCTCGGACATGACCGACAGCGCAGGGGCACGGCACCGCCGGAGGCCCCTGCGTTTCCGTTTCATCTCTTCAAACGTTCTCTCCATGGACCTCACGCAGCTTCTCCAGCAGACCCTCACGCCGCAGGCCATCTCGGCCATCTCAAATCAGATCGGCGCACAGCCGCAGCAGGTGCAGTCCGGCATCTCGGCCGCGCTTCCGGCGCTCATCGGCGGCCTGACGCGCAACGCGCAGACCCCGCAGGGCGCGCAGGGCCTCAACCAGGCCCTCGAACAGGACCACGACGGCGGCCTCCTCGACACGGTCATGGGCGCCCTCGGCGGTGGCGGCGGTGCGGGGGGCGGCATGGCGAGCGCCCTCGGCGGCGGCGGCATCGCCTCGGTGCTCGGCGGCCTGATGGGCGGCGGCGCCTCGCAGGGCGGCGGCGGGCTGATGGGCGCGCTCGGCGGCCTCCTCGGCGGCGGCGGCGCTCCGTCGCGCGCAACCAACGGTGCGGGCATCCTCGGCCACATCTTCGGCGGCCAGCAGAGCGAGGTGCAGGACGGCGTCTCGCGCGCCTCGGGGATGAGCAGCGCGCAGACGATGCAACTGCTCGTCATGCTCGCGCCGCTGCTGATGTCGGCCATCGGCAAGATGAAGCGCCAGAAGAACCTCGACGCGCAGGGCGTCGCGCACGCGCTCGAACAGGAGGAGGAACGCGCAACGGCGCCGGTGCCGGGGATGCAGAAGGGCGGCCTGATGGGCATGTTCGACCGCAACAACAACGGCTCCATCGCCGACGAACTCGCCAAGGTCGGCGCCGTCGGCGGGCGGGGCCTACATCTTCGCTCAGTCGCAGAAGCGCGCCTGAGCACGCTTTGAGCGCCTACGCGCCCCCGGCCCGATTGCGGCGTCGGGGGCGCGGTGCGTTTGAGGAGGGTGGTCGTCGGTCGAACACACCTGTCCGGTCGGGGACCTGACAGGTGGCCTCGGAAGATGCACCGCGCAACCTGTCCGGTCTCCGCACCTGACAGGTTCACCTCCCGCATCACCGCCCCAGCTCGTCGCGGAGGGTGTCGAGGAGGAACTGGTCGGCCCAGTGCCAGCTGTGCTGCGCGGCGGCGTCGAGCGTGACCGGCACGTCGGCGCGTGGCAAGGCGCGCTCGTCGAGCCAGGTGACGAAGGCGTGGGCGCGGTCGCGGTTGCCCCTCGAGCCGTCGGCGCCTGCGCACTGCACGCGGTAGCGCGTCCGGCGGGCGGCATCGAGGGCGTCGCCGTCGAGGGCGAAGAGCCAGTCGGTCGTGTTCCAGCGGTCGAGGGCGGCGGTGTCGCGGGGCCAGCCGAAGGCGGGCGAGAGCACCGGCGAGGACGCCCAGACGCGGTCGCCGTGCGGCTGGTGGCCGTCGGTGCGCGGGTCGTCGTGGCCGGGCCAGCAGAAGAGCGCGTCGTAGAAGGCGGCGACGTCGAGCCAGCCGGGCCGTCCGAAGGCGAGGAGCGTCGCCGTGTAGCCGCCGAGCGAGAAGCCCGCCGCGATCCGCCGCGTCGCCGGGTAGCGCGCCTCGACGAGCGGGATCAGCTCGGCGGTCAGGTACGTCCAGAAGCGCCCGCTCCCCAGCCCGACGTGCGGCGCGAGCGCCGGAGCGACCATCTCGATTCCCAGCCCGTGGACGTGGTTGTTGTCGGATGTCAGGCCCGGCAGCACCATCACGAGCGGCGGCAGAGCGCCCGCCTGGATGGCGGCGTCGATGTCCTCGACGGCGGTCGAGCGCTCGCGCGAGCGGTCCTCGAAGATGTTGGCCCACTCGCGCTCGTGGCCCCGCAGGAGCCACACGACGGGCGTCTTGTCGCCGCGCCGGTGGCCGGGCGGCTCGTAGACGTACGCGGCCTTGGCGATGCCGAGCGCCGCCGAGCGCACGACGATGCGCCGGAGCCGCCCGCCGAGCGTCTCGCGGTGCCGCCGCAAGATGGACGCCGCACTCGCCCTCACGCGCTCCCCGGAGGCGTCGCCGATCCGTTGGCCTTGGCGCCGTTGGCCGCCGCATCGCTCGGTCGGCGGTGGACGCGGGCCGTGGCGTCGCGCAGGAAGTTCGGCAGGATGGCGACGTAGGTGCGCGTCAGGAAGTCCGGGTGCGCCATGTGGTGCAGGATCTCGGCGTACTTCTCCGCCCCGTGCTTCTCGATGATCGCCGTCTTGCGCTCCTCGCGCCGGAAGTGCAGCAGCATCCCGTCGGGGTCGGCCTCGGGGTGGAACTGCGTCGCCACCACCGATTCGCCGACGCGGAGAGCCATCACCGCGCGCTCCAGGGCGACGTGCGGCCGGTCTTTCTCGATGGCGAGGACGGCCCCGTTCATCGCCGCGAGGCGGTCGTCGTCAGGCTCGACGGCCTGCCACGAGCGGAAGTCGGCGCCGTAGAAGGGCGAGTCGACGCCGCGGAGGAGCGGGTCGCGCGTGCCTGCGTCGGTCTTGTGGACGGGGAAGATGCCAAAACTCTCGCTCACGCGCGGCGTCAGGCGGGCGAGGTCGAAGTGCTTGATGAGCAGCTCGAAGGAGTAGCAGATGAAGAAGCCGAACTTGGGCGGCACCTCGCCCGAGACCACCTCCGGACGGGCGTTGTAGGCCCAGAACGCATCCAGCCACGCGTGGTACGCCGCGCCCCAGTCGGTGCCGTCATCGTCGAACGGCGAGCCGGGGCCGCCGGACGAGACGTAAACGTCGTAGCCGAGGTCGGGCATCCGGGCGTTCTCGCGCACGTCGAACTCGTCCCAGAGGATCGAGACGCCACCGAAGCGCCCGTCGTGGTCGTCGAGGATGTCGCGCAGGCAGCGCATCCCCTGGTTCGGGACGCCCGCGTTGAGGTCGAGCAGCGCCACGCGCAGGACGCCTGGACGCGGCGGCGCGGCGGCATCGGCGTCGATGCCGACGGCGTTGGCGACCGGGCGCGGCGAGATGCCCTTCGGCACGGGCACGGCGGCGGGTGCGGCGGCGGTGCGTCGCCGCGCGGGCGGTTTCGCGCGGCTCGGGCGCGTGGGCGTGGCGGTCTCAGCGGGCATCGGCGGGGGCGTCGTCGAACGTGTCGCGGAGGATGAAGACGGGGAGCGTGCCGCCGCCCGCGGTCACGTTGGCGAGGTTGGTGCTCGACGTGCGCGCGAGGCAGCCACCGACGAGCGGGCCGAAGAGGTACGGGTCGAGGTCGATGACGGTCGGCACGTAGTCCCACCTGCCAGAGCCGGCCTCACCGGCGCCGGTCTGCACGAGGAACGGCTCGCGGCGGATCTTGACGGTCCGCTGCACGACGTAGTCGCCGTCTTCGAGGGCCGCGTCGAGGGCGGCGTCCCAGTCGCTCTGCGTGCCTTCGAAGCCGAGGGTCACGCCCGCGCCGCCGTACTCGTCGTTGGGCTTGAGAACGAAGTGCTCGCGGCGCCCGCGCACGAACGGCACGAGGTCCGCCGGGCTGCCGTCGAGGTCGGTCACGCCTTCGCGGAGGCGGCGCGTCCACGGCACGTGGCGGCGGACGGTCTCGGCCTCGGTCGGCGACAGGATGCCGGCGTACTGCGGGTCGGTGAGGAGCGCGAAGATGGCTTTCTTGTGGGCGTACTTGGCGCGCAGCCCGTTGACGTAGCACGTCTTCCCGGCGCGGTATCCGTCGAGAAACGCCGCGCACTCGTCCTTCATCTCCCACAGCTCGTTCGTGAGCACGCGCTTGTAGAGGATGTCGATGCGGCGCCCGTCGGCGTAGACGAAGCCGTCGGCGCCGAGTTCGAGGTTGCGCGGGTCGGCGAGGACGCACGGGTAGCCGTGGCGCTCGAGGTAGTCCTGCGTGATCCGGAACTCGTGGATCGTGGGGATGTCGAGCCGGTCGACGATGCCGACCGTCGGGTGCTCCTCGCGTCCGCCGTGCTCGCCGTGGTACGTGCGGATGAGCATCTGCGCCGTGTGTTCGAGCGGCGAGACGAAGCGCACCGGGTGCTCGGCAGCGAAGTCCTGGAAGACCGGAAGCTCGCGGTAGACGGCCTCCAGACGGTGCAGGTAGCCCATCCCCGCCGGGCTTTCGCCGTTGATCTCGACGAACTGAAAGCCGTCCTCCGTCAGAAAGCTGTCGAGGCGCGCGAGCGGCGACGTGTCGATGGTGCCGACGGGGATGGCGGCCAGTTCCAACTCCCAGTCGCGCATTCCGAGCGCCTCGCGCATCACGTCGTCGTCGCCGAAGTAGGCGGCGCCGAGGCGCGAGACGGCGGTGCGGATGTGGAAGCACGCGGCCTGAATGCGCGCGTACGTCGCCTCCGTGAGGAACGTCGGGCGCAGCGAGCGCGCGGCGATGCGGTCGCCGAAGAGGATCGCGCGCTCGTGCTGCCGCGCGACGAGCGTCTCGACCTGCCGCTCGGCCGCACCGAGGTCGGCCTCGATGCGGCGCGTGGTAGTCGGCGATGGCGCCGCTGAGAACGCCGCTCATTTGCCCGCCTTGCCCTTGGCGGCGCCGTCCTTGGTGCCGCGCCCGGCCGTCTTGGTCGTCGCCGTCTTGGCGGCCGGGGTGGCAACTGCCGGAGCGGCCTTCTTCTTGCCCGAGACGGCGCGCTTGACGGCGTCGACGGCGGCCTCGACGCGGTCCTCGACCTTGTCGGCGAAGTCCTCGAGGCGGTCCTCGACCTGCTCGGCGAGGTCTTCGGCGCGGTCGGCGAGGGTCGCGGCGGCCTTCTTCGCGCTCGTGGCGCGTGGACCGGTGGCGGCCTTCTTGACGGCGGCGGCGGCCTTCGTCACCTGCACCTGCGCGGCGGTGGCGGCGCTCGCGGCGGCTCCCTGCGCGGCGTCGAGGAGCGAGGCGCCGCGGTTCGGCTCGAGGGCGCCGTTGGCGGTGAACTGCATCGCCGGGCGGTCTTCGAGCGCCTTCTCGACGAGGAACTTGCCGACGGTGCGGATCACCCACTCGTAGTTCGTGTGCCCGACCGAGTCGTATTCGGCGTCGGGCGCGGGGTTCATGAAGTCGATGGCGTAGGGCACGCCGTCGCGCACGGCGAATTCGACCGTGTTCATGTCGTAGCCGAGGGCGCGGCAGATGGCGAGCACGTCGCGCTCGAGCTTGGCGAGGCGAGTCGGCTCGATCGGGCCACCCGGCACCGCGCTGTACCGCTCGTGCATGTCAACGACCGGATTGTAGCGCATCACGAACACATCGCGCTGCCCGATGCCGTAGCAGCGGTAGTACTCGTCGAAGTCGATGTTTTCCTGCAGCATCATGCAGTCGGTGCCGGAGGCGTCGTAGGCGGCGAAGAGTTCCTCGGGATTGTTCACCTTCGTCACGCCGCGCCAGCCGCCGCCGTCGTGGGGCTTGAGGAAGGCGGGGAAGCCGATGTACGCGAAGACGCCGTCCCAGTCGAGCGGATACTCGAGGTTGCGGAAGCTCGTCGGCGTCGTGTTCGGCGGGGTGTCCTTGTGCGGCAGGATGACGGTGCGCGGCACGGCGACGCCCGCGCGCTCGGCAATCACGTTGTCGATGAACTTGTCGTCGGCGCTCCACCAGAACGGGTTGTTGACGACGTACGTCCCCTTCAGCGCCGCCCATTTGAGGTACGAGCGGTAGTACGGCACCTCGTGCGAGATGCGGTCGAGGATGACGGCGTAGCCCGGCTCGCCGGTGTCCTGGATGCCGCCGATCTGCACGAACTCGGCCATGACGCCGCGGTCGGCGTAGGCTTCGTTGATGTGGGCGACGAGGCCGTCGGGGAACGTGGTCTCCATGCCGCGGAGGATGCCGATCTTTTTCATGGTCGAGGGGAAATGGGTGTATCGAAGATTGTGTATTGGGGATTGGGAATGGGGGATTGGATTTGAAGGGCGGCACTTCAGGTGCCTGTTCCCAACCATCAATTCCCCATCATCCGTCACCCGATATGCCGGGCGAGCTGGCTGCGCCACCACGGCCAGTCGTGGGCGAACTCGCCCTGCGCGTAGTCGAAGGTGACCGGAATGCCTTTGGCGGCGAGCACGTGCGCGAGGTGCTCGTTCGGGCCGCGGCACGGGTCGTGTTCGCCGCTTGTGAGCACGATGCGCGTGTGGCGGAGCGCGTCGATGGCGTGGCCGTCCCGGATGTGGGGGACGAAGTCGGACGGGCACGAGTAGTACACGTCGTCGTTCTGCAACCCGTCGAGCATCGTCTTGACGTCGTAGGCGCCGGAGAGCGAGAGGAGCGCGCCGAAGGTGCCCGCGTGCTTGAAGAAGAGGTTGGCGGCGTGGTAGCCGCCGAAGCTGGCCCCGGCGAGCATCGGGCGGAGGCCGCTGCGGCTCTGCACGAGCGGCAGCACCTCGTTCATCACGTACGCCTCGTACTGCTGGTGGCGCCGGATGCGCGTCTCGGGCGAGACGGCCTTGTTGTAGAAGCTCTCCGCGTCGACGGAGTCGAGGCAGAAGAACTGGTTGTGGCCGTGCTCGATCTTGCCCTGGACGGCGCCGATCATGCCGAAGTCCTCCCACTCGACGAAGCTCCCCATCGACGACGGGAAGACGATGACGGGAGCGCCGCCATGTCCGAAGACGAGGAGGTCCATCTCTCGGCCGAGGCTGGGGCTGTACCAGCGGACGTGCTCGCGGTGCATCGCGGAATCGGGTCTCTGAGGGGGGCAGGATCGGGCGAAGGTACGCACGCACCCGCCGCAGCGCCCGCCGCGCGGGCCGGTTCGATGGATCCGCACCGCACCCTCTCCGGTTCGTCACACCCTGCCGGCGGCTGTGCGGGCTGCGGCTGTGAGGGCAGTGGGGCGTTCGGAGGAGACGCATCACCGGTGCGTCTCTGCACGTTCCCGCGACCACCGCGCCGACGCTTTCCGCAGACGCATCGCCGATGCGTCTCCACCGTCTTCCGATTTGCTCGATGCTGACTTCCGCCGCACCGGGCACGCTCGTGTTCGACACCGCCCGCGCCGACGACGGAGGTGGCCTGTCGTTCGTGCTCGCGGCGCCGGTCGAAGTGCTCGTCGCGCGCGTGCCGTCGGAGGTGGCGGAGGTGCTCGCGGCGGCGTCGCGGGCGGTCGCGGCGGGGCGATGGATCGGCGGGATGGTGACGTATGAGGCGGGCGTAGCGCTCGTGGGCGTCGATGGATTGAACGGCGACAGGGCTGCGGGGCAAGGGACTGGCGGTGTGCCGCTCGCGTGGTTCGGGGTCTACGATGCGCCGACGCCGCTCGCCGCGTGGCCGCCGGAGGATGGCCCGGTGCCGCGTCCCTTCCACAGTGGACGCCCTCGCTCGGCCTCGCCGATTACACCGCACGCCACGAACGCATCCGCGCACTCATCCGCGAGGGCGATGTCTACCAGGTCAACCTCACGTTCCCGCTCGCCGCCACATCCGAGGCGCCGCTCGCCGCGCTCTACGCCGCCTTCCGCGCCGCCCAGCCCGTGCCGTACGGCGCGTTTCTGTCGATTGGGTTCGACGGGACGCGCGCGCCGGTCGAGATTGCGAGCCTCTCGCCCGAACTCTTCTTCCGCGTCGACGCGCCGGCTGCCGACGGATCGCGCCGCATCGTCACCCGCCCGATGAAGGGGACGACGCGCCGGGGCGCGACGCCGCGCGAGGACGACGGCCTGCGCCGCGCGCTCGCCGCCGACCCGAAGAACCGCGCCGAGAACCTCATGATCGTCGATCTGCTGCGCAACGACCTCTCCGTCGTCTGCGCGCCCGGCAGCGTCGCCGTGCCTGCGCTCTTCGAGACCGAGGCCCACCCGACGCTCACGCAGATGACCTCGACGGTCGAGGGACGACTTGTGGACGGCGCCGATCTCGCGCGCGATCTTCGGGGCCCTCTTCCCGTCCGGCTCCATCACCGGCGCGCCCAAGCGCCGCGCCATCGCGCGCATCGACGCGCTCGAAGACGCGCCGCGCGGGGCGTACTGCGGCGCCATCGGCTACGCGGCGCCGACGGGCGAGATGGCGTTCAGCGTCGCCATCCGCACCGTCACCGCGACCGGCTCGGGCGATGCGCGGCGCCTCGTGGCAGGCGTCGGCAGCGGCATCACGTACGACTCGGTCGCCGAGGACGAGTACCGCGAATGCCTCCTCAAAGCTGCGTTCCTCGGCGACATCGCGCCTGCTCCGCGCCCGTGACGCCGCGCCCCGACGATGCCCCGCACCTGTTCGAAACCCTCGGCTTCGACGGCGCCGCGTGGCGCTTTCCGGGCGAGCACCGCGCCCGCATGGCCCGCAGCGCCGCCGCCCTCGGCCGCCGCTTCGAGGCTGCGTCCTTCGATACCGCCCTCGCCGCCGCTACGCCCTTGCCCTCGCGATACGCGCCTCGCCCGCCTCACGCTCGCCGCCGACGGCACCGTCACCGCCCGCGCGCGCCCGCTCGTGCCGCTCGCCGAGCCCGTGCGCCTCGTCGTCACGCCCGTCGTCGTCGATCCGTCCGACCGCTGGCTCCACCACAAGACGACGCGCCGCGCGCCCTACGACGCCGCGCTCGCCCACGCCCGCGCCGTCGGCGCCGACGACGGGGTGATCGTCAACCTCCACGGCCGCGTCACCGAGACGAGCCGGATGACCCTCTTCGCCGACCTCGGCGACGACGCCCCGCTCGCCACGCCACCCCTCGCCGACGGCGTCCTCCCCGGCATCCTCCGCGCGCACCTCCTCGCCACCGGCGCCGCGGCCGAGCGCCCGCTCACACCCGACGACCTGCGCCGCGCGCCGCGCCTGTTCGTCGGCAACGCCGCGCGCGGGATGCACCGGGCGGTGTGGGTGGAGGGCGGTGATCGTGTGCCGCCAGTTCATCCGGGGCTGTAGAGACGCATCGGCGATGCGTCTCTACCGGGCGTCGCACCGGTTCACGCCTCCGCATCCATCGCCATGCGGTGCGCGCGCGACCAGGCGCCTTCGCAGGGCGAGCGCTCGGCGGGGGCGCAGGTCCAGCCGGGGAGGGCGCGGGCGAAGGCGGCGGTGAGGTGGGCGCGGTAGACGGCCTCGCGCGAGACGCCGCCGATGAAGGCGAGGCGCGGGTCGAAGGCGTCGGCGCCCTCGCGGGCGAGAAGCGCGGCGGCCTGGATGGAGAACGCGGCGGCTTGCGTGGCGAGGAGGGCGTTGGCATCGGCGTCGCCGTCGGCGGCGGCGGCGCAGACGAGGGGGGCGGCGCGCTGGACCGGCCAGCCCTCGCGGTAGACGCGGCGGATGAGCGTCGCGGCGTCGGGCACGTCGAGCGCGTCGCGGAGACGCGTGGCGAGGGGCGACCACCGGCCCGCGTCGAAGGCGGCGGTGAGGACGTGGAGGGCGGCGCGCCCGATGGCGTAGCCGCTGCCCTCGTCGCCGAGCAGGTAACCCCATCCGCCCGCCCCCACGCTCCGCCCGTCGCGCGTGCGCCCGCGCAGCACCGAGCCCGTCCCGGCGACAGCGATCAGGCCGCTGCCCTCCCCGAAGGCGCCCTCGAACGCGATCTCGCCGTCGTGGACGACCTCGACGCTCAGCCGCGCGCCGACGAAGCGGTGCCGCAGCGCGTCGCCGAGGGCCGTCTGTTCCTCGGCGCGTCCGGCGCCGGCCACGCCTGCGCACACGTGTTCCGGCATCGCGCCGCCGTGCGCGACCATCGCGTCGCGGATGACGCGTTCGAGCACGTCGGCCGCCCCATCGACCCCGGCGCGCTGGAGGTTGGCGGCAGGGCCCTGGTGCTGCGTCGCGGCGCCGTCGTCGCCGTCGCGGGCGAGGAGTTCGGTCTTGGTGCCGCCCGCGTCGATGCCGAAGCAGAGCATGGATGGGGGGATGGAGATGGAGAAGGGGGAGGTGGTTTGGTTGGTTGTTGGTAGTTAGTAGTGGAGTGTCATCCGCAAAATTGGGATACCACGAACCATTAACAACCAACCATTGGCAACCAACGACCAACAACGACCGAAGGTCGTCAGCGCGGCGAGAGGACCGTCTGGCGCGTGGGCGTTGCCGGAGCGAGCGGCACGGCGAGGGGGGCGAGCGAGGCGCGGTAGCGTCCGAGGAAGGCGTCGACGTCGAGCGGGACGGTGCGCAGGCGCACGGGCATGCCGGGCGTCAGGGCGAAGTCGATCTCGACGGTCGTCGCGGCGCCGTCGGGCGTGTCGGGGCCGTAGGCGAGCGCGAGCGGGTGGCCGCCGCCGGGCACGTCGAACGGGGCGTAGCGGGAGCGGGCGGAGAGGCCGTCGAGGCCGGGCGTGCCCCAGAACGCGAACCGCCGCTGCTGCGGGAGGACGGCGCCGCGGCGCCAGTCGGCCGTGCGGGCGCCGTAGCGCTGGCGGAGCGTCTGCACGGCATCGACGAAGGCGGCGTGGCGGCGCGTCGCGGCGAAGTAGGCGCTGTCGCGCGCGGCGGCGAAGGCGTCGACGCCGTTTCGGGCGGTCTCGGCGGCGGAGACGGTCTCGAAGAGCGTCGCGCCGACGCTGTTGGCGTCGTACGAGCCGTCCCAGCTGACGAGCGTTTCGAGGGCGGCGCGCTCGATCGGGCGCCCGAGCGTCGCCGGGTCGATGCGGGCGGCGATGGCGTGGGCGGCGTCGCGGGCGGACGGGCGGACGGCGTCGTCGGAGGGCCACGGGGGCAGGCGGGCGATCGCGTCGAGGCGCGCGGCGAGCACGCGCGCGAGCGGCAGCCCGGCGACGAGGCGCGCGGCGGCCGTGCGCGGCGCGGCGCGGAGTGAGTCGGCGGCGGACGACGTCAGCGCGGCCGAACTCCCGGCGGCTGTGGTGTCGGCGCGGGCCGGGGCGGCGGCGGCGAGGCCGCGGCGGTGCGCGGCGGCGGGGCCGAGGGCGGTGGCGGCAATCGCTCCGCCGTCGCCGCGCGCCACGACGAGGCCCCCGCCGCGGACGATCCGCAAGGCCGTCGCCTCGCCCTCCCACAGGCCGAGCCACGCGGCGGCGTCGCTGAAGGCGCCTGCCGAGCCATCGCCGAGCCACGCGAGCCGCCACCGCGACGGCGGCGCCTGCGTCACGACCGTGTCGGGCAGGGCAGCGGCGACGATGGGCGCGGCGGCGCTGTCGGGCGGGACGGGCACTGTGGATGGGGTGGATGTGACAGCGGCGGCGAGGGTGTCGCGGCGGACGATCCGCCGCACCTTCGGCGGCTGGGCGCGGATGGTCGTCGTGCCGCCGACTTCGGGCGCGTAGAGCACCGACTCCTGTCCGCCGAGGACGCTCATCCGCTCCGCGCGCACGCTCGCCTCGACCTCCGCAGGCACGGTCTGCCACGACGCCTCGCCGCGCGGCAGCACCGCCCACGCGCGCCGCGCCGATCCATCGGCGTCGAGAAACGCGCCGGCGACGGGAAAGGGCGTGCCGGGGAGCAGCACGAGCAGCCGCGGAGCCGCGCCCGCGATGCGCACCTCGGCGGTGCGGAGCATCGGACGTGCCTGCGAGCCGGTGACGTAGGTGGCGACGAGCCGGGCCGTCGGGGCGCCCGCGCTGTCGGCACGGGCGGTGGCGGCGCTGTCGGCGGCGGGCGAGGAGAGGACGAGGGTGTCGCGGCGTGCGTCGCCGGTGAAGGTCCAGGCGCGCGAGGCGCCGAGGCCGTCGGCGGCGAGGAGGCGGCGCAGGCCCGCGTCGGCGCTCGCGGTGGCGCCGAAGGCGACGGCGGGGAAGGGCGCCGCCGGGGCGTCGGTGGCGATCCACGCGGCGAGGCGCTCCGACGCGAGCACATCGGCGACCGTCCACGGTTCGATCACGACCCCGAGGAGCGTCACCTGCGGCCCGCGCCGCACGCGGGCGGTGGCGAAGGCGGCGTTGACGCCCGCGCAGAACGCATCGAGGCGGCGGCGGGTGAGGCTGTCGAGATCCGCGGCCGCGCGGTCGGCGCCGCGCGCGATGCCGATCTGCCGCACGTGGCGGTCGACGGGCAGCACCGATGCGCCGAGCCACTCGGCGAGGCGTCCGCGCGCCGCCTGCCGCCAGGCGAGCATCGACCACGCATCTTCCTCTGCGAGCGCAAATCCGAGGGCGCGCATCGCGTCGTCGGTCGAGGCCGCGTCGATGCGCAGCGGCCGTCCGTCGTCGAACCACGCGACGGTCGCGCCCGCGCCCAGTCCCTCCACGCGCGCCGCATCGGGCATGCCGGGCGCGCCGTGGCTGAGCACGAGCGTGAAGCCGACGGCGCCTGCGAGCAGCACGACGGCGAGGACGATGAACTGGACGAACCTCAGCACGATGGACCCGTTCGCGGCGGTCGGTGCCCGGCAAGGGCGGATGAAGCGGTCGATGCCCTCGCGCGGCGTGAATCCGTCCACGGCGAAAGCCTCCGGCGGCTCGCGGCGCGGCACGACGCCTCGCCCGCGCAGCGACGGCGCCGGACCGCCTCTCAGCCGTCCCCCGCCGTGCCGGGGCCGCAATATACCGTCCGCGTCGGCGCGTTTGCCCGGAGCGCCGCTCCTTTCGCCGCCCCGGCCTCTCCGTTTCCCCGCCGCCCGTGCCCCTCCGCCGCCCCGCCTTGTCGTCCGCTTCGTCGCCCTTCCGGCCGCCCTCCCGCCTCCGCGCAGGCCTCGCCGCCACCGCCCTCGTGCTCGTCGGCGTCGTCGCCGGGTGGAGCGTCGGCGATGCCGCGACGGCGCTCGGGAAGCTGCGCGTCGCCTTCCTCACGATCCGCGAGGCGTACGTCGACGCGCCGGACGAGCCGCGGTTGGTGGAGGCCGCGATCCGCGGGATGCTCAAAAAGCTCGACCCGCACTCGGCCTACCTGACCGCCGCCGAGATGTCGCGCGTGCGCGAGCAGTTCAGCGCCGGGTTCGAGGGCGTCGGCATCGCCTACGAACGCATCGCCGGACCCGTCTCGGAATCCGGTGGCGTGCGCGCCGACACCTTCGCCGTGCAGTCGATCGTGGCGGGCGGGCCGAGCGAGGCCGCGGGCGTGCGCACGAGCGACCGCATCCTCGCCCTCGACGGACGCTCGGTGATGGGCCTCGCCGACAGCGCACTCGTCGCCCGCCTCCGAGGCCCGGCGGGCACGCGCGTGGCGATGCGCCTCCTTCGCCTGCCCGCGCGCGACACCGTCACCATCACCGTCACGCGCGGGCGGGTGCCGCTCCCGGCGGTCGAGTCGGCGTTCGTCGTCGACGAGGCGCTGATGGGCCTGCCGGACGGTGGGGGGACGGGCCGCGTCGGCTACATCCGACTCATCCGCTTCGGGCGGACGACGAACGACGAACTCACCGCTGCGATGGAGCGCCTGCGCGGCGAGGGCGCCGACCGCTTCGTGCTCGATTTGCGCGGCAACGGCGGCGGCCTCCTCGACCAGGCCGTCCAGGTCTCCGACGACTTCCTCGGCGCGGGCCTGCGCATCGTCGAGCAGCGCGGGCGCACGGCGCGCAACTCGGCGGTCTTCACGGCTACGTCGGCGGGCGCGTTCGAGCGCGTCCCGCTCGTGCTCCTGGTCGATGGCGGGACGGCGAGCGCGTCGGAGATCGTGGCAGGCGCCTTGCAGGACCACGACCGCGCGCTGATCGTCGGGCAGCGGACGTTCGGGAAGGGCCTCGTGCAGACGCAGCGCGAACTCCCCGACGGGAGCGCGATCCGCGTCACGGTCGCCCGCTACTACACGCCGCTCGGACGCCTCGTGCAGACGCCCTACGACACCGGCGGTCCGCTGGACACGTACTTCGCCTCCAAGCGCGACCGCGAGCGCCGCGACCGGGGCCTGCTGCTCCGCGATCTCATCGACGAGGTGCCCGACAGCCTCCACTACCGCACGCCCGCCGGGCGCGTCGTGATCGGCGGCGGCGGCATCCTCCCCGACGTGCTCGTCACCGACAGCCTCACCGGCACGCTCCGCGCGGTGCTGCGCGCGGGCGAGGAGACGACGCTCGCCCGCGCCCTCGTCGACACCCGCCGCGACGACCTGCTCGCGCGCTTCCCGACGGCCGAGGCCTTCGCGCGTGGCTTCGCCTTCACCGACGCCGACCGCGCGTGGCGGGACGCCCACCTCGCCGCCCGCCTCACGAGCGCCCGCGCCGACAGCGCGTGGGCCGCCGACGCGCCCGCATGGCGCCGCCGCCTCGCTGCCGACAGCCGCCTCCTCGATGTGATCATCAGCGCCCGCGTGGCCCTGCGCCTCTACGGACGCGAAGCCGCCCAGCGCGTCCTCCTCGCCGACGACGCCGTCGCTCGTGAGGCGCTGATGCACTGGGACGACGCGGCGGCGCTGTCGCGGAACTGACGGTGGGACGGGGTTGGTTGTGGGTGTATTGGGGGGTTGGAGGTGCCGGGCCGTTGGGGGCGTTCGTGGGGGGCGTCGGGCCACCGGGGACGTAGAGACGCATCGGCGATGCGTCTCTACCATTCGTCGCGCCTGCCGCCCTCGGACGGATGACCACCGCGCGGGTCGGGTCCCGTGGTCGCCGACCCATCGGGGGCGTAGAGACGCATCGCCGATGCGTCTCTACTGGGCGTCGTCCGGGCGCCATCCGTCGTTCGGCGGCCGCGCACCGGCGGCGCGCGTGCGCAGGGCGCCGTTCGCACGTCGTCCGTCGTCCGCCGCGTCACACCGCGATCGCTTCGCCTTCGACGCCCACGCGGACATCGGCGAACGTGGTGCGTGCCTCGCCGAGATCGTCGTCGGTCAGGCCGGGAGGAAGGTGAACGAGAACGCACCGGCAGGCGCCCGCGCGGGCGGCGACGCCGGCGGCCTGGGCGGCGCTGCTGTGGCCCTTGAAGGCGCCGGTCGCCTCGTGGACGAGCAGGTCGGCCTTGCTGGCGAGGGCGACGACGGCGTCGCACGGCTCGGTGTCGCACGAGTAGGCGGCGACGCATCCGGTCGCGCGCTCCTCGAAGCGAAATCCGTGGGTCGGCGGGCCATGAACGACCGGGCTGGCGGTGATGCGCAGCCGCGCGTCCTCCCACGCGAGCGCGCCCTCGCCGTCTGGAATCTGCCGCCAGTCGAACGCGAACAGCCCCGTCCATCCCGACGTGTCGAAGGCCTCCCACGACCGCCGCACCTGGGCGAGCGCCGCCGCGTTGCCGACGATCGGGAGCGGCGCCGCGCGTTCGTAGAGCCACAGGCGCTCGATGAGGAGCGCGAAGCCGCCGACATGGTCCGGGTGCTCGTGCGTGACGATGAGCGCGTCGATGGACGCCGGGTCGAGGCCGCAGGCGAGCATCCGCTGGAGAGCATCGCCGCCGCAGTCGACGAGCACGACGCGCCCGCCGCTCTCGAGAGCCAGCATCGTCGTCGTGCGGTGCGCATCCGAGCGCGCCGCGCCGGTGCCGAGGAGGTGGACGGTCATGGGGGAATCTGGATGGGGAGGGTGAACGGGCTTGCGCGGCGCGCGGCATAGGTGCGATCATAGGCGCTCCGCCCGCCCGTACGTCTTCCGCCGTCCGACATGTCCCGCATCGTCACGACCGCCCTCGCCGCCGCCGCGCTCCTCGCCGTGGCCGGGTGCGACTTCCTCTCCTTCGGACGCGGCGGCGCATCCGGCACGGGCGCGGCGACGCCCGCCACGATGGCCCGCCTCGACGCCGAGATCCAGCTTCTCACGCAGCCCCCGTCGGCCACGCGCGCCGCTTCGTGCCGCGCCGTCGCCTATGGGTCGAAGGCCTGCGGCGGGCCGTCGCGCGCGGTGATCTTCTCGACTGAGAAGACCGACTCGACACGCCTGCGCACGCTCACCGACCGCTACACCACGCTCGAAGACGAGCACAACCGCCGCACCGGCGCCGTCTCCGACTGCATGTTTCTCATGACCCCCGAGGTGACCCTCGGCGCGGGTGGCGTCTGCGTGGCGAAGCGCTGATGGTCGCCGCGCCGGGAGAGGCCACTCCGCCGCGTCTCGCTCGCCGTGGGCCGGGCCTGCTGTGGGTGGACAGCGTCGGCGGTTTGCTCGTGGGGACCGTGGTGGTGGCCGCGCCGGGCGCGCTGAGCCGGCTTTACCGGATGCCCCGCGCGGCGGTCGTCGGCCTCGGGGTGGCGAATCTCGCCTACGGAGCGTTTTCGGGGTCGCTGGCGCTGCGGCAGCGGCGCTCGCCGGGGCAGATCGCGGCGCTCGTGGCCGCCAACGCGGCCTGGGCCGCCGCGTGCGGCCTCGCCGCCGCGCGCCTCGCAGGCACCGCCTCGGTGTTCGGGATCGCGCACCTTGTGGCAGAGGGGGCGTACGTGGGCGGCCTCGCCGCGCTCGAATGGCGGCACCGCGACCGGCTTCTCGGGACGGCGTGACGCATCAAGCCTCCGCAATCGGCGTCGCGCGCCAGACGCTTGAACACAGGCTGCCGTCGGGGCGCATCCTGCGTTCAGGTCATCGCGGCGGACTTTCGGAAGCGATCTCGTAGCGAATGGCTACCGACTGCACCACGGGCTCTGCCCTGAAGACGCGGGCGCGGGGGTGATGCCGGACCACGAGACGCTGGGAAGCCTCCCATCGCACCTCGACCGCAGGGCCGCCCCCCGGCGCGGATGGCGCCGCAGTGTGATCGGTGTCGGCCGCGAAGACGTTTCCAGCAGAATCCCCGAGATCGGAAGCTGCCGTGAGCACAGACACCTGCGTGCTGAAATCGGTGGTCGCGCCACAGTCACTCCGAAACACGACGGCTTTGCGAGACCCATCGGGCGACACGACCTCGTCGACGGGTTCGTTGACGCACTCGAACATCGTGAAGGAACTGAGCGCGACTCCAGCCACAAAGACGGCCCCGATGACGACGGTCAGGGCAACCCCAACTGTTTTGGAAAGCAGTGACATGAGACGAGTTGCAGCGACCTACGCGCCGTACGGCACCCAGATGTTCTTGACCGTCGTGGCCTCGCGCAGCAGCTCCGCCGACGCGGGCAGGGCGCCGCTCGCGGGCATCGTCCACGTGCGCTTCATGTTCGACGTGCTCGCGCGCTCGACCGCCGCGCCGCCTTCGTCGGGCCCGGCGTACCAGATCGCGTCGACGTCTTCGTGCTCGGCGAGGGTCTTCGCCAGCACGTCGCGGTCGCCGGTGACGATGTTGATCGTGCCCGCGGGCACGTCGGAGGTGTCGAGGACCTGGTAGAGGTCGGTCGCCGAGAGCGGCGCCACGGGCGAGGGGACGACGACGAGCGTGTTGCCCATCGCGAGCGGCGTGCCCGGCGAGGCGGCAGAACGCGCGCAGCGGCGCGTCGTCGGGGCAGAGGATGGCGACGACGCCGATCGGCTCGTTCATCGCGAGCGTGACCGTGCGCTGCGGGACGCCGTGGATGGCGCCGTCGTACTTGTCGGCCCACGCGGCGGCGGTGAAGAGGTCGGCGATGGCGCCGTCCACCTCCGACTGCGCGGCGTCTGCCGAGGCGCCGGTCTGCGCGGTGATGCGCGCGGCGAACTCGGCTGAGCGCGCGGCGAGGTTCTCGGCGACGTAGTAGAGGATCTGCGCCCGCGCGTGCCCGGTCGTCGCCGCCCACCCGTCGGCGGCCTTGCGGGCGGCCTCGACGGCGTTGCGGACGTCCTTGCGGTTGCCCTCGCCGACCTCGCCGACGATGCGCCCGTCGGGCGACGTCACCGCGAGCGCGTAGCGCGCCATCCGGACGCGCCTGCTTGCCGCCGATGTAGAGCTTCGCCGTCCGGTCGAGCCGCGGAATCCATCCTCGATGGCATCTGCCGCGGCGCGCTTCGAGGCTTTGCCGGTCGCTTTCGACTCGGGCGCTTTTGCGTCCGGCGCGCCGCCTCGGCGTGGAGCGGGCGGACGTACTCGTACAGGCCTTCCTTGCCGCCCTCTCGCCCGTAGCCGGACTCGCGGACGCCGCCGAAGCCGCTCGACCGCGTCGAACACGTTGGTGCAGTTGATCCACACCGTGCCCGCCTTGATCTGCCCGGCGACGTCGAGCGCGAGGTTCACGTCCTCGCTCCACACGCTCGCGGCGAGGCCGTAGCGCGTGTTGTTGGCGAGCGCGACCGCCTCCGCCGGGGTCCGGAACGACATCGCCGCCGCCACCGGCCCGAAGATCTCGACCTGCGCGACGGTGCTCGCGGGCGCCACGTTGGTGAGCAGCGTCGGCGGGTAGAAGCAGCCGCCGGAGTCGAGGCCCGGCCACGGCGCCGTGAGCGCCGCCGCGCATCCGCGATCGCCCGTTGCACCGAGCATCCGGCGCCCCATCGCCCGAGGCAAACCCGCCGACCATCTGCGACGCCCACGACGGCTGGTGGACAACCGCGCCCTCGGCGACGCCCTGCGCCACGAGGAGGGCGATGCGGTCGCGCTGCACCGGGGCCACGATGGCGCCGACATCGACGCCCTTGTCGAGCGGGTCGCCGAGCCGCAGGCGCTCCATGCGGGCGCGCAGTTTGGCGATCGTGCGCTCGTAGATGCCTTCCTGAATCAGCAAACGCGAGCCCGCGCAGCACACCTGCCCCTGGTTGAACCAGATCGCATCGACGACGCCCTCGACGGCGCTGTCGAGGTCGGCGTCGTCGAAGATGACGAACGGGCTTTTGCCGCCGAGTTCGAGCGAGAGCGCCTTGCCACTGCCCGCCGTCTGCTGGCGGATGAGGCGCCCGACATCGGTCGAGCCGGTGAAGGCGATCTTGTCGACGCCGTCGTGTCCGACGATCGCCGCGCCCGTCTCGCCGTCGCCGGTGACGAGGTTGAAGACGCCGTCGGGCAGGCCGACGCTCTGGCAGAGTTCGGCGAAGCGGATGCGCGGTGAGGCTGGTGAACTCCGCCGGCTTCATGACCACCGTGTTGCCCATCGCGAGCGCCGGGCGCCACCTTCCACGCGAGCATGAGGAGCGGGAAATTCCACGGGATGATCTGCCCGACGACGCCGAGCGCCGCGTGCCCGGCCATCTCGGTCTCCATCAGCTGCGCCCACCCGGCGTGGTGGTAGAAGTGGCGGGCGACGAGCGGGATGTCGAGGTCGCGCGTCTCGCGGATGGTCTTGCCGTTGTCGAGCGTCTCCAGCACCGCGAACAGCCGGCTGTGCTTCTGGATGCCGCGCGCGATGGCGTACAGGTAGCGCGCCCGCACGTGCCCCGGCGTGGCGCTCCACGACGGAAACGCCGTCCGCGCCGCCGCGACCGCATCGTCGACGTCTGCCGCCGATCCCTGCGCGACGTACCCGAGCGTCTCGCCCGTCGCCGGGTTCTCCGACGCGAAGTGCGCCTTGCCCTCGCGCCATTTCCCACCGATGAACAGGCCGAAGTGGGCCGCGCCGTGGTCATCAGGCGAATGGTCCGCGATCCAATCGCGGGCCGCCTGGCTGGATTCCGGTGCCACGCCGTAGTCGAGTGAGTGGAGGATGTCGGTCGTCGTCATGGGTCGTCGGGCGCCGCAGAGGACGCGCAGGTCAGGTCGGTGCGAGGAGGGCAGGGCGGCGCGCGGGGCGCGGCGGCGGGGCGGTGGCGCGCGGTGGGGGCGGGGGTGTAGGGGCGGGTCTGAGACCCGCCCCTACGGACGTTCGGTGTGGATTGACGCCCGGCGTGCGGCGGGGCGTTCGGTGCGGGGTGGACGCCCCACGCGCGTCCCGTCACCCCATCGCCTGATATGCCAGCGAGGCGTAGCGGCCGGTCGTGGCGTGGTCGAGCTGGCGCTCGATGTCCTGCACGAGGCCGCTCGCGCCGATGCGGAAGAGGTCGGGCTGCATCCAGCGCACGCCGAGTTCCTCGCGCATCAGGATGAGCCACTCGGTTGCCTGCTTGGCTGTCCGGAGGCCGCCGGCGGGCTTGAAGCCGACGCGATGGCCGGTCGCTTCGTGGTAGGCGCGGATGGCGCGGACCATCACGAGGCTGTTGGCGAGCGTCGCGTTGACCGACTCCTTGCCCGTGCTCGTCTTGATGAAGTCCGCCCCCGCCTGCATCGCCACGACCGACGCCTTCGCCACGCCGCGGAGCGTGCCGAGTTCGCCGACGGCGAGGATGGCCTTGAGGTGCGCTTCTCCGCATGCCGCGCGCATCTCGGCGACCTCGTCGTAGAGCGCCTGCCAGTTCTGCGTGAGCACGTGCTGGCGCGAGATGACGATGTCGATCTCGTCTGCCCCATCCGCAACGGACGCGCGGATCTCGTCGATGCGCTGGCGGAGCGGGCTCAGGCCGTGCGGGAAGCCGGTCGAGACGGCGGCGACGGGGATTCCGGAGCCGTCGGAGCGCCTCGACGGCGGTCCCGACGAAGGCGTGGTAGACGCAGACGGCGCCGGTCGTGATGGTCTCGTGGACGCCGAGCGCGGCGAGGACCTCGGCGCGCACGGGGTGGCGGGCCTTCTCGCAGAGCCGCCGGACCGTGCCCGGCGTGTCGTCGCCGCTGAGCGTCGTCAGGTCGATCGTGCGGATGGCGTGGAGCAGCCACGCGGCCTGGTGCGCCTTCTTGACCGTCCGCCGCGTGCCGAGCGTGGCGGCGCGGCGCTCGACGGCGCTGCGGTTGACGCGCACGTCCTCGACCGATGACAGATCGAGCGCCACGCCGGGGTTGCGCGCGACGGGGTCGGTGACGGCGGTGCCAGGCGCGGTGTGCGCAGCCATGCGGGGCGTCGCCGCCGGGGCGTCGAAGGATGCGGAAGCGGGCGTCGCCATGTGCGCGGTCGGGTCGGGTGCGCGCAAGGTACCCCCGCCCGCCGCCGATGTGCCCGGCGGGGGTGCGCTCCTCTCCTCCCTCCTGCCGCTGCGCGCTGCGCGCGCTCCGTGGCGGACCTGGCCCCCCACCTGCCACTGCGGCCTGAACGGCCTCCACGGCGGTCCTCCCCCGCGGTCGCGGGGGAGGTGCCCGAAGGGCGGAGGGGGCGATGCGGCCCGCGCCCCTCAGAACCGGTAGGTCAGCGCCACGCGGGCGTTGCGGGGGGCGCCGGGGGTGAAGTGGAGCTCGGAGACCGGGGCGGCCTCGCCGCGCAGACGGCTCTCGGTGTCGAACTGCGCCTCGTTCCACTCGACGTTCAGCACGTTCTCGACCGTCGCGCTCACCTCGACCGCTTTGAAGCGGTACGACGCCCCTGCGCTCACAACCGTGTAGCCGAGCGCCGTCACCGAGCGGTCCTCGTTGGCCGGGCGGTCGCCGATGTGGACGAGCCGCAGGCTGCCGCTCGCGCCGCTCGGGTGCCGCGCCGTCAGGCCGCCGGTTGCGGTGACGCGCGGGGCGAGGGGGACCTCGTCGGCGCCGTTCGGCTCGCCGACGAGGGTGCCGCGGCTCAGCGTCACGTCGGCGTCGGCGAGGAGCCACGGGCGGAGCGCGAGGCGCCCTTCGAGGTCGACGCCTACGCGGCGGCTCTCGCCCGACGCCTCCGTCGTGCCGGCGTCGCCGATGTAGACGAGCTCCTGCTCCAGATCGAGGCGCCACAGCGCCGCCGACACGTTGAGGGTCTTCACCGGACGGGCGCGGACGCCGATCTCAGCGCCGAGGGCGCGCGGAAGCGTCCGCAGCGTCGGCGTGTCGGTGGTGCAGAGGGGGCCGCAGCCGGGCGGGTTGCGGCGGATGCGGTCGGCCTGCACGACGGCGCGGGCGTCGTTCGAGTGGAAGCCGGAGCCGCCGTTCAGGAACACGTCGACGCGTCGAGGTCGGCGAGAGGATGACGCTGAGCTTGGGGCTGAGGATCGTCGACTGCGCGGTGCCCGGAGACGTGCGGACGGCCCGTGTCGATGCCTTCCAGGCGGTCGTCTACGTCGAAGGTGAAGTAGTCCGTCCGCAAACCGGCGATGATGCGCAGGCGCGTGCTGAGCGAGACGTCTTCCTCGGCCCACAGCGACACGTTGCGTTCTTCGACGTGGCTGTCGACGAAGGCCTCGTCGCGGACGCGGTCGGGGCTGTGCGAGAGCGCCACGTCGGCACCGTCGGCGCGGGCGGTCGCGCCGATCGAGGCCGTCGCGTAGGCGTCGCCGAGGCGATGCGGACGGCGGTAGCGGGCGTTGACGCCGCGCAGGCTGCGGAGGTCGCGCTGCTCGATCATGTCGCCGCGAATCGGGTCGTCGAGGAAGAGGGTGAAGTTGGAGAAGAGCTTGAAGCGGTAGCGGACCGCGTACGCCTGCACGTCGAGGCCCTGCGCGCCGCCGCTGCTCGCGTAGCGCACGTTCACGTCCTCGCGGCTCGTCGCGCCGCCCTCGCCGTCGTCGATCGACCCGAAGCGCGAGATGAGGCCGCTGTCCACGGCGCGCTGCGGGATCTGCCCCGAGGCATCCCACGCCGACGTGAAGCTGCTCGCGGTCAGGCTCACGCGCCCGCCGCCGTTTCCGATCTCGCGGGTGAGCTTGCCGAAGACGTTGACGCGGTGGAAATCCTGCGAGGCGTCGAACGGCCCGTCGGTGCGGATGAACTGCCCGGCGAGGTAGCCGCTCGTCGCGCCGTCGTCGATCGGGAGGCCGACGAGCGCCGTCGCGTCGAGCGAGCGGAACGCGCCGCCCTGCACGCGCACGAGGTTCTCCGTCAGCCGCTCCTTCGTCGCAAACCCGATCGCGCCCCCGGTGGCGAGGTTGCCGTCTTCGGCGCGGTACGGGCCCTTGTTGACGTCGATGCGCTCGACGGTTTCGGGGATGACGAAGTGGAGGTCGGCGTAGCCCTGCCCGTGGCCGTGCGAGACCATGTTGACGGGCACGCCATCGACCGAGACGTTGATGTCGGTGCCGTGGTCGGCGTCGAAGCCGCGGATGAAGATCTGCTCGGCCTTGCCGCCGCCTGCGTGCTGGGCGGTCACGACGCCGGGCGCGAGCCGCAGCAGGTCCTGCGCCGAGCGCGTCGGGCGCACGAGCAGGTCGAGCGCACGCACCGTCTCTGACGACGCCGCCGAGCGCGGACGGTCGGTTTCGGCAAGCACGGTGGAAAGCTGCACGTCATTCGACGAGAGCGAGAAGGCGAGCACCGGCGCCATCCCGTCGCTGCCGACGGTCACGGCGGCCTGCATCGTCGAATAGCCGACGTACGACGCGGCGGCCGTGTACCGCCCGGCACCGACGCCGTCGATGCGGAACGCACCATCGGCCCCGGCAGACGCCGCGCGGGGTGTCCCGACGATGCGGACGGTGGCGCCGGGGAGCGGCAGGCCGGTTGCGGCGTCGCGAACGGTGCCGGTGATCTGGGCGTGGGCGGTGCCGGTGAGGCACAGCAGGAAAGCGGTCGCAGCGAGCGGCCGGAAGAGAGTGGAGGTCATCGAATGGGGAAGGGGAGTCGGCGCCGCACGCAGGATCAGGCGGGCGCCGAAGGCCGCGTCCGCCACGCCGCCGCACGCATCGAGCGGGGCAGGGCCGTGGGGACGGGGCACGCAGAGGGGATGGCGCGCCGAAGAGCGCACCGGAAGTTGGAGGAGTGCCGCACGATTGCCGCGTCCGGCCACGCATCCCGGCCGCCGCATCCTTGTGGATGCAGGGGCCGGTCGGAATGCCGCCGGAGTAGACGTGCAGGGCCGCGCGAGCGGTCAGGCCGCGCGCCGCGGCGGCGGCGCCTCGACCGCGAGGGCTGCGTCGACAGGCACGAGCACCTCGCCCGAGAACCGGATGCCGCGCATCACCGGCGGCACCGGCAGCGTCGGCGGCGACGGCAGGCAGTGCTTGCCGATGCCCGCGACGAGAACCGCTGGCGGCGGCTCCGTCGGCCCGTCGTGCGTGTGGACGTGACCGCCGTGCGCGTGCGCGCGGTGCACCGCCGCCGCGCCGATCTCGTCGTGATCGTCCGCGTCCGCGTGATGGTCGTCCGCTCCGGCGTGGTCGTGATCGTCGCTGTCGTCGTCGGGATGGCCTGCGCGGTCGTGATCGTCGAGATGCCCCGCAGCGTCGTGGGCGTCGCCGCCGGGATCGTCCGCAGCGTCGTGGTCATCCCGATGCAGTTCGCTGTGCGCGTGCGATTCGCGCGCTGCTGCCTCGTGACCGGTCTCGTGGTGCGCCGTCGCGCCGTGCTGGATCAGCCACCACCCGTGCCCGGCCGCCGACGCACTCGCGAGCAGCACGTATCCCGCGACGACGAGCGCGAGGACGCCGCCGCGCAGCGCCCGCCCGACCATCGCCCGGCCCACCGTCCGGAATCGTCTGCCGCGGCGTTCGCGGTGCGCACGTCGGGGCTTGGTCACGCGGCGTGGATCGGGTGGAAGGCGCAGGTCGCGCGCGGGTGGAAAACAGCCCCGAAGGCTACACAATCGCCGCGCCTGCAAACAGTCCACTCCCTGTCCAATCGCCTCGCGTGCGTCTCCGGCCTGTGACGGATCTGCAACGCATTGTCCAGCCCAGACGATCGCCGGTGGGGGACTCAGCCCGGCCGCGCAGTGACGTAGGGCGACGCGCCGGGTGCGTGAGGGCATCCGGGCGTGCCTGCGCGCGTTCCGAAATGCGTTCCGACGCCTGCCACGCCGGGGGACACATACGGGACACGCGGGGCGAAACAGGGGCGAACCCCTGTCACCGGCCGACAAAGACGTGGCACGGCACGGCACCGCAGGGCCAGACGAGAGACGCCCCGGAATCGGCTTCAAAGGCACGATCCGGGGCGTTTTCGATAGTGGCGTGAGAGGGGCTCGAACCCTCGACCTTACGATTATGAGTCGTACGCTCTAACCAGCTGAGCTACCACGCCAGAGGCGCGCGGGCGCGCATCGGGACCGGAGGATACGCCGACCGCCGCCGCTGCCGCAACGCCGCCGCGTGAGAGTGCCGCGAAGAGGGGGCGGGGTGGGGAGAGGGTGGGGTTGTGAGTTGGTGATGGGGGGGCGCTGGTTCGTCCGTGACACGTGGCGATCCGTAGGGGGGATGATGCACGTCCCGTCGTCTCGCTCCCACCGCTCGCACGCTCGGTCGCCCCGATTCCGCGGCATCCGCGGACATGACGCACCGCCACGCCACGGACATCGTGGAAGGGGGGACCGCGCAAATCCGGCGTGACCGCCCGCCGCCCCCTCCGCCGCCCGATCTTCCCTGAGCGCCCGCACCCCGCAGACCCCGCACCGCGAAGGCGGTCCAACGGCCAGCGCGCCTCCCCACGTCCCCACGAACCCACCGCTCACCAACTCACCAACCCACATGCCCTGGTCCTCCGTCGTCGCGCAGCCCCGCGTGGGTGAGACGCTTGCGCGCGCCGTCGCCGCCGGGCGGGTGGCGCACGCGTACCTGTTCCACGGGCCGTCGGGCAGCGGGAAGCGGGCCGCCGGGGTGGCCCTCGCCGCCGCCCTCCTGTGCGAGCGACGCGCCGACGGCGAGGGCGATGCTTGCGGCGCGTGCGGGGCGTGCCTGAAGGTTGCGCGCGGGGTCCATCCCGACCTGCACGTCCTCCTCCCGACGCCGTCCGATGCCGACGCCGACGACTACGCGGCCCGCCTCGCCGCCTTCGCTGCCGATCCGTACGCATCCGTCGACTATGCCCGGCGCCCGAACCTCGGCGACGCCTCGAAAACGTCCAACAAGCAGGTGCTCTACTCGGTCGAGCGGATGCAGGAGGACGTGCGCCGCCCGATGGGCTACCGCCCGACGGAGGGGCGGATGAAGGTCGCCCTCATCGCCGACGCCCACGTGATGCGCACGGAGGCCGCCAACGCCTTCCTGAAACTCCTCGAAGAACCGGGCGCGCAGGCGCTCTTCGTGCTCACGACCGACCGCCTCGACCGCGTCCTCCCGACCGTCATCTCGCGCTGCCAGCAGGTCCGCTTCGACCCGCTGCCCGACGAGGCCGTCGCCGACGAACTCCGCCGCCGCGGCCTCGCCGACGGCGCCGCCGCCGAGCCGCTCGCGCGGATGGCGGGCGGATCCCTCACGCGGGCGCTCGAAATCGCCGAGCAAGGCGACACGCTCGCGCGGCGCGATCTCGCCCTCCGCTTCGCCCGCTACGCCCACTCCGGACGCCCGGATCAGGCCGCGGCGCTCGACGAGATGGCGGCGCTCGGGCGCGAACCGCTCAAAGCGGTGCTGGAGATGCTGCTGCGCTGGACGCACGACCTCGTCCGCCACCGCGCCCTCGGCGACGACGCCCCGCTCATCAACGCCGACATCGCCGAGTCCATCGCGCGCTTCGGGCGCAACGTGCCGGGCGCCGATCTGTCGGCGATGGTCGATCTGGCCGAGGAGGCGCGCGACCTCATCGAGCGCAACGTGTCGGCGGCGCTCGTCGTGCGCGTGCTGGCGTTGCGGATGCGGCGGGCGATGCACGAGGGCGTCCATGTGCCGCTCTTCGAACCGCTCGCGCCGCTCCACGACGCCTGAGCAGCGGCGGCAGGGACGGAGGCCGGGGCGGGTGTCGTATGTTCGCCCGACCGACACGCTCCCCGCCCGATGCAGACAGCCGCCCAGCTCAATGGCTTGAGTGCGCACCGCGCCACGCTGCGGCTCTCGCCCGACGAACTGGTCTTCTCCGGTCGGGGGCGCGCCCTCGGACGCGTCGAGCGGCGGCTCGCGCTCGGCGACATCGTGCGCGTCGAGGCGCACCACGCCGAGGAGTCGTACAACTTGCAGGTCTGGACCGAGGCGGCGTCGTGGCGCCTCCACGTCTTCGCACCCCTCGTCTGGCGCTTCGCCATCGAAGACGCCCTCCGGACGCTCGGGCGCCCCGTCGCCCGCTTCCGCGACGTACAGGTCGGCGCTGGACGCCGTCCGCGCCTCGCCGGTCTGCCGGGCGGCCCCATGCCGGGAGATTCCGTGCCGGGAGATTCCGGCGCCCCGCGCCGCGCCGCCGCTGCCCGCGCCACACCCGACGCTGCCGCCGAGCCCCGGCGCCCCGCGGCCGTCCCGCTGCTCGACGTAACCGCCACGCTCCGCGTCGGCGAGACGCTGCCGGTGCGGCTGAGCGTCGAGACGCCCGACGGCGCGCGCGTGACGGTGCGCCTCACCGGCCAGATCGAGCACATCGACGCAGCGCCGAGCCGCGCATCGGGCGACGGCCGCTCGGGCGATGGGCGTTCGGGCGAAGGGGATGGACAGGCGGGTGTGCCGGTCCTGCGCGTCCACACCTGACGGGAGATGCGGCGTTGGGGACGCAGAGACGCATCGGCGATGCGTCTCTGCGCGGAACGTCGCCACGTCCACCCGCGGTGGCGCGCGATTCGAACGGCGCCGGTCGTCCGCGCCGGGCACCACGCGGCACCGTCGGCATTCCGGACGTTTCCGCGCCCGCTTCCGTCTCCCCGATGGCCTATTCCGCCGAGATCAGCCGCCGCAGCCCGGCGGCGTTCGTGTTTCTCCTCGACCAGTCGGCGTCGATGCAGGACCGCTTCGGCGGCGCCGAGCAGCGCGGTGACGCGGCGCCGTCGAAAGCGCGCGTCCTCGCCGACACGGTCAACCGGCTGCTGCAAAACCTCGTGCTGCGGAGCGCCAAGGAAGACGGCGTGCGCGACTATTTCCACGTCGGCGTCGCCGGATATGGCGAGCGCGTCGGGTGGCTCGTCACGCCGACCGACGGGCAGGGCGCGCCGGGCGGTCTCGTGCCGATCTCGCACCTCGCCGAGCACCCGCTGCGCCTCGACACCCGCGTCCGACGCGTGCCCGACGGGCAGGGCGGGTTCGCCGAGCAGACGACGCGCCGCCCGGTCTGGTTCGAGAGCGCCGCGCGCGGCGGCACGCCCATGTGCGCCGCCCTCGACCTCGCCACCCACGCCGTCCGCGCGTGGACCGATGCCCACCCGGACGCATTCCCGCCCGTCGTCGTCAACGTCACCGACGGCGAGGCGACCGACGGCGATCCGCTCCGCCACGCCCAGCTCCTCCGCTCGTACGGCACCCGCGACGGCGAGGCGCTGCTCTTCAACGTCCACCTCAGTTCGACCGACGAGGCGCCCGTCGCCTTCCCATCGACCGTCGAAGAACTCCCGCGCGACGCCGCCGCCCGCGCGCTCTTCGAGATGACGAGCGCCCTCCCGTTCACGATGCGCGCAGCCGCCGAAGCCGAAGGGCTGCGCGTCGGCCTCGACACCCGCGGGTTCGTCTACAACGCCGACCCCGTCGCCCTCGTCCGCCTGCTCGAGATCGGCACCCGCCCGGCGACGCTGCGATGAGTGGGGAAGACGACGGACGACCGACGACGGACGACGGGATGCTCGGCGGCGCCACCGCCGTGCTCGTGTGGACGGCGGCATCGGTCGAGAAGGCAGGGATGCGGCCCGACGAGAACGAGGACGCCATCGCCATCACGCCACACGTCGACGGCGGCCTCACCCTCGCCGTCGCCGACGGGGCGACCGAGAGCGCGTTCGCGCGGGCATGGGCGCGGTCGCTCGTCGCGGAGGCTGTCGAAAGATCGTCGTCTGTCGTCGATCGTCTGTCGTCCATCCCAAACGTGCACGCCCGCGCCCGTGCGGTTCACGGAGCGATGCTCGATGCGCGGCGCGCGTCGCTGCCGTGGTACGCCGCCGAGAAGGCCGACGCCGGGGCGCACGCCGCGCTCGTCGTCCTGACAGTCGCTCCCGACGGTAGCTACCGCGCCGAGGCGGTCGGCGATGCGTGCCTGTTCGAGATCGATGCCGCCGGCCGCCGCATCGCCGCGTGGCCGCTCGACACGCCCGGGGCCTTCGCCGCGCGCCCCGTCCTTGTCGCCTCGACCGGACCCGCGCCCGCCGCGCTCGTCCGCACCGGACGCATTCCCGACGGCGGCGCGCTCCTCGCCACGACCGATGCGCTCGCCGCGTACCTGCTGGCCCATCCGGGCGCGCCGTGGCCCGTTTCTGGCGATCCCGCCGAAGCCGTCGCCGCCGCTCGCGCCGGCCGGGATGCGCAACGACGACGTGGCGTGGGTGCGCATCGCGCGCGCGACCTGAGCTGACAGGTCCCCGCACCTGTCAGATCTACGGCTCTCGCTACACCTGTGCGGCGCCGGGCGTCTGCGGGCCGATCTCCTCGGCCTCCTTCAGCAGCGTCCAGCAGAGCCAGAGGGCACGCGGGACGTGGAAGCAGCCTTTGTACGGGCCGCCCTTGAAGCGGTGGGTGACCGTTCCCTGCCGGTCGAGGTAGCCGTACCACTCGCCGTGCTCGGGGTCGGGGAAGCGCTTGAAGGTATACGTGTCGGTGGCCTCGAAGCGGCGCCACGCGGCGGCGCGGACGTCGGCGTCGTCGGACTTGATCGCCGTGCGGAGGTGGGCGTAGAGCGCTTCGCAGTGCGGCCACCAGAGCTTCATCGGCCACTCGAGCTGCGTCGGCGAGAAGCCTTCGCTGTCGAGGAAGTAGAAGAGGCCGCCGTGCTCGGTGTCCCACCCGGCGTCGTGGCTCCACGCGACGAGCGCGTCGGCGCGGGCGACGAGCTCCGGACGGCCCAGCTTCTCGCCCCAGTGGCGGATGAACCACCCGGCTTCGATGGCATGGCCGGGGTTGAGGAGGCGGCCCTCGGGCGTATCGAGCGCGAGCGATCCGTCCGGCGCGGACGTTCTCGAAGACGAGGCGGCGGTCGTCGTGGACGTGCAGCATCACGCGCCGCAGCAGGCCATCCACACGGTCGCCGTAGCGCTGCCACGTGTCGCCGCCGACCTCCTCGACCAGGTTGAGCAGGATCATCGGCACCGCGAGCATCTGGAGCGGCTCCGATCCGGCGTAGGCGACGCGCCCGACGTGGCTCCAGTCGTCGGCCCAGACGAAGAGGCGGTCGAGGACGGCCTCGGCCTCGCGCACCAGACGCGCCTCACCGCTCGCCCGTCCGACTTCCGCAAGCGCCATCGCGTAGAAGCACTCGCCGAAGATCTTGCGCTGGAGGGCCTGCGGACGTCCGTCGGCGGCGAGTTGGAAGTAGACGCGCCCGTCGTCGCGGAGGGCGTGTTTGCGCAGGAAATCGGCGCCCGAGCGCGCCATCGCCAGCCACGCGGGCCGCTGCTCGACCGTCCGGTAGAGCTTGGCGAACATCCACGCCTGCCGCCCCTGCAGCCAGACGTGCTTGGACGGGCTGTAGACGCTGCCGTCGCGGTCGAGGCAGTTGAAGTAGCCGCCGTTCGCGGCGTCGGGGCTGTGGCGCTCCCAGAACGGGAGCACGCGCTCGAAGAGTTCGGTCTCGTAGCGGCGGCGAAGGGCGGTGATCTGCATCGGTGGGGAGGTGGGGATGGCGTGTTGGTGAGTTGCCCCTCCGTGCCTTCGGGCACGGGGTGGGCGACGGGGGGGACGCGGGATCGGCGTGCCACGGGCGTCCGCCGGCAGCAGCGGTAGGCAGGGCGCAGCCGTACACCCGCCGTTGCCGCCCGACGTAGCCGCCGCCGAACTCGTCCTCGGCCACCTTCATCACCTCGGCGTGCGTGCGCTCGGGGGCGCGGACGGCGGCAAAGAACTCGGCGTCGTACGAGCGCGTGCGCACGGCGATCGGCATCGGCACGGCGTGGCCGAGCACGAGCATCTGCTGCTTCGTGTCGAGGGTGGCGAGGATGCCGCGGAGGGCCGACGCGCCCGCCGTGCCGACGAGCACCGCCGAGAGGTCGCGGTCGTCGGAGAGGGCGGCGACGAACTTGGTGCCGATCTGGCTCAGCACCTCGTCGTCGATGGCGCTCGGGCGCTGATCCACCACGAGGAGGCGAGACGTTGAACTTGCGCATCTCGCGCGCGATCGTTCCGAAGAGCGTTTCGTGCGCGATGCCGGGGGCGAGGAATTTGTGCGCCTCCTCGATCGTGATGACGAGCGGCGGCGGCTCCTCGCCCGATCCGTCCTTGCTCTTCGCCATCGCGCGACTCCCACTCGGCCCGCACGCGGCGCGAGACGAGGTTGGCGGCGAGCAGGTAGACGGCGAGGTGGTCGTAGCGCCCGAACTGGAAGACGATGGAGCGGCGCTGCAACAGCGGCTCGACGACCGCGTCGACGAGGCCGTCGCGCGCGCCCGCCGGGGTGTCGAGGTGGAAGAACGGGTACTCCTCGAAGCGCGAGAGGCGGCGCTTAAGCGCTTCGAGCGAGGCCTGGTTGGCCGTCGTCTCCTCGGCGAGGGCGGCGAGGTCGTCGGCGCGCAGGAGCGTCGCGAGCCAGCGCGTCTTGTACTTGCGCCGCACGAGGCGCGCGGTGTCGGCGGCGTTGGCGGTGAGGTTGAGCGTGTCGGTCATGCCGAGCAGGTCCTCGGGCTCGACGTCGTCGGCGTAGAGGTCGGCGCGCACGTGCGGCCCGCCCGCGCGCTGCGGGTCGAGCGTGACGACGACGACCTCGTCGCGGAAGAGCCCTGCGAGGCCGGGCACCGTCCCCTTGCCGGTCGCGTGCTCGACGGTCGCCGCGTGGCCGTAGTCGCCGTGCATGTCGAAGACGAGGTTGACGGCGCGGCCGCGTCTTGATGAGCCCGGCGAGCAGCAGGCGCGCGATGAACGTCTTGCCCGTGCCCGTGCGCCCGAACACCGCCGACGAGCGCTCGGCGAAGCGTGCGAGGTCGACGCACACCGGCACGCCGTCCATGTCGAGCGGGCTGCCGATCTCGAAGAAGCGTGTCGGGTCGTTCGCCTCGGCGCCGAAGATGCGCGCCACGTCGGTCTCCGAGGCGCGGTAGACGGCGGAGAAGTGGGCGGGGACCGACTTGACCGGGCGCGGCGTCGCGTCTTCGGCCTTCGTCGCGCTGCCGTTGGTGAGCGTGAGGAGCGGCTTGAGCTTGACGGTCGCGTAGGTCGTCGTGCCGTGGAGCACGCGGCGCAGCAGCACCTCGCTCGCGGGCGGCGGGTAGAGGAGGACGCCGTCGTTGGCGGCGGTGATGCGGGCGTCGGTGATGAGGCAGAAGAAGTCCATCGTCTCGCCCGCAACGACCGCGAACGTGCCCGTCGAGACCTCCTCGATCGAGCGCCCGGCGTCGAGCTTCATCTCGACGCCCTCGACGAGCGAGCCCTGCGTGAGCACGCCGAGCGGCGCGCCGCGGTGGGCGTCGGTAGCGAAGGCGGAAGGCAGGAACTCCATCGGGCAGCAGGGGCGAACGTCGCCGACAAGGTACCGCCCGCGCCAGGTCCAGGCACCGGCGGTCGCCCAGGCGCGGGCGCCGGTCTATGACGAGGCCGACCGCTGTCCACGCGCCTGCTCCCATGCGCGCCGCAGCGGCGACGGACGTCGCACCGGAAACGCGAGCTGCGCCCGGGCTTCATCGCCCTCGATCGTCAAGGTGAAAGCCCCGCCGAGGGCCGCCGCGCGCCGCTGCAGCGTCTCCAGACCGCGTCCGCCGGTTGGCACGGGGGGTGCGTCGAGGGCGCGGCGCGGATGTGCGAGAGTGATGCGAAGCGTCGGCGCCGGGCGCGCATCGTCTGCCTCCATGCTCAGCGTGTACGGGGCCGTTCCGTGGCGGGCGGCGTTGTGCAGCATCTCGCGCACGGCGAGCAGAACGTGCCGCCGGGCATGGGGTGGCAGCGGCAGGGGGGGGAGTGAGCCCGCACGCACTCGGAGGGCGCCGGAAGGGATCACACTGCGGGCGACGCGCTCGATCTTGTCGGCAAGATGGTCGAGGCGGTCGGCGTGGGCGTCGATGAGCCAGACCGCGTCGCTCAGGTCGCCGACAAGGGCGCGGGCAGCCGCAGCCGGGCGCTCGCCCGGCAGTTCGGCGTCGGCGTTTCCCGAGGAGGCATGGTCCGGGCGCTGCGCAGCGATCAGCTCGGCCACGTCGAGGCGGGTGGCGAGGGAGGCGAGCTTGGAGCCGAGGTCGTCGTGCAGGTCGTCGGCGATGCGACGGCGGGTGCGGTCGAGCGCGATGAGGTGGGCCACGCGGGCGCGGTAGGCGGCGCCGAGGAGGGCCGCGACGCTCAGGCCGAGCAGCCCGCGAAACCAGAGCGTCTGCCACCAGGGTGGGGCCACCGTGAGGGCCATCGACGTCGCCGGACTCACGCGTCCCGCCAACTCGGTGCGCACGTCGAGACGGTAGCGGCCGGGAGCGACACCGGCGATGTCGAGCTCGGCTCGGCGCCCGAGCGACTGCCAGGACGCGTTCTCGCCCTCGCGCACGAGGCGGTAGACGTACGTCCACGGCCGCACGGGGCCCGCGTCGTCCGTCGAGAGGTGCACCGAGACGACGTTCTCGTCGTGGCGCAGGCGCAGCGGCATGGCGCCGGCCTCGGCCCATCGCAGGGCGCCACGCACGCGCACGTGGGTCAGGTAGACCGGCGGAGGCGGCGTGGTGGCCGCGAAGGCGTCGGGGTCGAACGACAGCACGCCCGCCATCGTGCCGACCCAGAGGCGCCCGTCGGGAGCGAGCGAGGCGCCGTCCCACGTCGCCTGCACGACGGGCCAGCCGTCTGCGCCGGTGAAGCCCTGCGCCGTGCCATCGGGAAGCAGTAGCGCCGGACCGACGTCGGTGATCACCCAGAGGCGCCCACGTCGGTCGTGCACGAGCCCTTTGGCCTGATCGGATGGCAGCCCTGCCTGGGTGTCGATCCAGCGAACGGTGGGGCGCGCGCCCGGAGCGCCGACGACGCGGGCGACGCCGCGCTCGAGGGTGGCGGCGTAGAGCGTGTCGCCACGGCGGGCGAGCGACACGACACGCAGCGCCTCCTCGCGCTCCGGGTCGAGGGCGACGCGCCGCACGACCGGGCCCGCCGGCGTGTCCCGGGCGTAGTAGAGGCCACCCCCGAGCGTCCCCACCCACGCCTCCCCGTTGCCAGAGGCCAGAACGGGCTTGGTGAGGGCGGCGATGCGGTCGCGCGTCCCCTGCACGTCAGCGGGCGCCGCGTGCCAGCGGCCGGGCGGGTCGGAGGGACGGTGGACGTAGACGCCCGAGTCGGCCGTCGTGCTCCAGAGGCGTCCGTCGGGTCCGAGCGCGAGCGTGCGGGGGTTGGGTGGACCAAAACAGGGGCGCATCGAGGCCGCCCTCGGCGCGAGGCACCACAGCCCGTCGGTGTAGGCGGCGACGTAGCGCGTGCCGCCCGAACCCTCGCGCGTGTCCTCGACCCCGTGGCTCTGAAGAGCCCCGCCCATTCGCACGCACCGAGCGGCCCGGCACCGAAGCAGGCCCCGTCCGAGCGTGGAGAGCCACACCGTGGCGTCGGCGTCGTGCCGGGCATTGAGGACGGAGAGATCGCGCGTCGTTTCCGCGAATTCCCACCGCACGTGCCTCGGACCCGGCGTGTAGGCCACGAGCCGTCCGCCTACGAGCGCCCAGAGGCGACCTCGCCGGTCGACGTGGAACTGCCGGACGCGTTCCTCCGGGAAGCCCGTCCCAGTGCTGGAGCCAGATGCCTTCTGCGGTCCCGCCGTGTCGAGCCGCACGACGCCCCGCTGCGTCCCCACCCAGACCCTACCGTCGGGCAGGGCGGCGAGGTCGGTCACCGGCGCCGTGGTCGCGCGGCGGAGCCAACGCCCTGCGTTGGCTTCGAACACGCCATTCGCCCCCCCGGCCCAGACGCTCCCGCCAGGGAGGACCGCGACGGCGGTCAGCGGGCCGGTCGCGTCGGTGGCCGCGAGAACGCGCACCGCCGCTCCGCCATCCGGACGAACCACGTGGAGGGCGCCGGGCGTCACCAACCACACGCGCCCGTCCGGCCCGAAGGCGAGGTCGACCACTTCGGGGAGCGCATCGGTCACCGGAATGGCGCGCACGGCGCCCCCACGCTCGCGCACGACGGCCCCGCGCCCGGTGCCGAACCAGAGGCGTCCGTCTGGAGCCGTGAGCATCACGTAGACCATGGCCTCTCGCGGGTCGAGCAGGGCGGGAGTCGGGACGGGGTCGATGCGGTCGCCTGAGGCGCTGGCGCGCTGCAGGCCGCCCCCACGCGTCCACAGAAGCACTCCGTTCCCGTCGGGGTCGGGGGCGAGGGCGCGCACGACGAAGCCTCGATAGGCTCCAGGGCGCGTCGGATGCGGCGTGAAGCGGCGCGCGTCGACCCCGTCGAAGCGGTAGAGGTCGAATTCGCTGCCCACCCAGATGAACCCGCGTCGGTCCTCGGTCACCGAGAAGGCGGTCGTGGTGAGCAGCCCCTCGGCCTCGCCGTAGCGGACGACCGCATCGTGCTGCGCGGTCGCCGGAGGCGCGATGACCGCAACGAGCAATGTGAGCAAACCCTGCAGGCGGGCGCGGCCGTGACTCATCGAAACATGGGAGTTAGCACCCCGACGATACGGCGACACGGCGGTCAGGCGAACATCGGCCAGAGGTTGAGGTCCGCCTCGGTGCGGCCCGCCCCGGTCCACCCGAGCGCCTCCGGCACATCGTACAGACGCCCCGGCGCGAAGCGTGGCCAGAAGTGCCGCAGTCCCGGCGCCACGACCTTCACCACGTCGAGCGGAACGTCACCGCGCGTCTGGTTGACGACGAGCACGTCGCCGACGGCCGCGGCGACCCGGTCAACGAGGCCCTCGGCAATGTCGCGAATCGAACGATCGAGCAGCGCAGGCGTCGAGGGCACGCGCACAGCGTCCTGTGGCCCGGGACGGAGGTACGCCTCGGCGTCGGTGGTCGCGGTCGTGAGCCAGTGCGTGGCGGTGCGGCCCCAGTCTGGCAGCCCGGGCACGTCGCTCCGGCGACGGGGGAGGAGGCCGTCGTACGGGAGTGCCTGGACGAGTTCGGAGAGCGCGCGTAGGAGCGCGATCGCCGGATCGAGGTGCGCGCCAAAGCCGAAGACGACGTGCTCAGGCCCCCCGACGTCCTCGGCCCGTCGCCGCGAGAGCGCGGCCACGACGGGCACGCCGAGGTCGTGCGTCAGGTCGAGCGCCCACAGGTCTCGGTGCAGGCGGGCACAGGCCGTGCGGACGGCATCGAGCGTCGGATGGTCGACGGCGGCGAGGTCGATGGCCGGGCGGCGGAGGCGGTGGTACCACCACATCGCGACGGCGTCGCGCTCGACAAGTTCGAGCAGGCCCTGCAGGATGGCCTCGTCGCGCGTGTTGCCGGCGGCGCACCCGTTCGAACAGCACACGACGGCGTCGTTGCCGGCGTCGTCCGGCGTGGCGTAGTAGGCCCACGCGGCCGGGACGGCGTGCGCGCGCCCGGTGACGAGCGAGCGGGCGTCGGTCCAGAGCATCGGCACCGTCTCGTCGAACGGCTCGGGGACGCGGGTGACGAGCGCGTCGGCGGGGTCGTGCGTGTGCCGCGTGGCGAACTGCGCGGCCGAGAAGCCCTGCAGGCGATCGGGGTGGAGGGCGTCGGGCAGGTCGGCGAACGCGGCTCGGTGACGGACTCGTCGCCGCGCCAGACACCGCAGTGCCGTTCGAGGGCCTCGCAGACGGCACTGGCGCGGGCCTGCGCTGCCGTCACGCCCTTGCCGGCGCTCCACTGCCGGTGGTCGAGCAGGTGATCGAGGTCGGCGGGGTCGTGAACGAGCGCGTGCGCGCCGAGGTACATCGGCAGGCCGGGCGCCGGCGTGCGGGCGCGGCGAACCGCGGCGACGGGGCCGGCGATGGGCGTCGCGAGCGTCCGCAGACGACGGAGGGTGTCGGACGGGGCGGTGGTTCGGTACCCCCCGTCGGGCACGCCGGGCCGAACGATGAGTCGGCGCGGCGCCGCCGTCTCCCAGAGGCGGTGGACGCGGGCGCCTCCGCCCTCGCGCCCGATCACCGCCACCCGCCCGCGCAGGCGCTCCGGACGGGCAAGCCACGGCGCGGCGTCGGCCCATGCCTGCTCCGAGGTCACGGGCAGGGCCGGTCGGACGAGGGTGGCGCCACGTCGCTCGGCAAGACGCCGGTAGGGGTGGGTGCGCCCGATGCGCTGCTGTACAGTGGCCAGCGCCGAGCGGTCCGCAGGCGTCGCGTACGGCCCGATCCACAGCCCCTCCCCGACCGCCACGACCGCGAGACAAGGACCGTCACGGAGAGCGTCGAGGAGCGCCGGATCGTCGAGCCCCGTCACCCCGACGACGCGGACGCCTGCCGCAACGTCGGGCAGACCGTGGACCTCTTCCGCTCCTCCGACTTCGGGGACGACCAGTGCGGCAGCGGTCCACGCGTGAAGGCGAAAGAGGGCTTCGGAGAGCGGGCAGTCGACCTCGCGGGCGGATTCGCAGGCGGCATCGAGCGAGGAAGCAGGGCGGCGCAGCGCCCTCACGAGCGCGGCGCCGAGCACCGAGCGATCGGGAACGAGCCCGGTGCGCGTGGCGAAGAGCGCGGCGCCGTCGAGCGTCCACACGTCGAACGACGGGGCGAGCGCGAGCGGGGCGTCGGGACGCACGGGCGTCTCCGGAGCACGCGTCACGAGGTCTCCCGGGCCTCGGGTGGCGCCTCCCCTCGGAGCGTGTCGGGCCTGAAGAACCGCGCCTGACGCAGCAGCACGCACGTGCAGTCGGTGGCGTAGGCGCGGTTCACCGCGTACATGGCGCACGGGCGAAATGCTGCGTCTTGGCCCCATACGTCGGTGTCAGGCGACACCCAGCCGGTGAGGGCGGGCGGCGGAGGGGGCTCGAAGAGCACATAGCGATTGCCTTGGAAGTACCCGGCGCCGTCTTCCGGGTTGTAGTAGGCGCCCGGCGTGGTGGTGTAGGTGCCGTTGAGGCGAAACTGCCCGAGCGTCAGGCCGGCGGGCAGGTCCGACCCTGTGATCTCCTTGTAGGCGTCGCGGACGCGGGCTGCGAACCGGTCCTTGCCGCGGACGCCGAAGTCAGGCTCCTGCCACAGGCGCGCCGTGGCAAGCGACGCGGCCGTGCGCAGCAGGTCGATCTGCGAGCCGAGGAGCCTCCACCCGCCCGGAGCCGCCGCCTCGGATCGGTCGCCGGTCGCCGGGCTTCCCCCACCGGGAGGGACGACACGGGGCAGCACGATTCCGTTCGCTTGGACGGCATAGGTTGCGTGCAAATCGGTGGATGTCGAGATCGTGTAGGACGGACGGTCGCCGTAGAACGGGTTGAGGACGCTGCCCGGCTCGACACCGTCGATCGCGAAGCGAAGGCCCATCCAGCGCGTCAGCCGGGCAGGGTCGTCGAGGATGACCGTCTTCCTCTCGGGGTCGTTCCACTCTTTCACCGCCGCGTCGGTCAGCGTCCGGTAGGCCTCTCGATGCGCCGACTCCTCCATGCGGTCGTCTTCCCCTTCCGCGTCGGGGTCGTTGCGCAGGCGGCGCAGAAGCCACGGGTAGGCACTGTGCACCACGGCTTGAACCGTGTCGATCGGGAGAATGGGCGAGTTGGCCATCGGGGAGACGAGGTCGGGAAGGCCCGAAGGTAGGCCCGGACGAGACCGCGCGGCTGTCGTGTGTTGGAGGGACGCTTCCCACCGTCGCATCTTCCGGGCGCCCCCACCTTCCCCGATCCAGCATGGCGCATCGCGTCTGGCTTCTCGAAGACGACCGCGCCTACCGCGCCGCGCTCTCGCTCTACCTCTCCCACACCGACGGCTTCGAGGTCGCGGGCGAATCGGGCTCGGCCGAGGAAGCCGAAGCCGCCTTTCAGTCACTGGCCAGAGACGGCGGCGCCCTGGCACCTGACCTCGTTCTCGTCGACGTGCGCCTGCCGGGTCGCTCCGGGGCCGAGGCCCTGCCGCGCCTGCGGGCCTGCCTCCCGGAGGCGGCGTTCGTCGTGCTGACGCTCGACGACGACCCCGACGCGCTCTTCACCGCCCTGCAGAACGGCGCCCACGGCTACCTCGTCAAGCACGATCCCATGAACCGCGTCGTGGACGCCCTGCGGAACGCCGCGGCGGGCGGCATGGCCTTCGCGCCCGACGTCGCGCGGCGCGTGCAGGCGCACTTCCAATCGGCGCGCCCGTCCGCAGACGTGCACCTGGCTCCCCGCGAGCGCGACGTGCTCACCGCGATGGCCGATGGGCTGACGCAGAAGGAGATCGCCGCCCGCCTCGGCATTTCCCCGGCGACCGTCGACACGTACGTGCAGCGCCTCTACGACCGCCTCCACGTCCGCACCGCCACCGGCGCCGTCGCCCGCGCCATCCGCCAGCGCCTGATCTGAGAGAGCGCGAGTTGTGCGTTGGTGGGTTTGTGGGGATGATTCTGGTGGGATCGGGGCGAGACGCGTCTGCGGGCGTGTCGTGTGATTGCCCGACAGGCGCCGTGGGGGCGATCGAGGTAGGTTGGAGGACGCTTCTTCGCCGTCCCGTGACCCTCTGGCTCGTCTCCTCCAGCGCCCGGCGTCTCGCGCGCCTCCGCGCCGTCGTCCACGCCCTCGACGCGTCCGTTCCGGGCGAGGACACGCCCGCGCACCGGGCCTTCGCGAGCCCCGCCGCCCTCGATGCAGCCCTGCGCGAGGCGGCGCCTGGCGCGGCGCACGGGCCCGCGCCGCCGACACCCCCGGCAGTCATCGTGGCGGGCATGGACATCGTCGATGGCACGTATGCTCCCCCTGTGGGCCTCGCGCATGCGTCGCGGATGTCGGCGCGGGTCCATGCCGTCGGGGCGCCCATCGGGGCGTGGCGCGCCCTCCTGCCCGGCGTGCGCGTCGTCGCAGCCGGGATGGACGGCGACACGAGTGGCCCCTCCTGCGCCCTCCGCGCCGGGGCCGACTCCTTCGCGGCGCTCGATGAGCCGCTCGAAGGCGCCATTCGCTCGCTGCGGGCGGCCCTGCGCGGCGCCCTCTGGCTGCCGCCGCGCCACGTCGGACGGCTGCGCGAGGGGCTGACGGGGCGGGGCGCCGGAAAGGCGGCGCCGGGAGGCGCAGGCCTCAGCGTGCGCGAGCGCGAGGTGCTCGTGCTCATCGCCTTCGGTGCCTCCCAGCCCGACATCGCACGGCGCCTCGGCCTCTCGCTCGGGACCGTCTCGACGTATGTCCAGCGGATCTACGACAAGCTCGGCGTGCGCACCGCACCGGCGGCGGTGCTCGAGGGCGCCCGGCAGGGGCTGATCCCGCTCTGAGGCGCACGGGGCGGGCATGGGAGGCGGCAAGACTGCCGTGTGTGAATCCGAATCGTGTCCTGTGATCACCGGATTGTTGCATTCGACACGCCGGGGGCGAGATTGGCGGCGCACCCTTCCCACCCCTCCGATGCGTCTCATCCTTCTCCGCGCTTGTGTTCCTCTTGGTCGCTCCGTCTGCCTCGGCGCAAGTGGTGGCGTTCGTGCCGCCTGCTTACCCACTCGAGGCGCTCCTGACTCAGCCAAAGAGCCGACTCGTTGGAGGAAGCCGTTGGAAGAGCAGTGGAAATGCGCGTCAGATCCAGCACGCACATCGACTCGCTCGAAGAAGCCTCAGAGCGTGTCGAAGCGCGAGTTCTGGGAAACCCGGCTTCCGCCCTCATCGGATCGGGAGGACTGAAAGGCTTTGAACTGAACGAAAATGTCGCAGAGCATCAGTAGCGCGAGCGGAGCAGTTGGCTTCCGCTTAACCACCTCTCGCGCTCAATACGCCGCCCTGATCAACATCGTCGCCGAAGAGCCTACGGTAACGAGTGGATATGCCTGTGCGCTCCTCAGCCCTGGCAATGGTGCTCGGGGCGCGGTTCTCGATTATCAGCGAGGCGGAGCGTACGCCTCCTACACAGGTAGCAACACGCCGCCCCGGCACTGGGGGGTGGCATCTTCTCGCGGCGATGTCGAGCGCTAGGTGGGGAAATCTGCCGACTCGTCGAGAGATGTGATCGCGCTTTCGGCCAGCGGCGGCGTACGGTTGACCTGTTCCGTGCGGAGCACACCTCCAGCAAGGAGGATACCACCATAAAACAGGGCATACTCGATTACGGTCTGCGGTTCGATCTCGGCGCGACGATTCGACTCCTCAACGTCAATGGCCCCGCTCCGGTTGACTTTCGTGCGCGAGTGCTTGGGAGTGGACAGGCCGTTTATGGAGGCGCTGAGGCAGGCCTGACCCTTTTTGATCGGCAGTTTCCTCGCATCTGGCCGCTTGTCTTGGTTTCCGGATTTCGGCATGGGCAAGGTGGAGGGCCTCACGGGCCTGCGCTTTACCTCCGGCATCGCACTCCAGGCAGACTTTGGACGCCTGCCCGTCCGCTTTCGCTGATCCACTTCACACCTGTCAGGTCTTTTGACCTGGCAGGTGCTTCCTCATTCGTCTCGCCTCCGCCGCCATGCGACGCCTCCTCCCCCTCCTCCTCGCCCTCGTGGGGCTCGCGCCCGCTGCCCGTGCGCAGACGCCCTTCCTGTACGCCGACGGCGTCGAGGACACCACCGCCGCTAAGGGCGTGTGGATGCTCTCGGGCACGACGGGCGCTCGGTTCTACACCTCCACACTCGCCCCCGGCCTTTACGTCGTGCGCCTCGACGCCGCCGGGGCCGCGCGCGACACTCGCACGCTCGTCGTCACGCGCTGAGGCGTCTGTGCCGCCCCTGATGCACACCCTCGAAACGCCCCCGGCGCCGCGTCCACCGCCGCGCGTTCTGTCCTCTCCCTGACCCCGTCCTCACGATGCGCCGCTTCCTCGCCTCCGCTTCGCTCTCCGGAGATGGAACGTGCCCTGCCGGTGGAGCACGCAATGACGAACTCATCCACTGGGTGAGCAGCAATGACGCTCCGTCCGATTTCCCCCTTTCCCCTCCCCCAAAGACACCAATCCTTCTTCTGCTCATGGACTTCTCTGCTCTCCGTTTTCGGCGTGCTTGCGCGCTCCTCGCGCTCGTGCTGCCCATTGCTGCGCCGCTCGCTGCCCAGCCAAGTGTTGTCACGTTTGGCGGTGGGATTACCAACAGGCCACCGCCGTGGCGGTGGACGGTCGGGCAACGCCGTCGTGACGGGCTCCTTCGGTGGCACGGTGGACTTCGACCCCGGCCCGGGCGTGCAGAACCGCACCAGCGCGGGAGCGGAGACGTATTCGTGGCGCGGTACACGCCTCGGGCGCGCTTGTCTCGGCCATCACCTTCGGCGGCGCGGTGACGACTACGGCGATGGATGGCGGTAGACGGCTCGGGCAACGCCGTCGTCACGGGCGGCTTCCCGGCACGGTGGACTTCGACCCCGGCGCGGGCACGACGAACCGCACGAGCGCGGGCGGCAGCGACGTGTTCGTGGCGCGCTACACGCCACCGGCGCGCTCGTCTCCGTGGCCACCTTCGGCGGCACGGAGATGACCATGGCAACGGCGTGGCCGTTGACGGCTCGGGCAACGCCGTCGTGACGGGCTACTTCACCGGCACGGTCGACTTCGACCCCGGCGACGGGCACGACGAACCGCACGAGCACCGGCGGCATCGACGTGTTCGTGGCGCGCTACGACGCCTCGGGCGCGCTCGTCTCCGTGGCCACCTTCGGCGGCCCGAGTACCGACCAAGGCAACGCGTGGCCGTCGACGGATCGGCAACGCGTCGTGACGGGCGTCTTCGACGGCACGGTGGACTTCGACCCCGGCGCCGGCACGACGAGCCGCACGAGCGCGGGCGACCGCGACGTGTTCGTGGCGCGCTACACGCGCCACGGGCGCGCTCGTCTCCGTGGCCACCTTCGGCGGCACGGGCATCGACTAGGCTACGGCGTGGCCGTAGACGGCTCGGGCAACGCCGTCGTGACCGGCTGCTTCAGCGGCACGGTCGACTTCGACCCCGGCACGGGCACGGCGAACCGCACGAGCAGCGGCGGCACGACGTGTTCGTGGCGCGCTACAGGGCCACGGGCGCGCTTCGTCTCCGTGGCCACCTTCGGCGGCACAGGCAGACGACGACGGCTACGGCGTGGCGGTAGACGGAGCGGGCAACGCCGTCGTGACGGGCGTCTTCGCGGACGGTCGACTTCGATCCCGGCCCCGGCACGGCGAACCGCACGAGCGCGGGCTGCGACGACGTATTCGTAGCGCGCTACACGCCCACGGCGCGCTCGTCTCCGTGGTCACCTTCGGCGGCACGAGCGATGACTCGGCTAGGGCGTGGCGGTAGACGGTCGGGCAACGCCGTCGTCACCGGCAACTTCGCGGCACGGTGGACTTCGACCCCGGCACGGGCACGACGTCAACCGCACGAGCGCGGGCAGCAGCGACGTGTTCGTGGCGCGCTACACGCCCTCGGGCGCGCTCGTCTCCGTGGCCACCTCCGCCGAGGACGCGCTTGAGGCCGCCAGCGTCCACGTCTCCGAGATCTACCCCAACCCCTCCCACGGCCCCGCACGCCTCGCGCTCACCGTCGAGCGAGACGCAGCAAGTCGTCGTCTCGGTCTACGACGTGCTCGGGCGGCGCCTGGCGGTGCCCTTCGCGGGGATCGTCTCGCCGGGTGCGACGGAGGTGGTCGAGGTGCCGGGTCTGACGGCGGGAACGTATGTCGTGCACGTGTCCGGTGACTCGTTCCGCGCCACGCGCCGCCTTGTGAGCGTGCGGTGACACGACGTTGCCTCGTCTGGCCAACGGGGAGACCTCGGCCGCCCTGCAGGTGGCGACGGTGGATGCGGGCACGCTGTCGTCGGGGCTGTACGTGGTGCGCCTCGAAACGGTCGGGCGCATGCTCACGCGCACCTTCGTCGTCGCCTGGTGACACGGCCCCCCGCCACCCATGCGTTCGTTTCTGCTCCCGCTGCTTCTCGTCACCGTCTCCCGCCCGAGGCCTCGGCGCAGCGCCTCACCGGCACCGTCACCATACGCGAGGGCGCCGCCTCGAAGGTGCTCACCGTCGCGTCGACCCGCTCGCCACAAGCGGCATCAACCTCGCCCTCGGCGAGGCCGAACTGCCGCCCTTCCCGCCCTCGGGCGTCTTCGAGGCGCGCTTCGTGCCCCCCGGGGACTCGATCGCCATCGGGCAGGGCTCCTACACCAACTACCGCGCCCGCACGACGAACGGCCCGGCTGCGCGTACGCACATCCGGTTTCAGCGCGCGGCCGGTGGCACGGTGACGGTCGAGTGGAGCTTCCCCGAGGGCATGAGCGCGGTGGCGCAGGACCTCTTCGGCGGGGTGATCGTCAACCAGCCGATGACGACGCGCACGGGCAGCTTCACCGTGACGGTGACGGCGGTCGAGGCGCTTCGCCTGAACGTGAGCTACGCCGCGCGCACCGCCGCCGACCGCTCGGACGCGGCGCGGGGCGCTCGCGCTCTCGGCCTGGCCCAACCCGACCCGCGGAATGGCGACCGCCACGTACACCGTCGCAACGCCCGGACCGGTGCGGGTGACGCTCCACGATGCCCTCGGACGCGCGCTCGCCGTCCTCGCCGACGGGCCAGCGACGCCGGGAGCCCACCGCGCTCGTCGTCTCCCGCTCGGGGCGTCCGCCCAGCACCTCCACCCTCACCATCGAGCCCGACGGCGCGCGGGCGAGCGAGCGCCTGACGGTCGTGCGGTGATCGAGAGTTGACCGGGGCGGACCGGGCGTGCCCCCGAACGCATACGCGCCCTGCCGGGCATACATCCGGGCAGGGCGCGCGCGTGGAGAGCCGGGCAGGCTCAGCCTTCGAGGGCCTCGGCGCCTTCTTTGGCGAGGAGCGCGGCGATGACGATGGGGGCGGCCTTGAGGGCGATGTCGACCGCCGTGCGGGCGGTGAACCGGAGGGTGCCTTTGAGGACGCTCGGCACGAGCGCAACGGCGAGCACGCCGCCGCCGACGAGCAGCCCCATCCGCACGAGCGGGTCTTCGAGGAGCGAGGCGAGGGAGTCGGTCGAGGTGGCCATGACGGTCGGGGAGAGGCGGGTGAGCAGGTCCCGGAAATCTACTCCGCCCTGCCTCCGACGTGCCGGGCGCGCCTTGACGATCCGGCTACGCTCGCGGCGGGACGGGGCATTTGGGACGATTTTGAACTTGTCAGGTCGGGGGACTCGGACAGGTTCGTTCGGGACCGGTTCACGCCACTGCGGCGCGGACGGCCTCATCGGCCTTCACGGCGAGCTGGCCGCAGGCGGCGTCGATGTCCTGCCCGCGGCTCCGGCGCACCGTCACGATGACGCCTTTCGAGACGAGGGTGCGGATGAATCGCTCGACGCCCGCCTCCGACGTCCGGCGGAAGGGGCTGCCCTCGACGCTGTTGTAGAGGATCAGGTTGACCTTCGAGGGCGCCCACATGGCCACGCGGGCGAGGGCGCGGGCGTCGTCGTCGGTGTCGTTGAAGCCCTCGAACATGCAGTATTCGTAGGTGACGCGCCGCCCGGTCGTGCGCGTCCAGTGCTCGATGGCGCCGCGGAGGGCGGCGAGGTCGGTCGCCTCGGAGCGGTTGACCGGCATGATCGACGAGCGCTTGACGTCGGTCGGGGCGTGGAGCGAGACGGCGAGGCCGAAGCGCGCGCCGCCGTCGGCGAGTTCGCGGATGCGGCGGGCGAGCCCGACGGTCGAGACGGTGATGCGGCGCGGCGACATCGCGAGGCCCTCCGGGTGCGTCATCGCGCCGATCGCGGTGACGACGGCGGCGGTGTTCTGCAGCGGCTCGCCCATCCCCATGAAGACGACGTTGGTGATGGGCCGCCCGTAGACGCGCTCGGCCTCCTCGCGCGCGATCAGCACTTGGGAGGCGATCTCGCCCGCGTCGAGGTTCTGCCGGAAGCCCATCGTGCCGGTCGCGCAGAACGCGCACCCCATCGCACACCCGACCTGCGACGACACGCAGACCGTCACCCGCCGCGCGACGGGGCCGCTGTCTTCGTCGCCATCGCCGTCGTCGAACGCGTCGTGCTCGAAGTCGGGGATGAGGACGGTCTCGATCTGCCGTCCGCTGCGGAGGGTGAGCAGGAGCTTGACCGTCCCGTCGCGCGCGGTCTGGCGGCGCGTGATCTCGGGCGTTCCGATGTCGGCGTGGGTGGCGAGGCGTTCGCGGAAGGCCTTGGGGAGATCCGACATCTCGTCGAACGTGCGCGCGCCGCGCGTCCAGAGCCACCGGAAGAGCTGGCGCCCGCGGAATTTCGGCTGCCCGTGGGCGACGGCGAAGGCTTCGAGCGCGGGCACGTCCATCGCCCGAAGGCTCGGGCGGACGGCGGGCGGCGGGGGCAGGGCAGGGGCAGGCATCGGGATCATGCGGCGCGAACGCGGGGCGGCGGCGATGGGTGCCATCGCCCGTGCGGCGCGCGAGTGCGGTTCGGGGGCGTAGGGGCGCGATCGATCGTGCCCATCCATCGCTACCGGCACCCTCGGCTAGACGAACCCACCGCATCCCAGCCGAACCGCCCATCCCATTCACCCCATGAACGCGAAGAACGCCACCAGCAGCACCGCGAGGCCGTAGAGCAGCGCGGGCACCTCGCGCGCCTGCCCGGTGCCCAGCTTGATCGCCACGTACGAGACGATGCCGAGCGTGATGCCGTTGGCGATCGAGTACGTGAACGGCATCCCGACGACCGTGAGGAAGGCGGGCAGCGCCTCGTCGAAGCGGTCCCACGCGATGTGGCGGGCGCCTTCCATCATCATCGCGCCGACGACGAGGAGCGCGGGGGCGGTCGCGAACGCGGGCACGGCGGTGAAGACGGGCGCGAAGAGCAGGGCCGCGATGAGGAGCAGGCCGCAGACGACGGCGGTCAGGCCCGTCCGTCCGCCCTCCTGCACGCCCGCCGCCGACTCGACGTACGCCGTCACCGGCGAGGTGCCGAGGAGGGCGCCGCCCATCGTGCCGATGGCGTCGGTGGTGAAGGCGCGGTCGGCGCGGGGGAGTTCGCCGCCGGGGCCGAGGAGGCCCGCCATGCGGCTCACGCCGACGAGCGTGCCGGCGGTGTCGAAGAGGCCGACGAAGAGGAAGGCGACGACGACGCCGATCATCCGTCCGTCGAGAAGGGCGGCGAAGTCGAGCGCGGCGAACGTCTCGCGCGGCAGCGACGGCGCGCGAAGGACCGCGTCCGGGGCGGGCGTGAGGCCGGTCGCCCACGCGACGGCGGTGACGAGGCCGACGCCTGCGAGCAGCGCGCCCGGCACGCGCCGCGCGACGAGGACGGCGGTGACGAGCGTGCCGACGAGCGCGAGCAGCACCGGCGCGCTCCGCACGTCGCCGAGCGTCACGAGCGTCTCGGGGTGATCGACGACGAGGCCCGCGCCGCGCAGGCCGATGATGGCGAGGAAGAGGCCGATGCCGACCGTCGTCGCCGCCTTCAGGCTGTCGGGGATGGCGCCGACGAGGGCGGTGCGGAGGCCGGCGCGGGCGAGGATCAGGAACAGCACGCCCGCCGCGAACGAGGCCGCGAGCGCCGCCTCCCACGTGACGCCCATCCCTTTGACGACGCCAAACGTGAAGTAGGCATTCAGGCCCATGCCGGGCGCGAGCGCGAAGGGCAGGTCGGCGTAGAAGCCCATCAAGATCGTCGTCAGCCCGGCGGTGAGCGCGGTGGCGACGAGCACATCGGCGGCGGGCATCCCCGTCTGGCTCAGGATCTGCGGGTTGACGAAGAGCACGTAGGCCATCGTCAGAAACGTGACCGCCCCGGCGCGCGCCTCGGTCGAAACGCTCGTGCCGCGCTCGGCGAGGCGGAAGCGGCGTTCGAGCCACGGCGCGCCAGTCGGCAACGGGGCAGGCGGCGGAGCAGCGGAGGCGTCGGGCATCGGACGGGCAGGGTCGGGCAGGCGGAATCGGCCAAGATCGCGCCCGCCGCATCGCCGCGCGCCCCATCCGGCGGAGCGGATGCCGCGAAAACGTCCGACCGAACGTCACCGGTCGGTCATCGCCGCAGGGGTTGTAGGGGCGGGTCTCGACCCGCCCCCGCGTGACGATTGCCTCACCTCGCCCGCACGCGACGATCCCCCGCACGGTCCGGCACGGCATCCCGCGATCCCCACGCCGCTTCATGACCCAGCCCCCATACCCCATCATCCACTTCCCCAAACGCAACGCGGGGAGGCGCCGGTCGGGGCACCTCCCCGCGTCGGCAGGGATCGTTGGGGCGTCAGACCGCGGGCTGGGCCGCCTGGGGTGCGGGGCCGGTGCGGGCGAGGGAGACGAAGTGCTCGGCGAGCTGCGCGCCGTCGCCGCCCTGGCGGAAGAGCATCCCGAGGAACTCCATCGTGTTCTGCGCCGGGCCGGCGAGCGTCCACTGGCACTCGGTCCATGTGCAGCCGTCGGCCTGGAACGGCCCGAGGCCCTGGAAGATGAGGTTGCAGCGCTCGAACTCGCAGTCCTGGAAGTTGTGGAAATCGAGGAAGACGTCCTGGTCGCGGAAGACGTAGTCGCAGACGATGGTCATGGAACGGGAAACGAAGAATCAGGGGGGAGGACGACAGCCGCCGCACGGCGGCAGAGCAGGCACATACGGACGAGAGGCGGCGCGGGATTCCGGAAAATCCGCCGGTCGTGTGTGCGGCGGGCGGCCGTCTCGTCCGGCCCGGTCGCGGCGGCGTCGGGTTCGCACCCGCAATTCACTGCCGCGGCGTTCGGGCGGGGCGCGCGGCGCCCGAACCTGCGCCCCATGCCCAGTCCCTCCCCCGCGCCCGCCGCCGACCCCACCGCCGCCTCGAACGAGCCCACCGGTCTGCCCGTGCCGCCGCCGGCCATCGGGGCGACGACGGCGCTCGCCGTCGGGGCGGCGCCCCCGAACGCGCCGCTCCCCGAGTCGGCCGGCGGCCTCTCGCGCGCCCGTGCGACGCTGGCGACGGCGCTCGCGGTGACGATCTGGGGCGGCTCGTTCCTCATGAGCAAGGCGGCCCTCGCCGAACTCTCCGCCCCCGAGGTGGTCCTGTGGCGCTTCGTGCTCTCGCTGCCGGCGCTGCTGCTCCTTGCGCTGCGCCTGCGCCCGCGCCGCGCCGACCTGCCGGGCATCGTCGGCGCCGGCGTGCTCGGCGTGCCGGTGCTGTTCCTGCTGCAGGTGGAGGGCGTGGCGCGCACGACCGCCACGCGCGCGGCGCTCGTCATCGGACTCTTGCCTCCGCTCGCGGCGCTCGGTGGCGTGCTCGTGCTCGGCGAGCGCGCCACGCGGCGCCTCGTGGCCGCCCTCGCGCTCTCGACGTTCGGCCTCGGCCTCGTCGTCGGGTGGCCGGGCGGGGGCGGGTCGGTGTCGGGAGACCTTCTCGTGGCCGCCTCGGCGGTCGTGAGCGTCGCCTATGTGCTCGCCACGGCGCGCCTCGTGCAGCGCTACGACCCGGCAGGCCTGGCGGCGTGGACACAGGCGGCGGGGACGCTCGTGCTCGTGGCCGTCGTGCTCGCGTGGCAGGGGCCGCCGCGACTCCCGACGCACGCGGCGACGTGGGCGGCGCTCGCGGGGCTCAGCCTCGGCTGTACGGTGGCCGCCAATGCGCTCTGGAACGTCGGCCTGAAGACGCTCGGCGCGGCCCGCGCGGGGGTCTTCGTGAACCTCGAGCCGCTCCTCGGCGCGACGCTCGGCGTGGCCCTTCTCGGCGAGCCCCTCGGCACCGGGGCGCTCGTCGGTGGCGCCTGCATCGTCGCGGCGACCCTGCTGGCGCGTCGCTGAGCGGGGTCTCGCGCGGCACGGAGACGCTGCCGCGCGCAGCCACTGCTGCCCCTGCGCCGTCGTAGGAGGGACGTGCGAGGAGGGGTGTCAAGGCTTGGGCGCAGCGGCGAGCCTGTCTCTGGATGAGACCAAGTTGTGGGGGCGGCAGGGGAGGTGGAGGCCGGTGGAGGCGGGTGGCACGGTGTTTGTCGAAACAGGCACGTACCTCTTTTCTGCCCTCCTATGTCGACCCGTCGCCGCGCTTCCCTCCGTGCTGCCCTCCGTACGTGCGCGCTCGTTTTCGCCTCTCTGGTGCCCCTCGCCGCCCAGGCGCAGGTGAACCGAGCCTTCACGCCGCGCTACTCGATCAACGCCCCCGGCGACATCGTCCTCATCGGCAACACGGTCGTGACGTGCGCGGCGTCGGCCGCGTGCACGACGGCGCAGAACGGCACCGGCGTCAACAACGACTTCAACGCCGTCCAGGTCGATGTCGATGGCGACGCCTCGACGTTCAACTCGTCGACGGCGACGCTCGCGGTGCCGGCGACGGCGAACGTGCGGTGGGCGGGCCTTTACTGGAGCGCCGAGAGAAGCACCATCAACTCCGCCCCGACGCCGGCGGCGCGCAACACCGTGCGCTTCAAGGTACCCGGCGGCGTCTACAAGACGGTGACCGCGCAGCAGTTCGACGACCCGGCGTACGCCTACTCGGGCTTCGCCGACGTGACGTCGCTCGTGCAGGGCGCGGGCAACGGCGTCTACACGGTCGGCAACGTGCAGGTGGCCGTCGGCGGCACGAACCGCTTCGGCGGGTGGAGCCTGATCGTCGTCTACGAGAACGCGTCTGACCCGCTGCGCAACCTCACCGTCGTCGACGGCAACGCGGTGGTCTCGGGGACGAACAAGGTCTTGATCACCCCGAACGGCTTCACGACGCCCTTCACGGGCGCCTTCTCGCCGCGCGTCGGCGTCGTCGCCACCGACGGCGATAACGGGCCGGGCATCTACACCGGCGACTCGCTCAAGGTCAACGGCACGGCCATCACCGACGCGCGCAACCCGTCCAACAACTTCTTCAACTCGACCGTCTCCGACCTCGGCGCCAACGTCGGCGGGCGCAACCCTGCGTACACGAACACGCTCGGCTTCGACGTCGACCGCGTCGCCATCCCCAACGGTGTCATCCCCAACGGCGCCACGAGCGCCCAGATCAAGCTGACGACGGGCGGGGAGACCTACGCGGTTCACGCCGTCACGTTTGCGACCGAGGTCTACCGCCCGAACGTGTCGGTGACGAAGACCGTGCGCGACATCAACGGCGGAAAGGTCGTCTCGGGGGACATCCTCGAATACACCGTCGTCACGGCCAACACAGGCGGCGACAACGCCGTTGCCGTCATTCTCAGCGACGCCATCCCGCCCAACACGACCTACGTGACGGGCTCGCTCGTCGTCGGCACGGGCGCCGGGACGGGTCCGAAGACCGATGCATCGGGCGACGACACGGCCAACTACGACGCCTCGGTCCCGAGCGTCGTCTTCCGGCTCGGCACCGGCGCGACCGCGACGCAGGGCGGCACGCTCTCGCAGAACCAGAGCTCGTCGATCACCTTCCGCGTGCGCGTCAACGCAGGCGTTTCCGACGGCACGAGCATCTTCAACCGCGCCGTCGTCGACTACCGCGAGAACACCCTGGGTGGGCGCGCCGTCTCGACGGGCGACGCGGCGAGCGTCGTGACCGGACAGGGCACCGACCTCGTGATCCGCAAGACCGCCTCGGCGGCGACGGTGCTCGGCGGCGACACGTTCTCGTACCAGCTCACCTACCGCAACGACGGCCCCGACCTCGCCACGGGCGTGCTCGTGCGCGATGCGCTTCCCCAGGGTGTGACGTTCGTCTCGGCGACGACGCCGAGCGGTTGGACGAGCAGCACCTCGAACGCGAGCGGCACGACAGCGGTGAGCTTCCAGAAGCCCACCTCGTCCGTCGGCGACATGGCGACCTTCACGATCGTCGTCCGCGCCACAGCGGGAGGTCTCGGGAGCACGACGACCAACACCGCGACGGTGTCGTCGGAGACGCCCGACATCAACGCGTCGAACAACACGGCGGATGCCACGACGGTCATCGTCCAGTCGGTCGACCTGCGGCTGACCAAGACGGTGGACCGCGCGAGCGCCAACGTCGGCGAGACGGTCACCTTCACCATCCGCCTCACCAACGACGGACCGGGCACCGCCACCGGCGTGGCCGTCCGCGAGGCGCTGCCCGCGGGTCTCGAGCTCGTCTCGGCCACGCCCTCGAGTGGCACCGTCTCGGGCGACGTCTGGACGATCCCGAGCCTGAGCGCCGGCGCGAGCGCCACGCTCACGCTCGCCGCCCGCGTCACCCGCGCCGGCCCGATCGCCAACATCGCCGAGGTCATCGCGAGCGACCAGCCCGACCCGGACTCCTCGCCCAACAACGGCAACGCCGCCGAGGACGACCAGGCGACGGCGACGGTGACGGGCAAGCAGGCCGACCTGAGCGTCTCCAAGAGCGTGAGCAACGCGCGTCCGCTCATCGGGCAGAACGTGACCTTCACCGTCGGCATCGCCAACGCGGGTCCGAGCGTGGCCACCGGCGTGGTGGTGAGCGACCGCCTGCCGGCGGGTCTGACGTTCGTGTCGGCGGCGCCGGCGCAGGGCACCTACGACGCTTCGACGGGTCTCTGGACGGTTGGGAGCCTGCCGGTCGGTGGGACCTCGACGCTGAGCATCGTGGCGACGGTGACGGGTGCGGGTCCGTACGTGAACGTGGCACAGGTGGCCGCGAGCGACCAGCCGGACCCGGACTCGGCACCGGGCAACGACGAGCCGACCGATGACGACTACGCCTCGGCGACGGTGGGCGGTGCGTTCATCGACCTCTCGCTGCAGAAGACGGTGGTCCCCTCGACGGTTCGTCGCGGGGAGACGGCGACCTACACGCTCACCGTACGAAACGACGGCTCGACGAATGCAACCGGCGTTGCCGTGCGCGACGCGCTTCCGTCCGGGCTGACGTTCATCTCGGCCACGCCTTCGCGCGGCACCTACAACTCGGCCACAGGGGTGTGGACGGTCGGGAGCCTTTCCATCGACGGCGCCGCCGTGCTGACGGTGACGGTGCGCGCCAACGCCGACGGCGTGATCGTGAACTCGGCGCAGGTGACGGCGGCCAACGAGCCCGACATCGACTCGACGCCGGGCAACAACGTGGCCGCCGAGGACGACCAGGCGTCGATCCCGCTCACGGTCACGCCGCTCGCCGACCTGCGCCTGAGCAAGGCGGTCTCGGATGCGAGCCCGGTCGCGGGCACGAACGTGACCTTCACCATCGTGCTGGCCAACGACGGTCCGAGCGCGGCCAGTGGCATCGTCGTGCGCGACGTGGTGCCGGCGGGCCTCGGCTTCGTCTCCTCGTCGACGGCCAACGGCTCGTACAACCCGGCGACGGGCCTGTGGACGCTCGCGAGCCCCATCGCCTCGGGCGCTTCGGCAACCCTCACCGTGACGACGAACGTGCCGGGCACCGGTCCGTACACCAACCTCGCAGAGGTGATCAAGAGCGACCAGGACGATCCGGATTCGACGCCGGGCAACGGCGTGGCGACCGAGGACGACTACGCCTCGGCGAGCGTCGGCGGTCGCGTGATCGACCTCTCGCTCCAGAAGACGGCAGCGGCGGCGGCGGTGCCGGTCGGTCAGACGACGACCTTCACGCTCGTCGTGCGCAACGACGGCTCGGCCGACGCGACCGGCGTGTCGGTGCGTGACCTGCTGCCGGCGGGGCTGACGTTCGTCTCGTCGGCGCCGACGCAGGGCAGCTACGACGCCTCGACGGGCCTCTGGTCGGTCGGCGACCTGGCCATCGGCGGCTCGGCGCGGCTCGTGCTCACCGTGCGCGTGGCCAGCGCGGGCGCGAAGCGCAACTCGGCTGAGGTCGTGGCGGCGGGCCAGCAGGACCTCGACTCGGTGCCTGACAACGACGACGCGACGGAGGACGACCAGGACGCGGCGACGGTGACCGGCACGCAGGCCGACCTGAGCCTCACCAAGACGGTCAACGCGGCGAGCCCGCGCGTGGGCGACACGGTCACCTTCACGGTCGCCGTCCACAGCGACGGCCCCGACGCAACCGACGCGGTCGCGGTACTCGACCGTCTGCCTGCGGGCTACGCGTTCGTGTCGGCGGCGCCAAGTCAGGGCAGCTACGACGCGGTGACGGGGCGCTGGACGCTCGGTACGCTTCCGAGCGGCACGACGGCGACGCTGACGGTCATGGCGACGGTTCGCCCGGCGGGTCCGTACACGAACACGGCGGAGATCGTGGCGAGCAGCCAGCCCGATCCGGACTCGACGCCCGGCAACGGCGTCGCCGGCGAGGACGACCAGGACAGCGCGACGACCACGCCGATCGCGCCCAGCGCGGACCTGAGCCTCGTCAAGACGGTGGACCGCGCGAGCGCCAACGTCGGCGAGACGGTCACCTTCACCATCCGCCTCACCAACGACGGACCGGACACCGCCACCGGCGTGGCCGTCCGCGAGGCGCTGCCCGCGGGCCTCGAGCTCGTCTCGGCCACGCCCTCGAGTGGCACCGTCTCGGGCGACGTCTGGACGATCCCGAGCCTGAGCGCCGGCGCGAGCGCCACGCTCACGCTCGCCGCCCGCGTCACCCGCGCCGGTCCGATCGCCAACATCGCCGAGGTCATCGCGAGCGACCAGCCCGACCCGGACTCCTCGCCCAACAACGGCAACGCCGCCGAGGACGACCAGGCGACGGCGACGGTGACGGGCAAGCAGGCCGACCTGAGCGTCTCCAAGAGCGTGAGCAACGCGCGCCCGCTCATCGGGCAGAACGTGACCTTCACCGTCGGCATCGCCAACGCGGGTCCGAGCGTGGCCACCGGCGTGGTGGTGAGCGACCGCCTGCCGGCGGGTCTGACGTTCGTGTCGGCGGCGCCGGCGCAGGGCAGCTACGACGCTTCGACGGGTCTGTGGACGGTTGGGAGCCTGCCGGTCGGTGGGACCTCGACGCTGAGCATCGTGGCGACGGTGACGGGTGCGGGTCCGTACGTGAACGTGGCGCAGGTGGCCGCGAGCGACCAGCCGGACCCGGACTCGGCACCGGGCAACGACGAGCCGACCGATGACGACTACGCCTCGGCGACGGTGGGCGGTGCGTTCATCGACCTCTCGCTGCAGAAGACGGTGGTCCCCTCGACGGTTCGTCGCGGGGAGACGGCGACCTACACGCTCACCGTCCGAAACGACGGTTCGGCAGACGCCACCGGCATCGCCGTCACGGACGCCTTGCCGGCGGGCCTGACGTTCGTGTCGGCGTCTGCCGCGCAGGGCACCTACAACGCCTCGACCGGCCTCTGGAGCGTCGGCGATCTGCCGATCAACGGCGCCGCCGTGCTGACGGTGACGGTGCGCGCCAACGCCGACGGCGTGATCGTGAACTCGGCGCAGGTGACGGCGGCCAACGAGCCCGACATCGACTCGACGCCGGGCAACAACGTGGCCGCCGAGGACGACCAGGCGTCGATCCCGCTCACGGTCACGCCGCTCGCCGACCTGCGCCTGAGCAAGGCGGTCTCGGACGCGAGCCCGGTCGCGGGCACGAACGTGACCTTCACCATCGTGCTGGCCAACGACGGTCCGAGCGCGGCCAGCGGCATCGTCGTGCGCGACGTGGTTCCGGCAGGCCTCGGCTTCGTCTCCTCGTCGACGGCCAACGGCTCGTACAACCCGGCGACGGGCCTGTGGACGCTCGCGGCCCCGATCGCCTCCGGGGCGAGCGCCACGCTCACCGTCACCACCAACGTGCCAGATGGCGACGTCTACACGAATGTGGCGGAGATCATCGCGAGCGACCAGGACGATCCGGATTCGACGCCGGGCAACGGTGTGGCGACCGAGGACGACTACGCCTCGGCGAGCGTCGGCGGTCGCGTGATCGACCTCTCGCTCCAGAAGACGGCAGCGGCGGCGGCGGTGCCGGTCGGCCAGACGACGACCTTCACGCTCGTCGTGCGCAACGACGGCTCGGCCGACGCGACCGGCGTGTCGGTGCGCGACCTGCTGCCGGCGGGGCTGACGTTCGTCTCGTCGGCGCCGACGCAGGGCAGCTACGACGCCTCGACGGGCCTCTGGTCGGTCGGCGACCTGGCCATCGGCGGCTCGGCGCGGCTCGTGCTCACCGTGCGCGTGGCCAGCGCGGGCGCGAAGCGCAACTCGGCTGAGGTCGTGGCGGCGGGCCAGCAGGACCTCGACTCGGTGCCCGACAACGACGACGCGACGGAGGACGACCAGGACGCGGCGACGGTGACCGGCACGCAGGCCGACCTGAGCCTCACCAAGACCGTCGACGTGGCTACGCCGACCGTCGGCGACGCCGTCACCTTCACGGTGACCGTGCGCAACGCGGGGCCGGATGCGACCGACGCGGTCGCGGTTCTCGACCGTCTGCCTGCGGGCTACGCGTTCGTGTCGGCGGCGCCGAGCCAGGGCAGCTACGACGCGGTGACGGGGCGCTGGACGCTCGGTACGCTCCCGAGCGGCACGGCGGCGACGCTGACGGTCATGGCGACGGTTCGCCCGGCGGGTCCGTACACGAACACGGCGGAGATCGTCGCGAGCAGCCAGCCCGACCCGGACTCGACGCCCGGCAACGGCGTCGCTGGCGAGGACGACCAGGACAGCGCGACGACGACCCCGGTTGGGGTGGTGACGCCGAAGGCCGACCTGAGCCTCACCAAGACGGTCGACGCCCCGGCGCCGCGCGTCGGTGATGTCGTCACCTTCACCATCCGCGTGACCAACGACGGCCCGGCCTCCGCGACCGGCGTCGCCGTCGGCGATCCGCTGCCCGCGGGTCTCGCCTTTGTCGCCGCAACGGCGAGCCAGGGTGGCTACGACGCCACGACCGGACGCTGGACCGTCGGCGCGATTGCGTCCGGCGCGACCGCCACGCTCACCATCCAGGCCCGCGTGACGAGCACCGGCACGCGCACCAACGTCGCCGAAGTCATCGCCAGCGACCAGCCCGACCCGGACTCGACGCCCGGCAATGGCATCGTCGGCGAGGACGACCGCGCCGAAGCGACCGTCACGACCGTCGGGTCGTCCGGTGGTGGGAACGCGGGTGTCGAGTCGGAAGGCTCGATGGCGATTCTCCTCGCCCAGCGCCTCTACCAGCGCCGCGAAGACGTCGCCGCCCGCGGGATGCTCCTCGCGCCTCCGTCGCCGGTTGCCTTCTCGATGAGCGGTACGGACGCCACGGGCGCGGCCTCGGTGCTCCGCGAACTCGTGCCCGCGAACGGCCCGCAGCAGACCGCCGCGATGGAGACGACGCCGCGTGACCTCATCGGCGTCACCAACGCCCGCGAGGTCGTCGGCGCCGACTACATCCGCGCCGATGGCGTGCGCCTCGCCGGCCTCTTCGGCGCGACCAGCCCCGGCGGCGCGCTCTACGACCACGCCAAGGCCACGTGCGACCGGCTGGGCGGGGGCCGCCTCGACGACGTGCGCCGCGTCATGGTGGGCAGCCGGAGCTTCGTGCTCTCCAAGCTCATCCAGGCCGACGGCGCCGTCGACTACGCCGTCTCGTTCGTCGCCTACCGCGTCGGCAGCGGCTTCATCGTCGAGTCGAAGTTCGCCGCCGGCCAGTACGCGCCGCCCGCGGGCACGCAGGAGGTGCTGACGGTGCAGGTGTGGAGCGTCAGCCCCGAGTACACCACCGCGCTCGTCGCGAGCGCCCTCGCCAAGCTCGAAGCGCAGGGCCCGGTCGAGTACCGCAACACCGCCGACGCCGCCACGGCGATCCCGTCGGCGTACGTGGTGAGCGGGCGCTACGAAGGCGGCTCCGTCGTCGTGCTCGTTCGCAACACGACCGGCGCGGCGCTCACGCTCCCGGTGCGCGGCCTCGTCGCCGCCACCGAAGCCGACGCGTCGGCGAACCGCCGGACGGCGTTTGCGCAGACGATCACCGTTCCCGTCGCGACGGCCTCCACGCCGCTCACCCCGGTGCGCCTGAACGTCGGCAGCCTCTTCGACGCCTCGTTCACCATCGACGACGCCACGTCGAAGGATCAGTTCTACTTCGCCGACGGCACGTGGAGCCACAGCGTCGGGACGGGCACGGTCGCCCGCTTCACGACGACGCCGGAGACGCGCACGGCCCAGCCGGGCACGTTCCTCGTCGAGCGCGCGAGCAGCATCGAGGGCACCGTCAACGACTACGTGAGCCTGTTCCGCTACCTCCGCCCCGCCGGAGCGCCGGTCGACCTGACGGCCTACAGCGCCGTCGAGTTCACGTACCGCTCGACCGTGCCTGTGCAGCTGCTCGTCGAGAAGGCGTCGGTGACGGCGTGGAACGGCAAGTTCGTCGCCAACCTCCCGGCCAACCCGTCCGGCGGGCCCGTCCGCGTGCCGTTCGCCAGCCTCGCGCCCGTCGGCGCCGGGTCGGCGCGCTTCACCGCGGGCGACGTGACGATGGTGGCCTTCTACGCCCTCGGCGACCGGCAGGCGAGCCGCAGCTTCTCGCTCGCCGTCTCCGACGTCCGCTTCACCGGCGGCGCGACGACGGCGGCGGGCGATGCCCCGCGCGTGACCGACCTCACGCTCGCGCAGAACTCGCCGAACCCGGCGAGTCAGTCGGCGACGATCCGCTTCACGCTCCCGAGCGCGTCGCCGGTCACGCTCGTCGTCTACGACCTGATGGGCCGCGAAGTCGCCCGCCTCGTCGACCGCACTCTCGACGCCGGGGCGCACGCCGCGACGCTCGACGCGACGGCGCTCTCCTCGGGGACGTACGTCTACCGCCTCGTCACCCCGAGCGGCGCCCTCACGCGCACGCTCGTCGTGGCCCGCTGACGCGCGGCGCGGGCCAAACGGTGCCGCTCGAAACGACAACGCGCCCCTCGACCTGACCGTCGGGGGGCGCGTTGTGCGTTGGGGTGCGGGCGATCAGCGGGCGGCCTCGGCGGACGGGAAGTGCGAGCGGATCATCCACTGCTGCTTCTGCGAGAGCTCGAGCACGTGGACGAGCATGTCGTGCGTGACCGCGTCGATGTCCTCGACCTCCGAGCGGGTGTCCTCGGTGTGCTGGTCGAAGGCCTCGTACTGCGAGAGGAGGTGCTTGAGGCCGTTCTCGATGGAGATGAAGCCCTCCGGCGAGGCGGGCAGCACGCTCTCGGCGGCGACGCGGTCCGGGCGTCCGTCGGCCGGGTGTCCGAGGGCGAGGATGCGCTCGGCCATCTCGTCGATCTCGTGGTCGAGCGTCTCGTAGAACCCGCCGAGCATCGTGTGGACACCGTAGAAGCGGTTGCCCTGGATATTCCAGTGGACCTGCTGCACGCCGAGGCGGAGCGAGATGAGGTTGTAGAGGAACGTCTGGAGCTTGGTGGCGGTCTCCTTGCGGCTCGAAGCGTCGAGCGGCAGGGCCTTGCGGGAGGTGGCGGTGGCCATGGGGGAGGAATCGGGTGGGATGAGCCTCGTTCACGACGCCCACACGCGCCGGTGCCCGGCGGCAGTCCACCATCCGGTAACGGTCGATCGGGAGACATCGCCACACCCACGCCCGCACCCATCCCCCATTCCCCATCCCCAACCCGTCACAGCGCGATCAAAATGCCCGCGAGGGTCGCCGAGAGGCACGTGGCGAGGCTGCCGGCGAGGACGCAGCGGAGGCCGAGGCTGGCGATCTCGCCGCGGCGCTCGGGGGCCAGGCCGCCGATGCCGCCGATCTGGATGGCGATCGACGAGAAGTTGGCGAAGCCGCAGAGCGCGTACGTCGCCATCGTCACCGAGCGCGGCGAGAGCTGGTCTTTCATGCTTGCGAGGTCGAGGTAGGCCACGAACTCGTTGACCGATACCTTCTGCCCGAGCAGGCTTCCAAAGAGCAGGATGTCCTTCGATTCGATGCCGATGGCCCACGCGAACGGCGCGAACAGGAAACCGAAGATCGACTGGAACGAGAGCGCGTCGAAGCGTCCGCCCGAGGCCGAGCCGATGACGGAGTTCAGCGTCGTCACGTCGCCAACCCAGCCGAGGGCCGCGTTGATGAGGGCGATGAGGGCGATGAAGGCGAGCAGCATCGCGCCGACGTTGAGCGCGAGCATCAGGCCATCGCTTGCGCCCGCCGCGGCGGCTTCGATGGCGTTGCTGGCCGTCTTCTCCGATTCGAGCTTCGTGTTGCCGCGCGTGAGCGGCTCGCCGGTCTCGGGGATGATCATCTTGGCGAGGAAGAGCGCCGCCGGGGCGTTCATGATGCTCGCCGCGAGCAGGCTCGACGCGAACTGCGCCTCCGCCACCTTGTCGCCGCCGCCAAGCAGGGTGATGTAGCTCGCGAGCACGCCGCCCGCGAGCGTCGCCATGCCGCCGACCATGAGGGCGAACAGCTCGGAGTGTGTCATCGACTTCACGTACGGCTTCACCAGCAGCGGCGCCTCGGTCTGCCCGAGGAAGATGTTGCCGGCGGCGCTGAGGCTCTCGGCGCCCGAGAGGCGCATCGTTTTGGCCATGACGGTGCCGAAGCCGCGCACGATCCACTGCAAGAGGCCGAGGTGGTAGAGCAGGCTCGTGAAGGCACCGAAGAAGATGATCGTCGGGAGCACCTGGAAGGCGAAGACGAAGCCGAGAGGGCCGTTCGCCCGCGCGAGGCCATCGCCAAAGACGAACGCCGCGCCCTGCTGCGTGAACCCGACGAGGCCCGCGAACCCTTCGCCGATGTGCCCGAAGAGCGTCGCCCCGAAGGGCACCTTGATGACGAAGAGCGCGAAGACGATCTGCAGGGCAAGGCCGACCCCGACGGTGCGCCACGGGATCTGCCGCCGGTGCGAGGAGACGGCGGCGGCGATGCCGAGGATGACGGCGATGCCGAGGAGGCCGCGCAGAAGCGCTTCGAAGAAGGTCATTGGAGGCGGAGGAGGGAGGCGCCGAAGATAGCGCGGCCCCGCCACACCGCACGTCCCGCCGCGACGGGCAAACCTGTCAGGTCCTCACACCTGCCCGGTTCGAAGGGCGCTCCTCGCAAGGACAGGTCGGGCGTTTCGGGCCGATCTCAAACTCCACGACTGCCAGACGCCGCCGCGCGAACCGGTCCGGTCGGGGACCTGAACAGGTTGGGGTCTGCCGCCGTCTCCGCTCGGCTATCTTCCAGCCACTGAAAAGCCCTTCCGCGCCCCACGCCCCGCCTCATGCCCCGCATCCTCGGCTCGCCGCTCCCCGACACGTCCGTACCCGCCGCGCGCCGCGCCGACTACCAGTTTCTGCTCGACGCCATCGAGGCCCGCCGGGCGACCATCGCCGAGGGCGGCGGAGAGCGCTACATGGCGCGCGAGCACGCCCGCGGCAAGATGACGGCGCGAGAGCGCGTCGCCGCTCTGTGCGACGACGGAACGCGGTTCTTCGATCTCGCCACGTTCGCGGGCGAGGACATGTACGACGACGAGGGCGGATGCCCCGGCGGGGGCGTCGTGACCGGCGTCGGGACGGTCATGGGCCGCCGCGTCGTCATCGTCGCCAACGACGCGACCGTCAAGGCGGGCGCGTGGTTTCCGATCACCGCCAAGAAGAACCTCCGCGCCCAGGACATCGCCCTCGAAAACCACCTGCCGATCGTGTACCTCGTCGACAGCGCGGGCGTGTTCCTGCCGATGCAGGACGAGATCTTCCCCGACCGCGATCACTTCGGGCGCATGTTCCGCAACAACGCGGTGCTCTCCTCGAAGGGCATCCCGCAGATCGCGGCGGTGATGGGCTCGTGCGTCGCCGGCGGCGCCTACCTGCCGATCATGTCCGACGAGGCGATCCTCGTCGAGGGCACGGGCTCTCTCTACCTCGCCGGACCGTTCCTCGTGCGCGCTGCCATCGGCGAGGTCGTCGACGGCGAGCGGCTCGGCGGCGCGAGCACGCACGGTCCGATCAGCGGCGTCGTCGATTACACCGTCGCCGACGACAGCGAGTGCATCGAGACGATCCGGCGCCTCGTCTCGCACTTCCCGCCGCGCGCCCCGGCGCCGTTCGCCCGCGCCGAGGCGGTCGATCCGGCGTACGATCCGTCCGAACTCACCGCCGTCGTGCCGACGAGCGCGACGACGCCGTACGACATGCGCGAGGTCATCGCCCGGATCGTCGATGCAGGGTCGTGGACGGAGGTGAAGGCCGATTACGGGCAGACGCTCCTCTGCGGCTATGCGCGCATCGACGGGTGGAGCGTCGGGATCGTCGCCAACCAGCGCTTGCTGGTGAAGGCGCAGCGCACGGGCGGCATCGAGATGCAGGCGGGCGGCGTCATCTACTCCGACTCCGCCGACAAGGCCGCGCGCTTCGTGCTCGCGTGCAACCAGAAGACCATCCCGCTCGTGTTCCTGCAGGACGTGACCGGCTTCATGGTCGGCACGCGCGCCGAGCACGGCGGCATCATCAAGGACGGCGCCAAGATGGTCTCGGCCGTGGCGACGAGCACGGTGCCCAAGTTCACCGTCGTCGTCGGCAACAGCTACGGCGCCGGCAACTACGCGATGTGCGGGCGCGCCTACGACCCGCGGATGATGCTCGCATGGCCGACGGCGCGCATCGCCGTCATGGGCGGCTCGCAGGCGGCGAAGACGCTCCTCTCGATCGAGCAGGCGAAGCTCAAAAAGCAGGGCAAGACGCTGACGCCCGAAGAGGAAGCCGCGCGCCTCGCCGACATCCAGGCCCGCTACGACCGCACGACCGACCCCGTCTACGCCGCCGCGCGCCTCTGGGTCGACGAGATCATCGCCCCCGAAGACACCCGCGCCTACCTCGCGATGGGCATCGACGCCGCCGCCCACAACCCCGACGTTCCGCGCTTCCACCCAGGCGTCATCCAGACGTGATGGGAGATGGTGGATTTGTGAGGTTGTGGGATCGTGAGTTTTTGGGATTGCGACGTGCGGCACCTTCCCGCTGATCCATCCCGCCACCTCGGCACTCAAACCTCCCACCAACTCAACCTCTCACCAACTCACCATCTCCCCTTCCATCCCTGCTCGCGCAGCCACTCGACGTAGCGCGCGTGGAGCGTGCGGGCTGACGGGAAGAGCGTCGCGTGGGGGCTCATGAAGTGGGACCACTCGAACGTGATGAGCTTCTCCACGCCCGCCTGCGCCGCCATCTCCATCTTGTAGCGCAGGTGACGGATGTCGGCGGGTGGAAACTTGATGTGCGCGTCGCGCCCGAACGACTCGACGTTCGACCACGAGGCGATGCCGTTGGCGGCGGCGAGGTCGTGGTTGACGCGGAGGTAATCGGGCAGGTCGGCGAGGGGGACGTTGCCGTCCTGGAAGGCGACGATGTCGACGTGCCCGGCGAGACGCTTGAAGGTCTCCTCCCACTCCGCCGCGTGCTGGTCGAGCGAGAGCGCACCGTCGCCGAACTGCTTGACACCCTTGATGAACGGCGACATCAGGATCGGAAGGTCGCGCAGGCGCCGCAGGTGGGCCGAGAGGTCCTCGTAGACCTGCATCATGCCGGGGTTGTAGGTCGAGATCTCGTGCGAGATGTACCACCCGCCGAAGGCGCGGCGGTGCCCGTAGCGCTCGACGACCTCGGCGCAGAACGGCTTGTTGATCTCGACCTCGATGCCGTAGTCGCCGCCGTCCCAGTAGACGCCCGCGTCGTAGGTGCCGAAGAAGAGCGTCATCCCGTGGTCCTCGGCGAGCGAGAGGAAGAGGTCGACGAGGTCGCCGTACGCGGGCAGCGTCCCGACGCGGTCGCGCAGCACGCGCGAGTCGAAGGTCACCTTCTTGCGGTAGCCCGAGCGGATCAGGATGACGGTGTCGATGCCGACGGCGGCCATGGCGGCGAAGTCGGCGGCCCACTCGTCCGGCCCCCAGTTCTGCGAGGGGATGTCGTGGGTGATCTCGTCGAGGAAGGTGCCGGTGAGCTGGATCATCGGGTCGGGGCAGGGAAAAGCGAAAGGCCGAAGCGCCGATGTTCGCCGAATCGCGGCGCGGCGCCGGTGAAACGTCGCCGAAACCGCTGCCCGGTCGCGCCGTCACCCCGTCGCCGTCACGGCTACCCGCGCCCCTCAACCGACGGCCACCACCAACAAACCACCAACGACCAACCACCAGCGGCGCGTCATCGCCCCGCCCAGCACGCCTCGAACCACGCGTACAGCCCGTCGTCGGCGTAGGCGGGCGTCCAGCTGTCGTGGGCGGCGTCGGGGTAGACGGTGAGGGTGGCGGCGCCCCCGGCGGCGTTGACGGCGTCGACCATCTCGACCGATGCGCGCAGCGGCACGACGTCGTCGAGGGCGCCGTGGTAGGCGCGGATGGGGACGGTGCGGAGGCGGTCGGCGAAGAACGGGTGGCCGCCGCCGCACACCGGCGCGCAGGCGGCGATGCGCTCGGGGGCGCGCGTGGCGAGTCCCCACGCGCCGTATCCACCCATCGATAAACCCGTTATGGCCACGCGCGCCGGGTCGGCGCCGAGGCGATCGAGGGCACCGTCGAGGAGGGCGAGGAGAGCGTCGAGGTCCCACCACCGATCCGCCGGGCACTGCGGCGCGACGACGGCGAAGGGCGGGCGGAAGCCGTCGGCGAGGCGGCGGGTGAGGCCGTGGCGCGCGACGTCGGGCAGGTGCGTGCCGCGCTCCCCGGCGCCGTGGAGCGCGACGACGAGCGGCAGGCGGGCCGGGCGGATGGCGGCGTCGGGAACGTACACGAGCGCCTCGTATGCCACCGGACGCGTCGCGGCGAACGTGGCCCGCGCGAGATCCGGCGCCCCGACGGGCGCAGGCGCGGGGTCGATGTGGAACCCGGCAGAGGGCAGGGCGGCAGAATCGGTGGGCATGGGGGATGGAAAAAACGGAGCGAGTGGGGACCGTAGAGACGCCGCATCCGGCGTCTTCGCTGCGGGCGAAACGGGCGTCGAGGGTCGTCAGGTGCGGAGGGCAAACGAGAGGGAGTGTCAGGAATCTTGTGTACGCAGTCGTCCCGGATGGACCTTCCGCGACACCCTGACCCACAGGACCATCCGACCCGAACTCCTCGACGAGCGGCTCGCCGCCGCCGCCGACCCCGCCAAACTCTCTGGCACTCCCGGCTCTGCGACGACGTGCGCAACGTCTTCGGGACGCTCACGCCACCACGCCACGCGAGCGCATTTGCCTGCTACGCCGAGACGCGTGAGATCGGGCACGGTCGCAAGGAGGTGCGGCGCCTCTGGGCCTCGTCGGATCTCGACTGGCTAACCCGAGCGGAAGCGGTGGGCGGGTCTTCGGAGCGTGGTGATGATCGAGTCGGAGCGGCACGTCGGCGGTGCGGTGACGCGGCAGCGGCGCTACGTTCTCAGCAGCCTCGGCGCTGAGACGGCGGGCGATGCGGAGCGCTTGCTCGGGGCCGTGCGCGATCACTGGGGCATCGAGAACCCGGTGCACTGGGTGCTCGACGTGGCCTTTGGCGAGGATGAGAGCCGCGTGCGGCCGATCACGGGGCGGCGAACCTATCGGTCGTGCGTCGTCTGGGACTGAATCTGCTCCGGGGCACGGGGGCGGTGCGCAAGGGGAGCCTTCAGGTGAAGCGCAAGATGGCGTATGGTCGCCGGACTTCCTCACCGTCGTCGCATTTTCAGCGTGCGCCCGCCCTGGCGCACGGAGGAGCCGGTTGGACGCGTGGAGAGGGGTTGTCGTGGGTCGTCGGCTGTGGATGGATCGGGGTGGAGGAAGCGCCCGGTGTGTGCGGGGCCGTCGCGGCGGGCCGCCTCCCTCAAGGGAGACGTTCACCGAACCACCTCATTACGCGTCCTCGGTCGTCAGTTTGTAGCCGATGCCCCAGACGGTGCGGATGAGGCGCGGCGACGCCGGATCGGTCTCGATCTTGGCGCGCAGGCGCTGCACGTGCGAATCGACGGTGCGGTCGTAGCCCTCGAAGCGGATCTGCCAGACCTGTTCGAGCAGTTGGGCGCGCGTGAACGGACGCTCGGCGTGGCGGGCGAGGAAGACGAGCAGGTCGAACTCCCGCACTGTCAGATGGACGACCTCGCCGCCGCGCCGCACCTCGCGCCGCGCAACGTCGAGCGTCACGTCGCCGAGTACGAGCGGCGCCGTGCTCTCGGACGCATCGGCCGACGGGGCGTCGAGGCGCATCCGCCGCAGGCCGGCGCGGACGCGGGCGACGAGTTCGGAGAGGCCGAAGGGCTTCGTCAGGTAATCGTCGGCGCCGACTTCGAGGCCGACGACGCGGTCGGTCTCGCTCGCGCGCGCGGTGAGCATCACGATGTAGACGCGCGGCAGGCGGGCGCGCAGTTCGCGCGCCACGTCGAGGCCGCCCATTCCCGGCAGCATCACGTCGAGCACGACGAGGTCGGGCGCGGCGCCGTCTTCGGCGTCGAGGGCGGCGGCGAGGCCGTCGGGGCCGGTCGCGGCGGTCGTGACGGCGTAGCCCTCGTCGGCGAGGCGCGCGGCGACGAGCGTGCGCAGGTCGTCGTCGTCCTCGACGACGAGAAGGCGGGGAGCGTCGGGCATCATCGTTTGCGTGGATCGTGAGTCGTCTGGCGAGGATCGTTCGCCGCGGGTCGTCCGGTCCGGCAAGGAACGACAGGCGGCGCCATCTCAACGCGCGCGGCGCGCCAAAGCTGCCGGGCCGCGCCGGGGTGCGCTGATGGGCGGAGGGCACCCCGCCAGGCTGCACCGCCCCCGTTTCCCATCCGTGTCCACAGAAACGACCTCGGCGGTCCGGCAAACGCACGACGGCCCGTCACCACAGAGGCAACGGGCCGTCGGAAGACCGTCAGATCAGCGACTCAGGCGGTGATGGCGACGATCTCCGATTCGGCGAAGAAGTAGTTCGCCTCGATCTGTCCGTTCTCGACCGAATCCGATCCGTGGGCAGCGTTGCGGCCCTTCGACTCGGCGAAGCGGGCGCGGATCGTGCCCTCGGAGGCCTCGGCGGGATCGGTCGCGCCGATCAACTCGCGCCAGGCGGCGACGGCGCCGTCCTTTTCGAGCACCATCGGGATGCACGGGCCGGACGCCATGAATTCGGTCAGTTCGCCGAAGAACGGGCGGCCCGCGTGGACGGCGTAGAAGCCTTCGGCCTCGGCCTGCGTGAGGCGGGCAAGCCGCATGGCGCGGACGGTGAAGCCGGCGCCGAGGATGGCGTCGAGGATCTTTCCAGCGTGTCCGGCGGCGACGGCGTCGGGCTTGATGATGGCGAGCGTGCGCTCCATCGAAATCGGGGTGTGGGTGCGAAAGGCGTGGCGCCGCGCGCGAGCGGCGGCGCATTGGGCGAAGCTACGCGGGCGCACCGGTCGCGCAGGTGACGGCTCGGCCAAGAGGGCGGGAAATGCGACGGCCGGGCCGTCCGCTTCGGCATCCCCACAGCGCATGCGGCCCGCGCATCCCCGAAGGACACGCGGGCCGCGACGCTCAGAAGGACGCGTTACTTGCCGTCGCCGGGCGCGTTGATGTTGACATCGACCTTGTCGGGGACGCTGCCGCCGCCGCCGATGTTGCCGTTCATGAAGAACCACGCGGCTGCCGCGATGGCGAGGATGACGAGGATGACGATGGCCACCGAGGCGGTGTTGCCGGAGGAGTTGGTGTCTGCCATGGAAGGACCAGGGGTGAGGTGTAGGAGAGGAGGGAGCGCAACGGTAGCGCCGCCGCCCGCATCCGCGCAATGGAGTCCCCGACCGATTACCGCATCGTCGCGCCCCGCCCAGCGCGCCCATGCCCTCCATCCGCCTGAATCACAGCCCCTCGAACAGCGCCGCGACCTCGACCGGCGCCGCATCCGGCATCTCGACCGGCGCGACCCGTCCGTCCTCCGCGACCGCCACGCGCTCGCCATACACCCCGTCCGCCACCCCGCGCCACACCTCGACGCTGCGCCCGGCGACATCGACGATCCACACTTCGGCGATGCCCGCGCGGGCGTAGAGCGGCACCTTAACGTCGCGGTCGAAGGCGAGCGTAGCGTCGGACACTTCGACGACGAGCAGCACATCGGCGGGGCGGGGAAGGCGCGACGACGGAGCGTCCGCGCGGAGCAGCATCACATCCGGCTCCGGCTCCGAGCGCGGGCCGAGGGCGATCGGGCTCTGGATGCGCACGCGCCCGTGCTTCCGGTACAGGTCGTAAAACAGGTCGGTCATGTTCTCCACGACGAGGGCGTGCCGAAAGCCGATGGGAGACATGGTGAGGATGCGGCCGTTGAGGAGTTCGGTGCGAGCATCCGGGGCGAGCACGCCCGCGCGGCCCATCGCGTGGTACTCCTGCGCGGTGAAGCGGTGGAGGCGGGGACGGGTGCGTGGCGCGGCGTCAGTCGTCTCGGAGGTCGGCATCGGGGCGGGGGAGGCAGCTTGCCTCACACGTGGACGTGGCGCTCGGCGTGGTAGGACGAGCGGACGAGCGGGCCGGACTCGACGTGCGGGATGCCCATCGCCTCGCCGATCTCTTTGTAGCGCCGGAACGTGTCCGGGTGCACCCACGCCTCGACGGGCAGGTGCATCTTCGTCGGCTGCAGGTACTGGCCGATGGTCATGACGTCGAGTTTGATGTCGACGAAGTCCTTCATGAGGGCCACGACCTCGTCCTCGGTCTCTCCCAGACCGGCCATGATGCCGCTCTTGGTGCGCAGGCCGGCGTCTTTGGAACGGGCGAGGACGTCGAGCGAGCGCTGGTAGACGGCCTGCGGGCGAACGCGGCGGTAGAGGCGCGGGACGGTCTCGACGTTGTGGTTCATGATGTCCGGGCGGGCCTCGATGACCACGTCGAGCGCGTCCCAGATGCCGCGGAAGTCGGGGATGAGCACCTCGACGGTGCAGCCGGGGCGGGCCTCGCGGACCAGGCGGATGGTCTCGGAGAAGATCGGCGCGCCGCCGTCGCGGCGCTCGTCGCGGTTGACCGACGTGACGACGACGTGGTTGAGGCCCATGATGCGCGCGGCCTCGGCGACGCGGCGCGGCTCGTCGTAGTCCAGACCGGCGTCGGGGCGGCCGGTCATGATGGCGCAGAAGCCGCACGAGCGCGTGCAGACGTTGCCGAGGATCATGAACGTCGCCGTGCCCGCCGTCCAGCACTCGCCCATGTTGGGGCAGCGGGCGCTCTGGCAGACGGTGTGGAGGTTGAACTCCTCGACGAGGCCGACGACGCTCTTGTAGGTCTCGCCGTAGGGCAGTTTGACGCGCAGCCAGTCGGGGCGCTGCCCGCGCGTGTTCAGCACGAGCGGCGCCTCGACGACCGGGAGGGCGGCGAAGCCGTCGAAGTCGAAGTCGAGGGCGTCTTTGCGGGCGGTGCGCAGCGGGGCGGCGCCGGGGAGGACGGGGGCCGGGCGGGCGGCGGGCGCCGCAGCGGGCGACAGGGCAGCAGGGGCGTCGAGGAGGTCGGGCACGGAAGGCGGGCGCAGGGTCGGGCGCGGAAGCGGGAACGGACGGAGGGCGTGGCGTCCGAACGGGGCGCCGCGGTGGGGCGTTCCTGCCTGTAACGGGGGCGTATCTTGGCGCCGCCGTCGCACACCGCGCGGGGGCGGACGCGCCGGTCGCTGCCGGTGCGCGGCGGCGGGGGAAACCTGCGCACCCGTCGCCCGTCTTCGGTGGGTCCGACGATGGGGATGGCGGCGGCGCTCGGCGGCGCGGTTCAGGTGCGGAGCGCGGGCGGGTCGAGACCCACCCCTACGGGGGACACCCTCTACGACTCTGGATCCACGACAAACGATTAACAACTCACGACCAACACCTATGGAACTGACGACCCTCGCCCCGCCCCCGGCCGCAGCGCCCGACTACGCGCACGTCCGCTCGACCATCGGGCGGCATCTGCTCGCCGACGGGTTGCCGCTCGTGCTCGACCTCGACCGCTCGCTCGGCCTCCGCCTCGCCGACGGCGTCACCGGGCGCACGTACCTCGATCTCTTCGGCTTCTACGCCTCGATGCCGCTCGGCATCAACCACCCGGCCCTCACCGGCGATGCGGCGTTCCTCGCGCGGCTCCAGCAGGCGGCGCTCAACAAGGTCGCCAACTCCGACGTCTACACGGCCCACATGGCCCGGATGGTCGACACGTTCTCCCGCGTCGGCATCCCCGAGCACCTGCCGTACGCCTTCTTCGTGGAGGGCGGCGCGCTCGCCGTCGAGAACGCCCTGAAGGCCGCCTTCGACTACAAGGTGCAGAAGAACTACGCGAAGGGCCACCGCCGCGAGGTCGGGCACCAGGTGCTCCACTTCGAGCACGCCTTCCACGGGCGCTCGGGCTACACGATGTCGCTGACGAACACCGACCCGCGCAAGGTCGCCGGCTTCCCGAAATTCCCGTGGCCGCGCATCGAAAGTCCTGCCGTGCTCTTCACGCGCGGCGGCGGCATCGACGAGGCGGAGACGATGCGCCGCGAGGCCCGCTCGCTCGCGCAGGCCAAACAGGCGTTCCACGACGCCGGAGACGACATCGCCTGCATCCTCGTCGAGCCGATCCAGAGCGAGGGCGGCGACCGCCACCTGCGCCCCGCGTTCCTCGCCGCCCTCCGCGACCTCGCCCACGAGAACGACGCGCTCCTGATCTTCGACGAGGTGCAGACCGGCGTGGCCGCGTCGGGCGCGTTCTGGTGCCACGAGGCGATGGGCGTCGAGCCGGACATCCTCGCCTTCGGCAAGAAAACGCAGGTGTGCGGCATCCTCGCCGGGCGCAAGCTCGACGAGGTCGAGACGAACGTCTTCCACGTCTCCTCGCGCATCAACTCGACGTGGGGCGGCAACCTCGCCGACATGGTGCGCTTCGACCGCATCCTCGAGGTCATCGAGTCCGAGAACCTCGTCGCTCACTCGGCGCGCGATGGGCGAGCACCTGATGGCGGGCCTGCGCGGCGTCGAAGACCGCCACGGCGACCTCGTGAGCCAGGTGCGCGGGCGCGGCACGCTCTGCGCCTTCGACCTGCCGACGCCGGGCCACCGCAACCGCGCCGTCGATCTCGCCTACGAGGCGGGCGTCGTGATGCTCGGCTGCGGCAGCCACTCGATCCGCTTCCGCCCGCCCCTCACCGTCACCGGCGCAGAGATCGACGAAGGCCTCGCCGTCCTCGACAACGTCCTCGCCACCCTCGCCCGCGACGGCGCCGACCCGATGGGCAAGGGGAGGAAGTGACGGGGGAAATGGAGGATTGGGGATTGCAGACGTTTCGCCGTTGCAGACTGTGTCTCCAGTCCACCCATTCTCAAAGGCTGTTTGGTTGAACCCCTCCCTTGAGGCAGGGCTGTTCAGTTCTGCATCCACATTCCTGATGTGTCATTGCGAGGCCCTGGAAGGGCCGTGGCAATCCGGCTCGCGCCTGTCGATCCAGCCGCGTCGCTGCGCTCCTCGCAATGACAGGCGTCGAAGATCAAGACAGAACTTGACGACCCGCGCTGCGCGCGGAGCTCCCTCGAAGGGGTCGGTTTTCCCGTGTCAGAAGCCCACGCGCGTCGCCGTTCCCATCCCCAACACCCCAACCCACCATCCCCTATGCCCACCCACATCACCGACCCCGTCCGCATTCCCGTGCCGGGCGAGAAGCTCATCGAGGAACACGTCGGGCGGGCGTCGACGGGGACGGCGAGCGCGTCGGTCGCGCACATGATCGCGCCGCCGTCGTGGTCGGAGCCGTGGCAGGCGCCGACGTTCGACGAGGTGACGATCGTCCTCGCGGGCACGATGCGCGTCGAGCACGACGATGGGCTGATGGACGTCTGCGCAGGCCAGACGGTGCTGTGCGTGGCGGGCGAGCGCATTCGCTACTCGAACCCGTCCGCCACCGAGCCATGCGAGTACTGGGCCGTCTGCGCGCCCGCGTTTTCGCCCGACACCGTCCGCCGCGAGGACGCCTGACGCGCCGGTGAGCCTGCCCGTGGACGCCGCGCCGCCTCTTTTCCTCGTCTTCCGCCCGATGGTGGAGGCCGATGGCGAGCCCACCGCCACGGACGCCGCTGCGGCCATGCAGGCGCGCCTGGCGGCCGTGCCCGGCGTGTCGCGCGTCGACATGGCGTCGCCGCCTCAGCCGTACTGGAAGATGGAGGCAACCTGGGAGATTACCTTCCATCTCCACCTCGGCACTCCGCCGGCCGTGCCTCTCGCCGACGTCTTCGCCTGCATCGTCGCCCTCCAGCCCGCAGAGTGGACCGGCGACGTCGCTGCCGACACGTCCGACGGCGTGCGCTGGGCCGTCTGGAATCGGTCTGCTGAGCCGACTCCGCCGGCGCTGCTGTTGCCGACGGTGGTCTGGGCCGAGCTCTGCACGTGGGACGGCGTCGCCTACACCGGGCCGTTCGAGTCGGAAGACGACGGATCGTGAAGCCTATAGATCGCACGTCGCGTCATTACCGCTCGGAGATCTCGGTCAGCGACAGGCGGTCGTCGACGGTTTTGATCTTGTAGCGGGTCGTGCGGGTCCCCGAGAGCGAGCGGGTCCCGTTGGAGACGCGGTAGCGGATTGGAACTTCGACGACCACGAATCCGGGTCCTTCGTCAACCACGGTGGGCTCGCCGGTGAACCGGTAGGTGCGGGTCGGCCACTGGCGCGTGTACCGTTCGAACTCCTCCGCGACCGCATCGCGCGAGACGTTGCGCCTCCCGAAGTAGCGGTCCACGCGGGGCGCGTAGTAGGCGATGATGTCGGGCTCGTTGCGCTCGGAGAGGTCGAGGAAGCGGTCGAGAAAGGCGCGCACTTCGCGGGCGGGAACGGGACCCTCAGGCGCGCGGACGTCCGGCTCGGTCGGTGGCGAACGCGTCGTGTCCGGCGGTGGCTCGGGCTGCCGGACGGGCGGCGCCTCGGGTTCTGGTTCAGGTGTCGGTTCGGGGGCGCGCACCGGTGCCTCGGCCACGCGGGCGCTGGTGTCGAGCGCTGCGAGGCGGGCGGTGTCCACGCGCGCGACCTCGGCGGGTCGGTCAGGCGACCCGGTCTTCGAGATCCAGATCAGGTCGCCGCCGGCTCCGATCCGGTACTGCACCGAATCGCCCGCCGCGAGGCCACCGAGGGCCAGGCCGTCGGCAGTGCGGTAGGTCTGCCCGTCGATTCCCACCGTCCGCCCGTCGATGCGGTCGATGCGCCCGGATGCGAAGGTCCCGGCCTCAGAGGCGACGCGGCCGCTGTCGTCGGCATCACCTCGCGTGGCCGCGTAGAGACCGGCGAAGGCGACAAGCACGAGGGGAAGTGCCCACCACACGGGCGAGCGGCGCGGAGGTGCATCGTCGTACACCCGCGGCGATACTGCTGGAGCCGCACGCGGGAGAGGTGCCGGGTCGACCGCTGCAGCCGCTGCGTGGACCGGCGCGTCCGGCTGCGGCACGACCTGCACCACCGACGGAGCGGCCCGGGCAGGCTCGGCGAGGGGAGCGGACGCGGGAATGTTCTCGACCTCGGGAGGCGGGGCCGGGACGTGCGCCGGCGCGGGTGCGTGCGCGTCAAGGCCGAAGAGGGCCTCGGCGAAGGCCTCCGCCGTTTGCGGCCGGTCGTGGGGCTGCACGGCGAGGGCGTGCTCGATGGCCTGTGCGATCGCCGGCGGCACGTCGGGGGCGAGCGCGCGCACGGGCTTCAAGTCGTCGTCGACGAGGCGCTCGGTCGCGGGCGGGGGGACGACGCCGGTGACGAGGCGGTAGAGCGTCGCGCCGAGGGCGTACACATCCGTCCACGGCCCCTGGCGCGACCGGCTGCCGTACTGCTCGTAGGGCGCATAGCCGGGCTTGACCACCACCGAGAGGGCGCGTGTCGCTTCCTCGGTCGCCTCTCGCGCCGAGCCGAAGTCGAGCAGCACCACATCGCCGCGGCGGGTGATGTAGACGTTGTGGGGGTCGATGTCGCGGTGCAGGATGCTCGCCGCGTGGAGTTCGCCGAGGGCCGTGAGCACGGGCCGCGCGATGCCGAGGGCGGTCTCGACCGGCACCCGCCCGCCCATGCGGTCGACGTACTGGTAGAGCGGCAGGCCGTCGAGGTAGTCCATCACCAGGTACGCCGTGCCATTCTCCTCGAAGAAGCCGCGCACGCGCACCACACCCGGATGCTGGAAGCGCGCGAGGAGGCGCGCCTCCTCGAGAAAGCGCTGGCGCCCCGCCTCCAGCGCCGCCGCGTCGTCGGCGGTGTTGGGGCGCAGGGTCACCCCGTCGGCGCTGCGCGAGGCGAGCGTGCGCGGGAAGAACTCCTTGACGGCGACGTGCGTGTCGAGCCGCGTGTCGAGCGCGAGGTAGACGACGCCGAAGCCGCCGGGCTTGCCCAGCACGCCCTCGACGGTGAACTGACTGCCGAGCACGGTGCCGACCGGGAGCAGAATCGTGTCGTCCATCGGTGGGAGTTCGGGGCGGGTGGCGGGTGCGGCGGGGCAGCGACCGGGTGCGGCGCGGACCTGGGGCGAAGACCGGACGAATCTACGGGCCGCCGCGCCTGACAGATGGAACGGGGCCGTTCCATCCCGTCCGATGACCCGCCGTGCGCGTACGGGGCCGTCCGCGCGCCCGCGTTCTCGCCCGACACCGTGCGCCGCGAGGACGACGGAGCGCAGTCCATGTGCCAACCTGTTCACGTCCCCGGACCTGACAGGTTCGGCGTCGGGACAGGCGCCTCTCCGCACGCGCACGTTCCGCACGCAATCCAGAGGAACCGCTGCCGAAACGGGCCGGTACCACCGCCGCTGCTGCACACCGGCCACGCCCCTCGGGCAGACCCATCCGTGCAGGCGTTCCCGGCGGAACGTTCCGGGGTGACATCAGGGCGGTGACGAGCCGCCCTTTTTTGTTGCCCCTGCCGCACCGCCTCCGCCGACCCCGCTTCTCCGCACGTCTTCCCCTTCGCGTCCCGCCATGCTGCCCACCGACGATTCCGCCCTCCCGCTCGCCGACCGCGTCCGCGCCGTCGCCGACGAGGTTGCGGCCTCGCGCGAGGCGTTCGTGACCGGCGTCGAGGTCAAGGGGCGCAGCGGGCAGCACATCGTCGAGATCTTCGCCGACACCGACGCGGGCATCGGCGTCGACGATCTCGCGCAGCTCTCGCGGGAGATCGGGTTCGCGCTCGACGAGGTGATGCCCGACAAGTACCTCCTCAACATCTCCTCGCCCGGCGCCAGCAAGCCGCTCGTGCTGCCGCGCCAGTTCGCCCGCCACATCGGGCGCCGCCTCCGCATCGACGTTCGCGCGGCGGCGTTCCCGCCGGATGAGGTCGTCGAGGCCGAAGCGGGCCAGCCCAGCGGCCAGCCCAGCGGCACGGCTCCCACGCCCGGCGCCACGACGCGCCGCGCCGAGGGGCTGCTCGACGCGGTGACGGCGTCGACGCTCACGCTCGTCCCCGACCCCGCCGACGCCCTGGTCAAGGCTGCGGTGGTCAAGAAAGCACCGGGCAAGGGCGGACGCAGCAAGAGCGCGCCGCCGCCGCCGTCGCCCGACGCGATCTCAGCGCCCCTGACCGTCGCCTTCGACGACCTCATCGAGGCCCGCGTGCTGCTGCCGTGGTGAGGCGCGCGCACCCGGCCCTTCTTCCCTTCCTTTGATTCCTTCCTGAGATGCAGAGTTCGACCCTCGTTTCCTCGTTTGCCGAAATTGCGAGCGAAAAAGACATCGACCGCGACGCCCTCCAGCTCATCATGGAGGATGTCTTCCGGGCGATGATCAACAAGCGGTACGGCGCCACCGCCGAAGACCCCTTCGAGATCATCTTCAACCCCGACAACGGCGACATCCAGATCATCCACGTACGCACCGTCGTCAGCGACTTCGATGTCGAGGACCCGGTCACGCAGATCTCGACGACCGAGGCCCACAAGATCGACGCGGACTTCGAGGAGGGCGACGAGGTCGCCGAGGAGGTCTCGGTGCAGGACTTCGGGCGCCGCGCCGTGCTCACCGCCCGGCAGACGTTCGCGCAGCGCATCCGCGACATCGAAAAGGACAACATCCACGAGCAGTACGCCGACATGATCGGCGAGATCGTGATCGGCGAGGTCTACCAGACGCGCCGCAAGGAAGTGCTCGTCATCCACGAGCGCACCGAACTCGTCCTCCCGCGCGAGGAGCAACTGCTGAAAGACCGCTACCGCAAGGGCGACATGATCCGCGCGGTCGTCAAAGAAGTCGCGCGCGACATCGCCGGCACGCCGCAGGTCATCATCTCGCGCGCCGATCCGGCCTTCATGGAGCGCCTGTTCGAACTCGAAGTGCCCGAGATCGCCGACGAGATCGTCGAGATCAAGGCTGCCAAGCGCCACCAGATGGTGCGCCCGAACAACCGCTACATCTCGCGCGCCAAGGTGGCCGTCTACTCGAACGACGACCGCATCGACCCCGTCGGCGCGTGCGTGGGGATGAAGGGCGTGCGCATCCACGCCGTGGCGCGGGAGCTTGGCAACGAGGGCATCGACGTGATCCCGTGGCACCCGGACCCCGCCGAGATGGTGCGCCGCAGCCTCGCGCCCGCCAAGCCCGTCTCGGTCGAACTCTCCGAGGACAGCCGCGGCCAGAAGCGCGCCCGCGTGCTCGTGCGCGCCGACGAGGTCTCGCAGGCCATCGGCGAGGGCGGCATCAACATCCGTCTCGCCAGCGAACTGACCGGTTACGAGATCGACATCTACCGCGAGGTCGCCAACGCCGACGACGACGTCGACATCAAGGAGTTCAAGGACGAGCTCTCTGAGGAAGTCGTCACCCGCCTCTCTGAAGTTGGCATCGACTCGGCACGCGCCGCGCTCGAGCTCGGCGCCGAAGAACTCGCCCGCCGCGCGGCCTTCACGCCCGAGGTCGCCGAGACCGTGCTGCGCGTGATCCGCGCCGAATTCGACGACGAGTGACGCCGCGCCGCGCGCGGCGGCGTTCTACGACCCTTACTCTCCCCGTATGAGCGACTACAAGAAGGTTCAGCTGTTCAAGCTTTCCAAGGAGCTCGGTGTCACCACCGAGCGCCTCATCCAGCACCTCGGTGACACCAGCCATGCCGACGCCCTGATCGGGCAGGGGGTGAACGCCAAGGTGGGCACCGAAGAGGCCTATTTCGCCCTCCTCGAGGAGTTCTCGAAGGACAAGGCCCACGTTGCGACGCTCCGCGCCAAGAAGGCGCAGGCCGACGCCGACGCCGGGCGCCGCGCCCAGGACGCTGCGGACGCCGTGGCGAGAGCCGAGGCCGACGCCGCCGTGCGCGCCGACGAGGAGCGCCGCCGCCGCGACGAAGACGAGCGCATGGAGCGTGAGGAAACCGCCGCGCGCGTCAAGGCCGAGAAGGAGGCTGCCGAGCGCGCCGCCGCCGAAGCCGCCGCCCGCGCCGAAGCTGCCGCCGAAGCCGCGAAGGCCGCCGCGAGCGCAAAGCCCGCCAAACCCGCTGCCGCCGCCGCGACGGGCGTCCCCGCCGTGCTGTCCGCGACCGACGCCGTCTCGCCGACCGCGCGCGCCGCGTTTGCCGCTGCGACCGCTGCTGCGTCTGCCGCCGCATCCGCTGAGAGCGACGCGCCCGCTGCGATCTCTCCCGAGAACGCCGCTCCCGACGGCGACGAGAACGGTGTCATTCGCGCCGGCCAGAATCGGCTCGCCGGCCTGACGGTTCTCAAGACGATCGACCTGGCGCAGTTCGACCGCCGCGGCAAGCGCCCCCGCAAGGGCACGGAACCCGCGCGCTCGTCGGACCCCGCGACCGCCGTCCGCGACGCCCTGCGCCCGGACAAGACCGCCTCGGGCACGACGACCTCCACGACCGCCGCCGCCTCCACGAGCGCGGGCGGACGCAAGAAGGACGCAGGCAAGAAGCGCAAGGGCGGGCCGGTCGTCGACGAGGCGGATGTCGAGTCGACGATGCTCGAGAACCTGCGGCAGATGCAGCAGGGCACGGGCACCAAGAAGCGCCAGAACGCGCGCCGCGATCGCCGCGCCGAGCGCGCCGACCAGCGCGCCGCCGCCGAAGAGGCCGAGCGCGTCGACGCGGGCACGCTCCGCGTGACCGAGTTCCTGACGACCGGCGAGCTCGCCAACCTGATGGACGTGCATGTCACCGAGGTCATCGGCAAGCTCTTCGCCTCCGGCGTCATGGCGTCGATCAACCAGCGCCTCGACGCCGACACGATCCAGATCGTCGCCGCCGACTTCGGCTACGAGATCGAGTTCATCTCGGAGTTCGAAGAGGGCGAGGTCGTCGAAGAGATCGAAGACGATCCGGCCTCGCTGCTCCCGCGCCCGCCCGTCGTGACCGTGATGGGCCACGTCGACCACGGCAAGACGTCGCTGCTCGACTACATCCGCTCCGCCAACGTCGTCTCCGGCGAGGCAGGCGGCATCACGCAGCACATCGGCGCCTACGCGGTGCCCGTCGGCGACCGCGCCGTCACGTTCCTCGACACGCCGGGCCACGAGGCCTTCACGGCGATGCGCGCCCGCGGCGCCCAGGCGACCGACATCGTCATCCTCGTCGTCGCCGCCGACGACTCGGTGATGCCGCAGACCATCGAGGCGATCAACCATGCCAAGGCCGCCGGCGTGCCGATGGTCGTGGCGATCAACAAGATGGACAAGCCGGAGGCCAACGCGCTCCGCGTCAAGCAGCAGCTCTCCGAACACGGCGTGCTCGTCGAGGAGTTCGGCGGCAAGGTGCAGACGGCGCTCGTCTCGGCCAAGAAGGGCACGGGCATCGAGGACCTGCTCGAACTGGTGCTTCTCGAAGCCGACCAGCTCGAACTCAAGGCCAACCCCGACCGCAACGCCGTCGGCCTCGTCATCGAGTCGCGCCTCGACAAGGGCCGCGGCACCGTCTCGACGATCCTCGTGCAGGCCGGTACGCTCCGCGTCGGCGACTCTTTCGTCGTCGGCTCGCACAGCGGGCGCGTGCGCGCGATGTTCGACGAGCACGACGAGCGCATCGAGGAAGTCGGACCGGGCATGCCCGCCGCCGTCCTCGGCATCCAGGGCGCGCCCGAAGTCGGCGACCGCCTGAACGTCATGGACGAGCGCGAGGCGCGGGCGATTGCGCTCCGCCGCACGCAGATCCACCGCGAGCAGGCGATGCGCCAGCGCAAGCACATCACCCTCGACGAGATCGGACGGCGCCTCGCCGTCGGCGACTTCCGCCAGCTCAACCTCATCGTCAAGGCCGACGTCGGCGGCTCGGTCGAGGCCCTCTCGGACTCGCTCCTCAAGCTGTCGACGCCCGAAGTGGCCGTCCAGATCATCCACAGCGGCGTCGGTGCGATCACCGAGTCCGACGTGATGCTCGCGACCGCGTCCGAGGCCATCGTGATCGCCTTCAACGTGCGCCCGACCTCCGGTGCGCGCCTGATGGCCGAGCGCGAGGAGATCGACATCCGCTCGTACTCGATCATCTACGACGCCATCCAGGACGTCCGGGACGCCCTCGAAGGCCTGCTCAGCCCGGAGCAGTCGGAGAAGACGCTCGGCGTGGCCGAGGTGCGCGAGACGTTCCGCGTGCCCAAGGCCGGCGTCATCGCCGGTTGCTTCATCACCGAAGGCAAGCTGCGCCGCTCGGACAAGGTGCGCCTGATCCGCGACGGCGTCGTGGTCTTGCAGTCGGCCTCCATCGGGTCGATGAAGCGCTTCAAGGACGATGTCCGCGAAGTCCTGCAGGGCTACGAGTGTGGCCTCTCGCTCGACGGGTTCAACGACATCAAGATCGGCGACCAGATCGAAGCCTTCGAGATCGTCGAGACCAAGCGCCGCCTCGAAGCCGTCCGCGTGTAACGGCGCCGCGGCGACGGGCGTGTGGATGGGACCGGATGCGATGACGAATGACGGGGTGTCTGTAGGGGCGGGTCTCAGACCCGCCCCTACGCCCCCCGCACATTCCGCGCGCCGCTCGCACGTGCCGTACACCGCGTTTCGCCTTCGTTTCCACCCGATCCCCGACCGCCGATGTCCATCCGCACCGAACGCGTCGCCCGGCTCGTCCAGCGCGACGTGGCCGACATCCTGCAGGGCGAACTCGCCCGCGAACTGAGCGCGCTCGTCACCGTGACGAACGTGCGCATGACCAAGGACCTGTCGATCGCCTACATCAACGTCTCCGTCATGGGCGCGACGGCGGCGGAGCAGAAGGCGACCTTCCGGCACCTCGTCGAGATCGCGCCGACGGTCCGCCGCGCCTTCGCGGCCCGCGTGCGCAACCAGGTGCGCTCGGTGCCCGATCTGAAGTTCTTCCTCGACGAGTCGATGGAGACCGCGCTCCACCTCGACACCATCTTCGCCCGCATCGCCGAAGAACGCGGCGACCCGCCTGCGCCGGACGCAGCAGGCGATGCCGCGCCTGACGACGACACCACCGACGACGATTGAACCCGTCCAGGTTTCCCGACCTGACCGGTTCGGTTCACCGCTGACCCCGCCGCCGTGACGCCCGCCCGCACCCTCGCCGCGCGCCTGCCGCTCGCGCTCCCGCCGTCGCTGCCGGACGTGGAGGGCGCGGTGCTGCCGCTCGACAAGCCCGCCGGGATGACCTCGTTCGACGTCATCCGCCGCCTGCGCCCGCTCCTCGGCACGCGCAAGATCGGCCACGCAGGCACGCTCGACCCGATGGCGACGGGCCTGCTCGTCTGCCTCATCGGCGGCGCGACCAAAGCGCAGGACCACTTCCTCGGCCAGCCGAAAGCATACGAAGCGACGATCCGGCTCGGCGAGTCGACGCCGTCGCAGGATGCCGAGACCGACGTGAACGAGCGCCGGGACGCCTCCGCCGTCGCCGACGACGCCATCGCCGAGGCCGCCGCCGCGCTCACCGGCGAGATCGAGCAGCTGCCACCGATGTACAGCGCGGTGAAGGTGCAGGGGCAGCGCCTCTACACCGCCGCGCGCAAGGGCGAAGACGTGGCCCGCGAGACGCGCCCGGTCGTCGTCTACCGCTTCGACGTGGACGGCATCCGCAATGCAGACGAGAGCGGCGGCCCCGCCGGCACGCGCGATGTGGACGTGTTCGTCGCCTGTTCGAAGGGCACGTACGTGCGCACGCTCGCGCACGACATCGGCGAGGCGCTCGGCGTCGGCGGGCACCTCGTGCGGCTGCGGCGCACCCACATCGGCGACCTCGACGTGGCCAGTGCGTGGACGCTCGACGCCCTCGCCGATGCCCTCGGCAAGCCCCTCGACGCCACCTGGCGCAGCCGCATCACGCCAAAGACGCCCGCAGGCGACGCCGATGCCACGGCAGAGGAGGCAGCAGAGCAGGGTGCCGCCCCCGATGGCGATGCCTGAGCCGACGCGCGCCGTCGTCACGCACGGCACCTTCGACGGCGTCCACGTCGGCCACGCGGCGCTCGTCGCGGAGACGGTGCGGCAGGCACAGGTGGTCGGTGCGAAGGCCGTCGTCGTCACCTACGACCCGCACCCGCGCGAGGTGCTGCGCGGCGAGGCGGTGCCGCGGCTCACGACGGCCGATGAGCGGGTCGAGCGGTTGAAAGCCGCCGGGGCAGACCGCGTCGAGGTCGTCGCCTTCACGCCCGAACTGGCGGCGATGGAGGCGGACGCATTCGCGCGCGACGTGCTCGTCGGGCGCTTCGGAGCCGTTCATGTCGTCGCCGGACACGACCACCGGTACGGCGCGCGGCGCGACGGCACGCTCGATGGGCTGCGGGCACAGGGAGCGGCACTCGGCTTCGGCGTCACGGTCGTCGGACCGGTCGAGGTCGGGGGCGCGCCGGTGTCGTCGTCGCGCGTTCGGCGCGCGATCGGGGCAGGGGAGGTCGAGGCGGCGGCGGCGATGCTCGGGCGGCGGTACGCGATGCCCGGCATCGTCGTCGGGGGCGACCGGATCGGGCGGACGCTCGGCTTCCCGACCGCCAACCTCCGGCCCGACGATGTGCGGCTCGTCGTGCCTGCATATGGCGTCTATGCGGCGCGTGTGACGGTCGAGGATGCGCACGACGGCCGCGCGTGGCCCGCCGATGCGGTCGCTCCCGGCGTCTACGAAGCGCTCGTAAGCGTCGGGGTGCGCCCGACGTTCGAGGGGCCGGGCGACGTGCGCGTCGAGGCGTGGCTGTACGACGTGGCGGGCGACCTGTACGACCGGCGCGTTCGCGTCGAATTCGTGGCGCGGCTGCGGGGCGAGGTGCGGTTCGACGGCGCAGACGCGCTCGTGGCGCAGATGCGTGAAGACGCCGTGCTTGGGGCGCGCATCCTCAGGCGCCTATCTTGACCGTTCTGCCTGCGATCCACCATCCGCAGGCAGTGGCAAGAGGGCCTTCGGGCCTCGGCCCCACAGTGGGGCCGGACGTTCCAGCGAACGTCTGCTTTCCGATGGTACAATCGAAAGTGGATCCGCGATGATTACCCGCGACCAGACAGCCGAGCTCGTCCGCAGCTACGGCAAGACCGACACCGATACGGGCACCTCCGAGGTGCAGATCGCCATCATGACGACGCGCATCAACGCGCTGACCGAGCACCTCAAGGAGCACAAGAAGGACCACAGCACCCGCCGCGGCCTGCTCCTGCTCGTCGGCAAGCGCCGTCGCCTCCTCAACTACCTCATCGCCCGCGACATCGAGCGCTACCGTACGGTCATCAAGGCCCTCGGCATCCGCAAGTAACCGGCCCCGGCGGCACCTTCGCGCTCGACGCGGAGGTGCCGCTCGGCGTTTGACGCGCCCCCAGCGGCGCGCGGCGCTGATCTCTTCTGCTCGTCGTCCTTCGTGGGGATGGGCACGCCGCCCCGGCGCTCCGGGGCACCTCGGCGTCCGAATCTCTCGGCGCCGAATCTCTGCGCCGACCGCGCGGCCTTGCTCCACGACGGGGCGGGCCAGAGTCCACGCCGGACTCGTCGGCGCACCCGTTTCCGACATCGGCGTCCGGGAAAGCGTCCCGAATGCCCGCGCGCAGCGGCTCACACCCAACCCCCTCAGGCTACCCTATGGTCAAGCCCACCACCGTTAGCGTCGAACTCGCCGCTGACCGCTCCATCTCCATCGAAACCGGCCGCCTTGCCAAGCAGGCCGGCGGCTCGGTCGTCGTCCGCTCGGGCGACACCATGGTGCTCTGCACCGCCGTTCTCGCGCCCGACGTGCGCGAGGGCCAGAGCTTCTTCCCGCTCACCGTCGACTACCGCGAGAAGTACGCCGCCGGTGGCAAGATGCCCGGCGGCTTCATCAAGCGCGAAGGCCGCCCGACCGACAAGGAGGTCCTCTCCTGCCGCATCATCGACCGCAGCCTGCGCCCGCTCTTCCACGACGGCCTGTTCAACGAGGTGCAGGTGATGATCTCGGTCATCTCCGCCGATCCCGAAGTCGAAGCCGACGTGCTCGCCGGTGTCGGTGCGAGCGCCGCCCTCCTGCTCGCCGGAGCGCCGTTCCACGGACCGATCTCGATGGTCCGCATCGGGCGCGTGAACGGGGCGTTCGTCGTCAACCCGACGTACTCGCAGCTCGATGAGTCCGACTTCAACCTCATCGTCTCCGGCACCAACGACGCCATCGTGATGGTCGAGGGCGAGATGGACGAGGTGAGCGAGGAGGACATGATCGATGCCTTCGAGGTCGCGCACGCGTCCATCAAGCAGCTCTGCCAGGCCCAGCTCGACCTCGTCAGCGAGGCGACCGAGGGCAAGGGCGCCGAGCCGTTCACGTTCACGCCGCTCGTCCTCCCGGACGGCCTGCAGGACGCCGTCAGCGCCGTCATCGGCACGTCGATGGGCGAGCACGTGCGCAAGCCGTACGAGAAGAGCAGCTTCTACGGCGGCGTCGCCACGCTCAAGACCGCCGCGCTCGACGCGCTCCTTCCGGCTGACGCCGACGGCACCCGCCCCTCGGCGACCGAGCAGGGCTGGACGGCCTCGCAGGTCAAGTCGGGCGTTGCCGCTGTCGAGAGCCACGAGATGCGCGAGATGATCCTCTCGACCGGCACCCGCATCGACGGGCGCTCGACGACCGACATCCGCAACATCTGGAGCGAAGTCGGCTACCTGCCGCGCGTCCACGGCTCGGCGGTGTTCACGCGCGGCGAGACGCAGGTGCTCGCCAGCGTCACACTCGGCACCAAGAAGGATGCCCAGGCCGTCGACCAGGTCTACGACACGACCGACAAGCGCTTCTTCCTGCACTACGCCTTCCCGCCGTTCTCGACGGGTGAGACGAAGCGCATCATGGGCGTCTCGCGCCGCGAGATCGGCCACGGCTACCTCGCCGAGCGCACCCTCGCGCGCGTGCTGCCGAGCCTCGAAGACTTCCCGTACACGATCCGCATCAACGCCGACGTGCTCGAGTCCAACGGCTCCTCGTCGATGGCGAGCGTCTGCGGCGGCTGCCTCGCCCTCATGGACGCGGGCGTGCCGATCGAGAAGATGGTCGCCGGCATCGCGATGGGCCTCATCACCGACGGCACCCGCACGGCGGTCCTGAGCGACATCCTCGGCACCGAGGACCACCTCGGCGACATGGACTTCAAGGTCACCGGCACCGCCGACGGCATCACCGCGTGCCAGATGGACATCAAGGTGACCGGCCTGACGCGCGAGGTGCTGACGACGGCGCTCCACCAGGCCAAGGAGGGCCGCGCGCACATCCTCGGCGAGATGGCCAAGACGCTCGACGAGCCGCGCGAGGACCTCTCGCTCTACGCCCCGCGCCTGACCACCATCCAGATCGACACCGAGTTCATCGGCGCGATCATCGGGCCCGGTGGCAAGATCATCCAGGGCATCCAGCGCGAGACCGGCACCAAGATCGACATCGAGGAGCGCGACGGCTACGGCTTCGTGACCATCGCCGCGACCGACGGCGAGGCGGCGGCGAAGGCCATCGCCATCGTCAAGGGCATCGTCTCGAAGCCCGAGCCGGGCGAGTCGTACGAGGGCACCGTCAAGGGCCTTCTGGGCTTCGGCGCGATCATCGAGATTCTCCCCGGCAAGGAGGCCATGCTCCACGTCTCGGAGATGGACTGGGGCTACGTCGAGAAGCCGGACGACTATGTCCAGGTCGGCGACAAGGTGCAGGTGCAGGTCCTCGAGATCCGCGACGACGGCAAGGTGCGCCTCACGCGCAAGCCGTTCATGCCGAAGCCCGAGCCGGGCACCGAGCGCCGCCGCCCCGAGGGCGCCGGCTCCGACCGCCCGCGCCGCGACGACGGCGGCTCGCGCGGTGGCGACCGTGGCGGCTACCGCGGCGACCGTCCCCGTGACGGCGGTGGCGACCGTGGCGGCTACCGCGGCGGCAGCGACCGCCCGCGCGGCGACCGTCCCCGCGAGGACCGTGGCGACGCGCCCCGCGAGGAGCGCCCGCGCCGCGACGACGACTGATCCCGGCACTGTCCGGTAGCACCAGCCGGTGACACACTGCGCGGGGGCGTGGCCGAAGGGCTGCGCCCCCGCGCTGCGTTTGCCCCCGCCTGCCGCTGCGGCCTGGACGGCCTCCGCGGCGATCCTCCCCCGCGACCGCGGGGGAGGTGCCCGAAGGGCGGAGGGGGCTGCGACCACTGAACCAAATGGAGGACCGCGAAGCGAAGGGCGGAGGGGGCGCACCGCACCCGCGCACCGCATCGTCCGTTTTTCGCCGACGGTCTGCCGATCCCACCGCGCGTCGGTACGTTGCAGGCGGATTCGATCGCTTCGCTTTCTCCGATGGCCCGCCGCACCCCCGCTCCGCTTCTTGCCGCCGACGGCACCCCGCTCGTCCACACCCTCGCCAACGGCGTCCGCGTCGTCGCCGAGCGCGTCGAGGGCGTGCGCTCGCTTGCCGCGGGCGTGTGGGTCGATGTCGGCTCGCGCGACGAGGCGCCGGATGAGGCGGGGGTGACGCACTTCATCGAGCACATGGTCTTCAAGGGCACCACGCGGCGCCGTGCGCACCACATCGCGCGCCACATGGAGTCGGTCGGCGGCTACCTGAACGCCTTCACGGCCAAGGAGCACACGTGCTACTACGCCCGCGGCCTCGACGAGCACCTCGCCCGCGCCCTCGACGTGGTGACCGATCTGGCCTCGTCGCCCGCCTTCCCCGAGGGCGAGATCCCCAAGGAGCAGGAGGTCGTCATCGAGGAGATGAAGATGTACGAGGACCAGCCCGAGGACCTCATCTTCGACCGACTCGAACGCCTGCTCTACCCCGACTCGGCCATGGGCGCGCCGATCATCGGGACGGAGGCAAGCGTGCGCTCGTTCGATCAGGCGCGGCTGCGCGGGTTCGTCGAGCGGCAGTACGTGCCGGCGAAGATGGTCGTGACCGTCTCCGGCAACATCGACCCGCACAAGGTCGTGCGCGACGTCGAGAAGCGGCTCGGCGGATTGGAGGCGCGGCCCGAGCTTCCGCGGCCCCCAGCGGGTGGCTTCCGGCCTGGCGTGTACGAGGAGGCACGGCCGACGCAGCAGGCGCACCTCGCCATCGCCACGCGCGCGCTCGGCCTCGACGACGCGCACCGGACGGCCATCGGCGTGCTGAACACCGTCCTCGGCGGCGGCATGTCGAGCCTGCTCGCGCAGAACATCCGCGAGAAGTACGGCTACTGCTACAACGTGTACTCGTTCACGAACCACTACACCGACGCGGGCGACATCGGCGTCTACATCGCCACCGACGCGGGGAAGGTCGACCACGCGGAGAAGCTCATCTGGCGCGAGCTCGACCGCATGGCGCAGTCGCCGGTCTCGCCGCGGCAGCTCGCGCAGGCCAAGGCGCAGCTCAAGGGCGGGATGATGCTCGGCCTCGAAGGGCTGTCGGCGCGGATGAACCTGCTCGGGCGCCACGCCCTCTATTTCAACCGCGTCCTGCCGCTCGCGGAGATGGCCGAGGAAGTCGACGCCGTCACCGCCGACGACGTGCAGACGCTCGCGCAGCGCTACTTCCGCCGCGACCACATGGCCCGCGTCCTCCTGACACCGGACGGCACCGCCGCCCGCCCGGCTGCGGATGTGGAGGACGACGACGAGGACGAGTGAGTTGGTGGGTTTGCGAGTTGGTGAGGGGCGCCCGGTATGGAGAGGACGGGACGTGCGAACATAACGCCTACGGTGGCTGGTGCGGTTGCGAGGGGCGCTGTCTGGCACGGGAGAACCGGCCCCCTTGCGGGCAGGGTCGTTACGTTGTGCGCCTGTCTTCCGTCTTGTCATTGCGAGGAGCGCGGCGACGCGGCTGGATCGCCAGGCGCCTTCGATCCGGATTGCCGCGGCCCTCGCAGGGCCTCGCAATGACACCGGAGAGCGCGCATGCAGAACTGGACAGCCCTGGTCCTCAAGGGAGGGGTTTGCTTCCCAGCCTCTCGGAAGCCGATCTGCACGACTCACCAACTCCCCCCTCACCAACCCGCACACACCTTCGGGCGTAGCCTGCGCGGCGCTACCTTCCAGAACTCCTGATCTCGATCTCATGAAGCTTCTCGTCACCGGCGGCGCCGGGTTCATCGGCTCCCACCTCGTTCGCACCTTCCTCGCCGACGGCCACGACGTGCACGTCGTCGACGATCTCTCGTCCGGGCGGCGCGAGAACCTGCCGGACGGCGTCCCGCTCCACGTCCACGACATCCGAGGCAGCGAGGCGGCGGACCTCGTGCGGCGCGAGCGGTTCGACGCGCTCGTCCACGAGGCGGCGCAGATGGACGTGCGGCGCTCGGTCGCCGATCCCGTCTTCGACGCCACCGTCAACGTGCTCGGCTTCCTCAACCTGATGGAGGCGGCGCGGACGAGTGGCGTCCAGAAGGTGCTCTTCGCCTCGACCGGCGGCGCCATCTACGGCGAACCGGCCTTCGGCGGACCGCAGACCGAAGACGACCCGCTGCGCCCGCTCTCGCCCTACGGCATCACCAAGCTGACGACCGAGAAGTACCTCTTCTTCTACCACGAGACGTATGGCATCCCGTACGTCGCGCTCCGCTACGCCAACGTCTACGGCCCGCGCCAGAGCCCGCACGGCGAGGCCGGCGTCGTGGCGATCTTCACCGAGCGCCTGCTGCGCGGCGAGGCGACGACGATCAACGGCGAGGGGACGCAGACGCGCGACTACGTGTTCGTCGGCGATGTCGCCGCCGCCAACCGCGCGGCCCTCGGCTACGACGGATCGGGCGCGTTCAACGTCGGCACGGGCGTCGAGACCGACGTGAACACGCTCTTCCGCCACCTCCGCCGCCTCGTCGGCTCCGACGCGCCCGAGCAGCACGGCGAGGGCAAACCGGGCGAGCAGCGCCGCAGCGTCCTCGACGTCTCGCGCACGACGGCAGCGCTCGGCTGGCGCCCGACGGTCGACATCGCCGATGGGCTGGCCGAGACGGTGGCATGGTTTCGGGAGCGGTTCGAGGCGGGGAACGGCGGGATGACGTGAACCGGTCGCCGGTCGGATCCCCGCCCCTTCGCTGTGCCTGCCCACCCCCCGACCGCCTGACGCCCGTGTTTGCCGCCTCTCTGCCCCGACTCTTCCTGGCGACCGTCGTGGCGCTGCTGGTCGCACCCGCCGCTCTCGTGGCCCAGCGGCCCACCTCGATGGCCGGGCGCTCGACCGTCTACGCGCCCAGCGGCATCGTGGCGACGAGTCAGCCGCTCGCATCCGCCGCCGGGCTTGAGGTGCTGCGCGACGGCGGCAACGCCATCGACGCCGCCGTCGCCGCAGCAGCGGTGCTGAGCGTGACCGAGCCGCACATGACCGGCATCGGCGGCGACATGTTCGCCATCGTCTGGCTGGCCCGCGAGCAGCAGCTCGTCGCGCTCAACGCGAGCGGGCGCGCCGGCTCGCTCATGACGCGCGACGACGCTGGAGGCGCGAGGCTTCCGCGCCGGCTCGCAGCAGGGCGCGATGTCGGTGACGGTGCCCGGCGCCCTCGCGGGATGGGACCTGCTCGTGCGCACCCACGGGCGGCGCACGCTCGCGCAGGCGCTGCAGCCGGCCATCGCGCTACGCCCGCGACGGCTTTCCCGTCTCGCCGATCATCGCCGCGCAGTGGGCGGGCGAGACGGCGTTCCTGCAGGCGCGACTCGTCCGCCGCCGCGACGTTCCTGCCCGGCGGCCGCGCGCCGAAGGCGGGCGAGTGGTTCCGGAACCCCGACTACGCGCGCACGCTCGCGGTCATCGCCGACAGCGGCATCGGCACCTTCTACGGCGGCTCCATCGGCCAGCGCATCGTCGCGCGGCTCGCTGCCCTCGACGGCTTCCTCACGCTCGACGACCTCCGGCGAGAACGCGCCGACCTGGGTGACGCCGATCTCGGTCCCCTTCCAGGGCTACCGGGTGTGGGAGCTGCCGCCCAACAACCAGGGCATCGCCGCGCTCGAGATGCTGCGCATCCTCGAGCCCTACGACCTCAAGGCGATGGGGCACAACTCGGCGCCGTACCTGCACCACCTCATCGAGGCGAAGAAGCTCGCCTACGCCGACCTCGACCGGTTCGTCGGCGACGCGGACCATCTCGACATGCCCGCCGAGGCGATGCTCACCGACGCGTTCATCGCCGAGCGGCGGAGTCACCTCGATCCGCTCGCGCGCGCAGGAGCGCGTGGATCCGGGGCCGCTGCGGACGAAGAGCGAGACGGTCTACCTCACCACCGCCGACGCCGAGGGCAACATGGTGTCGTTCATCAACTCGAACTACGACTACTTCGGATCGGGCGTCGTGGTGCCGGGCACCGGGTTCGCCCTCCACAACCGCGGCGCGGGCTTCACGCTCGCGCCGGGACTGCCCGAATACCGTCGGTCCGGGCAAGCGGCCGTTCCACACGCTGATCCCCGGCTTCGTCACCCGCACCGCCGCCGACGGGCGCGACGAGCCGTACATGAGCTTCGGGCTCATGGGCGGCGGCGTGCAGGCGCAGGGGCACGTGCAGTTCCTGCTCAACCACTTCGTCTTCGGGATGGACGTGCAGGCGGCCATCGACGCGCCGCGGTTCCGCCACTACGACGGCCAGCGCGTGGCGCTCGAGGCCCCGATCGGCGACGCCGTGCGCGCGGCGCTCGCGGCGATGGGCCACGAGCTCGTCGATCAGCCGACGGTGGCGTTCGGCGGCGCGCAGGCGATCGTGCGGCTGCCGAAGGGGTTCGCTGCGGGAAGCGACCCGCGCAAGGACGGAATGGCGGTGGGCTACTGAACCGGTGAACCGCGGCGGCAGGAGGGACGCTCGCCGTGCACCGCCGTCCCGTCCATCCTTCCCCATCCGCCCACGCCCCGATGTTCGAGGTCTCCCTCCCGCGCTTCGACGGGCCGCTCGACCTGCTGCTGTTCTTCGTGCAGCGCGACGAACTCGACATCCACGACATCCCGCTCGCCCGGATCGCCGACGAATACCTCGCCACCGTGCAGCGCATGGTGCACGTCGATCTCGACGGGGCGGGGGAGTACCTGTACGTCGCGGCCCTCCTGATCGCCATCAAGGCGCGGTCGCTGCTGCCGGTCGTGGAGACGGGCGAGGCGCCCGAGGCGGACGATCCGCGCCGCGAACTGGCCGACCGGCTGGCCGAGTACGTCCGCCACAAGGACGCCGCGCGCGCGCTCCGCGAGGCCGCCGCCGCCCGCGCGACCCACGCGACGCGCACCGGCACGCTCGTCCCCACCGCGCCGCCCGACGCGCCTGCGCCGCAGCGCCTCGCCGACCTCATCGGTGCCCTCCGGCGTGTGCTGACTGCGCCCGTCGCGCCGCTCGTCCACGCCGTCCGCCGGGTGAGCGTGACGGTCGAGGAGGCCCTGGCCGTGCTCTGGTCGCGGATCGCGCGGCACGGGCGCGTGTCGTTCGCCGACGTGGCGGCGGGGCGCGAGCGGACCTTCGTCGTGGCGGCATTTCTCGGGGTGCTCGAATCGGTCCGGCACGGGCGGATGCGGCTGCGGCGCGGCAACGGCAACGACTTTTTCGTGGAGCAGGCGGACGAGGCAGCCCCGCCGTCCGACCTTCCCACGTGACCGCTCCCGAAGACATCGCCCCGACCGCCCCGACGGGTACCCCGCCCGGCGCCCCGGCCGACCTCCGGCGCGTGGATGCGGCTGCGGGCGCCAACGCCGATCCGTCCGGATCGTCCGTGTTCGCCGTCCGTCTCGACCGTCTCGTCGAAGCTCTGCTCTTCGAGGCGACGGCCCCGCTTCCGGCCGCCGACCTCGCCGTCTTCGCTAGTCGTGGCCTCGCGCGCGACATCGCCGTCGGCGAAATCGAGGCGGCCGTCGAGCGTCTGCGGGCCGAGCTGGCCGAGCGGCAGAGCGCCCTCGACGTGTTCGCGTGGGCGGGCGGATGGCGACTTGCCACGCGCGCCGACTTCGCGCCGCTGCTCGACGCCGCGCGCACGCCCGAGCCGCGTCCGCGCGCCCTGTCGGCGGCGCTCCTCGAAACGCTCGCCATCGTCGCCTACAAGCAGCCCGTCACGCGCGCCGAGGTCGAGCACGTGCGCGGGGCCGACTGCGACTACGCCCTCGCGCGGCTCGTCGGGCTCGGCCTCGCCGACCCGGTCGGGCGCGGCGACGGCGTCGGGCGGCCGATGCTCTACGGCACGACCGGGCGCTTCCTCGACACCTTCGGCCTCGCCGATCTCAGCGATCTGCCGTCGATGCGCGACGTGGAGAGCCTCCTCGCCGATCCGGCGTTCTCTGCCGAGCGCGCCCGCCTGCTGGCGCCATCCTCTGTTTCCGACGTTCCCACCCCGACCGGGTCGTCCCTCGCCGCCTGAACGGGCTGATTCGCCCGCTCTCTACTCTTTCGATTCCGATGCCTGACCGTCACCGCCCCTCCTCGTCCTCCCGCCCGCACTCCGGCGGCCCCCGCTCCGACCGCGACGGTCCGCGTGGCGATGGCCCCCGTGGCGACAGCGGCGGCTCGCGCGGCGACAGTCCGCGGGGCGATGCCTCGCGCAGCTATGGCGCAGGGCGGTACGGCAGCGATTCGCGTGGCGGCGACCGTCCCGGCGGTCCGGGTGGACCGCGCGGCTACGGCGGTGGCCCGCGCAGCGGCGGCGACAGCCCGCGTGGCGATCGTTCGTTCGGGCGCGACCGTCCGTACGGCGGCGGCGGCCCGCGTGACGGTGGCGCGCGTGGCGACGACCGCGGCGGCTTCGGCGGCGATCGCCCGGCTCCGGGCGGCTCAGGCGGATACGGCAGCGGCGCGCGCGGCGACGGGCCTCGGCCGGACGGCGCGCGCGGCGGACGCTTCACAAGCCCGGGTCGCCCCGGCGGCTACGGCCGCGGCGACCGCCCCGAGGGCGGCGGCGGATACGGCGGCGGCGCGCGTCCGAGCGGCGGGCGCTTCGACGGCCCCAAACGCTTCGACGGCCCGCCTCGCGGCGGCAGCGATGGTCCCCGGCGCTTCGACGGCCCCCCGCGTGGCGACGGCCCGCGCGAGGGCGGCGAGCGGCGCGGCGGCGCAGGCAACTGGTCGCGCAGCCCCGGCCCGCGCCTCGGCGGACGTGCCTACGGTCCGGGCCGCGACGACGGCGCGGCGATGGCCCGCGTGGCGACGATGCCCGCGGCGGTGAGCGCTCGGGCGGATACGACGCTCCGCGGGAAGGCGGCTACGGCGCGGCCCGCGGCGGCGAACGGTCCGGCGGCTACGGCGGACCGCGGGGCGCGGGCGGTGGTGGCTACGGTGCCGGTCGGGGCGGCGAGCGTTCGGGCGGCTCGGGTGGCGGCGAGCGGTCGGGCGGCTACGGCGGCCCGCGCGGATCGGGCGGCGGTGGCTACGGCGGACCGCGCGGCGGCGGTGGCTCGGGCGCCTACGGGGCCGGGCGCGGCGATGCGCGCGGGCCGGGCGGGCGTCCGGGCGGCGGCTACGGCGGCGGGCGCGACGCGTCGCAGGGACGGGGCGATGAGCGTCCGGACGTGGGCGGGCCGGGCGGCGATCCGAGCGCTGAAACGCCGGGCGGTGGCGGTCCGCGCGGCTCGCAACTCGCAGGAAGCGGCAACGAGCGGCGCGGCGGCGGTGGGCGCGGACCGCACCTCGGGCGCGGCGGTGCGCGGATGACGTCGGGGCCGCGGCTCAAACGCGGCGGGCGCTCCATCCCGACCGGCGACTCGCCCGACCGCTCGGCCAACGGGCCACGCGCCGTCGCGCGGGAGATCACCGAGCCGGTGCGCCTCAACCGCTACCTCGCACAGGCGGGTGTCGCCGCGCGGCGCAAGGCCGACGAGATCATCGCCGCCGGGCACGTCACCATCAACGGCACCGCCGTCACCGAACTCGGCTCGATGGTGCAGCCGGGCGACAAGGTCGAGGTCAGCGGGCGCCTCGTCTCGCCGTCCGGGCACCTCTACATCCTCCTCAACAAGCCCGAGGACACGATCACGACGACGAGCGACGAACGCGGCCGCACCTCCGTGCTCGACCTCGTCGCCATCGACGAAGAGCAGAAGGCGGCGCTCTTCCCCGTCGGGCGGCTCGACCGCAACACCGTCGGCGTGCTGCTTCTGACCACCGACGGCGACCTCGCGCACCGGCTCACGCATCCGTCCTACGAGGTCGAGAAGCTGTACCTCGTCGAGACCGCCGAGTCCGTCAAGCCGCACGAACTGGCCCTCCTGCGGCAGGGCGTCATGCTCGACGATGGCGAGGCGAAGGCCGACATGGCGACCTACACGTCGGAGCACCACCGCGAGATCGGCCTCTCGATCCACGAGGGCCGCAACCGCATCGTGCGCCGCATGATCGAGGCCATCGGCCACGAGGTCGTGCGCCTCGAGCGCGTCCGCTACGGCGGGCTGACGACCGAGGGCGTGCGGCGCGGCAAGTGGCGCCGCCTCTCGCCGATCGAGGTGCGCCGCCTGCGCCGCATCGTCGGGCTCAAGTGAGCCGCCGCGACCTGCCCGGACCCGTTCCCGGCAGGTCGCGCCTGTTCCGGTCTACTCGATCTGCCGCCGGATCGCGTTTCTCCACCGTCCACCCGCTTCCTCCTCCATTCGATTTCGATGTCCGATCCGATGTCCGACAAAATCCTCTACGAGGGCCTGACCTACGACGACGTTCTGCTGCTCCCCGCGGCCTCGTCGGTCATGCCGCGCGATGTGTCGACGGCGACGTGGCTGACGCGGGGCATCCGTCTGCCCGTGCCGCTCGTTTCGGCGGCGATGGACACGGTGACAGAGGCCGACATGGCGATTGCGATGGCGCGCGAGGGCGGCATCGGCATCCTGCACAAGAACATGACCGCCGAGGCGCAGGCCGACGAGGTGCGCCGCGTCAAGCGCTCCGAGAGCGGCATGATCCTCGACCCCGTCACCATCGGCCCCGACGCGCCCGTCTCCGACGCCCGCGCGGCGATGGCGCGCCACTCCATCGGCGGCATCCCGGTCGTCGACGACGCCGGGCGGCTCGTCGGCATCGTGACGAACCGCGACCTCCGTTTCCAGGCCGACGGCACCGCGGCGGTGCACACGATCATGACCGCCGCGCCGCTCATCACCGCGCCCCTCGGCACGACCCTCGAAGGCGCCGAGGCGATCCTGCAGGCCCACAAGGTCGAAAAACTGCCGGTCGTGGACGAGCAAGGCGTGCTCCGCGGCCTCATCACCGTCAAGGACATCCAGAAGAAGCGCCGCCACCCGAACGCCTGCAAGGACGCGCGAGGCCGCCTGCGCGTCGGCGCCGCCGTCGGCGTCACCCCCGATACGCTCGACCGCGTCGCGCGGCTCGTCGAGGCCGAGGTCGATGTCGTGGCCGTCGACACCGCGCACGGCCACAGCGCCGCCGTCGTCGAGACCGTCCGCCGCGTCAAGACCGCCTACCCCGACCTCGAGGTCATCGCCGGAAACGTCGCCACCGCCGAGGCCACCCGCGCCCTCATCGCCGCAGGTGCCGATGGCATAAAAGTTGGAATCGGGCCGGGAAGTATATGCACCACACGTATTGTGGCGGGAGTTGGCGTGCCGCAACTGACCGCGATTCTGCAGTGCGCGGCGGCGGCGGCGGAGCACGGGGTGCCGGTCATCGCCGACGGCGGCGTCAAGCACACGGGCGACATCCCCAAGGCCATCGCGGCGGGCGCCTCGTCGGTGATGATCGGCGGGATGTTCGCGCGCGTCGAGGAAAGTCCGGGCGAGACGATTCTGCTGGAGGGGCGCAAGTTCAAGACGTACCGCGGGATGGGATCGGTCGGCGCGATGCAGGCGGGGTCGAAGGATCGTTACTTCCAGGACGCCGAGGACGACCTGCAGAAGCTCGTCCCGGAGGGCATCGAGGGCCGCGTGCCGTACGCGGGCACGCTCTCCGAGATCGTCTACCAGATGGTCGGCGGCCTGCGCGCGGCGATGGGCTACACCGGCTGCGCGGACGTGTCGGCGTTGCAGGCCGAGGCGCGGTTCGTGCGCGTGACATCGGCAGGCATCCGCGAGAGCCATCCCCACGACGTGACGGTGACCAAGGAGGCGCCGAACTACTCGACGCGGGGGTGAGAGGGCGTTGATGGGTGGTTGCTGATGGTTTGTCGTGGCGCAAGTGGTTGAGTGTCGGAGTGGCGGCGCCGAGTAGCTGGCGAAGGCGAATCTGCACCTCAATCCGCAACCAACACCTGACGACCAGCCTCCTCCGAACCCCCACGCCGCGCCGACCGTTGGTCTCCGATGGAACCCCCGCCGCGCCGCACGCCGACCGTTCTCGTCGTCGATGACGAGCCGCACGTCCTCAAGACGCTCGACCTCGCCCTTCGCAGCCTCGGCTTCGACGTGGCCGCGTTCGCGCGCCCGAATGACGCGCTCGCCGCCGTCTCGTCGGGACGCTTCGATCTCGCCTTCGTCGACCTGATGATGCAGCCGCTCGATGGCCTCGCGGTGCTCCGCGAGCTTCGGCGGCGCACGCCCGAGACGACCGTCGTGCTCGTCACCGCGCACGGCAGCGTGGCGAGCGCCGTCGAGGCCATGCGCGAGGGCGCCTACGACTACCTGCAAAAGCCCTTCGACCTCGACGAGTTGAAGGTCTTCGTGCGCCGGGCGCTCGACCACCACGAACTCCGCCGCGAAGTCCACCGCCTCCGCGCGCTCCTCGGCGGCGCCACGCCGGGCGACTACGGCCCCATCGTCACCGCCGACGCCGCCATGCGCGACGTGCTCGACCTCGCCACTCAGGTTGCCCGGTCAATGCTCTCGGTGCTCATCGAGGGCGAGAGCGGCACCGGCAAGGAAGGCGTCGCCCAGCTCATCCACGAGCGCAGCGGACGCGCGTCGGGGCCATTCGTGCGCGTCAACGTGGCAGCGCTGCCGGAGAGCCTGCTGGAGAGCGAACTGTTCGGGCACGTCAAGGGCGCCTTCACAGGCGCCGTCAAGGACCGCGAGGGCCGCTTCGAGGCCGCCGACGGCGGGACGATCTTCCTCGACGAGATCGGCGAGATGCCCCTCGCCGTGCAGGCCAAGCTGCTGCGCGTGTTGCAGTCGATGGAGTTCGAGCGCGTCGGCGAGACGCGGACGCGGCGCGTCGATGTGCGCGTCGTGGCGGCCACGAACCGCAACCTCGACGCCGCCATCCGCGAGAAGACGTTCCGCGAGGACCTGTACTACCGCGTCGCGGGCGTACGCCTGCGGCTGCCGCCGCTCCGCGAGCGTCCGACCGACGTGCCGCGGCTTGTCGCTCACGTCGCCGCGCGGCTGGCGGGGAGCGAGGCCCCGGCGGAGTTCTCGGCGGAGGCGCTGCGCCTGCTGCGCGCCTACCGCTGGCCGGGCAACGTCCGCGAGCTGCTCAACGTCGTCGAGCGCGCAACCGTGCTCTCGCGCGGGGCGCCGGTGCAGCCCGCGCACCTGCCGCGCGAGATCCGCGAGGACGGGTCGGAGGGCGCCGACGCCCCGCCAGACCTCGTGACGCTCGAAGAGGTCGAGAAGCGCCACATCCAGCACGTCCTCGCCGCCATTCCCGACGCGGGCGCCGCCGCGCGCACGCTCGGCATCGACCCGACGACGCTCTGGCGAAAGCGCAAGCGGTACGGGTTCTGAGGCAGCGGGGCGTTGAGTGCTGATGGTGGGGGCAGTGGCGGTAGGGGCACGATATACCGTGTCCCTGCGTCGTGGGGTGCCGCACGTCGCCGTGGCTCGGAGCCTGGCGGACGCGTTTTCGCCCGCCCTGCCGGTCGAGCAAAACGGGCGAAACCAGGCTGAAATGGGGCATTTGCGGAGGCGTTGCATTTTGCAGCAGCCATGAATCTGCCCTGGCGGCCCTGTGGGGCGCTATATTCGCCCCGCCGTCTTGACAGAGACTGCAAAATGCAATCTCCCGAACGGTGCCGCGCCTGCGGTCCGCACCCGAGGCGGCGTTTTCAGCCTCTGGACGGTGTTTCAGGGCGTGTCCGCCACTCTGGCACGTCGTTTGGAATGAACCTTCTCACCCCCTTCAACCCCTCGGTGCGCATGAAAGTCACCCCGCACTTCGACCCCAACGTGACGGTGGTCGAGCCGAAAGGCTCCCTCGTCGGCGGCGACGTGCTCGACGACCTCAAGACGACGATGCACGGCTTGCTCGACGCGGGCACGCACAACGTCGTCCTCGACCTCTCCGGCGTGGACCTCGTCAACTCGACCGGCCTCGGCTCGCTCATCAGCATCAACGCCGCCTTTCAGGAGAAGGGCGGGCGCGTGAAGCTCGCCGGGCTCGACAAGAAGATCAAGAACATCTTCGTCCTCACCCGCCTCTCCGAAGTCTTCGACATCGCCGAGACGCAGCAGGACGCGCTGATGGACTTCCGCCACACGCTCTGACATCCCTGCGCCTCGGCGCACCCTGCCGGCTCCCGTCTCCGTGACGCGTCGGCGCCCCATCGCACCACCCACCCCCCATCCCCTGTACCATCCATGAAAGGGTCCTTTCTCTTCATCGTGATCTTCCTCGCCCTCGCCGTTGCGACGGGCATCTACTACACGATCCTGCCGCAGTTCGTCCGCGACGCCGGCCCGGTTGTGATCATGCTCATCGCGCTTCTGATCATCATCGTGACGCTGATCGTCGAGCGCATCCTGTCGCTCAAGAAGGCGCAGGGCAAGGAGGCGCTGGCCGTCTACCTCCGCAAGGTGCAGCAGGCCGTCCACGCGGGCGATGTCGATGGCGCCATCCAGCTCTCCGACAAGCAGCGCGGGTCGCTCGCCGCCGTCATCGGCGCCGGCCTTCGCCGCTACAAGGAAGTGGCCAACCTGAGCGACCGCAAGGCCGCCATGGACGAGGTCAAGCAGGCCATCGAGGAAGCGACGCTTCTCGAAGTGCCGATCCTCGAGAAGAACCTCGTCGCCATGTCGACGATCGCCTCGATCGCCACGATGGTCGGCCTCTTCGGCACCGTTATCGGCATGATCCGCGCCTTCTTCTCGCTCGGCTCGGGCGGCGGCACGCCGGACCCGCAGCAGCTGTCGCTCGCCATCTCGGAGGCGCTCATCAACACCGCCGGTGGCATCGGCGCGGCCATCATCGCGATCGTGGCCTACAACTACTTCACGACGAAGGTCGACGGCTTCACGTACATGATCGACGAAGCCAGCCAGTCGATCGTCGACTCGCTCGCGCGCCGCACCGCCGCCTTCGGCAAGTAAGGACGAGACCGCCGGGGGAGGGGCGCGCCGGGGTTTATGCCTCGCAGTGCGCCCGTCGTCTCCCCGCTGCCTCTCCCCCGTCCCTCTTCCTCCACACCCCGACACGGCAATGGCGAAACACAAAATGAAGCGCGTGGGCGTGGCAATCGACATGACCGCAATGGTCGACGTCGCCTTCCTGCTGCTCACCTTCTTCCTCCTCACGACCAAGTTCAAGGCCGACGAAGCGGTGCCGATCGAGCTGCCGTCCTCGAACGTCTCGATCAAGCTGCCGTCCTCGAACATCATCATGCTCTCGGTCGCCAAGGACGGCACGGTCTACGTGCAGGCTGACAACACGAACGGCAACCGGGACATCGCCGGTGGCAACGGCAACGTGCCCATCCGCGCCGAAGACCTCCAGCAGGCGCTCGTGCAGCTGCGCTCGTCGAACCCATCGCTGCGCTCGGTCATCAAGGCCGACAAGGACGCCTCCTACGGCGTCGTGCAGAAGGTGATGGATGCCCTCCAGGCCGCGCGCATCACCCGGTTCGCGCTCGTCACGTCCCTCGAATCCTAATCCCCTGATACCCCTATGGGTGGAATGAACATGGGCGGCGGTGGCGGTGGAAACCGACACAAGAAAGTCCGCTCCAAACGCATGGGCATTGGAATCGACATGACGGCGATGGTCGACGTGGCGTTTCTCTTGCTCACCTTCTTCATCCTCACGTCCGCGTTCTCGCAGCCGCAGGCGATGGAGATCACGCTCCCCGAGCCCAAGACGGACAACCTGCCGATCGCCGAGAGCAACGTCTTCCAGCTTCGCGTCGAAGAGAACGGCACCGTCTGGTACGGGACCGGCAAGGAGCCGCTCAAGCAGACGACGATCGCCGCGGTCGCGCCGGTGCTCAAGGCCAACGCCAACCGCACCGCGCAAACGGCGACCGTCCTCAAGGTCGATGGCAAAGGCAAGTACAGCTACGCCATCGACATGCTCGACGAGTTCAGCCTGAATGGCGTGGAGCGCTTCGCCATCGCGCCGTTCACGGAGCAGGACGGTGCGCTCATCGCAGCGGCAAAGGCAACCCCCGGAGTCTAATACCATGGCAGATCCCAAGAAACCCGTCCCCGGCCCGGCCAAGCCGCCCGCAGCGGTGCGCCCGCCCGCGGCGCCCAAGGCTGCGAAGCCGCCGAAGCCCGCCAAAAAGGCCGAGCCTCTCGGCCCGTACGGCGCCGCCGAGGTCAAGAAGGTCCTCACGCGCAACCTGATGCGTGGCTGGGTGGTCGGCTCGCTCATCGTCTTCACCCCGCTCGCGGGTGTGAAAGCATGGTCGGCGTACCGCGAGGCGCAGGACCGCAACAAGGTCATCGAGATCCCCGAGATGGTCAACTACAGCGAGCTTCCGCCGCCGCCGTCCGTCGAGGACGTGCCGACGCCGGAGGCCGCGCCCGCCCCGCCGACACCCGTCGAGGCGCCCAAGGTGGCGATCCCTGAGCCGGTTCCGGACGAGCAGGCGCCGCCCGAGCAGACGCTCGCAACGCGCGAGGAAGCCCGCGTGACGCAGACCGGTGATGTCGGGACGGGTGTGGGTGTGGTTGCAGGCACCGGCACGCAGCCGGTCTCCGCCGCACCCCCGCCGCCCCCGCCGCCCCCGCCGCCGCCCCCGCCGCCGCCCCCGCCGCCGCCCCCGCCGCCGCCGCCCGTGCGCGACGGTCCGCCGCCGGACTTCGTGGCCGTCGAGAAGCAGCCGGTGCCGGTCGACCGCGTCGAGCCCGAGTACCCGGAGATCGCTCGCCAGGCGGGCATCGAAGGCCGCGTGACCGTGCGCGTCTGGGTCGGCCGTGACGGCCGCGTCAAGGACGTGCAGGTGCTGCGCTCGGACAACGAGATCTTCAACGAGAACGCCCTGGCCGCCGTGCGCCGCTGGCGCTTCGAGCCGGCCATCCAGGCGGGCAACCCCGTCGAAGTCTGGGTCACCATCCCGATCCGCTTCCGCCAGAACCGCCGCTAAGGCGCTTCGGGCACACCGCCCGCGTCTCCACGAGACGCCCCGCGACACGCGCAGGGGCCACCGGCAGCCCCGGTGGCCCCTGCGTCCGTTTCGCCCCCTCCTCCAACGACCAGCCCGCTCTGCGAGCCTCGACCCCCGATTTCCCCTGTGACGACGATTCTGGCTGGCTGAGGCGCGGTGGACGCACCGCCCGCGGCCGTACTCCACCCTTTTCCGCCCCGACCTCCCATGAACGGTCTCCAGTCCTCCGCCCCCGGCGGCGACGCGCGCACGCCTTACGGCGCCGCCGAACTCCGCCACGTCCACGACGCCAACCTGCGCCGTGCCTTCGTGCTCGCCGCGCTCCTCGCCGTCACCGCCATCGGCGGCGGCCGCCTCCTCGCCGACGCGCTCGCTGCTCCGGCGCCGGTCGTCGAGCCGCCTCTGACATGGGTGCCGTTTGACCCCCTGCCTCTGCCCGCCGAGCCGCCGTCGATCGAGCGGCCCGCTGAGACGCTGCCCTCTGCGCCGGTCACCCCGCCTGCGCCGAACGCCATCCCCGAGCCGGTCCCTGACCCCGTCGTGCCAGACGAGGCGCCGACGACGATTGCCGACAACGGCGCCGCCGCGACGCCGGTCGGGGTGCCCGGTGGCGACGGACCGCCGTCGAGCGGAGGCGTGATCGGAGGGACCGGGCCGCCCGTCGCGCCCGAGCCGCCTGCGCCGGTCGTGCCCGATCCACCCGCGCCCGTGGTGGTGCCGCCTGCGCCCGCGCCGCCGTCCGAGCCGACCATTTTCGATGTCGTTGAGGTGATGCCGACGGTCCTCACCAACCCGTCGCCCGTCTACCCGGAGATGGCGCGGCAGGCGGGCATCGAAGGGCGCGTCTACGTCCGGGCCCGTGTCGGGCGAGACGGGCGCGTCCGCGCGGCGTCGATCGTCCGCTCGGACAATGCCATCTTCGACGCCGCCGCCCTCGACGCCGTCCGCCGGTGGACGTTCACGCCGGGTGTGCAGGCGGGCCGCACGGTCGAGGTGTGGACGACCATCCCGATTCGGTTCCGGCAGACGCGGTGACGCGCGGGGATGGGGTGTGACCACCCGTTCGATTCCGATTCCGGGTGCGTTGACGGACGCGCCCGCCGGCCCGTGCCGTCCGTACAGGGGAGCGGCGCGGGCCGGGCTGCGTTCTGCGCACCGCTCTTCCCCCCTGATTTTCATCCTTCGCCTCGACCCCAATGGCCGTCCCGACCCGCCGCCGCCCCGCCGTCGCTCCGCTCGACGTGCTCTACTACGGCATCGCCACACTCTGCCTGCTCGCGGGCGCCTTCGTGATCTGGATGCCGGGCCTCGACCCGCGCATGCGCTGGACCATCGGCAGCGTGCTGATCCTGATGGGCATCTACCGGATCGTCCACACGCGGATGCGGGCGCGGCAGGACCACTGGGAGGAGGAGTTCGAGCGGATGCGCGACGAGCGCCAGCGCGACCGCCCGACCGAACTCTGAGCCGCCGCGTGTCACGCCCTCCCCGTTCCCTCCCCGTCGTTCTGCCCCCGATGCGCGTCCTCCTGCTTCCGCTCGCCCTTCTCGCGCTCGTCGCCGCCTCGTGCGGCGAGCCGTCTGCCCCGTCCGCGCCCATCAGCAGTGGCGGCGAGCTCGGAGGCGACGACTCGACGCTCGTGCTCGACGCGGGCGGCCTCGCGGGCGTGCTGCGCATCGCCGCATCCGAGACGCTCGTGCCCATTGCCGAAGCGCAGGCGGCGCGGCTGCGGCAGCTCTACCCCGGCATCTCGGTCGAGGTGCTGCCGCGGACCTCGCGCGGCGCCATCGTCGCATTCCTGCGCGACTCGGTCGGCGTCGCCGTCGTCGACCGCCCGCTCAACGCCGACGAGCAGGCGCTCCTTGACGTCCGCGACCGCAGCGAGGACATCTCGGTGATGCCGTACGGATACAGCGCCCTCGCACTCGTCGTGAACCCTGCCAACCCCGTCGATTCGCTCTCGCGCGCGCAACTCGGACGGCTCGTTCGCGGAGGGGCGCCGTGGTCGTCGGTCGTGCGTGGCGGCCCGGCGGGCGCGGTCGAACTGGCGGTGACGGGCCGCAACTCGGCGCTCCACGAACTGCTCGCCACCCGCTTCGCCCCCGGCGGCGACCTCACGCCCGCCCACGCGGCCGCGTCGCAGGGCGACGTGCTCCGCACCGTTGCCGCACGTCCACTGGCGCTTGGCGTGGTGAGCCTGGAAGCCCTCCGCGACACGACCCTCGCGCGCGGCGTCAAAGTGCTCGCCATCTCCGACACGCTCGCGGCGCTGCGTCCGGGCCAGTCGAGCGTCTACCAGCAGCTGTATCCGCTGCGGTATGCGGCCTTCGTGCTCGTCGCGCGTCCGCCGGGCACGGTGGAATCGGCGTTCGCGCGGTTCGTGCGCACGACCGTCGGGCAGCGCGCGGTGCAGGAGGCGGGCCTCGTGCCCGCCATCGTCCCCGCTCACCGCATCGTGCTGACGCAGTAGCGGCGGCAGTGGCGGACGCGCTTCGGGCGGGGCGATTCGCGCAGGTTTCGCGGCTCCAGGTGGCCTGGCGGGGCAGGGGAGAGAACCCTCGACCGGCGGGCGGCGGTATGCCGGGCGCCCCGTCACCCGCCCGCACGCCCAATGGACGCCCTCCGCGCCCTCGTCGATTTCATCCTCCACATCGACGTTCATCTGAACGCGCTCGCGACCGAGTACGGGATGTGGATCTACGGCATCCTCTTCCTGATCGTCTTCTGCGAGACCGGCCTCGTCGTGACGCCCTTCCTGCCGGGCGATTCGCTGCTCTTCGCCGCCGGCGCCCTCGCCGCGACCGGGCCGATGAACGTCCATCTCCTCGCCGGCCTTCTCATTGCCGCGGCGATCCTCGGCGACTCCGTCAACTACTCCATCGGGCGGCGGCTCGGCGGGCAGACGCACCGCGTGCGGCTCATCAAGCCCGAATACCTCGCCCGGACCGAGCGCTTCTACGAAAAGCACGGCGGCAAGACCATCCTCATGGCGCGCTTCGTGCCCATCGTGCGCACGTTCGCACCGTTCGTCGCCGGGATGGCGCGGATGCACTACCGCACGTTCATCGCCTACAACGTCGGCGGCGCGGTGCTGTGGGTGACGCTGTTTCTCTACGCCGGTTACTTCTTTGGTGCCCTGCCGTTCGTGCAGGAGAACTTCGGCGTCGTCGCCATCGCCATCATCGTCGTGTCGGTGCTGCCGATGGTCGTCGAGTTCATCCGCGCCCGCCGCGAGGTGCCCGAGACCGTCGCCGCTGCCGCCGCCGCGACCGGCACCGCCGACGCCGTCGCCCCCGATGCCGGTGCGCCGCGCTGAGCGTCGACCGCCGGTCGTCGGCCGAGAGTCGTCCGTCGATGGGTGGCCTGTGGGCGAGTGCTCGCCGTCGGGTGCGTTTCGGCGCTCCGTTTCTCTCTTCGATCCGTGACCCCTCGATTCCGTGCCGGAACCTCCGCCGCCTGACCTTCCCTCCGATCCCGGATCCTCGGGCAAGACGCCGGATGCGACGCCGGTCGGTCTCGTTCCAGACGTGGCCGCTCTGCCGGACGCATCCGCCGCGCCCGCCGCGCACGGGGCCACCGCCGCGCATGGGTCCACCGCGGCGCACGGAGGCCACGGCGCCGATGTGGCAAAGTCCGGGCTGAAGCTCGGCCTCACGCTCGGCGCGCTCGGCGTCGTCTACGGCGACATCGGCACGAGTCCGATCTACGCCCTCCGCGAGAGCTTCCACCTGCACCACCTCGCGCCGACGCCGGGCAACGTCTTCGGCATCCTGTCGCTCATCTTCTGGGCGCTCGTGCTGGTGATCTCCGTCAAGTACATCGCCTTCGTGCTCAAGGCCGACAACGACGGCGAGGGCGGCATCATCTCGCTCACCTCGCTCGTCGTGCCCCTGCGCGCGCGGCTGCGCGGCAAGCGGTGGCTCATCGTGCCGATGGGCCTCTTCGGCGCCGCCCTCCTCTACGGCGACAGCACGATCACGCCCGCGATCACGGTGCTCTCGGCGGTCGAGGGCCTCGAACTCATCGCGCCCGCGACGACGCCGTACGTGATCCCGATCACCCTCGTCATCCTCGTCGCCCTCTTCAGCGTGCAGTACAAGGGCACGGGAGGCGTCGGCAAGGTCTTCGGGCCGATCATGATGCTCTGGTTCGTCGTTCTCGCGGTCCTCGGCATCCGGTGGATCGCCCAGGCGCCGGAGGTGCTGACGGCGGTCAACCCGGTCTACGCCGTCCGCTTCTTCGTCGACAACGGCGTGCTCGGCTTCCTCGTGCTCGGCTCCGTCTTCCTCGTCGTGACGGGCGGCGAGGCGCTCTACGCCGACCTCGGGCACTTCGGCATCGTGCCCATTCGCAACGCGTGGTTCGCGGTCGTGCTGCCGGGCCTGCTCCTCAACTACTTCGGGCAGGGGGCGATGCTGCTGACGCATCCGGAGGGCTTCGAGCATCCGTTCTTCAAGATGGCGCCGGAATGGGCGCTGCCGTTCCTCGTGATCCTCGCCGCGATGGCTGCCGTGATCGCCTCGCAGGCGGTGATCTCGGGCGCGTTCTCGCTCACGATGCAGCTCGTGCAGTTCGGCTACCTGCCCAAGCTGGCGATCCGTTTCACGAGCGAGGAGCACCAGGGGCAGATCTACATCCCGGCGGTCAACGGGATGCTCTTCGCGCTCTGCATCGTCTTCGTGCTCGTCTTCCGCTCGTCGGCGAACCTGGCCGCCGCCTACGGCATCGCCGTCACGAGCACGATGGCCCTCACCACGATCCTTTTCGCGCTCCGTTTGAGGCGGCGCAGGGGACGGCTCGTCGGGGCCGCGCTCGTGTTCCTCGTCTGCTTCCTGCCCATCGACCTCGCCTTCTTCGGCGCCAACGCGGTCAAGATCATGGATGGCGGATGGGTGCCGCTCGCGCTCGGCCTCGTGCTCTTCGCCGTCATGCTGACGTGGAAGCAGGGCCGCCAGACCGTCTCCGACGCCCGCGCGGAGGGACGGCTGCCGCTCGACATGTTCCTCGACGACCTCGCCCGCCGTCCACAGACGACGGCCAAGGGCACCGCCGTGTTCTTCGGCGCCTCGCCGCACACGACGCCGTCGTCGCTGCTCCACAACATGAAGCACAACCACGTCGTCCACGAGCGGAACGTGTTTCTGGAGGTCAACACCGTCTCGCGCCCGCGCGTCGTCGAGGCCAACCGCTTCCGCTGCCGCGCGCTCGGGCCGCGGGTTCTACTACGCCGAACTCGACTACGGCTTCGCCGAGCAGCCGAACGTAGCCGACGACCTGATGAAGCAGACGATCGACGGGAAGCGGGTGAAGCCGATGGACACCTCGTTCTTCGTGCGCCGAGAGCGCCTCGTCGTGACGCCCGGCAAGGGCAAGATGATGCGCTGGCGCCGCCAACTCTTCGCCCTGATGCAGCACGCCTCGACCGACACGGCGGATTACTACGGCCTGCCTGCGGGGCGGGTGATCGAACTCGGCGAACGGGTGCAGACGTGATGGGGTCGGTACGCCTCGCGTGAGGTGTGGCGCAGGCGGTCGCACGCCTCGCGTGATGTGCTGGCGCAGGCCAGACGTAGGGGCACGATATATCGTGCCCCTACCGCCTCCGCGCGCGGCCAGCGCCCCCGCCCACCACCGCTCCCCATCCCCACAACCCCACGCCCCATCGCGCGTTGGCGGGCGCCCTATGCGAACCGATGCCGCCCCCTTCGTCGTCTTCGACACCGAGACCACCGGCGTCGATGCCCGCACCGACCGCGTGATCGAGATCGGTGCCATCCGCATGGAGGGCATGACCGAGGTCGCCCGCTTCTCGACGCTCCTCGACCCCGAGCGCCTCATCCCGCGCCGCATCACCGAGATCACCGGCCTCTCGACGGCCAGTGTCATCGGCGCCCCGACCGCCGCGACGGTCATCCCGGCATTTCTGGACTTCGCGCGCGGCGCGACGCTCGTCGGCCACAACGTCGCCTTCGACGTGGGGATGGTCAACGGCGAACTCGGACGCCTCGGCCTCCCGCTCCTCGACCACCCGACACTCGACACGCTCCGCCTCGCGCGGCGCCTCCTCCACGGGCACCGCTCGAAGGGCCTCTCCGCCGTCACCGAGCACTTCGGCATCCGCGTGGCCGGGCGGCACCGGGCGCTCGGCGACGCCGAAGCGACCGCCGAGGTGCTGCGGCGCTTCGTGTCGATGATCGGGCCGCGCGCGCTCACCGTCGAGGGCCTGACCGCCTACCAGAACGCCCGCTACGGCGTCGCCGAGGAGGCGCCGCACCTCGCCGCCCTCCGCGAGACCATCGCCCGGTTTCCCGAGCGCCCCGGCGTCTACTTCTTCCGCGACGCCAAGAACAACGTCGTCTACGTGGGGAAGGCGCTGCGTTTGCGGACGCGCCTGCGCAGTTACGTGACGGCCATCGAGGCCAAACCGGGGCGCCTGCGGCAGATGATGGACGACGTGCGGCGCGTCGAGGTGACCGAGACCGGCTCGGAACTCGCCGCGCTCCTTCTGGAGTCTCGCCTCATCAAGGACCTCCAGCCGCGCTTCAACCGCGCCTCGCGGCGCTACCGCACGCGCCCGTTCGTGCGCATCGCCGCCGGGCCGTTCCCGACCGTCTCGATCTCGTCGTTCACCCTGGACGATGGCGCCGAGTACTTCGGACCGCTCGCCGGGCGGCGGCAGGCGGAGATCGTCCTCGGTGTCATCGAGCGCTCGTTCCGCCTCCGCCGCTGCGACGACGCGCTCTTCTCGCGCCACGCGGGCTGCCTCTACCACGAACTCGACCGCTGCATCGCGCCGTGCCTGACGGCGGACCAGGCCGCCCACGACGCCGAACTCGCGCGCCTGCGCGCCTTCCTCCTCGGCGCCGACACGTCGGTGCAGGAGGGTCTGCGGCGCGGGATGATGGAGGCCGCCGGGCGGCGCGAGTATGAGACGGCGGCAACGCTGCGCGACGCGTCGGCGGCGCTCGAACGGATGGCCGACCGGCAGCGCCTCTTCGCCGCGCCCGTCCACGAGGTCCACGCCTTCGCGGTTCAGGACGGCGTCGAACCGGAGACGATCCAGGTCTTCGCCATCCGCCACGGCCGCCACGCGGCGACGCTCACGCTCTACCTGCCCCTCGGCGACGCCGGAGCCGCCAAGCTCGCCGCCTTCGCCGACGAGCACACCGCCCCGCCGACGTGCCCGCGCGCTACTTCAAGCGCGAGATCGACGAGGTGCGCCTGCTCGCCCACTGGCTCTACGTCCACCGCGCGTCGGCGCGAATCGTCCGCGTCGCCCCGCCCGACACCGCCGCCGACGTCACCGCCCGCCTCCACGCCGCCCTCACCGCCACCGAGCCGCTCCCGCCCGACGACGACGCCCCCGACGCCGACCTCGACGATGCGCCCGACGAGGAGGTCGCTGCGCAGACGTGAGGGGAAAGGATTGGTGAGAGGAATCCGGAGTTGGCCGCTCGAAGGTGCCTCCGAACGGTCGTAGGGGCGGGTCTCCGACCCGCCCGGCCCCGCCACCGCCGCCGCGGCAGGACGCGCGCGCGCGCGCACCAGAACGGCGCACCCGCCTCAGCCGCGCGCCGGGCACCAGAGAGCACCCTGTCAGGGTCGATGATCTTGACAGGGTAGCGCGGGCACACAGTCGCCGGTCGATCCGCAGCACCGCCTCCGCATCGTTGCCCCCACCTCCACACCCTCTTCGCGGACGGCGGTTGACCCGGCCTGCCCGAGTGCCGTACGTTTGTCGCCCTGCCCGCAACGCGCGCTCCGACACCGGAGGGATGGCCGAGTGGTTGAAGGCGCTTGTCTCGAAAACAAGTGTACCAGTGATGGTATCGAGGGTTCGAATCCCTCTCCCTCCTCCGCGCATCGCGGCAGACAGCGGCTCCGGATGGTCTCCTCCTCCGGAGCCGCTTGCATGTCCGCCCCGCCATATCGCCGCCGCCCGCGCGGCCGATTCCCTCCGCATCGCCCGCCCGCTGCCCCGAACAGCTCGCCCGCCTGGCGCGTACCTGGCCCCATGACGCACTCCCCGATGCACCTGCTCACCTGCAAGGCCTGCGGCGCCGATGCCGTGACGCCCCTCGAAATGGACACCCGCCACGGCGACGGCGTGATCGAAGGCGCCGACGAGGCCCACTTCTACACCTGCCAGCTCTGCGGCGACAACTGGCTCTCCGTCCGCCGCGACGAGGGCGAGCGCCCGATGCTCACCTTCATCCACCAGATGGGGATGCGGCCGGTCCTGCGCCGCGTCGCCGTGATGACCAACGTCGTCGTGATGAGCGAGGCGTCGGTCGAGATGTGGAGCTACTACCTCGGCGACGACGAGGTGCCGGAGCGCGAGTGGCGCTCGACGCTCGGCGAACGCCGCCAGATGCTCCGCTCGGTGACGATGAACTGAGCGCGTTTGAGAGGTGGTGAGTTTGTGAGGGGATGTCGGTTCAAACCGATTCATCCTCACCACCCCACAAACTCACCATCCCACACGTCTCCTCACTTCTCGCCCAGCATCAAGTCGATCTCCCGCAGCACGTCGGCGTCGGTGTAGGTGAGGTCGCGCCAGGTGCGGCGGAGGTGGCCGTCGGGGGCGACGAGGGCGGTGGTGAGGCCGTGGTCGAGCGTCGCCGGGCCGGTGCGCTCGTTGTAGACGCCGAAGAGCTCGATCGCCCGCCCGACGCGCGCGGTGTCGCCGGTTGCGAAGCGCCAGCGCGCGGCGGGGGCGTCGGTGAAGTTCGAGCGCCAGCGCGCGAGCACAGGCGCGGTGTCGAAGGCAGGGTCGAGGGTGACGGAGACGAAGCGGACGCGGTCGCCGTGGGCCGCGTTCGCCGCGCGCTCGATGCGGGCCATCCGGCTCGCGAGCGCCGGGCAGTAGTCGGGGAGCGGGCAGCGCGTGTAGAGGAACGAGACGACGACGACGTGCCCGCGCTCGCCCCCGAACGTGAAGGGCGCGCCGGTGTGGTCGACGAGCGCGAGATCCGACGGCACCTCTTCGCCGATGGCGAGCGGAAGCGCGCCGCCACGGCCCGCACGTCCGGTCGGGAGGTGGTTCTCACCTGCGGGGCTGATGGCGACCTCGCTGTCGGGCACGCGGGCGAGGCCGCTGATCCACGACGAATCGGCGTCGACGTGGAGGGTGAAGCCGATGGCGTCGCCGGTGGCGAGGCTCTCGGGGAGGCTGTCGCCGGGCGCGAGCTTGAACGGCATCGTCATCGCGTCCATGAAACCCTCGATGGCCTCGTGCTCGACGAAGACCGTCCGCCCATCGCTGCCGAACCCGGCGACGCGGCCCTGCACCTCGAACGTGCGCGAGGGGTGGCAGGCGGAGAGGGCGAGCGTGGCGGCGAGCAGGAGCAGGGCAGGGCGCATCGGAGCAGGTCGCAGCGGACGGGACGAGGGAGACGCCGGGGCCAACGTCTCCGCCCGGCCCCGTATCCGCCCGCACCGCGTGAATCGACGGTGCGGAGGTGGGGCACGTTGTCGGGTGCGGATCGAGGGCCGTAGGGGACGTTCGTGCACGTCCCGTCTCCCAGGATTCCACACCCCGTCCCCGTGATCCAAAGGCGGCGGCGACGGGCGCGCGCGGATGGAGTGGGAAGGCGGGATGAGGCGGCGGTGAACTGTGGGAGGGGGTCGAGGGACGTTCCGCGTCCGTTACCCGGCGGCAAACCAGAGGCCGATCCGGGGCCGTTTGGCCGGTTCTCGCAGGCCGTCCGGGCACCCGCTGGCCTGCCCTTCCTGCTCACGGACTCGTGTCGTCACTTTCCATCGGTATGTCTCGTCGCTTTTCTCTGCGCCTGCTCGTGCTCGGCGCCGTTCTCGGCGTCGGCTGTGCCGATACGCGCCCGATGTCGCCGTCCTCAGCGGGCACGCCGTCGGCGAGCGAGACGGGCCGCGAATCGGCCTCGCTCAGCGGCGAGGTCTATTACCTGCCGCGCATCGCGCTCGCGCCGAACGCCGTCGTGATCGTCCGCCTCCTCGACATCAGCCGCGCCGACGCGGCGTCCGTGACCCTCGCCGAGCAGCGCATCGAGACGGCGGGCCGTCAGGTGCCGATCCCCTTCGCCCTCGCCTACGACCCCGCCCGCATCGACGCGCGCAGCCGCTACGCCGTCCGCGCCGAAATCCGCGACGCCGACGGATCGCTCGCGTGGACGAGCCACACCGCGAACCCGGTCCTCACTGGCGGCGGCGCGATGGGCAGCCTGCGCATCGCCGTCGTGCAGGTCACGGAAGACGCCCCGGCGGTGCTCGGTGGCACCTCGTGGCGCCTCGTGCGGATCGAGACGCCCGGTGCCACGCCGACGATTCCGCCGAGCGGCGAGGCGCTGACGCTCACCTTCGGCACCGACGGGCACGCCTCCGGGCAGGCCGACTGCAACCGCTTCAGCGGCAGCTACGAGGTCGGCGACGGCGGCCGCCTGACCTTCGGCGAGACCGCGGCCACGCTCGCCGCTTGCCCGTCCGGCTCGTCCTCCGGCGCCTACCTCGCCGCCCTCGGGCGCGCCGAGCGCTACGCCATCGAGGCCACGCGCCTGCGCATCGTCTCCGGCGCCGCGGGCACGCTGACGTTCGAGCGCGCCGACAACTGAGCCCTCCGCGCGCCGCGCCGACTCCGAAGCTGTCAGGTCCCCCCGACCTGCCAGGTTCGTTCGTTTCGAGGGCATCAGAACGGCGCCAGAGGGTGGAGGCGTCGCGCGCCGCGTCCGTTCACCCGGCGTCTCGGGCCGCGTCGCCGAAGTGGGCGGCGTAGTCGGCGAGGGCAGCGCGGACGACGGCGTCGGCGGCGTCGGGGCCGTAGCGGGCGGCGATGTGGATGCGGTTCTCCTTGCCGGGCTGCATCTTGTAGGTCTCGAAGTAGTGTTCGAGGCGCTCGACGAAGATCGGCGGCAGCTGCGCGATGTCGGTGACGGCGCCCCAGATGAGGTCGTTCTCGAGGACGGCGACGATCTTGTCGTCGGCCTCGCCGCCATCGAGGAGCCGCAGGCCGCCGACGACGCGGACGTTCATGAGCACCTCGGCGTGCGCGACCGAGCGCTCCGAGAGGACGCAGATGTCGAGCGGGTCGTGGTCGCCGCGCGTGGCGCCGGGGGCGAGGGCGGCGACGCGCTCGGCGCAGTACGTCTGCGGGATGAAGCCGTAGAGCGCGGGCAGCATCGACGCGTTGCGCTGCGGGCGGTCGACGCGCAGGTAGCCGCTCGGCTTGTCGATCTCGTACTTGATGCCGTCGAACGGCGTCATCTCGATGAAGGCGTGGACGCGGCGCGGCGGCTCGGGGCCGGGGGAGAGGCCGTGCCACGGGTGCGGGCGCCAGGGGAGGAACGAGGCCATCGGAGGAGGTTGGGTGGAGCCGTTTCCACCCGTCGGCGCGGATGCGGGTTGCCGCGCGAGGCGGCGCGGACTGCGGAGCGGCGGGGAATTGACGCGCGGACGCTGTGGAGGACGCCGTGAGCGACGACGGCTTCTTGCGTTCGGTGTGGATGCCGCGCCGGGGCCGCCGGCCGTCCTTCTGGCCACCGTCGCTCCCACCGCCTGCGCAGCGTCGCCTCTTTTCTCCGTCTCAGGACGCGAACGGCACGCGAGTTGTCGGACCGCGTACGTCGTCTCTGTCGTCTCTCTCTGAGCCTTCCCGCCTCCCCCATGCCCCTCGGTCCTCCCTCCCGCCGCCGCGTCCGCCCGTTCGCGGGCCTCGCCGCCGTTCTCATCGCCGCGGCGAGTCTCTGCGCCGCCTCCGTCGCGTCGGCCCAGACGCCGCAGATTGTGGCCTCCGGGCTGCGGCAGACGTGCGCCATCACCGCGGGCACCCTTCGCTGCTGGGGCGCGAACGAGCGCGGGCAACTCGGCGACGGCACCAAAACCGAACGCACCGCCCCGACGCGCGTCGTCGGCATCGGCGCCGCCGTCGCGGTCGACACCTACGACGGCCACAGCTGCGCCATCGTGCCCGACGGGCGCCTATTCTGCTGGGGCGACAACACCGACGGGCAGCTTGGCGACGGCACGACCGAGCCGCGCCTCACCCCGGCCGCCGCCGTCCCGCTTCCGCGTGCCGTGACGACGGTCGCCGTCGGCAAATCCTTCACGTGCGCGGCGACCTCCGACCGGCGGATCTACTGCTGGGGCGCCAACGCGAGCGGCCAGATTGGCGACGGCACGACGCAGCCACGCCTCAGCCCGGTGCTCGTCGCCGGGGGCGTCGCCGCCGAGCAGCTGAGCGCGGGTGAGCGCCACGTCTGCGCGCTCCGCACCGACGGCGGCGTCGGCACGGTCGCCTGCTGGGGCGCGATGGGCGCCCCGCTGCAAGGGGGCGGCGCGCCGAGCGGCACGTCCGTGCCGATGTCCGTCCCCAACCTCGCGCCCGGCGTCACGTCGGTCGCCGCGGGCGCCTACCACACCTGCGCACTCCTCTCGACGGGCGGCGTGCGCTGCTGGGGCGCCAACGAAGCGGGCGAGATCGGCGACGGGACCGGCGCCGACCGGCCCATCCCGACCGATGTCGTCGGCCTGAGCCGCGGCGTCCGCGCCATCGGCGCCGGGCTGTCGTCGTCGTGCGCGCTCGCCGGGCGCGACGAGCTCCTGTGCTGGGGCGTGACGTTCCTGCGCGATAGCCGCCCGAGCCGCGCCCGCACGCCGATCCAGGTCTCGCTCGACGCCCGCGAGGAGACGCGCCTCGATCTCGGCGGCCAGCACGGATGCCTCGCCACGCCCGGCGGCGTCGTGCGCTGCTGGGGCCTGAACGATGCCGGCCAGCTCGGCTTCGCCACCGGCGGGCGCCGCGTCCTACCGTCGCCGCTCGCCGGTCGCACCGACGGCGTCACGTCGGTCGCTTCGGCCTACACGCATACCTGCGTCGTCTATGGTAACGGCGAGGTCTCGTGCTTTGGCCTCAACAACGGCACCTTCGGCGACGAGACGACGCTGCCGCGGCAACTGGCCTCCGTACGCACCGTGCCTGACGTACGCGCCCGGCAGGTCTCGACGGGCGAGAACTTCTCCTGCGCCGCCACCACCGACGGGCGGGCGATGTGCTGGGGAGTGCCCTACGCCGGGCAGCTCGGCAGCGGCAACACCACGCGCTTCGACCCGCAGCCAGTCGTCGGCCTCGACGCGGGCGTCGTGCAGGTGGCCGCGGGCAGCAACTTCGCCTGCGCGCGAACCGGCACCGGGCCGGGCGGCAGCGGCGGCGTGCGCTGCTGGGGCACCCGCTTCGGCGGCCAGCTCGGCGACGGCGGCTTGGGCGCCGACCGCCCGAGTGCGGCCGATGTCGAGGGCCTCACGAGCGGCGTCGTCGAGATCACTGCCGGGCGCGCCCACGCCTGCGCCCTTCTCGACGACGGGCGCGTGTACTGCTGGGGCGCCAACGGCTTCGGCGAACTCGGCAACGGCGGCTCGATGCTGAGCGCCTCGCCGGTGCCCGTCGCCCTCTCCGGCTCCGCCGCATCCATCGCCGCCGGGCAGTCGCACACGTGCGCCGCGCTGCGGGACGGGTCGGTGCGCTGCTGGGGCCGCAACAACCTCGGGCAGCTCGGCGACGGCACGACGACGACCCGCTACGAGCCGGTCGCGGTCGTCGACATCGCCGGCCTCGCCGCGCGCCGCCTCGCGGGCGGGATGGCCCACACGTGCGCGTCGTTCGCCTCGGGCGAGGTCTACTGCTGGGGCGAGAACGCCCTCGGTGCCCTCGGCACGGGCAGTTACTCGCAGACCGGACGCGGCACCTCGCGTCCGCAGCGCGTCGCCGGGATCTCCGGCACCGTCACCGCGCTCACCGCCGGGCGCGACCACTCGTGCGCGCTGGCCGCCGGGCGCGTCTCCTGCTGGGGATCGTCCGCCCTCGGCGCCCTCGGCGACGGACAGGCGTGGGTCGACGGGCCGATGCGCTCGCTCGTGACGTCGGTGGCCCCGGCGCCTCCGGTCGCCTTCGGCGGGGGCGCTGCGCTCTCGGGCGTCTTCCCGTCACCCGCCACCGCTGCCGCCCGCGTGACACTGCGCCTCGACGCCCCCGGCGCCATCACCGTGACCGTCGTCGATGTGCTCGGCCGCGAGCGCCTGCGCGTCTACGAAGGCGAGGCGTCGTCGGAGCAGACGTTCGACCTCGACGCCTCCGCGCTCGCGCCGGGCCTGTACGTCCTCCGCGTCCGCGGCGCGTCGGGCCTCGCCACGAGCCGGGCCTTCGTCGTCGCCCGCTGACGAACCGCGTGAGCCCACCGCACCCGCCGTGTCTTTCGGGACGCGGCGGGTGCGTGCGTTTCGGGGACCGGTGCCGCCGACGCGCACCCGCCCGCGCAACCCGGACCCCCGCCCGCGCGTCCTGCCCGTACCTTTCCGCCGCTTTCTCCTCCGACTCCCCCGATGGCCGACTCCACGCCGACCCCCGACGCCCCGTCCACCCCCGCCGCGCCGCCCGCCGTGCCCGCGCACACGCCCGCGCCTGCCGTCACGACCGCGCCGACGAATGCCGCCGAGGCGGCGATGCCGCCGCCGCCCGCGCCTGCCGCTCCGGCCTCCGATCCGCTCGGGCACCTGACCGGGTGGGCGCAGGAGTTCGCGCGCAAGTACTTCACCAAGACCGTCTGCACCTTCGTCGTCAACGGCAACGTGCGCGATCTCGTGCCGATGCGCAACCCGAAGACGCGCGCCGTCGAGCGCTACGTGCCGCTGCGCAAGTACCTCGCCGACGAGCTCTTCGCCGCGCGCGACCTCGTCGTCTACTACGACCGCGCCGCCGGCATCCACTTCGAGAAGCGCGAGCACCAGGTCGACTTCAACCGCGCCGTCTCGGGCTACGACAGCCTCATGGGCACCGACCTCGCGCAGAAGGTGCCGAAAGACCCGGCGCGCGTGCTCTCGCTCCTCGAGAACTACGCGCAGCTGCGTCTGGGTGAGGGCAAGCGGATGGCCGTCGTGCTCGACTACGCCGAGACGCTGATCCCGATGGCCGAGGGCGGCACGTCGTCTGCCGAGGACCGCTCGACGTTCGTGGCGCTGCAAAAGTGGGCGACCGATCCGGCGTTCCTCGACGCCGACTTCACCGTCGTCCTCCTCACCGAGAACCTGCGCGACGTGCAGCAGCGGTTCGTGCAAAGCCCGTACACCGCCGAAATCCGCATCCCGATGCCGAGCGCCGAGGAGCGGTCGGCCTTCATCGCGTTCGAACTCAAGGGCCGCGAAGACGTCTTCGCCCGCTCGTCGGACGTGCCGGTGCCGGTGCTCGCGCAGAACACTGCCGGCCTCGGCTACGTGCAGCTGCGCGCGATCCTCGCCGACGTGTTCGAGAACCAGCAGCGCCTCACCTTCGAGCGCCTCTCGCAGCGCAAGAAGGAGCTGATCGAGGCCGAGGCGTACGGGCTCTTGGAGTTCATCGAGTCCGACCTGACGCTCGACATGGTCGCCGGGCACAAGTACGCCAAGCAGCACCTCCGCGAGGCGGCGACGGCGATCAAGACCGGGCGGCCCGACGTGATGCCGATGGGCTACCTCGTCTCCGGCCCCGTCGGGACGGGCAAGACGTTCCTGATCTCGTGCTTCGCGGGCGAGATCGGCATCCCGATGGTCAAGCTCAAGAACTTCCGCTCGCAGTGGCAGGGCGTCACCGAGGGCAACCTGGAGAAAATCCTGACGCTCCTTCAGGCGATGACGCCGGTTGCCGTGATGATCGACGAGGCCGACGCGATGCTCGGCGACCGCGACAGCTCGGGCGACTCGGGCGTGTCATCGCGCGTGTTCGGGCAGATCGCGACGTTCATGTCGAACACGCGCAACCGCGGTCGGGTGATCTTCTTCCTCGTCACCGCGCGGCCCGACCTGATGCCGATCGACCTCAAGCGGCAGGGGCGCGCCGAGGAGCACCTCGCGCTCTTCTACCCGCAGACGCGCGACGAGCGCAAGGAGCTCTACGAGGTCATGATGAAGCGGACGGGCGTGAATGTGGATGTCGAAGCCCTGCCCGAGGCGCTCCTCGAAGGCACGCGCACCTTCTCCGGCGCCGACGCCGAGGCGCTCTTCACGCGCGCCAAGTTCCGCGCCGCCGCCGAGGGCACCGCCGTCACCGCCGAGACCATCGCCGCGACCGTGCAGGACTTCCTGCCGCCGACCTACCCGCTCGAGGTGGAGATGCAGACGCTCGTCGCCGTCCTCGAATGCACGAGCCGCAGCCTCCTCCCCGAGCACTACCGCACGATGGACCGCGAGGCCATCGTCCGCCGCATCGAAGAACTCAAGCGCCTCGTCCGCTGAGCGTGTCGGCCCGGTGCGCGCGGTCGCTCAGCGCACGCCAAGTTGGCCCCGGGCCTTGTCGCCCCAGCACCAGACGCGCCCGTCCGTGGCGACGCCGCAGGTGTGGCTTCCGCCTCCGGAGATGCTCGCGAAGCGCTCGCGCGTCTTGACGGGCAGCGCCTGCCCCTCGGTGCCGTCGTCGTAGTCGGCGGCGGTCGAACGCCCGCGCCCGAGCGCGCCGAACCAGTTTCCGCCCCAGCACGCGGCTTCGCCGCCCGTGCGGACGCCGCAGACGTGTGTCGTGCCCGCAGCGATCGAGGCGAACGTGCCTGCGCCGGGGGCGAGCGTCGGGACGGGGCGCTCGGCCGACGGGGTGCCGGTGCCGTGCTGCCCGACGTGGTTGAAGCCCCAGCAGGCGAGCGCCGAGGCGGTCGTCAGGCCGCACGTGAAGTCGCCCCCGGCGGTGATCGCGCGGAAGCGGAGATCGCCCGCCACCGGAGTCGGCACGAGGAGCGGGTCGAAGGTCGAGGTCGCCGGGTTCATCCGGGCGACGGCGCCGGTGCCGGTTTGCCCGTAGCGGTTGCCGCCCCAGCAGAGCGCCTCGCCGGACTCGACGAGCCCGCAGACGTGGTCGCCGCCCGCCGCGATCGCCGTGAAGCGGTGCCCGCCGCTGACCGCGACGGGCGCGAGGGCCTGCCCCGATCCGCCGTCGCCGACGAGGCCGCCGCGGCCCCAGCACAGCGCCGCGCCATCGGTCGTGAGGCCGCAGGCGACCGACACGCCAGCGGTGATCGCCTGGAAGCGGTGGCCGCCGGCGACGGCCACCGGCGCCGCGCTGCGCGTCATCTGGCCCGTGCCGAGATTGCCCGCGCCGCCGCTCCCGTAGCCGCCACCCCAGCACACCGCCTCGCCGGCGGTGGTGAGGGCGCACGTGTAGGTGTGGGCCGTCGAGAGGACCGTGAAGCGCAGCTCGGTGGCGACGCGCACCGGGCGCATCAGGCACTCGCTCGTCCCGTCGCACCCGACGTTCGGGCCCTCGACGCCGAGCTGGCGGTACGCGTTGTCGCCCCAGCACCACGCGCGCCCGTCGGGGTCGAGTCCGCAGGTGTGGAAGAAGCCGCTCGACACCGAGGCGAGGCGCAGCCCGTCACCGGCGAGCACGGGCGACGGCACGGCGCGGGGGATGTCGTAGGGGCCGCCCGTGATGCCGTCGCAGCCCGCGAGTGCGGAGGCGAGGACGCAGAGACAGGCCACGACGAACTCCGAGCGGTGGGGCGAAAGGCGCGACGGCGTGAAGGCAGAACAGAGGTGCATGGCTGGAGAGAGTAAGGATGAACAGGCGTGCTCCGGGGCGCCGTTTCCGGTATGCTACGGTCGAGCCTTGCGCGCCTGCGCCCCTGCCTGCGCCACGGATGCGCCGGGTTGCGCCAGCGCGGTCCCGACGCGTCCGCGACGCCGACGGTGGAGCGATGCGGCCTGAGCCTGCCAGTTTTGCCAGACCTGCGCGGTGTGCCGACGGACCCGGCAGTCCTGATTCTCGGTGGTCCATATGGATGGTTGTTGCGACAGGCGTATCATGGCGCATCACCTCTCGCCTGCCATGCGCCACCTGTCTCTCGTCCTCGCCTCCGGCCTCCTCGCGGTGGCGTTCGCTGCGCCGGTTTCGGCGCAAACGGCTGCCGTGCCCACCGCGCCCGTCGCCGCCGACAGCGTCGTGGTGCTCGCGCAGGGTGCGTTCGTCGACAAGGGCGGGCAGACGACGCACGGCTCGTACCGGATCGAACGCACCGCCGCCGGGCTGCGCCTCGTGCTCTCGGACGACTTCTCCACGACCGACGGCCCCGACCTCCACGTCATCCTCACACCCACGACCGTCGCCGACGCGGGCAACCGCAACGTGGTCATCGAGGGTGTGACGGAGATCGTGGCGCCCCTCGCCTCGCAGCGCGGCGGGCAGACGTACGCCCTCCGCGAGGGCCTCGACCTCGCCGCCTTCGAGACCGTCGCCATCCACTGCATCCGCTACAAGCACCTCTACGGCGCCGCGCCGCTGCGCTGAGTTTGCCCCGTCAGTCGTTGTGCGCGGGCGTGCCGGGCGGGTGCGTGTGCGGGGCCGCCGGGGTGGAGGCCGGGTCAGGGGAGGCGTCGTGCGTGGCGGCGCCCGAGGCGACGGCGCGTGCGTGTGCGCGGGCGGCGATGCCGGTGTAGGCGGCGATCAGGAGGGCGGTGACGACGAGGAAGTTCACCGCCGCGAACGCCACGCGCAGGCCCGTCTGGCGGTGGAAGCGGTACGGCGGCGTGAAGTGCGTCCCCTTGCCCATCAGCAGGAATACGACGAGCGCGCCGTGCAGGATCGTGTGCCCGACGATCTCCTGCCGCCCGAACACGAGCGTCGACGAGAAGAAGACGAGCGTCACGAGCACCGACAGCGGGCGCTCCAACAGCCCGATCAGCAGCAGGAAGCCGAGGGTCAGTTCGACGAACGCGGCGCCGTCGAGGAAGAACGACGGGTCGAGGCCGAGGGTGAGGGCGGGGTTCTGCTGGAGCACGTAGCCTGCCCACTCGGGATAGACGAGCTTCTCGATGGCGAGCCACATGAGCGAGAACCCGGTCGTCGCGTAGAGCGCCGGAAGTCCGCTCGCGCGAAGCCGCTCCGACGGCGCCCGGCTCACCGCGAGCGCGTAGCCGACGCCCGCGAAGACGGCGTAGTCGAGCATGTGGAACGCTCCCGCCTTGGCCACGGCGACACCGACGAGCACGAGAATCAGCGTCCCGGCGGCGGGGACGGTCGTGCCGAAGACGAGCAGGAGCGCGGCCACGAACTGCAGCCACCCGGCCCACGCGGGCGCCGCGATCTCCTGCGCGAGGAGCGCCCCGTCGGACCACGAGAGCAGCAGGCTCGCGCCCGCCGCCGCGCGCAGGATGCCGTCGGCGGCGTCGCGGCGGGCTTCGAGCCACCGGCCGAGGCGTCGGAAGGGCGCTGTTTCCTCGATGCGCCGGTCGAGCGCGACGAGTCCGCCGATGGCGGCGGCGGCGAGGACGGCGAGGGCGAGGATGCGCGCCGAGAGCACATCGGCGAAGGCGCGCGGCGCGTCGGTGTAGGAGAAGCGGCTGAACCACTTGACGTGCGCAGACGCGGCGGGCACGAGCGCGGCGAGTGCGGTGGTAGCCACGAGGACAGCGGCGGCGGCGTGGCGGACGCGGGCGGAACGGGGCATCGGCAGGGCCGCACGGGGGCGGTGGATGGAACGGCGTGCGGGGGCCGGGCAACGTACGGCACCCGGCGAGGGCGACGATGATGCGCGGATGGCGCGTGGTGGCGCGGATGGCGCGTGGTGGCGCGGATGGCGCGTGGCGGCGCGGATGGCGCGTGGTGGAGACGCATCGCCGATGCGTCTCTACATCCCCCGGCGCTGGTGTCGCCGGACCTGCCAGGTTTACCGGACCTCCGTGCCCCGAACGCCGACTCTCGCCCCCGTCCGGCGCACGGCGAGGGCGCATCCACCAACAACCAACCACCCTCGACGAACTCACCCCGAAACGCGACGGCGCGGTGACGAGCGGGGGGCGCCCGCCGATACGAGGCGTCGGAGGGCGTACGTTTCGGGCGGTGCGGCGCCCGTGTGGGCCGCGCGCTCCCGACCACTCCCCAGTCCCCACCCCGCTCCCATGCGCCTCGGACCGCCCCGCCTGCTTCCGCTCGCCGCCCTCGCCTCGCTCGCCGTCCTCCCCGCCGCCGACGCGCAGCGCCGGATGTCCAACGACCCCGTCGGCGGCACCGACATCCAACTGCTCGCGAGCGGCCTCGACATCGACGGCGTCGGGCTGCGCTTCTGGCTCACGCCGCAGACCGCCCTCGCCCTCCGCGCCGACGTCAACTACGACCGCGTCGACACCGGGGGCGGCGATGCCTCGCAGCTTGCTCTCGGCCTCGGCCTGACCCTGCAAAACCACGCCTACCGCCAGAGCCGCGTTCACCCGTTCGTGCTCGGCGGCATCTCGGTCAACCACGCGGCGCGCGACGGCAGCGGCGTCACGAGCGCCTCGGCCACGACGTTCGGCGTCGAGGGCGGCGCTCGGCGCCGAGGCGCGGCTGATGCAGGGCCTCACGCTCTCCGGCCAGTACGCTGCCCGCGTCGGTTACTCGACCGGCGACACGCCCGATCAGCTCTCGATCGGCCTCGGCGGCGTTCCTCGCCTCGCGCTCTCGCTGCGCTTCTGACCTCGTGATCTGTCCTGCCCGCGCGGCGCTGTCCTTCGGGATGGCGCCGCGCGGGTCGTTCGCGGGCAGTCCGGAATTCGGAGGCCCGGACGTGCCACGAACGGGCCGCGCGGCGCCGGGGCTCGTCTGCCGTAGACTCCGGCGGCCGCGCCTCCGCACGTCGCTGCAGCTCGGCCGGTTGTTCTGCTGTGTCGCCGTCTCGGCTTCATCCTTCGCTCGCCCCACCACGCGCCATGTCCTTCCAGTCCTACCTCGCCAACATCCAGGCCAAAACGGGCAAGAGCGCCGCCGACTTCCGGGCGCTCGCCGAGCAGAAGGGCTTCACCGAAAACGGAACGGTGAAAGAGGGCGTCAAGGCCGGCGGCGTGGTGCAGTGGCTGAAGGACGACTTCGACCTGGGCCACGGGCACGCGATGGCGATCTGGGCGCTGCTGAGCGGCGCGAAGTCGGAAGAGAGCGTGTAGCGCAGGCTCGCCGCTGGCCTCCAACGCGCAGCGACTCGGCCTCGTCCGGTCGTCGCCACGGAGGGCGTTTCGGCTGCGATCGCCGTCGCCTGGTGCGTCCGCGCGGGGAGGGAGCCACGCCACGCGTGGCGCCCCGAACGGTCGGCTGGCAACGCGTCCGGCGCCTCCTGCGACGGTGAAGGCGCGGACGGGCCACGCAGGCGCCGATGCCGGGGACACCGGGGCCGATGGGCGGCGTAGCCGAGGCGTCCGGCGCGTGCCGGGCATCCTCCGTTTTCCCGAGCCGCGTGCCCGGCCCCCGCCCGATGCTTCCCACCCCGCGAACGCCGCTCGTGCGCCGTCTCGGCCAGCAGGCGCTCATCTGGTCTGCTGTCGGCCTCGTCTTCGTCGCCCAGTACACCGCCTTCGCCCTCACCGACACGCGCCCCGACGCGCGCGGCTTCGAGATCGACCGCGCCGCGTGGCGCTTCGCGTCGGTGCTCCTGTGGATCGTCCTCACGCCCGTCGTCGTCTGGCTGAGCGAGCGCTTCCCCATCGACCGCGGCCCGAAGCTCGCCCGGCGCGTCGGGCTCCACATCGGGTTCGCGCTCCTCGTGACCGTCCTCGACTCGACCGTTTACACCGGCCTTCACGCCCTCGTCGACGGCGGGATTCGCGGCATCGAGTTCGACCCGGCGCGCTACTTCCGCCTCAACGTCCTCGGCAGCCTCGTCTCCGACATCCTCGTCTACGCCGTCATCGTGGCGATTGCGCACGCGCGGCGCCTCGACGAATCGGCGCGGGCGCGGGCCGTCCACCTCGCGCGCCTCGAACAGCAGCTCACGCAGTCGCAGCTGCAAGCGCTTCGGATGCAGCTCAACCCGCACTTCCTCTTCAACACGCTCCAAACGATCTCGGCGATCATGGAGACGAGCGTCTCGGGCGCGCGGCGGCTGATGGTGGAACTGAGCGATCTGCTGCGCCGCTCGCTCGACAGCGACCGCACGCCGCTCGTGCCGCTCCGCGAGGAGATCGACTTCCTGCGCCGCTACCTCGCCATCGAGAGCGAGCGGATGGGGCCGCGCCTGCGCGTGACGGTCGATGTGGCCCCCGAGGCCGAGGGCGCGCTCGTGCCGCCGCTCCTCGTGCAGCCACTCGCCGAGAACGCGATCCGCCACGGCGTATCGGCCTTTGCCGCCGGTGGCACCGTCGACATCCGCGCGAGCGTCGAGGGCGACGTGCTCGTCATCACCGTCGCCGACACCGGCCCCGGCTTCCGCGCCGACGCGCCCGCGTCGGCCTCGGGCATCGGCCTCACGGCCACCCGCGAGCGCCTCGCCCACCTCTTCGGCGACGAAGCGAGCCTCTCGACGACCACCCGCACCGACCTCGCATCCACGACGGCCCCCGGCGCGCTCGTCCGCGTGACGCTGCCCTTCTACACCGACGTGCTCGACGCGGCGGTCGCGGGCGAGGTGGAAGAGGAACTGGTGATGGTCTGAGGGTGCTGAGGGATCGAACGTTGGCCTCGGCGTCGAACCCCCAGCCTGTCACTGCGAGGAGCGACGCGGCAATCCGGTGACTCGAAGCTCTCGACGACGAGAGTGCCACGCGTTGCTCGCAACGACACGGCCGCGCTTCAGCGCTCTGCATTCTGGGTCCGCTTTCGCGGAGAGGGCAGACTTCCAGACCGAGGGGTGCGCGGCTCTACCGATGCCCCGGTGTCGTTTCTTCCTGTTTCATCGCCCCGTTTGCCTGTGCCAGCCGATTCCCTGCCATCGCCGCCGCCGTCGCCCTCCGAGCCGGTTCGTTTGCGCGTGTTCGTTGCCGAAGACGAAGCGCCGCAGCGCGAACGCCTCGTGCGCCACGTCGGCGGGCACGACGACTTCGAGGTCGTCGGCGACGCGGGCGACGGGCGCGCGGCGCTCGACGCAATCCGCGCGCTCCGTCCAGACCTCGTGCTCCTCGACGTGCAGATGCCCGAGATGACCGGCCTCGACGTCCTCGCGGCTCTCGTCGAGGAGGGCGGTGAGGTGCCCGCCGTCGTTTTCGTGACCGCCTACGACCAGTACGCCGTCCGCGCGTTCGAACTCCACGCCGCCGATTACCTCCTCAAACCCTACGACGACGCCCGCCTCGACGCCGTCCTCGAGCGCGCCGCGCGCCGGGTGCGTCTGGGCCGTGTCGAGGTCCTGAGCCGCGAACTGCTGCGCCTGCTGCGCGACCTGCGCCCCGGCGAGACGCTCCCCGGCGAGGCGCCGTTCGCCCCGATGGCCGCGCCCGCCGCCGCGGCGCCCGCCTACCTCGAACGCCTCGGAATCCGCGTCGGCGGCAAGATGGTGCTCCTGCGCACCGACGAGATCGACTGGATCGCGGGGGCGGGCGTGTACGTGGAGGTCCATGCGGGCAAGCGCCGCTACCAGCTCCGGCAGACGCTCACCGCCCTCGAACAGCGCCTCGACCCGGCGCGCTTCGTCCGCATCCACCGCTCGACGATCGTCCACGTGAACCGCGTCCGCGAACTCGTGCCGCACCTCCACGGCGAATACGGCGTGATCCTGGAGGACGGCACCAACCTCAAACTCTCGCGCAACTACCGCGACCGGCTCGTGGCGCTGATGGGGAGTCTGGGGTGATGAGGGTGTGTTGGTGGGATCGTGGGGGATGCGTCCGGGACGATGGTGGACCGATGGCGCACGGGCGGACCCCGGTAGAGGCGCACCGATGATGGCCCGACAGGCACGACGACGGCCCCCACGCGGTGGCGGGACAGCGCCGGTGACAGCGACGACCGCTGGTAGAGACGCATCGCCGATGCGTCTCTACGTCGCACAACCGCCGCACGTCGTCCCCGCCCGCACGATCTCCGCACACCGCCGATGTGCACCCACCGCGCTGCACCGCCGAGCGCCGCGTCCGCTGCTGCATCCCCACACCCCGTCTAAGGATGCGACCGATTCTGCCCCTTTCGCTTCCGCCGATGCCCCCCCGCTCCGTTCTCGCCGCCGCTCTCGTCTGCCTCTCCGTGCCTCGCCTCGCCGCTGCGCAGGACGCGCGCGACCACGTTCGGTGGCGGGCAGAACCGGCGCGGGTGTCGGCCGAGGGGCGGGCGGAGGTGCGGCTGAGCGGGACGGTGGCGGCGGGGTGGAAGCTCTACTCGCTCACGTCGGCGCCGCCCGCGCCCGCGATGCGCGTGAGCCTCGACACGGCCGGGGTGCGCATCGACGGTGCAGCGCGGCACCTGCGCCCGCCGGTCGCCGTGTTCGACTCGCTCCTCGGCGTGCCCGTCGAACAGATCACCGGACGCGCCGACATCGCCGTGCCGCTCCTCGTGGCCGCGGGCGCGGCGCCCGACCGCGTAGCGCTCGCCGTGCGCTTCGCCGTCTGCGACGCCTCGATCTGCCTGCCGCCGCGCACCGTCCGCGTCGTCGCCCCGCTCATCACTGCGCCGGTGGCGACCGCGCCGGTGGCGACCGAACGCGCGCCTGCGGCCGTGCCTCTGGTGCCGCCTGCGCCGGTTCAGGCGGCACCATCCGACCCATCGCCCGAAGCGCCCGCTGCACGGCCGTCCGCGCTGGCGGACACCGTGGCGCCGTCGGCTGCCGCCATCGTCGCCGCCGATCCATCGACCGCGCCATCGGAGCCGTCGCCCGCTGAAAAGGACGGGCCGTGGATGCCGCGCATCGTGCTCGGCGCGCTCGTGGCCGCCGCCGTCGTGCGGGCGCTGCTCTTCGCCACCCATCGGCGCCGCAGGCCGCAGGGCTGACGAGGTCAGGTCCGGGTGAGCGTCGGGACGACGAGGACGGGGCAGTCGGCGTGCTCGAAGATGGCACGCGCGGTGCTGCCCGAGAGGAAGCGGTCGAGCATCCCCTGGTGGCGGTGGCCCATCACGATCACGTCGATGGCGCCGTTGCGGGCCTCGTCGAGGATCACCTGCGCCGGGTCTCCGTCGCGCAGCCAGCGGTCGGCGGCGTCGGGGAAGTGCGCGTCGGCGTAGCTGTGGAAGGCGCTCGTCTCGGCGCGCTCGATGTCGGCGCGGATGGCGGGGTCGTAGAGGCCGTAGACGGTCGCGTCGAAGCCGAGCCCTCCCTCGCCGAGCGTCACGGGCGGTGCGACCGGACGCGGAACGACGTGTAGCAGCACGATGCGCGCATCGGTGCGGGCGGCGAACGCGCGCACCTGGGCGGCGAAGCGCTCCGTCTCGTGGAGCGAAAGGGGGACGAGGAGGGTCATGGGTCGGGCAGGCAAGGCGTGTCAGCGGGGCGACTGGGCAGCGGCGGCGGCAGAATCGGCACTGCGGAAGCGGGCCAGCACGCGCGATTGAAGGTCGGCGATGCTGCGGCGGCTCTCCGCTGAGGTGGTATCCGAACTGGCGGCGAGGGCGTCGAGGGACGTCAGCAGCGAGTCGCGCGAACTGCGGAGGCGTGCGGCGGAGGCGGAGTCGGTGGCGGTGCGGAGCCGGGCGTCGGCGCGGGCGGCAAGCTGCGCAGCCTCGGCGCGGACCGTCTCGGTGGCCGCATCGAACGGGCGCGCGGCGTCGACCGAGGTGCTTCCGCCGCATCCGGCGAGCACGAATCCACAAGCCATCGTGGCGGCAGCGGTGCGGAAACGTCGGCGTGTAGAGATCGGCATCTGGAAGGGAAAGGCAGGGCAGCGTCAGGCGCGGCGCGTCAGGCGGCGGAGGAGGGACGGGCGGGCGGCGGGACCGGCGGGCGCGCGGCGGATCTCCCACGCGCGGAACGCGTCGAGGTCCTTGGCGATCGACGTCACGACGGCGGCGACGATGGCCGCATCGTCGAGCAGTCCGATGACGGGGATGAAGTCCGGCACGAGGTCGAGCGGGCTGAGGAAGTAGACGAGCGCGCCGATGGCGAAGACGGCGGACTTGACCGGCATGCGTCGGTACTCGCCCCGCGCGTACGCGCTGACCATGCGGATGAGCGTCCGCGCCTCTTCGGAAATCTGCCCGAGCGCGTTGCCGTCGCCCGAGGCCGCGAGGCGCCGGTACGCCTGCTTGGCGATGCGGAGCGACCGCACGCGGTCGGTGGCGAGGTCGGCGGCGCGCGGCAGCACGCGCGCGAACGCACGGGCACGGCGCCCGCCGAGGGGCACGCCGGAGACATCGGGAACGGGGGCGGTGGGGCGGGGAGCGGCCATCGGGGCAGGGGAAGACGACGGGAGGGTGCAGGCGCGCGTACCACGCCCCGATGCCGCACGGTTCCGCAGAGGCGGTTGGAGATGGGGTATGGGCGATTGGGGATGGGAGGGCGCGTGGTGATGGGATGTGGTCGTGGGATCGCGTCCGGTGGTGGCGTGACGTGTGGCGGCGGCACGGCGCGCGGTGGCGAACCGGATGTCGGTGGGGATTGCGGCGTCCGGATGCGGCAGGGTGACGGTGTGGCGATGCGGGGCGCCGGGCGGGTGGGACGGGGCGGGCCTATCTTCGCCCCCATCGTCCCCGTCTGATCCGCCCACCGCCCCATGCGCCGTTCGCTTCCGCTCGCTCTCGCCGCCCTCCTGTTCGCCTCGTCCGCCGCCGCACAGCCGGGCGCGCTCCCCGATCCCGGCGCCGCGTACCCGGTCACGTCTGGCGCGGCGCGTCTCGCGGCGGCTGAGGCGCGGTACGATCTGGGCGCTACGTCACTCGTCAAGAACGTGCCGTGGCGCAACGTCGGGCCGTCGGTGATGAGCGGGCGCATCGTCGATGTGGACGTCATCGCCGACCGACCCGCTCACGTTCTACGCGGCCTACGCGACCGGCAGCCTCTGGCGGACGACCGACGGCGGCATCAGCGTTCGAGCCGCTCTTCGAGGACGAGTCCGTCAACGTCATCGGCGACATCGCCGTCGACTGGACGCGCGGCGGGCGCATCTGGGTCGGCACCGGCGAGGTCAACTCGTCGCGCTCGTCGTACGCAGGCGTCGGGATGTACGTCTCCGACGACGGCGGGAAGTCGTGGCAGCACCGCGGCCTCGACGGGCACGCACCACATCGCGCGCGTCCTCCTCGACCCGTCCAGCCCCGACATCGCCCTCGTCGCCGCCCTCGGGCCGCTCTACATCGCGGGCGGCGAGCGCGGCGTCTTCAAGACGACCGACGCCGGGCAGACGTGGACCAACGACCTCCCGCTCTCCGGCAACACCGGCGCCATCGACCTCGCGCGCGACCCGCCGACCCGATACGCGTCTACGCGGCGACGTGGGAGCGACGCCGCCGCGCGTGGGACTTCACCGGAGGCGGGCGCCGGCTCCGGCCTCTACAAGTCCAGCGACGGCGGCGACACGTGGGCGCGCGCTCGGCGGCACCGGCTTCCCGAGCGGCGCCACCGTCGGGCGCATCGGCCTCGCACGTGCCGCCGCCCGGCGACGTCGTCTACGCCGTCGTCGACAACCAGGCCGCACGCCCCGAGGAGCCGCCGAAGCCCGGCGACGCCCCGGCGCGCGAGCCGCTGACGCGCGAGCGGCTCCGCACGATGTCGCAGGCCGAGTTCCTGCGCATCGCCCCGAGCGCTCGTCGAGGAGTACCTGGAGACGAATGGCTTCCCGGCGTCGTACACCGCGCAGAGCGTCCTGGCGAGCGTCCGCAGCGGCGAGATCACGCCGCTCGCACTCGTCGAGTACCTGGAGGACGCCAACGCCAACCTCTTCAACCGCCCCGTCGTCGGCGCCGAACTCTACCGCTCCGACGACCGCGGCGCGACGTGGCGCAAGACGCACGAGGGCTACATCGACGGCCTCTACTACTCGTACGGCTACTACTTCGGCGCCCTCGCCGTCAGCCCGCTCGACGCCGACAAGGTCTACCTCATGGGCGTGCCGATCATCCGCAGCGACGATGGCGGCAAGACGTGGGCCAACATCAGCGGCGCGAACGTCCACTCCGACCACCACGTCCTCGTCGTCTCGCCGAGCGGCCGCGCGGGCCACCTCGTCAACGGCAACGACGGCGGCATCAACGTGAGCTACAACGACGGCGCGACGTGGTTCAAGGCCAATACGCCGCCCGTCGGGCAGTTCTACGCCGTGCAGGTCGACGACGCGACGCCGTACCGCGTCTACGGCGGCTTGCAGGACAACGGCGTCTGGATGGGGCCGAGCACCTACACGCCGTCGAGCGGCTGGACCGACAGCGGGCGCTACCCGTACCGCCGCATCGGCGGGGGCGACGGGATGCAGGTGCAGGTCGACCCGCGCGACGGCGCCGCGACGGTCTACAGCGGCTCGCAGTTCGGCTTCTACGCCCGCGCCGACCTCAAGGAAGAGCGCTCGGCGAGCGTCCGCCCGCAGCACCGGCTGGGAGAGCGCCCGCCGCGCTTCAACTGGCAGACGCCGATCCTGCTCTCGCGCCACAACGCCGACATCTTCTACATGGCCGCCGACCGCCTCTACCGGTCGTTCGACCAGGGCAAGACGTTCACGCCGATCTCGCCCGACCTGACGAAGGGCGGACGGCCCGGCGACGTGCCCTACGGCACCATCTCCGCCATCGACGAAAGCCCGCTCCGCTTCGGCCTCCTCTACGCCGGCACCGACGACGGCCTCGTCCACGTCTCGCGCGACGGCGGCTACACGTGGACGCGCATCTCCGACGGCCTGCCGCCCGACCTCTGGGTCAGCCGCGTCGCCGCGAGCGCGCACGCCGAGGGCCGCGTCTACCTGAGCCTGAACGGCTACCGCTTCGACCACATGGACGCCTACGTCTACCGCAGCGACGACTACGGCGCGACGTGGGCGCGCATCGGCACGAACCTCCCGGCCGAGCCGGTCAACGTGGTGCTGGAAGATCCGAAGATGCCCGAGATGGTCTACATCGGCACCGACGGCGGGGCGTACGTCTCGCTCGACCGCGGCGCCACGTTCATGCGGATGGGCCGCGGCCTGCCGAGCGTGGCTGTCCACGACCTCAAGATCCAGAACCGCGAGCGCGACCTGGTGGCGGGCACCCACGGACGCTCGATCTGGATCGCCGACATCGGCCTCGTCGGCACCCTCGATTCGACGATGATGGCGCGGCGCCTCTACGTCTACCCCGTCCAGCGCACGACGCGCAGCAGTTCGTGGGGCTCGCGCGGCGCCGTCTACGACGAAACCGACGCCCCGCTCGTCTCGATCGGCATCTGGTCGAGCGTGACCGGCCCGGCGACGATCACCGTCCGCGACTCGTCGGGCGCCGTCGTGCGCCGCATCGAGAAGCCCCTCGACCGCGGCCTCAACCTCATCCCCTACGACCTCACGACCGACTCGACCGGCCTCGCCCGCGGCCTCGACGCGCGCTACCCGCTCGCCGACGACGGCCAGCGCTACCTCCGCGTCGGCCGCTACACGGTGACTGTGGAGGCGGGCGGCCAGACGAGCCAGGCGGCTCTCGAGGTCGCCGCCGTCCCGCCGCGTCGCCGCCGCACGCCCGGCGGCCCGTGACGCGACCCCCGCCGCATCTGCCGCGCCGCCGCCCGCGCGTTGGGGCGAGCGCCGCCGCACGTTCCCTGCGATTGTCCACCGACGCCGCGCCGTGGTGCGAGCAGCGCGGTGTCGGGGCGGGTGGCTTCGGGGGTGAGGTCTCGGGCGAGGCGTTCGAGGCGGGCGGCGACGTCGCGGCGCTGCTCGGGCGACCAGTCGGCGAGGATTTCGCCGAGGTGCTCGCGGCGGGCGTGCGCGAGGCGGTCGTAGGTCGCGCAGCCGGTGTCGGTGAGGGTGTGGCGCGACGCGTGAGCGGGAACGATGAGGCCCCCGTCGGTGAGTTCGGCGAAGGCTTCGCGCAGGCGGACGAGCGGCACCTCGTGGCGCACGGCGAGCGTCTCTGGCGTGGCCGAGGCATCTTCTTCGAGCCGCACGAGCGACCACGCCGCCGCCGCGCTCAGGGCGATGCCCGCGCGCTCGACGACGGCCTCGATGTGCTTGCGCCGCACGTCGCGGTCGGCGAGGACGATCAGGCCGGGGAGCACGAGCGCGAGTGGGTCCTGCGTGCGCGGCATCGCAAACGCCTCACCCGCGCTGCGCCCGGCGTCCTCGCCCGCGGCGGCAACCGTCCGGCGGAGCGGTTTTTCGGGCAGCAGCCACGACATCGCGAAGCCGACGAGGGCGATGCCGGTGGCGACGATGAGCACGGTGTCGAGCGCGCCGGTGTAGGCCTCTGCGTAGGCTGCGCGCACGGCGGGCGCGAGCGTGGCGAGGGTCTGCACGGCGGCGCCGGTCGGGGGCACGCCCGCCGTTCCATCGGGGAGGAGCGCGGCGAGTCGGCTCCCGAGGCTCGCGGCGAAGATGGCGCCGAGCGCCGCCGTGCCCACCGACCCGCCGATCGAGCGGAAGAGCGTCACGCCGGATGTCGCCACGCCGAGGTCTTCGTACGGCACGTCGTTCTGCACGGCCACGACGAGCACCTGCATCACCATCCCCAATCCCAACCCGAGCGAGAGCATCATCAGCGACACCTCGACCGGGCTCGTCTCCGGGCGCAGGTGCGAGAGCCAGAACAGCCCCGCCGCCATCACGCCCGTCCCGACGACCGGAAACACCTTGTAGCGACCGGTGCGGCTGATGAGCTGGCCCGAGAGGATCGACGTGACGAGCATTCCGCCCATCATCGGCAGCATCTGCAATCCAGAAGCGGTCGGCGTGGCGTCCTTGGCGACTTGCAGGTACAGAGGCAGGTACGTCACCGAGCCGAAGAGCGCGAAGCCGACGACGAGGCCGACCGACGAGGTCACCCAGAACGAGCGGTTGCGGAAGAGCCGCAGCGGCAGCACCGGCTCCGCCGCGCGGCGCTCGACGGCCACGAACGCCCCGAGCGCCAGCACCGAGGTCGCCAGGAGGCCGACGACGAGCGGCGACGACCACGCGTAGGCCGTCCCGCCGAGGTCGGTGGCGAGGATGACGGCGGTGAGCAGAACCGCGAGCAGCGTCGCCCCGGCGTAGTCGACGCGGTGCCGCACGCGCGTGGCCTGCGCCGGAAGCGTGGCGGCGATGACGAAGAGCGCGAGGAGGCCGAGCGGCAGGTTGACGTAGAAGATCCAGCGCCACGACAGGTGGGTGGTGAAGTAGCCGCCGAGCAGCGGCCCGGCCACGCTCGCAAGGCCGAAGACGGCGCCGAAGATGCCCTGGTAGCGCCCCCGGTCGCGCGGCGAGACGATGTCTCCGACGACCGCCTGCGTCGTCACCATCAGGCCGCCGCCGCCGAGTCCTTGAATCGCCCGGAAGACGATGAGGCCGGTCATGCTCTGGCTCGCCCCGCAGAGCGCCGACCCGGCGAGGAAGATGACGACGCCCACCTGCAGCACGCGCTTGCGCCCGTACAGGTCGCCGAGTTTGCCGTAGAGCGGCGTCACGACCGTCTGCGCGAGCAGGTAGGCCGTCACGACCCACGAGAGCCGCTCCAATCCCCCGAACTCGCCGACGATGGTGGGAAGGGCCGTCGAGACGATGGTCGAGTCGAGCGCGGCGAGCAGCATCACGAGCAGCAGGCCGCCGAAGACGAGACGGACGCGCGTGGCATCGAGCGCCGGAGGCGTCGGCCCGAGGGGCACCGAGGGCGGCACGGCGAGGTCGGACATTCGAGGGCAGGGCAAGGGACGGGAAGCCGCCAAATTCCGAATCCCCGTCGGACGTCACCGTACCGCCCCTGTGAAGAAGCAGGCTCTCCGGGCGCTTGTCGTCCTGATGCATCGGCAGCGATGCCACGCCGGATCAACTGCGCCGCCGCCGCGGTCGGAGGGCGCGAGCCTGGCCCCCACGGTTCCCGCTCGCGCCTCTCTCCTCTCCGCCCCAACCGCCGCCATGCCTGATTTTACCGAAGAGCGCGCCCACACCTGCCCGGTCTGCTGGGAGACGATCACGTTCGTGCTCGACCTGTCCGAGGAAGGGCCGCAGGCCTACGTCGAAGACTGCGAGGTCTGCTGCCGCCCGCTCGCGCTCTCGTTCGTCGTGGAAGACGGCGAAGTCGAGGACTTCGACATCGTGCAGGTGCAGGACGAGTATTGAGGGTTGGTGAGGGGTGGGTTGGTGGGGTGAAGGGGACCGTCCGTAGAGACGCATCGCCGATGCGTCTCTACCGCCCCGCCCCCCATCGCGCGCCACCCAACCGCGCGCGTTGCACCCGCCGCGCGCGCCATCGCCCCACGCGCCGCCGCGACCGGCCCGCCCCGGAACGACCCGATGCACCTCCGCCACACATCCCACAACCTCACCCTCTCACCAACTCCCTCACCCGAGCACCTCGACATCGCCGTACGAGATGATCTCGCCGCGCCCGTCGAGGACGAAGACGCGGGTCAGGCCGACGCGGCCGAGTTGCGAGGCGCCGAACGACAAAACGTAGGTGCCGGGGCCGTCGACGCGCTGCGTCGTGAGCACGCGCAGGCGCCCGCCGGGGTCGTAGGCGTGGAGCGAGAGGCCGCCCTGCGTGCCCTCGAAGTCGAGCACGCCGACGCTCACGCTCACGAAGCGGCCCTGCGCGGCGGGGTTCGGGAAGGCAGGGTCGACGCGGACGCGTCCGGCATACACCGGCGCCGTCCGCCAGTCGTCGGCGTCGGTCTCCGCGACGGCGCCCTGCGCGTTCGTGCGCGTGATGCCCGATGGCGAGCGCCGGGCGGCGGCGGCGAAGGATTCCTGCAGCCGCTGCCCGTCGCACCCGGCCCCGATGGTGGCGCCGACGGCGACGAGCGCGGCGAGGGCCGCAGTGGCGAGCGGACGGGCAAGCGCCGGGCGGACGGAGGGCAGGGCGGGGCGTCGTAGTTTCATCGGACCGGAAGCGGGAAGGCAGGCGGGCCAACGCGCCGTCGCCCCCGTCTCGTTTCCCACCGCCGTTCTCCAAACTCTGCCGCCCGACCCGATGAAGATCTACACCCGCACCGGCGACGAAGGCACGACCGCGCTCTTCGGCGGCGACCGCGTCGTCAAGAGCCACCCCCGCATCGAAGCCTACGGCACCGTCGACGAACTGAACGCGGTCGTCGGCGTCGTCATCGCGCACCTCGATGCAGGGGCCGACCGGCTCGGCGCGGTCCTCGGGCGCATCCAGCACGAACTCTTCGACCTCGGCGCCGATCTCGCCACGCCCGAGCACAGCCGCGCGAAAGTGGCCCGCATCGGCGCTGCGCTGGTCGAGACGATGGAGGCCGACATCGACGCGTTCGAGGCCGATCTCGCGCCCCTCCGGCGCTTCATCCTGCCCGGCGGCACGCCCGCCGCCGCGCACCTGCACGTCGCCCGCACGGTCTGCCGCCGCGCCGAGCGCCTGACCGTCGAGGCGGCCACGCGCGAGCCGATCAACGAGGGCGCGGTCGTCTACCTGAACCGCCTCTCCGACCTCCTCTTCGTCCTCTCGCGCTGGGCCAACCACGCCGCGTCGGTCGCGGATGTCGAGTGGACGCCGACGGCTGCCGCTTCCGCAGAGACCTCCACAGATGCCCCCGAGGCTCCCTGATGGCGCGTCGCCCGTCTTCCGCCGCCGCGGCCTCCGATGCGCCGTCTGGCGATGCCACGCCCGCGGCGCCGCTCTCGCGCGGCAAGCGCGTCGCCTTCACGGCGGCGATGATCGCGCTTCCGATCGTGCTCCTGGGGCTGGTCGAGGGCGCGTTGCGCATCGCGGGTGTCGGGCAGAACCTGCCGCTGTTCGAGACCTTCGAGGCCGATCCGCGCTACCGCGTGATGAGCCGGGATGTGGCGAAGCGCTATTTCTACACGCTCAAAAGTGTACCGACGGGGCTGGGAGATTTCTTCACCGCCGAGAAAGCGCCCGGCACGTTGCGCGTCGTCGTGATGGGCGAATCGAGCGCGGCGGGGTTTCCGTTCTACTACGGCGCCTCGTTCTCGCGCCAGCTCGCGCAGCGGTTGCAGCAGACCTTCCCCGACCGCAAGGTCGAGGTCGTCAACACGGCGATGGCGGCGATTTCGTCGTACACGCTGCGCGACTTCGCGGACGAGGTCGTGGCGATCCAGCCCGACGCCGTCCTCGTCTACGCCGGGCACAACGAGTACTACGGCGCCCTCGGCGTCGGCTCGTCGGAGTCGCTCGGGCGCTCGCCTGCGTTCGTGAGCCTGTACCTGCGCTTGCAGCGCTTGCGCGTCGTGCAGGCGCTTCGCGGAGGGATCCAGCGCGTGATGTCGGCCTCGGCCGTGACACCGGCGACCGCTGCCGACGGGGCGACGCTGATGGAGCGGATGGTCGGCGAGCAGCGCATCGCCAACGGCTCCGACCTCGACCGCGCGGGCGACCGGCAACTCGCGGCCAACATCGGCGCGCTGCTACGGACGATGCGCGGCGCGGGGATTCCGGTCTTCGTCGGCACGCTCGCCTCCAACGAGCGCGACCAGCCGCCCTTCATCTCCGCCCCCGCCGACGGCGTCGATGCGGCGCGGTGGCAGGCGCGCGTCGATGCCGCCGCAGGCAACGCAGCCGCCCTCGAAGCGCTCGCCCGCGAAGACACCCTCGACGCGAACGTCCGCTTCGCCCTCGGACGCGCCCTCGCCTCCGCCGGAGACAGCACCGCCGCGCGCGCCGCCTACCGCGCCGCGCGCGACCGCGACCGCCTGCGCTTCCGCGCGCCCTCGCGCTTCAACGACATGCTGCGTCGCCTCGCCGCCGAGAGCGGCGCGACGGTCGTCGAGAGCGAAGCCGCCTTCTCCGCCGCCTCGCCCGGCGGCATCATCGGCCACGAGATGATGGTCGAGCACCTCCACCCGACGCCCGACGGCTACTTCGTCCTCGCCGACGCCTTTTATGGCGCCCTGCGCACGGCCCGCGTGGGCGGCGATTACGGCGCGGGCGTCTCGCGCGCCGACGCCCGCGCCGAGCGCCTGCTCACGCCCGTCGACTCGCTCGTCGGGGCGATGCGGATTCTGCAACTCAAGGCGACGTGGCCGTTCCAGCCGCCCGGCGTCCGCGCGCCGTTTCTCGACACGTTGCAGAGGCGGACGGCCCTCGACTCCATCGCGCGCGACCTGTTCGACCAGCGCCTGTCGTGGCCGGAAGCCAACGAGCTACAGCGGCAGTACTTCGTGCGGCGCGGCGACCTCACCGGCGCGCTGCGCGTCGCGTTCGCGGCCATCCAGGAATACCCGTTCAGCGACGGCGTCTACCGCGCCGCCGGGCAGCTGCTCGTCGACGCCCGCCGCTACCGCGACGCCCTTCCGTATTTCGAGCAGGCGATTGCGCTCAAGGAGACCGCCGACGGACGTGCATCGCTCGGCGCGCTCAAACTGGCCCTCGGCGACGCGGCGGGTGCCATCCCCGACCTCGAAGCCGCCGTCCGCCTCGCGCCGAACGCGGCGACGGCACACTACAACCTCGCCGGGGCCTACGCGACGCAGCAGCGCTGGGCCGAGGCGGCAGCGTCGGTGGCCATCGCGGCGCGTCTGGCGCCTGAGCGAGCCGACGTTCGTGAACTCCGGACGCAAATCGACGCGCGTCGCTGAGACGTTGGAGCCGGGCGCGGAATTGGCAGGTAACCGCGTTGTATCATCTCCAACGTCTCCCGTTACGTGCGCCGTAGCCCGTTCCACCGTTTGCTTCCGATCCGCCTGCTGTCTCCGCTCCCCCCGTCCGCCCGCGCCGCCGCGCTTGTCCTCGCCGCCGCGCTCGTCCTCGCCAGCGCCCCGACCGCCCGCGCCGATGCGCCGGTCGCCGTGCCTTCCGTCGCTGCTGCGGTGGCGCCTGCGGGGGATAGCGTGACGAGTGCCCGTGTCGCCGTCGCCGCGAGCGCACCGTTCCGGCTCGACGACTTCGGCTTCCCGACGCGCCCGTACACCGTCGAGACGGTCGAAATCGACGCGTCTGCGGACCTCGCGGACACGTTCGAGGCGGTTGGTCTGGCTGCCGATGCGGCGCAGCGCCTCGCCGAGTGGGCCGAGCACGACCTCGGGCTGATGCACCTCGAAAAGGGGCACGTGCTGCACGTCTACCGCGAGAACGGGAGCGTCTCGCACCTCGTCTACGAAGACGACGTGACCACCTACGTCGTCCTCAAGCCCGGCGTCCTGCCCGTCGTGCGGCGCCTCGCGCACCCGGTCGAGGTGGCCGAGCGCGCCGATGCGCTCGTGCTTCGCGGCTCGCTCGACGAGTCCGTGCGCCGCGCAGGCTTCAGCAGCGCCCTCGCCGATTCGGTGCGCGCCGCGTTCGGATCGCGCCTCGGCTTCGCCGCCTTCCGTCGCGGCGCCCTGAGCGTCGTGCTTGAGGAGGAGCGCGTCGGCGGCATCGTGCTCGCCACGCGCATCAAGGCCGTCCGCCTCGTCACCGCGGCGGGCAAGACGCACGAGGCCTTCCGCGTCGAGGCCGATTCGGTCGGCGGGTTCTTCGACGGCGACGGGGTCAGCCTCGGCGACCTCTTCCTGCGCTCGCCGATCGAAGACGCCTACGTGACCTCGCGCTGGTCGATGAACCGCTTCCATCCGGTCGATTCGGTCTGGCGCCCGCACCTCGGCACCGACTTCGCCGCCGCCCTCGGCACGCCCGTCCTGAGCGTCGGCGATGGCGTCGTGTTGGAGGCGGGCTTCACCGGCGGCAACGGCAACTACGTCAAGGTCCAGCACGACAAGGTCTACACGAGCGGCTATCTGCACTTCTCCAAGATCGCCCCCGGCATCCGCCCCGGCGTGCGCGTGCGCAAGGGCGACGTGATCGGCTACGTGGGGATGACGGGCCTCGCAACCGGCCCGCACGTCTGCTTCCGCTACTGGAAGGGCGGCGCGCAGATCGACTTCCTCGCCGCCCCGATGCCCCCCGCCGCCCCCATCGCCGCCGCCCTCCGCCCCGCCTTCGCCGACGAGCGCGACCGCCTGCGCCGCCTCTTCGACGTGCCGACGCTCGCCGAGCAGGTCTTCGCGCCCTTCGCAATGCCAAGCGCCGAGTTCGTCCCGGCGCTCGCCGCCATCGAAGGCTGAGCGGCACAGATGGCTCTGCTTCCACCTGCCAGGTCCCCCGACCCGGCAGGTGGTTTCGTTTTGGGGATGCAGATGCTGACACGTCCCCTACGTTTCGGTTGGCGTGGCCACCAGCACACCGAGGCGCCGGGCGACGCGCACGAGGGCGGCGGCGGCGGCGTCTACGTCGGCGTCGGTCGTCGATTCGCCGAGGGAGAAGCGGACCGCCGCGGAGGCCGTCGCGCGGTCGAGGCCGAGGGCAGTGAGGACGTGCGAGGGCGAGAGCGCGCCGCTCGTACAGGCGCTTCCCGCGCTCGCGCAGATGCCGTCGAGGTCGAGACCGAGGATCAGCATCTCGCCGTCGATGGGGCCGGTCGGACCGGGCGGGAAGGCGACGTGGACGATGTGCGGCGCGGCGGTGGCGAGCGGCGTCGTCAGGTGAACCGCGTCGCCGAAGTCGGAGATCAGACGCGCGGCGAGGCGGTCGCGGAGGACGGTCAGGCGCTCGGCGCGGGCGGCCTGACCGGCGGCGGCGCGGTCGAGGGCGGCGGCAAAACCGGCGATGGCGGCGACGTTTTCGGTCCCGGCCCGCCGTCCGCGCTCCTGCATCCCGCCGGTCTGCGTGGCCGCGAGGCGCACGTGTCCGGGCGCGACGAGCACGCCGACGCCGACGGGGCCGTTCATCTTGTGGCCGGAGAGTGTCACCAGATCGGCGGCCTCGCAGATCGGACGCAGCGGCAGCAGCCCGGCGGCCTGCACGGCGTCGGTGTGGAGCGGCACGCCGCGCGCCCGGCAGACGGCGGCGATGGCGGCGAGGTCGGTCGTCGCCCCGGTCTCGTTGTTGACGGCCATGAGGGACACGAGCGCAACCTCCGGCGTGGCGTCGAGCGCCGCCGCGAGCGCATCGGCGGTGACCGCGCCGGTCGAGGGCTCGGGATCGAGGCGGACGACCCTCCGCCCGTCGCCTTCGAGCGCCGCCGCGGTGCGCAGGACGGCCTCATGCTCCGCCGCGCCGGTCACGAGCGCCCGCCCGCGCCCGACGGTCCCGCGCAGCGCAAGATTGTCCGCCTCCGTCCCGCCCGACGTGAACACGACCGCCGCCGCCTCGACGCCGAGCACATCGGCCACGCGCCGCCGCGCCTCCTCGACCGCCCCCCGCGCCTGCCGCCCGAGCCGGTGCACCGACGAGGCGTTGCCGGTCAGGCCGCCGCCCGCTCCATCGCCGCCCGTGCCGCCGAGGTGCGGCAGCATCGCCGCGAGCACGTCGGGGTGGAGGGGCGTCGTGGCGGCGTGGTCGAGGTAGAGCATCGGGCGAGGCGGTCGGCGGGGGCCACGCCAACGCTGGAGCGGGGGTGAGGGATCGCGCGGGCGCGCCGGTCTGGAGGGCGAACCTGTCAGGTCTCCCGGACCTGACAGGTGGGCGGCAGGGCGCGCAACGACACCCCCTGTGGACGGCTTCGGGGCGGTCGAGTGACGCACGTCGCGACGCTCCGGATCGCCCGCGCCTCCCGGACGTGTTCGACGGTTTGCTCGTGCGCCTGTTTGGAGCACGGGGTCTTCGGGGAGGGCGGGGGCGCGACCGGGCGGGTCGAGACCCGCCCCTACGGGACCGGTGGGCTCCACATCTGATGCGTTGAGGCCGATTCGGCGTGTCCGGCCGCTGAGGCACCGCGCCACGCCCATGCCCAATCCCCGATCCCCCATCCTCCCCATCGGAACCGGGCCGCGGCGGTGAACGTCTCTTCGGGACGCCGCCGCGCCTGCCCGAGAACCCGGGTCGGCGCGGCCTTTCGTTTGCCCCTCCCTCGCCCGATCTCTGTGGATAAATTCGTCCTCGACGGTGGACACCCGCTCGCCGGCCCCATCGCCGTCAGCGGCTCCAAGAACACCGCCCTCCCGCTACTCACCGCCACGCTCCTGCCCGCGGGCGTGTCGAGGATCGAGAACGTGCCCGCGCTCCGCGACGTCCACACGTACTCGAACGTCCTCCGCGTCGTCGGCGCGCACGTGAGCTACGACGAGGCCGCGAGCGTCCTCACCGTCGATGCGACGCGCATCGCGCACCCGGAGGCGCCGTACGAGCTCGTCAAGCAGATGCGGGCGTCGTTCTACATGCTCGGCGCGCTCCTCGGGCGCTGCGGGCGCGCGCGCGTCTCGCTCCCCGGCGGATGCGCATGGGGACCGCGACCGGTCGACCTGCACCTGCGCGGCCTCGAAGCGCTCGGCGCCGACATCTCGCTCGACGGCGGCGATGTCGTGGCGACGGCGCCCGCGTCCGGACTCCCCGGCGGGCGCTTCCGCCTCGATCCGTCGTCGGTCGGGGCGACGGTCAACATCCTGCTCGCCGCCGTCACCGCGCGCGGCGAGAGCGTGATCGAGAACGCGGCGATGGAGCCGGACGTCGTCGTCTTCGCCGAATGCCTCGTGGCGATGGGCGCCCGCATCGACGGCATCGGCACGACGACGCTCACCGTGCAGGGCGTCGATGCCCTCGCCCCGGTGACGTTCGCCAACCCGGCCGACCGCATCGAACTCGGCACCTTCATGATCCTCGCGGCGATGGCGGGCACGCCCGGCGTGCCGTTCGAGATCACGCGCGCCGAACCGCGCTTCCTCGGCGAGGCCTTCCTCGACGCCTTCCGCGCCACCGGCGTCCCGTTCACGCTCGAAGACGACCGCGTCGTCGTGACACCGAACGGCCGCATCGAGCCCGTCTCGATCACCACCGGCGTCTATCCCGGCTTCCCGACCGATTTGCAGCAGCAGTGGACGGTGATGATGGCACTCGCCGACGGCACCTCCACCATCACCGACGCGATCTACCTCGACCGCTTCGCCCATGTCCCCGAACTCGCCCGCATGGGCGCCCGCGTGACGCTCCGCGGCAACGAATGCACCGTCGAAGGCGGCCACCGGATGCAGGGCGCCAAGGTGATGTCGACCGATCTTCGTGGCTCGGTCTCGCTCGTCATGGCGGGCCTCGTCGCCGACGGCGAGACGCACGTCGGGCGCATCTACCACCTCGACCGCGGCTACGAGGCGCTCGAAGCCAAACTCGTCGCCACCGGCGCGCACGTGCGGCGCGAGAGCTACGAGGAGAACCAGGTCGAGATGGGCTGACCGGGGCTCACAGCGCCGCCTCCGCCGCCGGATTCACGCGCAGGCGGGGCGGCAGCCCCATCTGTCCGTCGCCCGCGTGCATCGTCATCGGAAGCCGCAGCGCGGGCGAGCCGGGCACGAGCGCGTGCGTGCGGAAGTGGCGGTTCGAGACGAACCACACCTCGTCGCGGTCATTGGAGAGGATGAAGTACGCCTCGCCGGTCTCCGACGGCGCGTGGACGCCGAGAACGCGGTACGCGCAGCCCACCGAAAAGCCCGATTCGAGCGGAAGCGGACGTGGCGCGCGCGGCCCGTCGGCCTGCTGAACGACGACGAAGAGATCGGGGTGGATCGTGAGCATGGCGGCAACGGCGGTGGGTTCGCCGGAGGCTACGAAGACGCGAAACCGCTTCCAAGGTGTGTGCCTGTAACGTTGCCGTCGTGCCGTCTGCACCCCGCGCCGCGCCGCTGCACCCGCCGATTCATAACGCGTTCGAAACACGGCGCGCGAGGCGATCTCGACCCTTCGCGGCCGCGGCAACGCCCGGTAGAGACGCATCGGCGATGCGTCTCTACGCCCCCAGAACGCCGTCCGCGAGCGCCCCGGCCATCGCGTCGAGTTCGGCGACGAGAGCGGCAGCGTGGGTCTCGTGCTCGGGCTTCATCAGTACGCTCCGCAGGATGCGCGCGGTCGGTACGTCGGGGGTGGCGGGGGCGAGGCGGGCGGAGCCTGTGACGAAGAGGGCGGTGTGAAGGTCGGCGCGCTGGGCGGCGTCGAAGAGAGCGGCGCTCGCGGCGTCGATGGCGGACGCAGAGGAGGCGACCGGGTGGTAGGCGACGATGTCGAGCGTTGGGCGCCCGACCGCGCGCAGGTGCGTGCTCGCCTCGATGGCCGACTGCCACGTGCGCGCGGCGCGGAGGCAGGCGGTGAGGATCGGGCCGAAGCCGGTGCGCGCGTCGAGCGGCAGCACCTCGATCGTGAGCCAGAGCGCGGCGGCGGCGGCGCCTGCGCGGGAGCATTCGAGCGTCGTCTCGCCAAGGTGGAGCCCGCTGCCCGCCGACCCGCTGCCGGCGAGGCCCGCCGTGAAGTACGTGTACGGCGAGTCGTGCGCGTAGAACCGGGCGACGTGCGGGTCGCGGAAGAGGACCGCGCCGCAGCCGTAGGGCTGCAATCCGTGCTTGTGCGGGTCGAGCACGACTGAGTCGGCGCGCTCGATGGCCGCGAAGTGGCGGCACACATCCGCCCCGAGCAGCGCCGCGCCGTCCGAGCCGGGGTCGCGGGCGAGGAGCGCGAAGAAGCCGCCGTACGCCGCATCGACGTGGACGCGCACGCCGTGCCGCGCGGCGATGTCGAGGATGTCGGCGACCGGATCGACGGCGCCCGTCCCGGTCGTGCCTGCCGTTGCCACGACGACCGCCACGCCGCCGCGCGCGAGGCGGGCGTCGAGGGCGTCCGCGTCCATCCGCCCGTCGGCGTCGGTCGGAACGGCCTCCGACGGCATCCCGAGCACGTGCGCCATCCGCGCGTGCGTGTAGTGCGCCGCCGCCGAGTGCAGGACGGCGCCGCCCGGCTGCCCGTTCGCCGTGGCGACCTCGCGGGCGATGAACAGCGCGTCGAGATTGGCGACCGTGCCGCCGCTCGTCAGGTGGCCGAGGCAACCGGCGTCGTAGCCGACCATCGACGCGAGCGCGGCGACGGCCTCCTGCTCCATCGCCGACGTCGCCGGGCCGCCGTCGAGGGCGTGGTTGTTCGGGTTGATCGCCGCCGTCGCCGCATAGGCCGCGAGCGCCACCGGGTGCGGCGGTTTGAGCATCTGCCCGGCATATCGCGGGTGGAAGAACGGATACGACCCCCCGAGCCGCTCGCCAAACCGCCCGAGCGCGTCCTGCAACCGCGCCCCATCGACCGCCATCGACGGATGCACCGCCACGGGCGGCATCGCCGATTCCCACGCGGCGACGCGGGCGAGAAGGTCGGCGACGAGCGCCGCGCGCAGGTCGGCAGTGGAATCGGGCATCGGAAATCGGGGTCGTAGGGGACGTGCTTGCACGTCCCGCCCCTCCCGCCCGATCCGCCCGACCGAATCGTCCGAACCTGTCAGGTCGGGGGACCTGTCAGGTGTGCGTCCGCGAATTACGCCGCCGTCTCCACGACCGGCACCGCATCTCCCTCGATGGGCGTCCCGCCCCGGCGCTGCATCGTCCGCACCATGATCACGACGCCCGCGATGGCGAGAATGACGGAGATGACCTGCGCCTGCGTGGCCGGGATGCCGAGGTAGGTGCCGACGTTGTTGACGCGGATGAGCTCGATCAGGAAGCGCTCGACGCCGGTGAACACGAGGTAGAGGCCGAAGAGCCAGCCCGCGCCCCAGCGGTGGCGGCGCAGCGCCCAGAGCACGGCGAAGGCGGCGAGGCACATCGCGAACTCGTAGAGCATCGTCGGATAGACGCCGTCGAAGCCTGCCGCGCAGATGCCGCCGGGAATGTTCTCGCCGAGGATGTTGCGCGGGAACGTCTCGCTCCACAGCCACGACGGCAGGAACGCGGGCTTGTCGGCGAGGCGTGAGCAGATGCCCCAGTCGCCATCGCCCGCGAGGTAGCAGCCGATGCGCCCGATCCCGTAGCCGAGAATCAGCCCCGGCGCGACGGCATCGGCGACGCGCGGAACGGGCAGGCCCGCGCGGCGCACCGTCCACGCGATCAGGGCAGCGGCGGTGATGAGGCCGCCGTAGAACGTCAGCCCGCCCGACGAGAAGATCGTCCCGATGGGGTCGGCGGCGAAGAGGTCGAGGTTTTCGAGGATGTGGAAGAGCTTCGACCCCGCCACGCCGCCGATGGCCGCGAGGATGACGAGCCGGTTGACGATGGCCGACGGCGGCGCGGCGACGGTCGTGGGCGCTGCGGCGCGGCCTGCTCTGGCGCGGCCTCCGGCATTCGCTTTGGCGGGCGGTGCGGCGGCGCGGACGCGGATCGTGGGGATCTGCCCGGCCCCGTGCATCCGGTCGAGTTCGCGCGCGAGCAGCCATCCGGCGAGCAGGATCGCCGTCGCCACCATCGCGCCGAACGAGTAGATCGGGAGCGGAAAGTCGATCCCGAAGGCGTCGTTCAGCAGGTCGCTCAGGCGTGGATACATCGCAGTGGAAAGCGGTGGAAAGTGTGGATCAACCGGTCAGGTCCCCGACCTGACCGGTTGGGCGCCGCCGTTCAGGGCGCAGAGGTCAGCATCGCCGCGATCTCGCTCTGCGGCACCGTCTGCTGCTCGCCCGCCGCGCCGCCGAGCGGCTTGACGACTGCCGCGCCCGTCGCCGCCTCGGTCTCGCCGACGAGGAGCGCGACCGGTGCGCCGGTGCGTTCGGCGTCTTTCATCAGCCGCTTGAACGAGCCGCCGCCGAGCGTCTGCGCGACCGCCACGCCCGCGCGCCGGAGCCGCTGCGCGAGCGCGAACGCCGCCGCGTCGCCGCCCGCGAGCGCCACGACGACCGCCGCCGGGGCATCGTCGGTGGGAAAGGCGTAGCCCGCGGCGTCGAGGGCGAGGAAGAGGCGCTCGATGCCCGCGCCGAAGCCGACGGCGGGGATGGGCGCATCGTGGCCGAGGGCGAGGGCGAGGCCGTCGTAGCGCCCGCCGCCCGCGAGCGAACTCTGCGCGCCGATGCCGTCGGCCTCCAGCTCCCACGTCGTCCGGCCGTAGTAGTCGAGGCCGCGCACGAGCAGGTCGTCGGCGACGGTCACGATTCCGGCGGCGTCGAGCAGGCCGAGGACGGCGTCGTGGTGGGCACGCGAATCGTCGTCGAGGAAGGCTGTCAGGCGCGGCGCGGCGTCGAGCATCGTGCGCTCGTGCGGCTCCTTCGTGTCGAGGATGCGGAGGGCGTTGGTGTCGAGGCGCTGGCGGCTCGTCTCGGTGAGGTCGGCGGCAAACGGTGCGAAGTACGCCCGGAGGGCCTCGCGGTAGGCCTCGCGGCTCTCGCTGCTTCCGAGGCTGCCGATGCGCAGGCGCAGTCCGCCAAGCCCGAACGCGTCGTAGACCGCCATCATCGCCGCAATCGTCTCGGCGTCGGCGACGGGCGCGGCGCTGCCGATGATCTCGGCGCCGAACTGGTGGAACTGCCGGTAGCGGCCCTTCTGCGGGCGCTCGGCGCGGAAGCACGGGCCGATGTAGTAGAGCCGGTGGACGGCTCCGCGCTGCTCGAGGCGGTGCTCGACGTACGCCCGCATCACCGGCGCCGTCACCTCGGGCCGCAGCACGTACTCGGTGTCTCCTTTGGTGAAGGCGAACATCTCTTTCTGCACGATGTCGGTCGTCCCACCGACGCCCCGCGCGACGAGCGCCGTCGGCTCCAGCACCGGCGTTCGGATCTCGCCGAACCCGAATCGCGCCATCACGTCCCGCACGACACTCTCGACGTGGCGCCACGCCGCGGACGCCGCGATGTCGCCGTTTGCAGTGGGGAGGATGTCGAAGGTGCCGGGAATGTGCTGGATCATCGCGAAAAGGGCCACGGGCGGGGATGCCCGAATCTACCGCCGCACGGCCCCGCGCCGCCGTGGCGTCTTCGTGGATCGCGCGGTCGTCAGGTGCCTGCCGGGCGACGTTGGCCTGCCACCGGCCCTCCGAGGCGGGCCGTCGACCGGGATCGGGCGGGTGGGCGCAGGCGGGGCGCGACCTGCGGCGGAGGCTGGCCCGGTGCCCGGCGGTGCGGCGCCCTATCTTCGGGGCGCTCTCTCGCCCACCCGACTGCCTCGCCGATGACCCCTCTCGACTACGCCGTTCTTCTCGTCTACCTCATCGGCGTCGCCGCGTTCGGCATCTTCGCGGGCGGCAAGCAGACGTCGGCGCGTGACTACTTCCACGGCGACCGCAACCTGCCGTGGTGGGCCGTCTGCTTCTCGGTCATCGCCACCGAGACGAGCACGCTCACCGTCATCTCGATCCCCGGCGTCGCCTACTTCGGCAGCCTCACGTTCCTGCAGCTCACCTTCGGCTACCTGATCGGGCGCATCGTGGTGAGCGCCTACTTCCTGCCGCGCTACTTCCGCGGCGAGCAGGCGACGGCCTACCAGTTCCTCGAGGAGCGCTTCGGCGGGCGGATGCGCGTCACCGCCTCGCTCACCTTCATCCTCACCCGGCTGCTCGCCGACGGCGTGCGCCTCTTCGCCACCGCCATCCCGGTCAAGCTCATCGCCGATTCGGTCGGCCTCGACGTGTCGATCACGACGATCATCGCCGTGACCGGCCTCGTCACGATCGCCTACACCTACGTCGGCGGTCTCAAGGCGGTCGTGTGGATGGACGTGATCCAGATGGGCATCTACATCGGCGGCGCCATCGTGGCGCTCTACCTGCTCTGGACCGGCGCCCCCGTCGGCTGGTGGGATCAGGCGGTTTCCGTGGGCAAGACGGCCATTCTCGACGCCGACGGCGTGTCCGCGACCGATCCGCTCGCGGGCACCTTCGCGGCCGTGATGACGAGTCCGTACGCCTTCGTGACCGCCGTCTTCGGCGGCGCCGTCCTGTCGATGGCCTCGCACGGCACCGACCAGATCATCGTGCAGCGCCTGCTCGCCTGCCGCAACCTCGGCGACGCGCGGAAGGCGCTGATCGGCTCGGGCGTGTTCGTGATCTTCCAGTTCGCGCTCTTCCTCGTCGTCGGCCTCGCGCTCTGGGGCTACTACGGCGGCGCGCCGCTCGCGGAACTCGGCCTCGCCCGCGCCGACGAACTCTTCCCGCGCTTCATCCGCGACGGCCTGCCGAGCGGCATCGCCGGCCTGATGCTCGCCGGCATCCTCGCCGCCGCGATGAGCACCGTCGCCTCGTCGCTCAACTCGCTCGCCTCCTCGACGATGCTCGACCTCTACGGGCGCGTGACCGGCAAGACGCTCGACGACGCCGCCGCGCTCCGCGCCTCGCGCCTCGCCACGCTCGGCTGGGGCCTCGTCTTCATCCTCTTCGCCAGCCTCTTCCGCGACCAGAAGAACCCGGTCGTCGAAGTCGGCCTCTCGATCGCCTCGTTCACCTACGGCGGCCTCCTCGGCGTCTACCTCCTCGGCCTGCTCAACCGCCGCGCCGACGAACGGGCCGCCCTCGTGGGCTTCGGAACGACGATCGTGGTGATGACGATCGTCATCTTCGGCGTCTGGTACTCGGTGACGAACGGCGGGTGGATGTTCACCTTCTACCCGTCGGCGGAGACCAAGGCGGCGCTCGGCCTCAAAGGCCTCGCCTACCCGTGGTACGTCGTCTTCGGCTCGGCGCTCACCATCGCCACCGGCTCGCTCGTGGCCCGCGTGCTCGGCTCGACGCCCGACGACCAGACGCCCGGCGCCGACGTTCCCCTCGCCACGCGCGCCTGATCGGGCGTTCGTCTTCTTCCGCGCCCCCTGCCCCCGATGCCCACCCTCGAACGCGACGGCCCGACGCCTCCGGCGGACGCGCCCGAGACGCCTGGCCTGTCGGCGCGGGCGTGGGGGCTGCGGATGCTGCTCTTCGCGGGGCTCGTGGCCATCACCGTGTTCGCGTTTCCGCGCGAGCGGGCGGCGCTGCTCGTCTACGAGGGCGGCGAGGCGTGGCGCGGCGAGACGCTCCGCGCGCCGTATGACCTCGCGCTCCAGAAAGACCCGGTCCAGCTCGCCGCCGAGCGCCGCCGCGTGCGCGCCGAGGTGGTGCCGCTCGTGCGCGAGGAGCCGAGCGCGATGGCCCGCGTGCGGGTGCGGCGCGACACGCTGGCCGCGGCTTTCACGGCGCTCTTCGCCGCATACGACCGCACCGGCGCGTCGATCCTCCGCGGCGACCGGGCGCAGGCGAGCGTCGACTCGATGCGGTTCGATGCGATGCGGCGCCGCCTGCCCGTCTCGCTCTCGGCCGAGACGTGGCGTGCGCTCCTCTCCTCACACGTCGCCGGTGGCGACTCGGCGGCGGTGCCCCGCCTGCTGAGCGAAGCTGAGGGCATGGCCCTGGAGATCGCCGCCCGCGGCCTCTTCGACGTGCCCCGCGACAGCCTCCGCGGCGACGCCGTCTTCGTCCGCTCCGACGAAACGCGCACCGACCGCCTCCAACCGACCGGCACGCTCTACGCCCGCGACGAGGCCGAGCGCCTCGCCGCCCGCGCCTTCGCCGAGCGGTATCCCGGCAGCGACATTCGCGCCGAGACCGGCGCTGCCTTCGCCCGCGCGCTCCTCGCGCCCACCTACGTCCTCCTCGCCGAGGCGACCGAGGCCGAGGTGCAGCGGCGCCTGCGCGCGCTCCCCCTCACGCTCGGCGAGGTCAAGAAGGGCGACGTCATCGTCGAGCGCGGCGAGCGCGTGACGCCCGAGGTGCGCCGCCGCATCGCCTCGCTCGACGTCGCGCGGGCGACGCGCGAGGGCGCACAGGGCGTGCGGCAGGCCATCGCCGGGCAGACGCTGCTCGCCGCCGCCGTCTTCCTCCAACTCTTCCTCTTCCTCGCGCTCCTTCGCCGCGACATCTTCGCCACCGACCGGCAGATGACGGCCATCTCGCTGCTCGTCGGCGGGGTCGTCGTGCTCTTCGGCCTCGCGGTGCGCCTCGCCGCCATCGAGATGCTCGCCGTGCCGGTCGCCATCGCGGCGATCCTGGTGACGGTGATGTTCGACTCGCGCGTCGGCGTCTTCGTGACGCTCACGCTCGCCATCGTCGGCGGCTTGCTGCTGCGCTTCGACCTCGGTTTTACCTTCACGACGCTCTTCGGAGGCCTGCTGGTCGTCTTCTCCGTGCGCGACGTGCGCAAGCGCGGACAGCTTTTCGGCAGCGCGATCCTTCTCTTCGTGGGCTTCGCGGCCGTGCTCGGCGGGCAGTTGCTGACCGGGCATCTGAGTCCGGACCGCTTCGTCGAGGAGATCGCCAACGCGGGCGTCCACGCGTTCCTCGTCCTCCTCACCTACCCGCTGCTCTGGCTCGCCGAGCGGGTCTTCGGCGTCACGACGGACGTGACGCTCCTCGAACTCTCCGGCACCGACCATCCGCTCCTGCGCGAGCTTCAGGCGAAGGCGCCGGGGACGTTCAGCCACACGTTGCAGGTCGCCGCGCTCGCCGAGGCCGCCGCCGCCGCCATCGGCGCGAACCGGCTGCTCACGCGCGTCGGCGCGCTCTACCACGACGTCGGCAAGATGGCGCGGCCGCAGTACTTCGTCGAGAACCAGGGGCGCGGCGAGAACCCGCACGCGGCCCTCAAACCGCACCTCTCGGCCCGCATCATCGCCGACCACGTGCGCGAGGGGATGGACCTCGCCAGCGAGCACAAGCTGCCGCGCGTGGTGAAGGCGTTCATCCCGATGCACCATGGCACGACGCGCATCGAGTACTTCTACCGCCGCGCCCTGGAGGCGGCGAAGGATGGCGATTCGCCCGTCAACGAAGCCGATTTCCGCTACGCCGGTCCGCGCCCGACGACCCGCGAGGCGGCCATCCTGATGCTCGCCGACGGCGTCGAGGCCGCCGCCCGCGCGCTCGACGACCCGGCGCCGCACCGCATCGAGGCCCTCGTGAATCAGATCGTGGAAGCCCGCCGCGCCGACGGCCAGCTCGACCGCTCGCCGCTGACGTTCGAGGACTTGCGCGTCGTCCGCGAGACGCTCACGCGGGCGCTCGTCTCGCACTACCACTCGCGCATCAAGTACCCCGGCGCCCCCGCCCCCGAGCGTCCCCCCAAGACCCGCGCCGCCGACGGGGCGTAGCGGGCGGGCGCGGTATGCGTGATGAATCCAGGGCACCACGCGGCGTCACACCCCTGCCACCTCGACACCGTGGAGGGCGCGGCGGGCCTCGCCGAGGGCGACGCGGAGGCCGTCGGGCCAGTCGGGCGCGTGGAGGTCGCGGACCTGGTCGCCAGCGGTGACGATGAGCGCGGGCGGGGCGTAGCGCGCGTCGAGGAGGGGGACGAAGTCGCCCGCGCGGCCGCCGAGCACGTCGCCGAGCGAGCGCAGGCGCACGAATCCGCCGTCGAGCGTCGCCTCGACGACGGTGCGCTCGACGCGCTGCCAGAAGACGACGCTTACGACGACGGCGGTAATGCCTGCGACGAGCCAGAAGCCGCCGAGGCCCGCGCGCATCAGCACCGCGAGCACGCCCGCCAGCATCGGCGCGAGCACCCACGGCGCGAGCGGCGCCCACACCGCCGCGAGCGCCATCGCCCGCCCGGCGGTCTCGGGGTGGTGCCGCGAGCGGAACGCCGCGCGGGGCAGGGCGGCGGGGTCGGGGGTGGACATCGTGCCGGGCAGCATCATTCCGGGCACGTCGACGGGCGGTCATGGAGAAAGAGAAGGCGCGTCACGTCGAACGTCGGGGCGCCGTCGCGGTCCTCGCCGAGCGCGCCTTCGAGGGCGACGCCGTACGGGGACGCCGCGCCGCGCGTGGCGCTGAGGGCATCGGATGCGATGGGGAAGCCGCGGACGCGCCACGTGGCGTCGCGGTGGCACGGGCGCATCCACACGCCGCGTGCGTCGCGCCAGAGCGTGCCCTCCACGAAGAGCGTGTCGGGCTGGACGCGCGCCTGCTGCACGTCGTAAAGCAGATCGGCGATGCGGCGGATCGCCGCGTCGTAGCCGTCGCCGCTGTCGTGGAGGTCGTAGATGCGGTAGAGCGGTCCGTTGCGCAGCTCGACGCGGATCGAGGTGCCGTCGAGCGTGATCCTGTTCGGATCGGTCGGCACCGTCGATTCGTCGGGGAGCATCCAGACGCCCGCGCGGTCGAGGCGGTCCCAGAGGCCGCGCCAGTCGGGGGGCGTGGGGAAGCGGTAGAGGCACTCGGCGCCGGGCGCCTGCCGCATCGCGTCGGCGTTGGTGCAGCGCGCCTCGCGCCGGGGCAGGGGACCGTCGTCCGGCCCGAGCATCGCGCCCTCGACGGTCCGCGCGGCGCCGTCGCCGTGCTCGACGAGGCGCAGCAGCGGACCCGGTCGCATCCGCATCATCCCGATCCGAAGTTCGCGGCCGCTGTGGAGCGTGTCGTCGCGCAGGCGCGGCCATCCGGCGGCGCGGTCGCGGGCGTCGTGCTCGGCGAGGCGACCGTCGGAGGACGCGAACGGCCTCCCGAGCGCGAGCGACACCGAATCGACGCCGATGTCGCGGATCGTCCAGGCGAGGTAGGCGCGGGCGCGGGCATCAGACCGAACGAGCGAGTCGGTGCGCTGCCAGAGCGTCCGCTCCGTCGGCTGCGCGCGGTGCGGCAGGCGCGGCGAGCGAGGGCGGCGAGCGCGAGGGCGGCAAGGCGAGACTGGAGCGGCGGCGCAGGTCACGCATCGGGGCCGAGGAAGGGGTAGGCGAAGTCGGTCGGCGGGGTTGAAGGTCTCCTTGATCGTGCGCGGCGAGACCCAGCGCGCGAGGTTCCACATCGAGCCGGCCTTGTCGTTCGTGCCGCTCGCGCGGGCGCCGCCGAAGGGCTGCTGCCCGACGACCGCCCCGGTCGGCTTGTCGTTGAAGTAGACGTTGCCGGCGGCGTCGCGCAGCACGTCGGCGGCGCGGAGGAGGGCGGCGCGGTCGTCGGAGAAGATGGCGCCGGTGAGGGCGTACGGGCCGGTTTCGTCGACGACCTTGAGCGTCTCCTCCCACTTGCTGTCGGCGTACGTGTAGGCCGTCACGACCGGGCCCGAAGATCTCCTCGCACATCGACGCGTAGCCGGGCGACGTCGGTCTCGATGAGCGTCGGGGCGACGAAGTAGCCGGTCTCGTCGCTCGACGTGCCGCCGAAGCGGACGGTCGCGTCGCTGGCCTTCTTCGCCCGGTCGATGTAGCCGGTGATGCGCTCGAACGAGCGGCGGTCGATGACGGCGTTGATGTAGTTCGAGAAGTCCTCCACAGGTGCCCATGTTGACGCGCGCGAGCATCTCGCCGACGTGCTCCATCACCGCTTCCTTGCGGCTCTCGGGCAGGTAGACGCGGCTCGCCGCCGAGCACTTCTGCCCCTGGTACTCGAACGCGCCGCGCACGATGGCCGTCGCCACGACGCGCGGATCGGCCGACGGGTGCATGACGATGAAGTCCTTGCCGCCGGTCTCGCCGACGACGCGCGGGTAGGTGCGGTAGCGGCCGACGTCGGCGCCGATGTCGCGCCAGAGGCGTGTTGAAGGTGCCGCGTCGAGCCGGTGAAGTGCAGGCCGGCGAAGTGCGGCGAGGCGATGGCCGGGTCGCCGACGTCGGCGCCGTCGCCGGGGAGCGAGGTTGATGACGCCGGGCGGCAGGCCGGCGGCCTCGAAGAGCGCGCATCGTGTGGTGCGCGGCGAGCAGCTGCGTCGACGCCGGCTTCCAGAGCGACCACGTTGCCCATCAGCGCGGGCGCGGCGGGCAGGTTGCCGGCGATGGCGGTGAAGTTGAAGGGCGTCACCGCGAGCACGAAGCCCTTCGAGCGGGCGGTATTCGAGGCGGTTCCAGACGGCGCCGCCGGGCGAGACGGGCTGCTCGCTGTAGAGGCGGTGCGCGAAGGCGACGTTGAAGCGCAGGAAGTCGATGAACTCGCAGGCGCTGTCGATCTCGGCCTGGAAGGCGTTCTTCGACTGCCCGAGCATCGTCGCCGCGTTGATCGTCGCGCGCCACGGCCCGGCGAGCAGGTCGGCGGCGCGCAGGAAGATGGCGGCGCGCTCGTCGAACGGCATCCGCGACCAGTCGTGCGCGGCGGCGCGGGCGGCTCGTCGATGGCGCGCTCGACCTCGGGCGTCCCGCACAGGTGGCCGATGCCGAGCAACCGCGCGTGCTCGTGCGGCGCGCGGACCTCGACGCGTGCGTCCGGTCTCGACGCGCTCGCCGCCGATGACGGCGGGAATCTCGATCGTCCCCTCGGCCTTCATCGAGTCGAGGCGCTCTTTCAGCGTGGCCCGCTCGGCGCTGCCGGGCGCGTAGCCGAGCACGGGTTCGTTGACGGGGACGGGCGGGGCGGTGACGGCGTTGAGCATCGGGCAAATGGAAGGCGGCGCACCGGGCGCGGCGGGTGGAAGCGGTTCGGGGCCAAGATACCGGTTCGCGGGAGGGTTGGTCGTGGGGCGGGGCTTCCGTATGGACGGCGCCGCCGCCCGCCGTCCGCCGGTCGCTGAGCCTGTCGGCGCCCGCGGGGGGCACCTCGACAGGCTCAGGGACTGTCTCCAGTGCACACGTCTTCCGTGCGCCCCCGATGGCCCGTCGTAGGTCGTGAGGCCTCTGCGCGCGTCGCACGCCCACGCCGACATCCGCGCCTGCGCAGCGCCGAAGCGTCGGTCTGCGCAAGTCCCGCGGTCGCCTCCCGGCCCCTCGCCCCTACATTACAGGTCTGTGACCTGCGCCGCCCGCTCGCGCACGGTCTGCATGCCGATCCCCTTTCTCCGAACCGGATGCCGACGATGCCCGATTCCTCGACCGCCGAGCGCGCGTCCGTGCCAGTACCCGCGCCACCGGGATCGTCGGGAGGCGCGGCGCCAGTGGTGGCGCCAGGGAGGCAGGTGCGGCGCGGATGGATGCGCTCGGGGCTGGCGAATCCGGGCCTGTGGCCCTTCGTCTTCCTCGCCCCGGCGGTCGTCTTTCTGGTGACGTTCGTCTTCTATCCGGCGATGCGCATTCTCTGGCTCTCGTTCCAGGACTACTCGTTCGTCACCGACGCGGTCTGGGTCGGGTTCGAGAACTACGCGCGCCTCTTCTCCGATGAGCCGTTCCGATACGCGGTGATGAACTCGTTCATCTACCTGCTCGTCACCCCCGTGCTCGTCGTGCTCGCGCTCGGCGTCGCCCTCCTGCTCGACACCGGCGCGCGGGGCGTGACGTTCTTTCGGAGCCTGTACTTCCTGCCCGTCGTGACGCCGATGATCGTGGTCGGCATCCTCTGGGGATGGCTCCTCAACGAAGACGTCGGCCTCGTCAACTACGCCATCGTGGCCCTCGGCGGCGAAAAGGTGCCGTGGCTGACCGAGTACCCGCTCAACCTCGTCGCCACGATGGGGGTCACGGCGTGGAAGGGGCTGGGCTACTTCGCCGTCATCTTCCTCGCGGGCCTCGCGGGCGTGCCGAAGGAGCTCGAAGAGGCCGCGGCGCTCGACGGCGCGAACGCGTGGCAGCGCCTCTGGAACGTCAAGGTGCCGACGCTGCGCCCGCAGATCGCCCTCGTCTCGGTGATCTCGTCGATCTCGGCGCTCAAGGTCTTCGACGAGCTGTACGTGATGATCCCCGGCGCCCCCGCGGCGGAGAAAACGCTCGTGCCGCTGATCTATCAAACCGCGTTTCTCGACTTCCGATTGGGGTATGCGAGCGCGATCTCGGTGGTGCTTTTCGTCGTCACGCTGGCCTTTTCGCTCGTCAACCTGCGGATGTGGGAGAAGGACGAGCCGAAGAAGGCGTGATGGGATCGGATGGGCGTTGCGGACGCCGCGCCGGGTTCGGGCGACCGCGTGACCCGAGCGTCCGGCCCGGTTCGAACGCTGGTGGGGGGCGGGTCGAGACCCGCCCCTACGACCACGGCACGACCCACCGCGCCTCCGCCTGCCCCACCGCACCGCGCGTCCGCACCCCTCACTGCACCACCGCACCCTCCGCCCGCCCCGCGCTCCGCCCATTCCCCACGACCCGATGAACCACGCCCGGACGGCGCTCCTGTACCTCGGCCTCGCGCTCGTCGCTTCGGTGACGGCGGTGCCGTTCCTGTGGATCGTGCTCACGTCGCTCAAAGGCGCCGAAGACGTCTTCGCCTTCCCGCCGACGCTCTGGCCCGACGTGCTCCAGTGGTCGAACTACGCCGAGACGTGGAACGCCGTGCGGCCCTCGTTCGGGCGCTACCTCCTCAACAGCGTCCTCGTCTCGGTCATGGCTGTCGGCCTCAACGTCTTCCTCGCCAGCCTTGCCGCCTATCCGCTCGCTCGGATGGAGTTCAAGGGCAAGAAGTTCGCCTTCCTCGCCATCGTGGCGACGATGATGGTGCCGGAGCAGGTCATCATGATCCCGCTCTACACCCTCGTGCTGAAGCTCGGCCTCGTCAACACGCTCGCGGGCGTCGTCATCCCGTTCGCCGTCAATGCGTTCGGCATCTTCCTGATGCGGCAGTTCTACCTCGGCATCCCCAAGGAGCTCGAAGACGCGGCGGTCGTCGATGGCTGCACGCCGCTCGGGGTGTGGTGGTACGTGCTCGTCCCGCTCTCGCGGCCCGCGATTGCGACGCTCGCCGTGTTCACGTTCGTTGGCGCGTGGAGCAATTTCCTGTGGCCGCTCGTGGTCTTGCAGGACCGCGAGGTCTACACGCTGCCTGTCGCCCTCGCCTCGCTCACCGGCGCCTTCTCGGCCAACTTCCGCTACGTCGCCGCGGGTGCCGTCATCGCCGTCCTGCCGGTGCTGATGGTCTACCTCGTCGCCCAGCGCGCCTTCATCCGCGGCCTCATGGCGGGCGGCGTGAAGGGATAGGCGTCGTACCTTGCGTTTTCTTTTTGATGCCCGATGCGCCTGGTTCTCCCGCCGTCCGCCCGCGTTGCACGCCGCATCGTACCCCTCGCCGCAGTCCTCGCTCTCTCCGCCTGCGCCACCGCGACCCCTCCAGGACCGCAGTCGCCCCGCGAGAGCGTATCGACGGCGGAGTGGCTCGTCGAGGTCCCGCGGGCCCGCGTCGCCGCCGCGTTCGAGGCCGTCCGCGACAGCCTCGGCATCGCGCCGCTCGCGGACGTGGAGTCCACCGCCGAGCCGATGATGTCCGGCAACTCACGTGACCTCCGCGGGCAAACGCCGAATGCGCGCGTGACGGTCGGTCTCGCCGATGAGGGCGCGTCGACGCGGCTTCACCTTCGGATGGAGGCCGATGGCCCGGCAGCGCCGATGGAGCATCTGCGGTGGGCGACGCAGGCGATTGCCCGTCTGGGAGCGGAGACGCGCGCGGTCAGCGTCCCCGCTGCCATCTGGCCCGCCTCCCGCGCGAGTTGCCTCGGCATTTCGCCCTTCGTCGGCACTCCTGCGCAGGGCTGGCGCGCGCCGTCGCTCGCCGAAGGCCCCGAGCCGGTCTACACCACCGCCGCGCGGCGCGCGGGCGTCGAGGGCCGCGTCCTCCTCCGCCTCGCCGTCGACGAGCGCGGCGGGGTCGCGTGCGTCGAGGTGGTGAGCGGCCTCCCGCACGGCCTGAGCCAGAGCGCCATCGCCGCGGCGCGCGAGTGGCGCTTCCGCCCCGCCACGCAGAACGGAGCGCGAACCGCCGTCACCGTCGCCACGTCCGTCACCTTCCCCGCTGCATCTCCGTCGATGATGCCGTCGGCGACCGGCCCGGCGAACTGTCCGCGCGAAGACCCCAACTGCCGCCTGTGAGACCTGGCGCCTGTGAAAACCGTCAGCGCTGAGACGAAGGCCGAACGCAGGGGAGAGGTGCGAAAAAACCTGACAGGTCGGGGAGACCTGTCAGGTTTGGACGGAGAGCGTCGGTCGGTTCAGGTGCCGTGCTCGAAGGGGACGTTGGCCGCCGCGTCGTCGTGCTCGTCGCGGTCGCCCTGCGAGGTGTCTGCGTCGCGGTCCTGCGCGCTCTTGAACGACTTCTCGTGACCGTCGGCGATCTCGTGGATCGAGCCGTCGTCGTCGCGCTTGTACTCGCCGGGCTGCGAGGTGCGGCCGTGGGTCTTGTCGTCTTTGTCGGGCATCGTCGTGTGTCGGTTGGGTGAAGGACCGCTACACCGGGGGCGGGCGCGGGAGCCCGGCGCGGTGTGACGCATCGGGCAAAGGCGGTCCGAAGAGCCCCCTCCGCCCGTCGGGCACCTCCCCCGCGTCGCAGGCGAGGGCCGCCGCGGAGGCCGTTCAGGCTACAGCGGCAGGTGGGGGCTCACGCGTGCGCCTTGATGAACGCCGCGGCCTCGCCGTCGGGCAGCGCCGGGTAGGCGAGGGGCAGGGCGTCGAGGGCGGCGGCGACGGCGCGGGCGACGACGAGGTTGCGGTACCAGCCGCGGTCGCTCGGGACGACGATCCACGGGATGTCGCTACAGATCGTGATGGCGTCGTTGTAGGCCTCCATGTAGTCGTCCCACCGCTCGCGTTCGTCCCAGTCGCCGGGATTGTGCTTCCACTGCTTCGTCTCGTCCTCCAACCGTTCGAGCAACTCCTTCTTCTGGTCCTTCTTCGACGTGTGGAGGCAGAACTTGAGGACTGTCGTCGCGCCGTCGTCGCGGAGGAGGCGCTCGAAGGCGTTGATGGCGTCGTAGCGGACCCGCAGGCGCTCGGCATCGGCCCAGCCGTGGACCTTGTGGATGAGGACGTCTTCGTAGTGCGAGCGGATGAAGAGGCCGATTTCGCCCTTCGCGGGCGCGTGCGGGTGGACGCGCCAGAGGAAGTCGTGCGCCTTCTCCACGTCCGTCGGCGATTTGAACGATACCGCGCGCACGCCGACCGGGTTGCAGCCGCCGAACACGTTCCGCGCGACGCTGTCCTTGCCGCTCGCGTCCATCCCCTGCAGCACGACGAGAACCGCGCGCTGGCCCTCGGCCCACAGGATCGCCTGCCGCTCGCCGATGTGCGCCGCGAGGGCAGCGGTTTCCTCGCGGGCGTCCTCTTTGTCGAGGTCGTCGGGGGCGTCGGTCGGATGGTTCTGGAGGCGCATGGGGGGATGGGTGTGAGGTAGATTTTGGGTATGGAGTATGGGTGATTGGGCAAGGAGTCGGGGTTTGATTTCCAAGACCCAATCCCCAGCACACAATCCCCAAGACACAATCACCCGCCGACCGGCGGGCGCCGCGTGTGCCAGTCGGTGGCGGCCTGGAAGGCGGCGGCGACGTGGAGGGCGGCGTCGTCGCGGTCGAGGGCGCCGACGAACGAGATCGAGCGCGGATTGCGGCGCGCATCGTCTGCCTCGGCGCCGCGGACGGGCGCGAACGCGTGCGGCACGACGGCGCACGGGTGGCCGGTCAGGTTCGTCGCCGCGAGCAGCCCCGGCGCGAACGACGGCGCGACGACGACATCGAGGTCGCCCATCGCCCGCGCCACGTCCTCCATCAACCGCGTCCGTGCGCGCTGCATCTGGATGTACTCGACGGCGGGCACGAAACGCGCGACGCGCAGGGTGTGCGGCCACGAGTCGGCCGTCTGCCGGACCATCCGGTCGAGGCCCGGCGACTCGCCGCCTGGTCCCGCGAAGGCGAGCGCGTCGAACGCCGCGGCGCCCTCGACGCTCAGCACCTCGGTCATCGCGCCGAGCGGGTAGCGGTCGAGCGGAAGCAGGAGCGGGCGCAGCGGCTTGCCGTAGAGCCGCTCGACGACGGCGATGGCGGCGAGGTCGGCGGCCTCGGAGGCGCTGCCGGGCGTCGGGGCGATGACGCCGATGCGCAGGCCGCCGATGGGGGCGAGGGCGTCGAAGTCGAAGGGCGCGTCGCGCGTCGAGGCGTCGCCGTCGTGGCGTCCGGCGATGGCGTCGAAGACGAGGGCGCAGTCGGCGGCGCTGCGGCAGATCGGGCCGAGCTTGTCCATCGTCCACGAGAGCGCCATCGCGCCCGCGCGGCTGACGCGCCCGTAGGTCGGACGGAAGCCGCTGGCCCCGCACCGCGTCGACGGCGAGACGATGGAGCCGAGCGTCTCGCTGCCGATCGCAAACGGCACGAGGCCCGCCGCCACCGACGCCGCGCTCCCCGCCGACGACCCCGACGAGCCTTCGGCGACGTTCCACGGGTTGTTCGTGCGCCCGCCCGTCCACACGTCGCCCCACGCGAGTTCGCCGAGCGACAGCTTCGCCACGAGCACCGCGCCCGCCCGGTCGAGCCGCGCGACGACCTCGGCATCGTCGTCGAACGTCTGCCCGGCGAACGGCGGCGTGCCCCACTCGGTCGGATAGCCGCGGGCGGCGAGGAGGTCCTTGGCGCCGTACGGGATGCCGTGGAGCGGCCCGCGCGAGCGCCCGGCGGCGGTCTCGGCGTCCATGCGCGCGGCGGTGTCGAGGGCGCGGTCGGCGGTCAGGCGGACGACCGACTTCAAGTCGCCCTGTCCGATCCGCGCGAGGCGGTCGAGGAAGAGGCGCGTGAGTTCGGTGCTCGTCACCTGCCGCGTGGCGATGAGGTGCGAGAGCATCCCGACGCCCGCGAAGGCGAGGTCGGTGTCGTCAGAGGGCCGCGTCGCGCCGCCAAACTCCGGACGCATCGCCCCGCGTCCCGGCCCCACGCGCGGCGCCACACCGACGGGCGTGAACGGGTCGAAGCGCGTCGCCGGAGGCACGCTGTTGGGCAGATCGAGCGCGCGAATGGCGGCGTAGCCCTCGGCGTTGCCAGCGAGGTCGCGCACGAGCGACTCGCGCTGCGCATCGGTGAGCGTCAACCCGGCGAGCGTCTCCGCCTCCCGCACCGTCCGCGCGGTGATCGGATCGCCGTCGGCGGCACGCGCAAAGACGAGGTCGGCGAAGAGCGGCGAGGCGATGCCGACAGCGGCGACGCGGGCGGCGAACAGGCGGCGGGTCATCATCAGGAAGCGGGGCAGGGGGTATAGAGGAGGCGAGGGCCGTGTGGTGCCGGTAGGGGCACGATACATCGTGCCCTTCGGTCCGGATGTACACCGAACATCGGCACGGTGTGGATGAATGCCGAGGGCGGCACGACGCGCGACGTCGAATCGCCATCCCCAACCCCCTCCCCACCAAAACCCCCGGCGGCCGCGAGGGACCGCCGGGGGCTGAGCACGGGAGGCAGCGGGCGGGGCCGAGGGCCGAGGCCCTCAGGCGGCGCGTGAGCAGTGCGCCGCCGCTCCGACCGGCGCACGCGGAAGACGCGCCGAACCGGAAACGTACGCCGGGCTTACTGCCGCGGCGACGGCGGCGCTTCGGAAATCTTTTCCAGCACCTTGCCCGACTGCTGGTCGCTGCCGCCCTGGATGGCGAGGTCGCCGAGCGAGACGATGCCGCAGAGCCGCTTCTCGCCGTCGAGCACGACGATGCGGCGGATCTGGCGCGTCTTCATCACCTCGGCGACGGTGTCGAGATCGGTGTCGTCCTGGCAGTAGACGATGCCCTCGGTCATCACGTCCTTGACGGCGCACGAGCCGTCCTTGCCATCGGCGAGGGCGCGGACGACGATGTCGCGGTCGGTGACGATGCCGGTCAGGCGGTCGCCGTCGCACACGGGGAGGGCGCCGACGTCGAGGCGCTTCATCGCCTGGGCGGCGTCTTGGAGGGTGGCGGTGGGCGCGATGGTCTCGGCGCCGGAAGTCATGATGTCACGGACGGTCATGGGAATCGGTCTGGATGAATGGGAGAGACCATCAAGGTAGCGGCCTCTCCTTCGGCGCACCTTCACGAACCGGCAACGATCCCCGCCGCCGCGGGCCGCGCCGCCGCCCGCTATCTTGCCTCCACGCGCCGCCCCGGTGGCGCCGCCGGACCCGTAGCTCAGCGGTTAGAGCAGGGGACTCATAATCTCTTGGTCGCAGGTTCAAATCCTGCCGGGTCCACGATGGCCGGAGTGGTTGCCGGAGTCTGCTCGCACCTCGCGCGCGTCGCCTCCCGACAGTGCTACGGCCCGATGTCTTGCCAGCGGAGGGCATCGGCGAAGCCCGCGAGGTCGCCCACATCGCTTGTCGCCACGACGACGCGGGCTCCAGAGGATTCGAGCGTGCGGACATGCCCGCACAGCACGGCGTCGCCATCGAGTCGTTTGTCGTCGGTGAATGGACGCCCGGCTTGCCGGGCCTCAGCCCAGACAGCGGCGGCATGGCGCATTACTGTGGTCGTTATGGGACAGTATCGCATCACGTCGCCAAGCTCGTCGAGACGCCGCACACGCGCTTCGGCTCTGCGCATCAGCAGAAGGCGCCGCACCTCGTAATCTGCAATCTCGGGCAGCGCAACGATGAATCCCGAGACGATGAGCGACTCCCACCACGTGAGGATGGGGGCGTCGCGGCGGCGCGCGTAGACGATTTCGGCGAGCGGGCCTGCATCGAGAAGAACGGTCCAGCTCACGAGCCCCTCGAGAGCTCGCGCAGCACGGCTTCACGTTCCCCGTCCTCGGCGGGAGTCCGGATGATGCGTTCGATCACCTCGTGGACCTTGTCGAGGTCCACCCGGCCCCTCGTACCGGACGCGCGCGGCGGGCGCTGTGACGAATCGGCGCTGGTCTTCGTCTTCGGCATAGCAGGAGCGGCATTGGTGGAGGCCTTCTCGACGCGCGAAAGCAGACACTGTTTCATGTGCCCTTATGGGATCAAGAAGAGGCCCAGCGGAGGCGCCGCCGAGACCGAAGCCGCTGAAAAGACGCGCCGCCGCAGAAGGGTGCCGGAGTGGCCATCGGGTCAAGATTCGGCGCTTGCGGGCGCGGTTCGGGAAGATGGAGGGTGGGCGCGTAGCTTGACGGCATCTCTGTCTCGCGTCCGATGAAGTCTGCCGCCCTCCTGCTCCTCCTCGCCGCGGCGTCTGCCGCCGTGCCTGCCGCCGCGCAGGGCGTCGTGATCAACGAGGTGCTGGCCTCCAACGCGGCCACGCTCGCCGACCCCGACACCCGCGCCTTCGGCGACTGGGTCGAACTCTACAACGCCTCCGCGGCGACGGTCGACCTCGGCGGGAGCTTCCTCACCGACGACCTCTCCAAGCCTGCCAAGTGGCGCTTTCCGGACGGGACGAGGGTCGCGCCCGGCGCGTTCCTCGTCGTCTGGGCGGACGATGGGGCGGCGGGCGGCACCGCGCTGCACGCCAGTTTCAAGCTCTCCGGAAGTGGCGAAGCGGTCGGCCTCTTCAGCGCCACGGGGGCCGTCATCGACACCGTCTCGTTCGGCGCGCAGACGACCGATGTCTCCTACGGGCGCCGCCCCGACGGCGGCGCGGAGTGGGCGTTCTTCGCGGTCCCCACGCCCGGCGCGTCCAACCGCACGGCGTCGAACGGGGGCGCGGCGGTGACGCCGGTCGTCTCGCTCGCGAGTGGCTTTTATCCGGCGTCGGCGTCGGTCACGATCACGACGCCGCAGGCCGGGGCGACGATTCGCTATACGCTCGACGGGGCGCCGCCGACCCAGGCGTCTGCTCTGTACTCCGGGCCGCTGACGCTCGGCGCGACGCGCGTGCTCCGCGCCGCCGCCTTCGCGCCAGGCCGCACCCCGAGTGCGGTCGTCTCGCGGACCTACTTCGTCGGCGAGCGCAGCACGCTGCCCGTCGTCTCGCTCGTGACCGACCCCGCGGGCGTCTTCAGCGACACGAGCGGCATCTACGTCATCGGCACGAAGGGCATTCCGGGCAACTGCCGCACCGCGCCCGCCAACTGGAACCAGGACTGGGAGCGCGAGGCGGTCGTCTCCTTCTTCGAGCCCGACGGCGCAGGGGGCCACACGCTCGCCCTCGAACAGGGCGCGGGCGTCAGGATCTTCGGCGGATGCAGCCGCATCTACCCGCAGAAGTCGCTCTCGCTGCACGCCCGCAGCCAGTACGGCGCCTCGGACTTCGCCCACCGCTTCTTCGCCGATGTCGATCTCGACACCTTCGACGACCTCGTGCTCCGAAGCTCCGCCCAGGACTGGTACCGGACGATGTTTCGCGACGGGATGATCCAGACGCTCACGCGCCACCTCGACATCGACGGGCAGGCGTACCGGCCCACCGTCATGTTCCTCAACGGCGCCTTCTGGGGCATCCACAACCTCCGCGAGAAGCTCAACGAGGACTACGTCGCCGGACACACCGGCGTCGACAAGGCGGACGTCGAGATCATCGAGAACACCCGCCGCGGGACGTCCGCGAACTACGACAAGGTCCTCAACCTCCTCGACGCGGGCGACCTCTCCACGCCCGCGGCCCTCGCCGCCGTCGAGGCGCAGGTCGATGTGGACGAGTACCTGAACTACCTCATCGCCGAGATCTACAGCGCCAACTCCGACTGGCCCGGCCACAACCTCAAGCTCTGGCGCCCGACGACGCCCGGAGGTCGCTGGCGCTGGATGCGGTACGACGCCGATTTCGGCTACGGCGGAAACGCCAACGGGCAGGTCGACAGCAACACGCTCGCCCACGCCGCCGCCCCGAGCAGCACCGGCGAGTACAACCCGCCGTGGTCGACGCTCCTCTTCCGCAAGCTGCTCACCAACGCCAGCGTCCGTCACACCTTCATTCAGCGGATGGCGGCGCACACGGGCACCACGTTCGACCCGCAGCGCACGCTCGGCCTCATCGACAGCCTTCAAGCCAACATCGCGCCCGAGATGCCGCGCCACAAGGCCCGCTGGCCGCAGTCGGCCTCGTTCGCCCCGACGTGGAACGCACTCGTGGACGAGATGCGGACGTTCGCCACGGGCCGCCCGGCGGCGGTGCGCGGGCACGTCGACGCCTTCTTCTCCGAGGTGACGGGCTCGGCGCGGCTCACGCTCACCACGACGCGCGGCGGGCGCGTCTTCGCGGCAGGCGTGCTGATGGCACCGCTTCGCATCGACGGAACGCCACAGCCCGCGGCGGGCGTCTTCGCGCCGGTCTTCTACCGCGGCGTGCCGCTGAATCTCGTCGCCGCGCCCGATCCGGGCTACGTCTTCGCGGGGTGGTCCGGTCTGTCGTCGTCGAGCACCCCGGCGATCTCGGTCCTTCTCACCGAGTCGACGGCCCTCACGGCGACCTTCGCCCTCGCGACGGCGGCGGACCCCGAGGCGCGCGCGGTGCCCGGCGTCTCGGCACTGCGCGCGGTCTACCCGAACCCGACCGCCCGCACGGCGACCGTCGAGGCGACGCTCGGCGCCGCCGGTGACCTCTCCGTGCGCATCGTCGACCTGCTCGGCCGCGAGGTCCTCGTCCTCGCCAGCGGCCCCGCCGATGCCGGAGCGCACCGCCTCGTGGCCGACGTCAGCGCGCTCCCGAGCGGCGTCTACCTGGTCGTCATGACCGCCGACGGCGTCCACGCCACGCACCGCCTCGTCGTGGCGCGGTGAGGGCAGGGGAGACGAGTGCCGAAGCGCCACGCGAACGCTCCGGCGGCGCGCGCGTACGGTGCCGACGTTTCCTTCCCCGACTGCCTCCGATGCCTGTCTCGCCTCGCCGCCTCGCCGCCGCTTCGCTCCTCGCCGCCGCCCTCGCTCCTGCCGCGATCGCGCAGCCGACGGCGGGGCCGATCTCCGTCACGACCGCCCCACCGCGCGATGGGACGCTGCCACGGCCCAGCCCGACGGCGATGGTCGGGCAGACGGTCGGGGTGACGATGGTGACGGTGGCCTACGGACGGCCTGCCGCGCGCGGGCGCACGCTCTTCGGCACGGGGGGCATCGTGCCCGACGGCGAGGTCTGGCGCGCGGGCGCCGATGAGGCGACGACGGTCACGTTCTCGACCGATGTGCGCGTTGAGGGGCAGATGCTCGCGGCGGGCACGTACGGCCTCTTCGCCATCCCCGAGCGCGGCGCGTCGGCGTGGACGGTCGCCTTCAACCGCACGGCGCGGCAGTGGGGCGCGTTCCAGTACGACGCCGGGCAGGACGCCCTCCGCGTGCGCGTGACGGCCGAGCGCGGGATGGCGCCGCTCGACCGCTTCACCGTCGGCTTCGATGCCCTCAGCGACACCTCGGCCACGATGACGCTCGCGTGGGGCGACGTGCGTGTGCCCGTGCGCCTCAGCGCCGACACGCCTGCCGCGATTCGCGCCGCCGGAGACGCCGCCGCGCGCGCCGCCACCGACTGGCGCGCGCCGTTCCGCTACGCGCAGTACGCGCTCACCAACCGCACCATGCTCGACGCGGGCGCCGCGTGGGCCGCGCGCGCCGCCTCGCTCGAAGCCAACTACGCGACGATGCGCCTGCGCGCGCTCCTCGCCGCCGAAGTCCGGCGACCTCGCCGCCGCCGCCACCGCAGGCGAGGAGGCCCTCCGCCTCGGACGCACGCAGGCCTCTGCGCCGCAGGGCATGGCCGAGTTCGCCACCCGCGTCGCCGGATGGCGCGGCGGCACGCGCTGACGCGGGCGGCATCCACACGCCAAACCTGTCGGGTCCCTCGGGCCTGACAGGTTTTTGCGTTGCGGCGCTCGGGAAGGCTCGTCGGTAACGAATGGGCATCGCCTCAGCCCCTCCAGGCGCCTGCGGCGGGAGGTGGCGGTACCTTTGGCGCAGACCCCTCTGCCCGACCCACCAGCCGCCCATGTTCGACTTCAGCTGGATCACGACGCCCGAAGGCTGGATCGCCCTCCTGACGCTGACGCTGCTCGAGATCGTTCTCGGCATCGACAACATCGTCTTCATCTCGATCCTCGCTGGCAAGCTGCCACCCGAGGAACGCGCCCGCGGCTGGAAGCTCGGCCTGCTGCTCGCGCTCATCCCGCGCATCTTGCTGCTGCTGTTCATCCCGCTCGTGCAGGCGCTCGACCGCGTCGAGATCGTCACGTTTCTCGGCCACACGGTCACCGGCGAGGGCCTCGTGCTGCTCGCGGGTGGGCTGTTCCTGATCGGCAAGAGCGTCCACGAGATCCACGAGAAGCTCGAAGGCGAGGAAGACGCGGTGGCGGCCGCGGGCGCGCCGCGGGCGTCGTTTTCGAGCGTGATCGTGCAGATCATGCTGCTCAACGTCGTCTTCTCGCTCGATTCGGTCATCACGGCGATCGGCCTCACCGAGATCGTGCCCATCATGATCGCCGCCGTCCTCGTCTCGACGGGCATCATGATCGTGTTCGCGGCCCGCGTGAGCGGGTTCGTCGAGAAGCACCCGACCGTCAAGGTGCTCGCGCTCTCGTTCCTGATCCTCATCGGCACCAACCTCGTCGCCGACGGACTCGGCTTCCACATCCCGAAGGGCTACACGTACTTCGCGATGGCGTTTGCGGTGCTCGTCGAGGTCGTCAACCTGCGCATCAAGCGCGCGGGCAAGAACACGGGCACGCCTGTCCACCTGCGCCACCAGCCGACCTTCGACGCCGCTGCCACGCACGGCGCTCCTCTGCCGACCCCGCCGCGCGCCTGATCCGGCCGTGCCGTCGGGGGATCGCCGCTCCTCACGTCCACTTCTTCGCCCCGCACATCCTGTGGATTTTGCCTCGCTCCTCACCCCGGAGAACCTCGCCGCGCTCGTCACGCTGACCGTGATGGAGATCGTTCTCGGCATCGACAACATCGTCTTCATCTCGATCCTCGCCGGCAAGCTGCCCGCGGAGCAGCAGGCGAAGGCGCGCATGATCGGCCTCGGCCTCGCCATGTTCGGGCGCATCGCCCTCCTGCTCAGCATCTCGTGGGTGATGTCGCTCACCGACCCCATCGCGTGGCTGCCGCAGCTGCCGTTCCTCTCCACCGACCCGCACACGGCCGGCCAGCTCGGGAGCGCGCCCGCACTCCTCTCCGGGCGCGACCTGATCCTGCTCCTCGGCGGCGCCTTCCTCGTCTACAAGGCCACCCACGAGATCCACAACAAGCTCGAAGGCGACGACGACCACGCCGACGCATCGGCGAAGCCGATGTCGTTCGGGTCGGTGATCTTCCAGATCCTGCTCCTGGATATTGTCTTCTCGCTCGACTCGGTGATCACGGCGGTCGGGATGGCCGAGTCGGTGACGGTGATGATCATCGCCGTGGTCGTCGCCGTCGGCGTGATGATGCTGTCGGCGGGGGCCATTGCCGGCTTCATCCAGAAGCACCCGACCGTCAAGATGCTCGCGCTCGCGTTCCTGCTGCTCATCGGGGTCACGCTCCTCGCCGAGGGCTTCGACCAGCACGTCTCGAAGGGCTACATCTACGCGGCGATGGCCTTCTCGGTGTTCGTCGAGTTCCTCAACCTGCGCTCGAAGCGCAAGAAGGGCGAGTCGGAGCCCGTCAAGCTCCGCGCGCCGCGCCTCGGCGACGCCCTCTCGCGCGCCGGGCAGGCGCCGTGACGGGGGGCACTGCTCGGGTGGCCCAAACCTGTCCGGTCTCCTGGGCCTGACAGGTTTCCCCGCCGCGCCCCGGTCCCTGAGCTCCCGCCCTTCGACACCCCTCGACGTCGCTCCGGGCGGGTGCTCAGCCGCCGTCCCTTCGACACCGTCCGTGACCGCGCCACTCCTCGATGCCGCCTTCTTCGCCCGCCCGACGCTGACCGTCGCGCGCGATCTGCTCGGCTGCGTGCTCGTGTGCGACGACCCCGAGGCGGGACGCGTCGCCGGGCGGATCGTCGAGACGGAGGCGTACCTCGCCGACGACCCCGCCTACCACGGCTGGAAAGCCGTCGATGCGACGGGACTGGTATCGATGACCGGGCGCACGCGCGATCTCTTCGGCGCGCCGGGCCGCGCGTACCTCTACGCCGTCTACGACCGCCACTGGATGCTCAACCTCGTCACCGAGCCCGAGGGCGTCTGCGGCTCCGTCCTCGTCCGCGCCCTCGAACCGCTCGACGGCTTGGCCGCGATGTTCGAGCGTCGACCGGCGGCGCGGCGCGCGCGCGACCTCTGCAACGGCCCCGGCAAGCTCACCGCCGCCCTCGGCCTCGACGGCAAAGCCCTCCACGGCGCCGACGTGACGGGCAATGGACCGCTTCGCGTCGAGCCGGGCGAGGCCCTCCCGTTCGCGACGACCGCCCGCATCGGCCTCACGCGCGGCGTCGATCTGCCGTACCGCTTCATCGTCCCCGGCCACCCGTGCGTCTCGCCGGGCGTACCGAGCGACGTGGCGGCTGCGCGTCGGAAGGTGCGGCGGTAGGAGAGGGCAGGGCCTCTCAGCGGCCCTCGTCGGTGAAGAGGCCGGAGAACATCGTCCCGCGCTGGTTCTGCCACGCGGCATCGTCGACGACGATCGTGCTGGCGATCTGGTCGTGCAGGCAGCGGTGCTCGGCGCTGAAGATGAAGAGGATGTTGACGAGTCCGTAGACGCTGCCGAGGACCGGGATCGCGGCGATGAGCACCTGCCCGACGAGGAGGCGCATCCCGAACGCCGTGCCGAGTTCGACCGGCTCGAGCGCCGGGTACGACACGATGCGCAGGCCCTGCTGCCGCTTGCCGATGGTCTGCCCGTCCTTGAGCAGGCGGATCTGCACGACGATGACGACGACAAGCCCGACGAGCATCCCGATGCCTCCAAGCGCCATCGACACGCCGGAGTCGTTTGCGACGCCCAAGCCGAACACGATCATGCCGGGCGCGATGCAGGCGAAGCTGAAGAGGTTGTCGAGGATCGACGCCACAAGACGGGAGCCGAGGTTGGAGAGCAGGGCGGGGGAGACCATCGGAGGAGGAAGGTGGGAGTCGTGGACGCGGAATGCCGCTCATGGTACGTAGCGGAGCGCGCAAGTTGCGAGAACGCCCTCCCCGAAACGCCACGCGGCCCCGGCATCCACAAGGGACACCGGGGCCGCGGAGAGGCAGAAGCTGCCGCGATCAGGTGGCTGCCGCGATCAGGTGCGCGAGGCGCCCGCGACCTTGCCGTAGATGAACACCACGAGGATGGCGCCGAGCGCTGCCGTCAAGATGCTCCACAGGTTGATCGCGCCGTCGGTCGCGCCCGCGTCGCCGAGTCCGAGCACGTTGGCAAGGAAGCCGCCGACGAGCGCGCCGACGATGCCGAGCACGATGGTCACGACGAGCGAGTAGTTCTGCGCGCCGGGCATGATGGCGCGGGCGAGAAATCCGGCGAGAGCGCCGAGAACGATCCAGGCGATCAGGGAGGTGATCATGGGGGTAGGGGAGTGGGTGGGTGAGAGATGCCGAACTGGCACGGCTAGAGTAGGGCCGTTCACCGCACCCGCACAAGGGGTGGATTTGACGGTCCCGTTATCCGTTCACCCCGCATCCGTGACGATTCAGGATGCTCCGCGTCCATTCGGGCGGGGATGGAGAGCGGAGGCACCCTCTGTAAGACCTTACTCGAAAGCGCTTCCGTTTCGGGCCGTCGCTTCACCGCCAATCCCCCGGAGGGCACTCAGGCATCGGTGTAGCTTCCCGGCACTTTCCGATTTTCGTCGATGCCCGCTTCGCTCTCGTCCGCCCCGTCCTCGCCCGTTCCGCACACCGCTGCGGCGCTCCGGCAGGACTTCCTCGACTTCTTCCGCGAGCGCGGCCACGCCATCGTGCCGTCGGCGCCGCTCGTGCCGCAGGCGGGCGACGCGACGCTCCTGTTCGTGAACAGTGGCATGGCGCCCTTCAAGGACGTTTTCCTCGGCACCGCTGCGGCGGTCGCGCCGCGCGTCGCCGACTCGCAGCTCTGCCTCCGCGTGAGCGGCAAGCACAACGACCTCGAAGAAGTCGGGCACGACACGTACCACCACACGCTGTTCGAAATGCTCGGCAACTGGTCGTTCGGCGACTACTTCAAAGCCGAGGCGATCCCGTGGGCGTGGGAGCTGCTGACCGAGCGCTGGGGCATGGCGCCCGATCGCCTCTACGTGACCGTCCACGGCGGCGACGCGCGGCTCGGCCTCGGGCGCGACGACGAGGCGGCGGAGATCTGGGCGGCGCAGCCCGGCCTCATCGCCGAGCACATCCTCGACGGATCGACGAAGGACAACTTCTGGATGATGGGCGACACCGGCCCGTGCGGCCCGTGCACCGAGATCCACATCGACCTCCGCTCCGACGACGAGCGCGCGGCGACCGATGGCGCCACGCTCGTCAACCAGGACGATCCGCGGGTGATGGAGATCTGGAACAACGTGTTCATGCAGTACAACGCGCAGTCCGACGGCTCGCTCGTCGCGCTTCCGGCGCGCCACGTCGATACCGGGATGGGCTTCGAGCGCGTCGCGGCGGTCTTGCAGGGCAAGTCGTCGAACTACGACACCGACGTCTTCGCGCCGATCCTCGCCGCCGCCGCCGAACTGTCGCCGCGCGCCGAGATCCGCGGTTACGACGACATCGACACCGATCGACGAAACGGAGCGCGAGCGCATCCGCATCGCCCTCCGCGTCGTCGCCGACCACGTGCGCACGGTCGCCTTTGCCGCCGCCGACGGCGTGCTGCCCTCGAACACCGGCCGCGGCTACGTCATCCGCCGAATCCTGCGCCGCGCCGTCCGCTACGCCTACCAGACGCTCGACGTGCGCGAGCCGCTCCTCGCCCGCCTCGTGCCCGTCCTCGCCGATCACATGGGCGACGCCTACCCGCACCTGCGGGCGCAGGCCGACACCGTCGCGCGCGTCGTGCGGGGCGAGGAAGACGCGTTCCTCGAAACACTCGGCACCGGCCTGCAGGCGTTCGCGATGCTGCTTCCGCACCTGCGCGCGCTCAGCGGCGCCGCCGAGATGCCCGGCTCCGACGACGATGCGAGCGCCCGCGCTGCCCTCATGCGCCGACGTTCGCGCGATGGACCTCGTCGGCAAGGCCTACGCCCCGACCGGCGTCGCCGCGCCCGCCGACGTCGCCGACCGCCTCTCGCAGTCCGCCGCCGAGGGCGTCGTGCCGGGCGAAATCGCCTTCCTCCTCCACGACACCTATGGCTTCCCGGTCGACCTGACGGCCCTTATGGCGCGTGAGGAAGGGTTCGGCGTCGGCACCGCCGCCTACGACGCCCTGATGGCGGCGCAGAAGACGCGCGCGCGGGCGGCAGGCAGCGCCTTCAAGGTGGACCTGAGCCAGCGCGACGACTGGACCGTCGTGCGCGAGTCCGACGACTCGGCCTTCACCGGCTACGACGCCCTGACCAGCGCCGCGCGCATCGTCGCCGGTCGGTCGGTGACGCTCGCGGGCGGCGAGACGCAGCACCAGATTCTCCTCGACGAGACGCCGTTCTACGCCGAATCCGGCGGGCAGGTCGGCGACCGCGGCGTGCTGCGCGTCGGCGATGACGAGATCGCCGTCCTCGACGTGCAGAAGCAGGGCGGGCGCATCCTCCACATCGTCGAGCGCCTCCCGCTCGACCTCGACGCGCCGGTCGAGGCCTCGGTCGACGGCGCGCGGCGCGGGCGCATCGCGCGGCATCACACGGCCACGCACCTGCTCCACGCGGGCCTGCGCGCGGTCCTCGGCACGCACGTCGCCCAGAAAGGCTCGCTCGTGGCCCCCGAGCGCCTCCGCTTCGACGTCTCGCACTACGAGCGCGTGACGCCCGAGCAGCTCCGCGAGGTCGAGCGCTACGTGAACGCCTTCGTGCAGGACAACGTGGCGCTGCAAGAGGACCGCGACGTTCCGCTCGACCTCGCCCGCCGCTCGGTCGCCGACGGTGGCAAGGGCGCGACGGCGCTCTTCGGCGAGAAGTACGGCGAGGTCGTTCGCGTCATCACGTTCGATTCGGCGCGGTCGGTCGAACTCTGCGGCGGCACCCACGTCCGCGCGACGGGCGAGATCGGGCTCGTGCGCATCGTCGCCGAGTCGTCGGTGGCGGCAGGCGTGCGGCGCATCGAAGCCGTCGCAGGCGGTGACGCGCTCGACCTGCTCTGGCGCGACCTCGACGACGCCGCGCGGGCGCGGTCGCACTTCAAGCTCCTGCCGGACGGCCTTGCGGGCGAGGTGGAGCGCCTTCTTGGCGAAACGAAGCGCCTGGAACGCGCCCTTGCCGACCAGAAGCGCGCCGCCCTCGCCGGGCGGTTGGACGACGCCGTCCGCACCGCTCAGCCCATCGGCGACGCCCTCCTCGCCTCCGCCCGCATGGACGGCGCCTCGATGGACGACCTGCGCGAACTGGCCCTCGACCTCGTGCGCCGCACCGGAGACCGCTCCATCGCCCTCCTCGGCGGCACCGACGAGACGGGCACCAAAGCCCTCCTCGCCGTCGCCGTCTCCGATGCCCTCCAGTCGACCGTCAACGCGGGCAAACTCGTCGGCGCCCTCGCCACGCGCGTGCAGGGCGGCGGCGGCGGGCGCGCGAACGTCGCCACCGCGGGCGGACGCGACCCCGGCGGCCTCGATGCGCTCTTCCGCGATGCGCCAACCGTCGTGGGCGTGATGCTGGGGTGACGCCCCCTCCTGCCGCTCTGGCCCCCACCTGCCGCTGCGGTCCTAGACGGCCTCCGCGGCGGTCCTCCCCCGCAGTCGCGGGGGAGGTGCCCGAAGGGCGGAGAGGGCGTACGGCCACCGCACCTCCCCCCTCCCTCCGCACTCGCCGCGTCTTCCCGGCTCCGTCACCGCAGACTTGGGCGCGCCCGGCGCCCGGTGCGTAGTTTCCCCGACCTCCGAGACCCACTGTTCGCCTTGCACGCCCTGACGACGTTCGACCGACTGCTGCACGTCCGCAGAGCGCGTGGCGCGGGCTTCGTGGTGCTCGTCGATCCCGACAAGCTGCCCGAATCGCGCCTCGCCGCCTTCGCCGAGCGCTGCGAGGACGCAGGTACCGACGCCTTCTTCGTCGGTGGAAGCCTCCTCGGCCCGCTCGACCTCGACGGCTACGTCCGCCGCCTCAAGGCTGCGACGACGCTTCCCGTCGTCGGATTTCCCGGCGCCGTCGCCCAGGTCGTGCCGAGCCTCGACGCCGTCCTCTACCTCAGCATCGTGTCGGGCCGCAACCCCGAGTACCTGATCGGGCAGCATTTGCAGGCCGCTGCCACGATTCGCCGGATGCGCGTCGAGCCGATCTCGACCGCCTACATGCTCGTCGAGAGCGGGGCGATGACGACGGCGCAGTACATGTCCGGCTCGATGCCCCTCCCGCGCCGCAAGCCGGATGTGGCGGCGGCGACGGCGCTCGCGGCGGAGATGATGGGGATGCGCCTGCTCTTCACCGACGCCGGGTCGGGCGCCGAGCACGCCGTGCCCGAAGAGACCATCGCCGCGATCACCGAGACCTGCGCGGCGCCGCTCGTCGTCGGCGGCGGCCTCCGCACGGCCTCCGACGTATCGCGGCGCGTGGCGTCGGGCGCGTCGTTCGTGGTCGTCGGCACGGCCATCGAGCACCGGGGCGACGCGGGCTACATCGCCGACCTCGCCGCTGCGGCGCACGGAACGGCGGTGGCGTCGCACGTGGCCGGGCACGTGGTGGCGCCGGGCGTGGGGGCGTGATCGGGGGAAGACGGGGCAGGGAGGCGGTGGCGGTACGCCCCCTCCGCCCTTTGGGCACCTCCCCCGCGGGGTCGCGGGGGAGGACCACCGCGGAGGCCGTTCCGCTTCGCGGACCTTCGGTTCAGGCCGCTGCGGCAGGAGGGGGCAGCGCGTCCCGCCTTCACCGGGCTTTCGGCGCGCGCGGTGTCGGCGCCGGGGGCGCGGGGTTATCTTCGAGCGCTGCCCGGCTGACGCCCGGCGCCCTGAATCCGCCGCTCCAGACGCCTCCCGATGCTCGCGCCGATCTTCTTCTTCCTGCTCGCCGCCGTCGCCATCGTGGCCGCGCTCGGGACGCTGCTCGCCCGCAACCCGGTCCACAGCGCCCTCTCGCTGATCCTGAACCTCTTCTGCGTCGCCGGCCTCTACCTGACGATGAACGCCGAGTTCATCGGCGTCGTGCAGGTGCTCGTCTACGCGGGGGCGATCATGGTGCTGTTCCTGTTCGTCATCATGCTGCTCAACCTCGACGAGCTGCCGGCGCTGCGCGAACTCGACTGGCGCGTCGGCATCGCCTTCGCGGGCGGGACGGCGCTCCTCGCGCTCCTCACCTACGTCCTCGCGCGCGGTCTCGACGCCCTCCCCGAGATGACCATCGGCGCAGGCGCCAACGCAACCGGCACCGCCCGCTCGGTCGCGTGGACGCTCTTCACCGTCTACGCGCTCCCGTTCGAGATCATCGGCCTGCTGCTGCTCGTCGCCACCATCGGCGCGGTGCTCCTCGCCAAGAAGCGATTCGTGTAAGGGGGAAGATGATGGGGTATCGGTGATGGGGTAGTGGAACAGGACATCGGAAATCTGAGACTCCCATCCCCCATCCTCAATACCCACTCCCCGATATCCGGCAATCAACCGATCCATGGAAACGACCCTCAACTGGTACCTGTCGCTGAGCGCCGTGCTCTTCTCGATCGGCGTGCTCGGCGTGCTCGTCAAGCGCAACGCGATCGTGCTGCTGATGTCGGTCGAGCTGATGCTCAACGCCGTCAACCTGACGCTCGTCGCGCTCTCGCAGTCGATGGGCGACGTGAGCGGGCAGGTGCTCGTGTTCTTCGTGATGGCCGTCGCCGCCGCCGAAGCCGCCATCGGCCTCGCCCTCGTGATCGCGCTCTTCCGCCGCAAGGAGTCGGTCGACGTGACCGAGATCAACCTCTTCAAGTTCTGAGACGGCCGCTTCCGACCTCTCCCGAACTCCCCCGCTTCCGACCGCCGACTTCCGAATGACGACCGAACGCGCGCTCCAACTCGTGCTGCTGCTCCCGCTCGCCGGGGCCATCGTGAACGGCATCGTGGGCCTCTTCGTGCCCGCGCTGCGCCGCAGCGAAGGCCTCGTGTCGGCCATCGGGACGGGCGCCGTCGCGCTCTCCTTCGCCCTCGCCGTCAGCCTCTTCCTCGGCTACGGCGGCGAGGCCGAGGTCGTGCGCTACTTCACGTGGATCAAGGCCGGCGGCCTGACCGTCGACTTCGCCTACCGCGTCGACAGCCTGAGCCTGCTGATGACGCTCATCATCACCGGCATCGGCACGCTCATCCACCTGTACTCGGCGGCCTACATGAAGGGGGACGGAGGCTTCTGGCGATTCTTCGCCTACCTCAACCTCTTCATCTTCGCCATGCTCAACCTGGTGCTCGGCGACAATTTGCCGGTGCTCTTCCTCGGGTGGGAAGGCGTCGGCGTGTGCTCGTACCTGCTCATCGGGTTCTGGTACACGGAGCTCAAGAACTCGGCGGCGGCGACCAAGGCGTTCGTCGTCAACCGCGTCGGCGACTTCGCCTTCCTGCTGGCGATGTTCATCGTCTTCCGGCAGCTCGGCACGCTCGACTTCGGTCCGATCCTCGATTTCGCCCGCGCCACCGACCCGGCCTCGGTGCCGACATGGGTGCCGTGGGTCGTCGCCCTCATGTTCATCGGCGCGACCGGCAAGTCGGCGCAGATCCCGCTCTTCGTCTGGCTCCCCGACGCCATGGCCGGCCCGACGCCCGTCTCGGCGCTCATCCACGCCGCGACGATGGTGACGAGCGGCCTGTACCTGCTCGCCCGGCATGTCGCCCGTCGTCGTGCTCGCGCCGGGCGTGATGGAGGTCATCGCCGTCGTCGGCGCCCTCACCGCGCTCATGGCCGCGACGATCGCGATGACGCAGTACGACATCAAGAAGGTGCTCGCGTACTCGACCGTGAGCCAGCTCGGCTTCATGTTCATGGCGGCGGGCGTCGGCGCGTTCTACGTCGCCATCTTCCACGTGATGACGCACGCCTTCTTCAAGGCCTGCCTCTTCCTCGGCTCCGGCTCCGTCATCCACGCGATGCACGACGTCGAGCACACGCTCTACCCGCACGCCCACGGGGCGCACGGGCACGACGATCACGGCCACGACGAGGCGCACGACAGTGCCGCCGAGGTGGTCTCAGGGATGCAGGCCGGGCACGGCACGGGCGGGTCTGAGACCCGCCCCTACGCATTGCCGTACGACGGCGCGTTCGACGCGCAGGACATGCGCACGATGGGCGGTCTCGCGCGGTTCATGCCCGCGACGAACCTCACCTTCCTGCTCGCCACGCTCGCCATCGCGGGCATTCCGCTCTTCTCGGGGTTCTTCTCGAAGGACGAGATCCTCTTCCGCGCCTTCGAGAGCGGCTCGAACGGCGTCGCCTCGTCGTGGCTCGTCTGGGGCGTCGGCATCGTGACGGCGCTCATGACGGCGATCTACATGACGCGCGCCTACGTGCTCACCTTCCGCGGGGCGCCGCGCTGGCCGAAGTCCGACACGGTGCACGCGCACGAGAGCCCGTGGCAGATGACGCTCCCGCTCTGGGTGCTCGCCGTTCTCGCCGTCGTCGGTGGCTTCATCGGCCTCCCGCCGGTGCTGCTGCACCTGTTCGGGCAGGAGCACGCGTGGATCCACCACTGGCTCGTCGGCGAAGCCGGGGCGCCGGTCGTCGATGTGCTCGACACGATGAAGGCGTCCGGCACCGCGCACCTCGCCTCCGAGGCCGTCGAGTGGGGACTGCTCGCGCTCGGCGCCGCCATCGCCATCGCGGGCGTCGGCCTCGCGTGGGTGTGGTACAACGGTCAGGGCCTCGCCTTCGACGAGAAGGTGCGCAGCGGCTTCGGCGGCCTCTACCGCCTCGCGGCTGACAAGTGGCGCTGGGACGAGATGTACGAGCGGATCGTCCGCCGTCCGCTCCTCGGCCGCTACGGCGCCGAGGCGATGGCCGATTTCGACCAGGGCGTGCTCGACGGCGCCGTCAACGGCGTCGCCAACAGCGCGCGCGCGTCCGGCTTCCGCCTGCGCATCCTGCAAAACGGCCTCGTGCAGAGCTACGCCCTCGCCATCGTCGTCGGCGTCATCCTCGTCGTCGGCCTGCTGATGTTCGCCTGACGCTGATGCGCCCGGCGCGCACGGCGTTGCTTCTTCGGCCCTCTGTGGCCTTCTTCTTTCGCGCCCTCCGGCCCCTGCGACCCTGTCGATGCCGAACCTGATCTCGATCCTGATCTTCCTGCCGCTCGTCGGCGCGGTCGCCGTGGCGCTTCTCAAGAGCGCGAACGCCGTCCGCTACACCGCCCTCGCGGTCACGGTGGCGACGTTCCTGCTCTCGATTCCGCTCTTCCTCGGCTTCGACCCGAACGCCGACGGGCCGCAGTTCGTCGAGCGCCTGCACTGGTTCTCGGCCTTCGACGTGTCGTACTTCGTCGGCGTCGACGGCATCAACCTGCTGCTCGTGATGCTGACGACGCTGCTCGGGCCGATCGTCGTGCTCGGCTCGTGGACGTACATCGGCAAGCAGCACGGCGCCTTCTACGCGCTCCTGCTCCTGCTCCAGAGCGGCGTGACGGGCGTGTTCACGTCGTTCGACGTGATGCTCTTCTACGTCTTCTTCGAGCTCACGCTGATCCCGATGTACTTCATCATCGGCGTCTGGGGCTCGGAGAACCGCATCTATGCGGCGACGAAGTTCGTCATCTACACGCTCGTCGGGTCGCTGCTGATGCTCGTCGCGCTGCTGTGGCTCGGGTTCGCGGCGGGCGAGGCGGTCAACGGCGGCGTGTTCACGACCGACTACGTCAAGCTCCTCGAGTTCGTGCCGTCGGCGTCCGACCAGACGTGGCTCTTCCTGCTCTTCGCGCTCGCCTTCGCCATCAAGGTGCCGCTCTTCCCGTTCCACACGTGGCTCCCCGACGCCCACGTGCAGGCCCCGACGGGCGGCTCGGTGGTGCTCGCGGGGACGCTGCTGAAGATGGGCACCTACGGCCTGATCCGCTTCTGCATCCCGTTCTTCCCGCTCGCGGCCGACCAACTGGGCGCTCGTCATCGCCGCGCTCGCGGTGATCGGCATCGTCTACGGCGCCCTCGTCGCCCGCGTGCAGCCGGACATGAAGAAGCTCGTCGCCTACTCGTCGGTGAGCCACCTCGGGTTCGTCGTGCTCGGCATCTTCGCCTTCAACACGGTCGGCCTGCAGGGCGCGCTCATCCAGAACATCAACCACGGCATCTCGACGGGCGCGCTGTTCCTGATCGTCGGCTTCATGTACGAGCGCCGCCACTCGCGGCTGATGTCGGACTACGGCGGCGTGGCGAAGGTCGCGCCGGTGCTGACGTTCATGATGGTGATCTCGGTGATGGCGAGCGCGGGCCTGCCGGGCTTGAACGGCTTCGTCGGCGAGTTCATGATCCTGCTCGGCGCCTTCCAGAGCACCGTCATCGGACGTCCGCTGCTGATTGCCCTCGCCACGACCGGCGTGATTCTGGCCGCGATCTACCTGCTCTGGATGCTCTACCGCGTTTTCTTCGGGCCGGTCAAGGACGACCACATCGCCCACGAGATGCCCGACCTCGGCGCGCGCGAGATGGCGGCCCTCGTGCCGCTCGTCATCCTGATGATCGTGCTCGGCTTCCTGCCCGCGCCGTTCCTCGCCAAGCAGGAGCGCTCGGTCGCGCAGTACATCGAGATGGTGACGGCCAAGCGCAACGCCTCGCTCGGCGCTGCCGCCGCGCCCGGCGCGCTGCCGGTCGTCGGTTCGCCCGTCCCGCCGCCGCCCGCCGCCGTGACGACCGAGACAGAGTCCGAGGGGCTGTGATCCACCGACTGTGACCGATTGACCGTGCCTGCCCGATTGTTCGTGACCCACCCGATGACGTTCTCCCGCCCGCCCGTGGCGCCCGCTCTCCATTCCGCCACCGCGTCCGCCGCGTGCTGGCGTTCGTGCTCGTGCTCGTGGCCCTCGCAGGCCTCGGTACCGCGCACCGCGCATCCGCTCAGACGACGGCTGCGCCCGTCGCCGCCGACAGCGCCACGCTCTTCGCGCCGCCCGTCGACACGGCGTCGATGGCGGCGCCACGTGAGATGGGCGAGGTCGTGACGCCCGGAGCGGCGGAAGCGGGCGCGGCGGTGGCCGGGGAGCACGGAGACGACGCGCCGCCGCCGGTCTTCCTCGTCGTGCCGTTCGTCGCGATGCTGCTGCTCATCGCCACCGGGCCGGTGCTCTACCCGCACCACTGGCACAAGCGCTATCCGGCGTACGCGCTCGGCCTCGGCCTCCTCGTGGCCGCGTACTACCTCGTCATCCTGGGCGACGGCACGCCGATCCTGCACGCCGTCGAGGAATACACGTCGTTCATCGCCCTTCTGCTGGCGCTCTTCGTGGCCTCGGGCGGCATCCTGATTCAGACCGACATCGCGGGGACGCCGCGGGCCAACACGATCCTGCTGCTCGTCGGCGCCGTCCTCGCCAACGTGATCGGCACGACGGGCGCCTCGATGCTGCTCATCCGCCCGTACCTGCGGCTCAACACCGGGCGCGTGCGGCCGTACCACGTCGTCTTCTTCATCTTCATCGTCTCCAACGTCGGTGGCGCGCTGACCCCGATCGGCGACCCGCCGCTGTTCCTCGGCTTCCTGCGCGGCGTGCCGTTCTTCTGGTCGCTCGAACACCTCTGGTACATCTGGCTGCCGACGATCCTCGTCATCGCCGCCGTCTTCTACGTCGTCGACAGCCGCAACAAGAAGGCGTCGGCGCGGTCGATTCTGCCGGAGGAGTGGATGGTGGACATCGACGAGAACCCGGCCGTTACGGTGCCCGCGGCGATTCCCGGCCCGACGCAGTTCCGCATCGTCGGTGGGCGCGGCGTGATCTGGCTGGTGCTGACGATTGCCGCCGTCTTCGTCGACCCGAACATCCTGCCGGGCCTCGTGCCCGACCTGCACGCGCTGCACATCCCGATCGGCGTGCGCGAAATCCTGCTCGTGGGCATCGCCTTCGGCGCCTACAAGACCGCCAACCCGCGCGCGCTCAAAGGCAACGGCTTCACGTTCGAGCCGATCAAGGAAGTCGCATGGCTCTTCATCGGCATCTTCCTGACGATGCAGCCCGCGCTGCGCCTCATCTCGGTCGCCGCGCAGGACTACGCGAGCGCGCCTCGACGCCGACGCACTTCTACTTCGGCACCGGCATGCTCTCGGCCGTGCTCGACAACGCGCCGACGTACCTGTCCTTCCTCGCCGCCGCGATGGCCAAGTTCGGCCTCAACATCGACAGCCTGGAGGCCGTCAAGACGATGGCCGAGGGGGCCGATAGCATCTCGTGGCACTACGTGCAGGCCATCTCGGTGGCCGCCGTGTTCTGGGGCGCCATGACGTACATCGGCAACGGCCCGAACTTCATGGTGAAGTCGATCGCCGAGTCGAGCGGCGTCGAGACGCCGTCGTTCTTCGGATACATCTTCCGCTACGCGCTCCCGGTGCTGATCCCGGTCTACATCGTCGTCTGGTTCGTCTTCTTCAGCGGCCACGTCATGCACATCGCCGGGCCCGTGCCCGCGATCTTCAACCCCTGACGCGCCTGTGACCGCCGACCACGTGCCTTCCGCCCCGACCCTCGACGCCGCCGCGCTCGACGCCCTTCGCGCCGATCTCGACGGCTGGCGCATCGCCGAGACGTCGCTCTCGCAGACGTTCCGGTTCGCCGACTTCCGCACCGCCGTCGCCTTCATCGTCCGCGTGGCCTTCGAGGCCGAGGCGATGAACCATCACCCCGAGCTCGAGAACGTCTACGACCGCGTGACCGTGCGCCTGCGCACCCACGACGCCGGAGACCGCGTGACCGCCCTCGACGCCGACCTCGCCCGCCGCATCTCGGCCTGCGCCGACCTCTTCCGCTCCTGACGCCCATGCTGCCCGACTCGCTCGCCACCGGCGCAACCGCCGCCGCGTCGTACGTGGCTGGCTCTTTCGTAACTGGCACCTTCGCCATCGGAGGCGCCGACTTCCTCGCGTGCCTCTCGCTGGTTCTCGTCTCCGTCATCGGGCTCGTCGTGATCGCGTGGGACGCCTTCCGCAACGACAGCCCGGCCATCCCGTGGCTCACCGCGGGCACGTTCGGCCTCGGCCTCGTCTGGGAACTGACGCAGCTCGGCGCGCCCGCGGGCACCGCCTTCTACGGGCAGATGATGACGGGCGGGGCGGCGGCGCTCGTCAACGTCATCCTGCTCTTCTCGGGCCTCATCACCGTGCTGCTCGCCGAGCCGTACCTGAAGACGATCCGCCACGGCTACGGCGAGGTCTACGGCCTGCTGCTCTTCGCCGTCGCGGGCATGATCGCGCTCGGGAACGCGGGCAGCCTCGTGATGGCCTTCGTGGGCCTGGAGACGATGTCCGTCGCCCTCTACATCCTCACCGGCCTCGTGCGCCGCAACGCCGGCTCGATCGAATCGGCGCTCAAGTACTTCCTCCTCGGCGCCTTCTCGACCGGCTTCTTGCTCTACGGCATCGCGCTCCTCTACGGCGCGACCGGCACGATGCAGCTCTCGGAGATGGGCGCGGGCCTCGCCCGCAGCGGCGCCGACGTGATGTTCTGGGGCGGCGCGGGCCTGCTCTTCATCGGCTTCTTCTTCAAGGTCTCCGCCGCGCCCTTCCACATGTGGACGCCCGACGTCTACCAGGGCGCCCCGACGCCGATCACCGGCTTCATGGCGACGGCCAGCAAGGCGTCGGCCTTCGGCGCGCTCATCCTCGTGCTCGCCCACGGCCTGCCGTCGCTGCGCTGGCAGACGGCGGTGGCGGTCGTCGCGGCGATCACGATGATCGTCGGCAACGTGATCGCGCTCGCGCAGTCGAACGTCAAGCGGATGCTCGCCTATTCGAGCGTTGCCCACGCGGGGTACATCCTCGTCGGCCTCGCCGCCGGGACGCCGGAGGGCTACTCGGGCGCGCTCTACTACCTGCTCGTCTACGCGGTGATGAACCTCGGCGCCTTCGGCGTCATGGCGTACCTCGAATGGGACGGCGAGGAAGGCGCCGCGCAGACGCTCGACTCGCTCGCGGGCGTGGCGATGCGGCGTCCGCTGCTCGGCGTCGTGATGACGGTGTGCATGCTGAGCCTGCTCGGCTTCCCGCCGCTCGCCGGCTTCTTCGGCAAGGTCTTCGTCTTCGCCCCGGCGATCCAGGCGGGGCTGACGTGGCTCGTCGTCGTCGGCGTGCTCGCGAGCGCGGTGAGCGCGGGCTACTACCTGCGCGTGCTCTACGTGATGTGGATGCGGCAGCCCGAGGAGGGCACCGAGCCGGTGCGCCTGACGCACCGGATGCCCGCGACGGCCACCGCCGCGCTCGTCGTCTGCGCCGTCCTGCTCGTCGTGCTCTCGTTCACGCCCGACCTCGCGACGCTCGCCGCGCCGTACTTCCCCGCCGCGCTCCCCGTCGCCCTCGCCCCGTGAGCGCCGCCGCGGACGACGATCCGTCGCCCGACGATCCGGCGTCTGGCGATTCAGAGGAGTCGGGGAAGGGCACCTACGACGCCCTCGTCGCGGCGCACCTGACGAGCGTTCCCGAGGCGCGGCTCTACGTGGGCGACGATCTGCGCCGCGTCCACTGGGCCGGCGTCGAGGCCGTCTTCGGGGCGCTGCTGGCGCAGCTGGGCCGCGAATCCATCCTCGCCGTCTACGACGATTCGCGCTTCGGGCGCGGACCGCAAGGGGTTCGTCGTGACCGACGAGCACCTGGTGTACGTGCAGGCGGACACGCAGGGCGTCGTTCGCCTGGCCGATGTCCGCAAGGCCTCCACCCTTCCCGCGGGCGAAGGCGTACGCCTGCAGGTGGTCCGGCACGGAGAGGGAACGCAGACAGTCGATGTGCGCGTGGACGAGTGGGACGCCATCCGCACCGTGCACACGTGGCTGCGCAGCGTCGCCTCGTTCAACCGGTCGGAGCGGGGCGGGGCGCCCCACGTCGTCACCGCCACGCAGGCCCTCGACCGGCTCGAGACGCTCCTCGCGCAAAACCGCCTGCGCCGCGAACACCGGGAGCGCCTCAAGAGCCCTCGCCGCCCGCGCGCGGCAGCCGGGCACGCCGAAGCGTCCGTAAACGGACCCACGACCGGTGCGAGAGAAGCCGGTCGGAGAAGTGGCGTAACCCGCGCGTGACGATCCACCGCGCCGGTGAACGGACGACGAACCGCGCCGCACGCGCCGGGTTGGCAGGACCACTCATCCACCAATCCCCCGCTTCCGCAATGGCCTTCACCCTGCCGCCGCTCCCGTACGCCTACGACGCCCTCGAACCGCACATCGACGCGCGGACGATGGAGATCCACCACACGAAGCACCACCAGGCCTACACCGACAAGCTCAACGAGGCCGTCGCCAAGGCGCCCGAACTCGAGGGCAAGAGCGCCGAAGAGCTGATCGGCGACCTCGACGCCGTCCCCGAGTCGGTCCGCACGGCGGTGCGCAACAACGGCGGCGGATACGTGAACCACAGCTTCTTCTGGCCGCTCATGACGCCCGGCGGATCGTCGGCGCCCACCGGCGACCTCGCCGCCGCCATCGACGCGGAATTCGGCTCGTTCGACGCCTTCAAGACCAAATTCGAGGACGCCGCCAAGACGCGGTTCGGCTCCGGCTGGGCGTGGCTGTGCCACGGCGAGGGCAAGCTCCACGTGATGGGCTACCCGAACCAGGACTCGCCCGCGATGAAGGGCCACACGCCGGTCCTCGGCCTCGACGTCTGGGAGCACGCCTACTACCTGAACTACCAGAACCGCCGCCCCGACTACGTGTCGGCCTTCTGGAACGTCGTGAACTGGGACGAGGCCGAGCGCCTCTATCAGGCGGCGAAGGGGCAGGCCGCGAAGGGCTGAGCCGGTGACGCGACCCACACGCGACGGCAGGGCCGCCGGGACCGACGTTCCGGCGGCCCTGTGCATGTCGGCCCCGACAGGAACGGTCGTTCGCATCGCCCGTGAAGGCGGCATCGCCGATCTGTTGACCGATGCCGACCGTGCCGATGCCGCCGCGCAGGGCCGTGCCGAACGCGCGGGCGCCTTCGCCGTCGGCCGTTCGCTGCTGCGCCGCACCACCGCCGACGTGCTGGGGATGGCGCCGGATGCGATCTCCGTCGGACGTGAACCCGGCGGTCCGTCCGCTCCTGACCGCACCCGACGCGGCGTGCGCGTGGTCGGTCGCTCTCACCCACACGCGCGATCCCGACGGCACCGTCCTCGCCGCCGTCGCCCTGTCGCCCGTCCGCGTCGGCATCGACGCAGAGCCGGTGCGCCGCCGCGCCGACGGCCTCGCCGCCCGCATTCTCGCCGACGGCGAAATCCTCCCCACGTGGCCCGCCGACCCCGAGACGGCCCTCATCGCCGCGTGGACGGCCAAAGAAGCCGCCCTGAAAGCCGACGGCCTCGGCCTCCGGCAGGGCGCCCGCGCCGCCCGCCTCGCGTGGCGGATGACGACGGCGCCTTCGCCGCCACCACCCCCGGAGGACGGTGGCACGGGCGGTGCGTCGTGTCCGGCGGCATCGCGTGGGCGCTCGCGTGGGCCGACGATTCCACATCCGACGCTCGGCACGAATCCGAACCGTAGGGGCACGAACCATCGTGCCCTCACATCCCCATCGCCCCCTCCGCCCGCCCCGCCCGGCGCGCCCTTACCTCCATGCCCAACCGCCTCGCCGACGCCGCCAGCCCGTACCTCCGGCAGCACGCCGACAATCCGGTCGACTGGTGGCCGTGGTCCGACGAGGCCTTCGAGGAGGCCGCGCGGCGCGACGTGCCCGTCTTCCTCTCGATCGGCTACGCGACCTGCCACTGGTGCCACGTCATGGCCCACCGCTCGTTCGAGGACGCAGACGTTGCCGAGGTGCTCAACCGCGCCTTCGTGTGCGTCAAGCTCGACCGCGAGGAGCGGCCCGACGTCGACGCCGTCTACATGGCCGCCTGCCAGATGGTGACCGGGCGCGGCGGGTGGCCGCTCACCGTCGTCACCACGCCCGACCGCCGCGCCGTTCTTCGTCGGCACCTACCTGCCACCGCGCCGCGAACACGGACGCGCGGGCGTCGTCGATCTCGCCGCCGCAATGTCGGAGGCGTGGGCGACGCGCCGCGACGACGTTCTCGCCGCCGCGGGCGACCTGACCGGCATGCTCGACGCCCGCTTCGCCCCGCCGCCGGACGACGGCGCCGCTGTTCGTCCGCTCGGGCGCCACACCCTCGACGCCGCCGTCGCCACGCTCCGCGGCGCAGTTCGACGCCGAGCACGGCGGATTTGGACGGGCGCCCAAGTTTCCCTCGCCCCACATCCTCGCCTTCCTGCTGCGCCGGTTCCGCCGCACCGGAGGCGCGGGCCTGCTCCCGATGGTGACGACGACGCTCGACGCGATGCAGCGATCCGGGATCCACGACCGCGTCGGCGGCGGCTTCCACCGCTACGCGACCGACCGCGCGTGGCGCCTGCCGCACTTCGAGAAGATGCTCTACGACCAGGCGGGCCTGCTCGGCGTCTACGCCGAAGCCGCCGCCCTCACCGGCCGCGTCGATTTCGCCGAGACCGCCACCGGCATCCTCCGCTACGTCTGGCGCGACCTGCGCCTGCCGTCGGGCCTCATCGCTGCCGCCGAGGACGCCGACAGCCTGGCCGCCGACGGGCCGCACGCCGGGCACATGCACGAGGGCGCGTTCTACACGTGGACGCCCGCGCAACTCATCGAGGCACTCGGTGAGGAAGATGGATTGATGATCGCGCGGCTCTTCGGCGTCACCGAGGCGGGCAACATCTGGGACGAGGCGAGCGGCGCCGAAACCGGCGAGAGCCTGCTGGTGACGACCGCCCCGATCCGCGACCTCGCCCCCGCAGGCGCCGACCCCGAGGACTTCGCCCGCCGCATCGACGGCCTTCTGGAGCGCCTCAGAGTGGCCCGCGACGCCCGTCCGCGCCCCCTCCGCGACGACAAGGCCCTCGCCGACTGGAACGGCTGGTGGCTCGCCAACGCCCTCCGCGCCGCCGCGCTGCCGGACGCACCGGGGCAGGGCGCGCTCCACACGGAGGACTGTTCCGGCAAGCTGCACGCATCCGTCCGCGCCGATCTCGACCGAGCGGACGACCTGTTCACCGATGGAGGGCGCCTCGCGCACCGCGTAGTGGACGGCCACGACAGCCTGCCCGCCATCGCCGACGACTATGCGTTCCTCGCAAGCCGCGCACCTCGCAGCTCTCGCGGACCGGCCCGCACATCACCTCGCCACCGCCATCGACCTCGCGGACCGGCTGATCGAGGACCACTGGGACGAGGCACGGGGGCTGTTCACGACCGCGCGGCGCGGCACCTCGGATCTCATCGCCAGCCCGGCCGAGCGGTACGACGGCGCGATGCCGAGCGCCAACAGCGTTGCTGTCGATGTCGTGCAGCGCCTCGCGCGGCTGACTGGGCGCGGCGACTACGATCGGATCGCGGCGGCGGATGTGGGAGGCGGCAGCGGATGAGATCGCCGCCCACCCGTCCGGCTTCTGCCACGCGCTCCTCGCGCTCGACGACGTGGTGGAAGGCACGCGCGAAATCGTCGTCGCCGTGCGGGGCGAATCGGGCGGGCGCGACCTGCTCGATGCTGCCTACGCGGCTGCCGGTCCGGACGACCTCGTGCTCCGAATCACCGACGCCGACCGTGCCGCTCCTGCGCGGGATCGCCCCTCCGCTCGCCGCCTACGCCCCGCCGCCGGACGGTCACGCGAGCGCCGCGTGGGCCTATGTCTGTCAGAACTTCCACTGCGAGGCCCCGGTTGAGACGGTGGAAGCGCTTCGGGCGCTCCTCTCCGACTTCTGATCCAACCCTCCCCTCTCGAATGCAGGACGTGTTCATCGTCTCCGCCGCCCGCACGCCGATCGGCAAGTTCGGCGGCGCCTTCAAGGACCTCTCCGCCGTCGATCTCGGCGCCCACGCCATCCGCGGCGCCCTCGACCGCGCCGCGATCACCGGCGCCGACCTCGATTTCTACGTCATGGGCAACGTGCTGCGCGCGGGCCTCGGGCAGCTCGTCGCGCGGCAGGCGGCGATTCAGGCAGGCGTGCCCGAAGACATCGACGGCCTCTCGATCGACATGGTCTGCTCGTCGGGCATGATGGCCGTCATGAACGCGGCGGCGCTCATCAAGGCGGGCGACGCCGAGATCGTGCTCGCGGGCGGCACCGAGTCGATGTCGAACGCGGGCTTCGTGCTCTCGTCGGGCGCGCGGTGGGGCTACAAGTACCTCGCCACCGCAGGCGCCGAGCCGCTCCGCGACGTCATGCAGCGCGACGGCCTCTCCGACCCGTTCACCGGCGAGGCGATGGGCGACCAGGCCGAGCGCCTCGCCGCCGAGTACGGCGTCACGCGCGCCGACCTCGACGGCATCGCCGCCGACAGCCACCGCCGCGCCGCCGAAGCCCAGTCGGGCGCCTTCGACGCCGAGATCGTCCCCGTCGACGTGACGACGCGCAAGGGCACGACGACCGTCTCGCACGACGAAGGCATCCGCCGCGACACGACGACCGAAACGCTCGCCACGCTGCGTCCGGCCTTCTCCAAGACCGGCGTCCTCACCGCCGGCAGCGCCTCGCAGATCAGCGACGGCGCCGCGGCGCTCGTGCTCGCGTCGGAGGCGGCGGTCAAGACGCGCGGGCTGAAGCCGATTGCGCGGATCGTCGGCGGCGCGTGGAGTGCGGGCGCGCCGTGGCGTTTCCCCGAGGCGCCGATCCCTGCGCGCGAAGAAGCTCTTCGACAAGACCGGCCTCTCGGTCGGCGACATCGACCTGTTCGAGAACAACGAGGCGTTCGCGCTCAACACGCTCCTCTTCACGCAGATGCTCGGCGTCGGCCGCGACGTGCTCAACGTCCACGGCGGCGCCATCGCCCTCGGCCACCCGATCGGCGCGAGCGGCGCCCGCATCGTGACGACGCTCACGCACGCGCTCCACACGCACGGCAAGAGCCGCGGCCTCGCCGCCATCTGCCACGGCACGGGCGGCGGCACCGCGATGATCGTCGAGCGCGTCTGATTTGTGCGGATGCGCAGGAAGCACCTGTCGGGTTTCCCGGCCTGACAGGTGTTCGTCGTTCGTACTGAAGCGCGGTGGATTGACACAGTACGACGCAAGGGCGATCTTGGGCACTACATCTGCCTGTGCTCCGATGCGCCTCCGTCTCGCCCTCGCGGCCCTCCTGCTCCCCACCGCGCCCGCTGCCCGCGCGCAGGTCGTGCCGCCGCTCGCCAGCGAACGCGCCGCGCCGGAGACGCCAACGGGGCCGAGTGCAGCGGTGGCCGGGCGTGTCGTGCTTTCAGTCCGCGTGACCGAAACGGGCGATGTGGACAGTGTCCGCGTCGCCACGGCGCTCGAACCCGACCTTGACCGCCTCGCCATCGCTGCCGTCCGCCGCTGGCGCTACACGCCCGCCACCGACGCTGGGCGCCCGGTGGCGATGTGGACGCAGGCCGCCATCCGCTTCGAACCCGTCGCGCCGCGCGTGCTCGTGCCTGGCTTCGCCAACCACGCCGACGACACCAACGAGATGTTCGGGGCGCGCGTCAGGGTCGATTCGAGCCTGTGCCGCACCTTCGTACCTCCGCAACCGACGCAGATCGTGGAGCCCGATTACACGAGCATTCGGGAGCGGCGTGGGCGCAGGCCGCAGGGGCGTGTGCTGCTGCGCGTCGCCATCGGTGCCGACGGGAGGCCGGCTGAGGTCCGCGTCGTAGAGTCGGCGCACCCGGCCCTCGACCGCGCCGCTTCGGCTGCGGTGGCAAAGTGGCGCTTCTCGGCCCCGCTGTGTGATGGCGAGCCGATCGGCCTCTTCGTCACTCTCCCCATTCGCTTCCGGCAGGAATTTTACTGACGCCATCGCGGCGTCCACCTCTGGTCTTCGCCCGCCTCCACTCCGATGCGCTCTCTCCTTCTCGTTGCGTCCGTTTTTGCAATCTCCGGCTGTGCCATCGGTCCCGGACACGAGGGCGCACGAGCGTCGCCGCGCGGGCGGACGGTGACGAGCGTGCAGGTCGTCGATCGCCTCACCGTGAACTTCCCCCAACGCCTCGACGGCCGCGTGCCGAGCCGGTGACGGGCGAGGCGCGGGCACTCCTCGGGACGGTCGGGCTGCGCGTGCACGTGACCGCCGAGGGCGTCGTTGACAGCGTCGTCGTCGGCTCGCCGCTCGACCCGCACCTCGACAGCCTCGCCGTGTCGAGTGTACGGACGTGAACGTTCGAGCCGGGCAGCCGCAACGGACGCCCGGTGGCGATGTGGGCGAGCGTGCCCGTCCGCTTCGACCCGCCCGACGACGCCGTCCGCGCCATCGAGGCCGACAATCTCGTCGGCATCGCACGCGGCACGGCGATGCTGCCAGAGGGAGACCCGCAGCGCGGGCGCGTCGTCGTCTATACGCCTGCCGATGTCGAGCGGTGCGCGCGCCTCGTCCCGCCGCGCGTCGCCACCGGCGCCGCTCCGGCGTATCCGGCCGCAGAGCGGGCCAAGGTGGTCAGCGGCGAAGCGGTCGTTCGGATTCAGGTCGGCGCTCGAAGGGCGACCGCTCGGGGCCTCCGTGCTTTACGCCTCGCGTCCGGCCTTCGGGGTCGCCACCGCCGAGGCGATGCAGCGCTGGACCTTCGACGCCGCCTCGTGCGACGGCGCCGCCATCGCCGCCGACCTCGTCGTGCCGATGCTGTTCTCGGCGGATTGACTTGGGACACGTGTAGAGGGCACCCTGTCAGGGTCGAAGGACCCTGACAGGGTAGCGCCGATTGCTGCGGTCCTCCACGGCACCCGGCTTCGCGGCATCTCCAAGGCCGACGCGGGCGTGGGCGGCACGATCTCCGAGACCGGATCGTTGCATCGTCTCCCGTTCGCCGTTTCGCTCTTCGCTGTGATGTCCCGACTGCTTCGCCTCCTGCTCCTCGCCGCCGCGCTGACCCCCGCTGCCGCCCGCGCGCAGGTCGCGCCCCTGCCTGCAACCACGCGCCCGCCTGTTCTCATCGACGCTGTGACGCCGGTCTACCCGGACTCCGCGCTCGCGCTCGGGCTGACGGGCCGCGTCGAGGTGCGGGCGCGCGTCGATACGCTCGGGCGCGTCCTCCGCGTCGAGGTCACGCGCAGCGCCGGGGCGGCGTTCGACAGCTCCGCCGTCGAGGCGGTGCGGCAGTGGCGCTTCCGTCCGGGCACGCAGAACGGGCGCCTGGTGGCGGCGTGGGTGCGCCTGCCGGTGCAGTTCACGCCCGAATACATCGTCGACGACCTCAAGATCACGGTCTCGTCGGCGACGGCGCGGATGCGGTTTCCGGCGGAGATCGAGCGCGGCGAACTGCGCGACGAACAGGTCACGCTCGGTCCGGGGAGCCTCGTCACGACCGGCTTCGGGCTGCGTCCCGAAGTGTGCGACGGCTCGTTTTTGCCCGCTGTGCCCATCGTCGCGCGCATCTCGGGCGTCGGGATGACGCAGTACTTCACCGAAGGGCAGGCAGGCTCGCTCGCCGGGGCGCGGTCGGTCGTCGTGCAGTACCTCGTCAACATCGGCGAGGACGGATACGCGGGCAACGTGGTCCTCGCCCGCGCGAGCGGCTACATCTTCGACGACCTGCTCCGCAACGCGCTCGAACAGTGGACCTACCAGCCCGCGCGCTGCGGCGGCAAGCGCGTCGCCTCGAAGGGCATCGTCACCTTCAACCTGCGCAACCGCTCGTCGGCCCGCCTCTTCCAGGCGCCCACCGATTTCGGCGGCGGCAACGGAGGGGGCGACGGGGGGAATTGATCGGGGAGCCCCCTCCTGCCGCTACGGCCTGAACCGGAGGTCCGCGAAGCGGAACGGCCTCTGCGGCTGTCCTCCCCCGCGAACGGGGGAGGTGCCCCGTAGGGGCGGAGGGGGCAGACCGCTACCGCCCGCGCATCACCCGAGCGCGGCGACGCCTGGCAACGTCTGGCCTTCGAGGAATTCGAGCATCGCGCCGCCGCCCGTCGAGACGTGGCTCAGGCGGTCGTCGAGGCCGCTCTCGTTGACCGCGGCCACCGAATCGCCGCCGCCGACGACGGTGAGCGCGCCCGCCTCGGTGGCCGCCGCCATCGCCTCTGCCATCGCCCGTGTGCCCGCCGCGAAGGCGTCCATCTCGAAGACGCCCATCGGGCCGTTCCAGACGATCGTCTTGGCGCCCTCGACGACCGCGCGGTAGCGTTCGATGGTCTTCGGGCCGATGTCGAGCGCCATCCAGCCCTCGGGCACCGACCCGTCGGCGATCTGCGTGGCGGCGTCGGGGGCGAAGCGGTCGGCGCAGACGTGGTCGTCGGGGAGCACGATCGTGCCGCCCGCGCGCCCGAGCAGCTCGCGCGCGAGGTCGAGGCGGTCGTCTTCGACCTTGGAGGCGCCGACGGCCTTTCCCTCCGCTTTGAGCAGCGTGTATGCCATCGCGCCACCGATGAGGATCGTGTCGCAGCGCCCGAGCAGGTTCTCGATGAGGGCGATCTTGTCGGACACCTTGGCGCCGCCGAGAATCGCCACGTACGGACGCTCCGGCTCGCCGAGGAGCGCCCCGAGCGCCTTGATCTCCGCCTCCATCAATCGCCCGGCGGCGACCGTCTCCACGTGGTGCGCCACGCCTTCGGTGCTCGCGTGCGCGCGGTGCGCCGAGCCGAACGCGTCGTTCACGTACACATCCGCGAGGCTCGCCATTTCCCGCGCGAGGGCGTCGTCGTTGGCCTCTTCGCCCGCGAGGAAGCGCGTGTTTTCGAGCACGAGGACACCGCCATCGGCGAGCGCGTCGACGGCGGCGAGCGCGCCGGGGCCGGTCGTCGACTCGGAGAAGGCGACGGGCGCGCCGAGGAGCGTGGCGAGGTGGTCGGCGATGGGGCGGAGGGAATACTTGGCCTCCGGACCGCCTTTCGGACGCCCGAGGTGGCTCATCAGGATCGCCTTTCCGCCCGCCTCAGTGATGGCGGTGATCGTCGGCAGGGCCGCGCGGATGCGGGTGTCGTCGGTGATGGCGCCGCCGTCCATCGGCACGTTGAAGTCGACGCGCACGAGGACGCGCTTGCCAGAGAGGTCGAGGTCGTCGAGGGTGTTCACGGGAGAGGTGGTGGGTTTGTGAGTTTGCGAGGGTTCGTGCGTGGATGAAAGGCAGTCGGTGAGAACGAGGCGCCACGGACGTTCAACCGACCCGCCACCGCCCGCCGTTCCACCCCTCCTCTCACCGTCTCACACTCACCATCTCCGATCAGCGGGCGCGCAGGAGGGGGCGCGGGGCGCGGAGGTCGGTCGTGATGCCGAACGTGGCGATGCCGATGCCGTCGGCGCTGCCGTGGACGGTGAGGTTGAGGAGCGTCGATTCGAGGAAGCCCGAGTGGAAGCGCAGCCCGAGCGCCGCCGCCGGGCGCAGCGGCAGCCGTCCGCCGTCGTCGGTGACGGTCTTCTCAGCCGTGACGGTCGGCGAAAACTGCTTCCACACGTCGTCGTAGGCGCTGAACACGGCGACGGTGGCGACGCCGTCCATCGCCACGAAGCCGAAGAGGTCGAAGATCGGGCGCCGCGCCTCGATGCTCGCGAAGACGTAGTCGGGCGCGGTGAAGCGGTGGCGGCCCATCCCCGGCCCGATGTCGCTGTCGAGGAGCGGCAGGAGCACGACGGGCGTGTCCTCGGGCGCGTCGCTGTCGACGAGGATCGCGCGGACGTTGACGATCGTCTCCTCGCTGATCGGCAGGAAGACGCTGGCGCTCGCGTGGCGCTGGTTGAAGCCCTCGAACGTGCCCGCGGTGCGGATCTGCTGGAACGACCCGGCCTGCAGGAGGACGCCGGAGATCGGGTTGTAGACGTTCGAGCGCGTGTCGTAGGAGAGATCGCCGCCGACGCCGAGGGCCGTCGGGTCGCCGTCGAGCGTGGCGAGGAGGGCGGACTCCGAGCGGGCGTCGAGGTTTGCGCGGGCGCCGGAGGCGAGGTTTCGCGCGCGGCGGATGTCGTGGCGCTGCCACCGCGTCCACGCCTGTGCGCGGAGCCGTCCGCTCTCGCCGAGACCGTAGCTGGCGCGGCCCTCGACCTCGAAGAGGCGCCGGTCGAGCGAGACCTCGTTGTTCTCCGACGAGCCGGGCCCGACGCCAAAGTACGTGTACTGCCCGTCGGCCTCGTAGAACGCCCCGCCGAAGAGCGACGTGCCGGGGCCGTAGGGCGAGCGCGTCTGGTACCACGCGCCGTACTGGCCGCGCTTCGTCGCGGGCGAGACCTCGACCAGGAGCGCGTCGCCGGGCTGCCGGAGGTTCGAGATGTTGGCGCCGAAGCCGAAGCCGAAGCCTGCCGATGGCGACCAGAAGACGGGGGAGAACAGCACCGGCGAGACCGACAGCTTCGGCTCGGGCGGCGGCGCCTCGCCGTCGATCGGCCCCTCGGTTTCCATCGGCGGCGCCGACGGCGAAATCGGCGCGTCCTGCGCGCGGGCGCCGGGGGCGGCGAACAGAGGCGGCGAGCAGGAGGGCGGCGGCGGCCCGGGGGGCGGCGAGGGGCGCGTGGCGGCGCGCGGGGGAGGTCCGCATCGGGCGGGGGAGGTCGGAAGAGGAGGCGGCGGACCGCAGGCGTAGTTTGGCGCTCCGGCACCCGTCCAACGCAGGCGCCGCGCGCCGTGGTTTCCGCGCCGCCGCGCCCGCCTGCGACAGTCCCGCGCCGATTTCGCCCCTTGCCTCGCACCGAGGCCTCCCGCTTCGAGGCGCCGCGCCCCGCCGCGCGTCCTTCCGACTTCCCCCATGCGCATCCTCATCGTCGGCAGCGGCGGGCGCGAACACGCGATCGGCTGGGCCATCGCCCGCACCTCGCCTGGCGCCACGCTCGTCTTCGCCCCCGGAAACCCCGGCACCGCCGCCGTCGGCGAGACCGCCGACGTCTCCGCCACCGACCTCGACGGCCTCGTCGCCCTCGCCCGCGACCGCGCCATCGACGTGACGATCGTCGGGCCGGAGGCGCCGCTCGTGATGGGCATCGCCGACCGGTTCGAGGCGGAGGGTCTTGCGCTCGTCGGACCGTCGGCAGCGGCGTCGAGGCTCGAAGGGTCGAAGGCGTGGGCGAAGGCCTTCATGGCGCGCCACGGCATCCCGACCGCTGCCTACGAGCGCTTCGGCGCGGGCGATGCAGAGGCGGCGCAGGCGTACGCGCGGTCGTTTGGCGAGCGCCCGCTCGTCGTCAAGGCGAGCGGTCTCGCGGCGGGCAAGGGCGTCGTCGTGTGCGGAAACGGAGCCGAGGGCGCCGCCGCCGTCGCCGACGTGATGAGCGGGCGCTTCGGCACCGCCGCCGACGAGATCATCGTCGAGGCCTTTCTGGAAGGCGAAGAAGCCAGCCTGTTCGTCCTCACCGACGGCGAGGCGTACGTCCTGCTGCCGACCGCGCAGGACCACAAGCGCCTCGGCGACGGCGACACCGGTCCCAACACCGGCGGCATGGGCGCCTACGCCCCGGCGCCCGCCGTCACCGCGCGCGTGCTCGGGCAGGCGCTCCGCACCATCGTCGAGCCGACGCTCGCCGCGATGGCCGCCGAAGGCCACCCGTTTCGCGGATTCCTGTACGTCGGCCTGATGCTGACGCCCGACGGGCCGCGCGTCGTCGAGTTCAACGCGCGGATGGGCGACCCGGAGGCGCAGGCGGTCTTCCCGCTCCTGACGAGCAACCTCGCCGACCTCTTCGCCGCCGCCGCCGAGCGCCGCCTGGCCGGGCGCCGCCTCGAAGCGTCGGCGGGCAGCGCCGCCACCGTCGTCCTCGCCGCCGCCGGCTACCCCGACGCCCCGCGCGCCGGCGCCGCGATCACCGGCATCGCCGCCGCCGAGGCCACCGGCGCCCTCGTCTTCCACGCCGGCACCGCGCGGGCCGCTGCACCGGGCGCCGACGGCACCCTCACCGTATCCGGCGGCCGCGTCCTCGCCATCACCGGACGCGGCGACACCCTCGCCGGTGCTGTCGCCGAGGCCTACGCCGCCGCCGCGCACGTCGCGTTCGACGGTCGGCAGATGCGCCGCGACATCGCCCACCGCGCCCTCGGCAGCCCCGTGTCCCCATCAGGCCGTCGGGGGGCGTAGAGACGCATCGCCGATGCGTCTCTACCATCACCGTGGGCGCCCCGTTCGTTCGCATCGCCGCCGCGGCGGTGCGGGTCCTGTGCCCATCCGGCCGTCGGGGGCGTAGAGACGCATCGCCGATGCGTCTCCCCCACGCGTCGCCACCCGCCTCGCGCCCCGCCACCCGCGCCCCGCCACCGCGCCCCGTCCCGCGCCCCCACCTCCGCATCCCCGCGTCCATCACCGCTGCACCTCGCCCTCGCACTGCGCCTCCGCGTCCGGTTCGCCGCTCCGCGCGCGCTTCGCGCCTTCGCCGCGCTCGCCCTCGTGCTGCTCGCCGGATGCGCCGCCGGACGCCGCACCGCCGCACCGACGTCCGCCGCGATGGATCGCCTCGCCCTCTCCATCGCGCCCGACGGACGCGCGTTCGCTGTCGTCGAGGGCGAGGTGCGGGCGGAGCCGGTCGGCGCCGCTGCGCCCGTCGACTCGGTCGGCCTTCCGTCGCCGAGCTTGCTGCCCGGCGCGTCCTCCGTCCGGACGCGTCTGCGATCCGCCTCGTGCGCTGGGGATCGCTCGCCGCCACCGACGCCGCCACCGACATCGACGCCACCGACGCCCTCGTCGTGCGCGTCGCGCTGCGCGACGGGGCCGTCGCCGTGCTCGACCGCGAGACCGGCACCGTCCGCGAGCGCCTGACCCTCGACGCCCTCCGCGGCACCCCCGACGGCGCCCGCGTGCCGCTCCGCGCCGACCTCGTGAGCGCCCGCACCCTCGCCGACGGCAGCGTCGTCGCCCTCCTCGCCCTCGCCGATGCGGTCGTCGTGCGCTGGGACGGCGCGCGCCAGCCGTCGATCTGGGCCACCGCATCGTCGCTGCCCCCCGGCGCCGTTGCCCTCGAACGCGACCCCGCGTCGGGAGGGATCGTCGTCCTCGGCGCCCGCGGCGCGCTCGTGTGGCTCGACCGCTTCGGCGCCGTCACCGCCCGCGCCGACGCAGGCCCGGACGCCCGCGCGCTCGGCCGTGCATCGGGCGGCGTAATCGTCCTGGGCACCGCCACCGCGCGCCGCGTCTGGCCCGACGGACCGCACCGGCGCGGGGGTGGCGCTGGGCATGGATGTGAGCGCGGCAACGTCCGCCGGTCCGGGCGTCGTGGCGACGCTCGGCCGCCGCGGCCTCGCGCGCATCGCCGTGCCAGATGCGGCCTGGCGGTGATGGGGGCGTGTGGGGCCGAGGGTGGCGGGGCGGCGCGTGGTGGGGCGGCGTGTGGTGGGGCGGCGCGTGGTGGGGCGGCGCGTGGTAGAGACGCATCGCCGATGCGTCTCTACGCCCCCGATGGCCCGACGATCACGGGACCCGCAGCCGCGCGGTGGCGCGACGGGGGCGGTGGTGAGGTGGGGGCTGCGTGGGGGGATGTCCGGAGGAGACGCCAGGTATGGCGTCTCTACTGCGCACGCGGCCGTCCGTACCTTGTCGGCTTCCATCCCACCCGACGCGCATCGACCCGACGGCTACGTTCTTCCCGCCGATCCCTTGCCGTCTGATGCGCCGTTTTCGCCTGCCTCGTTGCCTCCTGCGCCTGTCGGGCGCGGTGCTGACGTGGGCGCTCACGATGGCGCTGCTGCCGGATGCGGCGCGGGCGCAGCGCACGGACTCGCTGCCGGCGGCCCGGCGCGTGATTGCGGGCGACAGCCTCATGCGCCTCGCCCGGTGGCGCGACACGCTCCGCGTCGATCTGCCGCCGCCGTATCGTCTGCGGCCGTTTGTGGTGCCGGGAAGCGTGCAGATCGTCGCCAACGGGGCCGTGCTCGACAGCGCCGCCTACCGCCTCGACGCCCGCACGGGCGAGTTGTGGCTGACCGCCGCGGCGCCGGACGTGCTGATTCAGCTTCTCGCCGGGTACGAGACGTACGGCTACCAGATCGCCGCGCGCTACGGCCTCCCCGGCGTGGTCCGGCGCGAGGCCGAGCGCGACACCTCGAACGTCCTCCGCGGCTTCGACGACCCACCGACCGCGGCGCCGACGGAGCCGACGCTGCGCCGCACCGGCGCGATCACGCGCGGCGTCCTCGCCGGGTCGAACCGCGACGTGGCGCTCGAATCGAGCCTCCGCGTCCAACTCGACGGCGAGATCGCGCCCGGCGTGCATGTCGAGGCCGCCCTCACCGACGCCAACACGCCGATCCTCGCCGACGGCACGACGCAGCGCCTCTCCGAGTTCGACCGCGTCGCGCTCTCGGTCACCACGCGCCGCACGACGGCCCGGCTGGGAGATGTGGACCTGAGCTTCGAGGGCAGCGACCTCGCGCGGATCGGGCGGAAGGTGCAGGGCGCCTTCGTCGAGACGCGGCTCGGCGCGCGCGGGGCGCTTTCGCGGCGGGCGAATCGCGGTCGCGGGCGCCGCGCTCGCGCGGGCAGTTCCGGTTGCAGCAGATCGTGCCCATCGAGGGCGTGCAGGGGCCGTACCGGTTGCGACGGGCGCCTCCGGCGAGACGTTCGTGCTGGTGATTCCCGGCTCCGACGCCGTCTACCTCAACGGCGAGCGGCTCGCCCGCGACCGCGACGCCGACTACACGATCGAGTACGCGACCGGCGAGGTCACGCTCACCTCGCGCCGCCTGCTGCGCGCGACCGACCGCCTGACCGTCGAGTTCCAGTACACGCGCCAATCAGTTCTCCCGCACGCTCACCGTCGCCGGCGCGCCGAGGCCGGCCTCTGGGGCACCGCCGGCGGCGCCCGCGCCTGCTCGCTCGGCCTCACCGTCGCCCGCGAAGCCGACGCGGCGGGCTTGCCCGCGGGCCTCGACCTCACCGACGACGACGCGGCGGCGATCCGCGCGAGCGGCGACGGCATCGCCTTCCGCAGCGGGCGCCACCCGCCTGCCCGCCTACGACCCGCTCGCGCCGTTCGTCCAGTACCGCCGCGACGTCCGCGCGGCCGGAGGCGACACCGTCTACGTGGCCCTCGACGCCGCGCCCGCGACCGTCGGAGGCCGTCTACCGCGTGCGTTTCACCCGCGCGGACCGGGGCAGGGGCGCTACGTGCGCGCCTCGACGACGATCTCGGGCATCGCCTACGCCTACGCCGGGCCGGGCCGCGGCGACTACGACGCCATCCGCCTGCTGCCGAAACCGCGCGGCCAGGCACTCGTCGGCGTGCAGGCGCGCGTACGTCCGCGCGGCGGACCGCTCGACGTGTCGGTCGATGTCGCCGCGACACGCCTCGACGAGAACCGCCTCTCGCCCGCTCGACGAAGCCGACGACGACGGGCTCGGCGCCATCGTCGGCGGGTCTCGGCTGCGCGAGACGGCGCTCGGGCGCATCGGCGAACGGTCACTCGGACGTGGATCGTTCGAGGCGACGCATCGGGCGCGCGCGGCCTCGTTCGCGCCGTTCGACCGGACGCGCCAGGCGGACTTCGAGCAGCGCTGGAACGTCCCCGCCCGCGCATCGCCAACCCGTTCGATGCCCTCGACGCAGGCCGCGCCGAGACGACGACCGAGGTGCGCGCCGCGTGGCTGCCGACGAAAACGGCCCGGTTGCGAACTCGACGGCGGACGCCTCGCGCTCGGGTCGGCCTTCGAGAGCCTGCGCGGCGCGGCGCGCACGAGCGTCGAGGCGGGGCGGTTGTCGATCCGCTACGGCGCCGAGACGGCGCGGAGCACGGCGCGCTCGCGGTGACGCTGCCGGACTCGCTCGCCACGCAGCCGCCGCAGCGGCTCGGCGGGATGTGGACGCGAGGATCGGGCGAGGCGCGCGTAAAGGCGGGCGCGTGGTCCCCGGCGTGGTCGTCGAGCACGAGCGCACGGACGCAGCGTGTGGGCACCGACACGCTCGATGCGGCCTCGCGGGGCTTCGCCGAAGTGCGGCCCGGCGTGCGCGTCGAACGTGAGCGGCCTCGCTCGGACCTCGATCTCGTCGGGCGGGCCGAGTGGTTGCCCGTGGCGATGGACTGGCGCTCGCGGGCAGGGCGGCGGCGTGGCGGGCGACGTGGGCCGTGCGCTGCTGCGGCACTCTCCGCGCCGAAGGGCGGGCGACGCTGCGGCGGACGCACTACCGCGACGGTTTCAGCCTCGTCGGATGGCGCGCGCGATCAGGACGCCGTCGCCATCCAGCAGGACCTGCGGTGGGCGCCGCTCCGCCGCGCGCTCGACCTTCGGACTGACGTACGAGGCGCAGACCGAGCGCCGCCCGACAGCAGCAGGAGGTCTACGTCCGCGTCTCGCCCGAACTCGCCGAGGCGCGCTACGTCTGGCGCGACCGAACGGCAACGGCGCCCGCGAACTCGACGAGTTCGTCTTGGAGAGCTCGCCCTACGAAGGCGAATACGCCCGCACGTTCGTCTCCACCGACCGCCTCCTGGGCGTGGCGACGATCCGCGCCCGAGCCCGCTCGGTCTCGACCCGTCGCGGATCAGCGCTTCGCCGCTCCTGCGCCCGGGTACTCGCTCCGCGCCACCCTCGACGTCGACGAGCAGAGCACCGCGCGCGACGCGTGGCGCCTCTACCTGCTCGACCTGCGCCGCTTCCTCGTGCCCGGCCTGACCGGTCAGCGGGCGCGTCCGCGCCGCGCACGGACCTGTCGCTCTGGCGCGGCGCACCGCGCGCGGCGGCCTCGACATCGGCGCCGCCCTCGCGCGCACGCAGACGGCCTCTCGAGCGGCACGAGCGCCGCCGCCTGCGCACGCTCCGTGCCGAGGGGCGCTACCGCCCGTCCGACGCCCTGACCGCGCGCGTGGTCCTGACCGACGAGGCCAACACCGCCGAGAGCGACCGCTTCGCGAGCCGCCGCTACCGCATCGACGGGCGCGGAGCCTCGACGCCTCGCTCGGCTGGCAGCCGCGCCCGCTCGATCGCCCTGCAGCGCCGGCGCCGCCGTGTGCCGCCGCACCGACCGTGAGGCCGACCGCAGCCGCCACCTCATCCGCATGCCCCTCGATGCGCGCTTCTGCGGGCGCCGCCGCTTCGTGGCGACCGCGGGCGCCGAGGCCGCGTTCGTGCGCCTGCAACGGCGCCGCCGAGGGCGAGGCCGCCTACGAACTCACCGAAGGGCGCGGGCGGGGCCGCTCGCTGCTCTGGAGCGCGGCAGCTTCAGGCGGCCCTCACCAGCACGCTCGGCCTCACCGTCACCTACGACGGCCGCGCGCCCGAGGGCCTGCCCCGTCCTCCACACCCTCCGGATGCAGGCGACCGCGACGTTCTGAGGCAGGCGCGGCGGCGCTACCTTGCCCCTGAAATCCACGATTCCGATGCTCCATCCCTTCCTCGGGCGCTCGCCCCGGCTCGACGGCTCCGTGTGGGTCGCGCCGTCTGCCGACGTGATCGGCGATGTCGTCTTCGGCGAGGCGTGCAGCGTCTGGTACCAGGCCGTCGTGCGCGGCAACGTCAACTTCATCCGCATCGGGCGGCGCACGAACGTGCAGGACGGCGCCGTCCTCCACGTCACCAACCGGACCGCCCCGCTCGTCATCGGCGACGAGGTGACGATCGGGCACGGCGCCATCGTCCACGGCTGCACCATCGAAGACCGCGTGCTCGTGGGGATGGGCGCGGTCGTGATGGACCACGCCGTCGTCGGGGCGGATTCCATCCTCGGCGCCCGCGCGCTCGTCACGCAGGGCGTCGTGATTCCGCCGCGCTCGCTCGTCGTCGGCAGTCCGGCGAAGGTGATCCGCTCGTTGACAGACGCCGAAGTGGCGTCGATCGGGCGCTACGCGGAGAATTACGTCCGCTACAGCCGCGTCCACCTCGGTGTTGACGTGCCCGACGAGAATCCGTTCTACACGCCGCCCGACGAACGCGACGAGTGATGGATGGGGACGGGGACCGAGCGCGACGGGCGGAGTAGACGCGTGCTTCCCACACCCTCCGCTGCCCCGATGCGCATCTGCCTCGTCACCAATCCCGGCGCCGGTTCGGCCGGGCAGATGGAGCAGCTGCGCGGCGTGCTCGACCAGGTCGGCGCCGAAGTCTGCGAGACGCCCGGACCCGGCACCGGCGCCGATGTCGCCGAAGCGTCGGCGCGGTCGGGCGCAGATGCGGTCGTCGCCTGTGGGGGCGACGGGACGATCAACGAGGTGATCAACGGCCTGATGCGGTTCGGGGAGGCCGATCGGCCCGTCTTCGGCGTCGTCCCGATGGGCACCGGCAACGACCTCGCGCGCACGCTGAACCTCCCGCGCGACCCGCGCGACGCCCTCGCGCTCGTCGTCTCCGCCCTCCACGACCCGTCCCGCCTGCGCCCGCTCGATGTCTTCCACCTCACGGCGCCGAACGTGTCACGCTTCGGCGTCAACGTCGCCGCGGGTGGCTTCTCCGGCGCCGTCGGCGAGGCGATGTCGAGCGAGTTGAAGGCGCGGTGGGGGCCGCTCGCCTACCTCGTCGGCACCGTGAAAGCGCTCCCCGCCCTCGAACCCTTCGCCACCGTCATCGAGGCCGACGGCGTCGTCTACGACCGCCGCGACCTGTTCAACGTCTTCGTCGCCAACGGGCGCTATGTCGCAGGCGGCAAACTCGTCACCGCCGACGCGGATGTGTCGGACGGATGGCTCGACCTCGTGCTCGTCCACGTCGGGACGACGGCGGAGCTTGCGGCGATGACGGCGCGCTTCGTGGCCGGGCAGCACCACGAGAGCCCGCTCGTGGAGACGCTGCGGGCGCGCCACGTGCGCATCGATTCGACGCCGGGGATGCTCTTCAACGTCGACGGCGAACTCGTCACGCAGGAGCCGATCACGTTCGACCTGCACCCGGCGGCCCTCCGCGTCGTGGTCGGCCACCTCCCGGACCCCAACGGCCCGGCGCGCGGCGCGAGCGTGCCGACCGAGGTGCCGTGGGGCTGACGCATCGTCGTGGGGGATGGGGTGGCGGATGTCGGCGTTCGGGGGGCGTAGAGACGCATCGGCGATGCGTCTCTACCACGCGCCGTTATGCTCGCGCCGCCATGAGTGCGCGAACCGCGGGCACGACCGACACGGGCCACCGCCGGGCCTTCGTGCAGCACGACGAGGCTCCCCGCGCGGGCGAGGCGGTGCGTGGTGGCGGCGACGGTCTCGGCGGTGGCGTGGGGGCGGAAGTCGCCCGGCATCACGTCCCAGAGCCAGAGGGGCAGGGCAGCGCGGCGCGCCCACGCGAGCAGGCGCGGCGTCAGGTGGCCGAAGGGCGGGCGCACGGCATCGACGGGACTGCCGCTGAGGTCTTCGAGGATGTGGCGTCCGTCCGTCCACGCGTCGGTGTCGAAGCGCGTGCGCCAGAGATCGGCGTGGGTCGGGCCGTGGAGGCCGATCCGGTGCCCGGCGGCGGCGATGCGGCGCGCGAGAGCGGGGTGGGTGCGCGCGGCGTCGGCGAGGAGGAAGAAGGTGACAGGTGCCGCGTCCGTTGGTGCGGTGGCGAGGGTGTCGAGGAGGGCGGGGGTGGTCGCGGGCGAGGGGCCGTCGTCGAAGGTGAGGACGAGGCCGCGCACGCCGGGCAGGCGCGTGACGACGGCCGGTCGGCAATCGGGAAGGGCGGGCAGGCGCGAGAGAACGCGCGCGGCGAGGCGGACGGCGTGCGTCGCGGGGACGTCGAAGTGCCGGTCGGAGGCGGCGGTCGGGGCAGGGCGCATTCGGTCGAAAGCGGAGGCGCTCACGCGGCCTCGGCGTCCTCGGGGGCGAACGAGCGGCCTTTCCACGATGGCGTCCCGAGGACGGCGGCGACGCCCATCGCCACGACGTAGCCGAGGTGGCCGAGCTGCGCCGGAAGGTGCCACGCGAGCAGCCGCAGCTGTCCGACGTGCCGCAGGATTCGGGTGAGGAGGAGGGTCTCAGCGACGATCTTGACCCCGAACGCGGCGACGACGAAGGGCCACAGGTGCGGCCAGACGGTGAGCGCGCCGAGCGAGGCGAGGAGTGCGGCGAAGAAGATCCAGACGATGCGGATGATCGTCCCGCGCCAGAGACCGGGGTAGCGCGTGCCGAGCGACGCCCACCTCCGCCGCTGCATCCAGAACGCGCCGACGGTCGGCTCCGGACACGCCGTCACGACGGCGCCGCTCGACGGGCAGAAGGTGGCGTGGAGCGACGGGTCGGCCGCGACGCGAAGCAGCAGCAACTCGTCGTCCCACGGCGTCACGCGCTCGGGCAGGACCGCCGCGCCGGAGCCGGTCACGCCGAGGGCTTCGAAGAGGCGGCGCGGGTAGGCGAGCGAGGCCGAGTTGCACATGAACGGCGCGTTCAGGCCGAGCGCCCCGCCGCCGATGCCGACGAGCCCGGCGAATTCGAGCGCTTGGAGCGCGCCGAAGATGCCCGCGCCGCTGGGGTCCATTCGCACGGCGCCCGCGACGATGCCCGCGCGCGTGCCGAGCGCCGCCACCATTCCGCGAATCCAGCCCGGCGTGACCGTGCAGTCGGCGTCTGTGGTCAGGAGGACGCTGCCGGTGGCCTCGCGGAGTCCCCATGCGAGCGCGGCGCCCTTGTGGCCCTCGGTCTCGTCGTCGAGGCGGTCGGCGAGGCAGACGAGCCTCAGCACGTCGCCGCCTCCCTTGTCGCTGCCGATGGCGCGCTGTACATCGCGGACGCGCTCGGCGGTGTCGTCGCGCGAGAAGTCGTCGACGACGATGATCTCGGCGCGCCCGGCGGGGTAGTCGCAGGCGAGGAGCGAGGCGAGGCAGGCCTCGATGTGTGCCGCCTCGTTGCGCGCGGGCACGACGACGCTGACGGTCGGCCAGATCGTCGGCTCGGGCGGGCGGCGGCGCAGGGCGCGGTGCAGCCCGACGGCCCACGCGGTCACCTGGGCCGCGTAGATCCCGGCGAGTGCGACGAGCACCCAGCCCGCGGTGGCCGTCCAGCCTGCGGCAGTCGTCGTCATCGCGCCGCAGCGTCAGCCGCTTTCATCGGCACCGCGACGCCGACGCACGCGCGGTGCCTGACACAGTCGAGGTCGCTCAAGGTCTTCATGGGGCCAGGCATGGAGGGTCGGGTAGCAAAAATCGGTCTCTACACGCCCCACGGCGTCCCTGCGATCCGCCGATGTCGGTTCTCGGTTCACTGCGCCCGGACAGGGATGAGTCACCGAGCGGCCCAGGGCTCGCCGACGCGGTTCTGGAAGCGAGCGGTCCGCGCTACGCGCAAGGCTTCCTCGTCCACGCCGTATCCGCCCCCCGCAGCACCCCGTCGACGCCGACCCACACGCCCGTGGCGCCGAGGACCAACGCCACGAGTCGCCCGGTACCCGTCCATTCGCGTTTCCGGGCAGAGCGAGGCGAGACGTCGGACACGGCGGGAGACGAAAGGAAGGCCCGTGGCACGCAGCCCCCGCCGTCTCCGATCCAGACGGTGCGGAGCAGGGAGGACGTAAAACGACCTGCCCGGCGCGAGCACCGGGCAGGTCTGGAAACGATTCGGGGGCCGGTCAGGCGACCGACTCCTCGGCATCCTCGCTCTCGCGCGATGAGAGGAAAGGATAGATGTCGCGCAGGAGGCCCTGCAGCTTGGTGCGGCCGCGGTTGATGCGGCTCTTGACGGTGCCCATCGGGAGGCCGGTGATCTCGGCGATCTCCTCGTAGGCGAGCTGCTGGATGTCGCGCAGCACGACGACCTCGCGGAACGAAGCCGGGATCTCCTTGAGCGCCTGCTGGATGTAGGCGTCCTGAATCATCGACTCGGCGTGCTTGTCGGGCAGGAACGTCTCGTCGGGGATTTCGAGCTCGTACTCCTCGTTGTCGCGGTTGACGCTCTGGAGCGAATACATCCGGCGGCGCTTGCGCTTGCGGTACTCCGAGCGCGCGAGGTTGCCGGCGATCGTGTAGAGCCACGTCGAGAACTTGGCAATCCGCTGGTAGCTGTGCCGGTTGCGATGGACGCGCAGGAAGGTCTCCTGAAGCAGGTCCTCGCAGCGCTTGACGTCGCCGAGGAATCCGTAGAGGTAGCGCATGAGGCGCTCGCTGTACCGCTCGACGAGGATGTTGAACGCCTGGACGGTGCCCGCCTGGAACTGCTCCATCAGGTCCTCGTCGTTCATGACGTTCAGCGTCGCATGGCGCAGCGCCGCGGGCGAGCGGGCGATGGTGCGCGAACGGGTGACGATGACGGAGTCGGACACGGCGGCGGGGGAGCAGTAGAAGTGGAGAGCGCGGACGGCACACGGGCGGGAGTCCGGCGGGTCAGTGACCATCAGCCAGAGTATATCGGGGCCCGGCCATCCTGTGGCGCCGAAAGTACGCGGCCGGGGGATGGCTTTTGCGTAACGAATGCGAAATGGGCTGTTGTACCCCCGAATGCAGGCCGCCTCCACCGGAACCGCTTTGCCAATTCACGTCCGTCTGTTGCACCTTTGCACCTGCCCGGCCGCATCGCTGCCTGCTCTCCATCTCTGTCTTCCGATGCCGCTTCCGGGCCCGTGCGCATGCCGCATTGTCTCCGCCGCGCCGTCCACATCGTCGTCGCCGTCTGCGCCGTCGCCACGGTCGCGCTCGTGGTCCTGCCGAACGCGGCGCACGCCCAACCGGCCCAGCCCGCGCCCGCCGCGCGGCCCATCGCCATCCATGGCGGCGCCGGGACGATCCTGCACGAGCGGAGGACGCCCGAGCGTGACGCTGCCTACCGCGCCGGACACGCGATCCTCGCCGCGGGCGGTTCGTCGCACGACGCCGTCACGGCCCCCAACCGCACGATGGACGACTCGCCGCTCTTCGACGCGGGCGTCGGCGCGGCCCTGACCGACGCGGGCACGTCCGAAGCGGCGATCATGGACGGCTCCACGCGCGCCGCCGGGTCCGTCGCGGGCGTGCGGACGGTGCGGTCGCCGGTCGTGCTCGCGCGGCGCGTGATGGAGGCGAGTCCGCACGTGCTCATGGTCGGCAACGGCGCCGAGGCGTACGCCGCCGAGCAGCGGGCCGCCACGCCGGGCGTCGACGGCTTTGCCGAGGTGTCGAGCGACGGTTCGTGCTGCCCGAGCGCCGCGAGGAGCTTCGGCAGATGCAGGAGGCGCGGCGCCGCAGCGGCGCGGCCTCGCCGGGCAGTGTGCCGTTCGATCCGGCGTGGGCGCCCGATCCGTACGGCATCGTCGACCAGAAGTACGGCACCGTCGGGGCGGTCGCGCTCGACATGAACGGGCACCTCGCGGCGGCGACCTCGACGGGCGGGATGATGGGCAAGCGCTTCGGGCGCGTCGGCGATGCGCCGATCGTCGGGGCGGGGACGCGTACGCCGAGGACGCAACAGGCGCGGTGAGCGCGACCAGCCACGGGGGGCTCCATCCGCGGCGTCGTTGCGCACGACATCGCGTCCATGATTCGCTACGGTGACCTGTCGCTTGGCGAGGCCGCGAACGCCGCCGTCATGGGCCGCCTGACCGCTCTCGGCGGCACGGGGAGCGCCATCGCCCTCGACCGCACGGGCGGCATGTCGATGCCCTTCAACACGCCCGGAATGTACCGCGGCGCCATCTCGACCGACGGCACGCTCCGCACGGCCATCTACGCCGGCGAGCGCTGACCCTGCGCTGACGGCCCCTTGAGAGGCGATTTTCGGACTGACGGAGCCGTTGGCACGGCGTTGGGAAGAGACAGGACAGGCGCTCGTCCGGGCCTGCTCCCTTCGGCCTCCCAACCCTCCACCGCCATGCGTCACCGCCACGCCCTCGCCTCCCGCGCCCTCGCGCTCCGCCTGTTCGCCGCCGCCGTCCCGGTCCTCGGCGTCGCTGCACTTCCGCTCGCGCTCACCGCCTGCGACTCGAACAACGGCTACCGCGCCGCCGACGTCGACATCTACGCGACCGAGTTCGACGCCGCTCTCCAGTCTGCCCCCGCCGATGGCAAGTTTCGCATCGTCGAGTTCGACGTGCCCGCCATCACCGACGGCGTCCTGCGTGCGGGCATGGTGATGGCCTACTTCTACGACGACGTCTCGCGCACGTGGACAGCGATGCCCTACACGTACGGCATCGACAACAGCACCCTGCAGGCGACCGACTTCACCGTCACCCTCGGCTTCGCCTTCAAGCGCCGCACGTTCCAGGTCTTCTACGAGTCGTCGATCGCCGCCGCCGACGTGCCCGCCGAGCGCCGCGCGAACCGTCGCATCAAGCTCGTCGTCGTCGGCCCCGACCTCGCCGCCTCGAAGCAGGGCCTCGACTGGACGAACTACGCCGCCGTCGCCGCCGCCCTCAACCTGCGCTGATCGCTGCATTCAAAACGCCCGCGGGGCGCCGTCCGATGTGGATGGCGCCCCGCGGTGTCGTTTATGGTGGGTCGTGGGTTGTGGATGGACAGTGGCGCCCGGCACCGTCTTCCCATCCCCCATCATCCATGCTCCATCACTCGAGATCCGTGTTCAGCCGGTAGCGGGCGATGCGGTTGTTGCCGGTGTCGGCGACGTAGAGCGTGCGGCGGAAGGTGGCGATGCCCTGCGGGTCGCGCAGGCGGAGCGGACCGTCGCCCTCGCCGCCGAACGAGACGCGTACCGGGGCAGGGCTGAGGGCGCCCGGAGGCGGTGCGACGCCCTCGACGCCCGCAGCGTTGAAGACGAAGACGCTGTCCTTGCCCGCGTCGGTCACGAAGAGGTAGTTGGTGCCGTCGGCGGCGTAGGCGAGACCGGTCGGCTGCGAGAAGCGCCCGAGCGAGTAGAGCGCGCGCCCCTGCGAGGCGCTGCCGAGTTGCCCCGTGTCGGCGTTGTAGACGATGCCGTCGACGGTCTCGGTGACGCGGATGGAGAGGACGCCGAACTGGATCGGCGTCGGCACGCCGGTCGTCGAGATGGGCGACTGGGCGACGAAGAGGTCGAGGCTCGGCGTGAAGCTCGTCCGCTGCGGCGGCTGCACGCGCGTGAGCACGGCGATCGGGTTCACCGACGAGAGCAGGCTCGGACGGCTCGCCGAGAGCTGCGTCAGGTTGCGGTCGTTGACGCCGCTCGGCGTGAACTCCATCACCACGCTCAGCGGCACGATGAGGCCCGGCACCGACGGCCCGCTGCGGGCGACGTAGATGCGGTTGTCTGGCTGGATGGCGACGCTCGTGAAGCGCACCTGCTCGTCGAAGGCCTGCGGCGTGCGCAGGATGAGCTGCCGCGAGAGGTCGTCGAAGGGATGCCAGATGATGTCTTCGACCTTCGGCTGCCCGGTGGTGAGGCCCGAGATGCGGTAGACGACCGGCAGGCGCCGGGTGCGCCCCTCGATGAGCGTGTCGCGGCGGGCGGTGACGTAGACCTGAAAACGGCGGTCCTGGATGACGCTCTGCGCGTCGTAGAGAGGCTGCCCGTTGGCGGTCGAAAACAGAGCCTGCGGCCGCCCGGCGCGGTCGAGCACGTGGACGCCGCGCGCGTCGAGGACGTAGATGAACTCGTCGAAGCCGACGTAGACATCGACGGGCTTGTCGAACTTGCCGCCGCTGCCGTCGGTGAAGAACGGCTGCACGGGCACGTAGCCGACGTTGGCGACGGCGTTGGGGTCGATGCGGCCCTGCTCGAAGATCTCGGCGGTGGTGCTGTTCGACTTGGAGCCGAACACGTCGCACCCGCCGAGCACGAGCGCGGCTGCAAGGGCACAGGCGGGAAGGAAGCGCAGCGTCGTCCGGTGCATCGTCATCATCGTCATCGAAATCGTGGGGGCGGCGGTCGGCTCGGTCTGGATTACAGGCCGAGGCGGATGCCGAGGGCGTGGACGTTGCCGAGGCGGTCGAAGCGCGAGAAGCCGTAGTCGAGTGCCACGTGGCGCCCGGCGAAGGGCACGCTGAGGCTGGCGCCCGCGCTGCCGGCGTACTCGCCCGCGCCGAAGCGCGTCGCCGCGCGCAGCATCAGCACGTCGCGGAAGGAATATTCGCCTGCGAGGCCGAGTGCCTCGGCGTTGTCGTTCGGGCGCGAGAGCTGGGCCGTCGCCACGACCGCGTGGTCGCCGCGGCGGTAGGCGTCGTAGGAGAGGCCGAGGAGAAAGGTCGTCGGCATCGTGATCGACTCGAACTCGCTCTCGGTGACGAGCCCGCCATCGGCGGTCGGGTCCTCGCGCACGAGCGACCCATTTGGCGTGGCGTCGAGGCCGAAGTTCTTGATCGCGACGCCCATCCGCGCGCCCGTCGAGCCGATGCGGTAGAAGATGCCGAGGTCGGCGGCGGCGCTCTGCGTCGTCAGCCCGGCGGTCGACTCGCGGACGTAGCGGGCGGTGAGGCCGTACGAGAAGAGGTCGGTGAGCTGCTGCGAGACCGTCGCGCCGATGCCGACATCGACGAAGCGAAACGTCTCCCCGGTGCCCTCGGGCGCCGTCTCGCTCGTCACGTCCATCGACCCCGAGTCCAGCGTTTGCAGGCTCAGGCCGAGCGTGAACGGCCCGGCGGGCCGCGTGATGCCGACGAAGTTGGTCGAGAGAAGGTCGCCGTCGTAGTAGCTGACGCGCCCGGCGGTGATCTGCGTGCCGGTCGTCTGCGCGGCGAGCGCGGGGTTCCAGTAGAGGCTCGACGCGTCGTTGGCGGTCGTCACGCCGGTACCGCCCATCCCCACCGAGCGGGCGTCGGAGGGGAGTTTGAGGAACTGGAAGCCGACCGTTCCGGCGCGGTCGGTGCCGAAGGCGGGCAGCAGCTGCGCGGATGCCACGGGGGCGAGCACGGCCCCGGCGAGGCCGAGCGCGGCGGCGGCGGAGAGCAGGGGAGGTCGCATCATCGGAGAGGAATCGAAAGGCCAGCCAGAACGGCGGGGCAGGGCAGCACGGAGGAGATGTAGGCGGGTCTCAGACCCACCCGATCCGGGCGCCCGTCGCCGCATCAGAAGCGGTAGGCGAGGCCGAAGAGAATGTGGCGCTGCGGCAGGTAGCGCGCCGGGTTGAAGGGCGGCAGGCCGGTCGTCGAGGGGTCTTCGTAGCGCGGGTCGCGGACGCCTTCGAGCACGTCGTAGTCGGCGTTGCCGCGAAGCTCGGTGAAGTCGCGGCTCCGGTCGACGCGCGGGTAGGCGCGCCCGGTCACCGGGTTCACGATGACGCTGTTGTCCTGGTCGAAGAGGTTCGTCACTTCGAGCGAGGCGGCGAGGTCGTTCTTGCCGATGCGGAAGCGGCGCTCGGCGCTCAGGTCGAACCACCACCACGGACGCGCCCACCTTGCGAGTAGCGCGCCTCGGGGGCCTGCACGGTCCGGTAGATGGGCCGCCAGTCGGCCTCGCCGGTCACCGGGTTGCGCTGGTTGCCCGACGAACTCGGCGGGCGTGTAGCGCTGCCCCGCGCGGAGCGTCGAGGAGAGGTAGACGCGGAAGCGCCGCAGGCCGGGCACGCCGAAGAGCGGCGCGCCGTTGCCGTGGCTGTAGGTCAGCGATCCCTTGACGTCGTACGGACGGTCCCACGCGAGCGGCGTCTCGACGGTGTTGTCGATGCCGCCGTTCTGCAGGTACTGCTGGAGCGCGTCGTTGTTGGTCGACGAGAGGCCCGTCGCCTTCGACACCGACGCCGACACCTGCCCGGTGAACTTGCGCCCGATCCGCTTGAAGTACGACGCTTCGAGGCCGCGCACGCGCGCGAAGTCGCCGTTGACGCGGAAGGCGCGCACCGTCTGACGCCCCGACGCGTCGGCGATGGCGACATCTTCGACGGTGATGAAGTCGAACTTGTCGCGCCAGAAGGCCGTCACCGTCAGCACGTCGTTGGCCGTGATCTGGCTCTTGAGGCCGATCTCGTAGCTGATGTCGACTTCGGGGTCCAGGTCGGGGTTGCCGAGGTCGGCGAAGAAGCTAGCGGTCCTGGTAGAACGGGTCGAGGCCGGTGTAGACGAACGTCGGGTGCGGCTGCTGCGTCGAGTGGCCGTAGTTGAAGTAGAGGACCTGGTTGTCCTGCACCGGGAAGCTCACGCGCAGCTTCGGCAGCAGGCGGTTCTTCCAGCGGAGGCCGAAGATTTTGGCGGTGCCGTCGCGGTACGACTCGCGGATCTCGTCGAGGATCGGCGCGTCGGGGTTCTCGACGAGCTTGTCGACGTACGACCCTGCCGCCCAGTATTCGTAGCGGAGGCCGATGTTGGCGATGAGGCCGCGGTAGCGGATCTGGCCGGTCGTGAAGAGCGCGCCGCGCTGCGGCTGGACGCTCCAGATGTCGGAGGCGGCTCCGAGCCGGTTCGAGACTGGTCGTGTCGCCACCTGCGGTCACGATCCGGGCGCCGACCCACGGGCGCACCACGTCGATCCACTGGTAGTCGTTGCGCTTGTGCTCGAGGCCGCTGTCGATGCGCCACGCGCGGTCGCGGGCGAAGAGCGTGTAGGTGGCCTTGAGGGTCAGTTCCTCGGCGAAGTGGTCGTGCCAGCGCGTCGCGATGCCGCCGTTGTTGAAGAATCCGGGGCCGGGCAGGATGAACAGACCGTTCGGGTCGGGCGGCGCGCCACCGGCGGTGAAGACGTTGCCGGGATACTCGAGGATGCTCTCGGGGTCGAGTTCGCTGTCGATGTTCTCGGGGCGCCAGTCGCGGCCGTTGGCGTCGGCGCGGAGGCGGGTGAAGAGGCGCGAGAGCTGGATGTCGTAGAACGAGCGCAGCGACGGGTTGTGGCTGAAGCGGAGGTACGAGAGGTTCGAGCGCTGCGCAAACGTGTTCGCACGGTCGGGCTGGAGCACGAAGGCGTACTGGAAGCCCGGCGCCACGGTCGCATCGTTGCCCGTCACCTGCAACATCCGCGTGTTCTGGTTGACCGTCAGCGACTGCTGGATGGCGCCCGTGAGCCGCATCCCCGGACGAAACTCGTAGGTCAGCTTGGCGAGGCCGTTCCAGCGGTTCGCCGCGCGCGGCAGGAGGGCCGTCCCGTCGACGATCGACGAGCGGAGCGTGTCGGGGTTGGTCGTCTGGCGCGTGAAGCCGTCTTCCAACTCGACCTGTGCGGCGGTGAAGAAGCGCAGCTTCTTGCGGATCACCGGCCCGCCGACCGACAACTCGTAGAGGTCGGTGCGGAAATTCGAGGCGGCGTTGGAGTTGAATCCGAAGTCGTCGCGCTTGTGGCCGAACGAGGCGCGAAGCTCGTCGGTGCCGTCCTGCGTGCGCACGCTGATGACGCCGCTCGTCGCTCCGCCCACATCGGCACCGACGCCCCCTGTCGTCACTTCGACGTCCGAGAAGGCGTTCGAACCGAGGTCGAGGCCGAAGCCGGTGCCGGAGAGCGGGTCCTTGGCGCTCACGCCGTCGACGACGAAGCCGGTCTCGTTGGCGCGCCCGCCGCGGATGTAGAGGCCGGTCGGGTCGAGTGTCACGCCCGCCTGCTGCGCGACGACGCCCTGCACGGCGCGCACCGGGGCCGCCTCGATCTGATCCTGCGTGATCGTCACCGACGACGCGGCGCGCTCGACGTCCACGAGCGGACGCTCGCCGACGACGATGACCTCGTCGACCGCGTCGGCGCCGGTTTCGCCGAGGACGATGTCGAGCTTCGTCTCTTGCCCCTCACGGACCGCGATGCCGGTGAACAGCTTGCGTCTCGTAGCCGATGTACGACGCCTGGATGTTGTACGAGCCAGGGCGCAGGCCGCGAATCTCGTAGAGCCCGTCGATGTCGCTCGTGGCACCCTGCGCCGTACCGACGACGACGATGTTGGCGCCGGGGAGCGTCTCGCCGGTGTCGTCCTTGACGGTGCCCGCGATGCGGCCCTGCGCGGCGGCGCCGGGAGCAAGGCCCGCAGCGGCGGCGAGGACGAGGAGCAGGGGCAGCAGGCGCATCGGAAGCAGCGGGCGCGTCGGGCGGGAGCGCATCGGGCGGGAGAGATCAGGGCACGAATGAGAGACCGAACGGGGTGCCGGGCGAACCGGGCGCACGGGCGGCGGTCACGGGGCGAACCGTCACGGACTGAAGCGGAGCGCTTCGAGGAACGCGCGGATGACGAGGCGTCCGCCGTCCTGCGCGCCGGTGGCGGTGAGCAGGATCGGGGCGCCGTTCGTCTCGCTGACGACGGGCACGCTGATGAGCGCGACGGTCGGGCGTCCGTCGGCGCCGGTGCGGTACGAGATGGCGGCGCTCGGGCCGGGCCAGATGCCGAAGGTGAAGCGGCGCGTCTGGTAGCCGAAGGCGGCGTCGTAGAGCGTGAACGTGCGCGAATCGCTGGCCTCGTAGGGCAGCGTCGTGAGCACGAAGGCGCCGGTCTTGAGCGCCGGCAGGGTGCCGCTGAAGCCGGGGAGCGCGCGCTTGGGCGTCACGGGGGCACCGTTGTCGAGGCTGATCGAGCGGACCGAGTCGGGCACGGGCACGAGGCGCGTGATCGGCAGCAGGAAGAGCGCCGGGTTGTCGAGGTTGTCCTGGAAGTCCGACGACGACTGCGGCACGGTGACCGGCGTGTGGACGATCAGGCGGCCGCCGCCGTCGAAGAACTTCTGCATCGCCGGGGCGGCGAAGGGCAGGTTGTAGCGGCTCGGCGAGTCGGTTGCCTGCGTGCTCACCCAGTAGATGGCGTCGAAGAGCGCGAGCGTTTCGCGGAGCGCCGGTTCCTGCGTCGGGCCAAGCAGCGGCGAGCGCGTGGCGATGCCGGTCGAGCCGGTCACGAACGGCGAGGCGACGTTCCACACGTCGGGCGTGACACCGCCGAAGGCCTCGCGCAGGATGCCGAGGTGGTACCCGATGACGACGTTGTTCGACGGCTTGCGGTAGTCGTTGACGACGAGGACGCGCGTCTTCGGCTTCTTGACGTACCACGGCGTCGTCGCGCCCCGCGCCGGGTAGCGAACGATGGCGCTCGTCGTGTCGGTCTGGTCGGCGGCGCGGGCGTAGAGCGTGTTGCGGGCGTTCAGGCGCAGGCCGGGCACGCTAATGTTGGTGCGCTGGAACGTGCGCCCGAGGTAGACGCGCGCGGTCGTGGTCGTCTGCGCCGCGTTGGAGCGGTCGATCTCGCCCACGAGCGTCACGTACTGCGCGTCGGCGGGGAGGCTGACGAACGTCGTCGAGTCGTTGAGCGAGATCTCGACGCGGGCGAGGTTGGTGATGCCTTCGGGGTCACTCGCGTTCAGGCCGAAGGAGGCAATCGTAAACGTCGTATCGGGCGGCACGTCGGTGCGGCTGATCTCGATCGAGGGGGGGCTGTTGCGGATCGGGAAAACGGTCCGCGCGGGGGTGGGGTCTTTGGCGCCCTTGTTGTCGATCGCGCGCACCTCGACGACCACGTTGGCCGTGCGCGAGCCGCGGGCGATGGGCAGCAGGATCGTCGTGTCCCGAGCGGTCGTGCGCGTCCACCCGACCTCGGGGCCGGGCGTGGCGCCGCCGTCGGCGTAGTAGCGCAGTTCGTAGGCGGCGACGAAGCCGTCGGGGTCGGTGCCCGACCACGAGAGGGCGATGGTCGACGAGAGGCGGTCGGCCTCTTCGATCTGACCCACGAGCGTCGACGCGCGGACGCTCAGTTCGGTCGTCGGCGGGGCGTTGTCGTTCGGCGTGCCCGAGATGCCGCCGTCGCACGCGGAGAGCGTTGCGGTGGCGAGGACGAGCAGGAAAAGTCGTTTCACTGGGATCTGGGAAGGTGCCCGCGCCCTCCGCCGCTGCAAGCGCGACGGAGGGCATCAGGCCACCGGGTGGGACGTGCGGGCAGCGTGCCCGCCGCCGCCTTTACTTGACCACCACGAGCGAGCGCGTGACGGACGAGGCGCCCTGCGTCAGGCGCACGACGTAGACACCCGAGGCGAGGGCCTGCGTCTCGAACGTCGCCGTGTGCTCGCCCGGCAGGACGGCACCCTCGACGAGCGTCGCGACGCGGCGCCCGGTGAGGTCGAAGAGGTCGATCGTGACCGCGTCGGCCGTGGCCGTGCGGTACGTGAACGTCGCCGCGCCACGGGCCGGGTTCGGGCGACGGGGCGAGGAGCGCGAGGCCGCTCGCGCGGTCCTCACCGGCGACTGCGGTGGCGCGCGCGAGGTCGCTCGGCACTTCCGGCTCCAGCTTGAAGTTGTTGAACGAGTAGTCCCACAGCCCCTGGATGAATGTGAACCGGGTGCCGACGGCGAGCGTCGTGTTGTAGAGCGGCGTCTTCGAGATGGCGAGCGAGAAGTCGTTCACACGGATCACCGCGGTTGCGGCGGCGCCCGACGTCTGGATGAGGAACTCGCCGAAGTTGCCGGCCCCGCCATCGGCGTTGGTGTTCGTCACGACCACGTTGTTGACGCGCACGAGCATTCCCTCGTGAGCCTCGGCGGTTGCCGGGTCGGAGAGGTCGGTCGTCGTGACAGCCTTGTAGAGGTACGGTGTCGCCTTGTCGACGGCTGGCGTAGGTGACGGCGGTGAGGCGCGTCTGGCCGTTCGACTCGGTGACGGTGGCCGCGGTGATGCGGATGCGGTCGCCGCGGCGGAGCACGGTCGTTGCCCGCCGTCGCCTCAAGCACGATGCCCGACCACGCGGCGAGCGTGGCGTCGTCCTGGATCGAAACGAAGCCCGACTGATCGGGGCTGGACGTCACGATGGCGGTGATGTCGAGGTCGCCTGTAGCGGTGAAGACGCCGTTGGCGAACGGGCTGTCGCCGACGCCGCCGGTGGCCGTGCGCTGGATGTGGTCGATCTTGCGGATGCCGCCTGCGAGCACGCGGAAGGCGCGCAGCGGGCTGTCGGTGCTGCGGTTCTGGTCGTCGGTCGCGCGGACGGAGTACTCGATGAACGCGCCATCGACGAGGGCTGCCTGGGGGATGAGGCCCGAGTACGGCGTGCCGCTGGCCGTCGGCGTGCCTGCCGCGAGCGTCACTTCCGAGAACTGCGTCGTGCCCGCGCGGCGGTACTTGAGGATGACACCCGAGACGACCGCGCCCGGCGCGGCCTGCACGTCGGCGGTGATGCGCTCGGTGCCCGTGCCGCGCACGATGGGGCTCGTGTTGCGCACGTTGGCAACCGCCGGGAGCGCCCGCCGTCACCGTCACATCTCCGTCCTCGAACGGGCGTGAAGTTGATCGACAGGTTCGGGTTGAAGTAGTTGACGAAGTCCGACGTGTAGGGGAGCGTGAAGCCCTCGATGTTGACGCGCGACGCCGACGGCGGGCGGCACGTAGGGCGTCGTACGGACGTTGAAGCCGCCGCTCTGGTACGTCGCGTCTGTGTTGCGGTCGTTGCGGTAGCGCACCGAGAGGTCGTTCTGGTAGATGAACGTCGTCCGCTCGGTGTTGGCGTAGGTCACGTTGAAGCGCCCGGAAAGACCGGCGGCGTTCGTCTCGACCTGCAACCCTTCGATGCGCACGTACTCAGCGCCGTTGTTCGGGAAGGTGGCGAAGTTGAGCGTCGCCTGCGGGTTGTTGGAGGCCGGGTCGGCGGGAGCGGGCTTGTTGAGGTCCGCAAGCGCCACCGTGATCGGGCGCCCGAGTGCGTCGGGGTAGGTCGCGCGGTAGTTCTGCGAGATGACCTCGACCGATGTCGGCGAGAGCTGCACGGCGCCGCCGAAGTAGGCGAGCGTGCCGGTGAACTTGACGACCGCGCCGGGGGCGAGGTTCTTGAGCCCGTCGGTGTCGTAGGCGCCGTCGACGACCTGGATCACGTAGCCGCGCATGCCGGCCGGGTCGGCCGCCGCCGCCACGTCGCGCACGAACACGTGCACGCGCCCGACGCGTCCGTTCGACGCGCTCGCAAGGCCCGACGAGAGCGGGTCGGAGAGCAGCACGCTGGTGAAGCGCACGAGCGTGTCGCTGGATGTGGCCCCGTTGGACGAGCGGTCGAAGTAACGGCTCTGGAAGAGGCGCTGGAAGACTGCCGCAGGGATCGTGCCTGCGGCCTGCAACTGCTGGGCCTTGAGGACCGAGTCCTGCGAGACGGCGAAGATCTGCTTGACGGTGACGTCAAAGGTCTGCGCGGCAGCGGGCACGGCCGATGCAGCGGCGAGGACCGCGAGTGTAGCGAGGCGACGCATGGAGGTTGGGATGGGAGTGGAGGACACGAAAGAGGCAGCACGGCCGGGCGCCCGCTCGGGCGTCGGCGTCGGTTGAGAGTTACTTGATGAGCACGAAGCGTCCGGTCTGAACCTCGCCCGTCTCGCTGTTGCGGACGGTGTAGAGGTAAAGCCCGGTGGCGATGTTGAGGTTGGCGCCCGAGAGCACGTCCCACGCGTGTTCGCCGCCCGCCGCGACGCGGCCCGGCCCGGAGAAGTCGGCGTACCAGCGCGTGTCGCCCGCGTAGGTGGCGGCGTCGTGCTCCAACTCGTCGACCTGCTCGCCGGCCGGCGTGTAGATGCGGATGGTGCAGCGCGCGGGGAGGTTCGTGAAGTAGAGCTTGCGCGTGCGGTTGGTCTCGCCGTCCCACGCCGCGTTGACGCGGTAGGGGTTCGGGTAGACGCCGACGCGCCGCGTGCCGTCGTCGGCAGCCGAGGCGCCGGGGAAGACGCGGACGGCGTTGGCGAGCGCCGACGACTCGAACGGCGGCAGGTTGGCGACGACATCGCCTTCGTCGAAAGCGGTCACGGCGAACCCGTACTGCCAGCCCGAGAGGAGGCCGTCGGCCTCGAACTTGTACGTGTAGCGCGTCGTGTCGCCGGGGAAGGTGACGGGCGTCGGCAGGCGGACCGGGGCGAAGCCGTTGTTGAAGCCGGTTCGGTTGCCGGGCCGGTCGTACTGGGCGATGAGGCCGATGTTGGCGAAGAGGTCGCGGTTGCGGTCGGCGCCGACGTCGGTGCGGTAGACGCGGTAGCCCTCGAAGTCGCGCAGCCCGGTCACGGGGTCGATGGCGCGCTCGGCGCTGTCGTCCCAGTAGAGGAGCACCTTGCCGCGCTCGAGTTCGGCGCGAACGTTCGGCGAGGGCGGGGGCTCGGGCGTGAGGTAGCGGTCGAGGCGTCCGTTGCCGTTCACGTCCTCGCCGGGGTCGAGGACGCCGTTGAGGTTCGCGTCCTCGCCGCCGTACGTGCGCCGCGCCCATCCGATGTTGGCGGTGAGGAGCGAGCGGGTGGTCGGCGTGTCGGCCGCCTTGCCGCCTTGTCCCTGGAAGGCGGGCGGCTTGCGGGCGGCGACGAGCGCGAACGTGATGCGGAGCGTGTCGCCGGGGGCGACGCGGCGGAACGGACCGGCGTAGGTGCCGCCGATCCAGTTGCCCTGGCCGATGGTGCCGTCGGTGCGCAGGCGCGAGTACCACGCCGCGCGCGCCTGCTGGTAGGCGCCGTCGGTCGGGTAGATTGCCGGGTTGGGGTAGGGGGTCGACATCACGCGGTAGGCGTCCTGGTCGTCCTGCGGGCGGTTGAGGTCGGGGTCGCTCGCGCCCGAGAAGAGCCACCAGCGCGGGTTGACGCTCACCGGCGTCAGCCCGGCGGCGCGGAAGGCGCTCGCGGTGTTCGGGTGGGCGAAGCGCACCTGCCCGTTCCGCGGGTCGCGCCACTCAGCGCCGAGGAAGCTGACGGCGCCGTAGGTGTTGATCGTCTCCTCGGTGCCGCCCGCGTTGAAGCCGTACGAGCTTTGCAGCGAGTCGAGGAAGCCGTAGCCGCCCTTGTTGAAGTACGCCGTGCCCGCATCGGTCGACGTGTTGACGTTGCGGACGACGAGGTCGTGGTAGAGGCCGACGTACACCGAGTCCCACGCCTGCGTCGAGCGGTTGACGATGGCGAACTCGGTGATGACGAAGGCGTCGGCGAAGGGGAAGTTGTAGGCGTACGACCGCTGCGCGACGACGGCGCCGAGGCGCCCGGCGAAGTCCGGCATCGGCGTGAACGTGCCCGGTACGAAACGCGCGGTGTCGGTATACGACGTCAGGAAGTCCTGCTGCGAGCGCGAGCCGGGGAAGAAGTCCGGCGACGACGGAAGGCTGGAGCGGCGCGTGAAGGGCGCGGCCTGCGCGAACTCGTAGCCCGCCGCCCCGGCCCGGTAGCCCGCCGATGAGGTGATGGCGCCGGTGCGGACGGTAACCAGGCCGTCGCTGCGAAACGCGCCGATCCACAGTCCCGCCTCGAAGAGGTGCTCGACGCCCGAGTTGAGCGGGTACTCGAACGAGGGCGCGCCGGTCGGGTTGTTTCGCACGTTGGCGCGCCCGAGGAAGCCGGCGTTGGTGACGGTCACGCCGACGTTGCCGATGCTGTGCGTGGCCTCCTCGAAGGGCACGTCCTGCGCCCACGCGGAGGGCGCAAGCGCGAGAATCGCGGACGCGGCAAGTGCGCATCCAGCGATGCGGCGGGGAACGAAGGAGGGGAGCAGACGCATCAAGAGCAGTGTCGGACCGTGCACGGACGAGCAGGCGGAAGTCTCCCAAAGTAGCCGCCGCACTGCCGCCGCACCTAAACACAACGTAAAGTTAGAGAAGGCCGCACCGAGTCTTCGGCCATTTCGGCGTCCCCGACCGGGAGCGCTTCCAGTCTTCACGGCCGCGCGCCCTCCTGCCGTTCCGCGCTCCACGCGCTCCACGGATGTCTTCTCCCGCGACCCCGAGGAAGGTGCCGGAAGGGCGGAGGGGACAGTCCTCCCGCCGCACCGCCGCCGCCGGCGTGTGACCGCACCCGCACGCCACGGCCTACCTTTGCCGCAACCTCCACTGCCCTCGATGCTCCGTCGCCTCTCGCCGGCGCCGCCCGCCCTCGCCGTCGTCCTCCTGCTCGGCGCTGCGGTGTTCGGCGGCGCAGCCTGCCACCGCGCCACGCCCGGCGACGCGTCCGTGACGGCCGACGCAGCCGCATCCGACACGTCCGCGCGCTACTCGACGCGGACGCCGACCGATGGCGGCACCGGCGTCGTCTACTTCGGGCGCGAGATCGCTACGCCGGTCAGCGTCCACGCCGCGCGGTGGTTGGAGCGGCCCGAGCGCGAGGCGACCGAACTGCCCGCCCGCGTAATCGACGCCCTCGCGCCCGACTCCGCCGCCACCGCGTGCGACGTCGGCGCCGGGACGGGCTACTTCACGTTTCGCCTCGCCGAGCGGCTGCCGCGCGGGCATGTCGTGGCGCAGGACGTCGAGGGGGAGATGCTCGGCCTCATCGCCACCCGGCGCGACGCGCTCGGCCTCGGCGCCCGCGTCGATACCGTCCGCGGCACGTCGAGCACGCCGAATCTGGCGCCCGCCTCGTGCGACCTCGTCCTGCTCGTCGACAGCTACCACGAGTTCCGCTATCCGCACGAGATGATGCAGGGCATCGTCGGCGCCCTGCGGCCCGGCGGGCGCGTCGCCCTCGTCGAGTACCGCGGCGAGGACCCGTCGCTCGGCATCCGCCCGCTCCACGCGATGACGCGCGCGCAGGTCGAGCGCGAAATGGCGGCCGTCGGCCTCCACCTCACCGCCGCCCCCGACGTTCTCCCCACGCAGCACCTGCTCGTCTTTACGCCCCGGTGATGAGGGGCGGGGGAGTTGGTGTGTTTGTGGGTTGGTGTGGAGGCCTCGGAATACATCGGGAGCGCCCTCACCAACCCACAACCTCACCATCCCGCCAACACCTCAGTTCGCAACCGTCACGCTGTTGAGCGTCAGGTCGAACGTGAGCGTGCTCTGCGAGGGGATGGTGACGGTGCCGTCCTGCCCGCGCTTTTCGTCCTTGCCGTAGGCGAGGTTCGGGGGGACGACGACGCGGCGGCGACCGCCGACCTTCATCGGGGCGAGCGTGACCTCGCGGATGTCCTCAGGCGTCGCACCGGCGATGCCGAAGTAGAAGCCGGCGATGACGCCGACCGGCACCTCGCTGCCCTTGCTGCGCTTGAGCGTCATCGTGAAGCGCCCCGAGTCGAACGTCGCCGTCCCGATCGAGCCGACGTAGCTGATGTCGACGATGGCATCTTCTGCCGCCGCGCCGCCGGTGCCGACGGCGGTTTCGGTGGCCTCGAAGCACGTTTTCGACTTGTCTTTCAACTCCGTGCAGCGGTCGTAGACCTTGCGGTCGCTGCCGCCGAAGACGTCGCAGGCGGAGACGGTGAGCAGGAGCGCGGCGGCGGCGGTGCGGGCGAGGACGGGGGAGGAGAGGCGCATCGGAGGAGGGCAGGGCGTCCGCGCCCGGCGATGGACGCGGCGCCGCGAACACACGGCAGAAAGACAGACAGGTCGACCGGTGACGGTCGCTGGATCGGGAAACGCGGCAAGGTGCATCACGCGCGCCCGCCCGGCAACCGCCGCGGCGTGGATCGTCGGCGAAAGCCGCCCAAACGCAGCGAGCCGCCCCCCAGACGTGAGGAGCGGCTCGCAAGTCAGCCCGTCGATGACGACAGCGGCGCCCGGTCAGGCGGCCCACATCTCGCGGAGGGACGCGATGTCCTTCGACACCTCACCCGCCGACGCGTGGAGCAGGGCGCGCTCGTCGTCGGTGAGCGTCACGTCGATGATGCTCTCGACGCCGTTCTTGCCGAGCTTGGCCGGGGCGCCGATGAAGAGGTCGCTGAGGCCGAAGTTGCCGTCCATCTTGACGGCGCACGGCAGCACGCGGCCCGAGTCCTTGATGATCGCCTCAGCCATCTCGGCCGCTGCGGCGCCCGGCGCGTACCACGCGCTCGTGCCCATCAGCTTGACGATCTCGCCCCCACCGACCTTCGTCCGCCCGACGATCTCGTCCAAGCGCTCGCGGGTGATGAGGCTGGTGATCGGGATGCCGCCGACGGTCGTGAACGAGGGCAGCGGCACCATCGAGTCGCCGTGGCCGCCCATGAGGAGGGCCTGGATGTCGCGCACCGAGACGCCGAGTTCCATCGCGAGGAAGGCGCGGTAGCGGGCCGTGTCGAGCACGCCGGCCATGCCCATCACGCGGTTCGACGGGAAGCCGGAGGCCTCCGACGCCACCCACGTCATCACGTCGAGCGGGTTGGAGACGACGATGATGACGGCGCCGGGCGAGTGCTGCGCGAACTGCTCGGCGACCGACTTGACGATGTCGCCGTTGATCTTCAACAGGTCCGAGCGGCTCATGCCGGGCTTGCGCGGCAGACCGGCGGTGATGATGCACACCTGGCTGCCGGCGGTGAGCGCGTAATCGGAGCCGCCCGTGATGCGCGTGTCGTAGCCGTGGATGGGCGCGGCCTGGTACATGTCGAGCGCCTTGCCCTTGGCGTAGTCGGCCTTGTCGGGGATGTCGATCAGGACGACCTCGCCGACCATGTCCTTGCGGGCGACGCAGTCTGCGGCGGTCGCGCCGACGTTGCCGGCGCCGATGACGGTGACCTTCATGTGCTCCTTCTGCATGCTGGAAGTGGGGATGGGGGAAAAGCGGGATGAACAGGCCGGTGATACGCCCGCGCCGCCGGTGCGCGTTCCGGGGCGATGGAGGTTGGGGCGTCGGTGGGACGCACGGCCGGAACCATCGCCCCGCGTGGCGCCTCCCACGCCGACGTTCCACCCGCCCCACGCCCCGATGCGCCTGTACCTCATGCGCCACGGCATCGCCGAAGACGCCGGCCCGATGCAGTCCGACGCCTCGCGCGCGCTCACCACCCGCGGACGCGCCCGCCTCGCCGCCCAGTCGCGCGCCTTCGCCCGCCTCGCCGCCCCCGGCGCCGCGCTCCTCCCGACCGCCCCGTGGGCCTGCGACGTCCTCCTCGCCTCGCCCTACCTCCGCGCCGCCGACACGGCGGCCTACGTCGCCCGCGCGTTCGGCGTGACGCCGGTGCTCCACGAGCGCCTCGCCTCGGGCGCCGGACCGTCCGACTACGCGACCGTCCTCGCCGCGCAGCCGAATACGTTCTCGGTGTGGGTCGTCACGCACGAGCCGGACCTCAGCCGCACCATCGAGCACCTCACCGGCGCCCGCGTGCAGATGCGCAAGGGCACCGTCGCCGTCCTCGATGTCCGCGCGATGCGCGCGAACGGTGCCACGCTCCTCGGCCTCTACGACCCCGACGTGCTCGCCGCCCTCGGCGCCTGAGCGCTCCGCCCGTCCGCCCCGGATCGTGCCTCGCGGTGCCGGGGTTGGCGCCGTCCGATCTTCCTCCGCCTCACGATGACACGCCTCCGCCGCGCCGCCGCGCTCGCCGCCTTCCCGTTTGCCCTCGCCGCCTGCGCCCCCGTGACCGCGCCCCTCGCCCGGATGGAACCGGCCGCGACCGCGCCCGTCGCCGTGCCGGCCAACGACAACCTCAACGCGGTTTTGTGGATGCAGACGTCGGAAGAGTACCGGGCGGTTGCGCTCGGCACGTACCGCGCCGCCCAGGCCCGCCTCGGCGACGCCCTCGCCGACACGTCGTGGAGCGCCGACCCCGCGCAGGCCGCGCGCGGCGGGTTCGGACGCCTGCCCACCGCCGTCGTCCTCGACGTCGACGAGACCGTCCTCGACAACAGCCCCTACCAGGCCCGCGGCGTCGCCGACGGCACCGGATACGTGCCCGCCACGTGGTCGGCGTGGGTGCGCGAAGGGCGCGAGCGTGCCATCCCCGGCGCCCTCGACTACGTCCGATCCGCCGCATCGCGCGGCATCCGCGTCGTCTACCTGACCAACCGCGTGGCCGTCGAGGAGGCCCCGACCGCCGCCCGCCTCGCCGCCCTCGGCTTCCCCATCGCCGACGGCGACGCCGTCCTCGTCCGCGGCGAGCGCCCCGAGTGGGCCGCGTCCGACAAAGACCCGCGCCGCGCCTTCGTGACGGCGAACTACCGCGTCCTCCACTACGTCGGCGACAACCTCGGCGACTTCCTCGGCCACGAGAACGACACCCCCGCCGCGCGCCGCGCCCTCACCGCCCCCTACGACGCGTGGTGGGGCGTCCGCTGGTTCGCCCTCCCGAACCCGACCTATGGCTCGTGGGAAGGCGCCCTCACCCGCGGTCTTCCCTCCGGCAGCCCCGCCGACAGCGCCCGCGCGGCCAAGCGCCGCGCCTTGCAAGTCGACCGCTGAGGGTTGGTCGTGAATGGAGGATGGGCTATTGGGGATGGGAAATCGGATCTGTCGCCTTGGGCGGTGGCGTGCTCTGGCGGACGGTGGAGGCGCAGCGCATCGCCGCCCCCGCCTCACCAACCCGCCAACCCACAAACCCGCCCCGCCCGCGCGCGGGCACCCACCGGCGGCGGTCCGGTTGGAAGCGGCCTCTCCACACCTGACGCCCACATGGATCTCGGACTCACCGGCCGCGTCGCGCTCGTCACCGGCGCGAGCCGCGGACTCGGCCTCTACATCGCCCGCGCCCTCGCTGCTGAAGGCTGCCACCTGCTCCTCGCCGCCCGCGGCGAAGACGCCCTCACCGCCGCCGCCGCCGGCATCGCCGCCGAGCACGGCGTCCGCGCCGAAACCCTCGCGGGCGACATCGCCGACCCCGCCTTCGCGCACGGCCTTGCCGCCGCCGCGCGCGACCGCTTCGGGCGCCTCGACATCCTCATCGGCAACGCGGGCACCAACCGCCGCAAGCCGTTCGCCGAAACCACCGACGCCGACTGGACCGAGGTCGCCGAGGTGAACACGTTCGCGCACCTCCGCACTGCCCGCGCCGTCCTCCCGCTCCTCGCCGCCTCCGACGCCGCGAGCATCCTCTTCACCGCCTCGATCTTCGGACGCGAGGCGGGCGGCGCGGGGTTGTCGATCTACAATGCGACCAAGAGCGCCCTCATCTCCGCCGCAAAGGTGATGGCCTACGACCTTGCGCCGCAGGGCATTCGCGTCAACACCATCGCCCCCGGCTCCATCCGATTCCCCGGCAGTTCGTGGGACCGCCGCGTCGCCGACGACCCCGACGGCATGGCCGAATTCGTCGCCGCGAACATCCCGCTCGGGCGCTTCGGCACCGCCGAAGAGGTCGCCAACGCTGCCGCCTTCCTCGTCAGCCCCCGCGCGAGCCTCATCACCGGCGCCTGCCTGAACGTCGACGGCGGGCAGTCGAAGAGCCTGATCTGAGCGCCTGCGGATCGGGACGGGAACCGGGCGTGTCTACGGATGTGCATACATCACATCTGACTCCGCCGCCATGTCCGCCACCGACACCGTCCGCCTGCGCCAGGCGGGAAACGCGCTCGCCGTCACGCTCCCGCGCGATCTCCTCGACCGCATCGGCCTGCGCAAGGGCGACGCGGTGCACCTCGTCGAGACGCCGCAGGGTGTGTTGTTGACACCCTACGACCCGGATTTCCGCGATGCGATGGCGCACTACGAAACCATCGCCGCGACCTACCGCGATGCCCTCAACGAACTGGCCAAGTAGACGACCATGGAGACGCCCCGATGGCTGAACCGCGTGGCCGTCGAGGCCATGCACGCCGACCAGCTCCGCCGCCACGGCGGCCTGCACGGCACCCGCGACAGCGGCGCGCTCGACGGTGCCCTCGCCCGCCCGCAGCAGCGCCACGCCTACGACGAATCCGCAGACCTCGCGCGTCTGGCGGCTTCCTATGCGTTTGGCATCGCCAAGAATCACCCGTTCGTCGACGGCAACAAGCGGACGGCGTTCATCGCGATGGCCGTCTTCCTTGCGCTCAACGGGCAGCGGCTCACCGCGTCGCAGCCGGACGTCGTGGTGACGATGCTCGCCGTTGCGTCGGGGGAGGCCGACGAAGACACGCTCGCGGCGTGGATTCGCACCCACACCGCGTCGATGGACTGAGGCGGACAGCCGCCCTCACTCGAACGACACGATCTTGACGTCGAGGCGGCGTTCGGCGGCGCGGGGGCGGTTCCACTGAACCAGAATGGGGCTCTGGTAGGTGCCCTGGACGATCTCGCCGACGCCGTCGCGGTCGTGGTCGGAGATGGGGAGGCTCACCGCGCGCTTCATGCGGAGGTACTTGAGGGCCGTCCGGCGGATGACGGCGTTGACGACGCGCTCGGCGGCGGTGCCGCGCAGATTCCACCGCGTCAGCTGGTCGTTGACGAAGACGACGAGGTCGTACTTCGCGTAGTCCTTCGCTTTCTCCTTGACTTCGTGTGGATGGCGAAGCGCGTGCCACGACTTCTCTGCGGCGTAGCGGAACGGGTTGCGCAGAACGTCGGCGAGATCGTGCTGCATCAGCAGCGTTTCGTACTCGTTGACGGCGAGCGCGGCGCCGGGATCGTCGGCGCGCAGGCGGATGTCGACGCGGCCTTTGGCGATGCCGAGACGCTGCACGTGCGCCTGGATCTCGTCGATGACGCCGAGCCGGGCGTCGCGCAGGTTGAAGGCGTCGATGCGGTGGTCGGATGAGGGCGCGGTCAGCGAGAGCCGCGCGGCGACGCGCTCCTCATCGAAGCCGACGACGGCGGTGCGGCGCGTCCGGGGTCCGGTGATGCCGACACCGTCGAGGTCGACGAACCATGCCGGACGGTCGGTTTCAGCTCGGTAGGTGACGCATCCTTCGAGTCCCGCGCCGAAGAAGGACAGGTGCGCGTCGGCGTTGAGCGGCTCGGTCTCCTTCTGCTTGGCGGTCAGCTCGTGGCGCTCGTCGAGGCGGTCGTGGCGGTAGCCCGCGCCCGCCGGGTAGAGCCGCCGGTAGCGCTCGACGAGGCCGCGCACGCCGTCGCCGTTGAACCCGACCGACGCGCACGAGGCTTCGTCGAGGTACCCCGCCGTCGTGTGATAGGACGCGTAGAGCGCGCGGCGGTGGTCGTGGAGAACGTCGCCGTGTGCCTCGCGGAGCGCGGCGTTGACGTCGAAGAGGTCGAAGCGGTGCCGGGGCGTCAGTTCGAGGAGGAACTCGCGGGAAGCGGCCATGAAAGCCCTGCGCTGGCAGGTGATGAGACGAATTAGGCACGCCTAAAACAGCGCGTGGGTTTCAGTGGAAAGATGCGGCGGCGCGGGGCGTGCGGCGTGAGGCGCCGGTGAGCATCGGCTGATCGTTGCCTCAGACGGCGCGGCGCGGCAATGGTTCGGGTGGATCGCTCGTCGTAACAGACAAATCCGTTGCGGCTGTCGCTGTCGTGCCGGTCGTCGATGTGACGGGCGTCGATGTGACGGTGGCCGTTGCGGCGCCGTCGGCGAAGGCAAGGCGGAGGAGGTCGCCGCGCGCGAGGGCGGCGGCGCGGACGCGGCGGCCGTCGGGGCCGGTGACGAGGGCGTAGCCGCGGCGGAGCGGGGCGAGGGGATCGAGCGCGGCGAGCGCGGCGGCGCTGGCGGCGTGGCGGGCGCGGGCACCGGCGAGGCGCGCGGCGAGGGCGGCGTCGATGCGCGATGCGGTGCGCTCGGTGGTCCGGCGCGCGTCGGCGATGCGGAGGGGCACGCGGCGGAGTCCAGCACTGGTGGCGAGCATCGTGTAGCGTCCGCGCGCGGCGGCGATGCGCAGGCGCAGGCCCTCGCGAAGGGCGACGGCGGTGGTGGCGAGGTGGGCGGCGACCTCGCGCTGGTCGGGCGCTACCATCTGCGCGGCGTGCGACGGCGTGGCCGCACGGGCGTCGGCGACGAAGTCGCAGATCGTCACGTCCGTCTCGTGCCCGACGGCGCTGACGACCGGGATCGGGCAGGCGGCGACGGCGCGGGCGACGACCTCCTCGTTGAAGGCCCACAGGTCCTCGGCGCTCCCGCCGCCGCGCCCGACGATGATCACGTCGGGCCGCATCTCGTCGCCGTCGGTCAGTTCGGAGAAGGCCGCGAGGGCGTCGGCGATCTGGTCGGCCGCGCCCGGTCCCTGCACCTGCACGCCGCAGACGAGGACGGCGGCGAGCGGGAAGCGCTCGGCGAGGATGGCAAGCACGTCGCGCACGGCGGCCCCACTCGGCGAGGTGACGACGCCGATGCGGCGCGGGAACGGCGGCAGCGGGCGCTTGCGGGACGGGTCGAACAGTCCCTCCGCGGCAAGCGACGTTTTGAGCGCCTCGAACGCCGCCGCGAGTGCGCCCTCCCCGGCCAGCGTCATCGCCTCGCCGACGAGCTGCGCCTCGCCGCGCGCCGGGTAGAACGACATCCGCCCGCGCACGCGAACCAGCAGTCCGTCGCGCGGGCGGAAGACGACGCGCGCCGCCGCCGAGCGCCAGAGCACGACGCGGATCTGCGCATCGGCGTCTTTGAGTGTCGCATAAAAATGCCCGCTCCGATGCAGGTGGACATTCGAGAGCTCGCCCTCGACGGTGATGTCGTCGAAGGCGTCTTCGAGCACGACGCGCACGATGCCTGCCGCCTGCGCCACGCTGAGCACGACCTCCTTGCGTCCGCCCGCAACCGGCTCCTCGACGCGCAGAGACTCGGGGGCGCCGTCGGCGATGCCGAGGTCGTCGTCGAGATCGCCGAGGAGGTCGTCGAAGAGAGAGCCGCGGGACGAGGCTTCCATGCGCAGGCGGTGGGCGGAACGGGATGCGGAAGGATACGGAATGGACGGCCGGATGCGGCGCGGTGGATCGGCGCACGCCTTTCAGCGTCCGAGGCCCTGACGGGGGCAACGCTGCACCTTCCGAACGCACCGCCTCTTCGCCCATCCGCCGCGCATCGTCCGCGCCGACGGTGGCATTTTGCGCCGTCCATCCCCGCCGTCCCCGATGCCCGATTCCCCCGCACGCCGCACCCGCATCGCCTTCGTGTGCCTCGGCAACATCTGCCGCAGCCCGCTCGCCGAGGCGCTCTTCCGCGCGCACGCTGAGCGCATCGGCATCGCCGACCGTGTCGAGGTGCGGTCGATGGGCACGGGCGACTGGCACGTCGGGCAGGGCGCCGACCGCCGCACCGTTGCCGATGCGAAGCAGCGGGGCGTCGACCTCGGCGCGCACCGGGCGGCGCAGTTCGTGGCGGACGACCTCGCGGCCTTCGACCACGTCTTCGTGATGGACCGCTCCAACCTCCACGACGTCCTCGCCCTCGATGCCGACGACGCGCACGGCCACAAGGTCCGCCTCGCCCGTGAGTTCGACCCGGACCCGTCGGACGAGGGCGCGGGCGAGTTCGCCGTCCCCGATCCCTACACCGGCGGCCCCGAGGCGTTCGCGCGCGTCTACGTCCTCCTCGACCGCACGACGGCCCGCATCGCCGAGGAACTCAAGCGCCAGAGCGGCTGGAATGCGCAGACGCCCGTCGCTCCGGCGTAAACGCAGAGGAGCGCCCCCGACACGAGGTCGAGAGCGCTCCGGGAACGTGCAGGCGCGCACGGGCCAGCCGACTCAGCGCGACACGACGACGGTGCGGGTGCGGGCGCCGGCGGCGGTTTCGAGGCGGGCGACGTACGTGCCCGAGGAGAGCGCGCTGGCGTCGAGCGTGAGCGCGGTCTCGCCCGAGGGCAGGTAGCCGTCGTGGAGGACGGCGACGCGGCGGCCCATGAGGTCGAAGAGCGTCACACGGGCCGGGGCGGCCTCGCGCATCGTGACGCGCACCACAGAGGCAGAGCGCACCGGGTGCGGCGTCGGCGTGGCGAGGTCGAGGGTGCCAGCGAGGACCGGGGTGGCCTCGCCCGACGTCACGCTCGCGCCGGTGAAGCGCAGGTCGGAGACGGCGAGCGAGAAGCTCCGGCTGGCGGTGCGGCTCCCGAGGGCGTAGAAGGCGACCATCGTCACGTCGTCGGCGGTGAAGCGTCCGGGCGTGCCGCCGGCGGGGGCCAGGCTGTTGAAGGTCACCGAGACCGGCGCGCCGGTCGGGTTGGCGGGGAGCGTCGCGACGAACTTGCCGCCCCATGCCGCCACCGAGGCCTTTTCGAGGAGCACCTGCACCGGCACGTCCGAGCGGTACGTGAAGGCGAGGGCGTCGTACGAACGCAGGTCGACCGGTGCACCTGCGGGGCGCAGGAAGCGGAAGAGGCTGGCGTAGTCGGTGACGGTGCCGGAGATCTGCGCGCCGCGCTCGACGAGGTAGGTGCCCGATTCCGGCGTGCGCGCTTCGACTGCGGTGGTGAAGGTCGAGACGGTGGCATTGCCCGCGCTGGTCGCCCACGTGCCGTCGGCGAAGTACACGTCGTCGAGGATGGTGGCGCCGTCGGCGCTGCGCAGGTTGAAGACGCCGTCGAAGATGAGGCCGATGGGCACCGAGATCTCGGCGAAGGGAGCGGCCTCGCTCGACGCAGGAAGGGTGATCGGATGCGTGGTGGCGCGGCGCGAGCCGGTGGTGGTCTCACTCATCGCGACATCGCCGGTGAAGGTGAGCGCGAGCGGAGCGCCGGTGGTGTTGCGCATCCGCAGGCGCAGCGAACCACGCGAATACGTGCCGTCGACGACGTAGGCCGCCGGAAGGGCGGGGCCGTCGGTGCGGTGGGCGACCGGGGCGAGGGCGCCGAGGCGGTCGAGGACGCGGCCGACCATGTCGCCGGTGAACTCGGGGCTGATCGACCACACCTGGACGTTCACCACTTCCTCCGTGCCCGCGGGCGCCGCTGCGTACTGGCTTGGCGCGAAGCGCGAGTCCACCACGATGCCACCGGCGGTGCGGTAGGCGACGAAGGAGACGGCGTAGTCCACGGCGCCGTTGGCGCCGACGAGCTTCGAGAGCACGAAGTCCCGCCCGGCGACATTGATCGGGCGCACGTATTCGAGACGCCCGCCGCCGAGCCGGTCGCAGGTGGCCTTGGCGTGGTCGTAGAGCGTGCCCTGCGGCGAGACCGCGGCGAAGAGCGCGCCGAGGCGCAGGCCGTCGGGGCGGAGGTAGTCGGCGGCGACGACGGAGGTGGCGTTGGTGACGCCGAGGAGGTCGCCGGGGGTGACGTCGAAGGCGGGGGACTGCATCGGGCCGGTGAGGGGCACGATCTCGCGCAGCGAGGTTGCGCTCGACAGGGTGCCGGCGTTGCCGCTGGCCGAGAGGCGAAGCCCGTCCGGCAGAAGCGCGTCCGGGGTCCGGGCGATGAAGGCGACGGGCGACGGCGCGGCGAGGAGCACCTCGCGGGCGGCGACGTCTTCGCGGCGGGCGAAGAGGCGCTGCGCGAGGAGCGTCGCCATCGAGCCGTTGGACTCGACGCCGGCGTTGCCGCCGCCCGACGAGCCGCCGCCGCCCGTGCCGGAGCCGCTGCCCGTTGCGGTGACGGCGGCGAAGGCGATGTCGTCTTCGGCGGGGGCGCCGTTGCCGGGCGCGGAGTCGGGGTCCGGCTGGTCCGCGGCCATGATCTCGGCGACGTTCTCGAGCGTGCCGATGGCGGCGGCGCGTGCGGTGTAGGTCAGCGTGCGCGACTGGCCTGCGGCGAGGGCGAGGCCGCTCCAGGAGAGCGTCTGGCCGCTGGCGGTGCCCGTCGTGGCGCCGGTGAACTGGAGGAAGGTGAGACCCGCGGGCAGGCGGTCCTCGATCCGTACGCCGGTGGCGGCGTCAGGGCCGGCGTTGGCGAGCGTGAGGGTGAAGGTGAGCACATCGCCCTGCACTGCCGTCGTGCTCGACGCCGACTTGGCGAGCGAGAGGTCCGAGGTGGCAGGAGTGGGCGGCGGCGGCGGGGGCGTGCTGACGGTCGTGGTAGCGGAGCCGCTGTTGTTGTCCGTGCGCGTCTCCGTCGTGGTCGTGGCCGCAGTGGCGGTGTTGACGAGCGCGCCCGTGACGCCGGCGTCGACGCGAGCGGTGAGCGTGAAGGCGGCCGTCTCACCGGCAGGCGATGCGCCGGTGCGGGTAAAGCGAACGCTCTGTCCGGAAACACTTGCGGCCCAGCCCGCCGGGTGCGCCTCGGAGAGGAACGTGACGCCCGCCGGGAGGCGCATCGGTGACGACGACATCGGAGGCTGCGCCCGCGCCGGCGTTGGCGTACGAGAGCGTGTAGGTGAGCACCGAGGACGGGGACGCTGTGGCCGCGTCGACGGACTTGCTGAGCGTCACGTCCGGAGCAGCGGGCGGCGGCGGCGGGCGTGCTGACGGTCGTGGTAGCGGAGCCGCTGTTGTTGTCCGTGCGCGTCTCGGTCGTCGTGGTCGTGGCCGAGGCGGTGTTGACGAGCGCGCCGGTGACGCCGGCGTTGACGCGAGCGGTGAGCGTGAAGGTGGCCGACTCACCGGCAGGCGAGGTGCCCGTGCGGGTAAAGCGGACGCTCTGTCCGGACGTGCTTGCCGCCCAATCCGCCGGGTGCGCCTCGGAGAGGAACGTGACGCCTGCCGGGAGGGCATCGGTGACGACGACGTCGGAGGCGCGCCCGCACCGGCGTTCGCGTACGAGAGCGTGTAGGTGAGCACCGAGGACGGGGACGCCGTGGCCGCGTCGACCGACTTGGCGAGCGTAACGTCGGAGCGGCGTGGCGGCGGCGGCGGCGTGCTGACGGTCGTCGTGGCGGAGCCGCTGTTGTTGTCGGTGCGCGTCTCGGTGGTCGTCGTCGTGGCCGAGGCGGTGTTGACGAGCGCGCCGGTGACGCCGGCGTTGACGCGAGCGGTGAGCGTAAAGGTGGCCGACTCACCAGCAGGCGAGGTGCCCGTGCGGGTAAAGCGGACGCTCTGTCCGGACGTGCTAACAGCCCATCCGCTCGGATGCGTCTCGGAGAGGAACGTCACGCCTGCCGGAAGCGCGTCGGTGACGACGACATCGGAGGCAGCGCCCGCACCGGCGTTGGCGTACGCGAGCGTGTAGGTGAGTACCGAGGAAGGGGACGCCGTGGCGGCGTCGACCGACTTGCTGAGCGTCACGTCCGGAGCAGCGGGCGGCGGCGGCGGCGGCGTGCTGACGGTCGTGGTGGCGGAGCCGCTGTTGTTGTCGGTGCGCGTCTCGGTCGTCGTGGTCGTGGCTGAGGCCGTGTTGACGAGCGCGCCCGTGACGCCTGCGTTGACGCGAGCGGTGAGCGTGAAGGTGGCCGACTCACCGGCAGGCGATGCGCCGGTGCGGGTGAAGCGGACGCTCTGTCCGGACGTGGTGGCCGTCCAGTTGGCCGGGTGCGCTTCGGAGAGGAACGTCACGCCTGCCGGGAGCGCATCGGTGACGACGACATCGGAGGCGGCGCCCGCACCGGCGTTGGCGTACGAGAGCGTGTAGGTGAGCACCGAGGAGGGCGATGCCGTGGCCGCGTCGACCGACTTGGTCAGGCGAACGTCGGCGGGGATCACGGGTGGTGGCGGCGTCTGGATGGTGTAGGGGATGATGACCTGCGTGGTCGAATGCTTCAACTCGACGCGCGTGGGCGTGAGGACGGACGAGGTTGCCGGGAGCGTGTAGGAAAACGTTTCAGACTGTCCGCCTTTGATTCCTTCGCCGTTGGTCTCGAATTTGATCGAGTAGAACGGGTTGTTGGTCGGGTTCTCGACTTTGAACGTGTTGCGCGTGCCCGTGTACGACCCGCCGGGCGACGTGGCGACGACCCCTGACGGCAGTTCGAAGGAGACGTGGGAAAGCGCGCGTGTGCACGTGCTCGTCACCTGCCACGTGTACGTCTTCGCGCCGCTGGCGGCGGTCGTCACGCCGGTCAGATTGATGGTGTAGCAGTCGGACGTGATCGGCCCGCTACCTGTCTGGGCCGATGCTGGGTGCGACAGTGCTGAGGCGCCGAGGAAGGCGAGACACAACAGGATCGAAAGACGTGAGGGCGTCATGGCGGTGGGATTGGATGGGGGAGGTTGATCCTCGGCCCTCCAAAACCAATGCCAATCGCACGGACCGTCCATGCGAACACGCCTTCAGGCCCGATTTTTGCTGTAGGCCCGGCTTGTTGCGTCTTATTCCACGACGCGCATTCTATCCGGTGCGGACGTGCTTTCCGCAGCGCCCTCGGCGGCGGCGCTCATCCTTCCGCGTCCGGGAACCTCTGGAGATGCGGCGGGAGTCGCTCCGGAGTCTCTGGCACACACGGTCTTGCAGCGCGCCGGCCTCGTCGGCGCCGTGGCGTTGCGCCCGGACGCGCTCCGTGGCACGTGCAGAAGCGGTCAGAGCCTTCGGGCGAGGGTGACGACGGCGCGGTGCATCTCGGCGCGCCCGCCGCGCTCGTCGAGGGCGTCGAGGAGGGCGACGTAGATGCCGATGGGCAGGGCGCGCCCGCCATCGTCGGCGCCGTCCCACGCGACGAGGCCGGTCTGCCCGGCGGGCGCGGGCGCAAGGGTGCGGACGAGGCGGCCCTCGGCGTCGTAGACCCGTAGCCGGACGCTCGATGCGGCGCCGCGCAGGCGGTAGGCGAACGTCGCGGCGTCGTCGAGGCCGTCGCCGTCGGGCGAGAAGGGCGACGGCGCGGCGGCGAGGCCTGCGCGCTCGGGAGCAGTCGCGGCGTTCGCGGTGACGGCGTTGGGCGCGGCGGGTGTGGCGCCGTCGGGCGAGGGCGACGAGGCCCACACGGACGCGTCGTCGGCGGGTCGGTCGAGGGCGAGGCGTTCGAGGCTGATACCGGTCGTCGTGCGGAGGGCGGCGCTGTGGAAACCGGGCGCGTAGCGGACGGCGTCGAGGTCGCCTGTCGTGCCCCCGCTCGCGGTCAGGCGGCGCAGGGTGAGGCGGTCGCCGCTGTCGCGGAGCGAGAGGCCGGGGGCGGCGAGGACGAGGGCATCCGGCGGCATCGACGGGAAGGCGGCGCGGAAGGCGGCCACGTCGGGCACGGTGGTCGTCGGGTGGAAGGCGGCGGCGTAGCTGCCGGGCGCGAGGCGGACGGGGACGAAGGCGAGGCGGACGCTGTCGCGGCGCCCGCGCTCGTCGGGGTCGCCGAGCAGGACGAGGCCGTTGAGGTCGAGCGGCGCGGCGCCGGTGTTGACGACCTCGACGAACTCCGCCTGGTCGGCGCGGGCGTCGCGGCTGTCGGCGAGTGGCTGGTAGAGCACCTCCGAGATGCGCAGCGCGGATGCGTCGCCCGTGGCGCCCTCGATGGGCGCGGCGGCGTTGGCGGCGCCCGGTGTGCCGCCGTCCGGGGCAGGGGATGAGGCCCATCCGAGCGGACCGTCGGCGGTCGGGGCGAGGCGCTCCAGGCTCGTGCCGGGCGTCCGCGAGGGATCGGCGTACGTCCCGCGAATGCACGTTTCGGGCGTCACGACCGTTCGCACGGCGCCATCGACCGCGAGCAGCGTCAGGCACTCGCCCGCGTTCGAGAGGCCGCCGCTGGTGACGGTCGAGCGCCCGACGAGCACGACCGATGCGGCGCGGAGGTCGGCGCCGGGGAAGCCGCGGGCGAGGCGCGAGGCGGTAGCCGCGTCGGGGCCGTCGCTCGGGTCGCTGTCGTAGATCACGAGGCGTCCACCGGCGGGCAGCGTCCGCTCGGCGTCGCTCAGGCGCGTCGTATCGGGCGTGGCCGGGTCGTCGTCGGGACCGACGATGGGGCGGGCGACGAGGACGAGCGTGCGGAGCGCGACCGCTGTCGCCGTCGTGTTGAGAATCTCGACGTACTCGACCTGCGGCGCCGTGCCCGATGTGCGCGGCGCGAGCATCGCCTCCACGACGACGAGGCTGCCCGCGGCGGGCGGCCCGGCGACGGCCACCGTCTGCGCGCCCGATGCGTTGCCCTTGCCATCGCGCACGCCCGTCACGACGACGCGCGAGGCTGCGCCGACGCCGGTCAGAAGCACCGCCGATCCGTCGCCGTCAGCCGTTATGGCAATCGGAGGCCCAACATCCGTCGAGAACGCCCCGGCGAGGCTGGCGGTGGCGACCGGCTCGTCGAACACGACGCGGATGAGCGCGCCGCTGTCCGTTGCCGATGCGCTCGGCGCGAAGGGCGACCGGACCGGCGCTGTCGATGGCGTAGACGCTGTTTCGGGCGCCGGGTGTGCCACCGGACGGGTCGAGGGTGGCGGCGAAGTTGACGCGCACGGCGGGCCCGTCGGGGTCGCGGCGCTCGATCGTGCGCCCGGCGGCGCCCCACGCTGCCGTGTAGACGACGGAGTCGAGGCGGAGGCCGTCGGTGCGGCGCAGCACGACGGCGTCGGCATCGTTGTTCAAGCTCGGCCACGGCGCCACGCGCACGACGGCGACGCCCGCCGGAATCGACGGAAACGCGGCTGCGAAGGCCACGCTGTCCTGCACGGCGACGGCGTACGCGCCCGGTGCGAGCGCGATGGAGCGAGACGAGAGCGCACGCGGGGTGGCGACGGCGTCGCTGATGCGGAGGTCGGTGAGATCGAGCGTGCGCAGCGAGCGGTTGAGGATTTCGATCCACTCGGTGCCGCCCGTCGGCGGCGCGAACATCACCTCGTTCACGACCACATCGCCCGGCTGCGCCTCGTCGGGCCGCGTCGCCACGAGTGACGACGCCCCCGTGTTGCCCGCCGCGTCGCGCAGGCCCGTCGCCGCGACCGTCACGGACATTCCCGCACCCACATCGGCGCCGAGGGTGAGTGTCGCCGTCGCCACCGCCGCGCCGCTCGGGCACGCGACCGAGACGACGGGCACGCCTGCGCCGTCCATCTCTTGCCACGGCGTATGCCGCTGCGGCACAGGCATTTGTGGCGGGTTCGCTGAAGCCGAGCACGAGCGTTCGCGGTCCGGTGAAGCGCGCCGAGGCGAGCGTCGGTGGCGTCTCGTCGCGCACGACAGCGACGGCGACGGTCGTGTCGCGCAGCGCGTTGCCCGCCGGGTCGGCGATGCCGCGAAGGGTGAGGGCGTAGGTGCGGGCGGGAAGCGGCGCGGCGAAGACGAGGCGCACGCCGGGCGTCGCGGCGCCTGCGTCGGTCGGGACGAGCGCGAACGGCACGGCGGGGACGAGGGCGACCGCGGCGGGCGTGAGCGTGCTCAGGGCGACGGGTTCGGAGAAGGTGAGGGCGATCTCCGGCGGCGCGTCACTGACCGACACGTCCGAGAGGCGCGGTGCCGACGTGTCGGGCGGACCGGCGGTGCCGGTCGCCTCGATGTCGTCGACGGCGTAGCTGCGCCCGGCGGTCGAGGCGTGCTTGATCCACAGGCCGAGGGCGCTGCTGCCGAAATATCGCGTGTCGGTGGCGGTGAAGGGAGGCGATCCGGCGACGGCGACCGTCCACAGGCCCGCCGATGTGCGCGTCACCTCGACCCTCACGTCGCCCGCATCGTCTGCGAGGACGACGGCGCTCTGCCCGAGGAGCACGCGGTTGGCGGGCACCGACGCGTCGCCGTCGAACCGGACGAGGCGCACGTCGTCGGTGTTGGTCGTCCCGAACTGGAGCGCGTACCCGCGCACGGCGCCCGACACGTCGGCGCGGTCGCTGACGAGGAAAACGCGCGCGCCGTTGGCCGTCGACAGGTTGACGCCGGTCCACGAGAACCGGAACCGCCAGACGCCAACCGACACGTTCGAGGCCGTCGAGATCGACAGCGTGTCGGCGGTCGGGCCGCCGTTGGCGACGAGCGCCGGGTTGCCGCCGCGCGGCGCGACGACCCATTTGAGCGGCTCGGGCGAGGTCCACGCCGGATCGCGGGTGAAGTCGCCGTCGGTGAAGGCGTCGCGGACATCGAGCACCGGCTGCGCGCGGGCGGTGGCCGTGATGCCGGTCAGAAGGAGGAACGCGGCGGCGAGGGCAGGGCGGCGGAGCATCGGTCACGGGGCGTTAGGGCGACCGTGGAAGCGTACGCGCGGCGGAGTTAGAAGTCAATGCGTGTCGCCATCAAAATGCAGGCTTCTGCAAGATTGTTCGGACGTAGCGGCGCCGTTCGGGGGCGTCACCTCCGCCCGCCGACCCGCGCCCATCGGCGTTCTCTGGGCCGCCGCCGAGGGTGTCGCCACCACCGGGAGCGCAGGGACAAACGACATCGTGCCTCTGCCGAACACCGACGGGTCTGTGGCCGCCGTCGCCACCGGACGACTGCCGCCGTGCAGGGAGCCTCACTGCGAGCGGTCGGCGCGGCGGGCGCGCGTTTCAGCCATGCGGGCGAGGACGGCGTCGGCGAGGGCGTCGGCGGGGTCTTTCGCGGAGAGGGCGGCGGTCACGTCGCGCTCGCGCACATCGATGCGGTAGAGGACGGCCATGAGGGCCGCCCGCTCGGCGATGAGCATCGCCGCGATGCGCCTGCGCAGCCACGCGCGGAGCACCGCCGCGTCGGCGGGGGCGTCGGGCGGGGTGTCGAGGGGCGCGTCGGCGCCGAAGGCCGCGAGCGCGTGCATCAGAAGGGCAGCTCCACCCCGAAGAGCGTGCGGAACTTGAACTCGTCGTCGCTGCCGTTGGGGATGCGCACCCAGAGCGGCACGCGCGCGGCGAGGCGGGCGCCGCCGAGGGCGTCGCTCGTCGTCGTCAGGCGGCGCAGCCACGGCAGGTCGGAGAGGGCCAGGCGCAGGCCGATCCCGGCGTCGGCGAGGTAGCTGTCGCCGTCGGTGAAGACGGGCGTGGCGAAAACGCTGCCGCCACTGGCGAAGGGCAGCACAGCGACGCCCGAGTACGCCATCGCGCGGAGCGGCAGGCGGGCGTGGAAGGGGCGGGTCTCGACCTCGACGTTGCCGGTCACGACCGATCGCGCCGCGCCGCCCACGCCGGGAAATCCGCCGTCTTCGGCGAGATAGCCGGTCGGGCCGTGCGCCGAGAGGGCGTGAACGTAGGGCACGTCGCCAGCGGGCGTGTACCGCTCGCCGGCGGCGCCGAGGGCCGCGCGGGCGGTTTCGCTGCGCCAGACGCCGTGCTGCGAGCCGGTGCCGAGGTTGAAGCGCTGGTCGAGGGCCAGGTTCTGGACGCCGAGCATCGCCATCGTGCGCGCGCGGACGGTGAGCGGGCCGAGCGGACGCGAGACCGTCGCCTTCGCCCACGCCATCGTCGGGTCGGTCAGGAGAGAGGCGCCGAGCAGACCGCCGCCGCCCCCGCCGCCGGTGATGGAGCGGAGGCTTCCGCCGACCTGCCCGCCGATCTGGATGCGGCGCTCGCCGCGGGCGTCGCTGCGGCCGGCGTCGTAGCGCAGGCCCGCCCAGACGCGGTGCGCCTTCTCGGGCCAGAGCGTCTCGTCGTAGAGGTCGAACGCGCGGCGGTAGGGCTGGCGGAGGTGGCCGACTTCGGCCGTCAGCGTGCCGCGGTCGCGTCCGATGGCGGCGAAGCGCCCGAACGTGTGGGCAGCGAAGACGCGGTTCTCGAAGACACCCTGCTGCTTCTCGAACGACACGCCGACGCGGTTCGACGGGCCGATGCCGACCGGCGTCGTCGCGTAGCGCAGCGTATAGTCGATGCCTTCGGCGAACGACTGCATCCCTCCGCGCCGCGCGGCGAGGGTGTTGGTGGAGAGCGGGCGCGGGCGCTCGCCGTTCGTCGCGATCACGAGCGGCCAGAGCGTGACGGTGGCCGTCGCGTCGTGGCGGTTCATCCAGTAGCCGCCGCGCGCCCAGATGCCGACGCCTGCGCCGTAGTCGCGTGCGTACTGGCCGAGCGGGCGCACGCCGACGCCGTAGGCCGCAGGGTCGTTGGTGACGGGCGCGCGCCAGAAGCGTGGCGTTCGTCACGACCGGCCAGACGCCGCCGCCCGCGGTGTCGTTGAGGCGGTTGATCTCGGGCAGGCGCTGGTCGGGGTCGAGCGTCGCCGAGCGGACGCGGCCGTCGACGGTGACGGTGTGGCGCGGGCTCGTCCACGGCCACGCCGCGCCCACCGTCCAGCCGGGGCCGACGGATTTGGCGCCGTTCATCACGCTCGTCGGGATGGTGAGCATCCGCGTCGATCCGTCCTGCATCGTCAGGCGCACGTCGAGCGGCATCACCATCTCCCCGATGCGCTCGAAGCTGAGCTCGGTGCGCCCGCCCTTGTCCGCCAGGCCGGTGATGGCGTAGTCGAGGCGGCGCGTCGTGTGCGTGAGCTGCTCGAAGAGCCAGTCGAGCGAGAGGCCGGACGCCAGCTCGAACGTCCGCTCGACGTCGGCGGGCTGCGGGTGGCGGAAGGTGTAGGTGCGGACGTAGTCGCGGAAGCCGCGGTCGCGCACGGAATCGCCGACGACGTAGCCGAGGAGGTCGGCGATGAGGTTGCCGCCGCCGTAGGACGCCGTCGAGTACGCGCGGTTGGTGCGGTACCAGTCGGAGTGCCACGAGATCGGCTCGGCGAGGCCGCGCAGGCGAAGCTCGGCGATCTGCCGCGCGGCGGAGTTCTGGCGGGCGGGCACGTTGAAGAGCGTCTCGAGGGCCTCGCCGGTCGCAAACTCCGTGAAGCCCTCGTCCATCCACGCGTAGCGGATCTCGTTGGAGCCGAGCATCCCGTAGAACCACTCGTGCGCCGCCTCGTGCGCCGTCACGCCGACGAGGCTGCCGGGCGCGCGGCCTCCCGTGATGAAGTTCATCATCGGGTACTCCATCCCGCCGTCGCCCGCCTGCGCGACGGTGAACTGCGGCCAGCGGTACGGCCCGAAACGCTGCTCGTAGTAGGCGACGACGGCAGGCACGAAGCCCCGCTGCGTCTCCCACCCTGCGGCGACGTTCGGCTGGTAGAGAAGGTGGTACGTGCGTCCGTTCGGCCCGGCGATGCGGTCGTGCGTGTAGTCGCGGTCGGCGGCCCACGCGAAGTCGTGGACGTTCTCCGCCTTCCAGCGCCACGTCAGGCGCGTCGTTTCGGGCCGCGTCTCCTCGCTGGCCTTGAACGTGACGAGCGGCTCGCGCGAGGGCGCGTAGCCTTTGCCGATCTCAGCGCCGTTCTGCAGCACGCCGGTTGCGCCGACGGTGTAGGTGGCGGGGAGGGTGATGCGCACGTCGAAGGTGCCGAAGGGCGCGTAGAACTCACGCCCGACGTAGGGCTCGGCGTGCCAGCCGCGGCTGTCGTACTGCGCCATCTTGGGGTACCACTGCGACATCGAGAAGTCGATGCCCTCGCGGCTCTTCCACCCCGAGCGGCGCGTCTGCAGCGGCACCTGCGCCTCGAACGCCATCGCGAAGACGGCGCTCTGGCCGGGCGCGAGCGGGCGCGGCAGGTCGACGCGCATGACGGTGTCGTCGACGCGGAAGGGCGCGTTCACACCGTCCATCGTGAGCGTCTGCACGCGCTGGTAGCCGATTTCGTCGGGCGTGTAGTTCCAGATGCGCGGCACGACGCGGGGGTCGGGGTCGGGGAGGTGGCGGTTGCGCTCCGCCATCATCGACGTCGGCTGGAAGGCGTTGAAGTACAGGTGATAGAAGACCTGCCGGAGCGTGTCGGGCGAGTTGTTCTGGTAGGTGAGGCGCTGCCGCCCGGCGTAGCGGTGCGCGGGCGCGTCCATGTCGATGTCCATCTCGTAGGCGACGCGCTGCTGCCACGGCGGCGTGCCCTGCGCCAGGGCGGCGGCGGGCACGGTGGAGGCGGCGAGGGGCGCCGCGAGGGCGGCGGCGAGGAGGATCGGGCGCATCGAAAGCGGGGAAAGCCGGGACGGAAGTCCGGAATCTACGTCCGTTGGTGGGGTGGTGCGGGTGTGAGCGGGTGGGGATGCGGCGCGGGGTCGAACGGCGGTGGCGGCCGGGCCGCGGCGTGTGGTGCGAATCGGGGTGCGGGTGAGGACGGGAATGGCGTTTGGGGTGGGGCGAATCGGTCGTGCACGTCGGATGGGCGTTCGGTGCGGTTCGGAGGGTCGGTGGGCATCGGACCGCCGTAGAGACGCATCGGCGATGCGTCTCTACCATCCGTCGCCCTGCTGCCCCCGCCACACCGCATCGCCCCCGGTCGCGCGGCGGTGCTATTTTGGGCGCGCCCTGCCCCATCGCCGCCATGACCAAAGCCGACCTCGTCGACCAGATCGCCGCCGCCACCGGCCTCACCCGCGTCGAGACCGACGCGGTCATCGACGGCGTCATCACGCTCGTCGCCGGTGCGCTCGTGCGGGGCGAGCGCGTCGAGCTGCGCGGACTGGGCGTCTTCGACACCGTCGAGCGGGCCGCGCGGACCGGGCGCAACCCGTCGACCGGCGAGGCCGTGCCGGTGCCCGCGCGCCGCGCCGTCGCCTTCCGCCCGTCGCAAGGCCTCCGCTCGGCCGTCGAGAACGCCTGAGGCGCGTCGCCGCCGCCGTGCCCGCGTCGCCGAAGCCTCCCGACCTTCACCGGGCGCGGCAATCCCGCCGCCGCCGTCGCGCGTAGCCGCGTGGCTCCCTGTCCGCATCCGCTTCCCTTCGATATGCCCGACGACGCCCGCGTCTGCCCGGCCTGTGGCGCCCGAAACGCGCCCGGCGCCCCCGTCTGCGTCCTCTGCGGCCACGACCTCGACGATCTCGACACCGACCCGCCCGTCGGCTCCGGCGACGCCTCCGGGCGGCGCGACGGTGCCGGTCCGGCCCCGACACCCGGCTCGACCGGCGACGGCGCCGGGGAGGCCGGGCAGGCGCTCTTCTGCATCGTCTGCGGCGCCCGAAACCCCCCGAGCGCACGCTTCTGCGCCCAGTGCGGCGCCCGTCTCGTGGCCCCCGAGGGCGGCGCCGCGGTGCCGCGCGTGATCCCGGCGGGAACGTCGGTGCCGGTCGCGGGCACGCGTGTGGCGCCCGGTGAGGCCCCGCCGCCCGTGCCCCCCGAATCGGCGCGGCGCATCGCCATCCTCATCGTCGGCGCGGTCCTGCTCGTCGCGGGCCTGTACCTCGCCACCGTCGCGAGCAAGCAGTCGGGCGCCCCGGCGCCGTCGTTCCGCACCGCCGACGACATGGCGGCCGGCGGCGTCTCGCAGACCCCGGCCGGTGGCGCCGCCGCACCTGCCGCCCCAACCGGCACGCCGCTCTCGGCGACCGATCAGGCGACGGTGACGGCGCTCGAAAACCGTGTCGCCGCCGCGACGGGCGCCGAGCAGGCGGGTCTGCGCCGCGAACTCGCCAACCTCCTCACCGGCCTCGGTCAGAACGAGCGCGCGGGCGACGTTGAGGCGGACCTCGCGGCCACCGAGCGCACCGCGGCCGCGTGGCGCCGGGCGGGCGACCGCTACTACGAGGCCTTGCAGATGATGCCCGAGGACCAGCGCACGGCCATCGCGCCGCGCGTCGTCGCCGCCTACGACAGCGTCCTCGCCCGCGAGGCCAGCGACCTCGACGCCCGCACCCGCCTCGGATGGGCCGCGCAGTACGACGCGACCGGCAACCCGATGCGCGCCATCACCGAGACCAACGCGGTGTTGGAGCGCGACTCGACGCACCTCGGCGCCTCCTACAACCGCGGGTGGTTCCTCGTGCGGATCGGGCGCGTCGACCAGGCGAAGGAGCAGTTCCGCAAGGTCCAGCGCCTCGCCGGGGCCGACAGCCCGCTCGGGCGCGAGGCGCAATCGGTCATCGAAACCCTCGACACGCAGGGCACGCCGGTCGCCGGTCCGCAGGGCGCCGCGCCCTCGACGCCCGCGCCCGCTCGGCAGTAAACCGGATGGACACGAACGCAACGCCCGCCGCTGACCTCGTCGCCGACATCGCCAGACGGCGGATGGAGATCGAGGCGCGCATCGCGGCGGCGTGTGCGCGGGCGGGGCGGTCGGTCGGCGAGGTGACGCTCGTCGCGGTGACGAAGACGCACCCGGCGGCGACGGTCGCCGCGGCGGCGCTTGCGGGACTTGCCCACGTGGGGGAGAACCGCGTGCAGGAGCTTGTCGAGAAGCGCGAGGCGCTCGGCGCGCTCATGGCGTCCGGTGGCGAGGCCGTCGTCTGGCACCACATCGGGCGGGTGCAGACGAACAAGGCGCGCGACCTCGCCCGCTACGCCGACCTCGTCCACGGCGTCGATTCGCTGCGCACCGCCCACGCGCTCGCCCGCCGCGCCGAAGCCGACGGGCGCGTGCTGCCGGTGCTGATCCAGGTCAACATCTCGGGCGAGGACTCCAAAGGCGGCGTCGAACCCGCCGACGTTCCCGCGCTCGTCGCCGCCACGCGCGCGTCTCGCCGCGCTCCGCCTCGACGGCCTGATGGGCATCGCCGCCCCCGCCGACGACCCCGAGGCCGCGCGCCCCGCCTTCCACCTCCTTCGCCGACTCCGCGACGCCTCCGCCACCGAGGCGTGTCCGCTGACGGTCCTGTCGATGGGGATGTCGGACGATTTCGACGTGGCCATCGAGGAGGGCGCGACGCACATCCGGGTCGGCTCGGCGCTGTTCGGGGCGCGGGCGTAACGCGTCGGCGTGGGTGGTCGATGGTTCGTCGTGGATCGTCCGGTTGCCCCGGTGCTCGTCGTCGGTCGTCCGTCGTCCATCGTCTTTCCCCCGTCCGGCGCCGGGCGCCTATCTTCGCCCGGTCCCACCCGCATCCCGCCGCCGATGGCGCTCACGCCCCTCGACATCCGCTCCCAGTCGTTCACGCGCCGCCTGCGCGGGTTCGACGCCGACGAGGTCGGGGCTTTCCTCTCGATTCTCGCCGAGCACTACGACGACCTCCAGCGCGAGGTGCGGCACCGCGAGACGCGCATCGCCGACCTCGAATCCAAGCTCGTCCACTACGAACGCATCGAGGAGGCGCTGCAAGAGGCGCTCCGAACGGCCCGCGAGTCGCAGCGCCACGCCCTCGACACCGCCGCGCGGCAGGCGGAGCAGATCCGCGGCGAAGCGGCGCTCGAAGCGCGGTCGGTGGTGCAGGAGGCGCAGCACGACCGCAACCGGCTCCGGCAGGAGACGCAGGCCATCGCGGCGCGGCGCAAGGAGATCGTGGCGCGCCTGCGCGGATTCCTGATGTCGGAGATGGAGATGCTCGCCCATTTCGAGGGCGAAGATCCGATCGGCTTCATCCAACTCCGCCGCGACGGCGACGCCCGCTTCGGCACGCCCGCGCCGTTCGCCGACGCCCTCGTCTCGACCCGCACGTCCGAGCCGCCGCCCGAGAGCGCGCCGCCTGCTCCGCCGCCTGTGGAGGAGGAGGAGACGCCGGACGAGACGTCCGCCACGCCGCACGACGCCGCCGCCGACGCAACTCTGCCGGGTCTCCGGGACCTGACAGAGTCATCTCCGCCATCTCCGGAGGTACCGCCGCCCTCCGAGCCTGCCGACGCGCCGCTGCCCTCGGGCGCGACCGCCTTCGCCACGACAACACCCGACGAGGCGCCGCCGGAGGCAACGGCCACCTACACCGCACCGCTCGTCCCCACCAACGCCGCGTCCGAGACGCCTGCCGCCGAGCGGTCCGAGGCGGTCCCTGAGGCGCCGACCCTCCCCTTCGCCGCCGCCCCGCACGGCGACGCCTCGGTCTCGATGCCGCCCGCGTACGCCGACGACATCCCGGAGGCGCCGGAGAACCTGCCGCCCTTCGACCTCCCCGCCGCCGCTCCGGCGTTTGCTGACGGACCGGCTCCGCAGGGTGTCGAGGAGGTCTCGTTCGACAGCGACCGGTACGATGCCGCTGCATCCGACGAGGCCGACGACCTGCCGTTCATCGACGCGGCCACCGACGACGCCCGGGAGATCGTCCGCCCCTCGTGGATGGACGAGGTCCCCGCCGATCTCCTCGCCGCGCCCCTCTTCGCCCCCGAACCCGCCGAGGCGCCGATTCCGGCGACGCTGCCGCCGACCGTCGCCGTGCCCGCGACGGCACCGCCGCCCCCGCCGTCGTACGGACTGCCTGACCCTGCGCCGCAGCCGACTGTGCCGTCGCCCCTCGCCGAACGCCTCGCCCGCGCCGCCGCTGCACCGGAGGAGGCGCCGGTTGCGATGCCCGCGTCGTCTCCCGATCCGCCAGCCGCGCACGCAGCGCGTCCACGGTACGTCGTGACGTCGTTCCTCGGCGATGCAACGGCCGCGCCGAGCGGTCCGCCGGAGGCCGAGTCCGAAGAGATCGCCCGTGTCCGCCGCCTGCTCGACGGGCTGGGCTGACCGCTTTCGCCCCTCGGCGCCGCACTTACGGCCCCCTCCTGCCGCTGCGCGCTGGACGCGCTTCGCGGCTGTCCTCCCCCGCGAGCGGGGGGGGCCGTAGGGGCGGAGGGGGCGATCGCCGCATCATCCGCTGTTCCAGATCCCCTGTTCCAGACATCCCCATCCCCCATGTCCACCCCCGCCGCACCCGCCCGCGCCGCCGTCGAGCGCGCCGCGTCCGCCGTGCTCGACCGCACGCGCCTCCGTCCCGCCATCGGCGTCATCCTCGGCACCGGCCTCGGACAGCTTGCCGACGCCATCGACGTCGCCGTCTCGATCCCGTACGACGAGATCCCCGGATTCCCGCTCTCGACCGTCGAATCGCACTCCGGTCGCCTGCTCATCGGGCACCTCGGCGGCAAGCCGGTCGTGGCGATGCAGGGGCGCTTCCACCTGTACGAAGGGTACACGGCGCAGGAGATCACCTTCCCGGTGCGCGTCATGGCGGCAATGGGCATCGAGACGCTTCTCGTCTCGAACGCCGCGGGCGGGATGAACCCGCTCTACCGGCGCGGCGACGTGATGCTGATCAGGACCACATCAACCTGCAGGGCGCCAACCCGCTCATCGGCGCCAACGACGACGCGTGGGGACCGCGCTTCCCCGACATGTCCGAGCCCTACACGCTCGAACTGCGCGAGATGGCCCGCGGCGGTCGCGCTGGAGGCGGGCATGCGGCTTCACGCAGGGCGTCTACGTCGCCGTGACGGGCCCCAACCTCGAAACGCGCGCCGAGTACCGCTTCCTGCGCCGATCGGCGCGGACGTGGTGGGCATGAGCACGGTGCCGGAGATCATCGTCGCGCGCCACATGGGGATGCGGACGATGGCCGTCTCCGTCGTCACCGACGAGTGCTTCCCCGACTGCCTCGCGCCGGTCGCCCTCCCCGAGATCCTCGCCGCCGCCGACGAGGCCCAGCCCAAGCTCACCGCCATCGTGACCGGCGTGATCGAGCGGTTGTAGGAGGCTGTCTGCCGCCCGTCAAGCCCGCATCCTGTCTCGATTGGACTTCCAATGCCCACTCTGGCTCGCTTCTTCGGCATCATCGTCTTCCTCAACTACAACGACCACGCGCCACCCCACTTTCACGCGCGATACGGCGAAGACGAGGTGACAGTGGACATTACCGGGGGAGCCGTGACAGGCACGATGTCGAAGCGGGCGCTCAAACTGGTTCTCGAATGGGCGTCGATGCACGAGGACGAGTTGATACGGAACTGGGACCTCGCGCGGGAACGTAAGCCGCTCGAACCGATCCCGCCGCTCACCTGATCGCGTCTCCAATGGCCCACCCGATCCTCCACGTCCGGTCGGTCCGCATACTCTCCGGGTACCGCCTCCACGTCGTGTTTAGCGATGGGGCAGAATGTGAGGTGGACCTGAGCGGCGAACTCCACGGCGAGGTCTTCGCGCCGCTCCGCGATGCGGCCGTGTTCGCGACGGCCTTCGTGGACGCCGAGACCCGGACGGTGGCGTGGCCCAACGGCGCCGACCTGGCGCCGGAGTTTCTGCGCCAACTGGGCGAGGGCGTAGCCGTGACGTGAGGCGCGGCCGCTGTGCCCATCGAAACAGCCGTGGAGCGTAGGGGCGGTTCGCGAACCGCCCCTGCCGGGCGTCGCGTCTCCGTCGGACGTTGGGGGCGGGCGCCGGTGCGCCGCGTTTCCCGGCCCCTTCACGGGCGGCGGCGTAGATTTCGGAAGCGCTCGCCGCGCCCTCTGAATACGCTCGGAGTGCGCCCGTGACCGCGCCGCCCTTTCGCCCCGCCGCCTCCCGATGATCCAGCGCCCCCAGTCCCTCTACCTCGTCCTCGCGGTGATCTTCGCCGGGAGCCTCTTCGTGCTCGACTACCCGTTCGAGAGCCTCGCCGCCGGTGCGTATGACGCGTTCGCGCCCGGATTCGGGATGCTCTGCGGTGCCATCGCCGCCGGGGCCGCGCTCGCCGTCTTCCAGTTCCGCAACCGCGTGAGCCAGCGGCGCTCCATCTCCATCCTCGCCGGTCTCGCGCTCGTGCTCGTCGCCGCCGTCGGCATCGGGTACGCGGTCGCGGGCGATCTCGCGGCGCTCTCGCGCTCGGGTCGCCCCGACGGGTACGCGTCGCTCGCCGGGCCGGTCGTGATCCTGATTCTGCTGCTGCTCGCCCGCCGCGGCGTCACGCGCGACATCGAGACGGTGCGCTCGATGGACCGCCTGCGCTGACCGCCCGGCCTGCCGCACGCCGCCCGCCCGGCCCGTCTGACGCGCGCCGCCTCCTCCACGTCACCCGAGACCGCGCGTGCCGACCGCCTCCGCCGCTCCGCCGACGCGCGTGCTCGTGTTCGTGCTCGGGTGCGGGATGCTCGCGTATGCGTCGAGCTCGCTCCTCGTGCGCGCGGCGGGCGACGTGCCCGCCTCGGCGCTCATCGCCGGGCGGACGCTCTTCGCCATCGTCCTCCTCGGCGTCCTCGCGCCCCGCGCCACGCGCGACGCTGCCGCCCACGCCGGGCGCCACGGCGCGTGGGTGCTCGCGGGCGCAGGCGCGATGCTGGCGGCGCACTTCCTGCTCTGGGTCGAGTCGCTCGCCCTCACCTCGGTGGCGAGCGCGTCGGTGCTGGTCACCACGACGCCGGTGCAGATCGCCGTCTGGCGGGCGGTGCAGACGCGGCGGTTGCCGTCGGGCGGGACGCTCGTGGCGGTCGCGCTCGGGGCCATCGGAGCGGTTCTGATCGGCGTCGGCGATGCGGGCCAGGACGCGGGAATCGGACGGAATCCGGTTCTCGGCAACGTCCTCGCGTTCCTGTCGGCGACGGTGATGGCGGCGTACCTCGGCGTCGCCGCGCGCGTTCGGCAGCGGCTGACGTGGCCGGGTTACGTCGTGCCGGTGTACGCATCGGTGGCTGTCGTGGCCGTCGGGTACGCCCTGCTTCGCGGGACGCTCGGCGCGCTCGCGGTGCCGGAGACGGCGCTCTGGTGCCTTGCGATGGCGCTCGGTCCGCAGATCATCGGCCACGGGGCGACGAACTACGCCGTCCGCTACGTCTCGCCGCTCATGCTCGGCCTGCTCTCGCTCCTCGAACCCATCGGCGCGTCGGCGCTCGCGGTCGTGCTCTTCGCCGAGGTGCCGGGCGCGCTCTCGGTGGCCGGGATGGCGCTCTGCCTCGCCGCCGTCGCCGCTGCCCTCGTGGCGATGTCGCGCGAACGCCGCGCGGCGGCGGCTCTCGCTGCCGACCCGGCGCTCTGAGCCGGACGACCGACGACCGACCAGGGACGACCCTCACCGAAGGCGCGGGTGGATAGCGTTGGGGTCGAGGTCGGAGAAGCGGCGGCGGTGGCGCAGGAAATGGTCGGCGACGATGGAGCGGCGGTAGGGCGGCCACGGGGCTGTGTCGCCGGGCGACGCATCGGCGCGGCGGGGCAGGGCGAGGGTGCCGTTCGCGAATGCGCCGCGCATCCGGTGCGCGTCGGCGTAGGCGCGGGCGATGGCGGCGGCCTCGCGCGGACGACCGGCGGCGAGGGCGCGGAGGGCGGCGGCGGTGTCGAGGACGGCGCGGCGCGCGAGCGTCCGGCGCAACGCGCCGGGGGCGAGGTGGCGCGAGAGCAGCAGGAGGTTGTTGCGGTAGTTGTGGTACGCCTTGCGCGGATCTCCCGCCGGGAGCGACGCGCCCCCGATGTGATGGACGACGCTCGACGGCACGCCCACACCTCGTGGCCCGCCGCCCAGAGCCGCCAGCACAGGTCGATCTCCTCCATGTGCATGAAGTAGCGCTCGTCGAAGGGCGCGTGGCCGCCCGGAGGAGCGCGCTGCGCGCGGCGAGGGCGGCCGCCGGAGGCCCAGAAGACGCGGCGCGGGTCGTCGTACTGCCCGGCGTCGTACTTCGAGCGCGTCGAAGAGGCGTCCGCGCGTGAACGGGTAGCCGTCGCGGTCGAGGAAGCCGCCCGCCGCGCCCGCGTACTCGAACGGCGCTGCGGTCGTCGTAGCGGAGCAGCTTGGGCTGCGACCGCCGCGCAGGCCGGGGTGCGCATCGAGGCGTCGCCGCGAGCGGGATCGAGCCAGCCCGGCGTCGCCTCGACATCGTTGTTCGAGGAAGAGCAGCATCTCGCCCGACGCCGCCTCGGAAGCCTGCGTTGTTGCCGCCGCAGAAGCCGCGGTTCTCGCCGAGCGCGAGCACGTCTTCACCATCGGAAACGTGGTCGGCGAGACACGCCACCGTGCCATCGGCGGAGCCGTTGTCCACGACGAGGATCTCCGCCTCGTCGCTGTCGCGCACGACCGACGGGCAGGAAGCGGTCGAGAAGGGCGCGCCCGTTCCACGTCACGATCACGACCGACACGTCGGCGCTCGTGAGCTCGTCGGCGGTGGAGGCGGCAGCGTGGGGCGGGGCGGGCGAGGGCGTCGTCATGGGGCGAAAGGTAGCGATGGCCGGGTGGCGCCCGTCCCGATGCCGCGTAGCGCACACCCATCCGCTGTCATTGCGAGGCCCTGACAGGGCCGCGGCAATCCGGGTCGACGGCGTCTGAACCATTCGACGGCCCCTGCGCCCGGCGATCCAGATTGCCGCGCTTCGCTCGCAATGACAGGCTGTGGAGTCCGATGACGGGAGGGCGCGGTGCAGCGTGCCCCTGTGACGCATCCACTGATCCGCCGCCGTTCCCACATCCCCACGAACGCAGCGCGGGCGGACGAGGAGGTCTCCCCATCCGCCCGCGTGGACGTTGCGTGCAGAACCAATCTGGCGCCGCCGATCAGAAATCGAGGTTGACCTGGATCTTGTTGATCGTGATGTTGCCCTTGAGGCCCGGCGTGGCCCAGCCGATGAGCTTCACGTCGAGGCCGGTGCCGCGGAGGGCGGTCTCGACCTCGCCCGCGAGCTGCGAGGCGCTCTTGCCGTTGGCGTAGTCGAGGCTCGGGCGCTCGGCGGCGGGAAGCCTGGCGATGGCCGCCTTGGCCGGCTCGGTGAGGGCGTAGAGCGACGGCGAGATGGCCGTCACCACGTCGTTGGTGATCGTCGCGGTGCCGAGGAGGAAGGGCACGTAGTTGCCGTTGTTCTTGATGAGGATTTGCACGTAAACGGTGCCGCTGGCCAGGCTCGACTTCGACGTCGTCGTCCACGAAACATCGGCGGGCGTGATCGCCACGCTCTTGATGTCGAACACGTTGGGCAGGTTGCCGCCGTCGCGCGAGACGACCGAGCCTTTGAGCACCGGCGTCTCGCCGTTGACGCCGAGCGCGCCGACGGCGGCGAGGGGCACGTTGACCTTGTCGATGCCGAGTTTGGAGGCGATCGCGTCGCAGCCGGTCGCGGTGAGGACGAGGGCGACGAGGACCAGGAGGGAAGAACTGTAACGGAGACGGTTCATGGGATGTGTGCGGGATGGGATGGGAGGAACCGGTCAGACCGGCAGGTAACGGGGTTGGAAAAGGTACCTTGCCACGGTTGTATTGGCAACCGTGCACGAAGACCTAACACAGCCCGCGAATTCCCTCCGCCTGCCGTCCCCCGGCGAGCCGGAGCGCGCACGCGCGTCGGCGGACGACGGACGACGGACGACAGACGACGCAGGCGGCGAACACGACCCGCGACCCAGGAGCCATGCCTCACCCACGCCGGACGCCTTCGCCCGCGCCCGCGCGGTGCTGCGCCGCGTCTGGGGGCACGACGATTTCCGCGAACCGCAGCGGGCGCCCCTCGCCGCCGCGCTCGCCGGGCGCGACGTGCTCGCCATCCTCCCGACCGGGGGCGGAAAGTCGATGCTCTACCAGATCCCCGCGCTCGTCGATGGGGACGAGGACGGCGGACGCTCGTCCTCCCTCACCCTCGTCGTCAGCCCGCTCGTGGCGCTGATGCACGACCAGGTGGCGGCGCTGCGCGAGAAGGGCGTGCGGGCGGCGATGCTCGACGCCTCGCTGTCGCGGCGCCAGAGCGAGGACACGTACCTGCGGGCGCAGCACGGCGCGATTCGGCTGCTCTACATCGCTCCCGAGCGCGTCGAGAGCGAGATGTTCGACGCCTACCTCGACCGCCTGCCGGTCACCCGCCTCGCCATCGACGAGGCGCACTGCGTGAGCGCGTGGGGCCGCCACTTCCGCCCGGCGTACCTGCGCCTGCCCGACCTCCGCGCCCGCATCGAGGCCGCCCGCGGCGCCCCGGTGCCGCTGACAGCCGTGACGGCGAGCGCCCCGCCCGACGTGCGGCGCGACCTCCTGACGCTCCTCGGCCTCCGCGACCCGGCGGTGTTCGTCGGCGGTGTCGACCGTCCGAACCTGACCTACGAGGTCCGCGAGGCGACGCGCGCGGCTGCCGCTCGTCGAGGCCGCGCTGCGCGAGCGGGGGGATGGAGAAGGTGCCGGAAAGGCAATCGTCTATGCGGCGACGCGCCGGTCGGTCGACGAGATCGCCGGACGTTTGCGCGGCGTCGGGGCACGCGTCGGTGGCCTACCACGGGGGGATGAAGGCGGCGGCGCGGGCAGCGGCGCAGGCGGCGTGGGCATCCGGACGCTCGCCGGTCGTCGTGGCGACCAACGCCTTCGGGATGGGCGTCGACCAGCCCGACGTGCGCGTGGTCGTTCACGCCGAGATGCCCGCTTCGCTCGACGCCTACGTGCAGGAGGCCGGACGCGCCGGGCGCGACGGACGGCCCGCGCGGTCGCTCCTCCTCTGGAACGAGCGCGACGCCGACGTGCACCGCGCCCTCATCGCCTCCGGCCACCCGAGCGCCGCCGACGTCGCCGCCGTCTTCGACGCGATGCTCAACCTCGCGCAGGTGCCGACGGGCAGCGTCCCCGACGCTCCCGTCGCCGTCCACGCCGACCGCGTGGCCCGCCTCTCCGGCGTCGCCGAGCCGCTCGTCGGCGCCGTGCTCGACCGCCTCGACCGCGCCGACGCCGTCCGCCTGCTCCGCCCGACCCGCGGCGGCGGCACCGTGTCCAACCTCGACGCCCGCGCACTCCGGGCGTGGGCGGCAGGGCAGGGGCCGCGCCTCGGCGGCTTCGCCCTCGCCCTCCTCCGCGCCGTCCCCGCCGACGCCGCGACCACCCCGGTTCGCCTCGACCTCGCCCGCCTCGCCCGCCGCGTCGCCCTCACCCCCGAGCGCACCGCCGCGGGCCTCGCCTTCCTCGCCGCCCGCGGCCTCCTCGCGTGGTCGCCCGACGGCGGGGGTGGAGACGGCGTCTCGATGGTCGAGGTGCTCATCCCCCGCACCGCGCGCCTCGCCCTCGACGACCGCCTCGTCCGCCAGTCGCGCACCGCCGCCGAGCGCGGCCTCGACGCGGTGCTCGCCTTCGTTCGCACGCCCATCTGCCGCCGCCAGCAGCTCGCGGCCCACTACGGCGACCCCCGCGCCACCCCCTGCGGGCGCTGCGACGCCTGCCGCGCCGCCCGCGACGCCGCCCCCCTCACCCCCGCCGACGCGCCCGCGCTCGCCGCCCTCCTCGCCGCCCTCGCCACCGGCGGTGCCGTCCCCCCCGGCACCCCGCCGCGTGTGGTCCGTCACACCCTCTCCGAAGGCTGGATCGCCCTCGACCTCGCCACCGGCGCCCTCGCCCTCACCGCAACGGGGCGGGCGCGGGTGCCGCCCGAACCGCCCACCGCGACGCCATAACCCCGCCGCTGCGGAATTCTGCGTCACGCCGCCGCATAACCGCCCGCACCATCTTCCGAGCGCCTTGCAGCACAGGCGTGTGCGCCGTACACTCGGTGTGTTATGCGTCAGAGCCACCGCGTAACAGACCGTCCTTGCGGCTCAATCAGTGGTTCTCCGCGCTCCCGTCGTGCTTGACCGATCATGATTCAAGAGCCCATCATCCTCGGCGGCGACGGCGGCGGCCAGGTCTTCCGGACGAAGGAGGAGGCCGAGCGCTACACCGAACCGATTGATATCGAAGACGGGGAGTACGTTGGCCTACGATGCCGCAGGGCGCCTCCTCCACCTCGGCATCAGTGCCGACGGTATGCGCGGGCATCTCTTCGTTCCCGACCCTCCGGAAGATCTAAGCGAGGAGCTGGCGGAAGCGCTGCGAACGATGCTCGGCACATCGCGAAGGCGCGTCCAGTCCCGTTCAACAGGTACCGGCTCCACGAGTACCCGCTGGAGCGGCTTGTCGAGATCAGCCGGAACTACTACTCCCGGTGAACCGCGCGGCAGAACCCGCCTCTGCAGCCGACAGCACGCTCCACCGCCTTGCTCTTTCCAGCGCCTACGTTGCCTCACCACCGCGCTGTGCCGCGTGTGCTGCGGCTGAGCAGCCCAATGTTATATGCCGCGCCCACGTGTGTCTGGGACATGGAAATGGAAGAACAAGATCAAGGGCAATCGACAATCAGCGATGTGACAGGCACCGCGCTGTCCGTCATAAGCCGGGTCGCGCTGCCCGCGCCTGTGCGCCGCAATGCACTTAAAGCTTTTGACCAACTGTGCGCAGCCGTCGTCGATATCCCTGTCGCGTACCTAGAGGGCTTTGCCCAGACCAAGCGAGCTGAAAACGCGGCGAGAGCCGAGCTGATCAGGCGAAGCGGCGATCAGATCTCATCTACGCTGAACGTTGACCCTGCGTACGCGCGAGCGGCTGCTTCAAAGTTCGCCCAGAAGATCGTGCGCGAGCGCCAGTCACTTGATCAGGTGTCCGCAATCGCGGCTGCGAAATTGGAGCGTTCCGCTCCGACTACATCCTGACCAAGAAAGAGATCGAGATCCCGGAAATCGCCTCAGACTGGATCAACTCTTTCGAGAGCGAGGCATCTCAGAAATCGTCTGCCGAAATGCAAGAGATGTTCGGCAGTATTCTAGCTGGAGAGATCCAGCATCCTGGATCCTTTTCCATAAGAGCGGTAAAAATTCTCGGACAGATGGGATGCGGCCGCTGCGAATCTGTTTCGAAAAACTATGTTCTGTGGCAATTTCACTTCAAGTCCATGGCCAAATTTTTGATGCACGAGTTCCTTCGCTTGGTCAAAATGGTGCTAGCGAACGGGGAGCTACAAGTCATGGCCTGCAATTCAGGAGCCTGAATGCGCTTCAAGAATACGGACTGATCATTCCTGACTATGACTCATACACCAACTACAGTATATGCATCGCAAAGGACAACAAAGTCACAGTCGGGTTTACATATGCAGGCGCACTGTATGCATTCCTGCCTAAGGAGTCAAGTCCTGCGTCCGCCGAGTTCAGAGTAAGCGGGGTGTCGCTCACGAAGGCGGGGCAAGAACTGTCGCAGGTCGTGCCTCTCCTCCCGGAACCTGAATATACGGCCGACATGCTCGCTTTCTTCGAAACCCAAGGGTTCAAGGTGGTGCCTGTGGGTACGACTGCGGCCTAACAATTCGTCCAAGCCGACGCCGCTTCGCGGCGCGGCTTAACTCAGGTGTTAGACGGGCTGTGCGATGCAATACGGTTGAGACTCGGCACTCGAAATACGCGCGCCTGTATCCGGCGAGACCGTGAAACCGTGTTTCGGGCTGCATTCGCACCTCACGCCTGATGTATGTGCGACCTCGCAGACGCAGAATCAAAGACCCGTCAACCCCCATCGACCGATGACACCCGCCCGCGACCCGGACAAACTGCCCCCGTGGATGCGGTGGGCGATGGGGGCCACGGCGGCGATGAATCTCGTCGGGGCGTTTGCGTTCGTGCCAGCGGCGGGGGCGGTCCGGCGCCTCGCCGGGTTTCCGGAGGACGCGCACCCGCTCTACATGCTCACCTTCGGGGCCTTCGTGTTCGTCTTCGGCGCCGCGTACCTCGTCACGGCGCGCTCGGGCCGGGCCGACCGGACGTTCATCGGCGTCGCGGCGGCGGGTAAGCTTGCGTTCTTCGGCCTGCTGATCGGGCTCTGGATCGCGGGCGATTTGCCGGGCCGGGCACTCCTCGCCGGGGCGGGCGACGGCGTGTTCGGGGCGAGCTTCGCCGCGTGGCTCGTCCGGACGAACGGGCGCTTGCGTCGAGATGCGGGGCGGTAGAGCTGTGGACCTTGGAGGTTCAACCGTGGACCTGAAAGGTTCGACATTCCACCTCGGAGATCGAACGATGGACTTCGGAGGTTCAACGGACAACCTCTGGCGATGGAAGGATGGACCTTCGAGGTGGAGCGACGAACCTCGGAGGTTCAATTGCGGACCTTGGAGGTCCGGGGATGAGAACCTCCGGGATCGGCCGGTGGACCTTCGAGGTGCATCGGTGGACCTGTCCGCATGGAAGGGACATCCTCCGAGGTCCACGCATTCACCTCTGAGGGTGGAAGACGGACATCCGGGGAGGAACGACGCATCCCTCTCGGCCCCTTGCCGCACGCGTACGACTGTGCTTCATCCCATCGCAGATATCGCCTTGCGATCACAGGGATCGCGGCGGGCGTCATCGTCCTTGGACTGCTGTCGCGATCCTCGCTGCTCTCCCCGGCGTCGTTCGTCGGCCCGCTACAGTGGGGACGCTCTCTGGGCACTCCTGGTCTATCTGATGTTCCGCTGGCTCTTTCCGGCGCACTCGGTGATCCGTTCAGCCGTCTATGCCTCGGTGTTTGCGCTGGCCGTCGAAACCAGCCAGCTGGTCCACGCCCCGTGGATCGATGCCCTTCGGTCCATTCGCCTCGTGCACCTCGTTCTGGGCTCGGGTTTCGTCTGGAGCGATCTGCTCTGCTACGCCATCGGCATCGCCATCGGAGCCTGTCTGGAATGGACGTTCGGGCGCAGGAAGAGGGGCTCGTTTCTGCACACCTCAACCGAGACAGGAGCCTGAGCGGTCTGCCCGAGCAGTGTTTCCGGGAGGGTCTGAGCTGGGGAGGCTCTGTGTCGCAGGGGGTCGGGCCTACGACCTCACGCGCCGGCACACCGGGCGTTTTGCTTCGCGCGCGGGCATCGCTTGTGGTTTCGTGCGGCGGATAGCCGGGGGAAGGTGCGCGGAGGGCACCCTGAGCGGGGGCAGCGACCCTGACCGGGTAGCGCCTGGCGTTGGCGGGCGAAGTCGCGGCTGCCGGATGCGGCACAGGGGTGGCGTACACTGTGAGGTCGGAGCTGTTGTCCGACCTGTCCTGCCAATCGCCCGACCCGCACCCGGTTGTTCTTCCGGCCGCTCTCCCGAGTTTCGATCCCGCTCGTGCTCGCCGTCGTGGCGATGTGCGCGGTCGGCTGCCAGCCGGGGGAGACGGGGCCGGTTGAGGCGGTGCCTGCCGCGACGGTGCGCGCATCGACGATGCCGTCGACACTCGCACCGCGGTTCGAGACGTACGATGTCGCCGACGGGTTGCCAGCGAACGAAGTGAGCGCCGTGATGCAAGACCGCCGCGGATTCCTGTGGGTCGGCACGTTCGGCGGCCTCGCGCGCTTCGACGGGGCCGCGTTCAAGGTCTTCCTCCACGCCCCGTCCGACTCGCTGAGCCTCGGCAACAACACTGTCAACGCGCTTCTCGAAGACCGGGACGGGCGCATCTGGGTGGGGACGGAGGGCGGCCTCGACCGCTTCGACCCGGAGACGGAGACGTTCGCGCACGTGTTTGCCAACGAGCAGACGCGCGGCGCCGTCCGCACGGTCGTCGAGGACGCGGCGGGCAACGTCTGGGTGGGGACGTACGGCAACGGCGTCGCCCGCTACGCCCCGGCCACGGGCGCGGCCACCGGGGCGGTCACGTGGTTCCGCCACCCGCCCGGTGCTTCCGGCAGGCGCACGACCGCCGACGTCGCCACGTCGCTCGCCGTGGGGCCGGAGGGCGTGGCGTGGGTGGGGACGCTCGGCGGCCTGTACCGCCTCGACGTGGCAGCGGGCACGTTCACGCGCGTCGCTGCGGAGCAGATTCGGGCCGGCGTGTTCTCGCTCCACCTCGACCGGGGCGGGGACCTCTGGGTGGGCACGTACGACGACGGCCTGTTCCGCATCCACCCGCAGCCGGGCGCGATGACGGGCGCGGCGCGACACTACGGCGTCGGCGCGTCGCGTCCGGGCGCTCTTGGCCACTCGTGGGTGCTCTCGCTCCTCGTCGACCGCGCGGGCACGGTGTGGGCCGGGACCGATGGCGGCGGCCTCCACCGCTACGACCCGGTGGCCGACGCCTTCGTCCGCTACGTCCACGACCCGTCGGACGAGGGGAGCCTGCGCAGCGACCGCGTGCTCTCGCTCTACGAGGACCGCACGGGCGTGCTCTGGGCGGGCGGATACGGCGGCCTTCAGCGGCGCTACCCGCTCTCGCGCGTCGCCGAGCGCGCCGCCAACCGTCCCGGCGACCCGGCGAGCCTGAGCGCAGGGGGCGTGACCGCCTTCGCGGAGGACGCCGCGGGTGCGCTGTGGGTGGGGACGGACGGCGGCGGCCTCAACCGCGCGCTCGGCGCGGGCCGGTTCGCGCACGAGCGCCACGACCCGTCCGACGGCGCCTCGCTCGCGGGCGACAACATCGCCGGGATCGCCGCCGCCCCCGACGGCACGCTCTGGGTGGGCACGTACAGCGGCCTCGACCGCCGCGCGCCCGGCGGCCGCTACGCCCGCGTCGCAGCCGTCGATCCGGGAGGGGTCGCCCTCAACCTCAAAGCGTCGAAGCCATACGGGGGCGCTGGCGAGGGCGGCGTGTGGGTGAGCGGCGACGCCGGTCTGTTCCACATCGACGCTGGCACCGGCGCTGTGCATTCGTACGGACTGGATGTCGAGGGCCGGTCGGCACTCGTCACCGCGATGCTTCTCGGCCGCGACGGACGCTTCTGGTCGGGCACCTACGACGCCGGGCTGTGCCGCCTCGACCGGCCCCCGCGCACCGGCACGTCCGCAGAAGCAGCGGTCTTCACGTGCGTGCGACACGACGCGAAGACCCCGAAGACGCTCAGTTCCGACGCAGTCACGAGCCTTTCCGAGGACCGCGACGGCGCGCTCTGGGTAGGCACCGGCGACGGACTCGACCGCTTCGACCCGGCGACGGGTACCGCGCGGCGCTTCCACCGCGCCGACGGGCTGCCGAGCGCCGTCATCGCCGACGTGCTCGTGGACGGCGCGGGGACGCTCTGGGTCTCGACCGCCGTCGGCCTGACGCGCTTCGACGCCCGCACCGAGACGTTCCAGACCTACGGCCCCAACGACGGCCTCGGCGGACTCGGTGGCGCGCTCTACCTCGGCCCGCGCACCGGAACCGTCTACGCCGCCGGACTCGGCGGGTACGTCGCCTTCGACCCGTCGCGTTTCCCCGGCGAGACCCCGCCGCCTGCGCCGGTGCTGACCGGCCTGCGCCTGCTCGGCCAGCCAGTGCCGGTCGGGGCAGACGGGTCGACGCTCGCGCGTCCGCTCGCGCTCACCGATCGGCTTCGCCTGCGCTACGACGACCGCGTGGTGACGCTCGGCTTCGCCGCGCTCGACTTCACCGCCCCCGCCTCCCAGCGTTACGCCGTGCGCCTCGACGGCTTCGACACCGACTGGCGCGACGTCGGCGGGCGCCGCGAGGCCACGTTCACCAACCTCGGCGCCGGGCGCTACACGTTCCGCGTCCGAGCCGCCGGGCGCGACGGCGTCTGGGGGCCGGAGACGCGCCTCGCCATCGATGTCGCGCCGCCGTGGTGGCGCTCGGTGTGGGCGTACGCGCTCTATCTCCTCGCAGCGTTCGGCATCGGCATGGCCGCGACCCAGCACCGCGAGGGGCAGCGGCGGCTTGCGCGTGAGGCGGAGCGCGAGCGCCTCGCCGCCGCCGCGCTGCGGGCGCTCGACCGGTCGAAGAGCGCCTTCTTCGCCAACGTGTCGCACGAATTCCGGACGCCGCTCACCCTCACGCTCGGTCCGCTCGACGACGTGCTGGCGGGCGAATACGGCCCGGTGCCCGCCGAGGCCGCGGGCGCCCTCGCCCTCGCGCGGCGCTCGGGCGGGCGCGTGCTCGACCTCATCGGACAGATCCTCGACCTCTCGCGCCTCGAAGCCGGAAGCACGCCCCTGCGCGCCCGCCGCCTCGACCTCGGCGCCTTCGCCCGCGCACAGGTCGACGCCTTCGCCCTCCTCGCCAGCCACCGCCGCATCGCCGTCGACGTGGTGGTGGCGGCGACACCGGTCGACGTCTGGGCCGACCCGGAGCACATCGGGACGATCCTCGCCAACGTGCTCTCCAACGCCTTCAAGTTCACGCCCGAAGGCGGGCGCGTCCGCGTGGACGTCGAGGCGGACCGCGACACGGCGCGCGTGACGGTGCGCGACACCGGGCCGGGCATCGCGCCTGCCGACCTCGCGCACGTCTTCGACCGCTTCTTTCAGGTGGCCGGCAGCGCGGGCCGACCGCTCGGCTCCGGCATCGGCCTCGCGCTCGCCCACGACCTCGCCGCGCTCCACCACGGCGCGCTGACCGCAACGAGCCGCACCGACGACGGCGAAGCGGGCGAGTCCGACCGGGCACTCGGCGCATTCCTGGGCGCCGCCGCCTCGGGAAGTGCCTTCACGCTCGAACTGCCGCTCGGGCGCGCCCATCTCACGCCCGACCAGATCGACGAGCGTCCGTGGGACGGGCCCGACGCGCAGTTCCCTCGCCCCGACGACGCCACGAACCGCCTTGCCGGAGAGACCCCGCTCCCCTCGACGACCCACGACACACCGGCGCAGAACGGTGCGGACGACGACCGTGACGACGTGACGACCGTGCTCGTGGCCGACGACAACGACGACATCCGCGCGTACGTGCGGCGGCACCTCGAAGCGGCGGGCTACCGTGTCGTCGAAGCCGGAGACGGCGAGGAAGCGCTCGCCTGCGCCCGCGCGCGCCTGCCCGACCTCGTCGTGAGCGACGTGATGATGCCCCGCCTCGACGGCCTCGGCCTGTGCCGCGCCCTCCGCGCCGACCCGGAGACCGACTTCGTGCCGATCCTGCTGCTCACCGCCAAAGCCTCGCCCGAGAACGTCCTCGAAGGCCTCGCCGAAGCCTGCGACGCCTACCTCACCAAGCCCTTCGACGTGCGCGAACTCGTCGCCCGCGTCGACAACCTGATCGGCCTGCGGCGGCGCCTGCGCGAGCGCTTCTCCGCTCCGACGAACACGGCGGGCGACGGCGCGCCCGGCGGCCCCGACGCTTCGGAAGATGCGCACACCATGTCGGTCGACGAGGCGTTCGCCGCCGCCGTGCGCGCGGCCATCGTGGACGGGATGGCCGACGAGGCGTTCGACGTCGGCGCGCTCGCGGCGGCGCTGGGCCAGAGCCGAAGCCAACTCCTGCGCCGCACGACGGCGCTGCTCGGCGCCTCGCCGAGCGACCTGATCCGCGTCGCCCGCCTCGACCATGCGGCGCGGCTGCTCCGGGCGCGCGCGGGGACGGTGAGCGAGATCGCCTACGCGGTCGGCTTCAAGAGCGTCGCTCACTTCTCCAACGCCTTCCTCGCCCACACCGGCGCCCGGCCCTCCGCCTACGCCGACGCGGCGAGATAGGGGCAGCCCCCTCCGTTCCGCTTTGCGGACCTTCGGTTCTTCGGACACCTCCCTCGCTCGCGGCGGGGCTGCTACGTTCTGCGCCCGTATGCCGTTTCTGTCATTGCGAGGAGCGGAGCGACGCGGCGATCTGGATCGACAGCCGCCATCGATCCGGATTGCCGCGGCCCTTGCGGGGCCTCGCAAGGACACCGAAGAGCGCAGATGGTGAACGTAACGGCTCTACCCCGCGCGCGGAGGACGCAGGCGGGGGCCGGGCGCAGCGCCGGACAGCAGCACATGCGTCCAGGGCGCGCGGTGTTGCGGCGAGGGCGCATCGCGCGCCGATGCAACGGTCTGGTGCATCCGCGCAACACGGCAGGGCAGGGCGGGAGGCACATTGACGGCGTCGTCTCGCCCTTGCCATGCCGCGTCTCCCACCGTCCCGCGCCGCGCCCTCCTGATCCCGTCTCCACCCGTCGGCGCGGCGCCTGCCGCTGCCGCCGTCGGAGGACCGGGGCATGCTGGGGAGTCTGCCTCGGTCCACCCTCTTCGGCCCGTCCTCCACGGTCCGCCCCCTCCACCCCCATGCCCGTCTCCTCGCTTCCGATGGCGATTCCCACGGTGGTCGTCGCCGACGACGATGCGGACATGCGGGCCTACATCGGCCACGCGCTGCGCGGGATGGCCGATGTCCACGAGGCCGCCGACGGCGTGGAGGCGCTCCGACTCGCCCGAGCGCTCGCGCCGCGACTGGTCGTCGCCGACGTGCGGATGCCGGGCCTCGACGGTCACGCGCTCTGCGCTGCCCTTCGCGCCGACGCCTCGACGGCCGCCGTGCGCGTGCTCCTCGTCAGCGGCGAGCCACCCCCGCAACGTAGCGCCGCCGACGGCTTCCTCGCCAAGCCCTTCAACGCCGCCGGGCTGCGGGCGCACGTCGCACGCTTGCTGTGACCTGGACTGCCATGCTCCACGAGAGCAGTCCTCCGAATGCGTGCTCGCCCGCTGCCTCGCGCCCTCGCACAACGCCCCGCCCTGGCCCCGCGCCGCCCCTGATTCCTCCTCCTTCCTCCGTCTCTTTCCGATTCGCCATGAAACGCTTCCTCCTTCTCATCGCCGTCCTCGCCGCCGCCGCGCCGCTTGCGCACGCGCAGACGATGCCCGCCGCCACCACGTCCTCGGCCGCCGCGCGCGCCGAGTACCTGAAGGGCCTCGACGCGGCGGCCAACGTCGACTACGCCGTGGCGCTGCCGCACCTCGACGCCGCCATCGCCGCCGACCCGGCGTTCGCGCTCGCCCACCTCTACCGCGCCGTCGCCTCCCCGACGGCCCGCGAGCGCACCGAGCACCTGCGGCTCGCCGCCGCGGGCCGCGCCTCGCCCGACGAGAAAATGCTCATCGACGCCTACGCAGTCGGCGCGGCGGGCGACATGGACCGCCAGGCGGCTCTCCTCACGGCCCTCGTCTCGCGCTTCCCGACCGACCCGATGCTGCTGCTCGCGCTCGCCAACAACGAGCAGAGCCGGGGCAACGCCTCCGCCTCCGTCGCCGGGTCGCGTCGCGCGATTGCGGCCGACCCATCGTTCGGGCCGGCCTACAACACGCTCGGCTACGCCCTCGTGGCTGCGGGCGACATGGCCGCCGCCGAGCAGGCCTTCCGCGACTACGTCCGCCTTTCGCCCGGCAAGGCCAACCCGCACGACTCGTTCGGCGAGTTCTACTTCAACCAGGGCAAGCTCGACGAGGCCGAGGCGCAGTTCGCGCTCGCGCTCGCCGCCGACCCGGCGTTCGCCAGCTCCCTCGCGATGATGGCCCGCATCGGCATGGAGCGGAGCGACCTCCGCTTCGAGCAGGCTGCCGCCACGGGCGACGCCGACGCCATCGCGGCGCTCTACTCCGAGACCGCCCTCGTGATGGCGCCCAACCTGCCGCCGGTCCAGGGCCGCTCGGCCATCCGCAACCACTTTGCCGGGATCCTTCCTGCAGGCGGGCTTGGCGTGGACATCCAGACGGTCGAGATGAGCCGCTTCGGCGACACCGCGATCCGCCGCTCCAACATCGTCTTCAGCGTCGGCGGCCAGATTGTCGGCACCGACAAGTCGCTGGAAGTGTGGCGACTGATCGACGGCACGTGGCTCTACATCCGCGACATGTACAGCCCGAACGGATCTGCCGCTGCGGCCGGCAACTGAGCCGTCCCCGCTGAGGCACCGCGCCGCGCTCGGGTTTCGGCCTCGGGCGCGGCCGGGCCGACGGCCTTCCCCTTCCTTCTTCCTTCCAGACGCTTCACCACCCATGCCCCGCCTCCTCCCGCTCCTCGCCCTCACCGCCGCGCTCGCAGCGCCGCTCACCGGCTGCCAGCCCGCCGCGCCCGCCGCGGACGTCGCCACGACCACCACCGCCGCCACCGCCGACCCCGCCGCCGCCCGCGCGGGCATCGAGCGGTCCAGCCAGCGCTTCGTCGAGGCGATGGCCGCAGGCGACGCCGACGCCGTTGCGGCGCTCTACCTGCCGGACGCCATCGTCCTTCCGCCCGGCGCCCCGCCGGTCGTCGGCCGCGACGCCATCCGCGCCGACTTCGCCGCAATGCTCGCCTCGGGTGGTCTCGTGGTCACGCTCACGACGGACGAGGTGACCCGCTACGGCGACGATGCCGTCGAGCGCGCCACCATCGCCATCCTTGCCGACGGGAAGGTCGTGCAGACGGGCAAGTCGCTCGTCGTGTGGCGCCTCGTCGGCGGCGAGTGGCTCTACGCCCGCGACATGTACAGCTGGGACACGCCCGACGCGGCACCGGCCAACTGACGCACCCGTGCGCCTCGGCCCGTCGCCCATCGCCCGTCGCCGGGGCGCTCCCCCCTCACCCTCCCTGATCCTCCGACCATGCCCCGATTCCTCCTCGCCGCGCTGATTGCGGCCCCGCTGTTCACCGGCTGCCAGACGCCCGCGCCCGCCCCTGCCGCCACGGCCCCCGCCGCCGAGGCGTCTGGTCCGGCGGTGCAGCCCTCGCCGGGCGTCGCCGAGGCGACGCGTCAGGTGCTGAGCGCGTTCCAGAACAACGACGCCGCCGCCATCCGGGCCGCGTTCTCCGACTCGGGGCTCGTGGCGATCGGCAGCGATCCGGCCGAGTATCTCCGCGGCGCCACCGAGACGGCGGATCTCTTCGTCGCACAGGCTGCGGCCATGACCGGAATGACGGTCGCGCCGGGCGACATCGACGCCTACGAGCGGGGCGACGTCGGCTGGTCTGCCTCGCAGCCGACGTTCCGCTTCCCGGATGGCACCACCCTCCCGGTCCGGCTCACGGTCGTGTTCGAGCGCGACGGCAGCGCCTGGCGGGTCGTCCAGTGGCACTCGTCCCTCGCCGTCGCCAACGCCGAGACGCCCGGCTTCAACGCCGCCTCCGGGCAGTAGCCCGCCCCGCGCATCGCCGTGCCGGGAAACCGGCGGCGGCGCTCGCAGACCCAGCCCAACGCACAAACATCCCCAGACCCATGCCCCAGACCATCGTCATCACCGGTTGCAGCAGCGGCTTCGGCCACGACCTCGCCCTGACGCTCGCCCGCGCCGGGCACCGCGTCGCCGCCACGATGCGCGCGCCCGGCGGCAAGAACCACGACGCCGCCCGCGCCCTCGAAACCGTCGCCGAGACCGAGCACCTCCTTCTTCGCGTGCTCGACCTCGATGTGACGAGCGACGCCTCCGTCGACGCCGTCGCCGCGACGATTCTCGACGCGTGGGGCGCGCCGGACGCCGTCGTCAACAACGCCGGGCAGATGTTCGGCGGCATCACCGAGGCGTTCACGGCGGACGAACTGGCGCGGCAACTCGACGTCAACGTCGTCGGCGTCCACCGCGTGTGCCGGGCGTTCCTGCCCGCGATGCGCGCGGCCGGGCGTGGCCTCGTCGTCAACGTCTCGTCGACGGCCGGGCGCTGCGCCCTCCCGTTCTTCGGCGTCTACCACGCGAGCAAGTGGGCGCTCGAAGGCTACACGGCCGCCCTCCGCCTCGAACTCGCCCAGACGGGCATCGACGCCGTGATCGTCGAGCCGGGGCCGTTCACGACGAGCCTCTTCCCGTCGATGACCGCCCCCGCCGACGCCGACGGCCGCATGGCGACCTACCCCGACGCCGTGACGGGCGCGTTCGCGGCGATGGGCACCGACTTCCAGGCGATGCTCGCCAGCCCCGAGACGCCGACCGACCCGGCTGATGTCGTCGACGCGATGGCCGATCTCATCGCGATGGCGCCGGGCACGCGCCCGCTTCGGACGGTCGTCGGGCTCGACTTCGGCGTCCGCGCCCGCAACGCCGACGACGCGCCCCACGACGCGGCGCTGCTCGAGGCGTTCGGGATGACCGACTTCGCGGCGCTCGCCGCCCCGTCGGCCCCATGAGCCGGACCGCTTCACCGGGGTTGACGCGTGGCCTCGGCCTCGTCCCGGCGATGGCGATCATTCTCGCCAACGTCATCGGGACGGGCGTCTTCGTCAAGGCGCGCGTGATGACGTGCAACGTGGGCGAGCCGTGGCTGGTGATGGCGGCCTACGTGCTCGGCGGCGTGCTGGCGCTCTTCGGCTCGCTCGCCTACGCCGAGCTGAGCACGATGATGCCCCATGCCGGCGGGGCGATGAACTACCTCCGGGCCGCCTACGGTCGGCGCTGGGGCTTTCTCTACGGGTGGACGGAGACGTTCGTGGGCTCGTCGGCGGCAAATGCGGCCCGGCGCCATCCTGTTCGTCGTTTTCCTGAACGATGTGGTCGGTGGGGCGCTCTCGCCGCTCGCCGTCCGGGTGCTGCCGTACGCCGTGATCGTCGTCATCGTTGGACTCAACTTCCTACCCGTCCGCCAGTCAGGGCACCTGGTGACGGTGCTGACGGCGATGAAGGTGCTGCTCGTGCTCGGCATCGGCGTGGTCGCATTCGTGTGGGGCGACGGCTCGTGGGGACACTTCGGCGCGTCCGGCGCCGCCGTGTCGTGCGCGGACGTGCCGGCGAGCGCGCGGTTCGGGCTGGCGGGCTTTGGCGCCGCGATGATCGGCGCGCTCTGGAGCTATCAGGGGTGGGACCTGCTCGTGCTCGTCGCGGGCGAGGTCCGGCGGCCGTCGTGGACGCTGCCGCGCGCGCTCGTCGGCGCTGCGGGCGTTGTGATGGTGCTTTACCTGTTCGTCAACGCCGCCTACTTCTACGTGCTCGCGCCGGAGGCCGTCGCCAGCGTCTCGCCCGAGTCGTCGGTGGCGCGCGAGGTGATGGTTCGTCTGTTCGGGGCTGGGGTGGCGTCCCTCCTGGCGGCGGGCCTGATGCTCTCGACGTTCGGGGGGGTCTACGCGGGCGTCCTCGCCGTGCCCCGTGTGTCATACGCGCTCGCGCGCGACGGCCTGCTGCCGGCCGCGCTCGCCCGCGTGCACCCCACCACGCGCATCCCGTGGGTCGCCGTGCTGGCCTTCGGGGCATGGTGCCTTGTGCTCACGGCGTCGGGCACGTTCGAGGTCCTCACAGACATCTCCGTCGTCGTTGGGCTCGCGTTTCTCGGGCTGACGGTCGGCGCTGTGTTCGTGCTCCGGCGGACGCTGCCCGACGCCGAGCGGCCGGTGCGGGCGTGGGGCTACCCGGTCGTGCCGGCGCTCTACCTGCTCGCCGTCGTCCTCCTGATCGGCAACACGTTCGTGGCGACGCCGGGGCGGGCGCTGGCGGGCTTCGGGCTGGTCGCGCTGGGCCTGCCCGTCTACGCCTACTACGCCCGCCGCCAGCCGCCGGACACGTCGGGCGACGGGCTCGCCGACGTGGACGGCTCCGTGGCTCCCGCGCGCCCGGTCGAAGCCGTCGCCTGATTCACCCATTGCCCGTTTCATCCATGACCCGCCGACATCTCCTGGCCTGCTGTCTCGCCGCCGCCGTGTTCACCGGCGTCGCCCATGCCCAGGTCGCGCCCCGCGTCTCCCTTCTCGGGTCGCAGCAGGTCGACCTCGAATCCGCTGTGAACGGGCACTCGTACCGGCTCTACATCGCCCCGCCGGATGGCTATGCGGAGGGCGACACCACACGCTATCCCGTCCTGTACATCCTCGACGGGTACCGCACCTTCCCGGTGGCCGTCTCGGCCCGCGCGTTCATGGACATCTACGACGCACTGGACGACGTCATCCTCGTCGGCATCGGCAACGGGGAGTACGCCTTCGACTCGTGGTTCACGAACCGCTGGCGCGACTACACGCCGTCGGCGAACCCGGCGACGGACTCCCTCATCGCGCGGCAGTTCGGCCAGCCGGTGGAAACCGTCCGCTCCGGCGGCGGCGCGGACTTCCTGCGGGTGCTGCGCGAGGAGGTGATCCCGTTCGTCGACGGCGCCTACCGGACGACCGAGGACCGGGGCATCTCGGGGCAGTCGCTGGGAGGGCTCTTCGCGGCCTACGCGCTCTTCGAGGCGCCCGGCCTCTTTCAGCGCGTCGGTATCAATAGCCCGTCGCTGTGGTGGAGCGGCAGCGAGATGTTCGCCACGGAGGCGGCGTTCGCGCGCGCGCACACGGCCCTCCCGGCGCACGTCTTCCTCTCCGTCGGATCGGAGGAGGGCCGGTCGATGGTGCCGCCGATGGAGCGCCTCACCGAAGCGCTGCGGAGCCGGGGCTACACCGGCCTGACCGTGGACGCCGCCGTGTTCGAGGGCGAGACGCACACGTCGGTCGTCCCCGCGATGATGTCGCGGACGCTTCGCGTGCTGTACCCGCCTCGGAAATGACGCCCGCCTCCCGCGCCGCTCCCCCTTCGCTCCTCTCGCCACCGCCTCCGATGCTCTCCCATCTCTCCGCCGGTCCGATCTCCAACCGCGAGCGCATCACCGTGCTGGACGGCCTGCGCGGGCTTGCCCTCCTCGGCGTCTCCATCGCCAACCTCGCCACCTTCACCGGGTGGATGTTCATGTCGCCCGAGGCCCGCGCGGCATTCTCGACGGCGGCCATCGACAGCCCGGTGTGGTTTCTGATGCACGTCTTCGTGGACGGCAAATTCTACACGCTGTTCTCCCTCCTCTTCGGGATCGGCTTCGCGGTCCAGATGACGCGGGCCGAGGCGCGCGGCGATGCGTTCGCCTCGCGCTTCCGGCGGCGCCTGTTCGTGCTGCTCGGCATCGGACTCGTCCACCTGGCGCTGATCTGGCCCGGCGACATCCTGACGCTCTACGCGCTCTGCGGCTTCGCCCTCCTGCTCTTCCGCGCCCGCGCCGACCGGACGCTGCTGACGTGGGCGGCCGTGCTGCTCGTCCTGCCCGTCGTGCAGTACGCCGCGATGTGGGCCGTCTTCGACCCAAACGATCCCACCTTACTGGTGATCGTCAACCCGGGGCTCGTCTTGTTCAGCGTGGGCGACGCGGCCACCCGCGCCCTCGGCATCGACGGGATGACGGCGTTCCAGACGGGCGGATGGGGGGACGTGCTGAAGACCAACCTCGTCGGCGTGTTCTACCGGTACGGGGACCTGTTTTGGAGCGGGCGCTTCTTCAAGGTCTTCGGCATCTTCCTCATCGGCCTCTGGGCGGGCCGCCGCCTGATGGCTGGGACGCTGCTCGGCGACACGCGCTTGCTGCGCCGCGTGCTCGTGTGGGGTCTCGCCGTCGGGCTGCCGGCGAACATCGCGCTGGGCGTGGTGATGGGCGGCCCTGGCGACTTCCCACCCGGCCCAGCGGGGATGCAGAAGGCAGCGGCGTACGCGCTCGGCGTCGTCCCGCTCGCGCTCGCCTACGCGGCGGCGTACGCGCTCCTGTGGCGCCGCGAGGCGTGGCGGCCGGTGCTCGGCGTCGCCGCGCCGGTCGGGCGGATGGCGCTCACGAACTACCTCGCGCAGTCGCTGCTCGGCATCGGCCTGTTCTACGGGATCGGGCTTGGCCTGTGGGGGCGCGTCGGGCCGGTCGTGTGGACGGTGATGGGGCTCGCCCTCTTCGCCGGGCAGATCGCGGCGAGCGCGTGGTGGCTGCGCCGCTTCCGCCACGGGCCGATGGAGTGGCTCTGGCGCCGCCTCACCTACGGGCAACCGCTCCCGATGCGCGCCCCGATGTCCGTGTCGCCCGCCTGAACCGCCGAGACACTCCTCCCATCCCGAGGCGCTCGTCGTGCCTCATCTCCCGTGCCCCGATGCCCCTCGCCCTCACCGAGAGCCGCCCGCTCCGCCTCGCCACCGTCACCGCGATGTACGTCGCGCAGGGTATCCAGATCGGGCTGCTCATCGTCGCCTTCCCGGCGTTCCTCGCCGCGCACGACGTGTCGCCACTCGTCATCGGCGGCATGATCTCGGCGCTCATGCTGCCGTGGACGCTCAAGGTGCTCTACGCGCCACTGATGGAGCGCTACTCGTTCCTTGCGATGGGCCGCCGCCGTCCGTGGATGCTCGTTGGCACGACCGGCGGCGCGCTCGGCTACGCCGCGATGGCGCTCGTGCCGGACCCGCTCGCGAACCTCGGCTCGCTCACGGTCCTGCTCACCGTCGGCAGCCTGTTCCTCGCCCTCCAGGACATCGCCACCGACGCGCTCACCATCGACGTCGTGCCGCTCGACGAGCAGGCGCGCGCCAACGGGCTGATGTGGGGCGGAAAGGTGCTCGGCACGGCCGGGACGGCGGCGGGCGCATCCTATCTCCTCACGCACATCGGCGTCTCGGCAACGCTCGCCGTTGCCGGACTGATGACGTTCGCGTTCACGCTCGTGCCGCTCGTCGTCCGCGAGCGACCGGGCGAGCGGATGCTGCCGTGGACGGCAGGCCAGGCCTCGCCTGCGGCCAAGGCGCTCCAACTCGGCGGATGGGCCGAGATCGCGGGCAGCCTGCGCCGCGTCGCGTCGCTGCCCGCGAGCCTGCTCGTGGCCGCGGCCATCTTTGCCGCGCTCGTCAGCGAAGGCATCTTTGACGCCTTTGGGCCTGTCTTCACGGTCCAGCACCTCGGGTGGACGGACACGGCATTCTCGAACGCGAAGGCTGTCGCCACGCTGGTCGGGGGCGTTGCCGGGATGGTCGGCGGAGGGCTGCTCGTCTCGTGGCTCGGGCGGACGCGCGCCATCCGGGTGGCGCTCTTCGTCGTCGCGGGCGTCGGCGTAGCGATGGGGCTTGCGGCCCCGTTCTGGTCGTCGCCACTCGTCATGCAGGCGTATCTGGTGCTCTTCGTCACCGCGCAGACGCTGGCGACCATCGCCTTCTTCGCAACGTGCATGGCGTTGTGCTGGAAGCCCGTCGCGGCTGTGCAGTTCGCGCTCTTCATGGCGATCTCGAATGTCGGCTACGCGCTCGGCTCGGCGCTCATGGGGCCGCTGGTCGCCGCGTTCACGCCCGTGCAGGTGTTCTTCGCGATGGCCGCCGTGCCCGTCGTCTCCGCGCTGATCCTGCTCCGCGTGGACGTGGCCGCGCACGTCGCGCGCGTTGCGACGCTCGACGCGTCACTCCTGACGGACGCGCCTGTGCCCGTCGCGGTGGGCGCCGTGTCCGTGCCGCAGGCTGCAGCCTGACGCCTCGTTCGCACGGACCGCCGCCCGTTCGCCGGTCGCCCGGCACGCTCCTTTCCAAACGCCCCGGCCCACGATGCGCCCCTTCGCCCTGCTCCTGATCGCCCTCCTGCCCGGCCTCGCCGCCGCGCAGACCGCTGCCGCCCAGACGTCTGCGCCTGCGTGGGCACGAGCTACCCGGTGAGCGGCATCTACTCCGGGCGCGATTACCGTCCCGGCCTCGGCTTCGAGCAGCGGTCGGGCTACGCGGCGTTCCGGGGCGAACTCTCGCACGCATGGAGCGCCGCGCCGCGCTTGCCGTTCGCGCGCAGCCGCGTGATGGCCTCGTCCCTCGGCTTTCTCCGCAACGCCGACGGCACGGCCGAGAACGACCTCGCGTGGAAGGGCATCGTCCCCTCCGCCGCCACCCTCAAGATGGACGCGAACGTGACCTGCGACGACCTGCGCGATGGATGTTCGCTCCCCGACGCCGCCCGCGTGCTGGCCGGATCGTACACGTACGCCTCCGGAAGGGCATTCTACGAGACGCCCGCCGGGCAGGCCGTGAGCACGACCGTCGCGGCCGGTGGCGGCGCGTTCTACGACGGATCACGGCGAACTCTCGCCCCGCTGGGTGCTCTCGCGCTTTCTCACCCTCAGCGGCGCCTACGAGGTCAACCGCACCGGTTTTCCCGGACGCGGCGAGACGTTTACGGCGCACGTCGGCAGCGCCCTCGTGCGGGCGGCGCTCAACACGCGGTGGTCGCTCGCGTCCGTCGTCCAACTCGACAGCGCCGTCGACGTCGGGCTGCTGAACCCGCGCCTGCGCTACAACCCGCGCGAGGGCAGCGACTTCTACCTCGTGCTCAACGAGGGCTTCCACACCGACCGGCTCGTGGTCTCACCGCGCGCCCGTTCACCAGTCAGCCCAGTCTCGTGGCCACGTACACCTACACGTTCGCGCTGTAGTGCCCGCGTTTTTGGGGACGCGCCCCAGCGTTTGAGTGCGCGCGACCTATCGTACCCCTTGCTGCCGCTCTTCCAATCCCACCCACCAATGCCCCACGACCTCTCCCAACCCCGCCCGCTTCCTCTCGAGCGCCATGTTGCGATGGGCCGTGCGCGAGGCGTCCGGACCGGGCGCCTGTCCGGGCGTCTCGCCGCTGCCCTGACCGTGCTCCTCGTCGCAGCGCCCGCCGCACTCGCCCAGCCCTCCGATCCCTACCTCGCGCGCGCCGAGCGGCTCCTCGCGCGCTACCCGGTCATCGACGGGCACAACGACCTGCCGTGGACGATCCGTGAGAGCCGCACCGCGCCGGGCGACGTGGCCGCCTACGACCTGCGGCGCACGACGCCGGGCATGACCGACCTCCCACGGCTCGCGCGCGGCCACGTCGGCGGGCAGTTCTGGTCCGTCTACACGCCCGGCGAGCGGGAGGACGGGGCGTATGCGCCGCAGGGCACGTCGGCGAGCGCGCCCGGCTATGCGCGCGTGCAGCTGGAGCAGATCGACATCGCCCGGCGCATGATGGCCGCCTACCCGGAGCTGGTCCCGGCGCGGAGCGCGGCCGAGTTGCGCGCCGCGCGGGCCGCCGGGAAGATCGGGTCGGTGCTGGGGATGGAGGGCGGGCACGCCATCGAGAACTCGCTCGGCGTGCTCCGCGCCTACGGCGACCTCGGCGTGCGCTACATGACGCTCACGCACAACGTGACGCTCGACTGGGTCGACGCGGCCCTCGACAGCGCGCGCCACGGCGGCCTCACCCCGTTCGGGCGCGAGGTCGTCCGCGAGATGAACCGCATCGGGATGCTCGTCGACCTCTCGCACGTCTCGCCCGCCTCCATGAGCGATGCGCTCGACGCGACCGAGGCCCCGGTCATCTTCTCGCACTCGTCCGCCCGCGCCGTCACCGACGTCGCCCGCAACGTCCCCGACTCCATCCTTCGCCGGATGCCTGCCAACGGCGGCGTGGTGATGGTGACGTTCGTGCCGCCGTTCGTCTCCCAGGCCGTCGCCGACTGGGAAGCCGCGCGCGACGCCGCCGTCCGCTCGGCGCTCGCGGCGCGGTGACCGGGCGAGCGCCGAGCGGACGATGACCGACTGGCGCGCCGCCCACCCGCAGCCGCGCGCGACGCTCGGCGACGTGGCCGACCACCTCGACCACGTCCGCCGGGTCGCAGGCGCCGACCACGTCGGCATCGGCGGCGACTTCGACGGCATCACCGAGACCGTGCGCGGGCTGGAAGACGTGAGCACCTACCCGGCCCTCTTCGCCGAACTGCTGCGCCGCGGATGGAGCGAGGCCGACCTGCGCAAGCTCGCCGGCGAGAACGTGCTGCGCGCCTTCGCCCGCGCCGACGCCGTCGCCGCCCGCCTCCAGCGCGAGCGCCCGCCCTCCACCCGCACCATCGCCGACCTCGACCGGACGCGGTAACGCATCTCCATCGCGCTCGCCATGCCCACAGGGCCGTTGGCTTCTGCGTCGGAGCTTCCAGGCGGCGGGAGCCTCGGGGCCGCCGATGCACCGCCTTGGTGAGCGCACACGGCGAGGGCTGAACCCTTGCCGGTTGGCCTCCGTTCGGAGGTTTTTGCTCCGCCGGTTTCATGCTGCCTCTTTCCATCCTCGACCTCGCGCCCGTCCCGTCGGGCTCCACCGCCGGCGACGCCCTCCGCGCGTCGGTGGACCTCGCCCGCCTTGCCGAAGACCTCGGCTACACGCGCGTCTGGTACGCCGAGCACCACGGAATGCCGGGCATCGCGTCCGCGGCGCCCGAGATCCTCATCGCCCACACCGCCGCTGCGACCGAGCGCATCCACGTCGGGTCGGGCGGGATGATGATGCAGAACCACGTTCCGCTCAAGCTCGCCGAGACGTTCCGCACGCTGGAGGCGCTCTATCCGGGCCGCATCGACCTCGGCATCGGGCGGGCGCCGGGCACCAACCCGGCCACGAGCGCCGCCCTCCGGGCCTTCCCGCCGGACGCCTTCGCCGAGCAGTTCGCCGAACTCGCCGGCCTCGTCGCGCGCCGCTTCCCGGCCGGCCACCCGCTCGCCAGCATCACCGCCGTCCCGGCCGACGTGCCCCTTCCGCCGATGTGGCTGCTCGGGTCGAGCGGCGCGAGCGCGGCCTTCGCCGGGGCGCACGGGATGGGCTACGCCTTTGCGAGCCACTTCAGCCCTGCGCCCGCCGCCCCTGCCTTCGATGCGTACCGCGCGGCCTTCCGTCCGTCCGAGGCGTTTCCCGCGCCGCACGCGATCCTCGGCGCCGCCGTCGTCTGCGCCGAAAGCGACGCCGAGGCGCAGCACCTCGCGGCGTCGCAAGACCTCGTGTGGGTGCGGCTCGGGCGCGGCGAGTTCGGCGCTTTCCCGAGCCCCGACGAGGCGCTCGCCTACCCGTACACGCCCTCTGAGCGCGCTGCCGCCGACGCGCGGCGGCGCCTGATGGTCGTCGGCACGCCCGGCGCGGTCCGCGACCGTCTCACCGAAATGGCCGCCGCCGCCGGCGCCGACGAACTGATGCTCACCACGATGACGCACGACCCCGCCGCGCGCCTGCGCTCGGTGCGCCTCGTCGCCGAAGCATTCGACCTCGTCGGCGTGGCGCCCTGACGTCGCCGCCGATGCGTGAGACGGGCTCGGTCGACGCCGATCGACACGGGTCGTAAGGCGTGTCGGCTTCGGGACGCCGGCGTCTGCGCACGACCGGGGACACCGTCGCCACTCCATCGCTGGAAACGGGGATGCGGTGGCGCGGACGTGCTCGGCAGCGCTTGCATCCCGGTGACGCGCCGCGCTACACTGCGGCAGCGCATCGCCTGACGCGCATTTCCATCTCGCCCGCCCCGATGCGCCCTCTCGCCGCCTGCCTCGTCCTCGCCGCCGCCACGCCCGGAATCGCCGCCGCGCAGGGGACGCTTCGCCTTCCGCTCCCGACGCCCGCGCCCCCGGCCGCTGACACGGCCGCCGTCGTGGCGGCGGCGCAGCGCCTCTTCGACGGGATGATCGCGCGCGACAGCACGGCGCTCCTCGCCGCGCTCCACCCCGACGCGGTCGTCGTGTCGGTGGGGGCCGACGGGCGGGCGCGCGTGACGCCGGGCCGGACGTGGGCGCGGGGCATCGCGGCGGCGCCCGATCCGCTCGTCGAGCGGATGGACGCACCGCGCGTCGAGATCGCGGGCGATCTGGCGACGCTGTGGACCGCCTACGACTTCCACATCGGCGCGCGCTTCAGCCACTGCGGCACCGACGCCTTCCAGTTCGCCCGCACCGACGGCGCGTGGCGGCTGCTCGTCGTCACCTTCACGCGGCAGATGACGGGCTGCGCGGCGCCGTGACAGTCGTGGAACTCGTGGGGATGGGCGACGGCGTCCGGCGCGGCGACATCGTGTGGATCGACGCGGCCGACATCCGCGGCGGGCGCGGCGGGCAGCGGCGCCCGCACGTGGTCGTGCAGGACGACGTGTTCAACCGCTCGCGCATCGAAACCGTCGTCGTCTGCGCCATCAGCACCAACCGGACGCGCGGGCGCGAGCCGGGGAATGTCCTCCTCGACGCGGGCGAGGGCGGCCTCGACCGGCCCGGCATCGTCCTCGTCTCCCACGTCTCCGTCGCCGACAAGGCGGCCCTCAGCGCGCCCATCGGACGCCTCAGCGCCGCGCGTGTCGACGCGGTCGTGGCGGGGCTGCGGTTTCAGCAGGCGTCGTTCTTCGATAGCGAGCGCGGCGCCTGACCCCGTCGTGCGCGCGTCAGCGGTGGCGGCGGCGCTCCATCACGTCGGTCGTCGTCTCGAACGTTTCGCCGCAGCGGCGGCAGCGGAAGCGGACCTCGGTCGGGGTCGCCGAGGCGCCGACGAGCCACATCTTGAGGCCGCTGCCCTTCGGGTAGACGAGGTCGGCGACGACGTACGGGTGGCGCCGGTCGTGGCCGCACGAGCAGCGCGGGACCGAAGCGGTGCCTGCTGGAGGGTCCTGGGTCGTCACGGCTCGTCCGGCGAATCGCCCGCGTCCCAGAGGCGCTGGAAGAGGGTGGGGAGCGAGGTCGGGCGCCCGGTGTCGAGGCGGACCCAGACGAGCGTCGTCTGCCCCTCGGCGCAGGTCACCTCCGGCGCGTCGGCGGTGCGGAGGCGGCAGTGCACGACGACCGACGAGCGGCGCGGCGCCTCGCTCCACAGGTCCACGAGAACGGTTGCCGGAAACACGATGGGCCGCTTGTAGGCGAACTCGACGCGCGCCATCACCGGCCCCATGCGGGCGTTCCACGCCTCGCCGCCCGCCCTCGACGCCGAGGAGCCAGTCCGTGCGCGCCTGCTCGAAGTAGGTCAGGTAGACGGCGTTGTTGAGGTGCCCGAGCGCGTCCATGTCGCCCCAGCGCATCGAGAGCGTCTGCGTGGCGAGGAAGCGGCGGTCGGGGGCGTCGGAGGGTGCAGACATCGGGGGAGAGGCAGTCCGGCCCGTACCCGCGCGCCCCGGCGCGGCTCCGAAGATGCCCGCGAACGTGGCGTGAAGGCGCCGTCGTCGGTCTCAGCGGCGTTCGATGCGCAGGCGGTAGCGGCCCGTCTCGCCCGCCGCGAGCGAGTTGGCGCCGATGACGTACGTGCCCGCCGACGGCGCGGTGAAGGCGAGGCGCGCGTGCGTGCCGTCGTCCGGCCCGTTGCCGTCGTCGTTGTGGTCGATCTCCTCGAACGCGCTGGCGAGACCCGTCCCGACAGACACGTAGGCGTCGAAGTCGTCGGAGGCGAGGGTGATCTCGAACGCCTCGCCGGCGGCGGCGGTGAAGGTGTAGAGGTCGGCGAACGAGCCGTCGCCGAGGACCGCGTCGTCGGCGTCGAGGCTTCCCTGCACGGTCTCGCCGGGCGTGATCGCGTGCGGAGCGGCGGCGGTCGTCGGAACGAGCGAGAGCGCGAAGGCGCCCGATTCGTCGTCGCTGAGGGCGGCGACGCGGACGTAGACGGCGCCGCTCGCGTCGGCGGTGAAGACGAGGCGGGCGTTGGTGCCGCCGCCGCTGTCGTCGTCGGTCTGCGTCGCGTCGAAGGCGGCGGCGTCGGATTCGTCGGCGAGGGTGCCGAGGGCGAGGAAGGCGTCGAAGTCGGCGGAGGCGAGCGCGACGGTGTAGCGCTGCCCGGCGGCCACGTCGAGGCGCACGAGCGGCCCGCGTGCGGCATCGCCCGCGCCAAGCGTGCCGCGGAGGGTGTCGCCGGGCGCGAGCGTCGGTAGGGTCGGCGCGACCTCGCCGGTGCCCTTCGCAGGCGCGGCGCCGAGCAGCGCGCTCTTGTCGAGGACGACGCCGGTCGGCGGTGCAGCTTCCAGAAGCGTCCACGTGGGCGGGCACTTGACGACGACGCCGGGCGACGACGGGGGGCAGGCGCGGACGGCAGGCGCGAAGACGGCGGCGGGGGCGAGCGCGAGGGCGGCGGCGCGGAAGGCGCGGAGGGTCGGCATCGGGTAGGGCAGGGGGTGAGGGAGGAACGAACGAATCGACCGGGTAGGCGCCCCCCGCCGCGCATTTCGCCGCGGGGGGTGTGTTGGTGAGGTGTGGGTTTGCGTGCTGGTGGGGTGGGAGCGTCGCAGCGGCGATGCCCTGCCTTGACCTCCGTCGCCGAATGTGGGCCGCAGCCGCTCCGCCCACGCGCCCCGTCGGCGCTCGCCTTCGTCATCACACACCCTCACCAACTCACAAACCCACACCCTCACCACCCCACGACCTCTTCGCGGAACGCACCGGACCCGGCCCGGCAGGGTGTCGTTCGGAGCGGGCCTGCCTCCTTCGTCACCGATCCCCGCCGCCGCGTCTTCGCCGCGCTTCCGCCGATGCTCCTGCGCCCCTCCGTCACCGTCGCCTGCCTCGCGGCGGCGGTCGCCTTCGCCGCCTGCTCGCCCCGCACCGCGCCCGCGCCGCGCATCGACACCGTCGGCGTCACCTCCGGAGCCGCGCCGTACGACCCCTCGCGCGACTCGCTCCGCTTCGACGGCGAGGCCCACATCCGCAACGTCCGCCAGCTCACCTTCGGCGGCAACAACGCCGAGGCGTACTGGAGCTTCGACGACAAGCACCTGATCTTCCAGTCCGACTGGGGCCGCATCAACTCGCAGGGCTGCGACCAGCAGTTCGTGATGAGCAGCCGCGGCGAGGTCCTTCCCGGCGCCGAGATGGACCGCTACCGGCGCGTCTCGACCGGGCAGGGGCGCACGACGTGCGGCTACTTCCTCCCCGACGGGCGCGTCGTCTTCGCCTCGACCCATCGCACCTCGCGCGAGTGCCCGACCGTCGAGGCGCCGACCGGCGGGCGCTACGTGTGGTCGATCTACGACAGCTTCGACATCTACACCGCCAACGCCGACGGCTCCGACATTCAGCCGCTCATCACCGGGCCGGGCTACGACGCCGAGGCCACCGTCTCGCCCGACGGGCGCTACATCGTCTTCACGTCGACGCGCTCGGGCGATCTCGAGCTCTGGCGCTACGAACTCGCCACCGGCGCGCTCCTCCAACTCACCGACACGCCGGGCTACGACGGCGGCGCCTTCTTCTCGCGCGACTCTAGGCAGCTCGTCTGGCGCGCCTCGCGGCCCGAAGGCGACGAGCTCGCCGACTACCGCCGCCTGCTCGCCACCGGTCTCGTCGAGCCGCGCGAGATGGAGCTGTTCGTCGCCCGCGCCGACGGCTCGAACGCGCGGCAGGTCACCCGCCTGCCGGGCGCCAACTGGGCGCCGTTCTTTCACCCCGACGGGCGCCGCATCGTCTTCGCCTCCAACCACGAGAGCGTGACCGCAGGCACGGGTGGGCGCATCTTCGCCATCTACATGATCGGCGCCGATGGCACGGGGATGGAGAAGATCCTCGATTCGGAGACGTTCGACGCCTTCCCGATGTTCAGCTTCGACGGCACGCGCCTCGTCTTCGCCTCGAACCGCAACACGAGCCGGACGCGATCGCGCGACACCAACGTCTTCGTCGCCGACTGGGTCGAGACGCCGACCGACGCCGACCGCGCCTTCCGCTCGCCCGTCCGCGCGGCCGCCACCGACCGTCCGGGAGGGCGGTGATGTTCTTGACGGTGACGCCCGGTAGAGACGCATCGCCGATGCGTCTCTACGCCCCCGACACTTCCGATTTGCAATGCCTGACGCTTTGACTCCGCCGCCTATGTCCACGCCCGCCGCCGTTCCGGCACCGCCGCCCGTGGGCGACCGGCAGGACGGCAAGCGCGCCGCCGTCGAGCAGATGTTCGACTCGATCGCCGCGCGCTACGACCTCCTCAACCGCGTCCTCTCGTTCGGCATCGACCGCCTCTGGCGCCGCCGCGCCGTCGCCTGGCTCGCCGACGAGCGCCCGCGCCGCATCCTCGACGTGGCGACCGGCACCGCCGACCTCGCCATCGACGCCCTCCGCCTCGACCCCGAACAGGTCGTCGGCGTCGACATCTCCGACGGGATGCTGGCACGCGGACGCATCAAGATCGCCCGCCGCGGCGAGGCCTCGCGCGTCGTCCTGCAGCAGTCGGACGCCGAGCACCTGCCCTTCGCCGACGGCGTCACTGCCCGCCCCGGCGCCACCGCCGACGCCGCTCCGGGCTTCGACGCGGCCCTTGCGGCCTTCGGCGTTCGCAACTTCGAGAACCTGGTCGCGGGTCTCTCCGAGATCCGGCGCGTGCTTCGTCCGGGCGCGCCGCTCGTGGTGCTGGAGTTCTCGCAGCCGACCCAGGCGCCGTTCAAGCAGTTCTACGAGTGGTACAGCCGCCACGTGCTGCCGCGCGTCGGGGCGGGCATCTCGGGCAACCGGGGCGCCTACGAGTACCTGCAAGCCTCCGCTGCCGTCTTCCCGAGCGGCGAGGCGTTCCTCGACCGGATGCGCGCCGCGGGCTTCGAGCGCGCCGAGGCGCGTCCGCTCACCTTCGGCATCGCCACGCTCTACAAGGCCTACCGGCCCGCGTGAGCGCTGACGCGAGCAGGCTTGCGCGAGGCTGAGTCGGCGTCAACGGTAGACATCGCGCCGGTGGCCGACCCTGACGACCATCACGACGAGCACATCGTCGGCGACCGTGTAGACGATTCTGTATTCGCCCTGCCGAACGCGGTAGGCATTCTGCCCCGATAGCTTGGTGCAACCGGGTGGGCGCGGGTCGTGGGCGAGCGCCTCGATCCGCTTGACGACGCGCTGGCGGTCCTTGAGACGCTGAATCGCGCGGATCTCCCGAACTGCACTCGCCTTGATGTCGATTCGGTGGCGGCCGGGCATCAGAGTGCGCCGTCGGATCGCAGGGCCGCGACGAATGCGTCGAACGAAGTGGCGGGCTCCGCCTCCCTGTCGCGGACCGCCGCCGCGTCCTCCGCATCCTCGGCGAGGAGGGCGAGAACGGCCTCGTTAGCGACATCGGACATCGACCGCTCCGACTCGTCCGCCCGAGCGCGAAGCGCGTCGTGAACTGCCGGATCGAGGCAAACAGATGTGTGCGTGGAATCAGGCATGGTCGGAACGCGGAGGGTGGTGGCGCCGAGACGCGCGAGGGTCCGGTTCGGTTCGCCGCACGGGTAGCACCGCCTCAGATGCCCTCCGCCAGATCGTCGCCGAAGGTGACGGTGAGGGTGAGGCGGTGGGTGCCGTCCGCGTCGGCGGCGATCTCGACGGTGCCGCCGAGGCCGGTCAGGGCGCCGCTGCCGGAGCCGGGGACGATGCGCCCAAACGTGAACGGCGCCTCGTCGCCTCCGGCGATGCCGCCGTGCTGCATCACGAACGAACCGGCGCGCCCGGCGAGCGTCCCGCGCACGCGCTCGGAGACGACGTAGCCGCCGCCCGGCGCGGTGGCGCCGTCGGCGGACTGGCAGAGGAGCGCCTCGCCCACGCTCTCGGCGTCGAGATCTCCGCGGAAGGTCTTGCGCACGGCCACGCGCGTCATCGGCGCCTCGCCGGGTTCGTGCGGGAAGACGGAGTCCGGCGCGGCATCCCAGCCGGTGACGTCGAAGGTGGCGGTGAGGCGGGTCGCGGGCATCGGGGAGGTCGGGGAAGAGTGTGCGCCGAAGCTGACGCGGGAGGACGACAGCCGTGTGTCACGGGGCGCTCACGGGGCACACGAAGCGATTCAGCGGCCCGCGCAGCGATCCGACGGCGCCCAGCTGATCTCCGACGGGAGGTTCCAGTAGAGATCGGTCACGCGGCCACGGGCGTCTACCTGGACGGCGAGCGTGCGCACGAGCGGGTCCCAGTCGGTGACCCACGTCACGATCCGCGCCGCGTTCAGGAGGCCGTCGCGCGAGGGCGGGCCGAGGCGGCGTTCGAGGTCGGCGAGCGTGGTCTCGCACAGCACGACCGACCGCGCGGCGGCGGCGCCGTCGAGGGCAGGCGATTTGTCCGTCGAGCGTGAGGAGGCGCAGCCGGACAGCAAAACGACGGCAGCGAAGGCGAGTCGGAGGTGCGGGGTCATCGGAATCGGAGGATCGCCGGTGCGCGGTGTTGGAGGATGCTGCCGAAACGGAGCGGCGGTGGCGGTAGGGGCACGATAGTTCGTGCCCCTACGGACGATCCCGGTGCACAACAGAAACGGCGATTCCGTATCAGACGCGCCCCCACCGGGCGATGCGCCCCGGTCACGACCCGGCGGCGGGACGGGCGGTGGTGCCTGCGGCGTCGTCGCCGCTCGTGAGGTCGCCGCTCGTGGACGGGCTGCTGTGGGGCGCGGGCGACGGCATCGGCTTTCCGGGCGCGGCGGTCGGCGCGGTGGCCTCGGCCGTCGGCATGGTGTTGGGGGCAGCGGGCGCGGCGGTCGAGGGGGCGGGCGCGGGCGCGGCGGTCACTTCGGGCGTGGCCGAGGTCGGGGCGGTCGCGGTGGGGCCGCGGTGGGTGCCCATCGGGGCGAGGCTGGCGTAGCGTTCCATGAGAGATCGGGAGATGATGGGATAGAGGACAGAAGCCGCTGTCTCAGCGCGCGTCGGCGATGCGGACGAGGAGCGCGCGTTCGGCGGCGGTCATTCGGCGATCGCGGCGGGCGAGGACGGAGGTGGCGATGCGCTCGAAGGTGTCGAAGCGGAAGGGCACGTAGGCGCCCGGCGTTCCCCACGAGAAGTCCGGCACGTGGCGGTCGTGGAATCCCGCGTCGTAGAGGTTGCACCCGACGCCGACGACCGTTCCGGTGTTGAACTTCGTCCCGATCGAACACTTGACGTGGTCGCCGAGGACGAGGCCGAGGAACTGCTCGCCCGTCTCGACGAAATCGCCCGCGACGGCGTCGTAGAGCGGCACGTCGCGGTAGTCGTTGCGCAGGTTCGACGTGTCGGTCGAGGCGCCGATGTTGCACCACGCGCCGATGAAGGAGTGGCCGAGAAAGCCCTGATGGCCCTTGTTGCTGTGTTCCTGGAAAATGCTCGTGTGGATCTCGCCGCCGACGCGGGAGTCCGGCCCGAGGCTCGTGCCTTCGACCGAGGCGAGCGGCTTGACGTGCGCGTCGCGCCCGAGCACGATCGGCCCGCGCACGACGGCGCCTTCCATGATCTCGGCGCCGCGTTCGAGCACGACCGGCCCCTTCTCGGCGCTCACGATGGCGCCCGCGCGGATGCGGCTCCCCGGTGCCATGTGGATGCCCTCGGGGGCGACGAGGATGGCCGCCGGATGGACGTCGGCGCCCTCGCGCGTGGCCGGGGCATCGCCGAAGCGCGCGGCCACGTCGGCGGCGATGAAGGTGCGGACGTGGGGCGCGAGGTGCCAGAGCCGCGTCACCATCCGCGCACCGCTCACGTCCACGCGCGGCAGTTCATCGGGCACCTCGCCGTCCGGCGCGACGGCGGCGACGAGAGATCCGTCCTGCCAGAGTGCGACGGCCTCGCGGGCGGCAACGGCGGCGCGGAGGCGGTCGAGGATGGGGCCGTCGTGCGCCACGTAGGCGCTGCTGACGAACACCGTCGGCGCGTCTGCGGCGGCGAGGGGCGCGGCGGTGTCGGTGCGGACGACGATGCGGGCGTCGGGGTGCGCCTCGGCGGCGACATCGGCGAGATCGGCGCGGACGGCGAGCGTGACCGAGCCGTCCGTATCGCCGGCGAAGGCGTCGCGGGCGATCTCACCGAGGGTGCGCAGGCCGGGCCGCACGTCCGAGAGCAGGCGCGTCCGGGTGATCGGCGCGAGGTGGTCGGCGGCGGTGTCTTCGAAGAGACAGAGGTGCATCGGGGAGGCGGGCAGGTTGCGGCAAGATCGGGCGCCAACGCGCGATGGCAAGCGGCCGAGGTGTTTCGATGTCGGCTGGAATGCGCCGCCGCGCCGGTCCTGCCGCAGCGTCTGGACCCGAACCCGGCACCGCCACCGGCCCATTCGTCATTGCGGCCGTCGGGGGGCGTTGGGCGTTGGGCCGTCGGGGGGCGTCGGGCCGTCGGGGGGCGTAGAGACGCATCGCCGATGCGTCTCTACCATGCGCCGCGCGGGTTGCCGGTGTTCGCGTCGCCACCGCGCGGGGGTGGGTCCCGTGGTTGTCGTGCCGTTCGGGGGCGTAGAGACGCATCGCCGATGCGTCTCTACCGCGCGCGCGCCATCGCGCCGTCCGCCATCGCGCCCCGCGCCCACCTCCGCCCGTCCATCCACACCCTCACCAACCCACACCCTCACCAACCCCACGGGACCCAACCCGCCCCGCACCGTTCCTCCCGCCGTCCCTCCCGGTTCGCCCACCTCACCCGTTGGATTCCCTCTCCCAGATCGTCCTCGGTGCCGCAACCGGCGAGGCGGCCGCCGGGCGCCGCATCGGGCGCCGCGCCTTGCTCTGGGGCGCGCTCGCGGGCACGCTCCCCGATCTCGATGTGCTCGCCTCGCCGTTCCTGACAGAGCCCGAGTCGCTGCGCCTGCACCGCTCGTTCTCGCACAGCCTCTTCTTCGCCTTCGTCGCCGCGCCCCTCCTCGGCTGGCTCACCGCGCGTCTGCACCGGCGCTTCGGGTGGGGCAGCGAGGGCACGCGCGAGGTGCGCCCGTGGATCGCGCTGTGGTTCTGGGGGATGTGGACGCATCCGATGCTCGACGCGTTCACCAACTACGGCACGCAGCTGCTCTGGCCCTTCACGACGCACCCGTTCGCCGTCTCGTCGGTCTTCATCATCGACCTCGCGTATACCCTCCCGCTGCTCGTCGCGGTCGTCGCGGCGTGGCGGATGAAGGAGGACGCGGTGCGGCGGCGGCGCGCGGTGGCGGTCGGCCTCGCGCTCTCGACGGCCTACCTCGCGTGGGGCGTCGGCGTGAAAGTCTACGTCGAGTCGGTCGCGCGGGAGAGCCTGGCGGCGGCGGCGCCCGGCACACCCGAAGCGGCGCCGCGGGTGCGGATGCTCTCCGAGCCGACGGCGTTCTCGACGATTCTGTGGACGATCCTCGTCGAGACCGAGCCGGTCGCGCAAGAGTCTGCCGCGTCCGATTCTGCAAGGTTCGATTCTGCCCGGACGGCGCCCGATCCGGTCTTTCTCGCGGGGACGTACAGCCTGCTCGGGCCGCGCCGCATCGCGTTCCAGCCCATCGCCGCCGAGCACGACCGGCTCGCCGGGGGGACGGGCGAGGGCGCCGCGACCGTCCGCTGGTTCTCGAAGGGCTGGTACACCGTCCGCCCCGCGACGCGCATCAGCCCGGCCGCAGGCGACTCGCTCGACGTGTGCGACCTGCGCTTCGGCCGCACCGACGCCTGGCAGACGCGCGGCGATGCGCCCTGCATCTTCACCTTCCGGATGCCTCCGAACGGTGCGACCTTCCGGCAGGCCCGTCCCGCCCTCGACACGCGACAGGCCCTCGCCGCCCTCTGGCGCCTCACCCGTGGCGGCGATGCGACTGCGAAAGACCTGCCCGCCGCCGCCCCCGCCAGCCGCTGACGCGCCTCCCTGACCGATTTCCGCCCGATGCCCCGCCTCCACAACTTCTCCGCCGGCCCCGGCGCCCTCCCCACGTCCGTACTCGACGAGGTGCGCGCCGAACTGCTCGACTACCACGGCCTCGGTGCCTCACTCCTCGAAGTCTCGCACCGCTCGGACGCGTACATCGCCGTCGAGGCGAGCGCGCGCGAGCGGCTGCGGCGGCTGCTCGGGCTGGGCGACGACTGGCACATCCTCTTCGTCACCGGCGGCGCGTCGACGCAGTTCACGCTCGCGCCGATGAACCTGCGCGGGCCGGGCCAGAGCGCCGACTACCTCGACACCGGCCTCTGGTCTGCCAACGCCATCCGCGAGGCCCGGCGGCTCGGCGGCGCGGGGGAGTCGCCCGGCGAGGGCCGCGTCAACGTCGCCGCGTCGAGCGCCGAGGGCGGGTATGCGTCGATCCCGCCGAAGGAGACGTGGCAGCTCGATCCGCACGCGGCGTACCTGCACTACACATCGAACAACACGATCTACGGGACGGAATTCCACGCCGTGCCGGTCGTCGAAGACCACGGCGCAGCGGGCGTGCCGCTCGTCGTCGATGCGTCGTCGGACTTCCTCTCGCGCCCGCTCGACCTCGCGCGGCACGGCCTCGTCTACGCCGGGGCGCAGAAGAACCTCGGGCCGGCGGGCGTGACGCTGGTTCTCGTGCGCGACGACCTGTTCGCGCGCCGCACCGCCGCCGGCATCGCCCCCGGCAGCCTGCCCGCGATGCTCGACTACGCAACGCACGCGAAGGGCATGTTCAACACGCCGCCCGTCGTCGCCGTCTACCTCGTCGAGAAGGTGCTCGCGTGGGTCGAGGCCGAGGGCGGCCTCGCCGAGATGGACGCCCGCGCCGACCGCAAGTCCGCCGCCGTCTACGCGCGCATCGACCGCACGGGCTTCTACCGCGGCCACGCCGCCCGCGCCGACCGCTCGCGCATGAACGTCCTCTTCTCGACCCCCTCACCCGCGCTCGACGCCGCCTTCACCGCCGACGCCGCGTCGGCAGGCCTGATCGGCCTGAGCGGCCACCGCTCGACCGGCGGCCTGCGCGCGTCGCTCTACAACGCCGTCTCCGAGGAGAGCACCGCAGCGCTCGTGTCCTTCATGGACGACTTCGAGGCGCGCCACGGGTGACGGGTTGGTCGTTGATCGTTGGTGGTCCGCGTGGAGGGACGGTCGGCGGCGATGTCCGAAATGCGCAGACGCCGACCGTCCTCCACGCGCGCCCCGGTCCGCTACAAACGTTTAACAACCAACAACCAACGACCAACCACCCCCTCTACGACGACGCCGCCTCCAACGCGCCGAAGTCGATGCCCGCGAGCGCGGGCGAGTCGCCGGTGCGGGTGGCGGGGATGAAGACGCGGAAGGTGGTGCCGACGCCCTCCTCCGACGAGAGCGAGAGGTGACCGCCGAGGTTGCGGACGAAGGTCAGCACGATCCAGAGACCCAGTCCGGTGCCCGTTTCGCCGTTCGTGCCGTGGCGCTGCTCGGCGCCCGTCGGCGAGAAGGCGGCCTCGACCTGCTCTGGCGACATTCCGATGCCGGTGTCGGTGACGACGAACGAGACGCCGCCCGACGACGCCTCGCTCGTCACGCGGACCGTGCCGCCGCTCGGCGTGAACTTGATGGCGTTGGTGAGCAGGTTGGTGAGCACCTGTTCGAGTTGGAGCGCATCCGTGTAGATCTCCGCCGGGGCGTGGTCGTCGCGTTCGAGGGCGACCTTCTTGCCGTCGGCGACGAGTTTCAGGCGCCCGGTGACGTGCGCGAGCACCTCGCCCGTCGTCATGTCGACGGGCTCGAAGGGAAGCTCCGGCGCGTCGATCCGCGAGGCGCTGACGATGGTGGTGAGCAGGGCGTCCATCTGCGCGACCGATGCCTCGATGACATCGCCGAGCTGGGCGACCATGTCGGGGTCGAGCGTCTTGTCGCGCGCCGACTCTTGGAGCATCCCGGTGGCGAGGAGCATCGACGAGAGGGGCGTTCGCAGGTCGTGCGAGAGCACGCCGAGGAGGCGCCGCCGGAAGACGCTCAGCCGGTCGAGCCGCACGACGAGGGCCTGCGCCGCCGCCATCAGTTGCCCGGCCTCGTCGCTGTGGTGGACCGGCAGGTCGGGGATCTCGCCCGACACGTCGTAGGCCTTCAGCGCCCGCGCGGTGCGCAGGACGGGCGCAAGCAGGCCATACGAGATCCAGAAGACGAGCGCCGTGCCGACGAGCGTCGACACGAGCGCGGCAATCAGATACGGCACTGCCGCGCCGTCGGTCTGGATCGCCGCGAACGTGAGGAGCGTCAGCAGCGGGATGTGGACGCCGACGAAGGCGATGGCGAGGAACTTGCCCGCGTAGCCGCGAGGCCACCGCAGGCGTTCGAGAAACGAATAGACGCGCACGAGAGGACGCCCTGAGGAGGCGGGACGGCGGGAGGGACGGACGCGGAGAAGGACGCGCGCACCGCTGAAGATCGGTGCGCCCGCCTCGCACATTCGCCCCCCCACGCAACCACTCGGTCACGGATTCCCCGCGCCCCGCGACCTGCCCCCACACTCACGTCATCATCCAGCGGATGATGTAGACCGACAGGAGCGCCGACGACATGTCGGCGATGAGGCCGGCCGGGAGCGCGTGGCGCGTCTTGCGCACGCCGACAGCGCCGAAGTAGACGGCGATGACGTAGAACGTCGTCTCGGTCGAGCCGAACATGGTCGCCGCCATCTTGACGAAGATCGAGTCTTCGCCGTAGCGCTGCACGAGGTCCGCGAGGATGCCGACCGAGCCCGACCCGGTGAGCGGGCGGATGAGCGCCATCGGCAGCACCTCGGGCGGGAAGCCGATCCAGTCGAGCACCGGGCGCAGGCCATCGATCAGGAAATCCATCGCCCCCGACGCGCGAAACATGTTGATCGCGAACAGGATGGCGACGAGGTACGGGATGATCGACTTGGCGATGTCGAAGCCTTCCTTGGCGCCCGTGATGAACTCCTCGTAGACCGGCACACGCTTGATGAGGCCGTAGACGGGGAATCCGACGATGAGCAGCGGAAGGACGAAGACCGAGATGACATCGATGATGGTGCGAATCATGGATCAGGCGCGGTCGGAAGTGGAGGAATCGTCGTCGTCGCGGGCGTCCACGGTGATCGTCCCGGCCCCGTCGCCGGGGAGAGGCGCGGTGGTCGTCGCGGCAGTCGATCCGGCGGCGGCGAGCGTCGGCGAGGAGGCGCGGAAGCGGCGCATCTTCCCGAGCGTGCGCACGGCCGTGATGGCGACGACGAGCGAGAGGAGGGTGACGAGGATGATCGGGAAGATCAGCTTGTTCACTTCGAGGCCCAGGATCGCGACGAGCAGAACCGGCGGCACGAGCTGCACGCTCGCCGTGTTGATGGCCATGAACATGACCTCGTCGTCGGTCGCCGTGTCGGGGTCGGGGTTGAGCGTCTGCAGCGACTCCATCGCCTTGATGCCGAGCGGCGTGGCGGCGTTGCCGAGCCCGAGCATGTTTGCCGTCATGTTGAGCACGATGAGCCCGAGCGCCGGGTGGTCGTGCGGAACGCCGGGGAAGAGGGGCCGGATGATCGGGCCGGTCCACCGCACGAGGCTCTGAATCAGCCCGCTCTTCTCGGCGATTTTCAGCAGCCCGAGCCAGAGGGCGAGCACGCCGATGAGGCCGAGCGCGATCTCGACGGCCGTCCCCGCGAAATCGAACGCCGCTTTGGTGATCGCTTGCAGCTTGACGAAGCGGACGGGCGCGAACGTGATCGTCGCGGCGAGGAGCGTGTCGCCCGCGGCGGCGGTGAAGGCGACCGTTCCGCGGAGGTCGTTGTCGCGCGGCGAGGTCAGCGTGCGGATGGTGCCGAGCAGGCCGGGCAGGTCGGCGTCCTTGGCGAAGCGGAGCTGCCGTCCCTCCGCCGTCTGCATGAGCACGCCGTCGTAGGTCCGGGCGATGCCGAGCGGCGTGCCGTAGAACCGCGCGACGGCGGCGCTGTCGAGGCGGACGGTCACCGGGAGTCGGCGCGTGTCGGCGGCGTAGCCGTCGGGCACCTCGATGCGCATCGCGAGGGCGCGCCCGTTGCGGTAGGGGTCGCGCACGGCGTCTCCGATGTCGGAGATGAGGGCGAAGAGGAGGCTGAGGGCGAGCAGCCCGCCCCAGATGTAGTTGAGCATCGCGCGTCGGGGGAGACCTCGGTCTCAGGGAGCCGCGCCCGCGCTGCGCGGACGTGCCGCCGAACATACGGTGGCGAGATGGTGAGTTGGTGGGTTGGTGTGGAGGGGAGGGCGGGCAGACGGCGCAGTGCCATCGCTCATCCCTTCTGCATCCCTCCAACTCACACCCTCACCCTCTCACGACTCACCCCACCGCATCACTCCGTCGCGCCTGCCGGGACGCCGTTCGGATACGTGGCGGCGATGGCCTCCTCGATGCGGGCGATGCGGTTGCCGGGGTCGGGGTGCGTGCTCAGGATCTCCGGCTGCCGCGCGCCCCCGCCCGCCGCGGCGAGAATCTCCATCACCCGGATCATCGCGCGCGGGTCGTACCCGGCCTTCCCCGTGAACTGAACGCCGAGACGGTCGGATTCGAGCTCGTCGTCGCGCCCGTACTTCATCTCCGTGAACTGCGCGACGACCTGCGGCAGCTGCGACGCCATCCCCGGGTTCGACGGGTCGTAGAGGAGCGCGCCGCCCGCGCTCGCGAGGCCGCGCGTCAGCATCGCCTTCGCCATCTGCTCCGACGAGTGCCGCCCGACGACGTGCCCGATCTCGTGGCCGAGCACGCCCGCGAGCTGTCCTTCGGTTTCGAGGGCGTCGAAGAGGGCGGCGGTGATGAACACCTGCCCGCCCGGGAGGGCGAACGCGTTGACCGTGTTCGGATCGGCGAGGAGGTGGAAGTCGAAGCGGTACGGCGTGGCGGGCAGGTTGGCCGCGACGAGCTTCTGCCCGACGCGGTCGACCAACTCCTGTGCCCGCTGATCGGGGTGGAGGCCGCCGAACTGCGCTGCCATCTCGGGCGCCGATTGCACCCCCATCGCGATCTCCTGCTCCTGCGACATCGCCACCCGCTGCCGCTCGCCGGTCACCTCGTTGACCTCGGAGCGCGTCGAGAAGAAGTAACTGCCGAGCGCCATGACGGCGGCGATGGCAGCGAAGACGAGACGGGAACGGGATCGCATGGCGGTGGAGCGGACGGATGACGAAGGAGGAAACGGACGGCGCTCAAAATCGCCCGCACCCCACCCGCCGCGCTGTAACGATGCCGACGCACCGCCGCTACGGCGCCAGCCAGTCCCGTCAAACCGTCGCCGGCAGGCGCATCAGGCCGGGATCGTGACGACGGGCAGGTTCCAGACGCCCCAGAGCCACATCACGATGAGCACCAGGATCGCCGCGAGCAGCCACGGCGCCATCCGATCGCGCATCCGCGACCACGTCGACTCAGCCGCCTCCTGACGCTCCATGCGCGCTGGGTCGCGCTGGAACCGGGGCTGCATCATCCTCTGCATAACCTGTCTGCGCCCACCTGCGGGCATCCCCGGCGCGCCCATCATGGCTGCACCGGCGGGCGCGCCCGGAATCCCGAGCATCGGCGCGAACTGCGGCGCGATGGGTCGGCGGTCCGGAGAAAGGCGGCGGGTACGCGCCGGGCAGCGGCTGTGACATCATCTGCGGTGCCATCTGCGCTGGGACAGGGGCCATCCCCGGTGCACCCTGCATCGGACGAGGCGGCGCCCCCATCGCAGGCGGCGCGCCCTGCGGCATCTCGGACGGGTGCGGAGGCGCGAGTGGCATCACGGCCACCATGGGCGGCGCGCCGTGCTGCTGCGGGCTGTGGTCCTGCTGCGGGGCGACGTACTGCTGCTGCGGAGCGCCTGCGCCGGGCGGAAACAGGCCGGGCACCGATGCGGCCGCGACCCAGGCGCCGCCGTTGGAGATGAGGTCGGAGGGGCGAATGCGGCCAGTCTGCGCGAGGGAGCGCAGCGAAGCATCGTCGTACGGACCGTACGTCTGGCCGTCGCGCCAGCAGGTCCACGGGGGCGTCGTCATGAGAACGAAAGGGCGGGTTGGGGAGAGCCGCAAGCGTACGCCACGGAATCTTTTCCCCCAAGCCCACTGCATCACACGTAACCGACACGTGCCGGGTGTCGGGCCGCAGGGATCACGCTCGGGGCGGAAGTGGACGTCGGATTTGCGGGCAGCTACCTTGCGCCCACTTCTCTCGTCGAGTCGGGCCTGCGTGACGGGTACGTCGGTGCAGATTTCGTATGCGCTCGGCCTGGACGAATGACTCCACGGCATCATCCCTGCGGCGTCTGAAACGAATCTCGTGTTCTCGGCTCCTCCGTGCCCGTAACAGGCATCCGTCGCAATTCGCCCGCTGCTTGGAAGCCACCGTGGAAGCTCTGCAACGTCTCCCGGCCACGCATCAATCCCCGCCGTCGGGACACTCCCGCGGGCAAGAAGTCTGACGGAGATCTGCGTTTGCGTCACTGCGACGCGCTCGCACCATGTTCTGCGATTCAAGACGGTATCGAACGTCTGACCGGCCTCTCCACGCTCTCGTCGATCGATCCCCGCCGGATTCACCGCCCGCACCGCCCGATTCGCCCGACCTTGCGTCCAACGATCTCACCTCTCTGATGTCCGCCTCCCTCGTGCCCCGCACCGCCACCGTCCGCCGCACGACCGCCGAGACCGATGTCACCCTCGCGCTGCGCCTCGACCCGGCGACGCCTGAGGAGCGCGCCTATCGCAACCAGACCGGACTCGGCTTCCTGGACCACATGCTCGACCTCTTCGCGCGCCACGGCGGCGTCGGGCTCGACGTGACGTGCGCGGGCGACCTCCACGTCGACGACCACCACACCGCCGAAGACGTCGGCCTCGCCCTCGGACGCGCCTACCGCGAGGCGCTCGGCGACAAGGCGTTCGTCGCCCGCTACGGCCACGCCTATGTGCCGATGGACGAGGCCCTCGCCCGCGCCGTCGTCGACCTCTCGGGCCGCGCGTACCTCGTCTGCGACGCCACCTTCTCGCGCGACCGTGTCGGCGATCTGTCGACCGAGATGGTCGAGCATTTCTGGCGCTCGTTCGCCACCGAGGTCGGGTGCAACCTCCACATCGCACTCCTCGCGGGCACCAACGCCCACCACCAGGTCGAGGCCGTCTTCAAAGCCGTCGCCCGCGCCCTCCGCGTCGCCACCGCCCGCGACGCCGCCGGCGACCGCCTGCCGAGCACCAAGGAAGCGCTCTGACAGACGCGCGGAGAGGCTGGGGAAGAGCGCTACTTCCTTGTCATCCCCGCGAACGCGGGACCCAGTCTCCGGCATCTCTTCTGGATCCCCGCCTGCGCGGGGACGACACTGAATGGGTGAACCGGACTCAATGCGACAAACGACCCTCCGAACGTGCGGTGGCGGCGGGACGTCCAAGGACGCCCCATACGAATCAATCAACACGAAAGCGATGCTCTCCTCCCACACCTTCGCCTTCCTCGGCGCCGGCAACATGGCCCGCGCCATCATCGGCGGGCTGTTGCGCGGCGGCGACGTGGCGCCGGATGCGGTGCGGGCGGCGCGGCGCACGGCGTCGATGCTCGGCGATCTCGCGGCGGATTTCCCCGGCGTCATCACCACGACCGACCTGCGGCGTGCGGTCGAGGGCGCGACGGTCGTCGTGCTCGCGGTCAAGCCGCAGGGGTTCGGCGAGGTGATGGCAGAGGTCAAGGACGCGATTCCCCAAGGCGCGCTCGTCGTGTCGATCCTCGCGGGCGTGACGACGCGGCAGATCGAGACGGCCATCGGGCGCGAGGTGGCGGTCGTGCGGTCGATGCCGAACACGCCCGCGCTCGTCGACGAGGGGGCGACGGCGATCTGCGCCGGACGCCACGCGCGGCCCGAACACCTCGCCCTCGCGCGGCAGGTCTTCGCCGCCGTCGGCAAGGTGGAAGAGGTGCCGGAGTCGCTGATGGACGCGGTGACGGGCCTCTCGGGGTCGGGGCCGGCGTACATCTACATGGTCATCGAGGCGCTCACCGACGGCGGCGTCAAGCAGGGCATCCCACGGCCCATCGCGGCGCGCCTGGCCGCGCAGACCGTCTTCGGGTCCGCCAAACTCGTCATCGAGACTGGCAAGCACCCGGCGATCCTGCGCGACGAGGTGACGACGCCGGGCGGAACGGCCATCGCCGCCGTCGCCGATCTCGAAGCGCACGGGCTGCGGACGATGCTCATCAACGCCGTCGGCACCGCGACGGCGCGCTCGCAGGAACTGGCGAGGATCCGCGCGGAGTCGGACCGGGAGGAGGATCGGCGTTCGTAAGCCGACGGGAGAAACGGTCCTGCCTGGGCTGCGGAGTCCCCGCTGCGCGCGACGATGCATTCCGGATCGGTGTGGAAACACGGGCGTGAGGATGTTCGTTGTTTGAACGAACATCGACTTTCACCTCACCCCCGACTCCCATGTCCGTCCGCCTCGCCATCGTCTACTACTCGACCTACGGCACCAACCACCGCATGGCCGAGATCGCCGCCGAGGCCGCCCGCGCGGCCGGCGCCGAGGTCCGCATCGTCAAGGCCCGCGAGACGGCGCCCGATGCGGTCGTCGCCGGGCAGGAGCCGTGGAAGGCGCACGCCGAAGCCACGGCCGATGTCGCCGTCGCCTCGCCGGCCGACATGGAGTGGGCCAACGCCTACCTCTTCTCCTCGCCGACGCGCTTCGGCAGCCCGGCCAGCCAGATTCGCGCCTTCATCGACACGCTCGGCGGCCTCTGGGGCAGCGGCGCGCTCGCCAACAAGGCGTTTTCGGCCATGACGAGCGCGCAGAACCCGCACGGCGGGCAGGAGACGACCCTCCAGGCGCTCTACGTGACGGCCATGCACTGGGGCTGCATCCTCGTGCCCCCCGGCTACACCGACCCCGCGCTCTTCGCCGCCGGTGGCAACCCCTACGGCACGTCGGTGACCGCCAACGGCGAGCCGATGCCGGCGGCCGTCGAGGAGGCCATCCGCATCCAGGCCCGCCGCCTCGTCGATTTCGCCGCCAAGATCGCCGCCTGACGGTCCTCCATCGCCGACCGTTCCGCCTGTCGCGCCTTCGAGGTGCGGCAGGCGGTTCGCGTTACGGGGCCGGATCGGACGGTTGCTCCTTCTTCCCCAGCCGCGGCGCGAGGTAGGCGACGCCGAGGAGGACGGCGCCGAGGCCGATGAACACCGCCACGCGCGCGGCCATCGAGACGTTCGGGAGGTCGAGGACGAGGAGCTTGACGAGCGTCGCCGTCAGCGTCGAGAGGCCGAGCCAGCGCAGGTCCGCGCGGCCCGTCCGCAGGCCCGCGACGATGAGGAAGACGGCGTACAGCCCCCACAGGCCCGCCACGAGGCCAATGCCGCCGGGGATGGCGTGGAAGGCGACGTGGACGGCGAGCAGCACGAGCACGTGTCCGCACACGACGGCGACGCGGCGCGCGCGCGATCCGAGCGGCGGTTCGGCGGTGAGGACGAAGGCGAGGGCGGCGAGCGCGAACGCAGCGCCGGTCAGGAACGGACCGCGTGGCCCTTCCCACGTCGACGGCAGGACGACGAGAACGAGCGTCCACGCGGCGACCGAGACGGTGGCGAGAACGGGGAGCGAGGCGTCGCCACGGCGGCGCGCGTCCCACCCGGCGAGGGCGGAGAGGGCGACGGCGGCGCCGATCCACACCGCGTCGGGCGCGACGGCGAGCGCGACGGCCCACCCGGCGAGGACGGCGGCGGCGAGCGTGAGCGCCTCGGCGGCGCGCGGCCGGACGCGGCTGAGCGCAAACGCGAGCCCGGCCCCGACGGCCATCACGACCGCTCCGCCCGTGCCGCCCATCCGCCACGCCGAGACGACGAGGCCGCAGGCGGCGACGGGTCCGAGCCACAGCGCGAGCGCGCGGGGCCGCAGCAGCGACGGCAACCGGTCGAACAGGTCCGGTGGCGCGGCGCGGTCGTGGGCGCCGCCGTCCGTCGGCACATCCGGTGCGGCGTCTTCCGCACCCGCGAGATCGCCCTTCATCCCCTTCGGTGGGCGCAGCAGGGCGAGGGCGGTCGTGGCGGCGAGGGCGGCGAGCGCGGCGAGGGTGAAGGCGATGGGATCGACGTCGGGGAGGCCGCGCGCTTTGAGGCGGACGACGACGAGGGCCGCCCATCCGCCGACGGTGAGGGCGGCGAGGAGCGACCGCCACGCCGTCCGCCACCACAGCGCGCCGCCGCCGACGAGGGCGAGGGCCAGGAAGGCGAGGGCGCCGCTCAGGCTGCCGGTGCCGAGACTTCCGGCGTCGCGGTACATGAGCGCGGGCGCCCCGACGGCCCCGAGCACGCCGACGACGGCGAGCACCGGCGCGCGGGTGCGAAGGGCGAGGGCGAAGGCGCCGCCGGTGAGAAGCGCGGCGAGGGCGAGGCCGGTCGGCAGTCCGATGAGGCCGTAGAGCTGAGAATGCGGCGAACAGCGCGCCGTACAGCGCCGCAAGCCCGCCCCCGGCGAGGAGCGCGCCGAACGCCTCCCGCGCCCGGAGCGCGAGCCCCGCCGCCAGCAGCCCGCCCCCGAGCACCGCCACCGCGCCGACGCGCATCGCCGGTGTCAGCCACCCCTGATCGGCCCCCCAGCGCAGCAGAAACGCGACCCCGACGAGCAGCACCGCCACCCCGACGCGCCCGACGACCGTCTCGGCATCGAACGCGGGCAGCCCGCGGCGCGTCGCCACCGGCGCCGCGACCGGACGAACCGCCGCGCTCGGCGCCGCCGCCATCCGCGCGACCTCGCCACGCAGCCGCGCCACCTCAGCGGTGAGATCGGCCGTCTGGCGTTCGAGGGCGTCGAGGCGGTCGGCGTCGGGGAGCGGCATGGCGAGGGCAGGGCGAAATCGGGGGCACCGCCGCGCAATGTAGAGACGCCCCTCGGGGACGTCTCCCTCCCCGCCACCCACCGGCGCTTGCACCGCGCAGAGCGTTCTCGCACATCCATGAGCCCGCCGCCCCGAGCGCCACACGTCTGGATTGGTGCCAGGGTTCGCGCCACGAATCCAGACGTATCGTGTGCGTACCGCTCTGCTTTATCTATGCGCCGCTATCTCGCTCCGCTCCTGCTGGTCGCAGCCGTGGCAACTTCTGTCTATGGAGGCGACCTGGCCCGGTGGGTGTACGACGTGACCCACCGGTGCGCCTCCTGCTCGTGGCTCTCGTTTTCTTTCCGAGCCCGCGACGAGCCTTGGGACGAGCCTTGGTTCGACCCGCTGCTCCCCGACTCTCTGCTACGGCCCCGCTCGGCGCTGCAGCGCCGCGGGTACGAACGCGGGCTCCGGATGGGCGCGTCGGTGCCGCTCGACACGATCCGGATTGGATGGTGGCGAGGGCCGGGTGTGATCTACGATTGCTTCCCTGGACAGTCGTGCTGGTACAGCCCAAGTCGCGTTCTTGTGGAAGCCCGAACGCGTGTGCCCTACGTGAGATCCGCCAGTTTCCCGAGGACCCCTGGATTCTGGAAAAGGGAGACGAGGCCTTCGGCGAGTGGCTGGGCTACAACCGGGCGCTGCTCCCGCGCCTCGACTCGGCCTACGGCGACGGGAGTGGTGTCGGCGCGATTCGCGCCAGCCGGGATCTGGATTCGCTGTGGTGAGTCGGACCCTCCCTCTGTTCGCCATCCGATGGAAGAGGCCCTGTTCGAGGTGGGCGGCGATGGGTGGCCGGATGAGTGGACGGTGCCGCACCGAATGACTGTGCGGGCGACAGCAACTGTTCAAGACGATGGCGCCGCAACGTTTTCTGGCGTCCGCGTTATCGTTCGGTGCAATCTGAACGAATGGGCCAAGCAGGGACAAGAGGAACGGGATAGGCAGGGGCTACCCGAAGAACGAACGGTGCCGGAGCTCGTGGACGAGGTTCTGCCGGTGCTGAATCGCGTGCGCTACCCACCGCTGCCCGATGAGTGGCGAGGGCTGGGCATCGTGCGGACGTTCGAGTTCTTCCAACTCTCGGGCGGGACGGATTTCCGGAAATACAGCGTCGATCCCTGTGCGGACGCAGCATGACGATCAGCGCCGCGCCCCCTCTTCACGCAACCGACCGGCCTACCGGCGACGTTCGCGCCTCCTTTCGTTCCTCCGGCATGGCCCTCACGCTTCTCGACTACGGCATCGGCAACCTGCGCTCGCTCGAAAAGGCGTTCGCGCACGAGGGCGTCGAGGTCGTGCGGACCGATGACGTGGCAGCGGTCGAGCGGGCCGAGCGGCTCGTCGTGCCGGGCGTCGGGGCGTTCGGGGCGTGCGCGGAGGCGCTCGATGAGCGCGGTCTCGTCGGGCCGATTCGCGCGGCGGCGGCGCGCGGCGTGCCGGTGCTCGGCGTGTGCGTCGGGATGCAGTTGCTCTTCGACGGATCGGGTGAGATGGGCGAGCACGCGGGCCTCGGGCTCGTGCCCGGACGCGTCGAGCGCTTCGCCGATGGCCTCGCCGCAGACGACGGATCGCGCCTGAAAGTGCCGCACATGGGCTGGTCGCCCCTGACCCTCTCGGACGCGGGCGCCGCCTCGCCGCTCCTCGCTGCGACGCACACCGGCGACCACGTCTACTTCGTTCACTCGTACCGCGCTGAGCAGGTAGACGATGCCGATGTGCTCGCGTGGGCCGACTACGGCGCGCGCTTCCCGGCCATCGTCGGGCGAAACCGGGTCTTCGGGGTCCAGTTTCACCCCGAGAAGAGCCAGTCGGCGGGCCTCGCGCTCCTGCGCACCTTCGCCACCCTTCCGCTCTGACGGCGCTCCGCTGTCTGTTTTCAGGCTGATTTCAGACGCGCGCCCCCTCTCCGAATGCTCCTCGTCATCCCCGCCATCGACCTGCGCGGCGGCGCCGTCGTGCGCCTCACGCAGGGCGAATACGAACGCGAGACCGTCTACTTCGACGATCCGCTCAAGATGGCGCGCCTGCTGCGCGTCATGAACACCAAGGTGCTCCACGTCGTCGATCTCGACGCCGCGCGTGGCTCGTCGGCGTCGGTCGAGGCGGGCAGCCAGGCCAGCAACCGCGAGGTCATCCGCTCGATCACGAGCGCACTCGACATCCCGGTCCAGGTCGGCGGCGGGATGCGGACGCTCGGCGACATCGAGGCGGTCGTCGGCGCGGGCGCGGCGCGCGTCGTCGTGGGGACCGCGGCGGTGCGCGACCCGGACATGGTCGAGGCGGCGATCGCGCGCTTCGGCTGCTCGCGCGTCGTCGTGGGCATCGACGCCAAAGACGGCGAGGTGCGCACCGAAGGCTGGCTCGAAGGCTCGGGCGTCGACGCCATCGACCTCGCCCTCGACATGGAGCGGCGCGGCGTGCGGCGCTTCGTCTACACCGACATCGCGCGCGACGGCACGCTGGCCGGTCCGAACATCGACGCCTACCGCGCCCTCGGCGAGAAGCTCACCAAGGCCCGCATCACCGCGTCGGGCGGCGTCGGGCAGCACGCCGATCTGGTGGCCTTGCAGACGCTCGAAGCCTACCGCGTCGACTCGGTGATCGTCGGCAAGGCGTTCTACGAGCGCCGCTTCCCGTGCCAGCAGTTCTGGTGCTGGGACAAGAAGGAGGTCGTCGACCTCGACGCCTTCTCGACCGCCGACATGCCCAACGCCGCCCCGCTGCGGCGCTGCATGGGCGAGGTCGAGGATGTGGCAGTCGCGGCTGCGCCGTCGACCGGCGAGGCGATGCCGTGACCGCGCGCCGCCTCATCCCGTGCCTCGACGTCCACAACGGGCGCGTCGTCAAGGGCGTCAACTTCGTCGACCTGCGCGACGCGGGCGACCCGGTCGAGCAGGCGCGCGTCTACGACGCCGAGGGCGCCGACGAACTCGTCTTCCTCGACATCACGGCCACGCACGAGGAGCGCGCGTCGATGAAGGACGTCATCCGCCGCACCGCCGACGAGGTCTTCATCCCGCTCACCGTCGGGGGCGGCCTGCGCACGGTCGCCGACATCGGCGCGATGCTCGACAGCGGCGCCGACAAGGTCTCGCTCAACAGCGCCGCCCTCGCACGGCCCGACCTCATCGCCGAAGCCGCGTCGCGCTTCGGCAGCCAGGCCGTCGTCGTCGCCGTCGATGCCAAGCAGACCGCGCCGGGCGTGTGGCACGTCTTCACCCACGGCGGGCGCCGCCGCTTCGAGGACGCCGACGGCACCCCGCTCTCCGCCCTCGACTGGGCCCGCCGCGCCGTCGACGCGGGCGCGGGCGAACTCCTCGTCACCAGCATGGACCGCGACGGCACCGGCGACGGCTACGACACCGACCTCCTCGCCCGCATCACGTCGTCGGTCAACGTCCCGGTCATCGCGTCGGGCGGGGCGGGCACCCTCGACCACCTCGTCGACGGCCTGCGCGTCGCCGACGCCGTGCTCGCGGCCTCGATCTTCCACTTCCGCACCTTCACCATCGCCGAGGCCAAGGCCCGCATCGCGGCGGCCGGGCTGCCGGTTCGTCCGGTCGCGGCGGCGCGGTAGGGCAGGGCGGCGCCGACGTGCGCGCCGGATCGCAACGCACGCCCGGCCGTTCGCGCTGCATCTCCCCTCGCTTCGATGAACTCCACACCCCAGATCGTCCTGATGGCCCTGTGTCTCCTCGTGACCATCGGCGGCGCGGGCTCGATGCTGCTGCGGACGGCGCGCAAGCGCCGTGAGGGCTGAGACGGTGGAAGCACCCGGCGATCTGCACACCACCACGCCGCACGGGCCACGCGCGCTGCGCGTCGTGACAGTCGGCCTCGTGGCGGCGGTCGTCGCCTTCGTCGTCGTCGTCGGCTTTCTGAGCGTCGAGGCCGTGCGGCGCCCGGACGTCGGCGCGTCGCTCTACGGCAAGGGGCGGTTCTACACCGGCGCGGGGGCCGGGGCGTACTGGGGACCGTTCGCCGTCTACACGGCCATCGGCCTCGCGGGCATCGTCGCCCTGTTCTGGCGCGTCCGGGCACGGCTGCGACGCGGCGAGCGCATCGGCCCGCCGGACGGCGCCATCCGGTCGCGGCGCCCGGAGTAGACGGGGCAGGGCGGCGGCAGTCGCACCGCCGTTGCAAGCCCGGCACGGCGCGCGGCGCGGGCCGGGCCTACCTTTGCCGCATCCTCCCTTTGCTCCCCGATGTCGGTCCTGCCCCATCCGCTTCTCGGGCGCCGCGTGCGCGCCGCCCTCCACTACCACGTCGGCGCGGCGATGGCGACGCGCTTCGTCGAGGGCACGGTCGCCGAGGTCAACGAGGACGTCGATGTCGCCCGCGAGGGCGAGGCGCCGCGGGTGCTGACGCTCGTCACGGTCGTCGGCATCGAGGAGTACCGCGAGGGCGAGGCGACCGTCCCGCTCCACGACGTCACCCCGCTCGACGACTCCGGCGCTCCGCCGATGTCGCTCAACTGACGTGTTTTCCCCGAGTCTCGCCGCTGCCCCGAGCGGGCGCGCGAACTCGTCTCCCCACCTCTCTCGCCCAATGCCCAGAACTCCCCGATCCCCCCGGTCCAAATCCACTCCCGCCGACGCCACCAACGAGCCTGCCGCCGCCGCGTCGACGCCTGACAGCGAGGACACGTCTGATGCCGCCGCGGCCCGTGCGTCCGATGCGGGGGTGCTTGCGGCGCTGCGGAAGGCGGCGCCGGAGCGGGTGCGCGCCAAGGACCTCGCGCGCCGGATGGGCCTGCGCGGGCGCGACGCGTACCTCGAAATGCGCGACCACCTCGACGACCTCGTGCGGCAGGGGCGCGTCCGTCTCGACGGGGAGGAGTACCGGATCGTCCGGATCGACCGCGAGAAAAGCGGCACCGCCGGGCGGCTGACGGTGCACCCGCAGGGGTTCGGCTTCGTGTCGGTCGAGGGCGTCGCCGAGGACTACTTCGTGCGGTCGGATGCGCTCGGCTCGGCCATCGACGGCGACACGGTCGAACTGACGGTGCGCGCGGCCGGGAGCGGCGGCGGAGATCGCCGGTCGCGCGGTGGATCGTCAAGCGGATCGGCGGATGCGCAGCGACGCGAGGCGGTCGTGGCAAAGGTGATCGAGCGCGGGCGGTCGAGCGTGGTCGGGACGTACGCGGCCCAGAGCGGCGGCGGCCTCGTCCGCCCCGACGATGCCCGCATCACGCGCAGCGCGTGGGTGCGCGAGGGCGATAGCGGCGGCGCCAAAGATGGCGACAAGGTCGTCGTCGGCATCCAGGACTACGGCGAGACGCCCGACGACCGCCTCAAAGGCACCGTCACCAAGGTGCTCGGCAAGGCGTCCGACCCGGCGGTGCGCGTGCTCGCGCTCGCGCTCGCCTACGGCATCCGCGCCGACTTCCCGAGCGATGTCGAGGCCGAGGCTGCTGCCGTCTCCGACCGCATCCCCACGGACGAGATCAAGCGCCGCCGCGACTTCCGCAAGACCCGCGTCTTCACCATCGACCCGGTCGACGCCAAGGACTTCGACGACGCCATCCACGTCATCGACAAGGGCGACGGGACCGTCGAGATCGGCGTTCACATCGCCGACGTGAGCCACTACGTGCGCGAGGGGACGGCGCTCGACCGCGAGGCCTATGTGCGCGCGACGAGCACGTATCTCGTCGACCGCGTCATCCCGATGCTGCCCGAGCACCTCTCCAACGGCGTCTGCTCGCTCGTGCCGCGCCAGGACCGGCTGGTCTTCTCGTGCGTCATGACCGTGCGCGTGAAAGACGGCGAGGTGCTGTCGGCGGAGTTCTTCGACGGCGTCATCCACTCGCACGAGCGCTTCTCCTACGAAGGCGCGCAGGCGGTGCTCGACGGCGAGGCCGACCACGACCTCGGGGCGGACCTGCACCTCGCCAACCGCGTCGCCGAAGCCCTCACCGAGCGCCGGATGCGCGACGGCGCCATCGACTTCGACCGCGACGAGGTCAAGATCGTCCTCGACGAGAAGGGCCACGCCGTCGGCGTCGTCCGCAAGACGCGCAAGCCGACGAACCGGCTCATCGAGGCCTTCATGCTCGCCGCCAACCGCGCCGCCGCGACGCGCTTCAAGGCCCGCCCGTTCCTCTACCGCGTCCACGAACCGCCCGACCCGGAGCGCATCTCGGCCCTCGCCGACTACGTCAAGCCCTTCGGCCTTCGCCTGCCGCTCACGGGCGGCACGGCCACCTCGCGCGACCTCGCCGCCCTGATCGAGAGCATCAAGGGGTCCGACGAGCAGCCGGTGATCACGATGGCGGCCCTGCGGTCGATGTCGAAGGCGATCTACTCGCCGCACAACGGCGGGCACTACGGCCTCGCGTTCGGCTTCTATACGCACTTCACGAGCCCGATTCGGCGCTACCCGGACCTCATCGTCCACCGCCTCGCCCGCCGCTACCTCGCGGGTGGGACGGACGCAGACGTCGCCGTCCTCGAAGAGCGATCGGCGCACTGCTCGGCGCGCGAGCGCGAAGCCGCCGAGGCCGAGCGCGAGTCGGTGAAGCTCAAGCAGGTCGAGTTCCTGCAGGACCGCGTCGGCGAGGTGTTCGACGGCGTCGTGGCGGGCGTGGCGAAGTTCGGCGTCTTCGTCGAGATCTCGGCGGTGCTCGCCGAGGGCCTTCTCCACGTGCGCGACCTCGACGACGACCGCTACGAGTTCGACCCGAAGCGGATGGCGCTCGTCGGCCGCAGCGAAGGCCGCGTCTTCCGCCCCGGCACCCGCGTCCGCGTCGTCGTGGCGAAGGCCGATGTCGAGACGCGCGAGGTCTCGCTCGTGCTCGAAGGCAGCCGCTCGGCTCCCGGCGGGGATTCTGGTGGACGTGATGACCGCCGTGGGCGTGGCACGTCCAGCGGCGGCGACAAACCGCGCGGCTCGAACGGCGGCGGTGATGGACGGAGCGGCAAGAAGGTCGCCGCGAGCGCGGGCACGCGAAACCGGGGCGCCGCAAGCGGCGGTGAGGCGCCCGTCGGGGTGACGCGCCCGTGGTGGAGGTGCGCCGTGGTAGAGACGCATCGGCGATGCGTCTCTACGCCACCGATGGCCCGACAACCACGGGAACCGCCCCCGTGCGGTGGAACACGGCCCCGGTGACCCGCGCGAGACACGGTAGAGATGCATCGCCGATGCGCCTCTACGCACCCCGACGGCCTCTTTACGCCTCCTCGATCGTGATCCCCGGCAGCCCGACGAGCTTTACCAGCCCCGCGAGAAGCTCCGCCGTCGCCTCGACGTTCACCTTGCGGCTGCGCATCAGCACGGGCGCGCGGAGCGGACCGCCGGAGAGTTCGAAGGTGAGCGGGATGACTGCCGCGGTGATCGGCGCAGAGCAGGTCGAGCGCGTCGACGGTCTCCTCGGTGAGCGTGTCGAGGCTGAGGCGCAGTTTGATGCCCCCGACGAGGTCCTCGCGGGCCTTCCACATCGGCATGATCTCGTTGGCGATGATCTCGACGCCCCCGCCGCGCACCTCCACTTCGCCACGGATGAGAAGGGGCGCGTCCTGCTCGATGTAGGAGCCGGTGCGCTCGATCTCGCGGGCGAAGACGATGACCTTGGCGCTGCCGGTGAAGTCCTCGAGGCTGGCGATGAGCATCGGCTTGCCCTTCTGCGTGATCCGCCGCTGCACGCTCGTCACGAGGCCGCAGACGCGCACGACCGGCTTGCGCGGGCCATACCCGCCCGATCCGTACCCGCCGCCGCCGCTGCGACCGCCGCCTCCGCTCCCGTCGCCCGACGACCCGGCGGCCTCGGGGCTCTCGGGCGGATCGGCGATGAGCTCGGCGATGCGGTGCGTGGCGAAGGCGCGGACTTCGAGCGCGAAGGCGTCGAGCGGGTGGCCGGAGACGTAGAAGCCGACGAGGTCGCGCTCGTGTTTGAGCGCCTCGGCGCGGGGCATCGGGTCGACGATCGGCAGGGCCGGCTCGGGCGATTTCTGCCCGGCCTCGCCGCCGCCGAAGAGCGACATCATCCCCTGCGCCTCCTCCGTCGCCGCGCGCTGGGCGTAGGCGACGGCCCCGTCGAGCGCCGCCACGAACGTCGCGCGGTGGCCGTCGAGGCGGTCGAGGGCACCCGAGAGCGCGAGCGCTTCGATCATCTTCTTGCCCATCACGCGCACGTCGATGGCCTTGACGAAGGCGTAGAACCCGTCGAACGCCCCGCCACTCGCAGACGCCGCGCCGTCGCCCCCCGCCGGACCGCCGAGGCTCTCGCGCACGGACAGCAGATGCTCGATCGCGCCCGCGCCGACGCCCTTGATCGCCGCGAGGCCGAAGCGCACTTTGCCCGATTCGACGGAGAAGTGCGCCCGGCTCTGGTTCACGCACGGCCCGAGCACCTCGATGCCGAGCGCGCGGGCCTCGTCGAGCACGATGCCGAGCTTGTCGGTGTCGCCCATGTCGTTCGTCATCGCCGCCGCCATGAACTCCGCCGGATAGTGTGCCTTTAAATAAGCCGTGTGATAGGCGACAAGAGAATATGCGGCAGAATGACTTTTGTTAAATCCATAACCTGCAAACTTCTCCATCATGTCGAACACTTCCGTCGCCTTCTTGGCACCGACGCCCTTGTCGGCGGCACCGGCGCAGAACTTGTCGCGCTCGATGGCCATCTTGGCAGCGTCTTTCTTGCCCATCGCGCGGCGCAGCAAATCGGCGCCGCCGAGCGTGTAGCCGCCCATCACCTGCGCCATCTGCATCACCTGCTCCTGGTAGACCGGGATGCCGTAGGTAGCCGCAAGGATCGGCTCGAGCATCGCGTGCGGGTAGGCGACCGTCTCGCGCCCGTGCTTGCGCTCGATGTACGTCGGGATGAGGTCCATCGGGCCGGGCCGGTAGAGCGCGTTCATCGCGATCAGGTCGTCGATGCAGGTCGGGCGGAGCTTGACCATCCACTCGCGCATCCCCGACGACTCGAACTGGAAGATCGACACCGTTTCGCCGCGCTGGAAGAGGCGGTACGTCTTCTCGTCGTCGAGCGGGAGGGTGTCGAGGTCGATCGTGACGCCGTGGTTTTCCTGGATGAGCGCGAGCGCATCGGAGAGCACGGTGAGGGTTTTGAGGCCGAGGAAGTCCATCTTCAGCAGCCCGAACGACTCGATGTGCGAGCCGTCGTACTGCGTCGTCACCACCTCGCCGCCCTTCGAGCGCACCGTCTGCACGGGGACGTAGTTCGACACGTCGCCGGGGGCGATGATGACGCCGGCGGCGTGGACGCCGGTGTGCCGCGCCGAGCCTTCGAGCACGCCCGCGAACTGCATCAGCTGCCGGATCTGCGGGTTCGGGTCGTCGATGAGCGCGCGGAACTCGGGCACGTCGTTGAGGGCGCTCGCGAAGTTGACCTTCACGCCGTCCGGGACGAGTTTGGAGATGCGGTCGGCCTCGGCGATCGGGATGCCGAGCACGCGGGCGACGTCGCGGAGGGCGGTTTTGGCGCCCATCGTCCCGAAGGTCACGATCTGGCACACGTTGGCGCGCCCGTACTTCTCGACGACGTAGTCGATGACCTTGGAGCGTCCGCGGTCGTCGAAGTCGATGTCGACGTCCGGCATCGAGACGCGCTCGGGGTTGAGGAAGCGCTCGAAGAGCAGGTCGTAGGGGATCGGGTCGATGTTGGTGATGCCGAGGCAGTACGCGACCGCCGATCCGGCCGCCGATCCACGCCCCGGCCCGACGCTCACGCCGAGCGTCCGCGCGGCTGTCGTAAAGTCCTGCACGATGAGGAAGTAGCCCGCGAACTCCATCGACGCGATGACCGAGAGCTCGAAATCAAGCCGCTCGACGACCGACTGCGGCATTTCCGGGTAGCGCCGCCGGGCGCCGAGGTACGTCAGGTGGCGCAGGAAGGCGTCGCCGTCGGCGAAGCCCTCGGGGAGCGGGAAGTGCGGCATCAGCAGCTTGCCCATCGGCAGGTCGAAGGCGCACTTGTCGGCCACCTCGCGCGTGTTCGAGAGCGCCGTCCGCGCGGCCGTCTCCTCGATGTCCGAGAGCGCGGCAAGCATCTCGGCCTCGGTCTTGAGGTAGAACTGATCGTTCTCGAAGCGCATCCGCTTCGGGTCGTTGCGGTCGGCGCCGGTCTGCAGGCACAGCAGCACGTCCTGCGCCTCCGAGTCCGCCTGGTCGACGTAGTGGACGTCGTTGGTGGCGATGGCCTTGACGCCGTACTCCTTCGACCACCGCACGAGGACCTCGTTGCAGCGCTTCTGGTCGGGGATGGCGTGGTCCTGAAGCTCGATGTAGTAGTCCTCGCCGAAGATCTCGAGGTAGTCCTCGAAGACCTTGCGCGCCTCGGCCTCGCCCCGTTTCAGGATCGCCTGGAGAACCTCGCCCTGGAGGCAGCAGGTCGTAGCGATGAGGCCCTCGCTGTACGTCCGGAGGGCCTCACGGTCGATCCGCGGCTTGTAGTAGTAGCCGTCGGAGAAGGCGAGGGACGCGAGCTTGCAGAGGTTGCGGTAGCCGGTTTCGTTCTTGGCGAGGAGGACCTGGTGGTAGCGCGTGCGGTCGGATTTGTCCGCCATCCCGCTCGGCGTGACGTAGAACTCGCACCCGAGAATCGGCTGGACGCCCTCCGCCTTGGCGTCCTTGTAGAAGGACGGCAGGCCGTAGAGGTTGCCGTGGTCGGTGATGGCGACGGCCCCGATGCCGAGCGCTTTGGCTCGTTTGGCGAGCTTCTTCGTGCCCGCGGCGCCGTCGAGCAGCGAGTAGTGCGTGTGGCAGTGGAGGTGGCAGAACTCGGACATCGGAGGGGGCGTCGGTCATCGGGCGCGGCCCGGCGCGGCGTCGCGCGGGGCAGGGCGTAGGTCTCTGGAAATGCTCCGGCTGCGCAGGTCTCGCACCGGGCCTCCAAGATCGTCCCCCGCCCCCGGCGCTCGGCGTCTGTGGACAACTTTGACGAACCGGCGACGGCATCCGCCGCCGAAACGCAGGCAACCGGTCCGGTCTCTGCGACTGACCGGTGTGGCTCGGGCAGGCGATGGGCACATCGGCGCGGGACGTGCTCGCACGTCACCTCCGGACGCCGGTTTGCACCCGAGGGCGCATCGGCCTCGTTCCATCGCGCTCGTGCACGGCGACTCGGCCTGCTGCGTCTGGCCCACCTGGCGCCCGTACACACCGCGCCACCCGCAGGCCAGGCCGCCGTATGGCTTCGCCCCCCGCCTACGGCCCGCCGGGGTACGCACCGCTCGGAGAGCCGCCGCAGTCCCGTCCGGCGCCCCTGCCCGCCCGGCCCCGCCTCCGCCGCACAGGCGTGGGTGAGGCGCGGGAGCATCAGCCAGATTCGCGGGGCAGAGGGGACAGCATGGCTTGCACCTCCTCCACCGTGTAGGGCGGAGACTTCCGGTGAATCACGGCGTGGCAGTTGGGACAGACCGGGCGGAGGTCGGCCACCGGATCGACCTCGTAGCGCTCGCCCAACTCCGATAGCGGGCGGAGATGGTGGACGTGGATGAAGCCCTCCGCAGCGGCCCCGTAGGCATGGCCGAAGTCCAACTCGCAGACGACGCACGCCGCGCCGTAATGCGCAAGGCACCGCCGCCGTGCCTCCGGATTGCGCTCGTACACGTTGAGGCTGACGGCGCGCGCAGCACCCTCGTAGAGCGGATGCGGTTCTGCACTCTGGTCCGGTTCTGGTGCAGGGGCCAAACCGATCATCGAGGCCCATTCACGCTCCAGCACCTCCGCAATGTGAGACGGGATCGAGATTCCGGAGGCCAGCGTATTCCAGTTAACATCCGCGTATTCAGGCGCGCCAAGTCGTGCGCGCGTGAGGATGGGCTCGGTTTCTGGATCTTGTAGCGCATCGAAGTGCACGTCCACAAACCAGCCGGGCGCGAGGTGCTTCGGGTCCCAGTGTTCGTCCTCGTACGACGGCGTCGTGACGGTGCCACTGGCGATGATCCCGCGCGGCTCGACTCCCTGACGGAGCAGAAAGACACGATCACCGCGCGCGATCCGCTTCGTGTTTCCGCAGCTCCAACGGAGAACAAAATGGCCGCGCTCGGCCACCGCGTCGGCGTCGGCGGCAAGGTTGTCCCACGGCCACCGCTTCGGATTCCACGTCAGGAGGTACGTCGCCATAGCCAAGGGATTCGGAGGGCAGAGTCAAAACGAGGGGCGCCCTCGCAGCCCTCACCGCATGACGCCGTACTTCTTGAGCAGGCGGTACATCGTGGCGCGGCCGATGCCGAGTTCGACAGCGGCGCGGTCGACGTTGCCGTCGAACTCGCGGTAGGCGCGCATCACCGCCTGCTGCTTCATGTCTTCGAGCGAGGTCGTCGCGCCCGAGGCGTCGTCCGAACCGTCGGCGAGGTCGTCGTCTGCCTCGTCGTCGTCGGGCGGCTCGGGGCGCAGCGGCGGGGCGTATGCGGGCGGGGCGGCGGCGGGCGGCGGCGTGTAGACGGGGGGCGCGGAATACGTCGGGGCGGGGGGCGCGGAGGCCTGGGCGGGGGGCGCGGGGGCGGCGCCTGCGTCGGCGAGGACGAAGCGCTGCGCCCACGGCGAGATGACGGTCTGCTGGCCGAGCATCAGGTCGGCGGGCTGGATCTCGTCGTGGTCGGAGATGAGCACGCTCCGCTCGATCACCGACTTCAACTCGCGGACGTTGCCCGGCCACGAGTAGTCGAGCAGGATGCGGCGCGCGGCGGCGCCGAGCCGCTTGCCCTTGAACTCGGGGTGGTTCGAGAGGTAATCGCGCAGGAAGAACTCGGTCAGCTGCAGCACGTCGCCCTCGCGCTCCCGGAGGGGCGGGATGGGGATGGGGTACTGGTAGAGGCGGTAGTAGAGGTCCTCGCGAAACCGGCCCTCGCGTATCATCTGCGCCACGTCGCGGTTCGTCGCCGAGATCACACGCGCGTCGAACGAGACCGTCTCGCTCCCGCCCACCCGCACGATCTCGCGGCTCTGCAAGGCCCGCAGCAGCTTCGCCTGCAGGTCGAGGTCCATCTCGCCGATCTCGTCGAGGAAGATCGTGCCCCCGTCGGCGGCCTCGAACTTGCCGATCTTGCGGCCCGTGGCGCCGGTGAAGGAGCCTTTCTCGTGGCCGAAGAACTCGGACTCCATCAGGTCGCGCGGGATGGCGGCGCAGTTGACGACGACGAAGGGTCCGCGCTTTCGGGGCGAGGCGTAGTGGATGGCGCGGGCGACGAGTTCCTTGCCGGTGCCCGACTCGCCGACGATGGCGACGGTCAGGTCGCCACGGAGCGCCTTCTCGACCAGACGGTACATGTGCTGCATCGCCGAGCTCTCGCCGACGAGGCCCTTGACGGCGTAGCGCTGCTGCACGGCCGCGCGCAGGTTCGTCACCTCGGCGCGCAGCGAGACGGTCTCGGTCACGTGCCGAACGATGGCGTCGATCTTGACGAGGTCGTCCTGCCCTTTCGTCACGTAGTCGTAGGCGCCGAGCTTCATCGCCTCGACGGCCACGTCGAGCACGCCCTGCGCCGAGACCATGACGACGCGCGAGTCGGGCGAGGCCTCGCGGATCTTCTTGAGTGCCTCCATGCCGCCCATGCCGGGCATCATGATGTCGAGGAGGATGAGGTGCGGCTGCTCGTCGATGCGCGCGAGCGCCTCCTCGCCGCTCGTGAAGACCTGGACGTTGTGGTCGACGTTCTTCTCGAGCCGGTAGGACATCAGCCGGGCATAGTGCCGGTCGTCATCGACGACGAAGATCTGGAATTTCACCGACGGTGGGGAGGTGGGAGAGACGTAGGGCTAAAGTACGGCCCTCGCCGTCGGGCGGGGATCGTGCCGCGCCCGTCAGCGGGCGCGGTGCGCGCCGAAGGTGTCGTTCTCACAGTCTTCGTGAGACCGAGTGAACATCAGGTGGACAGCTTCCGGGCGCGTTCGGGGCGCCGGAGCGGGGTAGTTTCGGCCCTGCTCTCACCCCGCACCCCTCGAATGCGCCTCCGCCACGCCCTCTCCGGCATCCTCCCCGCCGTTCTCCTCGCGCTCCTCGGCGCCGCCTCCCCGGCGCGTGCGCAGGCGGGCCTCGACGTCACCGTCCTGCTGCGCGAGTCGCGCGTGCCGGCCTCGCGGATTCTCGTGCGCGTCTCGAACGCCTCGACCGGCTACGCCGCCGAAGGCCGCGCCGACGATCAGGGCCGCATCCGCTTCGACGGACTCGGCACGTCGGGCCTCTACCGCGTCGATGTGCCGATGACGGCGACGACCGCGGCGGGCCTCGCCGAGGGCCTCGCGCTCCGCAACGGCGCCACGCGCTCGGTCGTCGTGCTCGTCGGCGCCCAGCGGGAAGCCGTCCTCGCCGAGGTCTCGGTGTCGGGCGAGGCCAGCTTCGCCGAGGTCAACCGCACCAACGCCGAGGTCTCGGCGACGCTCACCCCGCGCGAGATCATGGCGCTGCCCATCGAAGGGCGCGACCTCACGCGCGCGCTCTTCCGCCTCCCCGGCGTCACGCAGGCGACCGGCTTCTACCCCGAGGCGCCCAACGTGTCGGTCAACGGCGCCAACCCGCTCTTCGTCAACTACCTCCTCGACGGCCTCGACAACAACGAGCAGTTCCTCGGCGGCACCCGGCAGAACGTGCCGATCGGCTTCGTGCAGGACGTGACGGCCCTCACCAGCGCCTTCTCGGCCCAGTACGGACGCACCGGCAACGGCGTCATCAGCGTGACGACGAAGTCGGGCGGCAACCGCGTCATGGGCGAGGGCTTCTACCTCACGCGCCCCGGCTCGGTCATCGACGGGACGATCCGCGTCAATGGCAACGAACTGCCGCAGCGCGACCTGCTCGGCAACCAGGTCAAGGAAGGCTTCATGCGCCAGCAGGCCGGCGGCGCCGTCGGCGGCCCGATCCGCCGCGACCGGACGTTCTACTTCGTCAACGTCGAGGGCACGCTCGACGTCAAGGACAACCTCCTCACCTCGCCCGCGCTCGGCGTGAACGAGACCGTGCGCGGCGAGAACCGGAATCTCTACGCGAACGCGCGCCTCGATCAGATCTGGAGCAGCCGCCTCCGCTCGGCGCTCCGCCTGACCGGCAGCATCGTCGAGAACGAGCGGCAGGGCGGCGGCCTCGACGGCGGCGCGGCCTTTCCGTCGGCGGCGAGCACGCAGACGCGCAACGCATTTGCCGCCGCGCTCACGAACACGTATGCGAAGGGCAACCTCGTCGTCGAGAGCAACGTCCTCGGCGGGCGCTTCGTGTGGGATTACGCCCGTCCGGAAGGCGACGCGCGTCCGCAGGTCGTCGTCCTCGACCCGCAGGAGCAGGTCGTCGCCGTGCTCGGCCACCCCGGCTACGCGTTCGCGTCGTACCAGACGACGTTCCAGACGCAGCAGCGCGCGACGCTCGTGCGCGGGCGCCACACCCTCCGCGCGGGCCTCGACGTGCTCGCCACCGACCACGCGCTCGAAGGCGGCGGCAACGGCGCGGGCAACTACACCGTCAAGCTCACCGCCGCGCAGCTGACCGCCCTCCGCGGCAAAGGCACGGCGCTCGCGCCCTCCGACATCCCGGCCAACGCGAACGTCGTCGGCTACGGCGTCGAGCTTCAGCCGAACCGCTACGGCGCCGCTCAGGTGCAGACGGCGCTCTACGCCGAAGACCAGTTCCGTCCCCTCCCGCGCCTGACCCTCACCGCGGGCGTGCGCTACGACATCGACAACCTCTCGCGCGGCGGCTCGGACGCGTACGACCTCAACAACGTCGCCCCGCGCCTCGCCTTCAACTACGGCCTCGACGCGCGGAGCGTCGTTCGCGGCGGCTACGGCGTCTTCTACGACAAGGTGCTCTACGCCGTCTACTCCGACGCGCTCCAGCAGAACTCGACCTCGGCGGGCTACCGGCAGCAGATCCAGCAGCTCGTGACCCTGGGGATTCTGCCCGCGAGCACCGACCTCGACCGCGTGACCTACGACGGCAACGTGACGGCCAACTTCTCCGGCGTGACGTACCTCAACGGCCCGGTGCCCGGCTCGGCGCAGGCGCAGCGGGCGACGGCGACGGCCAACGAGCGCCGCATCCTCAACCCGAACGGCTACGACAACCCGTACACGCACCAGGCATCGCTCGGCTACCAGCGCCAGCTCGGGCGCGGCCTCGTCGCCTTCGCCGACGGCGTCTACGCGCGCGGCTACAACCTCTTCCGCCTGCGCAACCTCAACGCACCGACGTCCTACCCCGTCGGGAAGACCGGCGCCACGCCTCGGAGCGGCGCCGCAGCCGACGCGACGCGTCCGGTCGCGCGTCGTGCCGGGCGGCGCCAAGAACATCGTCATGAGCGAGACGCGCGGCCACTCGCGCTACGCCGCGCTCACGGCCAACCTCGTGCAGGAGCGCGGCGCCGCGCGCGTGGCGAACCTGCCCATCTCGTACCGCCTCTCGTACACGCTCTCGCGCCTCGAGAACGACACCGAAGACATCAACTTCCGCGCCGCCGACGCCAACCGCTTCTCCGAGGAGTGGGGACCGTCGATCAACGACCGCACGCACGTCGTCTCGGGCATCCTCTACGCCTACCCGGTCGCCGGCCTCACCGCGAGCGTCGCCGCGCTCGTGCAGAGCGGCCAGCCGGTCAACCGCATTCCCGACGCCACCGCCTTCGGCACGACCGACCTCAACGGCGACGGCCAGAGCTTCGGCGACGCCTACGTCGGAAACTCCGACCGCCAGCCCGGCCTCTCGCGCAACTCCGACCGTCTGCCGTGGTCGCGCCTCTTCGACCTCGGCCTTCAGTACGACCTGCCGCTCGCCGGGCGTCGCATCGAGCTTCGCGCCGACGTGTTCAACGTCTTCAACACGGCCAACCTGAGCGGCTATTCGAACAATGCGACGCAGAGCAACCAGATTCAGGTGGGGCCGGAGAGCGCGGGCATCGTGAAGAAGAACGCGGGCGCGCCTCGGCAATTCCAGTTCGGCCTGCGGGTCGGGTTCTGAACCGTCCCGCCTCTGCCGCGCGCGGACGAGGGCGCCCGGCGCCCGGACGATGCCCTCGCGCGGCCCTCGGCCGTGACGGGGGCGGTCGTCGGGGACGCGAGGACGTCTGAGACGTAGTGATGTCCCTCTTCCCCGTTCGATTCGGGGCCTCCGCCGACGCCGTACGTCCCGCTTTTCCTCCCGCGCGTCCCATCATGCTTCGTTCCCTGATCCGCCGCACGCTTCCTGCCGCCGCACTCGCCGTCGGTGGCGTTCTCACCGGGTGCGGCGGTGGGGGCACCGACGCCTCCGCCGACGTGGCCGCCGACAGCGCCCGCCTCGCCGCCGCTCCGTGGGCGGACGTGCTCGCCGAGGCGCGCGGGCAGACGGTGGACTGGGTGATGTGGAACGGCGACCCGCTCATCAACCGCTACGTGCAGGATTACGTCGTGCCGATCGCGCGCGACAGCTTCGGCGTCACCGTGCGCGTCGCCGCCGGGCAGGGCAACGAGATCGTGACGGCCATCATGAGCGAGCGCGAGGCCGAGCGCCCGACGAGCGGCTACGACCTGATGTGGATCAACGGCGAGACGTTCTACCAGCTTCGCCAGATCGGCGCGCTCTACGGCCCCTTCGCCGACCGCCTCCCCAACGCCCGCTACGTCGACTCGGAGAGCCCGTTCATCGCCACCGACTTCCAGCAGGCGGTCGGCGGCATGGAGTCGCCGTGGGGCAACGTGCAGATGGCGCTCATCTACGACACCACGCGCACGCCCGAGCCGTGGCAGACGCGCGCCGACCTGTTCGCGTGGGCCAAGGCCCATCCGGGCCGCTTCACGTTCGACACGCAGTTCACGGGGATGACCTTCCTCAAGGCCCTCCTCATCGACATCGCCGGCGGCGGCGGCGCGCTCGACGGGCCGTTCGACGAGACGAAGTACCAGGCGGCGTCGGAGGAGCTGTGGGCGTACCTCAGCGCGCTGCGTCCACATCTGTGGAAGCAGGGGACGACGTTCCCGGCGGGCGTCGCCCAGTTGCACCAGCTTTACGCGTCGCGGCGAGGTCGATTTCTCGATGTCGAACAACGACGCCGAGGTGGACAACAAGGTGATCCAGGGCCTCTTCCCGCCGACCTCACGCGCGTACGTGCCGAGCATCGGGACGATCCAGAACAGCCACTACGTCGGCATCCCGCGCCACGCCGCCGACAAGGCCGGGGCGCTCGTCGTCGCCAACCTCCTGATCTCGCCTGCGGCGCAGCTTCGCAAGATGGACCCGCGCGTCTGGGGCGACGGCACGGTGCTGTCGATGGAGCGCCTGCCGGCGGAGTGGCGCGCGCGCTTCGAGAACCTCCCGACGCGCACCCGCGCCCCGCGCCGCGCCGACATCGAGACGCGCGCGCGGATGGAGCTGGCGCCGGAGTACATGATCCGCCTCGCCGCCGACTTCCGCACCCGCATCGTCGACCGCTGACGTGGGCACCACCGCAACCGATGCCGGAGACGACGCGCCGAATCCACCGCCGATCGGGGGTCCGGGGCAGGGCGGGGACGCGGCCGCGGACGACGATGCGGGTGCGACGACGCCCGATCCGGCGCCGAACGATGGGGGTGCGACGGTTGACGACGATGTGGCCGTGGCGACACCCCCGTCGGCGGTGGCCGGCGAACTGGCGCGCGTGGCCGGGGCGCCGGAGGTGAGGGCGTCGCGGGCGCCGCGCGACTGGGGCGGAAGGGCCGCGTATGCGGTGTACGGCGTGATGGTGCTGCTGCCCGTCGCGTACGGCCTCGTGTACGCGCTGCGGTACAGCATCGGCCTCGAAGGGCTGCTCGCCGACGGATTCACCCTCCGCCACTGGGCCAAGCTCGGCGCCGGACAGGTGCTCTGGGAGTCGTTCGCGTGGTCGCTCTACCTCGCCGCCGCCTCGACCGCTGGTACGCTCGCGCTCGCCCTGCCGCTCGCGCTCGGTCTCCGCCGCCGCATCGAGCGCGGACCGCTGCGCCGCCTGCTCGCGCTCCCGCTGACGCTCCCCGCGACGGTCGCCGCGTTCCTCATCGCCCAGGCGTTCGCGCCCTACGGCACCGCCGCGCGCGTCGCGCGGGCCGCAGGCGTGATCGGCGCCGACGCCGGACTGCCGGGCCTCGTCGCCGATCCGTACGGGCTGGGCATCCTCGCCGCCCACATCGGACTCGGCGTGCCGTTCTTCGTCCTCCTCTTCGCCGACCTCGCCGCGCGCGAGCGCCTCGACGACCTCGGCGCCCTCGCCCGGACGCTCGGGGCCGGGCGGTGGGCGGTCGTGCGCCGCGTGAGCGCGCCGCTCCTGCTGCGCCGCGCCGGGCCGAGCGCCGCGCTGCTGTTCGTCGCCGTGCTCGGCTCGTACGAGGTGCCGCTCGTGCTCGGCGGGCAGAGCCCGCAGATGCTGTCGGTGTTCGCCCTCCGCAAGTTCGCGCTCTTCGACCTCGCCGAAAAACCCGAGGCGTTCGTCATCGCCGTTCTGCTACGCGGCCCTCGTCGGCGTGCTGCTCGCGGTCGCCTTCGGGCGGAGGGCGCGCGCGTGAACCGTCCGTCTGCTACACCTCCGGCGCCCGCACGGCGCCTGCGGACCCTCGTCGCGTGGGCCGTCGGCGTGGCGTGCGTCGCGCCGTTCGTGTACCTCGCCTTCCTGTCGCTCGTCGAGGCGTGGGCGCCGCTCGTGCTCCTGCCCGGTGCGCTCGGGATGGGGCGGTGGCGGTCGCTGCTCGGGGGCGGCGGTGGACTCGGCGCGAGCCTCGTGCTCAGCCTCGCGCTCAGCACGGTCGTCGCAGCGGTCAGCACGGCGGTCGGATTCGTGGCGGCGAGGCTGCCCGCGTATGGCCGACGGCGCGGCCTGTGGCGCGTGCTCGCCTACGGACCCTTCGCCGTCTCGCCCGTCCTCCTCGGCGTCTGCCTGATGCCGCTCGTGCTGCGCGCGGGCCTCGCGGGCACGCCGACCGGCGTCGTCCTCGCCCAACTGACCGGCACGACCGGGTTCGCCGTCGTCTTCTTCTCGGCCTTCTGGAGCGAGCGCGTCGCCGCACTCGAAGCGCTCGCGCGGACGCTCGGCGCGCGCCCGTGGGATGTCTTCCGGCACGTCGTGTGGCCGCTCGCGCGCCCGCTCGTCGGCATCGGGTTCGTGCAGGCGTTTCTTCTGTCGTGGGTGCAGTACGGCCTCACCTCGCTCGTGGGGATGGGGCGCGTGCAGACGCTTCCGGTGCGCGTGTTCAACTACCTCAACGAGGCCAGCCCGTACCACGCCGCCGTCGCCGCCTGCCTGCTCGTCGCCCCGCCGCTCGTCCTCCTCGCCCTCAACGCCCGCCTCGTCTTCGGCACGGCGCCCGATGTCGGCGCGGACGACCGGGACTCCTGACCGCCCTCCGCCGCGTCACACCATCTCACCATCCCACACCTCGTGTACCTCCGCGTCACCGATCTCACGAAGGCCTACGGCGCCGAGCCGGTGCTGCGCGGCGTCTCGCTCGGCGTGCGCGAGCACGAGACCCTCGCGGTGCTCGGGCGCTCGGGCGGCGGCAAGACGACGCTGCTGCGGTGCATCGCGGGACTGGAGACGGAGGATGCCGGGACGGTCGATCTGGGGGGCGAGCGGCTCAGCGGACGCCCGCCCGAGGCCCGTCGGGCCGTCTACCTCTACCAGGAGCCGCTGCTGTTTCCGCACCTCGACGTGTTCGAGAACGTCGCCTTCGCCATGCGCCTGCGCCGCGCGCCATCGAAGGAGGTCACGGCGGCCGTCGATGAGATGCTCGATGCCGTGGACCTCGCGAGCCACGCGCGCAAGCGGCCCGAGCAGCTCTCCGGCGGGCAGCGGCAGCGCGTGGCCTTCGGGCGCGCCATCCTCGCCCGCCCGCGCCTGCTGCTGCTCGACGAACCCTTCGGCGGCCTCGACGCCGAGACGCGCGCGTCGATGCAGGCGCTCTTCGCCGACCTGCGCGCGCGTTACGGCATCACGTCGCTCTTCGTCACCCACGACCTCCGCGAGGCCCTCGTCGTCGGCGACGCCTTCGGGCGCCTCGACGGCGGGCGCCTCGATGTGTACGATTCGCGCGAGGCGTTCGCCGCCGATCCCGCCACCGGCGTTGCCCGCGAGCGCGCCTTCTGGAACGCCGTGCCGGGTGGGGAAGGGGGGGCGTGAGCGCAGAGCTGTGCCCGCCTCCGGACCCGCGCGCCCGCGCCTCCGTTCGCCCATGCCCTCGATTCTGCCCCTCCCGATGTCCGACCTCGCCCCTGCCGCCACGCCGCCCGCCGGGTCAGGGCCAGAGGCCTTCGACCACCTCGAATCCGTCTACTGGGTTTTCACGCAGCGCTGCAACGACACCTGCGCGCACTGCTACAACTACTCCGGCCCCGACGGCGAGACGATCTCGCTCGACGACTGCCTCGCCATCGTCGCCAACCTGCCGGCCCGCGTCGACCGCGTGATCCTCTCCGGCGGCGAGCCGCTGACCGAGCGCGCCAAGCTCTACGCCATCCTCGACGCCCTCGTGGCGAAGTACGGAACGACGGCGCAGATCATGATCCAGACGAACGGCGACCTGCTCACGCCCGAGCGCCTCACCGAGCTTCTGCGCCGCGGCGTCACCCGCGTGGACATCGCCTCGATCGACCGCTTCCACCAGGGCAAGGGCGAGCGGCAGGCCGAACTGACCGCGCTCTTCGAGGCCGCCGGAATGATCGGCGACGACCCCGACCCGCTCGTCGACCGCGAGCGCTACCTGCACGCCGCGCCGTCGTATGGCTTCTGGGGCGCCACCGACGACATGTGGCTCGGCGGCAACTGGGCGCGCGGGCGGGCGTGGACGCACGGCATCGCCCTCGACGACGGCTCCCACAACTTCTGCGCGATCCTGAGCGGCGCGCGCGGCTACCTCGGCGGCACCGAGCTTCCGCAGGAAGTCTCGATCCAGCTCTGGCGCCTCAACCCGTGCTGCCCCGGCACCCGCTCGCCCATCGCCGACGCCCGCCGCGTGCGCATCGCCGACGCCCTCGCCGCCGCGGCGGACGACCCCATCCTCCGCGCGCTCAACACGGGCGACATCTACGCCGTCGGCGAGAGCCTCGGCATCAGCGCCGACTACGGTCACGCGCGCGCCGACGCCCTCGGCAGCGTCTGCCGCTGGTGCGACGAGTTCTTCACCCGTCACTACGACCTCACCACCCGCGAACCCCGCGACGCCCCCGACGAGTCGGTGCCCGAGTACCTTCTGCCGGTGCTCTACAACCTCAAGCAGGCGGGCGAGGTGGGGTGAGTTGTGGGTTTGTGGGTTGGTGAGGATGTGAGTTGGTGAGAGGGGGACGGGATGCGTGTGGAGGGGCGGCGGTGGCGCATTCGCCGTCACCACGCACCCTCACCAACTCCCCACCCCACAAACCCATTTAACCCGATCTGCACCGGCACGCGCCGCGCGATCCGGTATCTTGGGCGCCTGCCCCCTCGGACACCCGTCCGGGCCACGGCCGACGGCGCCCGCGCCCCGAGAGGGGCAGACGGCACCGGTCTTCGGCCCGCTCCCGGACGCGCCACGGCCTCTGCCGCGGCGTGCCACCCGTCCCAACTGGCATTTTTACATGTTCGATTCTCTCTCCGACAAGCTCGAAGAGGCGCTCAAAAGCGTCTCCGGTCAGGGCCGTATCAACGAGCTCAACATCGCGCAGACGATGCGCGAGATCCGCCGCGCGCTCCTCGACGCCGACGTCAACTACCAGGTCGCCCGCGACTTCACCGAGCGCGTCCGCGTGCAGGCCGAGGGGGAGAAGGTGCTCACCTCGGTCCAGCCGGGGCAGCAGCTCGTCAAGATCGTCTACGATGCGCTCGTCGAGTTTCTCGGCGGCGAGAACGTGGGCGTCACGATGTCGCCGAATCCGCCGACGGTGATCCTCGTCGCCGGCCTGCAAGGCTCCGGCAAGACGACGTTCGTCGGCAAGCTGGCGAAGTTCTTCAAGGACAAGGGCCGCGCGCCGCTCGTCGCCGCCGCCGACGTGTACCGTCCGGCCGCCGTCGATCAGCTCGAGATGCTGGCCAAGCAGGTCGGCGTGCCGGTCTTCTCGATCAAGGGTGGAGACGGGCAGCCGCTCAAGGACGCCGTCGCCGTTGCCCGCGAGGCCGTCGCTCAGGCGCGCCGCACCGCCCGCGACATCGTCATCATCGACACGGCCGGTCGCCTCGCGGTCGACGAGGCGATGATGAACGAGGTGGCGGCGATCAAGGCCGCGGTGAACCCCCACGAGATCCTGTTCGTCGTCGACGCGATGACGGGGCAGGACGCGGTCAACACGGCCAAGGCCTTCAACGACCGCCTCGACTTCGGCGGCGTCGTCCTGACCAAGCTCGACGGCGACACGCGCGGCGGCGCGGCGCTCTCGATCCGCGCGGTGGTCGGCAAGCCCATCAAGTTCGCCTCGACGGGCGAGAAGATGGACGCGCTGACGCCGTTCTACCCGGACCGCATGGGCCAGCGCATCCTCGGCATGGGCGACGTGGTGTCGTTCGTCGAGAAGGCGCAGGACCAGTTCGACGAGAAGCAGGCGGCGCAGCTGCAGCGGAAGATCGAGGCGGCGCAGTTCGACCTCGACGACTTCCTCGAGCAGCTCCAGCGCATCAAGAAGATGGGGTCGGTGAAGGACCTCCTCGGCATGATCCCGGGCCTCGGCAAGCAGCTCAAGGACGTCGAGATCGACGAGGGCGCCTTCACGCACGTCGAGGCCATCATCCGGTCGATGACGGCGCAGGAGCGCAAGAACCCCGGCGTGCTCAACGGCAGCCGCCGCCGCCGCATCGCGCGCGGGTCGGGCACGAACGTGCAGGACGTGAACGCGCTTTTGAAGCAGTTCGAGGACATGAAGAAGGTCATGAAGACGATGACCAAGCTCGTCGGCTCCGGCCGCCCGGTCGACATGCAGTCGCTCACGGCCCGCGCCGGAAACCGCCGCCGCTGACGCCCGCGCCGCGTCGGCACCCCCACCGTGGAGGTTCATCCTCCGCGATCCACACCGTCAATTCCCTGGGCCTGCCGCATCCGCGGCGCGTGCCCGTCACCTCGCCTCCCCAACCCCCACCCGAATGGCCGTTTCCATCCGCCTTCGCCGCATGGGCCGCCGCAAGCGGCCGATGTACGCCGTCATCGTCGCCGACTCGCGCTCCCCGCGCGACGGCCGCTACATCGAGGACCTCGGCCGCTACGAGCCGATCCAGGAGCCTGCGCGCGTCAGCCTCAACGAAGACCGCATCCTCGAATGGATGCTGCAAGGCGCCCAGCCGTCCGACACCGTCCGCTCGCTGCTCTCGAAGCAGGGCGTGATGCTGCGCCTGCACATGCTGCGCAAGGGCAAGACCGCCGAGGAGATCGACGCCGCCGTCGCCGCGCACCAGAGCAAGGTGCCCGTCGTCGCCGCGAAGATGACCAAGAAGCAGCGCTCCGCCGCCGCCCTCGAGGCCGAAGGCAAGCGCGTCGCCGTTCAGGAGGCCGAGTCTGCCAAGCAGCGCGCCGCCGACGAAGTGCTCCGCGCCGAGACCGAGCGCGAGGCGCAGCGCGCCGCCGCCGCCGAGCGCGCCGCCGAGTCGCAGCGCCAGCAGGACGAAGCCAACGCCAAGGCCGCCGAGGCCCAGCGCCAGCAGGAGTCCGCAAACGCCTCGACCGCCGCCGCCGACGCCACCCTCGGGGGCACCGTGACCGACCAGGACGTCGCCCAGCCCGACGCCGCCACCGGCCCCGCCATCGACGCCTCGACGACCACCGCCGACGAGATCGCCGCCGCCCTCAGCGCCGCCGCCAAGAGCGATGCCGCCGAGACGGCCGCCGACACGGCGTCTGCTTCGGACGACACGGCTGCCGAGATGTCCGCTTCGGACGATGCCGCCGCCACGAGCGATGACGGTGCTGCCGACGACACGGCTGCTGACATGCCCGCCGACGACGCCACGAGCGACGCCGCCGAGTTGACCGTCGACACGGCCGACACTGGCATGGCCGCCGACGACTCGACCGAGGCCGGCACCGCCGATGCGCCCGCGCCCGCCCCCAAGGTGGACGATGCGACGACGACCGACCGCGAGGCCTCGCTCACCGAAGTCGAGGCCGCCCCGGCCTTCGACGCCGAGAACGACCTCAACATCGAAGGCGTCGACGAAATCCGCGCCGACGCCGAAGAGGCCGCTGCGGATGACGCCGCTGCCGCTTCGGACGCCGACGAGGCTGCCGACGACACCGAGAAGACGGCCTGAGCCGCCCGACGACCCGGCCGGGCGCCCGCCTCCGCGCGTGCTGCCCGGCCCCTGTTCTTTGACCGACTGGCGCTGTGACGACGACCCCCGCATCTCTCCTGCTCGTCGGCCGCATCACGCGGCCGCACGGCATTCGCGGGGACGTCAAGGTGCAGCCTGAGACCGACGACCCGGCGCGGCTGACCGGCGTGGAGACCCTCCACGTCGGCCGGTCGGCGGACGATGCGCGCCCGATGCGCGTCGAGGCGGTGCGGGCGATGACGACCAAACAGGGCCTCACCGCCCTCGTCCGCTTCGTCGGCATCTCGACGCCCGAAGCCGCCGCCGCGCTCCGCGGCCTCTCGCTCTACGCCGACGCCTCGGAGCTTCCGCCGCTCGACGACAGCGAGTACTTCCTCCACGACCTCGTCGGCCTCGCCGTCGAGGACACGGAGGGGATGCCCCTCGGGCGCGCTGTGGAGGTCTCCGAGACACCCGCGCATCTCATCCTCACGGTCGAAACGCCAACCGGCGAGCGCGTGATGGTGCCCGCCGTGCCCGCGTTCCTCACCGAGATCGACGTGGCGAAGGGCCGCATCGTCATCGCCACCATCGACGGCCTCTTCGGAGGCGCCGCCGATGGGGTGACGGAGGGAGACTGAGATGGCGCTTCGCGTGGACATCGTGACGGCGCTGCCGGGCCTCGTCGAGAGTCCGCTGCGCCACAGCATCCTCCACCGGGCGCAGACCGGCGGCTACCTCGACGTGCGCGTGCACGACCTGCGCGAGCGCGGCATCGGACGCCACCGCACCCTCGACGACTACCCCTTCGGGGGCGGCGCCGGGATGGTGCTGCGGCCCGAGCCGCTCGTCGAGACCGTCGAGGCCATCGCCGCCGAGCACACGCCCGACGCCGTCGTCTTCCTGACGCCCGACGGCGAGGTGCTGACGCAGTCGATGGCCAACGCCTTCTCGCTCATGGAGCACCTCGTGCTCATCGCCGGGCACTACAAAGGCATCGACCAGCGCGTGCGCGACACCGTCGTCACCCGCGAAGTCTCCGTCGGCGACTACGTCCTCTCGGGCGGCGAACTGCCCGCGCTCGTGCTCCTCGACGCCGTCGCGCGGCTCGTTCCCGGCGTCATCGGCGACGCCGAGAGCGCCTTGCAGGACTCGTTCATGGACGGCCTCCTCGACGCCCCCGCCTACACGCGCCCGGCAGCGTTTCGGGGGATGACCGTCCCCGACGTCCTGCTCTCCGGCGACCACCGCCGCATCGGCGCCTGGCGCGACGCCGAGCGCCTCGCCAAGACCCGCCAGCGCCGCCCCGACCTCCTCGACCCCGAGGACCGCGACGGAACCCGCGACGACCCCGACGACCGTGCCCCCCGAGGCCCGGCGCGTGCGTCCTCTCCGGCGTCCGGAGCGCCTTCCCATCCGGGCGCGTGACGCTCCCCGTGAGCCTCACGCCGCCCATCCTTCTTCCGACCCAGAATCCACCCCTCCCCATGGCCACCGATCTCATCCGCCTCGTCGAAGAGTCGCAGCGGCGCGACGACCTTCCGGCGTTCAACCCCGGCGACACCGTCAACATCCACGTCCGCGTCGTCGAAGGCGAAAAGGAGCGCATCCAGCAGTTCCAGGGCGTCGTGATCTCGATCCGCGGCGGCGGGCAGAGCAAGACGTTCACCGTGCGCAAGGTGTCGAACGGCATCGGCGTCGAGCGCATCTTCCCGATCAACACGCCGCGCATCGCCAAGATCGAGGTGATGCAGCTGGGCCGCGTGCGCCGCTCCAAGCTCTACTACCTCCGCGCCCTCCGCGGCAAGGCCGCGCGCATCAAGCAGAAGCGCCGCGTCTGACCGCTGCCGCGCGGCATTCGTGCCGCCGCTGTGTACGTCCACCTGTCAGGTCTCCGGGTCTGACAGGTGGTTCTGTTTGCCCCGTGCGTCGGTTTGCCGACTGCGGCGTTGTGCCGGGGGCGCCGGGCGCAACCGGGCGGGTCGAGGCCCGCGATTGGCGCCGCTGTGGCGCCCGCTGTGGCGCAACCGGGCGGGTCGAGACCCGCCCCTACGATTCTCCGGACGCGTTACGGGGGCGCCGATTCCGTATTTCTCTCCTGCCTGCCGATGACCGCCTGCCTCCCGGACCTGCCCGTCTACGACCTCCTCGCCCGCGGCCTCGAACGCGCCGGGCGCGACCGTCGAGCGCGCGCCGACGCACGAAGTCGCACGCCGCCTCATCGCCGGACGCTGCGATGTCGCCGCGATGCCGACGCTCGACGTGCTGCGACATGGCCGACGACCTGAGCGTCCTCCCGTCGGTCGCCGTCTCGTCGTGGTCGTACCCGTACGCGCGTTTGCTGCTCAAAGGGGACCTCGGGACGCCCATCGCCAGCGTCGCCTTCGAGCCGACGGCGCAGATGGAAGTCGTCCTCGCCCGCCTCGTGCTGCGCGAGCACTACGGCATCGCGCCCTCGTTCGTGCCCGTGCCCGAGGCGTCGGCGGCGCTCGTCGGGGAGTATGACGCTGTCCTCGTGACCGGCCCGTCGGCGCCGACGGTGCGGGCGCCGGGCGTGGCGCTCGATCTGGGGCAGGAGGTGTACGAGCTGACGCAGTACCCGATGGTCTGGGCGCTCTTCGTGACCCGCGTCGGCGAGGCGACGCCCGAGATGCTCCGCGCCGTCAAGCGCGCCGCCGCCGAGGCCGAGGCGAACCGCAGCGCGTGGCTGCGGTCGATGGAGACGACCGAAGCGCTCGCCACGTTCTACGGCGACGACCTGCGCGTCCGCTACGACGACCTCGTCACGGCCAGCCTGACCGAGATCACCGACCTCCTCTACCAGCAGAACGTCCTCGACGACGCCCCGGAGATCCCCCTCGTCGTCTTCGCCGACGAAGACGTGGACGACGACGAGGGCCTCGATCCGCTCGTTTGACCGTTGGTCGTTCGCTTCGCTCGTCGATTGGTGTTGGTTGTTCGCTTCGCAGTCGTCGGGCCAACGCGCGGGCTTCGACCGGCTCAGCCACCGCATTCCGCGTTCGATCACGACAAACCATCAACCATCAACGACCAACCGCCATGGCAAACAGCGCCCCGAGCAGCGGCCACAAGGTGATCGTCACCAACCGGCAGGCGCGCTTCGAGTACCACATCGAAGAGACGATCGAGGCGGGCATCGCGCTCGTCGGCACCGAGGTGAAGGCGCTGCGGGCCGGGCGGGCGAACCTGCAGGAATCGTACGTCGACATCACGCGCGAGGGCCTCGTGCTGCGCGGGATGCACATCTCGCCCTACGAGCGTGGCGGCTACGTCAACCACGAACCGACGCGCCCGCGGCGGCTGCTCGTCCACAAGGAGGAGATCAAGAAGCTCGCGAAGGCGGTCGACCAGAAGGGCTACACGCTCGTCCCGCTGCGCCTGTACTTCAAGGACGGGCGCCTGAAGGTGGAGGTCGCGGTCGCGAAGGGCAAGCAGACGCACGACAAGCGCGACGCCATCGCCGACCGCGACTCGAAGCGCACCCTCGACCGCATCCGCAAGACCGGCCGCGACGACGATTCAACTCGCGTTGTCGTGGTGCTGTGTCGGCGGTGCGGGAACGATGCTGGCGCTGCGATCCGATTCCTCTCCGTGTCCCGGCCACCTCTCCGCGTTTGACCGTTGCCTGCGATGGACCTGCCCCTCGATCCGCTTCCGCCCGGCATCACCGTCGGGGTTCGCCCGGACGGCGGGGAGGTGGACATGGGTGCGTTCCGGGCCGCGATTCACCACGCCGCGCGGGCCGCGGGCGGTCGCGTCGTGCGGGTCGAGGCGGAGCGCCCGTACGCGAGCTACGTCCACGCCGTCGTCGAGATCGGGGGGCGGGCGCTTGCGGTTCTCTGCAACTGCGCGTACCCGGTCGTCGCGTTCTCCGACACGCCAGACGCGCTGTACCTCACGCGCGCGCTACGTGAACGTGCCGGCTCTTGCGGATGCGTTCCGGGAGGCGGGATTCGAGACGGTTCCCCTCGCCGTCCTCACCGCCGCGCCCGACGCGCGGTGGCTCGATGGGCTGGGCGAGCGCGAGCGGGCCAACGCGCGCCACTGGATCCGCCACGCGCGGATGACGCAGGTGGGCGACGTGATCTTCAACGACTGGGACTGAGGGGCGGTCACGCGCGACGCGAGCGGGCAACCCTGCGCGGACGGGTGACGTTGCGGGGCTCACCTTGCCGCCGATTCCCATGCGCACCTACACCGTCGTGATCGAGCGCGACCCGGAGACGGGGCTTCTGGTCGGCTACGTGCCAGGGTTCGCCGGGGCGCACTCGCAGGCGGAGACGCTGGACGAGTTGCAGGCCAACATGCGCGAGGTGATCGAGATGCTGCTCGAAGACGGCGAGCCGATCTTCGAGGCAGAGTTCGTGGGGACGCAACTCGTGTCGGTAGCGGCCTGAGACGATGGGAACGGTCCCCGTGCTGTCGCCGCAGGAAGTCGTGCGCCTGCTCGAAGCGCTCGGGTTCGCCGAGGTGCGGCAGCGCGGCTCGCACCGCCAGTTTCGCCACACCGACGGACGCGGAACGACCGTGCCAATGCACAAGGGCCGCGACATCGCCCCGGCGCTGCTGCGCGCCATCGCCCGCGACATCGGCCTGACCATGGGGGAACTGCTCGGGCGCTGAGGCGCGGCCCAACGCCGGATTTCGCCGCCACTTCCGCCACGCCGCGCCCGCGACGTGCGATGTTGCGTCGTCTCGAACCCCCTCCGCCCCGATGCCCGACTTCCTGCCGCCCGACGACCAGCTCCGCGAACTCCGCCGCGGCGTCGAGGCCATCCTGCCCGAGGCGGAGCTCAAGACCAAGCTCGAACGCTCGTACAAGACGGGAAAGCCGCTCGTCGTCAAGCTCGGCGCCGACCCGAGCCGTCCGGATCTGCACCTCGGCCACGCGGTCGTGCTGCGCAAGCTGCGGCAGTTTCAGGACATGGGCCACCAGGCCGTGCTCATCGTCGGCGACTTCACCGGCATGATCGGCGACCCGACGGGCAAGTCGAAGACCCGGCCCGCGCTCACTCTTGAGGAGACTCGCGCGAACGGCGCCTCGTACTTCGAGCAGGCCGGGCGCATCCTCGACATGGACCGCGCCCGCGTCGTCCACAACTCCGACTGGCTGGCCGCGATGTCGTTCGCCGACGTCGTGCGCCTCGCGGCCACCTTCACCGTCGCGCGGATGCTGGAGCGCGACGAGTTCTCGAACCGCTTCAAGGGCGGCGAGCCGATCTCCGTCCACGAGTTCCTCTACCCGCTCGCGCAGGCGCAGGACTCGGTCGCCATCGAGGCCGATGTCGAGCTCGGCGGCACCGATCAGACCTTCAACCTGCTCGTCGGGCGGACCGTCATGGAGCGCATGGGCATGGAGCCGCAGGTGTGCCTGACGATGCCGATTCTGGAGGGACTGGACGGCGTCGAGAAGATGTCGAAGTCGCTCGACAACTACGTCGGGCTCGCCGAGGCGCCGGAGCAGATGTACGGCAAGCTCCTCTCGATCCCCGACCGCCTGATCGGGCGCTACCTGGAGCTCGCCACCGACGCCCCGACGGCGGACCTCCCGGCGCTCATCGCCCGCGCCGCCGAGCGTCCGCGCGACGCCAAGCACGACCTCGCGCACCGCGTCGTCGCCCTCTACCACGGCCAGAGCGTCGCCGACGCCGCGCGCGAGCACTTCGAGCGGACGGTGATCCGCAAGGAAGTGCCGGACGAGATGCCGGACGTGGTCGTCGCGCCGGGCGAGACGCTCGTGTCCGTGATCGTCCGCACCGGACGCGCCGCCTCCAACGGCGCCGCCCGCCGCCTCGCCGCGCAGGGCGGCATCAGCGTGGACGGCGAGCGCGTCGACGACCTCTTCGCCATCGCCGACGTCAGCGCCGGGCCGCGTGTGCTGCGGGTCGGGAAGCGCGACTACGCGCGGCTGGTCGCGGGGTGAGGTTGGGTGCTGAGTGTTGGTGGTTGGTGGTTCGCAGTGGGATAGAACCTGACAGGTCCCCGCACCTGTCAGGTCTGTTCGTCTAGCAGATCGGTGTCGTTGTGTCGTAGCGCCGACCCGCCGTGCGAACGGGGCAATTCGGGCGGGAGGGCGGGCGTGGAAACCGCGGCGGGGGTACTTTGCGAGGAAACGCCTGCCTCCATGATCCGCCCCTTTGCTCGCGCTGCTGCCCTTGCCGTCCTGCGCCGCCGCCGTGGGGCCGCTCGCCGGGCGCGCCACCGCGCAGCCGGTGGTGTATGGCGCCGGGGCACCGACCGACTCGGCGACGACGGTCGGGCGGGGGATGATCGCTTACGCCGACGGGCGCCATGCCGCCGCGCGCGACCTCTTCCGCGAGGCCGTCCGCACCGACGGACGCGACGTGCGCGCGCGCTACCTCCTCGCCCGCGTCCTCGCCGACACCGTCCTCGATGCCCGCGCCGACGCCCGCCGCGTGCTGGAGGAGGCCCGCCGCATCGCCCCCGACGACCTCGACGTCCTCCTCGGCCTCATCACGCTCCTCCGCGACGCCGCACCGACGTTCCTGCAGGACCGCCTGCGCGAGGAGCAGCGCCTCGACATCGCCGAACGCGTGCTCGTCCTCGATCCCGAGAACGCCCTCGCCCACGAGGAACTCGGCCGCGCCGCTGTGCGCGATGTGTGGCGCTACAAAGGCGCCCTCGCCATCGCCGACCTGCCGACTGTCGCCATCGCCAGCCGCTCCTTGATGCGCGCGCCCGGCGTCAGCACCTCGACCGCCGAGGAAAGCGACGACGGGGGCGGCAGCGACACCGAGTTCAACCCGACCGGCACCAACTCGCTCTCCGCCCGCGCCAACGCCGCGGGCGCCGCCAGCGACGCGATGCCCGACAACGCCGTTCTGCGCCCCGACCGCTACGACCTCGCGCGGATGCGCCAGCAGGGCGTGCCGATGGTCGATCTGTCGAGCCGCTCCACCGATCGCCCTCGCGCGCGCCGAGGGCCACTTCCGCCGCGCCATCGCCAGCGACCCGTTCCGCCGCGAGGCCTACGACGACCTGATGCGCGCCTACGCGCTCACCGGCCAGTGGGCGAAGGGCGCCGATGTCGCCGCCGGGATGTACCGCGTCTATCCCGACGATGTGCGGATGTGGCGCTACCTCGGCCTCGCCCGCCTGCGCGTCGGCGACGGCGAGGGGGCCGAGCGCGCCTTCGGTACCGCCGACCGCTACGCGACCCCCGCCGACCGCGCCGCCTTCGCCGACCTCTCGCTCCTCATCCGCGACGACGAGCGCGCCGCCTACGCCGCCGACCCGGCCGGCTTCGCGCAGCGGTTCTGGACGAGCCAGGACCCGCGCCTGCTCACCACCTACAACGAGCGCCGCTTAGAGCACGCCGCGCGCATGACCTACGCCGACCTCGTGCTCGCCGCGCCCGGCGTCGGCAAGCGCGGGTGGGAGACCGAGCGCGGGCGCATCTTCGTGCGCTACGGTACGCCGTCGGAGGACCGGATGCTCTACACGCAGCCCGCGAGCGGTCCGCTCAATCCGTCCGGCGACTTCGCGCTCGTCAACCTCTGGCAGTACCCCGACGGCCTGCGCCTCGTCTTCGACGACCCGTTCCGCACCGGCGAGTTCGGCTTCTACAGCCCCGGCGCGATCGAGTCCGGCACCGGCGCCGACGCGTGGCAGAGCGACTATGCCCTCCGCGCGCAGCAGGCCATCGCCCGCGCGCCGCAGGCCTACGCCTACGCCGACCCCGCCGGGGCGCGCCGCGTCGAGCTTCCGTACCGCGTGACGACCTTCCGCGCCGACGACGGGCGCCGGACCGATCTCTACGTCCACTACGGCGTGCCGATCGGCGACTACGACCGCGCGGCCGCCGAGATCGCCGTCAACGCCGAGACCGGCACGTTCCTCGTCGGGCGCGACCGGCGCGTGCTCTTCGAGCGGCGGCAGCGGCTCTACGGGATGCGGACGAACCAGATCGTGCGCTACGAGGAGGCGAACCTGTGGGTGGAGACCCAGTCGATGACAGCCGAGCCGGGCGAGGCCGAGCTGTCGGTCGAGTTCCAGACGACCTCCGGCGGCGTCGTCGCCGTGCAGCGCCGCCCGGTGACGCTCCCCGACTACAGCGCGCCGACGGGCGCGGGCGCGCACTTCGCCATGAGCGACCTGATGCTCGCCTTCCGCGCCGAACGCGTCGACGACGGACGCGCCGTCGAGCCGGGCGACATCCTCCGCAACGGGCGCTCGATCCGTCCGGCGCCGTGGAGCGTCTTCCGCCGCGACCAGCGCCTCGTGCTCTACTTCGAACTCTACGACCTCGCCGCCGGGCCGGAGGGCCGCACCGACTACGAGGTCGAACTCACCCTCGCGCCCAAAGAACGCTCGCGCGGCCTCCTCGCGCGCCTGCGCCGCATCGGCGGCCGCAGCGACGAGGTGTCGGTCCGCTTCCCCGGCGCCGGCACCGCCCGCAACCAGGACTTCGCCACCAACCTCGACGCCTCCACCAAGCCCCCCGGCCTCTACTCGCTCACGCTGAAGGTGGAAGACAAAGCCGGTCGCCACACCGAGACGCGCACGGTGGACGTGTATCTGGAGTGATGCTCGGCCGTTGATGCCAGACGCACCGCAGCCTACCGGGACGGGCAGACCACCCGGATCAGCCGAACCTCCCCACGCCTCGTGTGCGACTCGCCCCTCGGGACGGAGTCGCTGAAGCCCGTGAGCACTCCGTGCCAGTCCTGCCCGCTCGCCGTCAACTCCATCGAGAACCCCACCGACGCCATCATGGGGCCAAGCCGGAGCGTGTCGCCCGAGACCCACCAGCGCCACGACAGGCGATGCGCGTCGGGCGTCCCATAGAACCGCACCTCCCACGCGCGAGGCGCCCCCGGCGGCTCCACGTACTGAACCGGCCCGTCGGCAACCTGAATCCCGATCCTGAACGGCTCGGTCGTTAGTTCGACGTCGGCGGAATACTCTGCGGGTCAGGGAGGTGAGGCGAGGCATCCGCCCACGCAGGTGCCGCCAGTTCGTAGCACCCTTCGGTAGGAGGCGCCATCTGCGCCTGGGCAGTGGCTGCCACGCTTGCAACGGTGCAGGCCAGCAATACGGAGAGCTTCGCCATGCGGCACTCGTGAGACGGAGGACACCGAAAGGTAAACGGCCTGATCGTGGTGGTGAGGACTCACCCGGCCCCGGCCAGACGCGCCACAACCGGGAGGTCGTGAAGCGCCTCGGGGGCGAGGTCGGCGCCGTTGGGCCACACGACCGTTCCGCACACCGGGTCGAGCGTGACCCGCGCGAAGTACGCCGGATCTCGGAGCGGCTCGAACACCGGCCCATCGAGCAGCGGCAACACGTCCACGATCGTTTCCCTGCCGTCGCTGAACTCGACGCGCAGCAGGTGGTCGCCGATCGCTTCGGCGTCGAAGATGCGGAGGACGGGACGCATCGGGGCGATTCAATCGAGGGGTGGGAGGTCGTGCAACGGCTCCTTGCGCCGCGCGCGTTCCCAGTTGTCCATCAGCTCGCCTTCATAGCGCGCTGCCCATTCTCGTACGAGCCGGAGCGCTCGCGGCGGCATCTTCCCGGCCAGCACCTCGCGCGTGCGGATGTCGAGTTCGGCATCGAACTGCGCATAAACGGCGTGGAAGTGTGGCGGCGCGTGGTCGGCGTAGTAGAGATAGATGCCGATGCCGTAGAAGAACGAGATGCGGGGCATGGATGCGGTTTTGTGCCCAATCTACCACAAGACGACAGTCATCAGCAGAAAGGCCCCCAAGGAGCGCAGCCGCGGCCTCCTCGCGCGTCTGCGGCGGCTGGGCGGCCGCAGCGACAAGGTGCTCGGTCCGCTTCCCGGCGCCGGCAGCGAGCGAGGTCTATATCGACGCCCTGCTGCCACCGCTCGCCCTCAGGCAACTGCCGCGGTCGCTGCGTCCTGCGTCGCCAGGTAGGCGCGCACCCGCGCATCGGCAGTCAGCCCGATGGCGCGCGACAGGGCGCTGCGCGCGGCGCTGGCGTGACCGCAGGCGCGCTGCAGGTGGGCCGTGGCCACCCAGTACGGCTGGTGGGCCGCCACGTCGGCCGCATCGATCGTGAGCAGCAGCGCCAGCCCCTGCGCCGGTTCGCCGGCTTCGCCCACGGCCACCGCCTGGCCGATGCGCGCGCCCACCGTGGGCGACTGCGCCGCGAGCACGCCGTACAGGTGGGCGATGGCGCGCCACGGTGTCTGGCCGGTGTGGGCGCGCTGGCAGTGCGCGGACTGGATGGCCGCCTCCACCTGCAGGCTGCCGGGCTGGCGCAGTGCGGCGGCGCGGTGCAGGCACTGCTCGGCCTCCTGGAGCAGCGTGCGGTCCCACAGCCGGGTGTCCTGCCGGGTCAACGGCACGAAGGCGTTGTCGGCGTCGAAGCGCGCCGGTCGGCGGCTTTCGCAGTACAGCAGCAGGGCCAGCAGGCCCCAGGCTTCTGCACGGGCCGGCTGCAGGTGCACCACCAGGCGGGCCAGAAAGAGCGCCTCCGACGCCAGGCCGTGCGTGGTCTCGTCAGCGGCGTCGGGCGCGGCGTCGCGCGTGCCCAGGGTGTAGGCGCCGTAGATGCCGTCGAGCACGGCCGACAGGCGCTCGGGCAGCTCACGCGCTTCGGGTATCTCGAAGCGCAGGCCCGCCCCGCGAATCCGCGCCTTGGCCCGCACCAGCCGCTGGGCCATGGCACTGGGCGACACGAGGAACGCCTGGGCCAGCGTTTCGGCATGAAGGCCCAGCACGGCCTGCAGCATCAGCGGCGCGTGCATCGCCGGCGCCAGGGCCGGGTGGGCGCAGACGAACATGAGCCGCAGGCGATGGTCCGGCACATCGGGCGTGTCGGGTGCCTGCAGGTCGGGCTCCAGCATCGCCAGGGTTTCGGGCGCCTGCTCCACCCGGCGGTGGCGGGCCGCCTGCAGCAGCTCGCGCCGGGCCGTCGTCAGGAGCCAGGCGTCCGGTGCATGGGGCACGCCGGTTCTCGGCCACTGTTCGAGCGCGGCGAGCAGGGCCGACGACACCGCGTCTTCGGCGGCGGCCAGGTCGCGCCAGCGCCAGGCCAGGTGCGCCACCAGCCGGCCGTACGACGCGCGCGCCGCGGTTTCGGCCTGGCTCCAGCCGGGCGGCGGCGCGTCTGGCATGGCTCAGACCGGCGCGCCGCCGGCGGCGGCGCGACCGGGCGGATCTCGACGCCGGTGGCGGCGCACGGGGCCCGGGCCGCCCATTCGAGCGCCTGGTCGATCGAATCGAGCTTCAGGATGACGTAGCCACCGAGGTGCTCGCGCGTGTCGGCGAACGGTCCGTCCTGCACGTGCCGCTTGCCGTCCTTCACGCGCAGGGTGGTGGCCAGCTCGCGGGGTTGCAGGCCGTTGCCCGAGGTCATGGTGCCGCTGGCGGCAATGGCGCCCATATACGACGTCCAGGCGCCCCAGTAGCCGGGGGCCGTGTCCGGGTTGTCGCGCTGGGCCAGGTCAGCCGGGGTTTCGAAGAACATCAGCATGTATTCCATGGGTCATCTCCTGTGCACGTGGCAGTGGGGGTGGACCGCGACCGTCGCGTTCCTGCAAGCTAGATGCGCCAGTCCGAGCGCAATCGACACCAGCCCCGAAGTTTTTTGTTGCGGCCTGCGAAATGCTAGCCCGGTCGCCACCCGTCGGGCAACAGGCGTCGCACGTCCGGCCGGCCAAAACGCGACCGTGAGTCATGCGTTTCGCTTCCGGTCGGCGTCCTGAACCTGAGCGAACAACTCTTCGAGGGACTCGTCCCCCAGCCATTCCGAACGCTCTGCGGTGTAGTCGCCTCGGCCGGTCGTGTACGGGTTCAGGAACCGGACGGCATCGGCGACACCGAGTTCTCGGACGAGCGCGGCGTGTCCGGCGCGGCTGATCTCGATGAGGGGGCGGGCTTCGACAGTCACGGCGTTGGGCAGTTAGCTGAACTGGACGATGTGGTCGAGGGGCGAACCTACGGCGGTTCGAGCGATGTCGGCCTTCTTCGCTCGCTTCAAGAGGGCCTCATCGGTCGTGTAGAAGAAGTCAGTCCTCGCCTCAACGTCCGACGCGAGACGGTTATACCGGACGTCGCGTCCCCCATCACACGCTTTGCCCCACCCGCGCGTCCATCTCCGCGACGGCGGCTTTCATCGCGGCGCGGTCGGCGTCGAGGCGGGCGGTGAGGGCGGCGTCGGTGAGGGCGAGGATCTGGGCGGCGAGCAGGCCCGCGTTCTTCGCCTGCCCGATGGCGACCGTCGCGACCGGCACGCCGCCGGGCATCTGGACGATGGACAGGAGCGAGTCGAGGCCGCCGAGGTGCTTTGTGGGCACGGGCACGCCGATGACCGGGAGCGTCGTCGCCGAGGCGAGCATTCCCGGCAGGTGCGCCGCGCCGCCCGCGCCGCCGATGAGCACGCGCAGGCCGCGGTCGCGCGCGGTGGCGGCGTAGGCGAGCATGGCCTCGGGCGTCCGGTGCGCCGAGAGCACGCGCGCCTCGACCGGCACGCCGAGCCCGCGCAGCACGTCGGCGGCGGCCTGCATCACCGGCCAGTCGGACTCGGAGCCCATCGCGATCCCGACGAGCGGGGCAGGGGAGGCAGGGGCGTCGGGCATCGGAATGGGTCGTTGAGAGGAGTAGAGACGCATCGCCGATGCGTCTCCGCAGGCGGTCGGAGCGGCGTCAGAGCACGAGGCGGGCGGCGACGGCTTCGGCGGCCGCGCGCGCCTCGTCGGCGGTGGCGGCGAGGACGTTGACGTGGCCCATCTTGCGGCCCGCGCGGCTCTCGCGCTTGCCGTAGAGGTGGACGTGGGCGCCGGGGTGCGCCGCGAGCGCGTCGGCGACGGCGCGGTGCAGGCCGCCGGGCGTGATGGGGCCGTCGGTGGTGCCGAGGACGTTGACCATGACAGCGGCGGGCGCGCGCATCGCCGTCGGGCCGAGCGGGAGGCCGAGGAGGGCGCGGGCGTGGTTCTCGAACTGCCCGCAGGCGCAGGCGTCCATCGTCACGTGGCCGCTGTTGTGCGGACGCGGGGCCAGTTCGTTGGCGAGGATGCGCCCGTCGGGCAGCACGAACACTTCGAGCGCGAGGAGCCCGACGATGCCGAGCGCGTCGGCGCAGGCCGTCACCATCTGGCGGAGCGCGTCGGCGTCACCGCGCCCGGCGTCCTCCGCCGATTCCTCGGCCATCGTGACGGCGTGGCAGCGGTGGTCGCGCTGCTCGGTGCGGAGCGGCGCGTAGTGCGCGGCGGCGCCATCGGACGTGCGGACGGTGATCGTGGCGGCCTCGTACGCGAAGGGAACGAACGCCTCGACGACGAGGCCGTGGGTGTCGTCGCCGAGGGCGTCCCACGCCGCGCCGAGGTCAGCGGCGTGCGGACGATGCGGTTGCCGTATCCGTCGTACGACCCCTCGACCCGCTTGGCGACGCACGGCAGCCCGACGACTGCCGCCGCATCGGTCATGCCGTCCTCGAGGTGACGTGCACGAAGTCGGGCTGCGCGATCCCCAGACGCGCGAACAGCCGCCGCTGCGCCGCCTTGTTGCGCACCGCCCGCACCGCATCGGCCCCGATCGACACGCGCACGCCGGGCGCCGCCTCGGCGAGGCGGTCGATGGGTGCCCACTCGGAGTCGATGGCGACGGCGTCGCAGCCGTCGGCCCAGCGGCGCAGCACGTCGGCATCGGTCCAGTCGGCGACGGTGACGTCGGCGAAGTCGGCCACGCAGTCGGAGGCCTCGGGCACGAGGAAGCGCACGCGGGCGCCGAGCGGGATCGCGGCGAGGGCCGTCATGCGGCCGAGCTGTCCGCCGCCGAGGATGCCGAGGGTCATGGGGAGTTTTGGGGTGGATGTGGCGGTAGAGGCCCCCTCCGGCCTTCACTTCGTGGTCCCCTTCGGGGTTCGGCCACCTCCCCCCCTGCGGGGGAGGACCGCCGCGGAGGCCGTTCCGCTTCGCGGACCTTCGGTTCAGGCCGCAGCGGCAGGAGGGGGCGCAGCGGTGCAGCAGCAGAGGGCCGTCACGCCGTCACTCGTCCTCGTCGTGGAATCCGTACGCCGTCTTGCCGAAGATCGTGTCGAGCTGCGATTCGGTCGTGATGAGCACCTCGCGCGCCTTCGAGCCCTCGCTCTTGCCCACGATGCCCGCCTGCTCGAGCTGGTCGATGATGCGCGCCGCGCGCCCGTAGCCGATCGAGAGCTTGCGCTGCAAAAGCGACACCGAGCCCTGCTGCATCCGCACGACCGCGCGGGCCGAGTCCTCGAACAGCTCGTCGCGCGTCTCGTCGAGCACGCCGCCGATCGCGTCGTCGGCGTCGTCCTCGAACGAGGGAAGCAGGTACGGCCCCGGACCGTCCTGCGAGCGGATCGCCTCGGTCACGCGCTCGATCTCCTCGCTCGACACGTACGGCCCCTGCAGGCGCACCATGCGGCTGCCGTTCATGTAGAGCAGGTCGCCGTTGCCGACGAGCTGCTCGGCGCCGCTCTGGTCGAGGATCGTCCGGCTGTCGATCTTGCTCGCCACCTGGTAGGCGAGGCGCGAGGGGAAGTTGGCCTTGATGAGGCCCGTGATGACATCGACCGACGGGCGCTGCGTGGCGAGGACGAGGTGGATGCCGATGGCGCGGGCCATCTGCGCGAGCCGCGCGATCGGCCCCTCGATCTCCTTGCCCGCCGTCATCATGAGGTCGGCGAGCTCGTCGACGACGACGACGATGTACGGCAGGTGCCGGTGCCCGCGCTCGGCCTCGAGCAGCCCGGCGGCAATCTTCTGGTTGTACTCGGCGATGCCGCGCACCTGCGCTTTCGAGAGCAGATTGTAGCGGCGCTCCATCTCCTTCTCGCACGACTTCAGGACGCCGAGCGCCATCGAGAAGTCCGTCACGACCGGCTCGTCGTAGTTCTCCGGCATCGCGATGAAGTGCTGCCGGAGTCGCCCGTACGGCGTCAGTTCGATCTTCTTGGGGTCGATGAAAACGAACTTGAGGTGACTCGGCGGGCACCGGTAGAGCAGGCCGCAGATGAGCGTGTTGAGCCCGACCGACTTGCCCGATCCCGTCGCGCCCGCAATCAGCACGTGCGGCATCTTGGCGAGGTCCTCCACGTACGTCTCGCCCTCGATCGACTTGCCGATCGGGAACGGAAGCGCCATTTTGGCCTCCTTGAAGCGCTCGGTCGCGATCACGTCGCGCATCCGCACCATCTGGCGGCGGCGGTTCGGGATCTCGACGCCGATGACGCCCTTGCCCGGGATCGGCGCGATGATGCGGATGCCGGTCGCCGCCATCGCCATCGCGAGGTCGTCTTCGAGGGCCGTGATGCGGCTGATCTTGATGCCCGGCGCGGGCGTGAGTTCGTAGAGCGTCACCGTCGGCCCGACGATGGCGTTGACGGCGGTGATCTTGATGCGGTACGTGTCGAGCTTGTCGACGAGGATCTGCTTGTTCTCCTCGATCTCCTCGGGGTCGAAGGCGCGCGCGTGCTCGGGCGTGGCGTCGAGGAGGGCGACGTCGGGCGTGGCGTAGGGCGGCGCGCCCTCCTCGCCGGGCACGTCGAGCGGGTCGAGTCGGTCGACGCGGCGCTCCTCGGCGCCCTGCGTGATCTGCATCACGAGGCCGTCGCCGGGGGTCGAGGGCGGCGCTTCTGGCGTCGGTGCAAGCGGCACGAGCACGGTCGGCACAGGAGGCGGCGCGGACGGTGCGCCGGGGAGCGGCGGCAGGTCGTCGTCGCCGAGGAGAAGGCTGAGCGGCGGCGGCGGTGGGAGCGCGCCTGCGGGCGAGCGGACGGAGAACGGGTCGCCGTGTCCCACGCCGAACGGGTCGCCGGTCGAGGGGGCCTCGTCCGTCGTCTGCCCCCCGTCGTCTGCCGTCCGTCGTCCGTCGTCACCGGCGGCTGCGGCGCGGCTGCGGGAGAGGCGTTTGGTGGTGCCGTCGGAGGCGTCGGTGCTGTCCTTTGCGGCGCGCGTGCGGCGCGGGGCGGGCGCGGCGCCGTCGTCTGAGCCGTCGTTGCCGTCGGCGGTGCGGGCGAGGTGGGCTTCGCGGCTCGCGTGGAGGCGCGCGGCGAGCGAGCGGCCCCACCGCGCGGCGCCCCGTGCGGTGCCCTCGACGCGGTCGACGGCGCCCTGGATGTCGCGCTCGACGAAGACGAGGACGACGGCGACGAGCAGCACCAGCAGCACGATGAACGCCCCCGGCGTGCCGAGCACGTCGATCAGCCACGCGCTCACGCCCTCGCCGACCGCCCCCGCCCATGGCGATGGCGTCTCCGACTCCGGCGGCGCCGTGAACCACCCGGCGAGCGCCGAGACGACGAGCGACGCGCCGCCGAGGAACAGCGTCGCCATCGAGAGCAGGTACTTCGGCCGCTGCCGCAGCATCGCCCATCCCCACGCGAACACGAGCCCGCACCCGACGAGCGCCACCCGCCCGATCCCACGTTCCAGCACGATGTATGCGATCCACGCCCCGACCCGCCCGACGGCGTTCTCGGGCGCATCCGGCATCCCGCCGAGCACGCGCATCGAATCGTCCGGCGCGTATGTGACGAGTGCAAGCGTGACGAGGAGCGCCGCGGCGATCAGCATCAGCCCGAGGATCTCAAGCTTGCGCTGCGGCGTCACGAGGACCGGACGGCGGCGGGGGGAGGCGGCGGCTTTGCGCGGTTTGGGCTCGCTCATGGCACCGGCAAGGTACGGCGCCCGCCCCCGCCGCGCGTCGCACCGGCCTCACCCGCGCCGCCGCATCTGCATCGCCCGACGGGGAGAGCGGCTCCGGGCCGCCCCCGTCACTCGCGGACGACCTGGATCGAAGGCGCCCGCACGCCCCTCATATAATCGGCGCGGAGGTACATGCCGGTGTAGTCGACCTGAGACGGGCTGCCGATTCCGCAGAACGCTTCGGGCTTGCGGTAGAGTGCAACCCGGTTGGGCACGCCTGCCAGGGGCTCCATGCGGTAGACCTCGTAGCTACAGAAATACCGGGTGGTCAGGTTGATGCACTGCGGCGGGAAGTCGGGGTCGATGGACTCCATCCGCTCGCACGCCTGTTCGCTGCGCGAGACCATCTCAAGGATGTTGCCGTGCGGTCCGCGGAGACTCCGCCCTTGAGCGTCAGTCGCGTACCGCCCGCTCACAGTCGGCGACTCCGGGGCGTTGATGGTGTAGGCGGGAGCGGTCTGCGCGCGCGCGGCGAGCGGGGCCGCGAGCGCGAGCACCGCAAGGGCGGCGATGGTGCGGAGGGAGACGGTCATGGCGGAGGGGGGAGGGAAGAGGAGGCGAAGACATCGGCGCCGCCCGCGAGGCCGATGCCTGAAATCTACATCGCAAGAGGAGGCCGATCGGGCAACGAAATCGAGCGATGTTCTGGCGAAAACAAGCCGCAGAGATGCGCCGCGTGACACGTTTCGGGCGAGAACGGGGTTTGAAGGTGCACCCTCGTCCAGCCCCCGATATCGGTCCAGCCGCCACCCCATTCCGCAGCCGCACGGCCCGTCAACCGGCGCCTGCGGCGTCAGGGGCGATCAGACGGGGCGGCGGATGGCGAGGCGAGGCGGCGCACGCGCGATCCCGCCGCGCGGTCCGCCTCGGCACGCCCGAGTGGCGCCGGATCTGATCGGGCGCGACTTCACCGCGCCCGCGCCAAACGTGCGCTGGTGCGCCGATGTCCAGCAGGTCTGGACGGGCGAGGCTGGCTCTTCCTCGCCGCCGTGATCGACCTCTACAGCCGCCGCATCGTCGGGCACGCCTTCGGCCTCTCGGCGACGGCGGATCTGGTCCGGCGGGCGCTCGCGAGCGCTCTCTCACGTCGGCGCCCAGGTGCGGGCCTGGTGCACCACTCCGACCGGGGGGCGGCGTACGTGTCCTCTCCGATGCTGGCCTCGCTCGCGTCCATCGGGGCGGTGCAGAGTCTGAGCCGCGCCGGTACGCCGCTCGGGCTACGCGGTCGTCGAGAGCTTCTTCTCGACGCTCGTGCGGGAGCTTCTCGCGGGCCGGCGCGCCCGGTTGCGCTCGGAGGTGCAGTCGGCGATCTTCGAGTACGTCGCCGCCCATCTCGCCGCCGCCCGACACGACGACGCCTTCGCAGCGACCACGACGGCCGCCGCGAAGGCGTTGTATCGGGGTGGGATGGTGCGTGGTGGGATGGTGCGGGGTGGGCGCTGTGGCGGCGGCCTGCCCCCACATCCCACCATCTCACCATCCCGAACTACCCCGCCACCGGCGCTTCATCGCGCCCCGTCATCCCGTACCAGTCGACGCGGCGCGAGAGGTACATGACGCACGCGAGGATCACGAAGAGGCCGACCGATCCGACGAGGAGCGCGAGGTCTTCGAGGCTCAGGAGCACGTAGAAGTACAGGTAGAACGCGGCGAGAACGCCCGTCACGAGGCCCGCGAGGCGCCACGAGTCGAAGATCGCCTTGGCGTAGAGCAGCACGAGCGCCAGAATGGCGAGCGCCGCGCCGATGTAGGCCACGTCGAAGACGACGTACTCGGAGAAGGCGAGGAGCATCAGGTAGAACAGGCACACGGCCATGCCGACGAGCAGGTACTGCACCGGGTGCACGCGCCGCCCGCCGAGCACCTCGATGAAGAAGAACGTGGCGAACGTCAGGAGCACGAACAGCAGCCCGTACTCCGCCGAGCGCATCGTCTTGCGGTACCCGTCGACGCCCTGCAGGAGTTCGACGCCGAAGGCGCCGTCGGCGGTCGGGGCGGCTTCGGGCTCGTAGCCGGTCCGGGTGCTGTACCCATCGTAGACGTCGTTGCCGCCGTTGCCGCCGATGAACGGACCGGCGAAGCGCTGGCTGTAGTTGCGGTTGAGGTCGAGCACCTTCCAGCGCGCCGTGAAGCCGGTCGGCGTGATGGCGAGGCTGTCGCTGAGGTACTTGCCGATGGCCGACGGGCGCGTCCACGGGCTCGTCAGGCTGACGCGCGTCTCCTCGCCGAGCGGCAGGAAGGTCAGGCGCTGCGCGCCGCCGAGCACGATCTCGGTCTCGAAGCGCTGGACGGAATCGGCGGAGATCGTGACGGGCACGCTCAGGCCGCCCGCGAACATCTCGGTCGTCGGGATGCCCGACCCGGCCTTGAGGGGCGCGCCGTTCCACGTCACCGTCACGCCATCTTTGAGGCCCTGCATATAGGGGATGCCGATCTCGACGTAGGCGCGCGCGAGGTCGGCGGTGCCGCCGCTCGAGCGACACGCCGTCGGCGCTCGGGCGCGGGAACGTGCCCTTGATGCGCAGGCGCGTCGTGTAGAGGACGACCTCGTGGATGCCGCGCCGCTTCACCTCCGGCTCGATGGTGCCGGTGATCTCGAGGTCGTCGGGGAGGATGTGGAGGCCGAGGTTGCGCGTGGTGCCGTCGCCGCTCGGCGCCGTCATCATCGTTCCGTCCGCCGCGCGCACGACGGCGACGTTCGGGTACGTAATCGGGATCGTCAGCACCGGTCCGCCGACGCGCTGCGGGCCGCCCCACTTGCCGAGATTCGCGGCGGGCGTTGTCGCGCAGCTGCTCGCGCTCGTTGATGAGGCCGTCGAGCAGCAGGAGGGGCACGAGCAGCACGAGCGTGATGACGGCGATGGCGACGAGCTTGAGCGTCACCGACCGCCGCGCCCACTGGCTGCGCGTCGAATCCGCGCCGGACGGGGGAGGCGCCAGGAAGCGGACCAGGCGAGGCGTTCGGCGGCGCCGCAGGCGGGGTGTACGGCGGCGGCGGGGGCGGCGTCGAGGAGGAATGCTGGTCCGGGTCCATCGTTTGGGAGGGAAATGAAGGGATGGGCAAGATGCGGCAGCGCTGCGCCGAATGCACGATCAACGCCCGATCCGCAGATGAGCGATCCGTGAGCCGCGCCCGAATGCGCCCGAGCAGGCTCTGGACGCGGCGTTCACGGGGAGATCGTGGGGCGTGGGTCTGGGAGGGGGGGAGGGGCAAGGCGAATCGTCTGCGCGATGTGCCGACCCTCGTGGCTGCCACCAGCCGCTGCCACCGCGGCCCCCATCGGGACCCATCGTCGGTCGTCAGCCGTCCTCGCCCGTACCTTCGTCCCCATCCCCAACCGCCTGCCCCCGATGCGCCGCCTGCTCCGCTCCGCCCCACCCGTCCTTCTCCTGCTCGCGCTCGTCTCCGGGTGTGCGTCGTCGTCGCCGCTCCGGGCCGCGGATCGGGGCGGTCGGTGTCGTGGCGCCATCGGAGGCGCCGGTGTCGGCGGGGCTGATGGTGGCGCGGGCGCAGATCGCCGCATTGCAGGCCGAGGTGGCGCCCGACCGCCGCACCGCCCGCTTCGACATCGAAGCCGCCGACAGCTCGGGCACCCTCGTCGTCACCGGCACGACGACCGACGGCGCGGCCCTCGCGCGGCTCGTCGCCGGGATTCCCGCTCCGCGCGTCGTGCGCGTCCGCACCCTTCCCGACGCCGCCGCGCTCGGCGCCGACCGCTACGCCCTCGTCACCGTCTCGGTCGCCAACCTGCGCTCCGAGCCTGCCCACAGCGCCGAACTCGCCACGCAGGCGCTCCTCGGCACGCCGCTTCGTCTCCTCGACCGCCGCGGCGGCTGGTACCTCGCGCAGACGCCCGACCGCTACCTCGCCTGGGTCGACGCGGGCGGCATCGAGCGCATGGACCGCGCCGCCCTCGACGCCCACGCCGCCGCCCGCCGCGTCGTCCACCTCGCCCCGACCGGCGCCGCCGTCGATGCCACGGGCGCCGTCGTCTCGGATCTTGTCGCCGGGGCCGTCCTCGACCGCGACCCGTCCGCGACCGACCTGCCGCCGGGTGGATCGGCGTCGTCCTGCCCGACGGCCGCCGCGCCCGCGTCGCCGCCGCGGATGTGCAGGACTACGACGCGTGGGTCGCGGGCCTCCGCGCGACGCCCGAATCGCTCGTCGAGACGGCGCGGCTCTTCGCGGGCCTGCCGTACCTCTGGGGCGGCACGTCGAGCAAGGGGATGGACTGCAGCGGCTTCACCAAGACCGTCTACCTCCTCCACGGCATGATCCTGCCGCGCGACGCCTCGCAGCAGGTCCACGCGGGCGCGCTCGTCGACGAGAGTGGCGCGTGGGACGCGCTTCGCCCCGGCGACCTCGTCTTCTTCGGCCCCGCCGCGACGGCAGAGCGGCCCGAGCGTGTCGTGCACGTGGGGATGTGGCTCGGTGGGCGCGAGTTCATCCACGCGAGCGGCCACATCCGCGTCTCGTCGATGGACCCGGCGGCGGCCAACTACGAACCCTCCGAGCGCGCCCGCTACCTCCGCGCCCGCCGCTACGACGGCGCACCAGTGGGCGTGGCGATGCTCCGTGCGGGCGGCCTCTACGCGGTAGCGCAGGACTGAGGCCCCCTCCTGCCGCTGCGGCCTGAACCGAAGGTCTGCGAAGCGGAACGGCCTCCGCGGCGGTCCTCCCGCGCGACCGCGGGGGAGGTGCCCGAAGGGCGGAGGGGCATCCCCACTCACATCATCGCCGCGGCCGGGGTGTCGGTGGCGAAGGGGGAGGACATCTCGCGGACGCCGAAGCTCGTGCCGACGGCGAGGGCGGCGGAGACCATCGGCAGGCCGAGCGGCACCGTCCGCGTGTGACCGGCGATGTCGGAGAGCGGGACCGTCGTGAGGCGGTTGTCGCGGACGGCGACCATGCAGCCCGAACTCGCGCGCGGCCACCGAGGCCGCTGCGTACGCGCCGAGGGCGGTGGCGAGGTTGCGGTCGAAGGGCGTCGGCGTGCCGCCGCGCTGCACGTGGCCGAGAACCGTCGTGCGGACCTCCGAGCGCAGGCGCTCGCCGAGGTCGTGGGCGAGGCGGTACGAGACGCCGCCGAGGCGCACGGGGTCGGGCGCGTCCTCGACGATCTCGCGCACGGCCATGTCGGAGCCGGTCGCGTGAGCGCCCTCGGCCATGCAGACGAGCGTGAAGCGCTGCCCGCTCGTCTCGCGCTCGCGGCACACGCGCGCGACCTCGTCGATGTCGTACGGCACTTCGGGGATGAGCAGGATGTCGGCGCCGCCCGCGACGCCCGCGAAGAGCGCGATCCAGCCCGCGTAGCGGCCCATCGTCTCCAGGATCATCACGCGGTGGTGGCTCTGCGCGGTCGTGTGGAGGCGGTCGAGCGCCTCGGTCGCCACCGTCACCGCCGTGTCGAAACCGAAGCAGCGGTCGGTGCCGGGGATGTCGTTGTCGATGGTCTTGGGGATGCCGACGACCGGCAGCCCGCGCTCGTTGAGGCCGTGCGCAATCGTCAGCGTGCCCTCGCCGCCGATCACCACGAGCGCGTCGAGGCCGAGCGTGCGCGTGGCGTAGCGAACGACCTCGGAGGAGCAGTCGGCGCCGCCGCGGCGGTGGTACGCGAACGGGTTCGAGCGGTTGGAGGTGCCGAGGATCGTGCCGCCCTGCGTGAGGATGCCGGAGACGTCGCCGAAGGCGAGGTCGCGGTGGCGGTGCTCGATGAGGCCGGTGAATCCGTCCTCGAAGCCGACGACATCGGCGTTGTGGCCCGCGATGAGGCTCTTGACGACGGCGCGGATGACGGCGTTGAGACCGGGGCAGTCGCCGCCGCCGGTGAGCACGCCGACGCGAAGGGACCTGGCCATGGGGGTGCGGAAATAGGAGATCGGAAGCCGCAACTTACCCTCCCGCCCGCCCCTGCCGCGCCCGTCCATCGCCCGGAAGCGCTACCGGCGTCCGAAAATCACAGCCCAACGCCATCGAGGCCACGCGGCGCAGGACTGCGGCTCACGCCCGCTGTCGGAAATTGAGACGGCGAAGCCCGCGCGTGGCCCTTCGATGCTTCGGCTTCGCTCAGCACAGGCAGGCTCAGGGAGGCCAGGCTCAGGGGCCGTCCAGTCTTCAGGCGGGGAGTTGAGGCGTGCGGACGTGAGGGACGTGTTTGCACATCGCGTCGCCTCCCCAACTGCTGCCGACCTCGCCCGTGCTCACGCGGTGTGCGGCACGCGCTTGGCAAGGCGCACCTCGGAGACGCCGCCGTGGGTCTCGTAGCGGACCTCGTCCATCAGGCGCTGCATCAGGAAGACGCCGAATCCGCCCTTTCGGCGCAGGCTCACGCCCTCGTCGAGGCGGGTCGGACCGGTGTAGAGGGACGGGTCGAAGGCGCGGCCGGTGTGGCGGATGCGCACGAGGAAGTCGCCACCGATGGCCTCGATCGTCACGCGGAAGGCGTGCCCGGCCTCACCGCCGTAGGCGTGCTCGACGACGTTCGCGCAGGCCTCGTCGACGGCCATCGTGACGTGCACGGCGGCGCGCTCGGGCAGCCCGGCCTCGGCGGCAGCCGCGGCCACGAACCGGCGCACCGCCTCCAGCGACGCCGGATGCGCGGGCACTTCGAGGGTGGCGGGGCGGCGGGCCACGGGGCGGGGGGAAAGACAGCGCGGGCGGAGAAGACCGGCGGAGGGGGACGCTCAGCGAGCGCTCAGGGCGGCTCAGGCGGGGGTGCGGAAGCGGGCGATGGCTTCGTCTTCGGAGGCGAGGATCTCGAAGAGCGTCGGGAAGCCGAGCAGGTCGAAGACGTCGAAGACGCGGGGCTGCAGGGCGGCGATCTTGATGTCGCCGCCGCGCTCGCGCACGTCTTCGATGTAGGCCATGAAGACGCCCAGCCCGGCGCTCGAGATGTAGTCGAGGCGGGCGCCGTTGACGACGATGCGCGTCTGCCCGCCGTCGAGGCAGCGTTGCAGGGCCGACTCGAACGTCGAGGCCGTGTGCATGTCCACCTCGCCCCGCAGCGCCAGAATGGCGATGGCGTCGTCGAGGCGGTGGTCTACGGTCAGGGATTCCATCGGAGGAGGGCGGGGCAGGCACCGTAGGGACGGCGCCTGCCGTCGGAGAGAGGGCGGGGGCGCCCTACGGGGGCGCCGGAGAGGAAGTTACGGTGCCGCAGAAAGGGCCCGTTCCGGGACCGATTTGGCGGACGTGCAGGCGCCCATCTCGGCGTCGGGCGCGGCGGTGGGGAGGCCGTGCCAGCACATCGTGAGCAGCGTCATGTCGTCGGCGTAGGGTTCGCCGTCGAGGAAGGCGGCGAGGTCGGCGAGGAGGGCGTCGCGGAGGGTCGGGGCGTCGGCGGTGGCGCCGCGCGCGCGGGCGGCGGCGAGGGCGGCGGCGAGGCGGTCGTAGCCGTACTCGTCGCCCGCCGGGCACCGGCTCTCGATGACGCCGTCGGTGACGAGCACGAGGGCGTCGCCGACGGCGAGCGTCGTCGTGTCGGCGGCGGTCATGCGGGCGAAGATGGCGCCGCGGCGGTCGAGGCCCAGTCCCAACCCCGCGCTTCGCACCATCCGCACCGGCAGGGCCGGATCGGCCGGGACGACGGCGAGCGGGCAGTGTCCCGCGCGGGCACTCGTGAAGGTGACGACCGGCGCGGCGCCTTCCCCAACCTCCCATTCCCCATCTCCCACCCGCACGTGCAGGACGCCGAAAAGCGCCGTCACGAACGTGCCCGCGTCGAGGACGGAGGCGAGGACGCGGTTGGCGTCGCCGAGGAAGGCGACGGGGTCGCGGGCGTCGGGGGCGAGCGCGCGCACGGCGCCCTGCATCTCGGCCATGTAGAACGCCGCGCTCGTGCCCTTGCCCGACACGTCGGCCACGACGACGGCGAGGCGGTTCTCGCCCGCCCGCACGACGTCGTAGTAGTCGCCGCCGACGTCGAGCGCGGGGACGCTCGTCGCGGCGATCGAGAGGCCGGGGAGCGTCGGAAGGGTCGCCGGGAGCAGGCGCTGCTGCACGCCGCGGGCGATGTCCATCTCGCGGCGCAGGCCCTCCTTCTCGACCGTCTGCTCGAACAGCCGCGCGTGGTCGAAGGCGAGGGCGGCCTGCGTGGCGAAGAGGCCGAGGCTCTCGGCGTCGTCGCGCGTGAAGAACGAGTCGCGGGTGCGCTCGGCGACGAGGGCGCCGAGGTCCTGCCCGTGGGCGACGAGCGGGAGCGTGAGGACGGTCTGCGCGGCGGTCGGGCCGTGCCAGCGCGAGGTCTTGAGCAGGAGCGGCGTCGTGCGCGCCTGCGCGTCGGCGAGGGCGAGGCCGTGGGCGGCGGCGACGTCGGCGCCGCTTCCGAGCACCAGCCACGCGCGGTCGGCGAGGCCCGCGGCGACGGGCGCGTGGGCGATGGCGGCGGTCAGGCGCTCGCGGTCGAAGGCGTCGCCCATGAGGTCGGCGAGGCTCCGGAGCGCGCGCCGCTCGTCGGCCTGCCGCTGGTAGGCGTCGGTGGCTGGGAGCAGGAAGAGGGCGTAGAGGAAGACGGCGACGCCGACGAAGACGGCGTAGAGGAAGACCGCCAGAAGCAGGCTGGCGAGACCGGGCGAGACGACACCGGCCAGCGGACGCGCGAGCGCCGTCGCCGCGCCTGCCGCGGACATCAAGAGGATGCTGAAGCCGATGGCGGCCCACTTCTGCCCCTGCGTCAGGCGCACGATCCACGACTGCCGCCCGGCGTTCCAGAGGATCGCGAGCACCATCGCCCCGGTGGCGATCTCGCGGAGCAAGGCGTCGTCGCCGACGACATCGGGCTGTTCGGTGAGCGCCTGCACGCCAACGACGAGCAGCATCAGCGCCCACGTCCGGCGGGCGGCGCGGCGCGGCGTGGCGTAGGCGAGTGCGCGCAGGCGGTGCAGCACGACGGCGGCGGCGAGCGTTCCGGCGATGGCGGTGACGAGGCCCGCGGCGGCCACGCCGAGCGTCCGCGCCCACCGCGAGGCGATGAGCAGGTCGTCGGAGTCGAGGCCGTCGGGCACGAGGAGCCAGTCGGTGGCCCCGGCGACGGCGGCGAAGGCGGCGAGCACGCAGGCGATCTGCCAGAGCACGACGGGGAGCGGCTCGGGCATCTCGCCGAGCGCGTCGTCAATGCGGCGCCAGAGCGCGAGCACCGCAGCGACGACGGCCACGTCGAAGGCCACGCGCACGGCGGCGACCGGCACGAACCCGGTCCCCAGCCACCCGGCCTGCATCGCCGCGGCCGCCACGACGATCACGCCAGCGGCGACGACGGCCACCATCCGCCGCGCAGGCGTCGCAGCGATGGCGTCGGAGGCGTCGGAGAGGCTGTCGAACGCGCGTGCCAGCCCCGGCGGCACGCGGGCGAGGAAGGAGTGGATCGAACGAAACATCGGGACGGGGCGGGCGCGCGGCGAAGGTAACGCCGACGCCGTACGGAAGAGGCCGGGCGTTGTTGGGGTGTGTGGGGCATCAAGGATGGTGCACAGGCCTCCCGCAGGGGCGGGTCTCGACCCGCCCCCCTCCGAACATCCGCCCCGCCGCCCCGCCCCCGCATGCCCCCGCCGCGCCCGCGGACGCTGGTGCGAAACCTGTCAGGTGCGGGGACCTGACAGGTTGGAGCCGCAGAGGCGCATCGCCCGCCCGGTGCGTCGGCCCAATCCCCAATCCTTAACCACCAACCCTCCCCGTACCTTCCCCCCATGCTCGACCTCCACCGCATCGCCGCGCACCTGCCCGGCCTCGTCGCCGATCAGGCCGACGCCCACGCCCGCCTCGCCCGGCGCCTCGCCGACGCCCTTGCCGCCTTCGACGACTGCGACGGGTGCTGGGAGGCCCTGCGCGAGACCGCCGAGACGACCGACCGCTCGTGGCTCGTCGCCCGCCTGCGCGAGTCGCCCGCCACGCGCCACGAGCCGATGCCGCGCCCGACGCCGGTGACGGTCGTGGCGAGCGACGGCTCGCAGGTCTTCCCCGACCGCCACCGCGAGCCGCACCTCTTCCTCGTCAACATCGCCCGCCTCGCCTTCCAGTACGGCACGCACGAGGCGCCGTTCATCGAGGCCCTCCCGCACATCCGCAGCGACGACGACGCCCTCGCCGACATCCTCGACGAGGTCGTCCACGACGCCTCTCCGGAGGTCGTCTCGGCCATCCGCGACGAACTCGAACTCAAGGCCCTTCTCGATACCGCGACCGAAACGCGCGTCGACGGCCGCCCGATCGTGGCCCTCGCCGACGGCACGCTGATCCGCTGGATGCTGCGCGCGATGCGCGACGACCGGCAGGCCGACCGCTTCGTCGCACGCTACGCCGCCCTTCTCGAAGGCTTCCGCGCGGCCCGCATTCCCGTCGCCTCGTTCGTGAGCCTGCCGCGCAACACCGAGGTCGTCAACCTGCTGCGCCTGCACCGCGGCGAGCCCGAGGAGCCGCGCCGCGCCGCGCCGGGCACCGACGACGGCGCCACCCCGAAGCGCGACGAGACGCGCGACACCATCGAGGGCGTCCTCGACCGCCACGTCTTCGAGCAGCGCCTGCTGCCAGGCGAGCGCTCGGCCGTCTTCGAGTCGTCGTCGAAGGTGCAGGAGCGCTACGGCGCCGCCGACCGGATCTGCTACTTCTACCTGCACGTTCCGGGCCGCCCCGAAGAGATCGCGCGCGTCGAGCTTCCGCGCTGGCTCGCCGACGAACCCGCGCTCGTCGACCTCGTCCACGCGGTCGTGCTGCGCGAGTGCGACAAGGGCGACGGCTACCCGCTCATCCTCGCCGAGGCCCACGAGCGCGCCGTCGTCCGCGGACGCGAGAAGGCCGCCTTCCACGCCCTCGTCGAACACGCCCTCTACGGCGCCGGGCGCCCCGCGCCGGTCTCCCGCAAAGCCGCCTCGAAAGACCACCCGCGGGCGTAGAGGAGAGGGTTGGTGAGGTGTGAGTTGGTGAGGTGGTGGGGCGTGGATGGAAGCGTCAAGCGCAGAGCCGGTGGCTGGGCACGTGCCCTGAGGCTGTGAAAGGGGCTCGACGCCCGCGCGCGGCCCCCCGACAGGTCAGGGACCGCCCCCGCCCAACCCCGTCCTCAAACCCACACTCACGAACCCACCATCTCACAAACTCTCCAACCTGCACGGATGCTTTTCGACACGCCTCTTCTTCCCGTCCCCACGGCGCACCCCGTCGCCGAAATCGTGGCTGCCTCGACGCGGCAGTTCGAGGCCGAGGTCTACGACGATGAGGCCGCGCTGCCGGATTTCGGCGCGTGGGTCGAGGTGCGCCTGCGCTCCGGCACAGTCGTCTACGGCATCGTCTCGCACGTCGAGCGCGGCACGTTCGAGCCGACGCGCCGCGTCCGCGCCTTCGGCCTCGACGACGACGAGGTGCGGCGCGAATACCCGCACCTGCCCGGCCTCGCCTGCACGACGATGCGCGCGCTCGTGCTCGCCCACCGCCCGGCCTCCGGCCGCTCCGGCACGTTCGGCGGCGCCGACACCGGCATCCGCCAGACGCTCGCGCCCGACGTGCCACGCCTCCACGACCCCGTCTACCTCGCCGCCCGCGACACCATCGCCGCCCTCGGCCCGCCGACGTACGACGTCTTCCGCACGCTCCTCACGCACCCCGACCCCGCCGTGCCGGTCGACGAACTGCTCGTCGCCGCGCTCACCAACCTGCGCCGCACCGCGCCCGACGCTGAAATCGGCGAGACGCGCCTCGTCGAGGCCGCCCGCACCCTCACCCGCCTTCTGCGCGACGATCACGAACGCCTCCACGCCGTCCTGCGGCGCGTGGCGGTGTGAGGGCGCGGTGGGTCGTTGACCGAGTGTCGTTGGTCGAGAGAGACCGCGGTGCAGTCGTCTCCCCATCACACTCCCACAAACTCACCATCTCACCATCAGAAGATGAGGCCGATGCGGACGGGGATGGCGATGCTCGTGCGGCTGTTGGCGAGGATGAGCGCGGGGTTGATCTCGTAGAAGACGGACGTTTCGTTGAGCGGCACGACCCATCCGAGGCCCGCGTGGATCGTCGGGCCGCCTTTGAGGTCGCTGCCGTTGGCGTCGGTGCCGGTCGGGAAGTAGCCGCCGATGCCCGCGAGGAGGTAGGTGAACCGCTGCCCGCCGACGCTCATGCCGGGGAGGTTGACGACGACCGAGACCTGCGGGTCGATGACGTAATCGGCGGCGTTGCGCCCGCCGACGAGGATGCCCATCGCGTTGACGCCGAGGTCGAGCGCGACCGAGAGGTCGGCGTTGACCGGCACCGCCGCGCGTCCGCGCACGCCGACGCCGAAGCCGTCGGGGATGACGACGAGGCCGTTGAAGGCGACGCCGAAGCGCGGCACGGCGGGGGCGGTGGAGACGCGCGTCTGCGCCTGCGCGGCTGGCGCGCAGAGGGCGGCGGCGAGGACGGTGGCGGTGACGGCCGGGGCGGTGAGCGTGCGGGCGAGCGTCGGAAGCGAGAGGCGCATCGGGGGAGGGCGGGGTGGAGCAGAAGATCGGGCGGGCGCCGGGAGCGGCTGCCCGCGAGGGAGGCGCGGACGGCGCGTGCCGGGGGCCGGCAGACGCCCGCAGGCACCGCCGTAACTTACGACGGTGCCCGTTTCTGCTGTCCGGCGCGACGAGAGGGAGAGGGGTGAGGCGTCCGCCGTCTATCGTCCCCGGCCCCGCCCGTAGATCCACCGCCGCGCATCCGCGTTGCCGCCTCCTTCGCACCGCCCGACCTTTCCTCCTCCGCCCCTCGATGGACGCCCGTCTTCCCTCCCTCCCCGACGCCCCGCCCGACAACGGGCTGACGCTCTACCCCGACTTCGCGGGTCTCGATTACTACGCGCTCGACGACCTCCTCACCGACGCGCAGAAGGGCATCCGCGAGGACGTGCGCGCCTTCGTGAGCGCCGAGGTGACGCCGATCATCGAGGCGGCGGCCCAGGAGATGGTGTTTCCGAGGCATCTGGCCCGCGAGTTCGGGCGCCTCGGCGTCATCGGGCCGTCGATCCCGCCGAATACGGCGGGCGCGGCCTCGGCGGCGTCGAGTACGGGCTGATGATGCAGGAGGTCGAGCGCGGCGACTCAGGGCTCCGGTCGTTCTGCTCGGTGATGGGATCCCTCGTGATGTACCCGATCTGGAAGTACGGAAGCGAAGAGCAGCGCCGCCGCTGGCTGCCCGACCTCGCGCGCGGCGAGGCCATCGGCTGCTTCGCCCTCACCGAGCCGAACGTCGGCTCCAACCCGCAGTCGATGCAGACGACGGTGCGCCGCGACGGCGCCGATGGCTGGATTCTGAGCGGCTACAAGCGCTGGTCGACGAACGCGAGTGAGGCCGACGTGTGCGTCTGCTGGGCGCGCATCGACGGCACCGACGAGGTCGTCGGCGTCCTCGTGCCGATGGATTCCACCGGCGTCTCGGCGCCCCGCATCGGCAACAAATGGAGCCTCCGCGCGGCCATCACGAGCGAGATCCTGTTCGACGATGTCCGCATCACCGATGCCGACATTCTGCCGGGCGTCCGCGGCCTCAAAGGCCCGCTCTCGTGCCTCACGCAGGCGCGCTTCGGCATCGCGTGGGGCGTCGTCGGGGCGGCGATGGCGTGCTACGACGCGGCCTTGCAGCACAGCGAAGACGCGCGTGCAGTTCGGCGGCCGATCGGCGGCTTCCAACTCATCCAGGAGCGCCTCGCCGATATGGTGACGGGCATCACGACGGCGCAGCTGCTGAACTTTCGTCTGGCGCAGATGAAGGATGCGGGCACGATGCGCCCGCAGCAGGTCTCGCTCGCCAAGCGCCACAACTGCCGGATGGCCCTCGACGTGTGCCGGTCGGCGCGGCAGGCGGTCGGCGGCAACGGCGTGCTGTCGATGTACCCGATGATGCGTCACATGATGAACCTCGAATCCGTCGTCACCTACGAAGGCACCGACGAGGTCCACACGCTCGTCGTCGGGCAGGACGTGACGGGCCTGAACGCCTTCACCTGAGCCGCCGGGCGGACGGCGGAGATGCGCGGGCGGGCACGGATGCCGCGCCGGGCGTATCCTGCCGGTATCCGCCCGCCCACCCCCCGCGCCGATGGACCGTGTCCTCCCGCTCGTCATCACGATCCTGCTGACGGTCCTGCTCGGCTCGCTGCTCTTCGCGCTGATCGTCAAGATCGCGGGCAGCTTCTCCAAACGGCCCGCCCCGCGCCACCCCGCCCCGCGCCGCCCCGCCCCCGCTGTGCCGCCTGTTGCCGCGCCGGGCCGCCCGCAGTCCCCGCAGCCGCGTCCGCCGTTCCCCGCGCCGCCTCAGCCCTACGTGCCGCATCCGCACGCCGCGCCCCGCCCGCAGGCCCCGCCGCCGCTTGGCTTCGCACCCCCCGCCTACGGCCCGCCGGGGTACGTGCCCCCCGGTTCCGTGCCGCCGGGCTATGGCCCCCCCGGTTACGCGCCGCCCGGTTACGCGCCGCCCGGCCCGCCGCCGCCGCGTCCGGCGCCGCCCGGACGTCCCGCGCCGCCGCCGCCGCCCCGACGCGGGTGAGGCGCACCGGCGCTCGCGAATCAGCGCGGGAAGCGGCGGTGTCTGGCGACGGGAACGTGAAGCCATGTCCCCGATCTTCACATCGGCCACATGTGGGGGAGGTACCAGAGGGCGGACGGGAAAGGTCGCGTCGAGGCGAACGGACCGTGGGCGATGCCCCTACCGCCACCGCGCCCTCTGCGCGTCCTGCCCTCTGCGTCCCTCAACTCAGCCGCCGACCGGCGCAGCGGAAACGACCGTCGCGCCGCCTCCATCCGGCATCGACACCGGTTGGCCGTAGTCGATGCTGCCGTGCGGCACTCCATCCCCGACCTCCGGCACCCGCCCCGACCGCTCGGGCGTCGGCTCCGCCACACGCACGCCGGTCGCCTCGCAGGCCATCCACACCGCCGCGAGCCAGATGGCGTCGGTGACGGCAAGGTGGACGAGTTGCAGCCAGACGGGCGCGAGCAGCCACACGTTGACCGTCCCGATGACGAGTTGCAGCGCCAGCAGCCCGACGAGCGCCTGCCCGAGCCGCCGCGCGTGCCCCGACGCCGCCGCGCCGGAGAGCGCCCGCCAGACGACGACGACCGCGAGCGCGGTCACGAGGACGGCGAGGAGCGGATGGTAGACGCGCAGGCCGACGAGCGTCGCCACGAGCGGCACCTCCGCCGGGTCGAGGCCGCCGTAGAGCGCGAGCGTGTCGCCGAGCGCCGTCACCGCTCCCGACGCGCCGAGCACGACGAAGGCTGCAAGGAGGCCGAGTGTCCACCGCCCGAGCGCCGGATCGGCCGCGTCTGCCCGTTTCCGGAAGCGCAGCGTCGGACGCCCTGCGAGGCCCCACGTGAGCGCGCCGAGCGCGCCGAGGAGCAGGAGCGTGTTGACGAGGTGCAGCATCATCACGAGCGGCCGGGCGACATCGACGCTCAGGGCAACGAGTTCGAGCTTGACGAGCGCCGCGCCGATCCCCGCCTCCGTCCCCGTCAGCACCACCGACGCCACCGCCCACCGCCGGACGCCGTGCCCGCGCGGGGCCGTGCGCCACGCCCAGACGGCGGTGCCGAGGATGAGAAAGCCGAGCAGCCCGCTCGTCACCCGGTGCCCGAACTCGACGAGCGTCGCCGTCTCCGCGCCCCGCGGCACGACCTGCCCGTTGCACAGCGGCCAGTGATCGCCGCAGCCCGCGCCCGCGCCCGTCGCCCGCACGAACGCGCCCCAGAGGATGACGAGCACCGTGTAGGCGAGCGTCGCCCACGCGAGACGCCGGAGGCCCGGCGAGGCGCGAAAGGCGGAAGCGCCAGAGGCAAGCGGACGGGGCAGGGCGAGGGCGGGCGCGGCCATGGAGGCGGAGGGAGGAAGCCCGTCTCCCAACGTCGCCTCCGCCGCCCTGTGCCACCGGCAGACCCGTTTCACGGCACCCTCGAACGAGGCCGATCTACACGCTGGCGGGACGTCGCCGTCGTGCGACCCACGCGTCGATTCGCGGCGATCCCCAGAACGCGAGCGCCATCAACCCCGCACACATGAACCAGTACGGCAACATTCCAGCCGTTATCTGCGCGTGGAGCCGGAGTCCGTGCGCGACCGCATCACCGGCGTCGCCGGACGCGTCGACCACGGAGGAAACGACCGCGATCGGTAGAAAGACTACAGGCATGTACACTGCGAAGGTCACGCCCGCGGCAAGGGCGCGTCCGGGTGAGTCGAACGGCGCGGAGGTGCTGTGGCCGGTCCGTTTGGCGAAGGCGCGCACGGCGACATCCAACCCTGCGCTTGCGAGGAGCGTCCACGCGGCGAACGGGGCGACGCGGAGCGCGGCCTCGGCGAGCGGCAGCGTCCGCCCTGGATCCGCCAGCGCGCCCCAGATGAACGAGGTGACGGCGAAGATGGCCAGGCCCGTGAACCGCCACCGCGGCGTGTGCGCCGCGGCCCACGCCGCCCGCTCTTCCGGGGACGCCGTCTTCCTCCCCGTCGCAGCCCCCGTCCGCGACACGACCCACGCAGCGACGCATAAAATCACCACCGTTCCGGCGTAGCGGAGCGCCTGCGGCATCATCGCCTCCCCAAACGGCACGCCCCGCACGTCGGCGCCCCTCGACACCACCCATAGGATGCCGAGCGTGTACAGGACCACCATACCCGCGACGATGCGCAGGCGCCTTCCGGTCGAGGCCGGTTGGATCGGGGAAGTCTCCATCGGAGGTTGTCGAAGGTCCGGCAACATACGTACATCACATCACCCGCTCCATCGCGCTCAGACGCGTCCTTCTGCTGCGAGCCGCACGCGCATCGCCGCCGGGGTGAACACGGGCAGTAACGAACCGCTGAAATCGGACGTGTTGCGCGTCACGATGGCGTCGGCGCCCGCGACGCGCGCGGCTTCGTGCTGCACGGCGTCCTCCACGTCCGCGAAACCAGGCAGATCAAGGGCGGAGAGGAGTACGAGGACATCCACAGGCGCGACCTCGAAGAGGTGGAGGAGGTCGCGTAGGAGCGCACGTGCCGATTCGCTGCCGACCTGCTTCCGCGCAATGTAGAAGATGTCCGTGGCCGTGGTCGCACTCAGCATCCCGACGTGGGCGGACGAGGCGACGATGGCGAACAGGCTTGCTGCGTCGGCAGCGAACGGTTCGCGCAGCAGCAGGCCGTCGAGGAGGATGTTGGTGTCGAAGAAGAGGCGCACAGCGTCAGCGGTGCTTCTGCTCGACATAGCGAATGCGCGCCTCACGAGCATCGGCGCTGGGATCAGCGCCATTTCCGGATCGGAGGCTGCCAAGGAGGCGCTCGGCGAGGGCGGTCCGGTCGGTGGGCGCCGAGTCGCGCGCTGCCGCGAGCACGTCCTCAATCACCCGCGAGACGCTTGTGCCACGGCTCCGGGCGAGGCGCCGGGCCGTGTCGAGTGCCGTGCGGCGCAGGCGAAGCGAGATCACCCGGCGGGACGAGGAGACGGGGCGCATGAGTACGGGGCGAGAGAACGGACCCCGCCCATACGCGGCACTCGAGAAAAAGCGCCATTCATCCGTGGGGGATGTGCTCGCACGTCCCGCCGAGCCGCACGCCCTCACCATCCCACAAAACGACAGCGCCGCCCCCCCGAAGGAGAGCGGCGCCGTGCAGCACGTGTGCGGGCCGGACTCAGAAGTCCATGCCGCCCATGCCGCCCATGTCGCCACCGCCCGGCATCTGACCGCCGCCGGTGTTCTTCTCCGGCTTGTCGTAGACGACGGCTTCGGTCGTGAGCAGGAGGCTCGCCACCGAGGCGGCGTTCTCGAGGGCCGTGCGCGTCACCTTGGTCGGGTCGATGACGCCCTGCGCGAGCAGGTTGCCGTACTCCTCGGTGAGGGCGTTGAAGCCGTAGTCGCCCTTGCCTTCCTTGACCTTCTGGACGATGATCGAGCCTTCGAGGCCCGCGTTCTGCGCGATGCAGCGAAGCGGCTCCTCGAGCGAGCGGCGGATGATCTGCACGCCGATCTTCTGGTCCTCGTTGTCCGTCTTGACATCGTCGAGGGCCGAGAGGGCGCGGATGTAGGCGACGCCGCCGCCGGGGATGATGCCTTCCTCGACCGCCGCGCGGGTGGCGTGGAGGGCGTCTTCGACGCGGGCCTTCTTCTCCTTCATCTCCGGCTCGGTCGAGGCGCCGATCTTGAGGACGGCGACGCCGCCCGAGAGCTTGGCGAGGCGCTCCTGGAGCTTCTCCTTGTCGTAGTCGCTCGTCGTCGTCTCGATCTGCGCCTTGATCTGGCCCGTGCGGGCCTTGATCTGCTCGGAGTCGCCCGCGCCGTCGACGACGGTCGTGTTGTCCTTGTCGATGACGATGCGCTTGGCCTTGCCGAGCGAGTCGAGCGTCGCGTTTTCGAGCTTGAAGCCCTGCTCTTCGGAGATCACCTGGCCGCCGGTGAGGACGGCGATGTCTTCGAGCATGGCCTTGCGGCGGTCGCCGAAGCCGGGCGCCTTGACGGCGGCGACGCGGAGCGTGCCACGGAGGCGGTTCACGACGAGCGTCGCGAGGGCCTCGCCTTCGATGTCCTCGGCGATGATGAGGAGCGGCTTGCGAGAGCTGCACGACCTTCTCGAGGATCGGCAGCAGGTCCTTCATCGACGAGATCTTCTTGTCGTGGATCAGGATGAGCGCGTCTTCGAGGATGGCCTCCATCGTGTCCGGGTTGGTCACGAAGTACGGCGAGAGGTAGCCGCGGTCGAACTGCATGCCCTCGACGACGTCGAGCACGGTTTCGGTGCCACGGGCCTCCTCGACGGTGATGACGCCGTCCTTGCCGACCTTGTCGAAGGCGTCGGCGATGAGGTCGCCGATCGCGCGGTCGTTGTTGGCCGAGATGGTCGCGACCTGCGCGATCTCATCCTTGCCCTCGACGTCGCGGCTCATGCGACGCAGGTTGGCGACGATGGCCTGCACGGCCTTGTCGATGCCGCGCTTGAGGTCCATCGGGTTGGCGCCCGCGGTGACGTTCTTGAGGCCGGCGGTCATGATCGCCTGCGCGAGCACGGTCGCCGTCGTCGTGCCGTCGCCCGCGACGTCGGAGGTCTTGCAGGCGACTTCGCTCACCATCTGGGCGCCGACGTTCTCGATGCTGTCTTCGAGTTCGATCTCCTTGGCGACGCTCACGCCGTCCTTGGTGATCGTCGGGAGCGCCAAATTTCTTCTCGAGGATGACATTGCGGCCCTTGGGGCCGAGGGTCACCTTGACCGCGTTGGCGAGCGCGTCGACGCCGCGCTTGAGACTCGCGCGGGCATCGGTGTTGAAGGTAATTTCTTGGACATGGGTGGTGTTTGGAAATGGGGTATCGGGGATTGTGTAGTGGATATGAGGGACGAGGCAGCGACCTCAATGCCCAATCACCCATACACAATCATCTTGGCTCACTTGACGACGCCGAAGATGTCGGACTCGCGCATGATCATCAGGTCTTCGCCGTCGATCTGCACTTCGCTGCCGGCGTACTTGCCGTAGAGGACGGTGTCGCCTTCGTTGACGGTCATGTCGATCTTGGTGCCGTTCTCGTAGCGGCCGGGGCCGACGGCGACGACGGTGCCCTTCTGGGGCTTCTCCTTGGCGGTGTCGGGGATGAAGAGGCCGAAGGAGGTCTTCTCCTCGGCGGCTTCGGCGCGGACGACGACGCGGTCGCCGATGGGCTTGATGCTGGCCATGGTGGCGGGCGGTGGGTTGGTGGATGAGTCTGGATGTCCGGCGCGAGGCTCGTGGCAGGGCCGTTAGCACTCTCGCCGGACGAGTGCCAGAAACGCCGCTGCTGCCCGCCCGTGTTCCAGCGCTCCGCTCCCGGATCGCCCCGCAGGCCGGTTATCTTTGCGCGACCGACCGCGATTCGATGCACCTTCACGTTCCCTCCACCGCTCCAGCGTCCGCGCTTCCTTCCGGTGCGCCAGACGGAGCGCGCGCCGATGTGCTGGGGGAGACGTGGGAGGTGCCGCGCGTGAGCACGGGCTGGGCCGTCGCCCTCGTGGTCGTGGCGGTACTGCTCGCGCTCGCGGTCTCGCCGCCGTGGCTGCCTCGGGGCGTTGGCGCGGCGGTGCACGCGGCCTTCGCGCTCGTCTGCCACCAGATCGACGGGCGGAGCTTCCACGCGCACGGCGTCGCCTTCGCCGTCTGCCACCGTTGCACGGGCATCTACGCGGGTCTGGTCGTCGGCGTGCTCGCGTGGCCGCTCGTGCGCGATGCCGTCGAGCGGTGGATGTCGCCGCGCGTCGTCGGGGTCCTCGCGCTCGTCCTGCGTGCCCATCGGCATCGACTGGGCGCTCGGCGCGACGGGGCTGTGGGCCAACACGGCGGCCTCGCAGGCGCTCACCGGCGCCGTCTTCGGCACCGTCGCCGGGCTGCTCGCCGCGCGCGGGGCCGTGCAGGTCGGCGCGTCACGCGGCGATGTGCGCGCAGCGGCGCCGTCCGCGCCAGTGGACGCAGGGCGGCGGATGCCGTAACCTCCCCGTTGCACCTCCCGTAGTCAACGCCTCTCACCCACTCACTCCTCCCCATGAAACCGGACAAGACCAACGCCATCCTCATCGGCGCCGCCCTGGTGGCGGTCACCTCAACGTCGTATCTGAGCGTCGTCAACGTGCTCTGCTGCGCCGGGGTCATCGGCGGCGGCGTGCTCGCCGTCTTCCGCTACACGACCGACAACCGCCTCACGATCACGGGCGGCGAGGGCGCGAAGCTCGGCTTCATGGCGGCCCTCATCGGCGCCGTCATCGCGCTCGTGCTGACCTTCGTGCTGCGCTCGATCGGCATCCGCGACGACCTCGCCATCTCCAACTTCATGATCGACCGCTTCGGCGACCAGATGCCGCCCGAGCAGCTCGACGCGATGGACGCGCAGATGTCGCAGCCGGTGTGGAAGACGATGCTGTCGTTCACGACGCTCCTCGGCCCGATCATCAGCGGCGCCCTCGGGGCCGTCGGCGGCCTCATCGGCGCGTCGGTCTTCAAGAAGGGCGGCGACGTGCGCCCCGAGCAGACGTACTGACGTCGCCTCTCCCTCCTTGCTGGCCCTCCAACTTCCATGGACTCCCGTACCCGCGCCATTCTGACCGGCGCCGCCGCTACGATCGGGCTTTCGCTCCTCGGCTTCATCCCCTTCGTCGGCGCCTGCTGCTCGTGCCTCGCCATCCTCGCGGGCGGCTTCACGTCGGTCTGGGACTTCACGCGCCGCGAGCAGCTGACGATTCCGGGCGGGGACGGCGCGAAGATGGGTGCCCTCACGGGCGCCGCCGCCTTCGGCATCACGACGGTGCTGATGCTGATCGTCTGGGCGGCTCTCGGAACGCCGAACCTCGCCGACCTCATCATCCCGCGCATCGAACAGCAGATGAGCGCGCAGGGGAGCGTGTCATCGGAGCAGATGGACCAGGTGCTCGGGATGTACGAGTCGGTGCTCGGCAACCCCGCTACCCTCGTCGGCTTCTCGATTCTCGGCCTCATCATCCAGATCATCGGCGGCGTGCTCGGCGGCCTCATCGGCGCGTCGGTCTTCAAGAAGGGCGGCGACCTGCGCCCCGAGCAGACGTACTGAGGCCCGCGCCGTGGCTCCAGCACCTGTCAGGTCCGCCGACCTGGCAGGTGCTTTGCGTTCGGGACGGCCCGCCGTCAGGGTGCCGGGGTCTGCTGAGCCGCCCGCCGCTCGCGCATCAGGCGGTAGAACTCCTCGGCGGCGCGGCTGTGCTCGGCGAGGGTCTTGGAGAACGTGTGTCGCCCATCGCCACGCGCGACGAAGTACAGGTACTCGTGCGCCTCGGGCGAGACGACGGCGGCGAGGGCGCTGCGGCTCGGGTTCGTCACGGCGCCGGGCGGCAGGCCGGTGAAGCGGTACGTGTTGTACGGATGCTCGATGCGGTAGTCGACGAAGAGCAGCCGCCGCTTGGCGCCCTCGCGCTCGAGGAGCGCGTACTGCACGGTCGGGTCGGCCTGGAGCGGCATCCCGATCTTGAGGCGGTTCAGGTAGACCCCGGCCACGCGCGGACGCTCGTCGTCGTAGGCGGACTCCCACTCGACGATCGAGGCCATCGTGGCGACGTCGGCGGGCGTGAGGTTCTGCGGCGGCGTGCCGAGCGATTCGAGGTAGCGGTCGTAATCGCGCTTGACGCGCTTGACGACGGTCTCCGGCGGGGTGAGCCAGAAATAGCGGTACGTGTCGGGCAGCATGAAGCCGATCAGCTTCTCGGGCGTCGTGCCGAGGCTGCGGGCGAGCGAGTCGGAGCGGAGGGCGGCGAGCATCCCGTCGGGGCCGTCGTAGAGGTTGCGCCCGGCGACGGCGGCGATGCGCTCGATGGTGACGCCGGGCGGGATCGTCACCCGCACCGCCGTCTGCTCGCCGCGACGCAGCTTCTGAAGGATCGCGTATGGCGACGCGCCCGCCTCGACCTCGTAGTACCCGGCCTTGACCTGCTGATTCCAGCCCGTCGCCTGCGCGAGTGTGTTGAGGCGCCCGGACGATTCGACGATGCCCGACGCCACGAGCGAGTCGAGGGTCTGGCTCCACGACGCCCCCGGCGGCACCTTGACGCCACGCGCGTCGTCGTACGCGCCGGTCGCCGAGCCGAAGACGGCCCACGCCCCCACCGCGACCGCGAGAAAACCAACGAGCAGCAGAACCGCGAGACCGCGCACGAGAGGGCGAGAGAGCATCGAAACCGAAGAGAAAGTCCGCCCCGAAGGTACGCCCACCCCGTGGCCGGTCGGAGCACCGTGGGTGAGTCGCAGCCGCGATCGGCGCCGGGCGACCTGCCATACCTCGGCCCCCCCGCTGCACGAGAATCCGCACGCCGTCTCCAGCGCCGTGCCCGATGCCGTTGGAAATCCGGCCTTTGGAGCTGTGACAGGCAGTTGTCACTCCGGGGCGTGGACCTTGGCGGCACCGACCCAACGCCCCGTTCCACCCGACCCGTTCGCGCCAATGCCTGCCCCGACCCCGATCCTGAATCCTCTCAGCCGCCGTCCGCAGACGCGCCGCCTCGTCGTTGCCGTGCGTGGCGCCGCCGGTGTCGGAAAGAGCGTCTTCGCCGCCTCCCTCGCCGACGCGGGCCTCGGGCGCCTGTGCCTCTTCGACACCGAGCGCAAGGCACGCCTGCTGCCCGGAAGCGGCGGCCAGCGCTTCGACGCGCTCGAAATCGAGCACCCGGACGAACTGCCACAGTTCATCGACTGGGCGCTCGGGCCCGAGGGCCAGAAGCAGGGCTACACGTGCTACGCGCTCGATTCGTGGGCGATGTACTTCGGGCGCAAGCACCGCGAACTCATCGAAACCGTCCGCGCCCGCACCGGCGACGTGGCGGCGCAGCCGAACGCCGACGAACTCGCCGCCGACCAGATGGTCTTGCAGGAAGTCCTCCGCCGCCTGTGCGTCGATTCGGGCGCGTGCGTCGTCATCACGGACCAGATCGCGGCCAAGAACCGCGAGGCGCGCGAGGAGAACGAGCGCGGGCGCGTCGTGCCGATGACCGCAAGCGGCCTCGAATACTTCGTCGACGTGATGCTCGAACTGAGCCTGCGCGTCGACGGGTTCGAGACGGTCCGCGTGGCGCGCGTCGTCAAGTCGAACAGCCCGGCGTTCCCCGTCGGCTTCGAGATCGACAACCCGACCTTCCGCATCCTCCTCGACCGGATGGAGGCCGAAACGCCGACCGAAGCGCCCGTCGCCCTGCCCGAACCGGCGCACTCGCCCGTCAGCGCCGAGGCCGCAGCCGCGCCCGAGGCTGCCGACGGCCCGACGCTCGCCGACCTCGTCGCCCTCGCCGAGCGCTGCGGCGTGGCCCGCCCGGCGCTCGTCACCGCCGCCCGCCACTACGTCGGCGCCGACGCTCTGTCTGAGCTTGCGCCCGCAGACATCTCCGCCCTGTACGACCGCCTCACCGCCCGCTACGGCACGCCGCAGATCGCATCCGACGCGACATCGTCGGGCGACGGCGCGGCGACGCGTCCGCCTGCACGCCCGTCGGCGGCTCCGTCGAGCGCGCCTCGCGCCCGCACACGCCCGTCCGCCTGACGTGAAGGAGTCGTTCGGCGCTTGGATTGCGGCGGCGATGCCGTATCATGGGCGCGGGCAAGTCCTGCACGACCAGCTCCTTCTTAACTCCGCCAGGGCCGGAAGGCAGCAACGGTAGGATGTGTAGCGGTGCGATGCAGGTCGCTTGCCCACTCTGTCGGCCGCCCGCCTTCTCTTCGGAGAGGGCGGGCGGTTTGGTTTCGGGGATGGGGCACGGGACCGGGCGCGCTGGGGAGCGATGCGGGCGCGGAGGCGGTACGCCCGCCCCCTCCGTCCCTTCGGGACACCTCCCCCGGAGTCGCGGGGGAGGACCGCCGCGGAGCGCGTTTCCCTGCGGGGACCTTCGGTTCCGCTTCGCGGACCTTCGGTTCAGCGCGAAGCGGCAGGTGGGGGCCAGCGCCCCAGGACCGCCACGGCCCTTCGACAGGTCGGGACCGACATCCAGCGCGCAGTGGCAGGAGGGGGCGGCCCCCGTCTGCGCGAGAGCTTCGGCCGCCTCGGGTCCCGCGTGCGCGCCGTCACGGGCGTGGCGGCCCTACCTTGACGGCTCCATCCCCGATGCCTCCATGACACATTACGACGCCCTCGTCGTCGGCGCCGGCCCCGGTGGCGCCACCGCCGCCGCCTTCCTCGCCCGCGCCGGGCTGCGCGTGCTCTGCGTCGACAAGGCCGCGTTTCCGCGCGACAAGATCTGCGGCGACGCGCTCTCCGGCAAGACCGTCGACGTGATGGGACGCCTCGGCATCACCGACGCCGTCGAGGCCGCGCCCAACGTCGTCGCGTGGGGATTGACCTTCTCCGGGCCGTACGGCGCCGAGGTGTCCGTGCCGTTCCGCGCGCCCTCGCCCGACGTGCCGGCGCCCGGCTACGTGATCACGCGCGAGGACTTCGACACGGTCGTCGTCGATGCCGCCCGCGCGTCGGGAGCGGAGATCTGGGAGAATGCGTCCGTCACCGGACTCGTGCGCGGCGCGAACGGGCGCGTCGAGGGGGCCGAGGTGAAGCGCAATGGCACGGTCGAGACGGTTCGGGCGCGCGTCGTCATCGGCGCCGACGGGGCGTACTCGGTCGTCGCCCGCGGTCTGGGCTTCGACCAGCTCGACGAGCGCCACTACTGCGCGGGCCTGCGGCAGTACTGGACCGGCGTCACCGGTTTCCATCCGTACAACCTCATCGAACTCCACTTCGTCAACGAGGTCATCCCCGGCTACTTCTGGATCTTCCCGATGGCCGACGGGCGGGCGAACGTGGGCATCGGAATGCTGAGCGCGTACGTGAAGAAAAACGACGTGAAACTCAAAGAGGTGATGGCGGCCTGCATCGCCAGTCCGAAGTTCGCCGAGCGGTTCAAAGACGCACAGCCGATGGAGAAAATGCATGGCTGGGGCCTCCCCCTCGGCAGCAAGCCACGTCCGCTCTCCGGCGACGGCTGGATGCTCGTCGGTGACGCCGCGTCGCTCATCGACCCGTTCTCCGGCGAGGGCATCGGAAATGCGATGATCGCGGGCGAGTTCGCTGCCAAGCACACCGTTCTGGCCCTCGCTGACGGCGGCGAGGCCACCGCCGAGCGCCTCGCGGGCTACGACAAAGACGTGATGGACTACCTCGGCAACGAACTCCGTCTCAGTCACACGCTCCAGAAAATCGGGCGGTGGAAATGGCTCGTCAACTTCATCATTGCCCAGGCCTCGCGCAAGCCCGCCCTCATTGACGCCATCGCGGCGATGTTCTACGACGAAGCCGAGCGCGCCAAGCTCAAATCGCCGCTCTTCTACGTCCGCGCCCTCCTGACGAAGGGATGAGCGGAGTCTTTGCCGATGCATCGGGCGATGTGCCGGGCGCCTTCCCCTACGATGCCGTCCTGTTCGACATGGACGGGGTGATCGTCGACAGCGAACCGATCCACGAGGCGTCGCTGCTCGAACTGTACGCCGCGCGGGGCTGGGCCGTCGCCGATCCGCGCTTCCGCAGCTTCAAGGGCCGCACCGCCGCCGATGTCTTCGGCGACCTCGCCCGCGTGACGGGCACCGCCGCCGCCGACATCACCGCCGACAAGCGCGTCCGCTACGACGCTCTCTTCGCCCGCGACGGACGCCTGGTGCCGGGCGTCGGCGCCGTGCTCGGCGCCCTCACCGCCCGCGGCGTGCCCCTCGCGCTCGCCACGAGCGGCCACCGCGCCGAAGTCGAGGCGGTGTTTGCGCGCTTCGGCATCGGCACCTACTTCGCCGCCACCGTCGCGGGCGAGGACGTGACGCGCTCCAAACCGCACCCCGAGCCGTACCTCCGCGCCGCCGCCGCGCTCGGCGCCGATGCGTCGCGCTGCCTCGTCGTCGAGGACACGATCCACGGCGTGGCCTCGGGCGTGGCCTCGGGCGCGACCGTCGCCGCCATCACCGGCACCTTCCCCGCCGCCGAATTGATGGATGCGGGCGCCGCATGGACGTTCGACACCTTCGCCGATTTTGCCGTGCGACTGGGGCTGTAGACGACCGACGACGAGACGACGGAGTTAGCCGGTGAACCCTGCGGTTTGTCCGAGTCCGGACGCTTCACACGCCGCGCCACACGGCGGTACCTTGGCGGCTGATTCGATCCTTTCCGATGCCGCCCGACCCGCTTCCCATCACGCCGCGCTCGCCGATCGGCGTCTTCGACAGCGGCATCGGCGGCATGACCGTCGCGCGGGCGCTCACGCGGCGCCTGCCGCACGAACGGCTCGTCTACTTCGGCGACACCGCGCACCTGCCGTACGGCGACAAGAGCGCGGCGGCGATCCAGGCGTACTCGGTCAAGATCTCCGATGTGCTTCTGGCGCAGGGCTGCAAGGTCGTCCTCATCGCCTGCAACTCGGCGAGCGCCGCCGCCTTCGACCTCGTCCGCGAGTACGTCGGGAAGAGGGCGCACGTGCTCAACGTCATCGACCCGACTGTCGCGCACCTCGCGCGAGACCTACGGCGGACGGCGCGTCGGGCTGATCGGCACCAAGCAGACCGTCGGCAGCGGCGTCTACGCGCGCAAACTCGCCGAGCGCACCACCGGACGGGATGGCGTCGACCTCCACAGCGTCGCCACGCCGCTTCTCGCGCCGATGATCGAGGAGGGATTCGTCGACGGCGCCGTCGGCGAGCAGGTCGTGCGGACGTACCTCGCCGACGCCGACCTCGGCGGCATCGACGCGCTCGTGCTCGCCTGCACGCACTATCCGCTCATCCGCGCCACCGTCGAGGACTACTACGCCTCCGCCGGTACGGGCGCGGCCGGGGACGGCGGCGTCACCGTCATCGACCCATCGGACCTCGTCGCCGAGCACGTCGCCGCCCACCTCGCCGCCGCCGGGCTGCTCGCGCCGCCATCCGAGACGCCGCCCGCGCACCTCTTCCACGTCTCCGACTACACCGAGGGGTTCGAGGCGACGACGCGGCTCTTCTTCGGCCACCACGTGACGCTCGTGCCGCACCGGCTCTGGGAGTGATCCTCCGCAGCGTGCCACGCGGTGGCACCGACGCCCGACTTCGTGCGTAGAGCGCGCCTCATCCCCACATCCTCCCCTTTCCCCATGACCCCTGTTCTGCTTCAGGCCGCGCCCGCGGGTGGCAACCCCATCGTGATGTTTCTGCCGATGGTGCTCATCTTTGCCGTCTTCTGGTTCTTCATGGTGCGTCCGCAGCAGAAGCGCGAGAAGGACCGCAAGGCGACGATCTCCGCCGTCAAGAAGGGCGACAAAATCGTGACCATCGGCGGCATCCACGGCACCGTCGACAAGGTCGACGAGACGAGCGTGATCGCGCAGGTCGACACGTCGACGAAGATGCGCTTCGAGAAGAACGCCATCGCCCAGATCGTCACCGGGTGAGAATCGGCGGCAGTTCCTGTCGGCGTCAGCGAGAACCTCGGCAGGGACTGCTCATGCACAGAGCAGCGGCTGGCACCGGGGAGAAGAAGACTGGGAGGTTCGACCATGCGACGACGTGCGCCTAAAAAACGCAGGAGCCATGACCACCAGCCAGACCCAGTTCGTCACCGACGAGACCGGCGAGCATGTCGCCGTTCTCATCGGCCTTGACCGCTACCGCCAACTCCTCGACGTCCACGACGAGATCGACGCCATCCGCGGCTACGACGACGCTCGTGCGAGTGGTGACGAAGCCATTTCGTTCGACGAGACCGCGCAGGAGATCGAGCGGGAGCGGAAGGGCGCGGGATCGAACCCATCGGTGGTATACGAAATCGGAAGCGCGGAGCGTCGGCGCTCGTCGACTAGCGGAGGCTGAGACGGTGAGGCGGTAGGAGCACGAGACAGCTACACCTGAGATTGTAGATATCTCTTCGTTCGTCATCCCGCGAACGCGGGGATCCATCGTGCAGATCGGAGGCTGGGTCCCCGCCTTCGCGGGGACGACGACGGGGGAAACCGACGCTCTGTCAGCCATCCCAAGCTTCGCTGTATACCGATCCCCCAAGGCCCATTTGGAGGCACGGGCAGATCGACGGACGCCATGCGGGCGGCGGGCCCGTGCCCCGCACCGGAGCCTTCACGCCTGCGCCACAACCCCGGCGCGGGCGCGTCGTTGCCGCCCGACGCATTCCGCCCCGCCGATGGCCGCCCTCCCCGACTCGATCCTCGCATCCGATGGCGCCGCCGCGCCGTCCGCCGATGCACCCGCCCCGCCGGTGCCCGCCCCCGATGCGCCGCTCTTCGACCGCATCGAAGACGCCATCGCCGACATCGCCGCCGGGCGCGTCGTGATCGTCGTCGACGACGAGGACCGCGAGAACGAGGGCGATTTCGTCGCCGCCGCCGACAAGGTGACGCCCGAGATGGTCAACTTCATGGCCACGCGCGGGCGCGGCCTCATCTGCGTGCCGCTCACGCGCGAGCGCGCCGCCGACCTCGACCTCGGCATGATGGCGAGCGCCAACACCTCGCTCTACGACACGCCGTTCACCGTCTCGGTCGACTACAACGTCGGCACCACGACCGGCATCTCCGCCGCCGACCGCGCCGCCACGATCCGCGCCCTCGCCGACCCGGCGACGCGCCCGAGCGATCTCGCGCGCCCCGGCCACATCTTCCCGCTCCGCGCCGCCGCCGGGGGCGTCCTCCGCCGGACCGGCCACACCGAGGCCGCCGTCGACCTCGCCCGCCTCGCCGGATGCGCGCCCGTCGGCCTGCTCGTCGAGATCCTCAACGACGACGGCACGATGGCCCGCGTGCCCGACCTGCGCCAGATCGCCGACGAGTACGGCTTCCGCCTCGTCACCATCAAGGACCTCGTCGCCTACCGGATGCGCACCGAGCGCCTGGTCGACCGCGTGATCGAGGTCGAGATGCCGACGCGCCACGGCGACTTCCGGCTCGTCGCCTTCGAGGAGCGCCTGACCGGCGAGACGCACATGGCCCTCGTCAAGGGGACGTGGACGGAGGACGACGCCGTCCTCGTGCGCGTGCATTCGTCGTGCGAGACGGGCGACATTTTCGGCAGCCGCCGTTGCGACTGCGGCGACCAGCTCGCGGCCGCCCTCGACGCCGTCGAGGCGGCCGGGCAGGGCGTGGTGCTCTACATGAAGCAAGAGGGGCGCGGCATCGGCCTCGTCAACAAACTTCGCGCGTACAAGTTGCAGGAAGAGGGCATGGATACCGTGGAGGCCAACGAGGCGCTCGGCTTCCAGCCCGACCTGCGCGACTACGGCGTCGGCTGCCAGATCCTGCGCGAACTCGGCGTGCGTCGGCTGCGGCTGCTCACGAACAACCCGGCCAAGCGCATCGCCCTCTCGGGCTACGGCCTGGAGATCGTCGAGCGCCTGCCGCTCCTCGTCGCCCCGACGCCGCACAGCGCGCGCTACCTCGAAACCAAGCGCACGCGCCTCGGCCACCTCCTCGCCGACCCCGCCGCCGAGACCGCGCCCGGACACGACGACGCCGTGCTCGCCCACGCCTTCGGCCTCTCGTGACGAACGATGCCGCGTCGGCGCCGCTCGGTCGATCCGCGCCGTCGACCCCGCCGACCGGCGCCTCCGCCGCGCCCGGTGCGGCGCTGTCGCCGCGCGCGTGGGCGCGCCTGATCGCCGGGCTGCTGCTCTACGGCCTCGCCGTCGCGCTCATGATCGCGTCGGGGCGCGGCCTCGGGCCGTGGGACCTGCTGCACCAGGGCATCGCGCGCGTGACCGGCCTGACCGTCGGCCTCGCCAGCCAGGCGGTCGGGCTCGTGCTTCTCGCCGGGCTGTGGCGCGCGGGCGTGCGCTTCGGCGCGGGGACGCTCCTGAACATCGTCGGGATCGGCCTCGTGCTCGATCTCGTGCTTCTGGTGCTGCCGAAACCGACGGGCGCCGCGGTCGCGTGGGGCTACCACGCGTCGGGAATCCTGCTCTGCGGCCTCGCCACAGGCCTCTACATCAGCGCCCGCCTGGGAGCCGGCCCACGCGACAGCCTGATGCTGACGCTCGCGCGCCGCACCGGCTGGAACGTCCGCCGCGTGCGCACCGCCATCGAAGTCGTGGCCCTCGCCGCCGGATGGGCGCTCGGCGGGACGCTCGGGCTCGGCACGCTCGCCTTCGCGCTCGGCATCGGCCCGGCGGTCGAGGTGGGGATGCGGCTCTTCGGCGGCACCGAGGCGCCGGCCCGCGCTCAGAGCACCGGATCGGCGACGCCGTCGTCGGCGCCGTAGCGCCGTCGCTCGGCGGTGACGAGGCGCTCGCCGTCGAGGACAACCTCGTAGAGGCCGTCGTAGTCGCCGCTCCCGAAGTCCGCCACAGGCCGCCCGACGAGGACGGCGAGCATCGCGGGGATCGTGTTCGAGTGGCCGACGACGAGGACGGTCTGCCCCCGATTCTCCGCCCGCAGGCGCGTGATGAGCGCCCGGGCGTCGGCGGCGGCGTCGCGCGAGGCGCTGCGGACGACCTCGGGCGTGAGGCCGAGGACGGCGGCGACCGGTGCGGCGGTCTGCTGCGTCCGCATCCACTCGGTCGTCACGATGCGCACGATGCGGCGCCCGCCGAGCGCGTCGCGGAGGGCACGGGCGCGCGACTGTCCGGCGTCGCTGAGCGAAACGTCGCCCTCGCCCGGCGCACGTTCGGCGTGGCGGACGAGCAGAATCGTCGTCGTCGTCGGCTCCGCCGGTGCGGGGGGACGGGCGGAACAGGCGGCGAGCGTGAGCGCGAGAAGCGCGGCGAGGGTGCGGATGGGAGGCATCGGAGAAGGAGTAGACGTGAGAGGGATCAAGCTGTCATGCCTCCCGACCTGACAGGTTCGCGCGGGTGGAATCAGCGTACCCCTGTGGTCGAGTTGCCGAACCGCTCGACGAGCGCCGCCACCTGCCGGTCCAACTCGTCCAGGTCGCCGCCGTTGTCGAGCACCGCGTCGGCACGCCGGGCGACCTCGTCGGGGTCCATCTGCGCCGCCATCCGCGCCTCGACCTCCGCCGCCGTCGCCCCGCCGCGCGCCACCGCCCGCGCGACCCGCACCGCCCGCGGCGCCACGACCGCCACGACGGCATCGACGTGCGCGTCGCCACCCGACTCGTACAGAATCGCCGCCTCGTGGACGACGAGCCGCACCCCATCGCGCGCCGCATCGTCCACAAACGCCTCCCACGCCGCGAAGACGCGCGGATGCACAAGCCCGTTGAGCATCGCCAGACGCTCTGCCGCTCCCGGCGAACCGCCGAAGACGAGCGCCGCGAGATGCGCCCGGTCGAGCGATCCATCCGCCCGAAACGTCGCGCCTCCGAACGCCGCCACGAGGTCGCGCCGCAGGCCGTCGTCGGTCGCCATCAGCCGCTTCGCCACATCGTCCGCCAGAAACACGCGCGCCCCGTGCCGCGCGAACGCCGCCGCCGCCGCGCTCTTGCCGCTGCCGATGCCTCCGGTCAGCCCGAGCGTGACGGGGCGTATCGGGCGAGATTTAGGCATATCGGCAGGGAGATGACGACGTGAAGGTAGGCCCCCCAATGCCCCCGATCTCGCGTAGGGGCGGGTCTCAGACCCGCCCGCCGTCGCACCGCCGCCCGCCGACCCACCACGTCCACCCCACCCTCACCACCGCCACACCGTGTCGAGGCGCACGAGCGGCAGCAGGCGCGTCGTGCCCCGGCGGGCGGCGGCGCGGACGGGGGCGTCGAGCACGCCGTCGAGGCCTGCCCACGTGCGCTGCCATGCCCACCAGCCGTCGAGGCGCAGGCGGGCGTGGACGCTCGTGAGCGGGATGTCGAGGCGGGTCGTCGGGCCGATCTTGGCGAGCAGGTTGCGGCCGGGCAGCACGAGGCTCGCGGCGTCGTCGCCACTGCCGACGCGGAGGGCGACGTTGCGGTCGAAGTCCGAACGCGCGAACACGCGCACGCCGAAGGCCGCTCGGATGCGCCGTCCGCTCTCCGCCGACAGGTCGAGCGCGAGCGTCCGGACGGTGTCGGTCGGGACTTCGGCGAAGCGGTCGGGCACGAGCCGCCCGAGCCGTAGGTCCGACGCGGTGACGGTCGCCGCGATGCGTGTCCGCTCGCTGAGGGCGTGCCACAGCTCGCCTTCGAGGCGCCACTCGCGCGCGCTCGCATCCGACGCGTCGGCGCTGGTCAGGCGCACGTCGTCGCGCGTGTAGGCCGCGCGCACCTCGGTCGTGAGGCGCAGCCGCGTCCGTACGGTGGCGATGTCGAGGTACGGGCGCAGGCGGACGACGCGCTGCTGCTGGCTCTCCGCTGACCGCGCGGCTTTGAGGTAGACCGTGTGGACACCGCTCCCGACGACTTCTGCCCCGACCGACAGCCCCGCGCGCAGCCGCACATCGGCGACGGCGGCGACGGCGGTGCGGGCCTCGTCGCGGTCGTCGGCGTTGCGCTCGGGCGTGTCGAGGCGGGCGATGGACTGCTGCGCGTCGGCGGTGAGGGTGAGGCGGCGGCGGAGGTGGCGCACGCGGGCCTCGACAGACAGATCGCCGCGGTCGAAGTCGGCCTGTTCGAGCAGGTCGGACTTCTGCGTCGCCTGGTCGGGTGGCAACTCCGCCGCGTTGGCGAGCAGCCGCCGCTCGCGTCCGGCCGCCACGCGCCCCCCGACCCGCGCTTCTGTCCGGGACGACGGACGACGGACGACCGACGAGCGCCGCCCGGTTGTGGGATCTGGCATCCACGTCACGAACGCGCCGCCGTCGAGGCGTTCGCCGCCCACGTCGGTGTCGAAGACGAGCACGCCCGGCGCTGCGCCATCGACACGCACGCGGCGGGCGACGAACGCGGCGCTGGCATCGAGGTCGAGGCGCAGGCTGCGCGCGAGCGGCAGGGCGGCGGCGGCGGCGGCGTCGAGCGTGTCGGCGGTGGTGGCCTCGACGGCCTCGCTCGCGGCGGCGGGTGCGACGCCGTCGCGGTTGAGAAACGAAGCCGCCTGGTAAGCGTCGCGGCGGACGCGGGCGATGCGCAGGCGCCCGTCGAGGCGCGGGCGGGCGTCGTCGGTGCCGCCGATGTGGCCTTCGGCGACGGCGCGGAGGTCGGCGCGGCGGCGCGGCCCAAGCGAGGCGCCGTCGGCGAGGGCGGCGATGTCGAGTGCGCCCCCGGAGGTCGCCCGCGCGAACCGGGCGTCGAGGCGGGCCGCCGGTCCGGCGTCGCGGCGCAGCGGCGCGGCGGCGAGGCTCCCATCGGGCGAGAGGCCACCGGTGCGGGCGCCGGGACGGGCGTCGAGGGCGCCGCCGAGGGCTGCGCGGAGGGCGAGGTCGGCGCTCGGGCGCGCGTCGAGGGTGGCATGGAGCGTCTGCGAGACGACGCGGCTCTGCGCGAACACCTCACCCGCCGAGGCGATGCCGATGCGCGTGCGGGCCGTCAGCGGACGCGTCGCGGCGACGCGGTGGCCGAGTTCGTCGCGGAACGAGAGGCGCCGCTGAAACCCCTCGAAGGCATCGCTCGCGCCCCGAACGTCGGCGAAGAACCGCCACGACCCGACGGCGAAGACGCGCGCGAGGGCAATCTCCGACCGGTACCGGCCGCCGTCGCGGTCGAGGCGCGTCCGGATGCCGCCGAGCGTGTCGGTCCGCACGAACGGCCCGAACGGCGTGTCGATCAGGAATCCATCGACGACGGCGCCAACGCCGACCGTTCCATCCCCAACCGGCGCAACGATCTGCGCGGCGGCGGGGCGTACGCCAGCGGCGAGGGCGAGAGCCACGCAGACGGCGCATCGCGCGGCGCGGCGGCGCAGCAGCGGCGAGGCGCCCGCCATCAGCCCGGCGGCCACGCGAGGCGCCGCCCGCCGAGGACGTGCAGGTGCAGGTGCGGCACCGTCTGCCCGCCATCGTCGCCGACGTTGAAGACGGTCCGGTAGCCGCCGGTCAGCCCCTCGGCCTCCGCCACGCGCGCGGCGACGACGAGCAGGTGCCCGACGAGCGGCGCATCGGCGTCGGTCAGGTCGGCGAGGGAGGCGATCGGGCGGCGCGGCACGACGAGCACGTGCACCGGCGCCTGCGGCGACACGTCACGGAAGGCGATGCACCGGTCGTCCTCGTGGACGATGTCGGCGGGGATGTCGCGGGCGATGATCCTCTCGAAGAGCGTCGGCACGGTGGGGCAGGGCGGATGAACGGGCGTCGGCGGTAGCGGCAAGGTACGCGGCGAGGGCATCGCGTGCGCCGCCTGCACCGCCTGCCGGGAGACGGTGCCGCTCATCGTGAGACGGTGCCGCCCATCCGTCCACACGAGCACCCGTGGCGGCAATTCCGATCCAGACTGAACTGGTTGTGGAAACGAGTACCCGGAGGTGACGTTGACCGGACACCCCGGGGCACAGGGCGTCGCCTTGCCCGTTCCGCCGCGTCTCGTACCTCCCGATCCTGCCCGATGCCCACTGTCTACGTCACGCGCGAGGCGCATTTCAACGCCGCTCACCGCCTCCACAATCCCGCCCGCTCGGACGAGTGGAACCGCGAAACCTTCGGCCTCTGCAACCTGCCGAACTTCCACGGCCACAATTATGTCCTCGAAGTCACCGTCAAGGGCACGCCCGACGCCGACACCGGCTATGTGATCGACCTCGGCGTGCTCAAAGATCTCATCGAAACACACATCGTCTCGCACGTCGATCATCGCAACCTGAACGTCGATGTCGACTTCCTGAGTGGTGTCATGCCGTCGACCGAGAACCTCGTCGTCGCGTTCTGGCAGCGCCTCGCGCCGCACCTGCCGGACGGGTCGCTCCACCGCATCCGCCTGTACGAGACGCCGCGAAACTCTGCCGACTACTGCGGTGATTGAGTGCAGCGAATGATGTGCCGTGCGTTTCCGTTCTTCTGACCTCCGATCTCTCTCCGATGCCCACCTCGTTCTCCTCCGACGACCCGCTCCTCTACCAGCGCACCGACGTATACGACACCGACACGACCGAGACGCTCGCTGCGGGCGTCCGCACGATGCTCGACCGTCTGGGCGAAGACCCCGACCGCGAAGGCCTCCTCAAAACGCCTGAGCGCGTCGCCAAAGCCTACCAGTTTCTCACGCACGGCTACCGCCTCGACGGCGAGGCCATCCTCCGCAAGGCACTGTTCCACGAGGATTACTCGGAGATGATTCTGGTGAAGGACATCGAGGTCTACAGCCTGTGCGAACATCACATGCTGCCGTTCTTCGGGAAGGCGCACGTGGCGTACATCCCGAAAGGCAAGATCGTCGGCCTGAGCAAGATTCCGCGTCTCGTCGATGTGTACGCCCGGCGCTTGCAGGTGCAGGAGCGGCTGACCGTTGCAGATTCGAGACTGCATCCAGGAAGTTCTCGAACCCGAGGGCGTGGCCGTTGTCATCGAAGCGCAGCATATGTGCATGATGATGCGAGGCGCCGAGAAGCAGAACTCGTCGACGACGACGAGCGCGATGAGCGGCGTCTTCCTCGACAACATCCACACGCGGGCGGAATTCATGCGCCTCGTCCACGCCTGAGCGCGCCGCGCCGCCGGTCGCCTCGGACCTTGCCTCGCCCGACTGCCTCTGCCCCATGCCTGCTGCCCCCGATTCCGAACCTGCGCCCGACGACGGACCTGTGACCGTCCGCCTGCTCGCCGCCGACGAGTTTCCTCGGATGCAGCGGCTCATCGAGATCCTCAACCCGTCGATCCCGCCCGGTGTGCTCGCCGCCCGCATCCCGCGGATGGCGGACTACGCGTCGTACCGCTGCGCCGCCGCGTTCGTCGATCCGCAGCGCATCGGCACGGCTCCGCTCGGCGCATCGACCGGCGCCGCGTCGGGCGCGCTCGCGGCTGGGGAATGGGAGGCGTCGCCACTCGACCGGACGGCCCCGACGGGCTGCTGCTTGCGGGGGTGTGCGGCCTCTGGGAGACGACGCGCCCCTACTCGGGGGCGGCAGCTCGAACCCGACCACGTCGTCGTCCTGCCCGGCCTGCGCTCGCTCGGCGTCGGGCGGCGGCTGATGGCGTGGGTGTACGCGCTCGCGCGCGATCTCGGGTGCGAGACGGTCGAACTGAACGCCTACCTCGCCAACGCCCGCGCGCACGCCTTCTACGAGGCCGACGGCTTCGCCAAACTCGGCTATCATTTCCAGATGCGGCTGGGCCAGATGCGGCTCGGCGCCTCGGCGGAGGACGCGGATTCCTGCGCCGTCTGGTAGGTCCAAGTTGTGGGTCTGCGGGTTTGTGAGGAGGACGCGCTCTCCTCCGCTCCCCATCACCGCCTGTCCATCACAGCGACGCCGACGGCGCCACGTCCATCGAGAGCGCGTCCGGCCCGTGGGTGGCGAGGCGGTGCCAGGCGGCGAGGCCGATCATCGCCGCGTTGTCGGTCGCGTAGCGCATCGGGGGGACGGCGAGGGTGGCGCCACGGTTCGCGCACGCGTGGGCGACGGCGGTGCGGAGGGCGCGGTTGGCGGAGACGCCGCCGACGAGGGCGACGCTCGTGAGGCCGGTCGCGTCGAGGGCGCGGACGAGCGGGGCGACGAGCATCTCCACGATGGCGGCCTGGAACGAGGCGGCGAGGTCGGCGCGGTGGGCGTCGAGAAAGGCGGCGCGGGCGGCGCTGCCCGCCGGCGTGTCGAGCCGTCCGGCGGCGTCGAGGCGGACGCGGACGGCGGTCTTGATGCCCGAGAACGAGACGTCGAATCCGTCGAGGCGGGTTCGGGGGAAGCGGACGAAGGCGGCGTCGCCGTCTGCCGCGAGGCGGTCGATCTCCGGGCCGCCGGGGTAGCCGAGGCCGAGGAGCTTGCCGACCTTGTCGAAGGCCTCGCCCGCGGCGTCGTCGCGCGTGCGCGCCGAGCACGGTGTGCGCGCCGGGCCGCGTCGACGCGGACGTAGAGCGTGTGGCCGCCCGAGACGGTGAGCGCGAGGTAGGGGATACGTCGGCGGCGTGTCGGCAAGGAAGGCCGACGCGAGGTGGCCCTCCAGGTGGTGGACGCCGACGAACGCGGCGCCGGTAGCGAGGGCGACGCCTTGGCGAACCCCATCCCCACGAGCAGCGGCCCGGCCAGCCCCGGTCCGCGCGTCGCCGCCACCGCCGACACGTCGCCCATCGACACGCCCGCCTCGCCGAGCGCGCGGCGCACGACGCCGACGACCGACTGCTGGTGCGCCCGCGAGGCGATCTCCGGCACGACGCCGCCCCAGAGCGCGTGCTCCTCCTGCGCCGCCACCACCGAGGCGGCGACACGCGGGAGGGAATCGCCGACCGCCCATGCGTCCGGTGGCCCGTCGGCGACGAGCACCGCCGCCGCCGTGTCGTCGCACGAGGATTCGAGGGCAAGAAGGACGTAGGGAGCGGCGTTGGGCACAGATCGGGGGGATGTCGCGGCGCAGCGCTCGGGGCGCCCGGACGGGATCGCCGCCGCGTCCGGCTCGTACATTCCGTCGCCTCCCGCCGTTCTCGCCTCCACGCCCTCTATGCGGACTCTCCTCGCCTCTGCCGCCCTCGTCGCCGCGTTCGCGGTGCACGTCCCCACCGCCGCCCTCGCGCAGCGCGCCGCCGACGCCCCGTCGCGCCTTGGAAGCGCCCCGCGTCTCGGCGATGCGCCCGCGCGGACCGGCCTCGGCCAGTACATCGCGCCGTCGACGTTCCGGATGGCGCAGAGCGTCGAGTTTGCCAGCGGCTCGGCGGGCGGGCAGGGCTTCGGCTACGGCGCGTACACGAACACCGTCTTCTGGCAGCCGTCGCAGCGCCTCGCCGCGCGCGTCGATGTCGGCCTTGCGATGCCGTTCGGCGGCCTTGCGGGTGCGCCCGTCGGCGGCGCCAACGTCGGGGCAGGGCAGGGGATGTCGCCGCAGCTCTACCTCCGCAACGCCGAACTCGCCTACCGCCCGAGCGCGAACGCCGAGATCCGGCTGAGCGTGCAGCAGGTGCCGTCCGCCCTCTACGGCCCGGCGTACGGCTACGGCGCGGCGGCGTTCGGGCAGGGATCGTATGGACAGAGCGCCTACGGCGGATCGTACGGCTACGGCGGCGGAAGCCGGATGCAGGCCCGCGTCGGCGTCGGAAGCGACGAGATGTTCTGGCGCCCGCGCTGATTCGCCCCCGTTTCCGCCGGTGATCGCCCGACCGTGGTGTCTGCGTCCGTCTGCGGCGTGACCCGCGCGGCATCCGTCCCCGGCGATTGGCCCGACCCCGATGGCGACGCTCGCGCGCGACTGGCTCCTCAACACGGCGCTTCTGCTCGGCGGCCTCGTGCTGCTCGTGCTCGGCTACGGCGTCCTCACCGGCGTCACCCGCCCGCCCGACCTGCCGCAGGCACCCGCCGGGGCCATCGCGCCGACCGACTCGCTCGACATCCCCAACGTCGAGGTCCTGAACGCCACGTCCGTCGACGGACTCGCGGCCCGCGCGCGCCGCTACCTGATCGACCGCGGCGTCGATGTCGTGATGACCGGCAACGAGCGGCCCGACGGGCGCACCTCACGCGTGCTCAGCCGCACCGGCGACCTCGATGCCGCCCGCCGCGTCGCCCGGATTCTCGGCATCCGCGAGACGCGCGTATCGTCGGAGCCGTCGCCCGATCTTTCGCTCGACGCGACCGTTCTGCTCGGCAGCGACTACGCGACCCTTCTGCCATTTCTGCCCGACTCGACGCGCTGACGCGCGCTCCGGTCCACTTTCCGACCCGTTTTGCCGACTTCGTCCGCCCTTCCCGCCGCGCCCAAGCAGCGCGCCACCCAGATCCCCGTCCGCACCCTCGCCCGCCACGCCGTCGAGGGGCTGCTCGACAAGAAGGGCCTCGATATTCTCGTGCTCGACGTGCGCGCCGTCTCCGGTATCACCGACTATCTCGTGCTGGCAACCGCCGAATCGGAGTTGCAGGTGCGCGCGATGGTCGATGCCGTGCGCGCGGAGGTGCGTGACGAGACCGGCGAGCGCCCGTGGCACGTCGAGGGCACCGACTTCCACCAGTGGGTCGTTTTGGACTACGTGGACCTCGTCGTCCACGTCTTCCAGACCGAGAAGCGCGCCTTCTACGCCCTCGAACGCCTCTACGGCGACGCCCCGATGGAGGCCGTCCCGGAGAGCGCCTCCGCCGACGACGTGGCCCTGCTGCGCGACGACGCCCCGGACCCCGTCCCGCCGTCCGTGCCCGCCCCACCGGCCGCCGATGTGCGGATGGATGAGACGCCCGACGCCGATTCCCCGGCCGCGTCTACCGACGAAGGCGCCGCCGACGACCTCGCGCCGCTGTGACGATGCGCCGCGCCCCGCTCGTCTTCGCGCTCGCCGTCACGCTTGCGGTGGGCGGATGCGGGCTGCTGCGTCCGAAAAAGAAGCCGGATCAGCGCTTCGGCAACGTCGTGCTCCCGGAGACGGCGGAAGACCCGGACGTGCTGACGGTGCTTCCGGCGGATTCGTCGCGCGCCTACTTCTACACCGATGCCGTGGTGACGAGTGTCGTCGCGCGCGTCGAAACGCCTGAGCGCGGTAGCGACGCCCCGCGCACCGACAGCGCCCGCGTCGAGGTGCTCGTGCGCGGCAGTTTCCCCGACGCGTGCTACGAACTGAGCGGCGTCACGCAGAACCGCATCGCCCGCCTGATCGACGTGACGCTGACGGCCCGCCGTCCGCAGGGCGCCTTCTGCGCGACCGTCATCCGCCCCTACCGCTTCTACGTGCTCCTCGACGGCCTCTACGCCCGCGGCCCCTACACCCTCACCGTCAATGGCACCGTCGCGCCTTTCGACGTGCGGTTCTGAGGGTGGGGGGATGGTGAGTTTGTGGGATGGAAAATTGCCGGTTCGGCAGCGCCACACGACTTTTTTGATGCCCGACACGACCGCCTCCGATGCTGCCTCTACGGCTGCCCGACTTGCGTTTGGCGGGGCCGTTCTCGCCGGACTGTGCGTGGCGGGCGGGGCGTTCGGGGCGCACGCGCTGCGGGCGATGGTGACGCCCGAGCGGCTGGCGACCTTCGAGACGGGCGTGCGCTACGGGCTCGTCCACGGCGTGGCACTCGCTGGCGCTCGCGGCCCTCGCAGCGGCGCATCCAGCAATGGCGGGCGTGGCGCGGCGTGTCGGGATGCTGTGGATCGCGGGCGCCGTCGTCTTCACCGGCAGCCTGACGCTCCTCGTGCTCCTCGATGTCCCCGTTTTCGGTGCCATCACACCCATCGGCGGCGTCGCGCTGATCGCGGGCTGGGCGGTGCTCGCCGTCGCAGCGTGGCGTGCGCGCGGCTGATCGAGCGCATCCGGAACGGCCCCAACGCAGACGCGGGGACGATCCCGAAGGACCGTCCCCGCGCTGCCTCTAACGACGCGTCAGAAGATGGCCGGTGGGGTCACTCGGCGTCTTCGTCTTCCTCGTAGCGGAGCGTGAGGCTGGGCTGGAGGCCGTGCTCGCGGGCGAGGGCCATGAGGGCGCCTCGGCGCAGGCGTCGAGGTCTTCGTAGCGGCCCATGCTCTTCGAGTCGGTGGCGAGGGCGTAGCCGATCTCGTCGTCGTCGCCGTCGTCGTAGTCTTCCCACTCGGTCGCTTCCTCGATGACGAACTGGTCGTCCTCGGGGAGGTAGGCGGCGAGGAAGCGCTCCTTGCTTCTCCGTCGGATCGACGAGGCTGAGCGTGCCGCCGACGCCGTACTCCTCGTCGTAGAAGAGGGCTTCGCCAAGAAGGCGGCGGATGAAGGTTTCGGGGTCGAAGGCCATGGGGGCGTGGATGGGTAGGGTGACGCGGTAAAAGAGTCCGGCGGGCCGATTTGATCCCCGCCATCCCGTCCTCACGTCCGCCGACGGGGCACTGTCCGGGCATCCACAGCGAACGATCTGCGTTCGTCAAAGCCCGACGAGTGCGCGGGCGTCGTCCGGTGTGTGGCAGCAGGCGTGAGGCCAAGCGCCGCGTCCGAGGTGGGCGACGAGCCGGTGGCGACCTCGTCCGCGTCGACCGGGTCGTGTTGCCGCGGGCGGCCGCGTTCGCGCGCCAGACTCGTCACGCCGCGCTCGGCGATGCCGCAGGGGACGATGGCGTCGAAGAAGTCGAGAGTCGGTCGTCGAGGTTGAAGCGCCCAGCCGTGCATCGTCACCCAGCGTGTGCAGCGGATGCCGAAGGCGCAGACCTTGCGCTCGCGGCCCGGCGCGCCGACCCAGACGCCCGTCTGGTTCTTGCCCGCCGCATCGACGTAGCGCCCGGCCGCGATGCCCTCGTCCGCGAGGGTGGCGATGACGGCGTCTTCGAGCGTCGCGGAGGTAGACGTGCAGGTCGGGGCGGAAGCGGTCGAGGTCGAGGAGCGGGTAGCCGACCATCTGGCCTGGCCCGTGGAAGGTCACGTCGCCGCCGCGGTCGATCTTGCGGAAGGCGATGCCGCGCGCCGGCGAGCTCGTCGTCGTTCAGCGCGGACGTGCTCGCGCCGGCCGTTCTGCCCGAGCGTGTACGACGTGCGGGTGCTCGACGAGCAGCAGCCGGTGCCCCCGCGCCTCGCCTCGCCGCTTCGCTTCCACAGTCAGGCCTGCTCGCGCTTCTGCATCTCCCACGCGGCATCGTAATCGACCTGCCCGAGCGGGAAGACCTCCAGATGGGCTGTTGTAGCGTGCGGGTCGTTGGTCGTCGGCCGAGTCGTCGATCCGTCACCCGCCGCCGAGTGGTCGTCCGCCGTCCGTCGTCCGTCGTCCGTCATCAGAAACTGGCGATGTTGACGCGGATGTTGAAGATGCCGCTCGCGTTGAAGAACGACGGGGGCTGGCTGATCTTGGTGTCGAACTTTTCGATCTTGACCGAGAAGGTGCCCTGCACGGCGTTCGAGAACTGGTAGCCGAGCGACGGCGTGACGGTCAGGCGCACGTTGTCCTGTACGCGCGAGACGTAGTCGCTGTTGGCGAGCACTTCGGCGGTCGTCAGGTTGCTCGAGAGTGCCGCTTCGAGACCGCTCTGCGTCTTGTAGGTCAGGTCGCGGTTGACGGCTCGGGCGACGGTCAGGTTGCCGGTGATGCGGTTGTTCAGGCGGTTGCGCACGAACGGCAGCCGGATGCCCTGCTTGGCGTAGTTGAGCGTCACCTGCAGCTCGTTCGTCTGGCGCGCCGAGACGTTGCGGTTGGCCGTGCCGAGCGCGTAGAGGTTGGCGCGGTTGAAGTTGACCTCGGTCGTGAGCTGGTTGCGGAACGTGAGGGAGGCGCCGATGAGCGGCGAGAAGCGCTCGTTGACGTTGAGGGCGGAGAGCTGGTAGTCCGGCTCGTCGTAGACGATCGTGCGGCTCACGGCGTCGTCGAGGCGGAGCGAGAGCGCGCCGGTCGGGCTGCCCTGCGGGTCGTAGGACGGCACGTTGTACTCGGCGCTGTAGTTCGAGCGCAGCGAGGCGTTGGTGACGAGGCGCTTGAGCAGCGGCCACTTGTTCGCGCCGGTGTACGTCACCTGGAAAGCGGGCAGCGGGATCGGCAGGAAGCCGCGGCGGTCGAAGTAGCCGGGCACGCGCACGAAGGCGCTGCGGAAGTCGTCGGCGAGGCTGCCGGTCGAGAGCGCCACGCGGCCATCGCCGTTGGCGTCGCCGACCGAGTCGGCGCGGGTCGAGGCGGCGAGGTCGGCGCGGAGGGTGCGCGCCTGCCGGTCGAAGAACTCCCCGAAGTTGGCGCCGAACGCCCAGATGTAGCCGCGCGAGAGGCCGTCGCGGGGTGACCAGCTCGGTGAAGGTGCCGGTTTCTACATCCGGACGCAGCGTAAAGCTCGTGCTCTTCTGCCAGCCGAGCTCCCACGAGAGGGCGATCGAGAGCGTCGGCGTCGGCTGAGGCGCGTGGAGGCGCTGAAGCGGTGGTTGTCGTCGAGGATGTCGTTCGGCTGCAACCGCGCGTTGAACACGCGCTCGCCGATGGGCAGGCGGCGCTGCAAACCGAGGCGGTAGCCGAGGCTCGGCCCCTGCCCGCGGACGGCGTCGAAGAGGCTGTAGGCAGCGTCGGTCGAGTCGCCGCCTTCGGCAAACGACGATCCGCGGTTGGCGAAGACGCCGGTGTAGGTCACGCGCAGGTCGGTCACGCCGCCGATGGCGAGCACGGTGCGCCGCAGGATCGAGCGCGGCGAGGGCAGGGGAAGGCGGAATCCGCGCTTCGCAGGCGTCGAATCCACAACGACGGCAGGCGCCGCGCCGGGCGCGAGGCCGTCTGGGGTGCCGTCTTCGGGGAGGCGCTCGCCGGGCGGGATGCCCTCACCGACGGCGACCGGGTCGGTGCCGAGCGGCCGTTCACCGACGGGCACGCCGGTCGTCTGGCCGGTGCCTGCCGGGGCGGACTCCGTCTCCGGCGGGACGCCCGGACTCGGGACGCCCGGGTTGGCGGCGGCGGTCGAGTCGGCGATGCGCGCAGCGGCGGCGGCGGCGCGGCGCTGGGCGGCCTCGGCGCGGCGGCGGTCGGCGCGGGCGCGGCGGTCGGCCTCGGCTTTCGTCTCGCGCGTCGTCCGGGCCTGATCGGCGCTCGTCTGCTCGGCTTCCAGGCTGCGGTAGAAGCTGAACTTGCGCCAGAGCGTCTGCGGCAAAATCGAGATCGTCGCGCCCGTGTTCACGCTCGTCCCCACGCCTGCGCCGGTGAACTGGTTGAGCGGCGCGTTCACCCACGAATACTGCACGTTGAAGGCGATGTTGTCGGCGCGGACGAAGTTGAGGGCCTGGGGCAGGCGCGGGCGGAGGGCGACGGTCAGGTTCTGGCCGTACGTGTTCGTGCGGAAGCGCGGATCGCCCGCAAGCACGCGCGAGACGGTGCTCGCGAGCGGGACCGTCCGCAGGCGCCGCTCGACGAACGTCGAGGAGAGCGTATCGCGGTCGATCTGGAAGGCCTCGTCGCGCGAGATGCGCGTCGTCGACGATCCACCCGTGGCGCCGTCGGCGCGGACGAGCGAGAAGAGCGTGTCGAGGCCGACGAGGCCGAGGTTCTGGTCGACGCGGGTGTCGAACTGCGTGTCGACGAACGAGAACGGCGAGTAGGTGAGCGAGAAGGTGCGCGCGTGGGCGAAGTTGTGCTGCTCGCGGATGGGGAAGCGGATGAGGTCCGGGCGCTGGTCCGGCTCGTCGAGGCGGCGGATGAGCGGGCTGCGGGCGCGGCTGGCGGAGAAGTCGCGCGAACCAGTCGCGTCGGTGCGGACGCTCGCGGGCACGTAGTTGAACTTCAGCCCGCCGATGCCGCCGATGACGGGCAGATCGCGCAGGAACCACAGCGGCGTGAGCGTGCGCGGGCGCAGGCCGGTGAGGCCGTACTGCACGGCGCCGTTCCAGCGCCAGACATCGGTGAAGAGCGTGCCGGGATCGCGGCTGCCCGCCTGCGAGGCCGAGTACGTGATCGTCGTGGCATCGACGGTGTTCTTGAGGAGCTTCGACTTCGAGCCGCGCTTGCTCACCGAGATCGACACCGAGCGCTGGTCGCTCGCGCGCTGCGCGGCGTCGAGTTCGGTGCGGCGCAGCGTCTCGCGCTCGGCGTCGGTGATCGGCGTCCCGTCGTCGGCGGTCGTGCGCTGCGCAATGGCGTCGAGGACAGCGTCGAGGCGGACGTCGCCGCGTCGCGGTCGTGAAGCGCGGCGTCTCGCGGCGCGTGTCGTAGCTCAGGTTGAGCGGCAAGGCCCAGCCGGTGCGCGCGGGCAGGAAGCGGTCGAGCGCGAACTGGCCGGTCACGTTGAGGCCGAACGTCGACGACTTGTCGCGCTCGGAGAGCGACGAGGCGAGCGAGCCGAACCCGTCGGTGGCGCGCTGGAAGCTGGCGCGGACGCTGCCGAGGTCGGCGAGGCCCACATCCAGGTTGGCGATGGCGCTCCATCCGTTCGTCTCGTCGTAGCCGGAGACGCGCAGCTCGTTGACCCACACGTTGACCTCCGAGAGGCGCGTCGTCGTGCTCGTCGAGTCCTCCAGCGAGCGCACGCCGATAACGACCGTCGAGACGCGCGAGAGCGACGGGTTGCCGCGGATGCCGATGCGCGTGCCGTCGGGCGCGAAGTCGGTGTCGGGCAGGTCGTCGTCGCGCGTGCCGTCGGCGCGTCGGTTGAAGAAGAGGCGGTCGAGGCGGCTCCGGCGCGTCGTGTCGCTCGCGGTGAGGCGGTTGTCGCGGGCGGTCTTGAGCTGGTTGAGGGCCGAGAGGAGGATGTTGACGCCGTTGTCGGCGGTGCGCCAGAGCGCGCCGGGGTCGGTCGTGCTGGCGTCGCTCGGCGTGAGCGGCTGCTCGTACTCGTAGTAGTCGGTCGTCTCGTTCGAGCCGAGGCGCACGAAGAGGGCCACCCGCCCGCGGTCGTTCGGGGTGAGCGGGCGTCCGTTGGCGTCGGCGCCGTCGAGGTGCGAGAACAGGCGCACGTTCGAGTAGCGGAGCAGGTCGAGCGGCGACGAGAAGGTCTTGACGATGCCGCGCTGCCGCCCACCGCGCACGTTCTCGGCCCGCATCACGAGCGCTCCCTCGCGCGCGCTCCGCCCGACGCCGCCGATCGAGGTGCGCGTGCGGGTCGTCACGGTGCCCGGAGGCGTCGCGTAGATCGTCGGGTTCTCCTCGGTGTTGAGCGACGAGACGGTGAAGCGCGCGTCGGCGAGGAAGGGGTCGCGCGTCTGGCGCTCGGTGAGCACGCGGTCGGACTTCTGCCAGGACGACGAGACGATGTCGATGGCGGCGAAGCGGATCGTCGCGGGCGCGCGGTGGCCGGTCGTCCAGAGGCGGATCGACTCCATGTTGGTGAAGTCGGTGATGCCGCCGACGCGCCGCGTCGGAACGCGCACCGGGATGCGAATGAGGTACCAGCCACTGCCGGGCTTCGTCTCGCCGATCACGAAGTCGTCGATGCGCTCGGGCGCGGCGAGCTCGCGCAGACGCCCGGCGCTGAGCGGGATGCGGTACTGGAAGTACGCGTTCTCGGTGTTCGTGCCGCCGCTCTGGTTGAGGTCCTCGCTGTTCGGCGTCTCCGAGTTGCCGGTCTTCGAGGCCGACGCCTGGTCGAGCGTGCGCTGCGCGGTGAACGTGTTGAGCTCGTGGCCGGGGTAGAACTGGAGGAAGCGCTGCTGGAGGTAGGCCTCCGGCGACGAGCGCCCGTCGCGGCTGGCGAAGAGGTCGGGGGCCTTGAAGAAGGTCTCGTCGCGGAAGTGGTGGTAGTCGTCGCCGGAGGGGTCGAGGCGCGCCCGCGCGACTTCGGCGTCGAGGACGCTGTTGCCGGTCGATCCCTGCGGCAGGCTGGCGACGAATTTCGAGAAGAACGTCGTCTCCAGGAACGCCGCCTCGTAGTTGTCCGGCGTCGACGACGCGAGGCCGTCGAGGCCGAGATCTTCGGTGCGTCCGTTCTCGATGGCGATGACGCGGTCGGGCGTGCCGTTCGGGATGCGGCCCCACGGCGTCAGCGTGCCCTGGGGGATGGACGTGAGCGAGAGGCCGTCCTCCGAGTTGTCCTTCCCGTCGGGCAGCACGTCTTCCGAGATGCGCCCGAGATCGACGAAGAGCGCGGCGTCGTCGTCGGCCTCGCTCCCGGTCGGGCCGGTGAAGGGCCGCATCACGAACTCGAGGAACTCGACGTTCTTGAGGTCGAAGTCGGTGAACGTGTCGGGGATGCGCGTCGTCATCCCGCCCCACGTGCTCTTGGGCTGGTTGATGAAGCCCCGCAGGTCGGTCGTGTAGTTGTACGGACCGCGCCACGAGGGGTCGAAGTGGAGGTCGAGCGTCGAGAGGGACTGCTGCGAGGGGTCGTCGTTGCTCGCGCTCGCGGGCAGATTGTAGACGTCGCGCTGCTGGAGCGGCTGTACGGACTCGCTGGGGCCGTAGGCGACGTAGCGGTTCTGCGAGAAGATGTCGCGCGAGAGGCTGTACCACGCGAGGCCGCCGCGCCACGTCGTGCGGAGCGAGTCGGAGAGCGCCGAGCGGCTCACGCCCGCGAAGTCGACCGCCGGGATCGAGTCGGGGGCGGAGGCGAGCACCCACGCGCCGGGCGTTTTGAGCGACGAGTTGTTCTCGAAGTTCTCGAAGTCGTCGATGAACGAGACGCCGCCGCAGTTCGTCGCGGAAGAAGTCGTCCCCGTCGCCGCGGAGCACGTCGCGCTGCTGCTGGAAGGCGAGCGTCTGCGGGTTGCCGGGCCGCAGCTGCGCGTACTCGGCGGTGAAGGCCACGCGGCTCTCGGCGCGCGTCGTGAGGAGGGGCAGTCGGTCGAGGGCGCTCGTGATCCAGCGCGGCTTGGCCTCGTAGCGCCCGTCGACGCCCCAGATCGAGTTCGAAACCGGCTCCTCGCCGATGCGAAACTTGTCCGCCGCCGAGCGCTGCGAGAGGCGCATCAGCGTCGCGCCGAGCTGCAATCCGGGGCGCACGTCGTAGTCGGCGCGGAGGCCGAGGAGCGTCTTCTTCTGCTGGTTGAAGAACTGGTTCTGCTCGTACGAGATCTCGACGTTCTGGCCCGGCCGCAGGTACGCCGGGTTGGTGATCGTGACGGTTCCGCCGGTGTAATCGACCGAGTAGTCGCTGTTCTCGGCGAGGTCGATGCCGCCCGAGCGCACCTTGACCGAGTTGGCGATGAGGCCGGAGAAGGCGCGGAGGTCGAAGAAGCTCTGCACCGATCCTTGATACTTGCCGCGCATCCGGTAGACGTCGAGGAGCGTGTTGCGCTTGGCCTCTTCCTTCTTCTCGAGGTACAGATCGCGGTACACGACGCGCGTCCGCGTCGCCGCATCGGTCACGACGTCGGCGATGCGGGTCCCGAACGGTTCGAGGTACGGATAGATGAGCAGGCCGCGCTCGGGGTCGATGGTGACCTGTTCGAGGAAGTCGAACTGGTTGTCTGGCGACGGGCTGCCCGCGCTCGAGAGGCGGTCGAGGCCGGTCACCTGCAAGAGCGGCGTCGAGAGGCCGGGGAGGGTCGCCACGGCGGGCGTGCCGGGCGCCTCGTACTCGACGGCGAGGTTGAAGTCCTGCTTCGTCAGCCCGCGCCCGGGGAGCGGGTAGAGGTTGCGCATCTCGAGATTCCACGCCGCCGGAAGCGTCGACGGCACGCCCGGAGAGGACGGCTGCGGCGCCTGCGGCGTGCGCCGCCGCAGCAGCTTGACGACGAGGTAGTCGTCGGACGTGCTGCCGCCGGTCGAACTCGCGAAGTCGCCGACCTTGACGAGCGCGTTGTTGGCGTCGCGGTACGTGTAGGCGACGGCGAGGCCCTCGTTGTCGCTCAGGCGCTGGTTGAGCGAGACGGTGCCGAGGATGGCGTTGAAGGTGTAGTCGCGCCCGAGGGTGAGGCGCTTGAAGTTGCCCGTCTGGAAGTCGTAGTCGCGCAGGATTGCGCACGGTCGTCAGGTAGCGGTCGACCGAGAGCGTGTCGCCGCGGCGGCGGACGTTGGCGTTGAGGTCGGCCTCGGAGTACTGGTCGGCGTTGGGCGAGGGCGCGAGGCGGCGCGTGAAGGGCGCCTCGATGGTCTGCGCGAGCACGGCCCGGTCTTCGCCGAGGTCGACGAGCGCGGCCACCTTGCGGAATTCGCGGTCGGTCGGCGAGAGCGCCGTCAGGCGCCACACCTCGATCGACTCGATCTTGGCGACACCCGCGCGCCCGTCATCGTCGGTGCTGTAGACGCGCGGCTGCGGCGGGCTGCCGAGGCTGCCCTCGTAGCCGTTGCGGAAGTAGTAGCCGAGGAAGTAGTGCCGCCCGTCGTCGTAGTCGCTCGACTTGACGGTGAAGGTCTGCTGTTCGGCGCCGCCGGTGATGGCGAGCGTGTTCGACTGCCCCTCCTGCTGGCTCGCGACGGTCGTAAGCCGCAAACCGCCGAGCCGGAACTGGCTCTTGATGCCGAACAGGCTCTGCCCGCCGCGGATGAGCGTCGACGGCGTCTGCAGGAGCACGTTGCCGGCCTCGACCGACTGCACGATCTCGTCCTCGTAGCCGGTGTACTTGATCTGCAGCTGGTTCTCGAAGTCGAACTTGTTGCGCGAGTCGCGGTCCATGTTGATCCGCAGCTTGTCGCCGATCGTGCCGACGACGCCGAGGCGGAGGTCCTGCTGGAACGTCGGGTCGACCTGTCCGCCGCGGCGGATGGCCTGCTGCTGCTCGTTGCGGCGGTACTCGAAGCCCGCGTTCACGTCGGCCTGCCCGCTCACGCGAAGGGCGACTTCGTTCTTGCCGAAGATGGTCGTGAAGGCGCTCTGCCGCCCGCCGGGCACGACGATGGAGACGCCGAGGCCGCGCGCCGTGCGCTCGCGCTGCCGGGAGCTTTGCGCGAGCGCCTCCCGAAGACTCCGCTGGCGCGCTTCCGCAAACCGCAACTCGCGGTACGCATCGAGGCCGACGACGACGGGCAGGCGGATGTCGAGCTCGCCGACGCGCTCGCGCACGGTGTAGCGGTCGCTCGTCGAGTCGAGCGTCGCGGCGAGGCGCCCGCCGGAGACCGGCCCGAAGAACGCCGCCTGCCGCCGCGCCGCCGCATACGGCCGCCCGGCGCGCGGATGGACGTACGCCCGGACGCGGTTGAGCGAGTCGGCGGCGGTGGTGCTGTCGGTGGCCGTCGTGTCGACGCGCGTGATGGTCGTGCCGGGCCGGGCGGCCGGGCGCGCGACGGCGACCGAGTCGGTGTCGGAGGCGGCGATCGCGCGGGACCTGGCGAGCGGCACGTCGGCGCTCGCCGCGCCGAAGGCGAAGCCGGGCGCGACCGCGGCGAGGCCGCCTGCGAGCGCGAGCGCGGCGAGGAGGCCGAGCCGCGCGAGTGGCGGCGTGGCGCTGGCACGCGACGAGGCCTGACCCACGGGCGGCGTGGCGGTCTCGGCGGGGCAGGGGGCGGGGGCCGCGAACGGCAGGGGCGTCTCAGGCACGGGTACGGCTCGTCTCGACACGAAAACGCTGGCTACGGGTCATTCGTACGACCGGGCGACGGACGGTGAGGCCCGATGCACGGCAAGGGAAGAAGCGTATCGAAGAGTCCGAGGCGTCGGGGGCGGAGGCGTGAAGAGGCGCGCGGCGTGCAAGCGTGGCGAAGAGACTGCCGGTCGGGAATGAGACACGTTCGGCACGCCGAACGCCCAATCCGAACCGACCGCGCGCCGGGCACGTTTTTCGCTGCGGCAACTTACACAGTCGCTTCCCCTCGAACAAGGCACCATGCCCGCCCCGCCGCGCCTTCCCGCGCTTCTTCTTGCACCGCTCGCACTCGCCGCCGTCCTGACCGGTGGCCTCGCCGTCGGCGGCTGCGCGAGTGCCCGTCCGCCCGCGTCCGTGACGACGGCTCCGCTCGATCCGGCACGCTCCACCGCCGACATCCGCGCCGTTCTCGACACGCAGGTGCGGGCGTGGAATGTGGGCGACATCCCCGGTTTCATGGACGGCTACTGGCGCAGTGAGGCCCTCCGCTTCGCCTCCGGCGGCACCGTCCGCCGCGGCTGGCAGGCGACGCTCGACGGCTACGTCCGCGGCTACCCCGACCGCGCGGCGATGGGCACGCTCGATTTCTCCGATCTCGACATCGACGTCCTCTCGCCGACGGCCGCGACGGTCTTCGGGCGCTGGCGGCTGACCTTCGACACGGGCGCCGCGCCCGCGGGCGGCCTCTTCACGCTCGGCCTGCGCCGCATCGACCTCTCGACGGGGGCTCTCGTCACGGGCGCGCTCGCCGCAGCCTCCGGGACCGGCACGGCGTGGCGCGTCGTCTCCGACCACACCTCCTCCGACCGCTGACCGCGCCGCTCGCTGCTTTTTCCTCACCGACGCTCTCACCCCTCCCTCCCCATGACCCGAGACCTCACCGGCACCACCGTCGCCATCACCGGCGCGACAGGCACCCTCGGCCACGCCCTCATCGCCGCCTTCGCCGCCCGCGGCGCCACCCTCGCGCTCGTCGTGCAGGACGCCGCCGACGCCGCCAACCTCCGCATCCCCGGCGGCACCGACGCGTGGGCCTTCCCCGCCGACGTGACCGACGAGGACGCCGTCCGGCAGGCCTTCGAGGCCATGACGGCGCAGTTCGGCGGCCTCGACGTCCTCGTCCACGCCGCGGGCGGATGGGCCTCGTCGCCGCTCGCCGAGACGACGCTCGACGCGTGGCGCCACATGATCGACCTCAACCTCACGTCGGCCTTCCTGTGCGTCCGCGAGGCGATGCGCGCGATGGAGCCGCGCGCCACCGCCGACCGCCCGACGCGGCTCGTGCTCGTCGCTTCGCGGCAGGGCGCCGACTGCGGCGCGGCAGAACAGGCGGCCTACTCGGCAGCCAAAGCCGGTGTCGTGCGTCTCGCCGAATCGGTTGCCGCCGAAATGAAGGGCCGGATGACCGCGCACATCCTCGCCCCCTCGACCCTGGCAACGGGTCCGGACGCCGACGGCGTCGCGCCCGCCGATGTCGCCGACCTCGTGGTCTCGCTCTGCGGCCCGGCGGGCAACCTCCTCAACGGCGCTACGCTGCGCGCCTATGGGACGGCGGCGGTGGCGGCGTGATTCGTGGAGGGCACCCTGTCAGGGTCAACGGCGACCCCGACAGGGTAGCATCGGGCGTTTTTCGGATCGTTCGCGCCGTCAGACCCGCAGCGGGGACGTGCCCGAGAGGCGTCTCTATGGTCACCGCACGTCTTCCGGTTACGCGCGGATCTCGCGGGCCGGGTCGCCGACGCTGCGGTGGCCGTCGTACCACGTCTCGCGCACGTCGAGGCCTGCCTCGCGGACGGCGGCGAGGTAGGCCCCTCGGTCGAGGACCATCTCCGGCGGGGCCGCGCCGCCGCCGGGGATGTCCCCGCGCCCGAGCATCACCGCGAGCGCGGCGGTGACGATGCCGGTCGCCTGGCGGATGGCCGAGCGCTCGGTCGCGTCGTCGTAGTCCTGCTGCAGTTCGTAGACGAGCGTCTGCGGGCGTCCGTCGCGGGTGCCGCGCACGAGGACGCGGGCGAGGAGCACGTCGCGCGCGTCGGTGACGAGGTGCAGGCGCATCCGGCGCAGCAGCACGTCGCGGTACGTGAGGTGCGTCCGCACGTCGATCGACCGGTTCTCCGCCAGGCCGAGCGCGAGCAGGAAGCGGATCTGCGAGGCGTGGCCGGGCCACCGGACGAGCTTGTGGTCGAGACACGTGACGCGCCCCCCGACGGCGTTGGCGAGCGGCGACTGCCCGCCCTGCGCGTGGAACGCCTCCAAGCGGTCGAACGGCGGCGCGAACCGCACCTCTTCGAGTCCGGTGAGTGGCGCGACCGTGCGGCGCTCGCCCTCCTCGATGATCTCGACGGGCGCCGTGTAGTCGTCGAGCACCTTCTCGACCGACCACGAGACGGCGAAATTGAACGGCTCGATCGGCTCCGACGGCAGGTCGCCGACGCGCACCTGCGCCGCCTCGGCACGCTCGAACTGGTCGATGCCGTGGAGGCAGAGCACGTTGACGAGGCCCGGCGTGATGCCGCAGTTGGGCACGATCCAGACGCCCTTGGCCCGCGCCTCGTCGGCGAGCGCGAGTTGTTGGTCGACGATGGCGTCCGGCCCGCCCATGTCCACGTATGGGATGCCGAGCGAGAGGGCCAGGCGGGCGAGGTCGAGCGCGATCGAGCTCGGCACCGACGCGACGATGCACGCGCTGCCCTCGACGATGGGCCGCAGCAGCCACGGATCGCGCACGTCGGCCTGAAAGGCGCGCAGCTTGGGGCTCTTGACCTTCGCCTGAAGCTCGTTGAGCGCGCGGGCGCGGAGGTCGCACACCTGCACGAGCGACACGTCGTCGTGGTGCGCGAGGTCGCGGGCGATGGCGGCGCCGATGGCGCCGGCGCCGAGAACGGTGATCTTCATGCGTCAGGGTGGGAGCCCGTCAAACTACGCCTTCCGCCCCGGACCCTTGCCGCGCGCCGTGCCGGTTATGCCTTCCCACGCGCTTCGAGGGCGCGGGCGAGGGTGGCCTCGTCGGCGTATTCGAGGTCGCTGCCGATGGGCAGGCCGCGCGCGAGGCGCGTCATGCGCACCTCGAAGGGCTTGAGGAGCATCGTGAGGTAGTGCGCCGTCGCGTCGCCCTCGACGTTCGGGTTGGTGGCGAGGATGACCTCGCGTGGACGCTCGAACGCCGCGTCGGGCAGGCGCTCGCGGACGGCGTCGTCGACCGTCAGGGCGCCGCTCACGCGGGCGACGAGTTCGCGGATGCGCAGGTCGTCGGGGCCGATGCCGTCGAGCGGGGAGATCGCGCCACCGAGCACGTGGTAGACGCCGCCGTACTCGCCGGTGCGCTCGAACGCCATCACGTCGTTCGACTCCTCGACGACACAGATCGTGCGCGCGTCTCGGCGCGGCGACATGCAGATCGGGCAGACGTCGGTGTCGGCGACGTTGGCGCAGACGACGCACGACTTGACGCGGTCCTTGGCGGCCACGAGCGCGCGGGCGATCTCGACGACCTCCTCGCGCGGCATCTTGAGCACGTAGGCCGCGAGGCGCTGCGCCGTCTTGCGCCCGATCGTCGGGAGGCGTGTGAACTGCTCGACGAGCGCCTCGACGGTCTCAGAGGTGAAGGCGGCCATGCGGAAACGGTGGGTACGGGGACGGATGGGGCGCGGCGCAGGCACTGCGGCACAGGACTTCCAGCAGGGGCACGCAAGATCGACACGGACGGGCGACAGCGTGCCGTCACCCGTCCGCGTCCGTGCATCGACGGCGCCCGCGCGAGGCGAGCGCCCGCGCTCACATTCCGCTCAGCTGCCCCATGTCGAAGCCCGGCGGCAGCATTCCGCCGATGCCCTTCTGCATCTCGTCGCGCGCGATTCCCGCTGCCTCGTCGAGCGCCTTGTTGACGCCCGCGATGACGAGGTCCTCCAGCATCTCGGCGTCGTCGCCGAGGGCGGCGCGGTCGATGGAGATGGCCGTCAGGCGCTGCTGCCCGTTGGCCGTCACGCGCACGATGCCGCCGCCGACTTCGGCGGTCACGGTCTGCTCGCCCAGCTTCTGCTGGGATTCGGCCATGCGGCGCTGCATCTCGGCGATCTGTCCGAACATGTCGGCCATGTTGAGTCCACTCATGGTGTCTGGGGAAAAGAAGGGTGTGGAAAAGGGGGAAGCCGTCTCAAAACACGATCTCGGCCCCAAACCGCTCGATGAGTTTCTGGGCGGCGGGGCTGGCCTGCTTGACGTGCTGGAGGACGGCGTACGGGTCGTCTGGATCGAGCGTTCCAGGCTCCGCCGCCGCCTGTTCGACGGTGCAGGTGAGGGCCGACGGGGACGGACGGCCGCTGAGGCGCTCGGCGAGGTCGGCGAGGAGGCCGGCGCTTGCGGCGCGGATCGTGTCGGCGGTGAAGGCGTCAGGGACGGTGAGGACGAGCATCGCACCGTCGATGCGGACCGGGCGGGCGCCGCGCAGGCAGGCGGCGAGGCGCGGGCGGGCGCAGGCGTCGGCGATCTCGGTCCACGCACGGGCGACGTGCGGGTCGAGCGCGGGGCGGACCTCGATGCGCGCGGCGTCGTCGGCGGCAGACGCGCGCGCGGCGGGCATCGCACCAGTGGACCCTCTAAGGGTCGCAGACCCTGACAGGGCTGCGTCGCTCCCATCGCCTGCACCGTCGCCCGAGGGCAGGGCGGACGGGAGCGCGGCGGCGGGGCCTTTGCGGCGGAGCGCCGGGGCGCCGAAGAGTGAGGCGGTGAGGTCGTCGGAGGGTGGCGCTGCCGGGGCGGCGGCGGACTCGGGCGTGCGGGCGGCGGGCGGCGCCGGGGCGCGGGGGGCGAGCGGAGCGGCGGGCGGCTCGTCACCGAACGGGTCGTCGGGCGGGGCGGTCGGGGACGACGGACGACCGACGACGGACGACGGAGCGGCGGGCGGCGGAGCGGTGGGCGTCGGCTGGGCGGCGAGCGGGCGCGGGGTGCGCACGAATGCGGGCGCGTCGCCGGGCGGCGGCAGAGCGGGGGCCGAAGCGGATGGCGCCGGGGCCGCGGCGTAGGGCGCGGGAGCTTCGACGACGTGGGCGCTCGGACGCGCCGGTGCGGCGGCGACGGGCACCGGCAGGGCACCGCCCGCGCGGGCGTGGGCGTCGAGGCGCTCGACGGCACGCAGGGCGGCGTTGAGGTCGTGCGCCGACGCGAGGGCGGTGAGCTTGAGGAGTGCGAGTTCCAATCGCAAACGCGGCTGGCTCGACCCGCGCATCGCCGGTTCGGCATCCGCCAGCAGGGCAAGCTGGCGCAGCAGGTCGGCCTCCGCCCACCGCGCGGCCTCGTCGCCGTAGCGCGCCTGCATCTCCGCCGACGCCTCGATGAGCCGCGTGTCGGGCATCGTCCGGGCGACGAGCAGGTTGCGGAGGTGCTCCTGCATCCCGCCGACGAACTCCGCGAGGTCGTAGCCGCGCCGCACGAGGCGGTCCACGAGACCGAGCATCCCGGCCGCGCTTCGCTCGCGCACGTGCGCCGACGCCTCGAAGTAGAGATCGACATCGACGACGCCGAGCGCGGCGGCGAGGCTCGCATACCGCAGCGTCGTCCCTTCGAGCGCGATCGCCTGGTCGAACGCGGAGAGTGCATCCCGCAGCGCGCCGTCGCCCTTGCGGGCGATGAGCATCAGGCTCGCCTCGTCGGCATCGACGCCTTCCTCGCCGCAGATCGCGTGGAGGTGCCCGACCGTCTCCTCGACACCGATCCGGCGGAAATCGAAGCGCTGGCAGCGCGAGAGGATCGTCGGGAGGACCTTGTGCGGCTCGGTCGTCGCGAAGATGAAGATGACGTACGGCGGCGGCTCTTCGAGCGTCTTGAGGAGCGCGTTGAAGGCGCTCGTCGAGAGCATGTGGACCTCGTCGACGATGTAGACCTTGCGGCGCGCGCCCTGCGGCGGGATGCGGACGGTGTCGCGCAGCTCGCGGATGTCGTCGACCTTGTTGTTCGACGCCGCGTCGATCTCGATGATGTTGAGGCTCCGGCCCGTCCTCGAACGCCCGGCACGAGCCGCACGCGCGGCACGGCTCGGCCTCCGGGCGCTCGGCGAGGGGCACCTCGCAGTTGATGGCCTTGGCGAGGATGCGCGCCGCCGTCGTCTTGCCGACGCCGCGCGGGCCGGTGAACAGGAACGCGTGGGCGAGGCGGTCGTGGCGGATCGCGTTGCGGAGCGTCTCGGCGACGTGCTCCTGCCCGACGAGTTCGTCGAAGCGCTGCGGGCGGTACTTGCGCGCGGAGACGAGGTAGCGCATCAAAAGGCGGGGATCAGGCGATGGAGACGGTCGGCGGCGTAACGCGCGGATCGGTCGGCGGGTCGGCAGGCACGGCGTCGAGGCGGCGGACGGGCGCTGCGGGCGCGGTCGGCGCGATCGTCTCGTCGCGGCGCGTGCGGACCGGCTCGCGGTCGTCGGGCGTCGGCGTCGTGTCGGACGGGTCGAAGTGCGCGCGGCAGCGCGGCTCGTAGGCATCGCCCGCGCCGATGAGCACGCGCGAGCCGGCGGCGACGACGCGCTGCGAATGGTTGGCCGGCGCGCCGCACGCGACGCAGACGGCGTGCAGCTTGGTCACGAACTCGGCGATGGCCATCAGCTGCGGCATCGGCTCGAAGGGCCGCCCGAGGTAGTCCTGGTCGAGTCCGGCGATGATGACGCGCTTGCCGTCGCGCGCCAGCCGGTCGGCGACCTCCACGAGATCGAGCGAGAAGAACTGCGCCTCGTCGATGCCGACGACATCGGCGCGTTCGGCGAGCAGCAGGATCTGACTCGCGGCGCTGACCGGCGTCGACGGGATGATCGACTCGTCGTGCGAGACGACGTCGGTGGCGGAGAAGCGGGTGTCGAGGGCGGGCTTGAAGATCTCGACGCGCTGCCGGGCGATGCGGGCGCGGCGCAGGCGGCGGATCAGCTCTTCGGTCTTGCCGGAGAACATCGACCCGCAGACGACCTCGATCCAGCCCGGACGCGAGTTTCCGGAGGCCGGGCCGGGGAAGAGGACGAAGGGTTCCATCGGCGGACGTGGGGATGGGCAAACAGAGGGGGCAAGCGCGTCAAGATACCGCCCTCGCCCGGCGCGTCCCGGTGGTGTGGACAACTCCCGCGCCCCGGAAGACCGCCGCAAACATGCCGGGTGCCCGGACCTGACGGGGTCAAAGCGCCATCCGGCGTCAGAGGTCGAGGCGGCGGGCGAGGGCGAGGGCGCTTTCGGCGTCGGCGCGGAGGCTGTCGAAGGGCGGCGGCGCGGGCGAGAAGGGCAGGCTTCCCAGTCGGCTGCGGAGCGTGAGGGCAGCCTCGCGCACGGCGGGATCGACGCGGGCGGCGTCGAGGGCCGCGGCGAGGTGCGCGGCGGTGGCGGCGACGGCGGGGCGTCCGGTGCGGTCGGTGAGGGCGCGGTCGAGGACGCGGAGGGCGAGGGCGGAGGCGGCGAGGCCGTCGCCGCGGTCGAGGGCGGCGGCGACCTGCCGGTCGAGACTCTGCCGGTCGAGGAGCGGCGCGTTCGTCGGGGCGGACGGGCGCGGTTCGGGCCGGTGCGTGGCTGCGCGGGACGTGTCCTGCGGTCGGGCGTGCGGGCGGGGGCGCGGCAGGCGGCGCGGGCGGTCCCGCTGCGGGCGGCGGGCGGCGAGCGGGCGGCGGCGGGCGCTTGCCTGCGCGCTCGCGGGCCTCGGCCTTCGTGGCGGCTTTGGCGGCGGCGATGCGGGCGGCGGTGGCGTCGCGGGCGGCGCGGGAGGCGGATTTCTCGGGGGCGAGCGGCGTCCGGCGGCGCCAGGCGACGAGCGCGCCGGCGCCCATCAGCACCGCGCCGAGGGCGAGAAGGCCGACGAGGACGGGCATCGGGAGTCTGCCCGTCGGCGCGTCGTCGGTGTCGCGGGCGGCGGTGCGGCGGCGCTCCGAACGGGCATCGGCGGGGGGGGCGACGCCGGGGGTGACGCGGACGCTCCCGAGGGCGGCGCGCTCGGTCTCGTAGCGTCGCGTCGCCGGGTTGAAGGCGATGACCTCGACGGCCGGGAGGGCAAGCGTGCCTTCGACGCGCGGCACGACGGTGTAGCGGAACGTCCGCGTCCCCGAAAAGCGGTCGCCGGGCGCGCGGCGCGTCGAGTCGGAGCGGGCGTCGTAGACATCGGCGACGCTGTCGGCGAGGGCGAGGCGGGGCGGAGGCATCGTCGAGAGGCTCGCGTTGCCCCGGACGGTCACGGTCACCTCGACGCCTTCGCCGACCGCCGCGGTGCGGGCGCCGACATCCGCCGTCAGATCGACACGTCCGGTGAGGCCGCTGAAATCGTACGGTGCCGCCGGGCGCGCGACGACCGGCACGACGACTTCGTCGCTCGACCGCGTGAAGGTCTCGTCGATGCGCGGCGCATTGTCGAAGCCGAACAGCCGCGCCCCGAGCGGCACGCGGGCCGTGCCTTCGAGGCGCAGCGGGGCAATCGTCAGCCGCCCGGTCTGCTGCGGAAACAGCGCCACGCGCCGCACGACGAGCGTGCTGTAACTCCGCCCGCCGAGCGTGACGACCGACGGCGCCGCGCTGCGTCCGATGGGCAGGTCTTCGCGCCAGAAACCGGTCGCGTCGCCCGGATCGGTGATGCGGTACTGGAGGTCGAGGTCCGGGCGGGCGTAGAGGCGCCACTCGACGACGACCTGCTCTCCCTGCCAGACGGCGCCGGACGGCAGGATGCGGGCACGCACGAACACGTCGTCGTCGCCGAGGCGGCTCCGGCGCGGCGTGGCCCGGTGCATCGGATCGTCGGGCGCGGTGCTGCTCGCGGTGCCGCCTGACTGGGGCATCGACGCGCCTGCGCGGACGGCGACGTTGACAGGGTTGGAGGCGTAGAGCGCGCCGCCGACCGACACGAACGCCTCGTCGATCGATGCACGTCCGGCGGTGATGGGCCGCAGCGTCCACCGGAACCGCACGCGCGGCGTGATGCCGCTGCCCTCGACGCGCGTGACGGTCGGGAAGCGCGAGACCGGCGCGAGGCCCGCCAGCTCCGGCAGTCGCGGCTGCCCGACCTCAGACGGCGGCGCCCCGACGACCTCGACATCGTAGCGCACGTCGTCGTCGGTCGTCGGGCTCGTCTGATCGACGCTCGCCACCACCCGCACCGCCTGCGCCGCGGCAGGCCCGGCGAACAGCCCGGCGGCGACGAGCAGGCACAGTGCCGCCAGGACGGCGCGCACGCATGCGGCGTGAGGGAGGGCAAACATCGGGCGCATCACCAGTCGCGGGTGCGGCGCGAGGCCGACGGAGCGCCGCGGACCGTCCGGCGCATCAGGCGGGCCTCGTCGCGCCCGACGGCGTCGAGGAGGCGCTCGGCCTCGCCCTGGCTGATCGTCGGCGGCGCGGCGGAGGGTGAGGGCGGGGCGCCGGGCGGCGTCTCGGAAGGGTCATCGCCGGGGCGGCGACCGTTGGCGTTGTCCTGCGGGTCGGGCGGAGGCGTCTCGCCGGGGGCGTCGTCGGGGTTGCCGTCGCCGTCGCGGTCGTTGCCCTCGCCGGACTTGGGTGGGGTTTGGCCCGTGTCGTCCTTCGGTGCATCCCCCGTTCCGCCGCCCTCGCCGCCGCTGCGCCCGCGCTGCCGGGCGACGGCCTCCCAGTTGTAGGAGGCGTCGGCGAAGGCGCCGTCGAAAAGGAGGGCGCCTCGGAAGCGCGCGAGGGCGTCGTCGGTGCGTCCGAGGGCGGCGCTGGCGATGCCGCCGTGGTAGAGGGCGCCGCGGGCGAGCACCGGCGACTCGGCGCTGCTCGCGGCGCGGTCGGCGGCGTCGAGGGCGTGGGCGGCGGAGTCACGGGCGATCTCGGCGAGGGCGCTGTTGCCGTAGAGGCGGGCGCGGAGGTCGCCGCGCGTCGTGTCGGCGTCGGCGAGGCCGGCGTCGTAGTGGCCGAGCGCTTCGGCGGTCTGCTGCGCGGCGAGCGCGGCGTTGCCCCGTCGTCCGGCGTCGGCGGCGGGGTCGCAGGCGGCGAGCGCGAGGACGAGGGCGGGGAGGACGAGGAAGCGGTGCATCACGACGGAGAACGCGTCGAAGCCGCCGCCGTGCCCGACGGCATCCCTGACGGTGTCCCTGTCACGGCCGCGAGCGCCTCGCCGCCGCTTCCGGCGATGGCGTCGGGGGCGGACGCGGGGTTCGGTGCGGGCGCCGCGGCATCGGCGAGGACGACCGGGAGCGCGCCGCGGCGCCGGGCGTCGGGGACGAGGGCTTCGGCGGCGAGGACGAGGAGCGCGAGTGCGAGGGGCCACATGAAGGCCTCCGCGCGCCGCCCCATCGTCGCCGCCGCGATCACGCCGCGCTGCATCCCCGAGAGCTGCTCCGGCAGGTCGCCGAGGCCCGATTCGAGGCGCCCGACGTGCACGTACGCGCCGCCGTCGCTGGCAAGCTCGCGCAGGGCGTCGGTTTCGAGGCGCGAGCGGACCTCCTCGCCGCTCTCCGGGTCGACCTTGTTGCCCACGCGCTGCCCATCGACGAAGGCCGGAATGGGCACGCCCTCGCTCTCGCCGACGCCCGCGGTGAAGACGACGGCCCCGGCGTCGCGGGCGAGGGCACGGGCGCGGGCGATGCGGCCGTCGTGGTTCTCGCCATCGGAGACGACGAGGACGACGCGCGCGGCTGCGGGCGGCGCGGTCGTGACGCCGCCCTCGGAGACGCGGCGCTCGGCGGGAGGGGGGCCGAAGGCGTCGGCGGCGGCGGCGAGGGCGGCCTCGAAATCCGTCCCCTGCGTCGGCAGCATGTCGGGCGAGGCGGCGTCGAGGAAGAGGCGGAAGGCGGCGTGGTCGCTCGTGAGCGGGCACTGCACGAAGGCATCGCCCGCGAAGACGACGAGCCCGAGGCGGTCGCCGGGAAGCGCGTCGGCGAGGCGCCGCACCTCGGCACGGGCGCGTTCGAGGCGGGACGGCGCCACGTCCTCGGCGAGCATCGACTGCGACACGTCGAGCGCGACGACGAGGTCGAGCCCCTCCCGCTCGACCGTCTCCTCGCCCCCCGCCACCTGCGGCCGCGCGAGCGCCACCGCCACGAGCGCGGCCGCGACTGCCACCGCCGCCGCGCGCCGCCCGCGCATCCACGGCTGCGCGCCCGTCAGCCCCGCCCGCAGCCCGCCCGGCGCGAGCGCCGCCCACGCCTGCGCCCGCGCCCGCACGGCGTGCCGGTGCAGCGCCCACACCGCGAGCGGCGCGGCGAGCGCGAGGATCAGGAGGAGCGGATGGGCGAAGGTGGGCATCGGTCGGGATGGGTCAGACGGTCAACGCGGCGGTGGGGCCGGGGCGCCCCCGTCCGCCCTTCGCTTCGCGGTCCCCTTCGGGGTTCGGGCACCTCCCCGACATGTGGGGGAGGACCGCCGAGGAGGCCGTTCAGGCCGCAGGGCAGGCGGGGGCGCTCACGGAAACCTCCGGAACGTGGTGGCGGCGAGGAGGCGCTCGATGAGCAGCAGCAGCAGGGCCGCGGCGAGCCAGGCGGGGAAGCGCTCGGTGATGTCGGTGTAGACGCGGTCGTCGAGGGCGCTCGTCTCCAGGGCGCCGATCTCGTCGTAGATGCCCTGCAAGGCCGTCGCACTCGTCGCGCGGAAGTAGCGGCCGCCGGTGCGCTCGGCGACGGCGGTGAGGGTCTCCTCGTCGAGATCGACATCGACCATCTGCTGCTGCGGCCCCATCGGCGTCTGGAAGACGAACGGCGCCTCGCCCTCGGTCCCCACGCCGATCGCGTAGACGCGCACGCCGACGGTCCGGGCGATCTCGGCGGCGGTGCGCGGGTCGACTTCGCCGCGGTTGTTCTGGCCGTCGGTGATGAGGATGACGACCTTGCTCGTCGCCGTCGACGCGCGAAGGCGGGCGACCGAGGTCGTCAGGGCCGATCCGATGGCCGTTCCGTCCTCGATCATCCCCGTCCGCGTGGCGGCGAGCATCCGGGCGACGAAGTCCGTGTCGAGCGTGAGCGGCGCCTGCGTGAACGCCTTGCCCGCGAAGACCACGAGGCCGATGCGGTCGCTCGTGCGCGAGGCGACGAACCGGAGCGCCACGTCGCGCGCGGCGACGAAGCGGTTGGGCGTGAAGTCGAGCGCCTCCATCGACGTCGACGTGTCGAGCGCGATGACGATGTCGATGCCTTCGGCGGTGCGCGTGCGGACGGTGTCGCGGTCCTGCGGACGGGCGAGGGCGACGATCACGCACGCGAGCGCGGCGATCCGGAGCGCAAGCGGAAGCGCGGCCAGACGCTGCCGCCACGTCACCGGCAGCGCCCGCACCGACGCCGTCACCGCCGCCGTGCGCAGCGTCGCGCGGGCGCGCATCGCCCGCCATGCGAACCACGCGACGACGGGCAGCAGCACGAGCGCGGCGAGCCAGAGCGGCGCCGCGAACCCGGACGTGGGCGGCGGGAGGCTGGGCAGCAGAACGGTCATCGGCGCGCCTCCGGGGCGTCGGGACGATCCGCGATCCGGGCGTCGAGCGCGGCCACGAGCCGCGGCAGCACGACGCCCGACGGCCCGGCGAGGATCGCGTCGGCGATGCCGGTGAGCGCCGGCGCCGGGTTGACCTCGGCAACGAACGCGCCTGCACGGCGGGCCACGGCCACGAATCCCGCCGCCGGGTGCACGAGGCCGCTCGTGCCGACGCTCAGGAACACGTCGCACGTCGCCACGGCCTCCGAAGCCGCGTCGAGCACGGCCTCGTCGAGTGCCTCGCCGAACCAGACGACCCCGGGACGCATCGCCCCGCCGCACGCGACGCAGGCAACCGGCGGCGCCGAAGTGGCGTCGGCGTCGTCGCCCTCGCCGAGAGGCGGCAGTACCCCCGGCGTGCCGCAGTCGATGCACCGCGCGTCCGAGAGGCGCCCGTGGAGCGCGAGCACACCCGCCGACCCGGCGCGCTCGTGGAGGCCGTCGACGTTCTGCGTCAGGAGCGTGAGTGCGGGCACGCGCGTGGCGAGGGCGGCGAGGGCGTGGTGCCCGTCGTTCGGGGCGGCGCGCTGCGCGGCGCCGAGGCGGGCGCGGTACCACGCCTGCACGCGCGACGGCGCGGCGCGGAATCCGTCTTCGGTCCCCATCTCTTCGGCGCGAAACCGCGCCCAGTGGCCGGTGAGCGCGTCGCGGAAGGTGGGAATTCCGCTCTCGGCGCTCACGCCTGCGCCCGTCAGCACGGCCACGCGGCGCGAGGCGGCGAGGGCGTTGGCGGTGGCGGCGAGGGCCGCGTCGAGGGCGTCGGGGGAGGACATCGGGCGTGGGGAGGGCGGCGTCAAGGACGGGGCGCGTCCGGGGGCGTGGCCGAACGGGGATCGGCGGCGGGCGCTCCGGTGGGCGGGGCACCAGAAGGTGGCGCGGCCGGGAGCGGGGATCGGGCGGCGGGCGGCGCGGGCAATGCGGGGCGGGCGGCGGCGGACGTGCGGGGCAGGGTGTCGGGGGAGCCGGTGCGGCGGGGCGGGGGCGTGTCGAGGTGGTCGGCGAGGGCGCGCATGGCGGCGAGCACGTCGCGCGTGACGTCGGGCGGGGGGCAGACGGCGCCGTAGCGGCTCCGGTCGACGGGGGCGAGGACGGTGCGCAGCATTTCGGCGGCGCCGCGGCGCATCGTGTTCGCGCGCTCCCCGGCGGCGGCGGCGCGGGCGAGGTCGCGCGTGGTCATCTCGCGCGTGGCGAGGCCGAAGCGCTCGGCGAGGTAGACGCGGAGGGCGTCGGCGAGGTCGCCGTAGAAGACGCGGGCCTCGGCGCGCGTCACCGGCGGCGCGGCGGCGAGGGCGTCGAGACGGGCGGCGAACCGGGCGTGCGGACCGAGCGGCGCGGCCTCGGGCGGCGCAGGCGCGCGCGGCGGCGGCGGGGCCGGACGGCGGCGCCACCGGTAGAGCAGCCACAGCAGCGCGAGCACGAGCGCGGCAAGGGCCGCCCAGAGCCAGAGCGGCCACCCGAACGACTCGGGCGCGAGCGTCGGGCGAAGCCGTCCGGTGGTGTCGGCGACCATCCGTTCGACGCGCACGCGCACGGGGGGCGTCGCCACGCGGAGGGTCTCGCCGCGCACGACGAAGCGGACCGGCACCGACACGTCGGCGCTGTCGAGGGCGAACACCGCGAGGCGCAGCACGACCGAATCGCGCCGCGTCCCGGGATCGACAGCGCCCCCGTAATCGGCCCCACGTCCAGCCTCTCCGATCACCTCGACCGTCCCATCCCCGACCGGCCCGGCGCCCGGCACGAGCATCTCCGCCGACCGGCTCTCCGCGCGCAGCACCGCCTCGAACGGCCGCCCGACCCGCACCGACTCCGCCTCGATCCGCAGCCGCGCCGTCTGCGCGTGCGCCCGGCCCGACGGCAGCGCGGCGAGCAGCAGGAGCAGCAGCAAACCGTAGGGGACCTGCGTGCACATCCCGCCCCCCCGTCGCCATCCAGCGGTCGGAGCGTCGGGGCCGGGTGCGGCGCGCGGCGTCTCGGAAAGCATCGCGGCGGTCATGCGGCGCGGGCGGACGTGCGGCGGAGCGGGCGGCGGTTGCGGCGCGCGAAGAAGGCCGAGAGGACGGAGAAGGCGTCGTCGCCGGTGCCGACTTCGGCCGCGTCGACGCCTGCGCGGGCGAAGATCTGCCGCAGGCCCTCGGCGCGGTCCTCGGCGGCGCGGGCGAAGCTCTGGCGCACGGCGGCGTTTGCGGCGTCGACGAGGCGGACCTCGCCGGTCTCGGCGTCCTCGACGGCCACGAGGCCGGCGGCGGGCAAGACCGCGTCGGCGGCGTCGGTGAGGCGGAGCGCGACGACGTCGTGGTGGGCGGCGAGGAGCGCGAGCGGGCGGGCCATGCCTCCGGCGGACGAGGCGGCGGGCGTGGTCGTGGGCACGTCGCTGACGGCGAAGTCGCTGACGAGGGCGACGATGGCGCGGCGGCGGAGGACGCGGCGGGCGAAGGTGAGGGCGGCGCCGAGGTCGGTGCCGGTCGAGGCGGGCCGGTGCGCAAACACGTCGCGGAGCAGGCGGAGGGCGTGGGCGCGCGTCCGCGCGGGCGGCACGTAGCGCTCGACGCGCCCGGCGAACGAGCACGAGGCCGACGCGGTCGCCGTTGCGCAGGGCGGCAAAGGTCAGGAGCGCGCAGACCTCGGCGGCGAGGTCGCGGCGCGTCCGCCCCTCGGTGCCCACGTCGAGCGAGCCGGAGACGTCCACGATCAGCATCAGCGTCTGCTCGCGTTCTTCCTCGAAAACCTTGACGTGCGCCTCGCCGGTGCGCGCCGTCACGTTCCAGTCGATCGACCGCACATCGTCGCCCGCGACGTACGGGCGCACCTCCGAGAACGTCATCCCGCGCCCCTTGAACGCCGTCTGGTAGCGCCCGCCGAAGAATGTGTCGACGAGGCCCCGCACGCGCACATCGAGGCGGCGCAGGCGCCGGAGCACGTCGGGGGGCAGCATCGCGGAGGGTGGGGAAGGGGACGGTGGACGACGGACGACGAGCAGAGCGAACGACCGCGACGACGGCACAACGCCGGAACGCGCCGAAGCGGACGGTGGAGCCCGCGAAATCGAGCGCAAGACGGGGCGGAAGATAGGCCGGTGCGGGGCAGGCCGGGTGCCGCTGAACGGGTGGCGGCGGGCGCAGCGTAGTCTGCGGGGCACCCAGCCCCAGAACGAAATGCGCGCCGGCGTCGTCGTCTTCCCCGGTTCCAACTGCGACCACGACGCCCTGCACGCGTGCGGCGAGGTCTTCTCGATGGACGCCGAGCCGGTCTGGCACAAGGACGCGCTGCCGTCGGGCCTCGACCTCGTCTACCTGCCCGGCGGCTTCTCCTTCGGCGACTACCTGCGCTCCGGCGCCATCGCCGCCGCGTCGCCGGTGATGCGCTCGGTGCGTCGACTTCGCCCGCGCAGGCGGACTCGTGCTCGGCGTCTGCAACGGCTTTCAGGTGCTCTGCGAGGCGGGCCTGCTCCCCGGCGCCCTCCTGCGCAACCGCGGCCTGCGCTTCCGCTGCCACAGCCAGCACGTGCGCGTCGAGTCCGCCGAGACGCCCTTCACGCGGGCGCTGTCGGTCGGTGAGGTGCTCGACATCCCGGTCGCCCACGGCGACGGCTGCTACGTCGCCGACGACGCCACGCTCGACGACTTGGAATCGACCGGGCGCGTCGTCTTCCGCTACTGCGACGCCACCGGCGCCGCGAGTGACGCCGCCAACCCGAACGGCTCGCTCCGCGGCATCGCGGGCATCGTCAACGAAGCGGGCAATGTCCTCGGCATGATGCCGCACCCCGAACGCCACGTCGAAGCCCTCGTCGGCGGCACCGGCGGGCGCGGCGTGTTCGAGAGCCTGCTGATGGGGGACGGGGCGATGGCGCGGTGATTGCGAGTAAAGCTGTCAGGTCCTCCGACCTGAGAGGTTTGCGTTGGGGACGGGGTTCGGAGGGGGGCGGGTCGAGACCCGCCCCTACACGGGTGTGTCGTCGGTCGTCCGACGTCCAAACGCCTCCGGGCACGGCGGGCACGATCGGGCGTTGACATGGCTCTCTTGCCCGTCTTTCCGTGGATCGCCTCGCCCTCGCGCCCGTCACGTTCGTCCTGCTCGCCGTCAACGTCGCCATCAGCCTGTACGTGCTCATGGGCAATCCGGCGCTGATGGAGCGGTATTCGCTGCGTCCGCGCGCGGTGCTGCACGAGCGGGAGTGGGACCGCGTCTTCACGTCGGCCTTCCTGCACGTCGGCATCGGGCACCTCGCCTTCAACATGCTGACGCTGTTCTTCTTCGGGCCGTTTCTCGAAATGCTGCTCGGGCCGGTGCGCTTCGCCATCCTCTACGTCGGAAGCCTGCTCGCGGCGTCGGCGCTCACGATCTGGATGCGGCGCGGCGACGCCGATTACTCCGCCGTCGGGGCCTCGGGCGCGGTGTCGGGCGTGCTGTTCGCGTTCTGCCTGTTTGCGCCGTTCGAGAAGATCTACATCTTCTTCGCCATTCCGATGCCCGCGATCCTGTTCGCCGTCCTCTACGTCGCCGGGTCGATCTACGCGATGCGGCAGGCGGAGGCGAGCGGGCTGCGCGGCGGCGTCGCCCACGAGGCGCACCTCGGCGGCGCGCTCGGCGGCATCGTGCTCACCGCAATCCTCTTCCCACGCGTGCTCCCCCACTTCGCCGCCCAGATCGGCCAGCTCTTCGGATGACCGAGCCTTCGTTTGGAGATGCCGTTGGGGATGCGGATGGACCGGCGCCGCTGCGGGTCGTCTGCGCCATCGTGCACCACCAGACGCCCGACCTCCTCGACGCGGCCGTCCGCACCTTCCGCGCCCACGAGCCGCGCGTGCCGGTCGTCGTCCTCGACAACGGCTCCGACGCATCGAGCGACGCGACGCTTGCCGCCCTCGCATCGCTTCCCGGCGTGACCGTCGAGCGCCTCGGCGCGAACCGCCACCACGGCCCGGCGATGGACCACGCCCTCCGCACGCAGACCGCCTTCGACGCCGTCCTGATGCTCGACTCCGACACCGAGACGCGCGCGCCCTTCGTCGCCGCGATGGCCGCCGCCCTCGCCGCGGGCGACCCGGCGACCGGCGCCCCCGCCATCGCCGCCGGGCAGGTGGTGACGGTCGACCGGCGCGGCTTCGCCCGCACCCGCCGCGCGACGATTCCGGTCCCCGTCTCGTGGCACGCGCTCGTCGCCCGCGAGGCATACCTGCGCCTGCCGCCCTTCCGCCACCACGGCCTGCCGATGCTCGCCACGATGGCCGCAGCGCAGCGCTCGGGATTGAGTGTCGTGTCGTTCCCCGTCGAGCAGAGTGTCTGGCACAAGGGCCGCGGCACCGCCGGGCGCGTCGGCTACGGCCTCGGCTGGCGCAGCCGCCTCGATTACCTGCTGCACCGGCTGGGCCTGTAGGCCGTACGGAAGGTGGAAGTACCTGTCCGGTCGGGCGGCCTGACAGATCTGTGGTGGCGGACGGGAGACCTGGTGGGCCGGCGTTCTTCCGCCCGGCGGGAGCCTTTGGGAAGGGCGGCAGACGTATTCTTGTGGCCTCCTCTCACTCCACCCCAACCATGCAGAAAGGCTTCCGCGCGTACGTCGCCGAGTTCATCGGCACCTTCATCCTCGTCTTCGGCGGCACCAGCGCCGCTCTCGGCCACGCCCTCAACAACTTCGGCGACAGCGCCGGGGTCATCATCCCGCTGGCGTTCGGCCTCTCGCTCGTCGTCGCCATCTTCGCCGTCGGGCACATCTCGGGCGCACACCTCAACCCCGCCGTCACGATTGCCTTCGCCATCGGGCGCAAGTTCGCCTGGGGCGACGTCGGGCCGTACGTGGCCGCCCAGGTGCTGGGCGCGGCGGCGGCGAGCGCGGTGCTGCTCGTCTGCTTCGGCGGCGTGCCCGCCTTCACGACCGCCCCGACGGTGCCCGGAGACTCGCCGCTCGTGGCCGTGATGGTCTACGAGTTTCTCGCCACCTTCGTGCTCATGTTCGTCATCACCGCCGTCGCCACCGACACGCGCGTCGAGGGCGTGCCGGCGGGCCTCGCCATCGGATTCACCGTCGCGGCGATGGCGCTCGGCACGGGCTGGGTCGGCGGCGGGTCGTTCAACCCGGCGCGTACCCTTGGCCCGGCGCTCGTCGGCGGCACGTACGATGCCCTCTGGCTCTACCTCGTCTTCCCGACCCTCGGCGCCATCGCGGGCCTCCTGGCCTACGACTTCATCCGCGGCGACGTCACGCCGACCGATGCGGTGCCCGTCATGGTCGATCCGACGCTCACCTGACCGGCGGCGCGCAGCGCACCCATCGTCACCGGATCAAGGCCACGAGGCCCGGAGCACCCCCGCGTGCTCCGGGCCTCGCGCCATCAGGGCGCATCCACATCCACGTACGTGTACGAGCGAAACGCCGCCCGGTAGAGGCCAAGGAGCGAGACGCCTTCCTTCGGGCGGATGCGCCCGCGCTTGACCTCGCGCCGGACGAGCTTGTCCATGCGGCGGACGAGGTCGTTCGGGAAGTACTGGACGCTCGCGAGGATGTCCTCGACGGTCTGGCCGGGCAGGATCTGCTCGACGTAGTAGCCCTCCGGCTCGTCGTCGTCGGCGTAGACGTGGGCCTCGGTGACGCGCCCGAACAGGTTGTGCATGTCGCCCATGATGTCCTGGTAGGCGCCCATCAGGAAGACGCCGAGCAGGTACGGCTCTTCCGGGCGCACGTCGTGGAGTTCGAGCGCGTGCTTGTCGCCCGTCGGCGAGATGTAGGAGGCGACCTTGCCGTCGGAGTCGCACGTCAGGTCGACGAGGACGCCGCGGTGGGGCGGGGCCTCGTCGAGGCGATGGAGCGGCACGATGGGGAAGCGCTGCCCGATGGCCCAGTGGTCGACCATCGAGCGGAAGACCGAGAAGTCGCAGAGGTAATGGTCGGCGAGGGCGCGGTCGAGCGTGCTGAGGGGCCGCGAGAAGAGCACGTCGGCGGAGCTTCCGAGCGAGCGCAGGGCGGTGTCGCGCAGGCGGCGCTGGATGGCCCAGAGGCGCGTTTCGGCGTGGGCCTTGGCTTCGAGCGGCAGGCGTCCGTCGCGGAAGAGCGTCGCCGCCTCCTCGCGAAGCCGGTCGAGATGCGCCGCGACAGCGTCGAGGGCCGTCAGGTCGGGCGGTGCCGGTTCGCCATCGCCCGAGGCTGCCTCAGCAGCGGACGTGATCGCGTCGACAGCGTTCGTCAGCGCCACATCCGCGTCTTCGAGGCGGTCGAGGAACGCGTGCCCGGCGATCAGGCCGACCTCTTCGGCATCGCCCTTCACCCGCCGCCCGACGACCTCGACGACGAGCATCGAGTGGTAGGCGGCGACGGCGCGTCCGCTTTCGCTCACGATCACCGGGTGCGGCACGCCCTCGGCGTCGCACGCCTCCTTGATGGCGCCGACGACCGCCGCGGTGAACTCGCCGAGCGTGTAGTCGATGCCGCCGCGCACCTCGGCGTTGCCCGCGTCGTACGTCACCCCGAGGCCGCCGCCGATGTCGAGGTAGCGCACGTCGAGGCCCTGCTTGCGGAGCCACGCGTACACGCGCCCCGCCTCCAGAGCCGCGAGGCGCACGTTGGCGGCACTCGCGAGCTGGCTGCCCAGGTGGTAGTGGAGCAGGCGGAAGTCGAGCGGCTCCTTGCCGGTGCGCAGGCGCCGGACGAGCGCGACGAGGTCGGCGAACGAGAGGCCGAACTTCGACCCTTCGCCACCCGACTCGCTCCACAGGCCCGCGCCCTGCGTGGCGAGGCGCACGCGCACCCCGAACGCCGCCGGACGTGGACCGCCGGGTTCGTCGCCCGCGATCTCGCCGCGGGACACGTCGCGCAGCATCTCGAACTCCTCCGGGCGTTCGAGAATCGGGATCACGTTCTTGCCGAGGAGCTGCCCGGCGCGCAGCAGCCGCATCATCTCGGCGTCCTTGTACCCGTTGCAGACCAGCAGCATCTCCTCGGATTCGAGGTACGGCAGCGTCGCCACCAGCTCTGCCTTCGAGCCGCATTCGAGGCCGTAGCGGTACGGCATCCCGGCTTCCAGGATTTCCTCGACGACCTCGCGCAGCTGGTTGACCTTGACCGGGAAGACGCCCTGGTAGACGTTCCGGTAGCCGGTCTCGCGGATGGCGCGCCCGAACGCCTCGTTGAGCCGCGCGACGCGCGTGTGCAGCAGGTCCTGGAAGCGGACGAGAAACGGCGTCTGCACGCCCTGCGAGCGCAGGTCTTCGACGACCTCGAACACATCGAGCGCCGGGCCGTCCTTGCCGAGCGGTTTGACCTCGACGTGCCCGCCGTCGGTGATGCCGAAGTAGCCCATGCCCCACTTGGCGACGTGGTACAGGCGCTCGGCGTCGGCGGTCGTGAAGGGCGCGGCGGCGGCGATGGGGTCCGTGGCGGCGGTCGGGTCAGCGGCGGGGACGGCGGGGTCGGGCAACGCGGCGGGCAGGGCGGGGGAACGGGACGTGCAGGGCCGCAGATACGCGCGGGGCGCGGGGGCGTTCGCGCGCCCACCGGCCGCAGAAGGGGCGTACCGCTACCGCGCTCACACGCCGCCCGGAACGGGTCACCGGAGCGTGTGTATGAACGGGTGAACGTCTACACACTTTCCACCATGCGCACCAACATCGTCATCGACGACGCCCTGATGGACGAGGCGCTGCGCGAGAGCGGGGCGACGACAAAGCGCGAGGCGGTCGATCTGGCGCTCCGCACGCTCGTCCGCATTCGCAGGCAGGAGCGGATTCGGGCGCTCCGGGGCGCGCTCGCGTGGGAGGGCGACCTTGACGCGCTCCGCGCGGCGCCGTGATCCTCGTCGATACGAGCGTCTGGGTCGACTACTTCAACGGGCGCGCCTCCGCCCACACCGACCGCCTCGACGACCTGCTGCGCCGCGAGCCGGTCGCCCTCGGCGACCTCATCCTCGTCGAGGTTCTGCAAGGCTTCCGCTCGGACCGCGACTACGCGCGTGCCCGCGAGGTGCTCGTTGAACTCCCCGTGTTTCCGCTCCTCGGCCTCGCGGGCGCCCTCCGCAGCGCCGACCACTACCGCGCGCTCCGCAAACGCGGCCTCACGATCCGCAAGACCATCGACGTCGTCATCGCCTCGTTCTGCATCGCCGAGGGCCACGCGCTGCTCTACGCCGACCGCGACTTCGACCCGTTCGTCGAGCATCTGGGCCTCGTCGCCGTGCCGGTGTGAGAGCGGCGCCTGGGGCCGGTCGGGCGGCCGAGCGATGGCCCGGAACGGCGCGCCCGGCCCGGCTTTCACACGCACGCACGAGGGAATCCTCCCACGTCCCTATTTCCGACCCTGAATGAAGCGGCTTGTCGTCGTCGAGTCTCCGACCAAAATCAAGAAGCTCCGCGAGTACCTGCCCGCCGGGTATGCCGTCGAGGCCAGCCGCGGGCACGTGCGCGACCTGCCCTCGAACGCGACCGAGATCCCCGAGCGCTACAAGGACTCGGCGTGGGCCCGCCTCGGCGTCGATGTCGAGCACGAGTTCGAGCCGCTCTACATCGTCCCCGCCGACAAGCGGGCGGTCGTGAAGCACCTCAAGGACGCGATGAAGGGGATGGACGAACTCATCATCGCGACCGACGGCGACCGCGAGGGCGAGTCGATCGGCTGGCACCTCGTGGAAGTGCTCGCGCCCAAGATTCCGGTGCGGCGCATGGTGTTCACTGAGATCACCAAGGAGGGCATCCAGGGCGCGCTCGCGCGGATGCGCGACGTCGACCAGGACCTCGTCGAGGCGCAGGAGACGCGCCGCATCCTCGACCGCCTCGTCGGCTACACGGTCTCGCCGGTGCTCTGGCGCAAGATCTCGCGCGGCCTCTCGGCGGGGCGCGTGCAGTCGGTGGCGGTGCGACTGGTCGTTGAGCGCGAACTCGAACGCCTCGCCTTCGTCCCGGCGGGCTACTGGGGACTGACGGCGACGACCTCCAAAGACGACCGCGGCGCGGCGACCTTCACCGCCGCCCTGACGCACGTCGGCGGGCAGGCGGTGGCGACGGGGCGGGACTTCGGTCCGGATGGCGTGCTCACGCGTCCGAACCTCCTGCTCGTCTCCGAGGCGCAGGCCCGCGACCTCGCCGAGCGCCTGCCCGGGGTGCCGTGGCGCGTGACGGGCGTGGAGGCGCGCGAGCAGAAGCGCAGCCCGGCGCCGCCGTTCATCACCTCGACGCTCCAGCAGGAGGCCGCGCGCAAGATGGGCCTGTCGGCCAAGCAGGCGATGCGCGTCGCGCAGTCGCTCTACGAGGGCGGCTACATCACCTACATGCGCACCGACTCGCCCGCGCTCTCCGACGAGGCCGTCGCGGCGGCGCGCAAGAGCGTCGAATCGCGCTACGGACGCGAGTTCCTGTCGCCCTCGCCGCGCCAGTTCGCCGCCAAGAACAAGGGCGCGCAGGAGGCCCACGAGGCCATCCGCCCCGCCGGAACGGCGATGAAGACCGCGAAAGAGCTCGGCCTCGACGGCGCCGAGGGGCGGCTCTACGACCTCATCTGGACCCGCACCGTCGCCAGCCAGATGGCCGACGCACGCCTGCGCCTCGTCGCTGCGACGCTCGACGCGGGCGGCGAAGCGACCTTCCGCGCCACCGGCCGCACGGTGCTCTTCCCCGGCTTCTTCCGCGTGTACGTGGAAGGCTCCGACGATCCCGATGCGGCGCTCGAAGAGAAGGACCAGCCGCTGCCGGAGCTTCGCGAGGGCGAGGCGATCGCCTGCCACGAGGTCGAGGCGGAAGGGCACGAGACGAAGCCGCCCGCGCGCTTCACCGAGTCGAGCCTGATCAAGCTGCTGGAGTCCGAAGGCGTCGGGCGCCCGTCGACGTATGCGGCGATCCTCGACACGATCCAGGCGCGCGGCTACGTCCGCAACGAGCGCAAGACCCTCGTGCCCACATTTACCGCGCTCGCCGTGACCGGCCTGATGGAGCAGCAGTTCGGCGACCTCGTCGATGTCGGCTTCACGGCGGAGATGGAGACGGCGCTCGACCGCATCGCGGAGGGCAAGGAGCCCGCGCGGCCGTTCCTGCGCCGCTTCTACGACGACCTCACCGCCCGCGTCACCGACGGCCTCGCGACGCTCGACCCGCGCGCCATCTCGACGCTCACGCACGCCAAGTGGGCGCCGTTCGCGGTGCGCATCGGCAAGTTCGGTCCGTACGTCGAAGGCCCCGCCGCCGGTGGCGACGGCGCGCCGCCCGCCGAGGGCGAGGCCCTCAAAACCGCCTCGCTCCCCGACGACCTCGCCCCCGCCGACCTGACGCGCGCGGCCATCGAGGAGCTCATCGCTGCCAAGGGCTCGGGAGAGGAAGGCCTTCTCGGCATCCACCCGACGGCGGACATGCCGGTGTTTCTGCGGAAGGGACCGTACGGCGTCTACGTCCAGCTCGGCGACGACGAGCAGACCGGCAAGCCGCGCCGCACGTCGATCCCGAAGACGATGGCGCCGGGCGAGGTGACACTCGCCTTCGCCTCGCGCCTGCTCGAACTGCCGCGCACGGTCGGCGCGCACCCGGAGACCGGGCAGGACATCACCGCCGCCATCGGGCGCTTCGGCCCGTACGTGAAGCACGGCACCGTCTTCGCCAGCCTCGCCGCGAGCGACGACGTGCTCGACGTCGACCTCGACCGCGCCCTCGAACTCTTCGCCGCCAAGACGCGCAAAGGCCCCGTCGCCCTGCGCACCCTCGGCCCGCACCCCGACGACGCCGCGCCGGTCGAGGTCTTCGAGGGCCGCTACGGCCCGTACGTCAAGCACGGCGCCACGAACGCGACGCTCCCGAAGACGTCCACGCCCGAGGCGATCACCCTCGCCGAAGCCGTCGAACTGATCCGCATCAAGGCCGAGAGCGGACCGGCGCCCAAGAAGGGCCGCGGCGCCAAGAAGGCCGCCCCCAAAGCCGCCGCTGCCAAGAAGCCCGCTGCGGCGAAAAAGGCCCCCGCTGAGAAGAAGCCCGCCGCGGCAAAGACGGCTGCTGCCAAACCCGCAGCTGCCAAGAAGCCCGCCGCCGCCAAAGCGCCCGCCAAGCCCAAGTCCCCACCGAAGCCCCCGGCCGGCGACGCCTGATCCGTTCGTCGCCACGCCGCGCGTGTAGCGATGTGTGGTGACGGTGCGACGTAGAGACGCCGTTAACGGCGTCTCCTCCGCCCGCCCCCCGACCCCCACCGCCTGTCCCGCTCTGGAATCAGCGGGGGGCGCGCAACCGGGCCTGGAAAGCCACCATCCCTGCGATCCATCCGGAAGCGCAGACGGACTGCCGACGCCGCCGCGCCCCCGAACGGGCTTCGACGGGCTCAGCCACCGGGGCGAGTCCGGCGATGCCGAGACCCTATTCGGCAGGCGTCGGGGAGGCCCACAACTCGACCGGGGCCGTGCCGTCGAGCAGATCTGGCAGATGCTTGCGCAGGATCGTGTAGTCGAACGATGAGAGCCACGCGAGCCGGATCGGCCCTTTCGACCCCTCCAACTCAATGAATCCCTCCGTGATCAACAAGGTGTCTGATCCGGGATCTCGATCTGGCGGATGCCGAGGTGGCGCAGCGTGACCTTGCGCCGCCCCCACATCAATCCTCCGCCGTCATACCCTGGCCACCTTGGCCCACGCGTCGATCAGGTCCAACACCTCATCCTCGGTCGTCGTCTGAGAGAGCAGGATCATCTCGTGACGATGAGATCGGGGTAACGCCGACGTGGTTCGGACACGGTCAGCGAGTGGATCACCCTGTGGAGAAATTCAGGCTGCGCTGCGTCTCCCGCGGGTGCTGGTTCCGTGGCGCCTGTGTTCGTGCTTTCCATCTCGAGTCGCGGTCGGAGTTGAAGATCATAGCGCGCGCCCTCACATCATCCGCAGCACCCACAGGTGCGCGAGGCCGACAAGGATGCCGACGACGAGCGAAACTGCCCACCGCAGCCGCGCGCTCCGTCCTTCGGGCGCGGCGACCGACGGATCGCCGACCGGGGCGCCGTCGAGGCGGACGACGGGCACGAACAGGCACGTCAGGCCTGCCACGATGAGGACGGGGCCGAAGACGGCGTCGCGCACGGCGCCGTCGCCGGGGGCCAGAGGCGCGTTCCACGCCGAGGCCGCGAGGAGCACGCCGCCGACGGCGAGGAGGACGCCGAAGAGGCGTTGTGGGGCGGATACGGTCATCGGAAGGGAAGGCAGAAAAGCGTCAGCGGCCGCGGTCGCCGAGGCGGAGGCTGTCGAGGATGGAGAGGTACGAGTCGTAGCGCACTTCGGTGATCTGCCCGGCGTCGAGGGCGGCCATGACGGCGCAGTCGGGCTCGTGGTCGTGCGTGCAGGGCTGGAACCGGCAGGCGCCGATGAACGGGCGGAAGTCGGGGAAGTGGAAGCCGAGGTCCTCGGGCGCCACCTCGACGACCCCGAACTCGCGGATGCCGGGCGTGTCGACGACGAAGCCCCCGCCGGGGAGCGGCAGCAGGACGGCATTCGTGGTCGTGTGCTTGCCCTTGCGCGTCGCCACGCTGATCTCGCCGACACGGCGGTTGAGGCCGGGCACGGCGGCGTTGAGGAGGCTCGACTTGCCCACCCCGCTCGGTCCGGCGACGACGCTGGTGAGCCCGCGCAGCGCCTCGCGCCACGCGTCGATGCCCGCGCCGGTCTCGGTGCTCGTCTCGGCGACCTCGTAGCCCAGCCCGCGGTAGCGCTCGGCGACGGCGTCGGCCTCGGCGCGGAGGGCGGCATCGTCGGCGGCGAGGTCCATCTTGTTGACGACGATGCCGGCGGGCAGCCCCTCGAACTCGCACGTCACGAGAAAGCGGTCGACGAGGCCGATGTTGAGGCGCGGCAGGTCGACGCTCTGCACGACCCACGCCCGGTCGATGTTGGCCGCGAGGACGGCGTCGACGCCGACGCGCCGCCCGGCCGCGCGGCGCCTCAGGACGTTGGTGCGCGGCAGCACCGCGTCGATGACGCCGGTGCCGTCGGATTCGCGGTGGATGTGGACGCGGTCGCCGACGGCCACCGGGTTGGTTTCGCCGCCGCCGCTGAGCCGCATCCGCCCGCGCACGCGCGAGGGCACCGTCTCGTCGCCGACGCGCACCATCACCCACGCGCCCGTCGACTCGATGACGCGGCCTTCGTCGGCGCCCGGTGCCGCATCGCCCACCGGGGTGTCGGCGGGGCGGGCGTCGGGGCCGGGTGGCGGAAGGGGAGCGTCGGAGGGCAGCACAGCGTGGAGGGAGAGCGGAGGGTGAAACTAACGCCGCCGCCGTCCGTCCACGACCGACCTCCATCCGCACGTTTCAACCGCCCGAAAGGGCCTCTCCGATGACCGACTCCGATCCCCGCACGCGCACGAGCGACGCCTACCGCGAGACCCGCGCGCAGTTCGAGACGCTCCGCCTCGACGAACAGGCCATCTTCCTCGTCGACGCCCTCCTCGCCACCGTCGGCCACGGCATCGACGAAGCCGGGCGCGGCCTCGACGACCTGATGCGCGACGCCCGGGACGCCGCCGAGCGCGCCGCCCGCGAGGTCGACGCCGCCGTACGCACCGCCGCCGACCGTGCCCGTGGCGCCGCCGCCTCCGCCGCCTCCGACGTGATGAGCGACGTCTCCGACCTCGCCGACGATGTCTCAGACGCCGCCGACGATCTCGCCGACCGTGCCGATGCCGCGAGCGCCCGCGCCGCCGCAGACGCCGCCGCGAACTCTCCGACCACCGATCCCGCTGCTGCCGACGCGGGCCTCGAAGGCAACTACGACCGCACGCCGGGCGCCGCCGAGGGAGCCGCGGACCCGAAGGCGCCGGACGTGACCGGCTGACGATGTCGGTCCACGACCCCACGCCACCCGATCCGCAGCACTCGGACGCGCCGCAGCGCCTGCCCGCCCACTGGGAGGATCTGACGCCGCTCGGGCGCCTCGTCCTCTCGGTCGGCTTCGCGGGCCGCGTGGCCGCCACCGTGCTCGACCGCGGCATCGACCGCGCTGCCCGGATCGCCGCCGACAGCCGCCGCGCCTTCCACCAAGGCCGCACCGGCACGTCCGACGACGACGACGAACGCCGTCCGTAACGGCCTCGCATCGCTCTACATCGCCTCCCAGAACCTGTCAGGTCCCTCGACCTGGCAGGTTTTTGCGTTGTCTCGCCTCCGCGCATCCCCCGGAAACGCATAGGCGATGCGTCTCTACACCGCTTCCCCAACAGCAGAGGGCCGCGCCGGAGATGAACTCCAGCGCGGCCCTCTGACCGTGGCGTCGGGGGGGACTCAGCGCGCCACGGTCAGGGTCTGCGTGCTGCGCGTCGCGCCCGCCGTCATGCGGAGCACGTAGGTGCCCGAGGCGAGGTGCGACGTGTCGAGCGTGCGGGTCTGCTCGCCCGGCGTGACCGTCTCGGCCATCTGGGCGACCATCCGGCCGAGCACGTCGTAGACCTCGACGCGAACCTCGCCGCTCGTCTCGGCGGAGAAGCGCAGCGTCACGCGGTCGCGGGTGGGGTTCGGGTAGGCGGCGAAGCGCGTGGCGCCGTCGAGGACGGGGGTGCCGTCGGCGGCGGTGGCGGTGCTGCCGGTGAGCCAGACGGACTCGGGCGCGGTGATCGTCACCGCGTTGCCGGCGCGGTCGAGCGAGCCGGTTGCGGTGAGCACGTTGGTGAACTCGATGATGGCGTTGTTCGACTTCTCAGCGACGAACGCCGAGCCGTTGCTGACGGCCACGTCGACCGGGTTGCCGAGCTTCGAGAGCGGGCCGCGGACGCGGTAGCGGAAGGCCACGTTGCCGCTCGCGAGGGCGCCGGCGCCGATCGTGATCAGCTGCCCGTCGTTCGGGTCGGCGGCGCTGCCGACATCGGTGAGGACGAGAACGTCGGTGCCGCGGTCGTGGAAGATGCCGTGCAGGTTGACGGTGATCTTGGCGCCGTTCAGGTCGGTCGGCGTGATCGTGCGCGAGGGGCCGTTGACGCCCTTGGTGAGGAAGAAGTCGTCGAAGACGACGACGACACCGTCGGTGCCTGCGCCGTAGAGGCGGTCTTCGCTGCGTCCGTAGTGGATGTCCCAGACGGCGCGCCGCGTGCCACCGGCGGTCATCCCGAGGTTGGTCACGACGAACGACGGGGCGACGTTGCCGAACCCGCCGGCACCGGCACCGGCGCCGATGGCGAAAGCAGCGATGCTCTGCGCGCCGACGTTGGCGACGAGGAGCGTGGTGCGGTCGTCCACGACGACGAGGCCCTTGGGCGCGTTGAGCGTCGTGTTCGAGCCGACGATCATGCCGTCGGCGGTGCCAATGTCATCCATCGCGGTCGTCGTGCTGACGCCCGAGCGGTAGAAGACGCCGCCCGCGGTGCCGACGCCGTCGAAGGTGATGTAGGCGCCGCCGTTCTCGGCCACGCTGATCGACTCGATGCTCGTGATCGTCGGCAGGCCGGAGAAGGTCGCCGTCACGTTGAGCATCGCGTCGTAGCGCACGATGGCGTCGTCGGCGACTTCCGACGGGTTGATCGTGGCGACGATGGCACCGGCGGGCGTGATGTCGACCGACTCGGCCGAGGCAGCGGCGCGGGTGAACGTCGGGGCGGCGTTGAACTCACCAACGAGCGCCGAGAGGTTCTCGAAGCGCATCACCATCGAGTTCGATTTCTCCGAGACGATGGCCGCGCCGTTCATGACGACGACATCGGTCGGGTTGCCGAGGTTGGTGTTGGCGCCGCGGTTGATGAACGAGACCGGCGTGTTGACCGTGCCCGTCTCCGTCCGCGCGAACGGGATGGCGAGGAGGGCGCCGTCGGTGGCGCTTGCGGCGCTGCCGACATCGGTGAGGACGATCTGGTCGCCCGTGCCGGAGAATCCGCCGACGACATCGATGCCGTGGAGGTTGACGGTCACCTTGGCGCCGTTGAACGTCGGCGTGATCGTCGCGGTCGGGGTGGCGGCGCCGCGGCGCACCGAGAGGGTGCTGTAGACGAGGACGGTGCCGTTCGTGCAGGAGACGAAGAGGCGGTCGGTGGCGCGGTCGTAGAACGAGTCCCACGGCTTGGCGCCGCCGAGGTCGCTGACGGTGAACATCGGGGCGACGTTGCCGGTCGAGGCGGCGTCGTGGACGACGATGGTGCCTGCGCCGAAGTCGGCGATGAAGAGCGCCTGCTTCGTCATCAGCGCGCCACCGGTGGCGGCGGTGCGGATCGAGTCGACGAAGATGCCCTTCGGCGCCGTCAGGCCGACGAGGCTTCCGAAGAGGCGCCCGGTGCCGCCCGCGATGGTGGCGTTCGTCCCGGTGGCGACGTTCGCCACGCGAAACACGCCGCCGCGCGGCGTCGAGCCGGTGGTGCCGTCGAAGGTCACGTAGCCCGTGCCGTCGGCGCCGACGCCGATGCTCTCGATGCTCTGCGTCGAACCGACGTTGCGAAGCTCGGCGATGCGCGGCCCGATCGGCAGGGGCAGGCGGGCGATGAGGTCGCCGCTCGCGCCAGCGGGGTTCTGGGTGACGAAGAGGCTCGGCTGCGCCACGACGGGCGCGGCGGCGAGCAAGAGGGTGAGACCGGCAAGCGGTCGCGCGTGACGAAGCGTCATGGTGTGCGTCGGGGGAAGAGGGGTGACGAGGTGTGACGAGGAACTGCGTCAATTCTACTCCGCTGGAATGTTCACCCTTTGCTCACCTCGTGGTCAACGTGTCATCGTTACCGATGCCTCACGCTTGTACCTGTACGATTTCCGACGCGTCGGTTCGGGTGACGCACCCGGGGATAAGGGGGCCCGGGCGATACGTCTCCGCGCCCCCAGATCGTGACCGCACGCCGATCGCCCATGCACATGCGCCCCCGGCACCACGAAGGGCACCGGGGGCGCGGACATCGGCAGCAGACGCGCGTCAGGCGTCCGGCGCGGCGTCCGTGGCCGCCTCGGGCGAGGCGTCGGCGGACGGGGTGGCAGGTTCGGGCTCGGCGGCGTCGGAGGTGCCCGCGCCGTCGCCGCTCGCGCCCTTGACGACGACGAACGAGAGTTCACCGGGCTTGGCGGCTTCGTCGTGGTGGAGCGTGATCGTGTCGCCGGAGGCGAGGTCGCTGCCGAGGATCGCCTCGGCGAGCGGGTCCTCGACGTACTTCTGCAGCGCACGCCGCAGCGGACGGGCGCCGTACGCCGGGTCGTAGCCCTTGTCGGCGAGGAACGCCTTGGCCGTCGCGTCGAGGTCGACGGTGATGCCGAGGTCGAGCGTCCGCTTCAGCAGATCCTTGATCATCAGGTCGATGATTTCGAGGATATGCGTCTTGTCGAGCGGCTGGAAGACGATGACGTCGTCGATGCGGTTGAGGAATTCCGGGTTGAAGACGCGCTTCAGCGCATCCTCGACCGTCGATTTCATCTTGGAGAAGTCGATCGTGTCCGCACCCTTCGAGAAGCCCAGCCCCTGGCCGAGGTTCTTGATGTCGCGGGCGCCGATGTTCGACGTCATGATGATGATCGCGTTGCGGAAGTCGACGCGGCGTCCGAGGCCATCGGTGAGCTGTCCGTCGTCGAGTACCTGCAGCAGGATGTTGAACACGTCGGGGTGCGCCTTCTCGATCTCGTCGAGCAGGATGACCGAGTAGGGTTTGCGGCGCACTTTTTCGGTGAGCTGCCCACCTTCCTCGTAGCCGACGTATCCTGGAGGAGCGCCGATGAGGCGGCTGACGGCGAACTTCTCCATGTACTCGCTCATGTCGATGCGGATCATCGCATCGGTGGAGTCGAAGAGATACTGCGTGAGCATCTTGGCCAGTTCTGTCTTGCCGACGCCGGTGGGGCCGAGAAAGATGAAGCTGCCGATGGGCCGTTTCGGGTCCTTCAGCCCCGCGCGGGTGCGGCGGATCGAACGGGCGAGCTTCTGCACGGCGTCGGCCTGCCCGACGACGCGCCCGCGAAGGGCTTCCTCCATGTCGAGGAGCTTCTTCGTCTCCGACTGCGAGATCTTGTCGACGGGGATGCCGGTCATCATCGCCACGACCTGCGCGATGGCCTCGGCGGTGACGGGGTGCATGACCTCGTCGGTCTCCTTGTCCCACGCCTCCTTGGCGGCCTCGAGCTGGTCTTGCAGCTTCTTCTCGGTGTCGCGGAGCGCCGCGGCCTCCTCGAATTTCTGCGCCTTGACGACGCGGCTCTTCTCCTCTCGCGTCTCCTCGATCTTGCCCTCCAAGTCCACGATGTCCTGCGGCACCTTGATGTTCGAGAGATGCACGCGCGCACCGGCTTCATCCATCACGTCGATGGCCTTGTCCGGCAGGAAGCGGTCGGTGATGTACCGCTCGGCGAGCTTGACGGCAAGCTCCAGACCTTCGTCGGAATACTCGACGTTGTGATGCTCTTCGTAGCGGTCGCGGATGTTCTTCAGAATCTGAATCGTCTCCTCGACGGTCGAGGGCTCCACGAGAATCTTCTGGAAGCGCCGGTCGAGGGCGCCGTCCTTCTCGATGTGCTGGCGGTACTCGTCGAGCGTCGTCGCGCCGATGCACTGGATGTCGCCGCGCGCGAGGGCGGGCTTGAACATGTTGCTGGCGTCGAGCGAACCGCTCGCGCCGCCCGCGCCGACGATCGTGTGGAGCTCGTCGATGAAGAGGATGACGTCGGGCGACTTCTCGAGCTCGGTCATGACCGCCTTCATCCGCTCCTCGAACTGCCCGCGGTACTTGGTGCCGGCCACAAGGGCGGCGAGGTCGAGCGTGACGATGCGCTTGTCGAAGAGCACGCGGCTGACCTTGCGCTGCACGATGCGGAGCGCGAGGCCCTCGGCGATGGCCGTCTTGCCGACGCCCGGCTCGCCGATGAGCACCGGGTTGTTCTTCTTGCGGCGCGAGAGCACCTGGGCGACGCGCTCGATCTCGCGCTCGCGGCCCACGATGGGATCGAGCTTGTTGTCCTCGGCGAGCTTGGTCAGGTCGCGCCCGAAGTTGTCGAGCACCGGCGTCTTGCTCTTCTCCGCGCCCTTGCCGCTGCCGCCGCGCGAGGAGGACGACGAGCCGCGGCTGCTGCCGCTTCCCGCCGCCACCTGCTGCCGCGCCGGCGGCGCCCCGCGTGGGCGTCTTGCCCGAGATGATGCCGTCGAGGTCCGAGCGCACCGCGTCGTAGGTGACGGTGAAGTGCTGCTGCAGGATCTGCGCGGCGATGTTCTCGTCATCCCTCAAAAGCGAGAGCAGCAGATGCTCCGTCCCGATCACGTCGCTCTTGTAGAGCTTCGCCTCGAGCTGCGTGATCTTGAGGACCTTCTCGGCCTGCTTCGTGAGCGGGATGTTGCCGCCCGGCGCCGCCACGCCGACAGCGCGGACGGTGTCCTCGACGGCCTTCTTGAGCTTCGGCAGCTCGACGCCGAGGTTGCGGAGGATCTTGACGGCGATGCCGTCGCCCTCGCGGATGACGCCGAGCAGCAGGTGCTCGGTGCCGATGTAGTCGTGGCCGAGGCGCATGGCCTCTTCGCGGCTGAACGAAATGACGTCGCGGACGCGGTTCGAGAAGTTGCCTTCCATCAGGGGAGAGTGGGGAGTAGTCGGACGGCACGGGCGCCCCGGAAGGAGCGGCGGGTGCCGGAGGAGGATGTCGGGCGGAGATGCAAACGCCCTGCCACGGAGCCGCCGAGGGGCTGGCGCTGACAGGGCGACGGGGCGGAGGTGACAGCGCGTCAGGTCCGCGTGCGTGGCCGATTCGTCAGGCGGCAAACGACGATCCGCAGCCGCACGTGGAGGTCGCCTGCGGGTTGTCGAAGGTGAAGCCGCGGGCGTTGAGGCCGTCGTGGTAATCGACGGTCGTGCCCATGAGGTAGAGGCCCTGCCGCTTGTCGACGAAGACGGTCACGCCATCGACGACGAACGAGGCGTCGTGTTCGCGCATCTTGTCGAAGCCGAGCAGGTAGCTCATCCCCGAGCATCCGCCGCCGCGCACGCCGACGCGCAGGGCGTAGCCCTCGGGGATGTCCTTCTCGGTCATGATCTTGCGCACCGCGTCGGCGGCGCGGCCGGTCAGGCGGATCGGGGCGGGGGGCCCGGCGGGCGCGGGCATCGTCGCGGCGGGTGCCGGAGCGGGCGGGGCAAGGGTGGCGGTATCCATCGCGGTCTCTCGGGAAAGGCAGGTCGGGCGTCGGGTCGTCGTCCGTGACAATGACGCGCCCTCGGGCGGAAACGCCCCGGCAGGCCCGAATCGGGCGTCCGGGGCGCAGGATTTCCGAACGAGACCGCACAGGCCATGTTTCGGACGCGGTTCGCGGCGACGGCGCCTCCGCTCACCCGAACAGCGTCGGCGCGGCGCGGGCGGCGGCGACGGCCTCGAAGACCTTGTGCGTGGCGCGCGGGATGGCGAGCGTGGCGAGATCATCGTCCGAGGCCCACCGCAGCGCGAGCGTCGAGGCGGCGACGCCTGACGCGATGCGGCACTCGAAGGCGCGCAGTGTGACCCGCAGGTGGGAGTACGCGTGCCCGACGACCGCCACGCACGCCCCGACCGACGCCTCGACGCCCAGTTCCTCGCGGACCTCGCGGGCGCACGCCGCCGCCGCCGTCTCGCCGGGTTCGATCTTGCCGCCGGGAAGCTCCCACAGCCCGCCGAGCATCGCCGACTCGGGCCGCTGCTGCATGAGCACGCGCCCGGCATCGTCGCGCAGGAGGGCTACGGCAACCTCCACGTGCGGCACCGGTGCCTTCGCCGCGACGACCGGGTACGCCTCCGGACGCCCCTCGGCGCGCGCCGCGCAGACGGATTCGAGCGGGCACACCGGGCACGACGGCGCGCGGGGCGTGCAAACCGTCGCGCCGAGTTCCATGATGCCCTGGTTGAAGTCGCCCGGCGCCTCGACCGGCAGCAGGGCGTCGGCGAGGGCTTGAAGCCGTTTTTGCACGCGCGGCTGCTTCGCCACCTCGGTCACGGCGAAGACGCGGGCGAGCACGCGCGTCACGTTGCCGTCGAGGACGGCGTGCGGGCGGTCGTGGGCGATCGAGAGGACGGCGGCGGCGGTGTACGGCCCGACGCCGGGGAGCGCGCGGAAGGCATCGTAGGTGTCGGGGACGACTCCGCCGTGGTCGCGGGCGACGGTCTCGGCGGCGCGTTTGAGGTTGCGGGCGCGGGCGTAGTAGCCGAGGCCCTCCCAGAGCTTGAGCACATCGTCGAGCGGCGCGTCGGCGAGGGCGGTGGCGGTCGGGAAAGCGGCCATGAAGCGCCGGAAATAGCCATCGGCGGTCTCGACGCGTGTCTGCTGCAGCATCGTCTCGGAGACCCAGATGGCGTACGGATCGCGCGTGTCGCGCCACGGCATTGCCCGGTGTCCGGCCCGAAACCATGCGACGAGGCGCGTGCGGAAGGCGTCGAGGGTGGCGTCCGGGAGCGCGGCGGGGTCGGGGAGCGGCATGGGGCTGGGGATGGCCGGGGGCATCGCGCGGGGTGGGGCGTGCGTTCCCGCATCCCCCGCATCCAGCGGGCCGCCGCGGGGGATCGGCACTTCCCCCCACCCCCCGCGCGTTGCCCCCTCACACGCCCCGCCCGATGTCCCGCCACTGCCTCCTGCTCGTTCTCGCCGCCGCTGCCGCGCCGCAGGCCCGCGCGCAGGACGCGCCGCCGCCGCGAGACACGCTCGCCGCCGCGCCCGTGTGGGCGCTCGTGGCAGATGGGGCCGCCACCGACTGGGCACCGCGGCCCGCCTGGACCGCCGACAGCGTCGCCGCCGCCTCCCGCGACGCGCTCGCGTGGCTGCGCCGCCGGGGCCATGCCGACGCGCGCCTCGACTCCGCCGTCGTGGTCTCTGGCGTCACCGGCGCGCGTGCGCGTCTCTTCGCCTCGACCGGCGCGCGGCGGCGCCTCGCCGAGGTGCGCATCGACGGCGCCTCGCCCGAGCGCCTGCCGACCTTGCGCCGCGCCGTCGGGATCGACGCGGGTGATGTCTTCACCGATGCTGCCGCGAGCGCCGCCGCCGGGCGCTTGCTGGCTGTCTACGCCGACGCGGGCAACCCGCTCGCCTCGGTCGCCATCGACATCGAGGGCGGGGGCGCGCGGCTCGTGTTTCGCGTCGACGAGGGCGCGGCGGTCGTGCTCGACAGCGTGGCGGTGGTCGGGGGGCGAGACGCAGGCGGCGTTCGTGGCGCGCGTGATGGGCGTCGAGATCGGGCGACCGCTGCGCGGATTCCGGGCCGAGCGGATGGCGGCGCGGCTGCGCGCCACCGGGTACTTCCGCCGCGTCGGACGCGTCGCCCTCGTGCGCGACAGCGTGGGCGCGCTCGTGGCGGTGCTGCCGGTCGAGGAGGTGCCGCCGGGGGCCTTCGACCTCGTGCTCGGCCTGCTGCCGCGCCACCCAGCCGGGGCAGAAGGCGCAGCTCGCGGCACGGGCAGCCTCACGCTGCGCAACCTCGCCGGGCCGGCTACGACCTCGCCGTGCGGCTCGACCGCCTGCCCGGGCACGTCGCCAACGCCAGCGCCCGCGCCGCCTCGCCGTACCTGCTGGGCCTGCCGCTGCGGCGTAGAAGCGCGCTTCGACGGCCTGCCAGCAGGATTCGACGCTCGCCCAGCCAGCGCTACCGCGCCGAGGGCGGCGTCTTCTCGGGGCGCGGTCGGCGGGCGCGGGCATCGAGATCGTGGCCCTCGTGACGCTCGACCGGACGCGTCCGGGCCTCGCCGGGTCGCGCTGCGCGGATCGGGCGCCGGATCGTGCGGGCGCGGCCCAGCGCATCGCCCGCACCGAGCGCGCTCTACACCGGCGCGGGCCTGCGCTACACCCCACCGACGTGCCCGAGAACCCGCGCCGCGGCCTCTCGCCGACGTCATCGCCGAGGTCGGGCGCGCACCGGCCTCAGCCGCCTCGAAGCCGCGCCGGGCACGGCCTTTCCCGGCTCTGGGGTGCCCACCCCGTCGGACACGCTCCGCCGCGTGGCCTCCACCGTCCAGCAGCAGCGGCTCACCGCCCACGTGCGCGCCTTCGTCCCCTGCTTCGCCGGCAGGTGCTCGTGGTGGGCGGCGACGCGTGGGTGCTGCGCGCCGACGGCTTCGACGAGGCCGACCTGTTCCGCATCGGCGGCGCGACGAGCCTGCGCGGCTACGACGAGGAGCAGTTCCGCGCCCGCACCGCCGCCCGCGCCGTCGCCGAAGTCCGCTACCAGGTCGACGCCGATCTCCTACGCCTTCCTCTTCGCCGACGCCGGCTACGTAGACCAGCCCGCGCTCGGCGGACGCGTCGCGGTGTCGCGGCTTCCGCCCCGGCTACGGCCTCGGCGTGCAACTCGACACGCCCGCGGGCCTCGTGCTCGCCACCTACGCCGCCAGCCCCGAGACCGGCTTCGGCGCCGGACGCATCCACATCGGCGTCCGGTTCGGGTTGTAGACGGGCGTAGCTTGGCGCCGTCTCCCCCCACCCGATCCGCGTTTCCGATGGCCTGGTTCGCCCTTCTCGTCGCCGGACTGCTCGAAGTCGTCTGGGCGATCGGCCTCAAGCAGACCGACGGCTTCTCGCGCCTCGGCCCGAGCGTGGTGACGCTCGCGGCGATGGCGGCGAGCTTCGGACTCCTCGCCTACGCGCTCAAGACGCTGCCAGTCGGGCACCGCGTACGCCATCTGGACCGGCATCGGCGCGCTCGGCACGGCGATTCTCGGGATGGCGATCTACGGCGAGCCGCGGACGGTCGGGCGCCTCGTCTGCCTCGGCCTCATCGTGGCGGGCATCACGGGCCTCAAGATCCTCACGCCCGATCCGGCTGCGTGACGGGGAGTGGAGGATGCCGGACCGCTGTAGACGCATCGGCGATGCGTCTCTGCCATCCGGCGCGGTCCTCCGTCGCGGCGCGCCCGCCCGGCGACCCATGGGCAGGCGTCCGGCGTAGCTTCCGCCCTCTGCACCGCCGCCGCGATTCCCGTGACCACCGTCTTCCACGCGCCCCCGACCGCCTTCACGACGCCGCCCGATGGCGCGCCGGGCGAGATCGGCATCGGCTCGCACGTCGTCCTGCCCGACACCGAAGCGCGCCACGCGACGCGCGTGCTGCGGCTGCGCGAGGGCGCGGAGATCGTGGTCGTCGATGGCGCCGGGGGATGGCACCGGGTGCGGCTCGTCCACACCGAAATCGGACGTGCGATCGGCGACGTGGTGGCGAGCGAGCGTCCTCCGCCGCCGGCGCCGCTGCGCCTCGCCCTCGCCGTTCTCAAATCCGACGAGCGCTTCGAGACGGCCATCGAGAAGGCGACCGAACTGGGCGTGACCGACATCGTGCCGGTGATTTCGTCGCGCGTCGAGGCGGGCGCGCGGTTTCGGGGCGAGCGCGCTCGCGCCGTCCTCGTCGCCGCGATGAAGCAGAGCCTTCGCGCCCACCTGCCGCACCTGCACGCGCCCGCGCCCCTCGCCACCGTCGTCGGGCCGCGCGCGGTCGTCCTCCACGAAGGCGCGCCGCTCGCCGACACGCTCGCGCGGATGCTCGCCGCGCCGGTCTCCGACGATGCCGCGCCGCTGACGCTCGTCGTGGGGCCGGAGGGCGGGTTCACCGATGCCGAACTCGCCGCCGCCGTCGCCGCCGGGGCATCGGTCGCCTCGCTCGGGGCCGCGCGGTTGCGGGCGGAAACCGCCGCCATCGTTGCCGTTGCGCTCGCCACGGTGCGCGGGTGACGGGCGGTGGGGGGCGGGGAAGGGCGGGTTTGGAACCCGCCCCTACGGATGGCCTGTTTTCTTTTGTTCGATTGTCTCGCTTCTATGTCTGTGCTTGCTGCTTCCGCGCTCGCCGCGCCTGCCGATCCCATCCGCGTCGTCAACCTCGCGGAGGCATTCGGGCGGTTTTCCGACACGTGGTCGCCGAAGATCGTCGGCGAGCTGAACGGGCAGCAGGTCAAGCTCGCGCGGATCGAGGGCGCGTTCATCTGGCACGCGCACGAGGGCGAAGACGAGCTCTTTCTGGTGATCGAGGGCGGTTTCCGGATGGACCTGCGCGATGCCGACGGCGCCGAGCGGTCGGTGGACGTTGCCACGGGCGAGTTCGTGATCGTGCCGCGCGGCGTCGAGCACCGGCCCGTCGCCGAGCGCCCGGCGTCGATCCTGCTCTTCGAACCCGCCTCGACGCACCATACGGGGGGCGTCGACTCGCCCCGCACCGTCCACGTTCTCGACCGCCTCTGATGCCCGCCGATTCCGCCGCTCCGAATCCCGACGACCTCACCGAAACGACGCTCGACACGCACGAGGTCTACGATGGCGCCCTGCTACACGTCTTCCGCGACACCGTCGAGACGCCGTCGGGCGGGACGTCGGTGCGCGAGTGGATCCGGCATCCGGGCGCCGCCGCCGTCGTTCCGCTCTTCGACAATGGCGACACGCTCCTCGTCCGGCAGTTCCGCTACCCGCCGCGCCGGACGTTCCTCGAAGTGCCCGCCGGAAAGCTCGACCGCTCCGGTCTGGAGGGTGCGTGCGAAGACCCGGCCGTCGCCGCGCGCCGCGAACTCGCCGAAGAAACCGGCCTCACCGCCGAGACCCTGACGCCGCTCGGTCCGCTCTACCCGTGCATCGGCTACTCGGACGAGGTCATCCACTTCTTTCTCGCCGAAGGCCTCACCGAAGGCAAAACCAACCTCGGCGAGGGCGAGCACGCCATCCCGGTCCGAATGCCCTTCGCCGACGCCGTCGCCCAGGCGCGCCGCGGCGAGATCGCCGACATGAAGACCGCGATGGGCCTCGTGCTCGCCGACGCCCACCTCGCGGCGCGGCGCGCGTGAGTGCGGGGTGAGTCGTCCGTCGTCGTCGATGGCTGCGGTAGGGACGACGCCTTCGTGGCCCGGCGCCCGCCCGCGCCTGCCTCGCCGGGCATCGCGTCGCCACCGCCTCTGGCCCCGAGGGCGAACGCGTCGCCCGTACGCCCCCTGTGGTGTGTCCGTGGCCCACCGAACGCCGCGAATTGACGCCGAAGCGCGTCGGCGGGCGAGGACCGGTGGGGCAGGGCGGCGTATCTTCGGGGGCTACACCGCTTCCGAACGTCCGCGCGGCTTCGTGCCCGTCTCCTTCCTTCTCGATCCATGTTCTATTTACTCGTCGTGCTCATCGCCATCCTGGCGATCCTGATCGTCGGCGTCGTGCTGCTGCAGAGCGGCAAGGGCGGCGGCCTCGCCGGCATCGCCTCGGCGGGCACCACGCAGATCCTCGGCGCGCGGCAGGCGCCGGACGTGCTCGAAAAGGCGACGTGGGCCCTCGGCGGCGCCTTCATGCTGCTGTGCCTGCTCACCGCCTTCTTCGTCGAAGGCGACGCCCCGCGCTCGGTCGTGCAGGGCGTTCCGGCGGCCACGACCCCGGCCCCGGTCGTCCCCGGCGCTCCGACACAGGCCCCGGCGACCACGCCCGCCAACCCGGTCCCGGCGCCCGCGAGCCCGGCCCCCGCGCCCTCGACGCCCGCGCCCGCGAGCCCGGCCCCGGCGCCTTCGACGCCCGCGCCGCAGCAGTAAGCACGGTCACCTCTGGCTCGTTCGGCTCGCCCGAACAGACGAACAGGACGCCCCCCGCCGGGGGAGCGTCCTGTTCTGGTCTGCGGCTCTCTCCAGCCGATACGCCGAATTCTGTCGCCCGCGAGACGCCGCAGCGGTCTCCTCGGGCGTGGCCTTCATCTATCTGGGACGACGCTTGCGCGGCGCCTCGAGCGGCCTACCCGCACGCGCGCCCGGTGGGCCACCGGGGGCGACTCCCTCGCGGGAGGCGCCGTCGTGCTGCTTGGCCTTGCACCCCGTGAGGTTTGCCTGGCCGCCTCCGTCGCCGGAGACGCCGGTGGGCTCTTACCCCACCCTTTCACCCCTCACCTGATCTCCGGCGCTCCCGAAGGGGCGACGGAGCCATCGGCGGGTCTGCTCTCTGTTGCACGTGCTGTCGCCCGCGGCGGCGGACGCCCCTGCTGTTGGCAGGGCACGGTGCCCGGTGGTGTTCGGACGTTCCTCATCCCGCCCCGACAGGCGAACCTGGCAGGCGAAACGCGAAGGCCTGGATGGAGAGGTTTTTTGAGATGGGAGGTGGTGGGTTGGTGAGATTGTGGAGTTCGTGAGGCGCACTCACCAACTCACATTCCCACAACCCACACGCTCAGCCCTCGTCGCCTTCGGCGGCGCGGGTCGCGTTGGTGACCTCGTGGAAGAGTTCGGCGTCGACGATCATCCGGCCCGTGTGCTCGCAGGTGAGGATGCGGATGCGCTCGCCGACCTCGATCTGGCGCTGCGGCGGGACGGCGTAGCCACCGGCGGCGCCGCGCTCGAGGGGTACGACGGCGCGTCCGTCCTTGAGGCGCGTGCGCAGACGCTCGTAGCTGCGGCGGTAGACGGCGTCGACGTCCTCGGCGGCCTCGTCGCGGCGGGCGCGGCGCTCGTCGGTCTCGGTCTTCGTCTCCTCCATCACGCTGCTGAGTTCGCCGCGCTTGGTCTCGAGGAGAACGCTGATTTCGGCGCTGCGGGCGTGGGCGGCGGCGACGGCTTCCTCGCGCACCGGGCGCGCGTAGGTCACCTCGTCGATGCGGGCCTGCGCGTCGATGATGCGCTGGCGCTGGGCCTCGATCTCCTTGGTGAGCGTGTCGTACTCGCGGTTGTTGCGCACCGTGCTCTGCTGGTCGGTGTAGCGCTTGATCTGCGCCTCCGAGTCGCGCATCTGCGCCTCGGCGTCGGAGAGGGTGCGGACGCCTTCCGATTCGTCGTGCTGGAAGTTGCGGACGCGGGTTTCGAGGCCGGTCTTCTCGTCTTCGAGATCGCGGATCTCGTCGGGCAGGTCGCCGCGGAGTTTCTTGAGGTCGTCGAGCTTGGAGTCGAAGTACTGGAGGCGCACGAGCGCGCGCAGCTGGGCGGGAACGGTCGTGTCGAGCGCGGTGGACATGTGGGGCGAGAGTGGCGTTGGCGGAGTCGCGGTTCTACCGAATCGCCCGCGACGGGTTCGCGGCCCGGCCGTGAAACCTCGGCGGTGCGGGGTGCCGTCTGTCGGGGGGCGTCGGTCGAAGCACTCCGTCACCGCCGGAGGCTGTCGTGGCGAGGACCTGTCAGGTTGCGTCCGTCGTCAGCCGTCCGTCGTCCGCGCGACGAAGACGCGCGCTGGCGAGGTCGGCGCGGCGGTGCGCTGCCACGTGACGGCGGGCGCCAGGGCGCGGCAGGCGTCGAGGAGCAGGCGCTCGGCGACGCGCTCGGTGGCGTCGTGGCGGGCGTCGACGGTGAGCATTGCGGGCGCGCCGTGGGCGTCGAGGGTGTCGAAGAAGCGGTGGTAGGTCACGTCGGCGGTGACGTAGGCGTCAGCGCCCGCGCGGAGGGCGGCGCCCGCGAAATCGCTGCCGGAGCCGCCGCAGACGGCGACGCGCGCGATCGTCCGCCCGGCATCGCCGGAGACGCGGAGGGCGTCCTCGCCGAGCACGCGGCAGACGTGGGCGAGAAACGCCTCGCCGGTCATCGGCTCCGGCAAGCGTCCGATGGCGCCGAGGCCGTGGGTGGTCGATGGCTGCTCGGCGGCGATGAGGTCGTAAACGACCTGCTCGTACGGGTGCGCGGCGCGGAGGGCGGCGACGGCGCGCGGCGCGAGGGCACGGGCGACCTCCACCTCGATGCGCACCTCGTTCGTGGCCTCGTCGGTGCCCGGCGCGGTGCCGGTGAACGGACGCGCGTGCTCGTCTGGACGGAAGTGCCCGGTGCCCGCGCTCTCGAACGCGCAGCCGAGGTAGGCGCCGATGTGGCCCGCCCCGGCACCGGCGAGGGCGGCGCGGACGGCGTCGGCGTGGGTCGGCGGGACGAAGGTGACGAGCTTGAGCGTCGCGCCCTCGGTCGGCACGAGCACGGCGACATCCACAAGCCCGAGATCCGCCGCGAGCGCGTGCGAGACGCCGCCCGGCGCCACGTCGAGGTTGGTGTGGAGGGCGATGTGCGAGACGCCCTCGCGCGCGCACCGGTGGGCGAGGCCGCCGACGCCCGCGCCCGCGACGACCCGTTTGAGCGGCTTGAAGACGAGCGGATGGTGCGTCACGACGACGTTCGCGCCCGCCGCCCGCGCCTCGTCGAGCACATCGTGCGTCAGATCGAGCGCGACGATCCCGCCGGAGACGTCAGCCGCCGGGTCGCCGACGTTGAGACCGGTGTTGTCCCAGTCCATCGCGAGGGCAAACGGGCACCAGCGGTCGAGGGCGGCCAGGAGATCGGAGACGGTCATCGGGAGTTGAGGATCGGGTATTGGGGATGGGGTATTGGAGGATGGAGGGGAGAGGGAAACCTGTCAGGTGCGGGGACCTGACAGGTTGGCGCCATTCGTCCACTTTCCGATCCCCAATCCCCCGCCCTCACGCCCCGCGGTTGGCGAGGGCGACGCCTTCGGCCTCGTCGACGCGGAGGAGGAGGACGGCGCCGATGCTGAACATCACGAGCACGACGGCCATCCCCGCGCGGTGCGTGCCGAAGGCGCTCGTGAAGGTGCCGTAGAGGACGGGACCGAGGAAGGCGGTCGCCTTGCCGGAGAAGGCGAAGAATCCGAAGAACTCCGATTCCTTGTCGTCGGGCACGAAGCGCCCGAGCAGGCTCCGGCTCGCCGCCTGGTTCGGCCCGACGAGCAGGCCGACGGCGATGGCGGCCGCCCAGAAGATGGGCCGCGTCTGGCCGACGACCGCGACCAGGCCCGCCGCGAACAGGCCGACGAGCGAGAGGAGGATCGTGTTGCGTCCGCCGATGCGGTCGTCGAGCATCCCGAAGACGACCGCGCCGATGCCCGCCGACACGTTGAGCGCGATGCCGAAGAGGATCGTCTCCTCGGTCGTGAAGCCGTAGACCTGGCCCGCGAAGATGGCGCCGAGCGAGAAGATGACCACGAGGCCGTCGTTGTAGACGAGCCGCGCAACGATGAGGCGGATGATCTGCCGGTAGCGCCGGAGGTCGCGGAACGTCGCCGCGAGCTGCCGGAAGCCCGCCGTGACCACGTTCTCGCCCGTCTCGCCGGTCGCCACGCGCGGCTCGCGGACGTAGCGGATGAACGGGACGGTGAAGATGGCGAACCACACCGCCACGAGCAGGAGCGTCGCGCGGACGTCGCCGCCCGGCCCGGCGGGGAAGCCGGTCGTCTCGCTGATGAAGGCTTTGAGCGGGCTCTCGCGCACGAACCCGAAGAGCGCGATCACGAGCGCCACGATGCCGCCGACGTACCCGAGGCCCCATCCGAGCCCCGACACGCGCCCGATGTGCGACTCGTCGACGAGGTCGGGGAGGAAGCTGTCGTAGAAGACGGCGCCCATCTCGAAGGCGATGTTGGCGAGCACGAGGAGCGTCGCCGCGAGGAGCACGTGGCCAGGCGTGACGAACGCGAGGGCGGTGGTCAGGAGCACGCAGAAGGCGCTGAAACTGAGGAGGAGACGCTTGCGGTAGCCGCCGCGGTCGGAGATGGCGCCGAGGATCGGCGAGAGCATCGCCACGCAGACGGCGGTGAGCGCCATGCAGGTCGTCCAGACGGACGTCAGGTCGCTGCCGTCGCCGCTCATCGCCTTCGTGAAGTACGTCGAGTAGATGAACGTGATGACGAGCGTGGTGAAGGACGAGTTCGCCACGTCGTAGAACGCCCACGCCCAGACGGGGCCGCGGCGGTACGGGGAGGCAGCGGGCGCAAGCGGCGCGGCGGGCAAGGGGGGGACGGACACGGGAGGCGGGAAGGCGGGAGGAGGGCGCGGAGACAGCGCCGCCAAAGTAGCGTCCGCCCCCGCCGTCCTCGCCGGTGCCGTGCGTCCGTTTGAGCCGCCCGCGCGCCGGATTGGGGCATCGGGGATGGGGTAGGGGGGATTGGACGTAGAAGCGCGCCAACCTGTCAGCTCCCCGCACCTGACAGGTTTCCCGCCACAGCCGCCGCACTCACCACCGCGTGCGATGTCGTCCGTCGTCGGTCGTCGTCGTCCGTCAGACTCCGTCGAAGGCGTGGAGGATGGCCTCGGCGCCCGCGAGAACGGCGTCCCAGCGCGCGTCGGGCGTCTTGGTGATCGTGAGGAAGTCGGCGAGCGCGAACACCCCGGCGACGCCGGGCACGCCGAAGAGCGCGAGGGCGAGCGGGTGATCCGCGGCGTCCGCCGCCGAGGTGGCCGAGAGCATTCCGCCCGCGCCCATCCGAGCCGCGGGCACGACCGGCGCGCCGTCGGTGCGGACGAGCTTCAAGCTGTTGGGGTTGGGCGTCGGGTGGGTGGCGTAGCCGGGCATGGCGAGGCGGGGGAGGGGAGGCTGCGGATGAAACGCCCGCGCGCCGCGTCGGAGCCGGGCGGCGCGGGCAGGTGCCGTTCGGGTCGTTGCGGCGAGATGGACCGTGTCAGAACGGGCGCGGGACACTGGCGGCGGTGCCCCGATTGACGCGCAACGACGCCCGCTCTCGGATCGCCGAAAACCGGGGGAGGCGCTGGCGGATGCGGGGCGCTGTAATAAAACGGTTGCAAGGGAGCAGGCGCGTGGTCGCGCGGGGTGCGGAGGCTGCATCTTCCGGAGATCGTCCCTCGCCGCGCCGCCGCCGCCCGGCCTCGCCCCATCGCTCCTCCCCATGCCCGACGTTCCCGTCCCCAGCGCCCGCCCGCCCGCCGCCACGCCTGCGCCCACGCATGTCACTGCCGAGAGCCGCCTGGGCCGCATCCAGCACGAATCGTCGGCCCTCGTGCAAGACGTCAAGGACTGGGTCGAACTCCGCCTCGACCTCGTGCGCGCCGAGGTGCAGGAGTCGATCAAAGCGCAGATCGACGGGCGCAAGGCCGCCGTGCTCGCCCTCGTCATCCCCGGCGTGCTCGGCGCCATCGGCGCGCTCTTCCTGCTCGTCACGCTCGCGCTCTTCCTCGGCTGGTGGCTCGGCCACGCTGCGTGGGGCTTCCTGATCGTCACCGCGGTCCTGCTCATCGGCGCCGCCGTCGCGCGGGCCGTGCTGAGCGGCAAGGCCAAAGCCGCCGCGCCGACGACCTGACGCCCGCCTCCCGATTCCGCTCTCTCCCGCTTCCGCAATGGCCGACCCCGCCACCCCCGTCGTCTCCTCGTCGCGCCCCGACGACCGTTCTCCTGACAGCCGCGCCGTCGAGGTGAGCGGCACTGCCGAACCGGCGACGGCCCGCGCCGTCCGCGCGCGCCTCGACGCCAAGACCGCCCTCATCCAGACGCGCATCGGCGCCATCGAGGGCGAGGTCGTCGGCGTCGGCAAGGACGCCCGCGACGCCATCTTCCACAACCCCATCGTGTCGATCGGCGGGTCGCTCGTCGCCGGACTGCTCGTCGGGCTGATCGTCGGGACGCCGCGCGACAAGACGCGGTTCGACGGCGCCATCTCGCACCTGCCGAAGTCGATGCGCGGCAGTGCGCGCTCGTGGGCGCAGGCGGCCGAGCGCGAGGTGCGGCGCGCGGGCAAGAAGGGCGAGGACGTTGGCGAGGCGCTGCGCGACTTCCTGACGCTCAACCATCCGCCGGTGGCGAGCGAGGCGCGGGTGCAGGAGAAGCAGAAGAACGGCATCATCACCGGCGCGCTCCTCTCGATCCTCACGACCGCCCTCACCGCCGCTGCCAAGACCGCCGTCGAGAACGTCGTCAAGGGCAAGCACCGCACGACCGAGGCCGACGAGGCCTGAGCGGCACGTTTTCCGACACCGCCGCGGCCGCCCTCCACGGTGCCGAAAGGCCGATGAAACCGCTTCCGGATGCCGCCGGGGGCGAAGGGGTACGGACACTTCGTGGGTGCGAAGGGTGCAGACGCGGCCCCCGCATCGTACATTCCGGCTACGCAGAGGCCTCGACCGACATCGGCCGGGGCCTCTGTGCCGTTTCGCCAGCCCCCGCCCCATGAACCTCCTCCTCTTCGGACCGCCGGGCATCGGCAAGGGCACGCAGTCGGCGCTACTCGTCGACCGGCACGGACTGGCGCACGTCTCGACGGGCAACATCCTGCGCGCGGCCATCGCTGCCGGTACCGAACTCGGGCGGGAGGCGCGGGCCTACATGGACGCCGGGCGCCTCGTGCCCGGACCGGTCGTCCGCGCCGCCGCCGAGGCGCACCTGCGCGACCTCGGCGCCCGCGACTTCGTGCTCGACGGCTACCCGCGGACGGTCGAGCAGGCCGAGTGGTTGACGGAGTTCATGACCGCCGAAGGCGCCTCCATCGACGCCGTCATCTCGCTCCACGGCCCTCCGGATGTCATCGTCGAGCGCCTCTCGCGCCGCCGCATGGACCCGGTCACGTCGCAGACGTACCACCTCGACGCCCCGCCCACCGACCCCGCCGTCCTCGCCCGCCTCGTTCAGCGCAGCGACGACGCGCCGGATGTCGTCCGGAAGCGCCTGCACGTCTACCGCGAGGAGACCGCGCCCGTCGAGGCGTACTACGAGGGCCTCGGCCACCATTACGTGGTCGATGGCATCGGATCGGTCGAGGAGGTCTACGCGCGCGTCGAGGCCGTCCTCACGCTCGCCCTCGCCCGCGACACGGCGTGAGTGCGCCCGTGCTTCCGTCGCCCCGCAGCACCGCCGCCGATCCGTCTGACGTCGATGCAGGCGCCCTCGCCGCGCGCGTGACCGAACTGCGCCGCCGCGTCGCCGCCGCGCTTCCGTCGGTGATGGCCGAGAGCGACCCCGACGGCCTGTATGCGCCCGCGCGCTACGCCCTCGCCGCCGAAGGAAAGCGCGTGCGTCCGCTGCTCGCGCTCCTCGCCGCCGATCTCTACGGCGCCGCCGACGACGCCCTGCCGGCCGCCCTCGCCGTCGAGGTCTTCCACACGTTCACGCTCGTCCACGACGACATCATGGACCGCGCGCCGACGCGCCGCGGCCGCCCGACCGTCCACGTCCGCTGGGACGAGCCGACGGCGATCCTCGTCGGCGATCTGCTCTTCGGCGAGGCCACGCGCCTCGTCGCTCTCGGGCCGCGCGGCGACGTGCGCGCGATGCTGGCTGCGTGGACGGAGATGGTGCGCCGCCTGTGCGAAGGGCAGGCGCTCGACATGCAGTTCGAGACCGACGGCGCGGTGACGGTCGACCGCTACCTCGACATGATCGACCGCAAGACCGGCGCGCTCCTCGCCTGCGCCCTCGACCTCGGCGGCCTCGTCGGCGGCGCATCGCAGGACGACCGCGCGGCGCTGCGCGAGGTCGGCCTCGCCGTCGGGCGCGCGTTCCAGATCCAGGACGACCTCCTCGACCTCACCGCCGCCGACGGCGACGACTGGGGCAAGGCCGTCGGCGGCGACCTCGTCGAGGGCAAGAAGACGTACCTGCTGCTGCGCACCCTCGAACGCGCCGCCGCAGGGAACACCGGGGAGGCGACGGGCGACGACACCGACGCCGCGTTCTTCGCTGCCCTCGTGGCCGCCAAGGGCATCGCGCCCGCGCGCGTCGCCGAGGCGCGTGCGCGCATGGACCGCCTCGGCGTGCTCGCCGACGCCCGCGCGGCGGTGCGGGCGTGGACCGATGCCGCCCTCGCCGCCCTCGCCCGCCTGCCCGACGCCCCGGCCCGCGTGGCGCTCGTCGGCCTCGTCGAAGAACTGAGCGGACGGCGGCGGTAGCTCGTGGTGTGGACTGCAGGTGCGGGGACCTGACAGGTCGCGCGGCTCGGGTGTTCGGCGTGGGGATCACCTGTCTGGTCCCCGACTGGAGAGGTGTAAACGGCCAGACGCGCGTCCCGCACCACTGTCTCCCGCACCGCATCACCCCGGCAGGCAGCCCGGCCGACACGTAACTAGGGAGCGGGGGAGGGAGGTGTCGTAGATTGCGGATGTCCCCCCACCTGCCCCGTTCCACCGGCCCGTTCCATGCTCACCCGCGACGTCGTCGTGCGCAACCGCGCCGGCATCCACACGCGCCCGGCCTCGATGATCGTCCGCACCGCCTCGCGCTTCGCGGCGGACTTCACCATCGAGAAGGACGGCTACGAGATCAACGGCAAGAGCATCATCGGCGTCATGACGCTCGCCGCCGAGCAGGGCTCGACCGTGCGCCTCGTCTTCGACGGCACCGACGAGGACGCCGCCGCCGCCGCCATCGAGCAGCTCTTCGTCGAGGGCTTCGGCGAGGTGGGCTGATGCCCTTCGCCGCACCCCGCCCGTCCTCATCAGGCCCGCCCCTGCCGGTTCACGCCGACGGTACTGCCGCCGCGCCCGACCTCCCGGCGTCGGCTCTTTCGCCACCTGTGCCGCACGCGGGCGAAGTGGTGATCGAGGGTGTCCCGGTGTCGCCGGGCATCGTCATCGCGCCCGTCTACCTGTACGCACGCGACGAGGAGACCGTCGACGAGCGGCGCGTGCCCGAGGCGCAGCAGGACGCCGAGCGCCTGCGCTTCGCCACCGCCGTCGAGCGCGCCGAGCGCGACCTCGCCAAGATCACCGCCCTTGCGCGCGAGAAACTCGGCGACACGCACGCCGAGGTCTTCGAGGCGCAGGCGCTCATGCTGCGCGACCCCGACCTCCACGAGAGCGTCGCCCGGGCCATCGACGCCGGGCACGCCGCCGACTCCGCCGTGCACCGGTCGCTCGCGCAGAGCCGCGAGTTTCTGATGGCGCAGGCGTCGGAGTTCTTCCGCGACCGCGCCGCCGACCTCGCCGACATCGAGCAGCGGCTGCTCGTCCATCTCCGCCGCGGCACGCTGCTCTCGAAAGTCGACGACGGCGCCGTCGTCGTCGCGCCCAACCTCACCGCTGCCGACGTCGTGCTCTTCTCGCGGCGCGGCGTGGCGGGCTTCGTCTTGCAGTACGGCGGCTCGACCGGCCACGTCTCCATCATGGCCCGCGCGCTCGGCCTGCCGACCGTCGTCGGCGCGCGCGAGGTCTCGCAACTGGCGATGCCGGGCGACACCCTCATCGTCGATGGCGTGCGCGGGCGGCTCATCCTGCGCCCGGCGCCGGAGACGCTCGCGTTCTACGAAAGGCGGCAGCGCGCCTACGCGCGGCTGATGCGCGAGCAGCGCAAGCTCGTGCCGCTGGCTCCTGAGACCCTCGATGGCCACCGCGTCACGCTCCGCGCAAACCTCGAGTTCGAGGAGGAGATCGAGCTGCTGCGGCGGCACGGCGCCGAGGGCGTCGGTCTCTTTCGCACCGAGATCATGGTGCTGATGCGGCGGCGCCTCTCGATCACCGAAGACGAGCAGTTCGCCATCTACCGCTCAATCGCCGAGGCGACGGCGCCGCACGGGACCACGTTTCGCGTGCTCGACCTCGGCGGCGACAAGATGCTGCCGATGGCGCACCGCGAGGCCAATCCGTTCCTCGGATGGCGCGGCGTGCGCGTGCTCCTCGACCGCCGCGACGAACTGCTCGTGCCCCAGCTGCGCGCCCTGCTCCGCGCGAGCGCCCACGGCCCGGTGCGCCTGCTCCTGCCGATGGTCACCGAAGTCGGCGAGGTGGTCGCCTTCCGCGGCATCGTCGCCGAGACGCGCGCGGCGCTCGAAGCCGAAGGCGTGTCGGTGGCGGCGGACATCCCCCTCGGCATCATGGTCGAGGTGCCCGCGGTCGCGCTCATGGCCGAGCGGTTCGCGCCGCTCGTCGACTTCTTCTCGATCGGCACGAACGACCTGACGCAGTACGCGCTCGCCGTCGACCGCGGCAACGCCCTCGTCGCGCGGCTCTTCGACGAGCTTCACCCCGGCGTGCTGCACCTCGTCCACCACACGATCCAGGCGGGCCACCGGGCGGGGTTGAAGGTGAGCCTGTGCGGCGAACTGGCCGCGCAGCCGCTCGCCACCCCGATCCTGCTCGGCCTCGGCCTCGACGAGTTCAGCCTCTCGCCGGTCTACCTCTCGCGCGTCAAGCAGGTCATCCGCGCGACGCACATGGACGACGCCGCCAACCTCGCGCAGGCCTGCCTCCTCGCCCCCGACGTCGCTACCGTGCGCCGCCTCGCCACCGCCTTCCTCGCCGAACACGTCGGCCCCGACACCCTCGACGACGGCGAGATGGACGCGGGGTGACAGCGGAGGCCCCGGACCGCCGGTTGCGTCGTGTCGGGGCACATCGCGGCCCCTGCGGCGGTGGCGCGGGCGGGCGGTGCTACATTCGGCGCATGACCGGTCCCGTCGTTTTGCCCCCACCGATTGGCCTGCGCCTGCGCGCCGGGCGTGCGCGGCGGCGTGGCGCGGCGGTGCGGCGGTGCCTGGGCGCGTTCGTGCTCCTTGCGGCGGCGGCGCTGGCCGTCGCACCGGCGGCGATGGCGCAGTACGGCTACCACTTCGGGCGCAACAAGGTGGCCTACGAGCGCTTCCGGTGGCACCGGTTGCGGACGGAGCACTTCGACATCTACCACTACCCCGAGGCGCGGGCACTCGCCGAGATGGGCGCGGCGATGGCCGAGGAGCAGGTCGACGAGCTCGAAAACCGCTTCGGAACGTCGCTCGGCGGGCGCACGCCGCTCATCTTCTACTCGTCGAACATCCACTTCAAGCAGACGAACACCACGCCGGGCTTCATCCCCGACGGCGTCGGCGGGTTCTTCGAGTTCCTGAAGGGGCGCGTCGTGCTCCCGGCCAACGGCAACCTGCACCAGCTTCCGGCGCGTCATCCGCCACGAACTCGTCCACGTGTTCACCTACGCCAAGCTGGCCCGCGTCTTCGCCGACCACCGCGTGCCGCCCGACCGCTTCCTGCCGCTCTGGTTCACCGAGGGCCTCGCCGAGTACTGGAGCGGCCAGCGCGACTACCAGCACGAGATGATCCTGCGCGACGGCCTCACGTCGGGCTCGTTCGTGCCGCTCGAAAACCTCGACCGCATCGCGGGCACGTACCAGATGTACAAGGAGGGCGAGGCCATCTGCCACTTCATCTCGGAGACGTACGGCGAGGAGAAGGTGCTCGACCTGATCGACAACGCGTGGCGCGACGTCGACTTCCGCCGCGTGATGGCCTACACGCTCGGCGAACGGTTCGAGACGATTTCGGAGCGCTTCACGGCGTGGACGAAGGGCGAGGTCTATCCGCGGTTGCAGAGTGCCGAACTGGCGACGCTCGTCGCCGAGGGCGTCGGCGTCGAGGGGTTTTCCGCCAAGCCGGTCGCGTGGACGCGCGCGGACGGGCAGCGCGAGGTCGTCTTCGTCGGCAACCGCTCCGGGTACTCGAACCTGTACGTCGTCGATGTGGACTCGGCGTATGCGCCGCGCCGTGCCGCCCGCGTGCTCGTCAAGGGCGAGCGCAGCGACCGGTTCGAGGCGTTCCACCTGTTCGAGAGCGCGATGTCGGTGACGCGCGACGGGCGGCTCGCGTTCGTGACGAAGAGCGGCGAGACGGACGTGATCCACGTCTACGACCTCGCCCGCCGACGGATGCTCGCCACGTACCGCTTGCCCGATCTCGGTCGCTCTCTACTCGCCCGCGTGGTCGCCCGACGGCCAGAAGATCGTCGTCACCGGCATCGGACGCGACGGCTTCGCGGACCTGTTCGTCCTGACGCCGGGCGCCGTTGCGGAGGATGGCGAGGCGCCCGTCTCGGGCACCGCCGCGCGCGATGTCGCGCTCGACCGACTCACCCACGACGCCTACGACGACCGCGACCCGGTGTGGACGCCCTCCGGCGATGCCGTCGTCTTCTCGTCGGACCGTGGCGCCGACGGGGCGCGCGGGCGCTACACGCTCCACGCCTTCGACCTCGCCGCCGCGCGCCACGCGCCCGCTCACCGAGGGCCGGGTCATGGACCTCGCCCCCGCGATCTCGCCCGACGGCCGCACCCTCGCCTTCGTCCGCGCCGCACAGGACAGCACCGGGCGCTACTCCGCGCAGGACCTCTGGACGCTGGATCTGGATGCGCGCGTGGCGCTGGACGACGGACGACGGACGACGGACGACAGGGCTGGCGGCAGTGGTCCTGCGGCGATGGCTCAACCTGTCCGGTCTCCCGGACCGGACAGGTTGAGCCCGCCCGCCACCGCATCCCTCCCCCTCGCCCGGCCCCTCCTGCGGGTGACGGCGGCGGCGTCTGACCCGGAGTGGACCGCCGACGGCGCGCTGCTGTTCGGCTCGTTCGAGGGCTACCGGTTCACCGTGCGGGCGCTTCCGGATGCGCAGGCGCGCGTCGCGGCGGCGCGGGCAGCGGTGCCGGGCGGCGTGGCGGTTCGGAGCGTCGTGCTGCGCGAGCGGGCGCTCGGCGATGACGTGCGGATGGCCGATGGCGCGTCCGGAATGCCCGGAAGCTCGGGTGGCAGCCTTGCCGGGGCGCAGCCGGGGCCGTGGGCGTTCGCGCGCGTCGCGGGCGGCAGCGACTCGACGGCCCGGTCCATCCCCTACCGCCGCCGCTACTCGCTCGACGTCGCGCAGGGCGGGGTGAGCCAGAGCGCGCTCCTCGGCACGACCGGCGGCGCCCAGCTGCTCTTCTCCGACCTCCTCGGCGACGACCTCTGGTACGTCGCTCTCTACAACACGAGCGAAGGGCGCGGCACCTTCGTCGAGAACTTGAACATCGCCGTCACGCGCGTCGCAGCAGGGGCGCCGCGCGACGATCGGCTACGGCGGCTTCCGCTTCGCCGGCATCCGCTACGACCCGACCGACCCCGACGCCATCGGCGACTTCCCCTACGTCTACGAGACGCTCTGGGGCGCCAACGGCGGCGTCGCCTATCCGATCTCGATGTTCTCGCGCATCGAAGCCGGTGCCTCGCTCGCCTCGTCGACGAAGGATGTCATCGTCGAGGACGCGGCGCGGCGGACGCTGCTCTACAACTCGACCGTTTCGATCGTCCACGACAACGCGCTCTACGGCTACAACGGCCCCATCGAGGGCCTCCGCGCGGGCCTGACGCTCGGCTACACGAGCGACATCTCGCTGCGCGAGAACCTGACGTACTGGACGGCGAACGCCGACGTGCGCAAGTACTGGCGCCTCACCCGCAACGTGACCTTCGCGCAGTGGGGGACGGTGCGCGCCAACGTCGGCAACCGGGCGCGCTTCAACCTGCTCGGTGGCTCTTGGGACCTGCGCGGACAGCGCTTCCTCACCGTCCGCGGCTCCAAGATGTGGTTCACGTCCAACGAGTTGCGCCTTCCGATCCTCGTCGCCCCGTCGGCCTACGTGCCGGTTCTCGCGCCCTTCGGCATCGCCAACCTGCGCGGCGCGCTCTTCGCCGACGCCGCTCATGCGTGGAACCGCGGCTACTTCGACGAGGAGCCGTCGCTCAAGACCGGCACCACGCTCGGCGCCCTCGGCGCGGGCCTTCGGATGAACCTCTTCGGCGCCATCGTCCTCCGCTACGACATCGGCTACCGGTACAGCGACGGCTTCAAACGCCGCGACGGCACGTTCCGGCAGTTCTTCTTCGGCCTCGACTTCTGACGATGCGCCGACCCCTGCTTCTCGCCCGATCGCTTCCACTCGCCGCCGCCGTCCTCGTCGGTGTCGGCGCGTCCGGGTGCGCGTCGCTGCGCGTCGATCTGCCGCCGGACCTGCCTGTGGCGTCTGTGACCGCGCCCGCGGCGCCGCTCGTGCAGGCGTGGAAGGTGAACATCGAGGCGGGCACGGGCACCGAGGCCCTCTTCGTGGCCGGGCGCTACGTGCTCGTCGGCACGCGCAAGGGCACGCTCGTCGTCGTCGATGCGGAGCGCGGCAAGCTCGCCGGGCAGACCGAGATCGGCGCGAGCAGCGACGCCGCGCCGCTGCGAGTCGGGGATGTCGTCTGGGCGACTGCGGAGCGCGGGCGCTACGGCCTCGTCCGCTACGACGTGGCGCGCGGCGCGCGGGCGTCGCGGTCGATGCCGCGCGAGAGCGTCCGCGCCCCTTTGCTGCGCACCGGCGACCTCGTCGTCGCCGCCGGACGTGGCCGCGTGGTTGCCTTCGACGCCGCGACCGGCGACGAACGGTGGACGCGAACCCTCGGCAGCGACTTCACCCGCAGCGCCCCCGTGGCCGTCGGCGATTCGGGCGAGGACGCCGAACCCGGCATCGTGACGGTCGATGTGCAGGGCCACGCCGCCCGCCTCGACCGGCAGACCGGCGCCGTCCGCTGGCGCGCCCAGACTTCGCCCGCGACCGAAACGCCCCTCGTTCTCGCGCGCGGCGGACGGGCCGCCCTCGTGGTCGTCCCGACGACCCGCGGCCGCCTCGTCGCCCTCGACGCCGCGACCGGGCGGGCCGCGTGGACGCTCGTGCTCCCCGACACCACGGTCCGCTTCAGCGCCCCCGCCCGCATCGACGGCGACTTTGTCGTCGGCGCCACCGACGGACGCGTGCGGCGCGTCGATGGTGCGACGGGCGCAGTCGTCTGGGCGCACGATGTGGGCAGCGTGGTCAGCGCGGCGCCGCTCGTGGCTGCGGCGCACGGCCTCACGTACGTCGGCACGCACGGGCGGCGGCTCGTCGCCCTCCGCCTCGCCGACGGCGATGACCGTGTGGGAGGGCAACACCGGTGGACGCGTCAAGACCGCGCCGGTCGTCGCCGGAACGTGCGTCGTCGTCGTCGCCGAACCCCGCAGCGCGCTCTGCTTCCGCGCCGCCGCGCCCCCGTCTCCCCTCGCCGATGCCGACCGCCGCTGACCGTTTCCGCACGATGGCGCGAGTCGTCGTTCTCGCCGCCGTCCTCGCCGCGCCCGGCGTGGCGGCAGGGCAGGGCACCGCGCCCGGCTCCGACGCGCGCTCGTCGTCGTCCGTCCGTCGTCCGTCGTCCGACAGCCTCGTCGTCTACCGGATCGAGAGCCAGCCCTTCGGCGCGTCGGTGCGGCTCGAAACACCCGGCGGAACGGTGCGCGAGATCGGGACGACCCCGCTCGACCTTCGCCTCGACGCCCCGCTCGACGGCATCCTCGTCGTCTCGCGCGGCGGCTACGGCGAGGCGCGCATCGTGCCCGGACGCGACGCCCGCAACCTGCACCGCGTCGTCCTCGCGCCGACCGGCGGCACGTCAGAAGCGCCCGTCCTCCGCGTCCGCGCCCAACCGGCGACGTGGTGGATCGACGCGCTCGCGTTCGGCGTCGCGGCGGCGGGCACCGTCGTCGCCATCGACCAGAAGACGCGCGCGGACCGCCTCTACGCCGACTACCGCGTCAGCGGCGACCCCGATCTGCGCCCGCCGATGAAGCGCTACGACACCCGCGCCGCCGTGGGCCTCTCGGCCGCCACGGCCGGCCTCGCCGTCTTCACCATCCGCCTTGCCCGCCGCCGGTGAGGGAGCACATTGTGGAACGAGCTGCCGACCTTCATGCGGGCGCTTGACGCGGACGACTGGTCCCCTCGTACCGGACGAAGTGGCTGACCGGCTACGGATCGGAGTGAGACGCCGAGTGGGACTATCACCCTCCGTTTCCGCGAGTGTGGATCAGAGAGGCTTGGTACTGCCTATTTCCCCGGTGCTCTGGTTTCGGATGTCAAGTCACCATTTCGGCCGCCTGAAGGCTCACGCCGCCTCGCCGTCTGCCACAGCCTCCGCGCCCCCGCCGTCCACGCCGCCGCGGAGGTGGGCGATGACCTTGCGGGCGGCGGCCTTGCCTGCGATCCCGGCGAGCGCCTCCTCACTGGCGAGCGAGATGCGCTTCATCGAGCCGAACGCGGTCAGGAGCTTCTGCGCCGTTGCGGGGCCGATGCCGGGCACGTCGGTGAGCTCGACCTGGAGCGTGGTGAGCTGGCGCTGCTTGCGCTGGAAGGTGACGGCGAAGCGGTGCGCCTCGTTGCGGACGCGCTGCACGAGGTGCAGGCTCGACGAGGTGCGCGGAATCAGCACGCTCTCGCTGTCGCCGGGGAAGAAGATCTCCTCCAGTCGTTTCGCGAGTCCCACGACCGGAAACTTGCCGTACACGCCCGCCTCCTTGAGCGCCGCCACCGCCGACGAGAGTTGCCCCTTGCCGCCGTCGATGATGACGAGGTCCGGCCAGGGGCCGTTCTCCTCCAGCAGACGTGCGTAGCGCCGCTGGACGATCTCGCGCATCGAGGCGAAGTCGTCGATCTGTCCGGATTCCAGCGATTTCACCTTGAAATGCCGGTAGTCCGACTTGCGCGGCACGCCGTCCTCGAAAACGACGCAGCTCGCCACGGTGCCGGTCCCGCTCAGGTGCGAGATGTCGAAGCACTCGATGCGGCGCGGCGGGCGCGGGAGGCGCAGGTCGCGTCTGCAGGCTCTCGACGGATTTGGGGATGCGCCCGGCGGACTGCTCCGCGCGCTGCCGCTTCCACTCGCCGAGGATGAGTTCGGCGTTCGACTCGGCGAGGCGGATGAAGCTCGCCTTGTCGCCCCGCTCGGGCACGCGGAGCGTCACCTTTTTGCCCCGCAGCTCGCGCAGGAACGCGACGACGACATCCGAATCTTCCGGCGCGAGCGAGCAGAGCACTTCGGCGGGGAAGAAGTTGGCCTCGGTGTAGTGCTGTTCGAGGAGCGTCTGCATGAGCGCGGCGTCGGTCTCGGTCTCGACGCGCCGCATGACGCGGTGGTGGCGCCCGAGGACCTTGCCCTCGCGGATCTTGAAGAGCACGCCGACGGCCACGTCGTTCTCGCGGTCGACGCAGAGGGCGAAGATGTCGCGGTCGGCGAGGTCCGTGTTGTCCATCTTCTGGCGCTCGGCGTAGCGGTCGAGCGCGCGGAGCTGGTCGCGGCGCTGCCCGGCCTCCTCGAAGCGGTGCGCGGTGGCGAGGCGCTTCATGTCGTCCTCGATCAGCGTCCGCAGCTCGCGCGTGTGGCCGTTGAGGAGCGTCGCGATGCGGCGGATCGTCTCGTTGTACGCCTCTTCCGATTGCAGCCCGATGCACGGCGCCGCGCACCGCTGGATGTGGAACTCGAGGCACGACTGAAACTTCCCCGCTGCGATGGCCGGTTCGCTCAGGTGGAGCGAGCACGTCCGCAGCTTGAACAGGCTCCGGATGGCCTCGAGCACCTGGTGCATCGCTTTGACATCGGTGTAGGGGCCGAAGTACTGGCTGCCGTCGCGGCGCACGTGGCGGGTCGGGAAGACGCGCGGGAAGCGCTCGTTGGTGATGACGATGTACGGGTAGGTCTTGTCGTCTTTCAGGTTGACATTGTATCGGGGCTTGATCTGCTTGATGAGATTGTTCTCGAGCAGCAGCGCCTCCGCCTCGGTGTCGGTGACGATGATCTCGATGTCGGCGATCTTCGCCACGAGCGCTTGCAGGCGCTTGTCGCGCGGACGCGATTCCTGGAAGTACGACCGCACGCGCGAGCGCAGGTTCTTGGCCTTGCCGACGTAGATGACGGTGCCGTCGGCGTCCTTGTGCTGGTAGACGCCGGGCCGCGTGGGCAGGTTGGAGAGGACGAAGGTCAGATGATCGGTCACAGCATCGGGCGTTTGGGACCGCGAACGTTGCGGTGCGGGGCGGGATTCGGGGCGTGGGTCGTGGATGGGCACGGGCGGCGTGCAGGTGCAGGGCGGCGGTTCTCCCTCCGGCCTATCGGCCACCTCCCCCACGCGTGGGGGAGGACCGCCGCGGAGCGCGTGCAGCGCGCAGCGGCAGGAGGGGGCAGGGCGGTCCGGTCACCGGGGCACGATGCTTGCACCATCTTCCACCGTTCCGCCGCCCGCCCATGCCCCGCCTCCTCGCCGCCACCGCGCTCCTCGTCGCCCTCGGCTCGTGCGCCGCGACGGCTCCGCGCGCAGACGCACCGCCCGCGCGCCTCGCGCTCTACGGCTACCACGCGTGGTGGATGGGCGACGCGTGGCGCGCGTCGGCGCCGCATCTCGACGGCCTCTACTACTTCGAACTTCGCATCGACTCCGCCGGACGCGTCTCCGAGACGCCGGGCGCCACGCTCTCGTGGCGCGCTTTCGCCGCCGACGCCCGCCGCGCCGGTCTCGCCGCCTCGCCGACCGTCACGCTCTTCGACGCCCGCACGTTCGAGAACCTGTTCAGCGCGCCGGACGTCCGCGCGCGGCTCGTCGACACCATCGCCCGCACCGTCGAGCGCGAGGGCGGGGCGGGGGCCAACCTCGACGTCGAACTCTTCGAGGCCGTCACGCCTGCGGCGCGCAACGGGTACGCGGCGTTCGTCGAGGCCCTCGCGGCACGGCTGGGCCGGTCGAAGCGGTTGACGGTCTTCCTGCCTGCCTTCGACCCCGACGACTCGTTCGACGAGGCCCGCATCGCCCGCGCTGCGACGGCGGTGATCGTGCAGGGCTACGATTTGCACTGGGCGACCGGTCCGAACGCGGGCGCCGTCGCCCCCGTGCGTGGCAACGGCGGCGTCAACTGGGAAGCGATCACGGCGCGCTACGATGTCCTCGGCGTGCCGCGTAACCGCCGGTTGATGGCGACGCCTCTCTACGGCATCGAGTGGCCGACCGAGACGGACCGCGCCGGAAGCCCGACGCGCGGCGCCGGACGCCCGATGACGCTCGCGCCTGTCGCCGCGGCCCGCCTGCCCGACATCCGCCTCGATGCCCGCACGCTTGCCGCCCGCTACGGCCTGCGCCGCGACGCCGACACCGGCACGCCGTATTACATCGCCCGCGACACGAGCGGCATCCGGCAGGGCTGGTTCGAGGACGCCGCCAGCCTCGCCGACAAGGCTGCCTACGTCCGCCGCGCGGGCCTCGGCGGCCTCGTCTTCTTCCCGCTCGGCTACGACGACGCCGACCTCGTTCGCGCCGCCGCCGGTGCTGCCGCTGTGGTGCCCGTCCGCACCTCCGAACCGGGCCGCCGCCGCGGGTGATGTGGGGTGTTTCGAGGTCGGAACGTGCCACGAGGGGCGACGTGGGGCGTAGGGGCCGTTCGCGAACGCCCCCCACCGGGCGCCATCCCGCGTTCATCGTCCGGAGGTGACGGTGCTGACAGGTGCGCCATCGCGATCCAACGTCCACCGGCGATGTGGACGGTGCAGCGGTTCGATGGCCTCTGCCGCCCCCGCGACCCTGTCAGGGTCTCCCACTCGCTCTCCAAACCCGTCGTGCGGCTGCGGCACGGCGTGCGGTGGTGCATCCGTGGGGGGAATGTGACCGGTGGGTCAGTTTCTGACGGGGTCGTCTTCGTTTCTTCACGCATTCACGCGGGAGGCTCCGCAACCGGCTCTGGGAGCGTCCGTTGCGAAGCCGGTCGGCACGGCTCGTGCCGCCGGGATGCGCGCCGCGTCCCGCCCCTCGCGTCTCGTTGCAGCGCCCCAGTCCCCGCGTCCGAATGGTCATCTCCGACTTTTCCATCAAGAAGCCTCTCGTCACGGTCGTGATGATGCTATCGCTCGTCGTGTTCGGCCTCGTGTCGCTCTCGCGGCTCGAAACCGACGAGTTTCCCGAGGTGGCCCCGCCGTTCCTCGTCGTCGGCGTGCCGTATCCCGGCGCCGCGCCGGACAACGTCGAGCGCGAGGTGCTCAACCCGGTCGAGGAGGCCGTGCAGTCGATCACGGGCGTCAAGAAGATCAACGGCAGCGCGTCGGACTCGTACGCCAGCCTGTTCATCGAATTCGAGTTCTCGAAGGACCTGCAAGAAGCTTCCAACGAGGTCCGCGACGCCATCTCGGCCGTCCGGCAGGACCTTCCGGCGGAGATGGAGGAGCCGATCATCCGGCGCTTTTCGCCGAACGACTTCCCGATCGTCCGCATCGCGCTCTCGTCCGACCGCCTCTCGACAGCGCAGATGACGCAGATCGCCGACGGCACGCTCGCCCGCGAGTTCCGGACGATCTCCGGCGTCGCGCGCGTCGACATCGCCGGCAAGCGCAACCGCGAACTGACGATCAACATGCGCCCGGACGCGCTCGTGACGTTTGGCATCACGCCCGCGCAGGTCGTCGGGGCGGTGCAGAGCCAGAACCTCGCGGTGCCCGTCGGGCGCCTGAACGACGGCGGCAGCGAGCAGGCGATCCGCCTCGAAGGGCGCCTCAGCGACCCGCAGAGCTTCGGCCAGATTCCGGTCGGAATGGGCAACGGCGGGCGCACGGTGTACCTCGCCGAAGTCGCCGACGTCACCGACGGCGCCGAGGAAGGGCGCAGCCTCGCCCTCTTCAACGGTCGCGAGGCCGTCGGCATCGACATCGTCAAGGCGAGCGACGCCTCGACGACGACCGTGGCGAGCGCAGTGCTCGCCAAGATGGAGGCCGTCCGCACGACGCTGCCGGCGGGCACGACGATGGACCTCATCTCCGACTCCGGCGAGCGCGTGACGGCGTCGGTCGAGAACGTCGTCACGACGATGCTCGAAGGTCTCGTGCTCACCATCCTCATCGTCTTCATCTTCCTCAACTCGTGGCGCTCGACGGTCATCACCGGCCTCGCGCTTCCGATCTCGATGCTCGCCTCGTTCACAGCGGTCTACGCGGCGGGCTTCACGCTCAACACGATGTCGCTGCTCGGGCTCACGCTCGCCATCGGCATCATCATCGACGACGCCATCGTGGTGCGCGAGAACATCGTGCGGCACGTCGAGATGGGCAAAACGCACCTCGAAGCGTCGATGGAGGGGACCGATGAGATCGGCCTCGCCGTTGCCGCGACGACGTTTTCCATCGTGGCGGTCTTCGTGCCGATCGGGTTCATCGAGGGCCTCGCCGGGCAGTGGTTCAAGCCGTTCGCGCTCACCGTCGCCGCGTCGGTGCTCGTGTCGCTGTTCGTCTCGTTCTCGCTCGACCCGATGCTCTCGGCCTACTGGCCCGACCCGCACGTGCCGGAGGATCAGAAGTCGTTCATCACCAAGGCGCTCGACCGGTTCAACCGCTGGTTCGACCGGCAGGCCAACAACTACCGCCGCCTCATCGCGTGGGCGCTCGACCACCCGGCCATCATGATCCTGTGGACCGTTGCGAGCCTCATCGCGGCCTTCGCGCTCCCGGCGTACGGCTGGGCGGCGGCCCTCATGGGCCTCGGCGTCGTGGCGGTGGGCACGGTGGTGCTCAAGGTGCTGCCCTCGCGCTGGTTCGTGACGGTGCCGGTGATGCTGGCCTCGCTCGTCGGGATGGTGATGGTCGAAGGCATCGCGCCCGAGTCGCGCAAGGTCGGCTCGTCGTTCTTCCCCGCCGACGACCGCGGCGAGCTCCAGATGTCGGTCTTCACGCCGCCCGGTTCGTCGGTCGAATACACGCGGGCGCGGCTGGAGCAGATCGGCCAGATCGCCCGCGCCTACCCCGAGGTGCGCTACTCGTACGCCACGATGACGAGCCAGGCGGGCGCCGTCGACGAGGGCGGGCTGTACCTGCGCCTCACGCCGATCGCCGAGCGCGCCGCCTCAGCAGGCGAGGTCACGCAGCGCCTGCGCGCCGACATCGCGCACATCACCGGCGTCGAGGCGTCGGTGCAAACGGGCTTCGACAACCAGAAGCAGATCCAGATTCAGCTGCGCGGGCAGGACCAGGCCGCGCTCCAGCGCACCGCCGACGCCCTCGTCGCCAAGGTCCGCGACACGCCCGGCGCCGTCGATGTCGGCCTCTCGACGCGCGGGCGGCGCCCCGAGTACTCGGTGAGCATCGACCGCGACGCCGCCCTCGCGCGGGGCCTTTCGGTCGGCCAGATCGCCCAGTCGCTGCGCCCGGCCTTCGCCGGCGTCGACGCGGGCGACTGGGTGGACCCCGACGGCGAGACGCGCGACGTGTACGTCCGCTACTCGCCCGAGTCGCGGCGTTCGCCCGAGGCGCTCGCCTACCTCCCGCTCCGCGTGCAGGGGCCGATGGGCGCGCAGACGCTCACGCTCTCCGACGTGGCGACGGTCGAAGACGGCCTCGGCCCGGCGGTCATCCAGCACCTCGACGGCGACCCGGTCATCGCGGTCCAGGCCAACGTCGACCCGAGCTTCGCGCTCTCCGACGTGCTCAGCGGCATCACCAGCCGCGCCGATACCGACGGCAACGCCCTCAACGGCATCCAACTCGGCGTGCCGGGCGTGACGGTCAGCCAGGGCGGCGAGTCGGAGGACCAGAATGAGGTCTTCACCGGGATGATTCTGGCGCTCTTGTCTGGCATCCTTCTGATGTTCCTGATTCTCGTCTTGCAGTTCGGGTCGTTCCTCGACCCCATCGCCATCCTCGTCTCGCTCCCCCTCTCGCTCATCGGCGTGATGCTGGGCCTGTTCGTCGCCGACCTGACGATCTCGCTGATGGCAATGATCGGCGTCATTCTTCTGATGGGCATCGTGGCGAAAAACGCGATCCTGCTCATCGATTTCGCCAAGGACGCGAAGGCGTCGGGGATGTCGACGCGCGACGCGCTGATCGAGGCGGGCGGCATCCGGCTCCGCCCGATCCTGATGACGACCTTCGCGCTCGTCGCCGGGATGATTCCGATTGCCATCGGCCACGGCGAAGGCGCCGGTTTCCGCGCGCCGCTCGGCGTGGCGGTCATCGGCGGCACGATCACGAGCACGATCCTGACGCTCCTCGTCGTCCCGACGGTCTGGGAGCTTCTCGACACGATGCGCTCGGCGTTCATCGCCAAATTCCGTGGGAATGCCGGCTCATCGGGCGCCCACGGCGACGGTGCGCACGAAGGCGCCGCCCCGGTCGTTACTCCAGAGGCCGAACCGGTCTACGCTTTCTCGACGGTGCGCCCTGGGTGAGAGGATCATCGCCGAGACCGGACCGCGGGGGTGTCGCCAACCGGCGCCGCCCCCGCGGCCGTTTTGGGGGATGGCGTCGCGGCAGCGCGGCGACCCAGAGTATGCGTTCGTGAAGTAGCACCTGCACCTCTTCTCAACCGTCGTTCCCGCGAATGCGGGAATCCAGAAGGGGTCACGCACAGCGTTCTGCACTCTGGGTCCCTGCTTTCGCGCTGACGGGGTAGGTATGACGTCGGTGGCTTGTCTGCGCCCTTTCTCTTGCCTCCGTCATCCCCAGCCCCGACCGGGGATCCAGAGCCGCGGCACCGGCGGCCAGAGGTGCGCTGGGCCCCTCGGAGGCTGCCTCGCGCGCAGAGACTCGATCCCCGCTTTCGCGGGGATGACGGACTTTGTGAACAGGCTCTAACATATATAGGATATATGTCAGGGTTGGGTGCGCCAGTCACAACCGGATCGCGTCGGGCATCGCGGTGTCCCACCGGGCGCGGACGGTGACGGGCGTGTCGATGCGCGCGAGGGCTTCGGCGGCGCGCCACGGACGGAGGGCGCCCGGCGTCCATCGCCCGTCGTCGTCGCGGTCGTGCCAGGCGAGGAGGCGGTACGGGCCTGCCGGAAGGCCGGAGAAGGCGAATGCGCCATCGTTCGCCGCGCGCGTGACGAAGCGCCGCCCGGCGCCCTCCGCCACCACGACGACTGCGCCGGCACTCGCTTCGACCTCTTCGGTCCCGACCGCCGCGACGCGCTCGATACGTCCGGACAGGCTGCCGAGGTCACGCGCATCGAACGTCGTCACCCGCCTCGCCGAATCGAGCGCTGTGCCCTCCGTGGATGCAAGCCCGACGACGAACGGCGTCGCCGCGACGACCGAGACGCGCGTGCCGCTCGCATCGGGCACGAAGCGCCGCGCAATCGCCTGCCCGAGCGTGTCGCGCACGATCAACCGGACGCTGTCGGCACCGAAGGGACGGGAGAGCACGAGCCCGAACGCCTCGCCGGGCACGAGCCGTCCGTCGTCGGGCACCGTCGCCGCGATACGCAGCCGCAGCGTATCGGGCGTGGCGATGGGCGTGACGGCGAGCAGGGAGACCCGCGCCGCATTTCCGGACGTGTCGCGCACCGCGCCCGTCGTGAGGCGGTGTCGACGGAGCGCGAGCGGCGGCGTCTCGACCATCACCTCGCGCCCGAATCCCGCATCGCCCCCGGACGGCGTGACCGTCGGCGCATCGGCGGACATAGCCTCTCCGGTTGGCGCCGGCATCCAGACGGCACGGATGGGCACGTCGGCGCCGGTGGTGTCGGTGAGGCGCCACCCTCCGGCGCCGGTCAGGCGGACGGGTTCGGAGAAGCGCACGGACAGCCGCGTCGACGCGATGCTTCGGGCGCGTTCGGGCCGAGGCGCCGTCGTGTCGGCCCGCGCGAGGCGCCACGTCAGGCGCGCGAGCGTGTCGACGGGCGCGGGTGGTGGGACTGCGCGCGAGGTGTCGCGGGCGGCGGCGCTGTCCGCGCGGGTCGGCGGGATCGCGGCGATGCGGGGCGTGAGGGCAGGGGCGGGCGGGGCGGCAACCGCTTCGCCTGCGTCGATGCGGCGGTTGCGGTTGCGGTCCTCGACGGCGGCCACGAAGAGCGGCGCGGCGCCGAGGTATCCGAGCCGGAAGACGCCGTCGGCGCCCGTCTGCGTCCGCGCGACCGGGCGGGAGGTGAAGGCCGAGTCGCCGCGGAGCGTGTCCGACGCGGGCCACGCGAGCACGTCGACGCCGCCGCGCGGCGCGCCCGAAATTCCGTCGACGACCCGCCCGGCGAGGGTGCCTCGGTCGATCGTCGCGCCCGTCGAGAAGGCGAGCGTCAGCGGCGCCGTCAGCGGCACACCGCGCAAATCGCGCAACCCGGTGTCGAAGGTGACGACGTACGTCGTGTTCGGGCGCAGGTCGCCGAGCCGAACCGTCACGCGCCGCCCGTTCGCCTCGACGCGCAGCGGCGCGTCGGTGTCCGGCGTCACCGCGACGGCGCGGGCGACGCTGCCCTCGTCGAGCGCCTCGGAGAACGTCAGCCGCAGCGTCCCGTCCGACACCCCGAGCGCGCCGTCCGACGGCGTCGCTTCGACGAGCCGCGGCGGCGTCCGGTCGAGCGGCCCCCCCGTCGGCGGCACCGGGTTCGCGCATCCGGCGGCCATAAGTGCGACGACGACCGCCAGAGCCGCAGCCCGCACCGCACGCGTAGGGGCCGGGCTCAGACCCACCCGCGCAGACGCCCGGGTTCGGTTCGACGTTCGGGGTCGGATCGGCCCGCCGCAGGCATCGGACGCCCCATTTGCGCGGTCAATGTGCAGACGCATCGTCAACGGAAAAAACGGCAGCACAGGCAAAACAGGCAGGCAAAGCGGCAGAACGCACCCGACGCCGCAATCCGCGCGGGGGTCAGCGCGAGCGCAGGGTGAAGAGCAGGAGCGTGCCGGTGACGAGCGCCCCGGCGAGCACGACGGCCTCGCCCGCGCGGCGCAGGCGCGACGGCGGCGGCGCCTGCCCGGTCGTCTCGCCGAACGCGGAGTCTTCGAGGGCGGCGCGGTCGGAGGCGCGGATCGTGTCGTCCGCGCGGCGCGAACACGGCGCATCGTAGACGACCGCGCCGCCCCGCACGACGCGCGTCCGCAGGCCGAGGGTGACGCGCCGCGCAAGGCGCCCGCGCCCGGCGCGTCCGTACGTCACCGCCGCCGACTCGACGCGCACCTCCACCCGTCCGGCGGTGCTCGCCGTCGTATCCACGGCCTCGTCGATGCGGCGCCCAGCTCCGGTCCACGCGGTCACGAGGGCGCTGCGGAGATACGGAATCGGCACGTCGAGCGCGAGGCGGTCGGGGATCGGCGCGCCGACGAGGCAGTCGACGGCGAGGCGCCCGTAGACCTCGGCGTTCGTGGCGAGGGCCGAGGCGGCAGGCTGCGCCCGCGCATCCGGAGCTGCGGCGGACGCAGCGGCAAGGGCGGTGAGGAGCAGGAGGCGGCGCATGGCGCAAGGTAGAGCCGCGCGGGCGGCGCGCGGGCAGGGCGGCGCATCGAGGCAGGGACGCACCGGAATCCTTGTTGCAACGGGAAACGGGGCGGCGATGCAGCGTTCGGCCCGTTCGACCCTCCCTTTCCGCCTTCGATGCCCGACCCGTCCACGCCCCCCGCGGCCCCCGTCACCCTCGTCTTCGGCGCCACCGGCGGCATCGGACGCGCCGTCGTTGCCCGCGCCGCCGCGCGGGGGGCCCGCCTCGTCCTCGCCGCCCGCAGCGCTGGCCCGCTCGAAGCGCTCGCCACCGAGACCGGCGCCCTGGCCGTCCCGACCGACGCCACCGACGCCGCGAGCGTGCAGGCCGCCGTGCAGGCCGCCCTCGACACGCACGGGCGCCTCGACGCCGCCGTCTGCCTCGTCGGTTCGATCCTGCTCAAACCCGCGCACCTGACAAGCCCCGACGAGTTCGCGACCACGATCGCCCTCAACCTGACGACCGCCTTCAACGTCGTCCGCAGCGCCGCGCGGGCGATGATGGCGACGGGCGGCTCGATCGTCCTCGCCTCGTCGGCGGTGGCGCGCGTCGGGCTCGTCAACCACGAGGCGATCGCGGCGGCCAAGGCAGGCGTGGCCGGCCTCGCGCTCTCGGCGGCGGCGACGTACGCGGCGCGCGGCGTGCGCGTCAACGCGGTCGCGCCGGGCCTCGTCGAGACGCCCCTCGCGGCGCGCGTGCTCTCGAGCGAGGCCGGGCGGCAGCAGTCGGCGGCGATGCACGCGCTCGGCCGGATCGGGCAGCCGGGCGATGTCGCCGAGGCCATCGACTGGCTCCTCGACGGCGCGCGCTCGTCGTGGGTGACGGGGCAGGTGATCGGGGTGGATGGGGGACTCGGGACGCTGCGGCCCCGGTGAGGCGATGCCCCCTCCTGCTGCTACGGCCTGAACCGAAGGTCCGCGAAGCGGAACGGCCTCTGCGGCGGTCCTCCTCCGCGGTCGCGGGGGAGGTGCCCGAAGGGCGGAGGGGGCGGGTGCCGACGCGCATTGGAACGCAACCGTTGCCGGGAGCGAGGCCGCGCAGGCGAACCGCCGTCCGTCGTCCATCGTCCGCCGTCCATCCCCAACACTCCCCCGTCCGTGCGCACCGCCCTCGTCCTCTTCTCGCGCGACCTGCGCCGCCACGACCACGCCGCCCTCACGCACGCCGCGCGGCACTTCGACGCCGTCGTTCCGGTCTTCGTCTGGGCGCCCGATGAGGAGGCGCCGTGGGCGCCCGGCGGCGCGCACCGCTGGTGGCTGCACCACAGCCTCGATTCCCTCGCCGCTGACCTCGTCGCCGATGGGTCGCGCCTGACGCTTCGCCACGGCCCGACGCTCGGCGCCGTCCGCGATCTCGTCGCCGAGACCGGCGCGAGTGGCGTCTTCTGGCACGCCGCCGTCGAGCCGGTCCTGCGCGAGCGTGACGCCGATCTCCTCGCCGCCCTCCGCGCCGACGGCCTTGACGCCGAAGCCTTCGCCGGGCGTTTGCTCCACGACCCGGACGTCGTCCAGACCGGCTCCGGCACGCCGTACCGCGTCTTCACGCCGTTCTACCGCACCTTCCAGCGCGACCTCGCCGTTCCGCTTCCGCTCCCGGCGCTGCCCCTCGCCGCGAAATCCCCCGACACGTGGCCGCGCTCCGAGCCGCTCTCTGCCTTCGACCTGCTGCCAGCGATCCCGTGGGACGTCGCCTTCCCCGGCGTCTGGACGCCCGGCGAGTCCGCCGCCCGCGACCGCCTCGCCGAGCGCGCCGCCGGGGGCCTCGACGGCTACGCCACCCGCCGCGACCTCCCCGCCGACGACGGCACCTCGCGCCTGTCGCCGCGCCTGCACTGGGGAGAGCTGTCTCCGCGCACCGTCTGGCACGCCGCTGCCGACAGCGCCCTGCCCGGCGCCGACCGCGAGACGTTCCACAAGGAAGTCGCCTGGCGCGAGTTTTCCGCCCACCTGCTCTGGCACTTCCCGCACACCCCGGCGAGCCGTTGCGCGCGGAGTTCGCCCGCCTCGAGTGGCGCAACGATCCCGACGGCCTGCGGCGCTGGCAGAGCGGCGAGACCGGTTTTCCGATTGTGGATGCGGGGATGCGGCAGCTCTGGGCGGTCGGGTGGATGCACAACCGCGTGCGCATGATCGCCGCCTCGCTGCTCACCAAAGACCTGCTCGTCTCGTGGACCGAGGGCGCGCGGTGGTTCTGGGACACGCTCGTCGACGCCGACCTTGCCAGCAACACCTTCGGATGGCAGTGGGCCGCCGGATCGGGCGCCGACGCCCAGCCCTTCTTCCGCATCTTCAACCCGACGACGCAGGGCCAGAAGTTCGACCCCGACGGCGCCTACGTCCGCCGCTGGGTCCCCGAACTCGCCGCCCTCCCGACGCGCTACCTCCACGACCCCGCAAGCGCCCCGGCCTCGGTCCTTGCCACCGCAAACGTCCGCATCGGCACCACCTACCCGCGCCCGATCGTCGACCACAAAGCCGCCCGCCAGCGCGCCCTCGACGCCTTCGCCGCCCTGAAATCGGGGTGACGGGGATGGGCGGTTTGGCCGTTGTCGTCTGTCGTCTCCGCCGACACGCGTCGGCGCATGGCCGTTCGACCGGCCTATCTTGGGCCGCACAGCCCCCCGCAGATGGCCGCCCCGCCGATTCTCGACGCCGCCGACCTTGCCCGCACGCTCGACCGCATGGCGTGGCACCTGCTCGAATGGCTCGCGCCGGACGAACGAGATGCCCTTCCCGACGCCGACGGAGACGCCGCCGCGCCCGTCGGCCTCGTCGGGTTGCAGGTGCGCGGCGTGCCGCTCGCGCGGCGCCTGGCCGAGCGGATGGGGCGGTTCGGCGGCCTCGACCGTGCCCGTCGGGGTGCTCGACGCGTCGCTCTACCGCGACGACACCGCCCGCGTCCTCGCGCCGCTTCGCCGCACCGACGTGCCCTTCGACGTCGACGGCTGCCACATCGTGCTCGTCGACGATGTGCTCTACACCGGGCGCAGCGCCCGTGCGGCCCTCGACGCGCTCACCGACCTCGGACGACCGGCGTCGGTGCGCGCTCGCCGTGCTCGTCGACCGCGGGCTGCGCGAGCTCCCCATCACCGCCGACCTCGTCGGCGCCCACGTGCCGACGCGCGCCGGGCAGCGCATCCGCGTCCGCCTCGACGGTACCGACGGCGAGGGCGACGGCGTCTGGCTCGACGGAGTGACCGACCGTCGTCCGCTCGAGCTGCGCCTCGCTGTGGTGAGTCGTGGGTCGTGAGCGCGAAACGTCTGCGCGATCAACAACCAACGACCAACCCCGCCCCGATGGCCTTCCGCCACCGCCACCTGCTCGGCCTCGCCGACCTCGACCGCGACGACATTCTCGACCTGCTCGACACGGCCCGCGAGATGCGCGCCATCCTCGACCGGCCGATCAAGCGCGTGCCGACGCTGCGCGGGGTCACCGTCGTCAACCTCTTCTTCGAGGCCTCGACGCGCACCCGCATCTCGTTCGAACTCGCCGAAAAGCGCCTCTCCGCCGACACCGTCACCTTCACCGCCGCCGGGTCGTCGGTCGCCAAGGGCGAGACGCTGCGCGACACCGCGCGCAACCTGGAGGCGATGAAAACCGATGTGGCCGTCATCCGCCACAGCAGCCCGGGCGCCGCGCACTACCTGACGCGCCACATCGGCGCGGTCGTCGTCAACGCGGGCGACGGCGCGCACGAGCACCCGACGCAGGGCCTGCTCGATTTGCTGACGATGGCCGAGTCGGTGCCGAAACTGGCCGGCAAGCGGTCGTTCGAGGGGCTGCGCGTGGCCATCATCGGCGACATCACGCACAGCCGCGTCGCCCGCTCGAACCTCCACGGCCTGCGCGCGCTCGGCGCCGAGGTCGTCGTCTGCGCCCCGCCGACGATGATCCCCAAGCGGCATCGAGGAGATGGGCTGCCGCGTCACCCACCGCCTCGACGAGGCCCTCGAGGGCGCCGACGTGGCGATGGCGCTGCGCCTGCAACTCGAACGTCAGGGCGCGGGCCTCTTCCCGACCCTCCGCGAGTACCACGCGCGCTTCGGCCTGCGCGCCGAGCACCTCGACCGCTACCCGGACCTCCGCATCCTCCACCCCGGCCCCATCAACCGCGGCGTCGAGGTGTCGAGCGAGGTCGCCGACGCGCCCGAACGCCGCTCGTCCTCGAACAGGTCACCAACGGCGTCGCCGTGCGCATGGCCGTGCTGTACCGGTTGGCCGGGGGGATCGGCGTCGGAGGCGTGATCGTGCAGGGGGCGCGGAAGGGGCACGATCCATCGTGCCCCTACGTCGGGTCTGCGCCGCAACCCGTCAACCCACCATCACACGCCCTCCCGCCGCCCGCCCGATCACCTCCAGCGCTCGGTCGATCTCCTCGGGCGTGTTCTCCCACGACGGCGAGACGCGGATCATGCGGTTGCGCATCGAGGCGGCGATGCCGTCGGCGGTGAGGGCGGCGACGACGGCGTCGGGGTCGGTGGGGACGAAGGTGACGATGCCGATGGCCGTGTCGTCGGATTCTTGCGGGCCGTAGATGCGGCTGGCCGAGCGCGTGGAGACCGTCGCGGAGGTGACGTCCGTAGCCGAGCACGCGGGCGTGGCAGGCGTCGGGGCCGGCGTCTTCGTAGAGCGAGAGCGCGGCGCGGAAGAGCATCGCGCCGATGGCGTTGAGCGTGCCGATGCGGAAGCGGCGCGCGTCGGGGAAGAAGGCGAGGTCGTAGTCGAGGAAGTTGTCCCAGTCGACCGGTCCGTGGAGCCACCCGGCGCGCCCGTTCAGGCGCCCGACGAGGTGCGGGGCGCAGTAGAGGAAGGCGAGGCCCTGCGGCCCCATCCACCACTTCTGCACGCCGCAGGCGAGGAAGTCGATGCCGCTCGCGCCCACGTCGAGCCGGAGCGCGCCGAGGCCCTGGATGGCGTCGACGCACAGGAGCGCGCCGCGGTCGTGGACGATGTCGGCGAGGGCAGCGACGTCGATGCGGTGGCCGGAGAGGAACTGCACCCACGAGACGCTGACGAGCCGCGTGCGCGGCGTGATGGCGGCGGCGATGGCGTCGAGCGAGACGCAGCCGTTCTCGTGGGGCACGAAATCGACTTCCACGCCCTTGCCGTCGCAGGTTCAGGAACGGGTAGACGTTGGCCGGAAACTCGCACGCGGGGATGGCGACGCGGTCGCCCGGCTGCCAGTCGAGTCCTTCGGCGAGGATCGAGAGGGCGTCGGAGGTGGTCGGCACGAACTCGACCGTCTCGCGCGGCACGCCGAGGAGCGCGCCCACGCGTTCGAGCGCGTCTTCGGTGCGCGGCACCGTTTCGAGGTAGTTCTCGATGCAGTCGCCCGAGCGCTCCGCCACCCACGCGTCGGCGGCGGCGGCGACGCGGCGGCTGTAGACCCCGACGGCGGCGTGGTTGAGGAAGACTGCGCTCGGGCAGGTGCCGGAATTCGGCGCGCACGGCGTCGAGCGAGAGCGGGGCAGGGGGGTCGGGCAGCAGCGGCATCGGGCAGGCGGTGGGACGGTGGCGCACGAACCCTCGTGCCGTTCCCCCGGTGCCCCACCCCGCACCGGCGCGTGGCAGAGACGCATCGCCGATGCGTCTCTACGCCCCCGGACGTTCGGTTGTGGCACCTGACAGGTACCGACCCCGCGTCAGGATGATCCGGTGCGATGGTCACGCCCGCGTGGCCCGAGCGCCTCGGCGATCTTCTCCTGGGCGGCCTCGCGGTGGTCGCCCGCGTCGGCGGAGGGGCCTTCCTGCGCGGCGGTGGCGCCGGGGGTGAGGGCGAGGCGGACGAAGATGGGGAAGTGGTCGGAGCCGACGTGCGGCAGCCGCTCGAGCTGCGCGAGCGTGAAATGGTCGCTGTGGAAGACGTGGTCGAGCGGCCAGCGCAGGAGCCGGTACTCGGCGTGGAAGGTGGCGAAGAGCCCGCGCCCGCGCCGCGGGTCGAGCAGGCGCGAGATGCGCTGGAAGAGCCGCGTCGAGCGGCTCCACGCCACATCGTTCAGGTCGCCCGCCACGATCGTCGGCACCCCATGCAGCCGCCGCGACGCGCTTGCCGACGATCAGCAGTTCGGCGTCTCGGTCGGTCGTGTCGTCGGCCTCGCCGGGCGCGGGCGGCTTCGGGTGGACGAAGTGCCACTGCACGCGCTCGCCGCCGACGCGCGTGACAATGTGGAACGACGGCAACTCGTCCTCAACGAGGGGCCGCTCTTCGACGATCCTCAACGGCAAGCGGCTGTACAACAGCAGGCCGTAGGTGTCGCCTGGGAGGCGCGCGGCGATGCGTGTGCGGACGGTCGGCGGCGATCTCCTCGACGGCGGACTCCCACCACGCGTCCGGCTCGGCGAGGAGCACGAGGTCGGGGTCGCGGTCGCGCACGAGGGCGAGCGAGGCGGTCGGCGTCGCGGTTCGTCCATCAGCACGTTCGAGACGAGCAGCGACACGGCGCGCCGCCGCCGTCTCCGGTCTGGCGCGTCGAGCACCTGCTTGCGCCAGAGCCGCGTGTACGGCAAGATGCGGAGGGCCTGGTAGGCGAGCGCGGCGGCGAGGGCCACGCCGAGGCCGATGCGGAGCGCGGGCGCGAGGTCGGCAAACGGCAGCAAAAGCCCGCCGAGAACGCCGAGCGCGACGAGCTGCACGCGCGGGAAGTCGAACACGCGCACCATCCACCACCCGACGCGCGCGAGCGACAGGGCCGTGCCGACGATAGCGAAGGATGTGAGCGCGACGGCGAGGACGGTGAGGGCGAAGAGCACGGAGAGAGCGAAGGGCAGAGCGCCGCCGCCCAGCGCCTCAGATGAGCGCGAAACACCGCCCGGCGGACTGCCGGACGAGGCCGCGAAGCTCGAGGTCGAAGAGCGTGACGAGGGCGGTCGAGGCGTCGAGGTGCGACGCGGCGAGGAGGTCGTCGAGCGCGCGGGGATCGCGCGTGAGGGTGCCCCAGAGCGTGCGGGCGGCCCCGTCAAGATCGTCCGGCATGGCGGCTGGGCGCCGTGACAATATCGGCACGCTGCGGGCGCCATCGGCTGCGGAGGCGTCGGCAGTGGCAGCGCCGGGGGCCGCGCTTCCGAGGAGATCGTTCAGGAGGTCGGCAGGCGAGGTGACGAGGCGGGCCTCGCCGCGGGCGATGAGCGCGTGCGCACCGGCGCTCGCGGCGGCGTCGAACGGACCGGGGACGGCGTAGACCTCGCGGTTCTGGTCGAGTGCGAGCCGCGCCGTCAGCAGGGCGCCGCCCGTCGCGTGGGCCTCGACGACGAGGAGCGCGCGGCAGAGGCCGCTCACGAGCCGGTTGCGGCGCGGGAAGTTGGGCGCGTCCGGCGCCGCGCCCATCGGCAGCTCCGACACGACCGCCCCGCCGGACGCCACGATGCGGTCGGCGAGGGCGCCGTGGCGCGACGGGTAGACGCGGTCGACACCCGAGCCGAGGACGGCCCATGTCGGCCCGGCGGTGCCCGCGAGCGAAGCGTCGAGGGCGGCAGCATGGGCGGCGCCGTCGATGCCGTAGGCGAGGCCGCTGACGACCGTCAGGCCCGCGGCGGCGATGTCGTGCGCGAACGCCTCGGCCGCGCGCAGGCCGTAGGGCGTCGCCCGGCGCGTGCCGACGATGGCGACGGCGAGGGCGTCGGCGGCCATTTCGCCGCGCACCCACAGGAACGCGGGCGCATCGTCGAGGGCGGCGAGCAGGCGCGGGTACGACGGCGACCACCGCGTGACCAGCCGCGCCCCGATGCGCTCGGCCCGCCGGATCTGTGCCTCGACCTCGTCCCATGCGTCGAAGCCTCGAATTCGCCGTGCCAGTTCCTGCCCCACCGACGGCACCGCCGCCAGGCGCGCCGCGGACGCGTGGAGCGCAATGTCGGCGCGCCCGAAGGCTGCCACGAGCGCCGCGATACGCCCCGGCCCGACGCCCGCGACGAGCGAGAGGGCGACGAGCGCGCGGCACTCGGCGTCGGGATCGGGGGGCGGCGGCGGGAAGACGAGGGCGTCGAAGAGCGACATCGCGGGGAAGGCTGTGTCCCCAATAGATGCGCCGGGCGGGGCTGCGTAACCTCGGCGTCCGAAAAAACGCGCGGTGTCACCGGGTGGCGGTGGCGATACACCCCCTCCGCTCCTTCGGAGCACCTCCCGCGGGACCGCGGGGGAGGACCGCCGCAGAGCGCGTTCTGCTTCGCAGACCTTCGGTTCAGCGCGCAGCGGCAGGTGGGGGCAGCGTGAACGGAGCGCCCAATTCCCCATCCTCCATCACCCCCTCAAATCCCCTCGCGTTCGAAGCGGACGAGGTCGTAGAGGCTGCGGGTCAACGCGTCGAGGCCCGCGCCGGTGGCGGCGGAGACGGCGTGGACGGTGTGGCCGTCGGGCAGCGACGCGCGGATCTCGGCCAGACGGGCGTCGAGTTCGTCGGGGGCCACGAGGTCGGTTTTGGTGATGACGAGCGCGCGCGGCTTGTCGATCAACTCGTCGTTGAAGGCGCTGAGTTCGCCGAGGAGCGTCTCGTAGTCCGCCGCCACGTCGGCCTCGGCCTCGTCGCGCATGATCGGCAGGGTGAAGAGCAGGACGGCGTTGCGCTCGATGTGCTTCAGGAAGCGCGTGCCGAGCCCCTTGCCCTCGCTCGCGCCCTCGATCAGGCCCGGAATGTCGGCGATGACGAACGAGCCGTAGTCGCCGACGCGGACGACGCCGAGCGACGGTTCGAGGGTCGTGAACGGATAATCGGCCACCTTGGGCCGCGCCGCGCTCAGCGTCCCGACGAGCGTCGACTTGCCGGCGTTGGGGAATCCGACGAGGCCGACGTCGGCGAGAAGCTTCAATTCCAGCGCCACCTCGCGCTCCTCCCCCGCCTCGCCGGGCTGCGCGTGCTCGGGCGCCTGATTCGTCGAGGTCTTGAAGAACGCGTTGCCGCGCCCGCCGCGTCCGCCCTGCGCGAGCACGAGCCGGTCGCCCTCCTCGATGAGTTCGCCGAGGATCTCGCCCGTCGTGCCGTCGCGCGCGACCGTCCCGAGGGGAACGCCGAGGACGATGTCGCCGCCGTCGCGTCCGCTGCGGTCGCCGCCCTCGCCGGGGCCGCCGTTGGCCGCGAAGTGGTGACGGTTGTAGCGGAGGTCGAGGAGCGTGTAGAGGCTCTTGTCGGCGACGAGCACGACCGATCCGCCCGCGCCTCCATTGCCGCCCCACGGGCCGCCGCGGGGTTCGTACTTGGCGCGGCGGAAGGCGACGGCACCGGCGCCGCCTTTGCCGCTGCGAACGGATATGGTGACGTAATCGACGAATTTCACAGGCGAGGAGGCGGGCAGGGCCGCGGCGTACTTTGGCCCGGTCCTACGCCTGCCCCCCGTGCCCGTGTCCCCGCACCGCCCCGCATCGTCCGAATCTTCCGCCCGTTCCACCGCGTCGCCCGCCGCGAAATCGCCCGCCAACGCGTCGATGCCCGAGGCGCTCGTCTACACCGACGGCGCGTGCAGCGGCAACCCCGGACCCGGTGGATGGGGCGCGTTCGTGCGCGAGGGCACCGGCGCCGACCGTGTCGAGCGCGACCTCTCGGGCGCCACCGCGCATACGACGAACAACCGGATGGAACTCACCGCCGCCGTCGAAGGCCTCCGCGCCCTCGCCGCCCCCTCGCGCGTCACCGTCTGCGCCGACAGCCAGTACGTCGTCAAGGGGATGACCGAGTGGATCGCCGGGTGGCAGCGCCGCGGGTGGGTCAACGCCGCCAAACGGCCCGTCGAGAACCGCGACCTCTGGGAGGCGCTCCTCGCCGCCGCCGCCCCGCACCGCGTGACGTGGCAGTGGGTCAAGGGCCACGCGAGCGACGCCCTCAACGACCGCGTCGACCGCCTCGCTGTCGCCGCCATCGCCGCCCTCCGCGGCGGCGCGTCGGCCGCGTCGGTGGATGCCGATCTGCCCGAGTTCGATGCTGCCGAGTGGGACGACCCGGCGCCGTCGCGCCCGACCAGCCGTCCGACGGCGCGCTCCGGGGCCCAGCAGCGCCTGTTCTGACGCTCTCTCGACCCCTCGATCCGATGACGCTTCTCCGCAACATGGGCACCGCCGACCGTGCGGTCCGGTTCGCCGCCGTCACCGGCATCACTGCGCTCGTGGCCACGCGCACCGTGTCGGGCGGCGCGGCGGTGGCGCTATCGGCGCTCGCGGCGGGGATGCTGTTCTCCGGCACGACCGGCCACTGCCCGATCTACGTGCCGTTCGGCGTCTCGACGTGCAAACGCCCGGCGTGATCTGGACTCATCCGTCGGGATGAATCGTGAGCTCGCCGCGCCCGGCGGTTGCGTCGCGGAAAGCGTCGGCGAGGCGCTCGATGTGCCCGGCGCGGACGGCGAGGCGCAACCGGGTGTCGATGCCGTAGGCTGCATCGTCGGTGCGGGCATCGACGCGTGAGACGGCGTAGAGCGCGGCGGCGGTGTCGGCGTAGTCGAAGCGCAAGGTCACGGCCACGCGCCGCACGAGCGTCTGCGTGCCGGCGTCGTCGAGGGCGAGCGAGGCGGCCTCGCCGTAGGCGCGCACGAGGCCCCCCGTGCCCAGCTTCGTTCCGCCGAACCACCGCGCCACGACGACGAGCACGCCGGCCAGCCCGCGCGCGTCGATCTGCCGCAGCACCGGCGCCCCGCTCGTGCCGCTCGGCTCGCCGTCGTCGTCGGCGCGGGCGATGCCCCCCAAGAGGCGGAAGGCGGAGACGTGGTGCGTCGCGTCGGGTTCGCGGGCGCGCAGGGCACCGAGGTGCCGCCGCACGTCGGCTTCGGTGGCGACGGCGACCGCGCGGGCGCGAAAGACGGAGCCGAGCACGCGCGTCTCCGCCTCGCCGGGACCGGCAAGGCCGACGTGCTCATCGTCGGCGAGGCCGGGCGGAAGGGCGTCGGGAGGCACAGGAGACCGGGAATGGGGCGACAGCAAAACACCTGTCAGGCCGGAAGACCTGACAGGTGTTGCACGTCGGAGACGGCGCCGGGAGCCGGGCGACTGAGCCGGGTGGCTCAGCGGGCGACGACGACGCTGCGGGTGGCGCTTGCGCGCTCGCCCATCACGCGGACGAGGTAGACGCCCGACGGAAGCGCGGCGGTGTCGAAGGCCACGTCGGCCGAGCCGTCGATGGTGCCGGCGAAGAGGCGGGCGACGCGGCGGCCCATCACGTCGAAGGCCTCGACGGTGACGGCCTGCGCCTCGCGGGCGGCGATGCCGAGCACGACCGATCCGCCGAGGCGGCGCGTGGTGATCGAGAAGGCGCCGTCGGGCGCGATCGCCACCTCGACCGTCCCACCGATCGCCGTCGTGCCGTCGAGGTCACGCTGGACGAGGCGGAACGTGTGGCGTCCGGCGCTCAGGCCCTCGATGCGGCGCTCGTAGCTCGCGCGCTCGCTCGTCGTGCCGCGTCCGGCGACGAAGGCCGCTTCGGTCCACACGCCGCCGCGAAGCGACTCGACCGAGAAGCCCGCGTTGTTGGTCTCGCTCTCGGTCGTCCAGCGAAGCACGGCGCTCTGGCCGTCGGCGCTCGCCGTGAAGGACGACAACTCGACCGGGAGCGTCGACGACGGCGTCGCCTGCACGCCCGGCAGGGCCACGAAGTTGGGGTTGGCGCCGAGGTTGGTCGCGCCGTTGCCCGGCACCTCCGGGATGACATCGGAGGAGAAGAAGCCGCCGTTGCTGCTCGCGTAGGCGGTGAAGAGCTGGAAGCGTGCTCGCTGCCAGCCGCACTCGCGCCGCGGCGCCGAAGTGGCGTCGCCGTCACGGCGATCGTACCGGAGGCGCCGATGGTCGACGAGTGGGAGCTTGATCTCGAAGCCGCTGCCGTCGGTGTTGGCGGTGACGGTTGGCCTTGTGGCGGTACGCGAACGAGGCGCCCGCGAAAGCGCTGCCCTGGCTCTCGTTGGAGGCGGTGCCGTTCGTGGCGAAGCGAGCCGAGGTAGGTGCTCGAGGCACGCTGCGCCGGTGTAGGTGGCGACGTTGACGTAGCCCAGTCGTGCCGTCGTCGTGCCGAAGCGGATGCCGAAGTCGGTGTTCGGCAGTTCGAGCGTCGGGCGGGCGCCGTCGAAGCCGCCGCGACGGTGCGCGGGATCTGCGCGCACGACGGGCTGCCGGTGGCGCGGTCGGAGACGTCGAGCCAGGTGTAGAGGCCGTTGAAGTTGCCCTCGGTCGTGCCCTCGACGCAGAGGTAGAGGTGCGTCGCGTCGCGGTAGGACTTCAGGCTCTTCAGGCCCCAGTCGCCGAAGCCGTGGGCCTGCGTGTAGCTGCCGAGCGCCTGGTAGTTGCCGTCGGTGCAGAGTGCCGTCGACGGTGGGCGTGGCGAAGCGGAGCTGGTCGCGGATCTCGCCGCCGGTGTAGCTCGGGGAGGAGTGGACGTTGACGTAGAGGCCGTTGGCCTTGAGGTCGAGCGCCTGCTGGGTCGTGAAGGTGCCCGAGCCGCTGAGCGTGCCCGTCGAGCCGCCCGTGTTCGTGAGGTTGAAGATGACGCGGCCGTTCATGCCCGCCGCGCCGGTGTGGATGTGCGAGCCGCTGATGGTGCCGGTGAGGCCGGTGTACGAGCCGGTGAGCGTCCACGCGAGCGTGGACGTGTTGAGGTCGAGCGTCGCCGAGCCGGTCGCCGTCGAGGCGTTGGGCGGGCGCCTCGTTGGCGCCCGAGAGGACGGCGCGGTATGTCGTGGTGGTCTGCGCGGACACGCGAGGGGCAGGCGAGCAGGCCGAGGAGAGGCGGGGCGAGCCGCACGAGCGAGGAGGCCGGCAGGGAGAAGGGCGGCGGTATGAAAGCGTTTCATCAACGATAGGAGGTTGGGACACGGGGAATCAGGCGCGCGTAACGTTACGACACCGCGCGCGCGATGCAAGCCCTTACACCCGGCCCTAAGTCTATGAACGTGTAACGATCTGCGTGGATCGTGGACATCGGCAGACTCCGATGGCACGCCCATTCAGAAGCGATCAGGCCGGAGTGTCGGGGCCGCAGGGGGCGGGGCAGGAAGTCGCCGGCCCCACCGGACGTTGGCGCGGCTCCGGAGCGCGGCACGTTCGCGCCCCGTCATCTGGCCTCGCGGTGAGGGCGCCGATGGGCGGGGGCGCGGGTGGGCGGCGGTCGGGCGGTGTGCCTTGGTGGCGGCGCAGTGACGACGAGCGAGGCACGACGGAGGTGATGATGGTGCCGAGCACGATCACCAGCGAGGCGAGGTGGGCATCTTGAGGTGCCAGATCTCGGCGAGCATCTTGCCGCCGATGAACAGCAGCACGAGCGCGAGGCCGTAGTGCAGGTACTTGAAGCGCTCGATGAAGTCGCGAGCACGAAGAACAGGCTTCGCAGGCCGAGGATGGCCATGATGTTGCGACGTGAAGATCATGAACGCGCGTGCGGCGGTCAGATCGACGATGCCGATGATGGCCGGGATCGAATCGACGGCGAACACGACGTCGGTGAACTCGACCATCACGAGCACGAGAAACAGGCGCGTCGCCATGGCCGCTCTTCCGCCGAGCGGTGCATCCACGAACAGGTGGTGCCCGTGCAGGCCCTGCGCGACCGGCACGATGCGCCGCATCGAGCCGCATCACGCGGCTGTCGTCGATGTCCTCCGGCTCGTCGCGCGGGCCGCAGCATCTTGAAGCCCGAGTAGATCAGGAAGGCGCCGAAGACGTGGAGCAGCCACTCGAAGCGGGTGACGAGCGCGACGCCCGCGAAGATCATGAGCGCCCGCATCACGATGGCGCCGAAGATGCCCCAGAAGAGCACCCGGTGCTGGTACTCGGGCGGCACCTTGAAGTAGCGGAAGAGCAGCGCGAACACGAACAGGTTGTCCACGCTAGAGCGACTGCTCGACGAGGTAGCCGGTGTAGTACTCGAGCGCCCGCCGAGCGCGTCCGAGCTCGCCACCACACGATACGCCGCCGAACGGCAAGCGCGCACGACGATGAAGAACGCGCTCGACCGCAGCGCCTCGCGGAGCGTCACCTTGTGGGCCTCCTTGTTGAGCACGACGAGGTCGAGCACGAGCAGGATCGCCACGCCTGACGCAGAAGCAGCGATCCAGGGAGCAACGAGCCGGCACAGCGGAGTCTCCCGGCGGCGGCGGGAGGCATCGGGCGCGCAGGCGGGCGCCTGCGACTCACGGAGACAGTAACGCCGCTGCTACGCCGCCGCCGTGCGCGAGGTGCCCGCGCACGTGCGCCTCTGTGGGCATCGGTGGCGGGCGAAAAGGGCGTGAACAGCGGCGCCACGCCGGACGACTGTGCAGGCACCGTTCGGAGCCGCAAAAGCGCTTCGGCCGGGCGCGGCGGGCGGACGGGGTATATTGCCGGAAGCCGCTTCCTGCTCTGCACCCCTGCCTTCCCATGGCGCTGCTAGACGTCACCATGCCCAAGATGGGCGAATCGATCACGGAAGGGACGGTGATCGCGTGGCACAAGGCCGTCGGCGAGGCGGTCGAGCTCGACGAGACGCTGCTCGAGATCGGCACCGACAAGGTGGACACGGAGGTGCCGAGTCCGTCGGCGGGCACGCTCGCCGAGATCCTCGCCGAGGAAGGCGACACCGTCGAGGTCGGCACCGTCATCGCCCGCATCGACACCGGCGGCGACCCCGCAGGGGAGGGCGAAGCCAACGCTGCCCCTACCGCCGCCGCGCCTGCAGCCCCTGCCGCATCGCCCGTTGCGGCAGCGCCAACTGCTCCGGCCCCGCAGCGCCCAGACGGCTCCCGCGGCTGCGCCTGCTCCGTCCGCTCCTGCGGCGCCGGTTGCCTCGGCTCCGCTTGCGGATGCTCCGCCGCCTGCCGCCCGCTGCGCACCGACGGAGGCGCGCGCGTCGAGGTGACGATGCCCAAGATGGGCGAATCGATCACGGAAGGGACGGTGATCGCGTGGCACAAGGCCGTCGGCGAGGCGGTCGAACTCGACGAGACGCTCTTCGAGATCGGCACCGACAAGGTGGACACGGAGGTGCCGAGTCCGGCGGCGGGCACGCTCGCGGAGATCCTCGCCGAGGAAGGCGACACCGTCGAAGTCGGCACCGTCATCGCCATGCTGACGACGGGCGCGGCGGCGCCGCGGCGAGCGCATCAGCACTGCGGCCCCGGCAGCGCCCGCGCAGGCGTCGGCCCCCGCGCAGGCGGGCGGCGATGTCGAGGCGTCGAAGACGGCGCCGGTCGGGATGCCGTACGAGTCGTCGACCGAAGCGTCGATGCCGATGTCGGTGCCGCGCGGCGCGCCCGAGGCGGCGGCGTACGACGTGTCGGCCACGCCGAGCGAGCCGTCGGGCGCACCGACGGCGGTCCGCAGCGGCGCAGGCGGTTGATGTGGCGTCGGGCACGGCGTCCTCCACATCCGCTCCGGCCTCGTCGTCGGGCGATGGCGGGCCGATCGGGCGCACGGACGGGCAGGGGCGCTTCGTCTCGCCGCTCGTGCGCAGCCATCGCCGAGAAGGAAGGGCGTCGAGTGGACGAACTCTCGGCCATCAGCGGCAAGGGCAGCGGCGGACGTGTCTCCAAGGACGACGTGCTCCGCTACGTCGAATCAGCGCGCACGGCACCGCTCCGGCGCCTCGACTGGCAGCGGCGCGGCGTCGCCCGAAGCCGTCCACGCGCCCGAACCGCCTGCGAAGGTGGCGCCCGCTCCGGCGGCACCCGCGTCCACACCGGCGCCGCGCGCGTCGGCTCCGGCGGTCGTGAGCGGCACGCCCGACGGGCGCGTCGAGATGGTGCAGATGGACCGGATGCGCCGCATCATCGCCGAGCACATGGTGCGCTCGAAGGCGACGAGCCCGCACGTGACGAGCTTCGCCGAGATGGACGTGACCGGCGTCGTCCGCAGCCGCGAGTCGAACAAGGTCGCGTTCGAGCGCGAGAACGGCGTCAAGCTGACCTACACGCCGTACTTCGTCCACGCCGCGGTGCAGGCGCTGCGCACGCATCCGATGATGAACGCGTCGGTCGAAGGCGACAAGATTCTGATCGCAAGGACATCCACATCGGCATCGCCGTCGCGCTCGGCACGGCGGGTCTCATGGCGCCGATCATCCGCAACGCGGGCGACGAAGAACCTCATCGGCCTCGCCCACGCCACCGCCGACCTGGCCGCGCGGACGCGCTCGAAGCAGCTCCAGCCCGACGAGCTGCAGGGCGGCACGTTCACCGTCACCAACATCGGCTCGCTCGGCTCGCTCATGGGCACGCCCATCATCAACCAGCCGCAGGTGGCCATCCTCGCCACCGGCGCCATCAAGAAGCGCCCGATGGTGATGGAGGACCCGGTGCTCGGCGACGTGATCGCGGTGCGCTCGATGATGTACGTGAGCCTGTCGTACGACCACCGCGTCATCGACGGGTCGATGGCGGCGAGCTTCCTCGCCCGCTACACCGCCGCCCTCGAAGGCCTCGACCCGAACGCCACGCTCTGAGGCGATCCGAAAAGGGTCTGTTCGTGCGAGCGACGCGTGGCCATCTCGTCGCCAAGAGCGCGGGAGGACCAGAGGGCCACGTCCCTGCGGGCCTGGCAAGGACACCTCAGGGACAGCGTCCGTTATTGGAACATGCGTCGCCTCGGTCGGTGGGAAGCGGGAACGCCAACCGCCTGTCCGCCCATGCCCGACGCCGACTCGACCTCTGCCCCTGACGCGTCCGCGACGCCCAACGCTTCACTCCCGGACGCTGCGCTCGACGCCGGCCTCACGCTGTCGGCGGCGGCGCTCGACGAGCGGCTCGAAGCGTTCCTCACCGAGCACCTCGCGCGCCGGTCGAAGGAGACGGTCGGCACGTACCGGCGCGCCCTGCGCGAGCTCACGCGCTGGGCTGCCGCGCAGCAGGGCGCGTTCCGCTTCCGCGCCGCCGACGTGGAGCGCTACAAGCGGTACCTGATGGACGAGCGCGGCCTGCACGACGTGTCCGTTTCGACGTACCTCACCGCCGTGCGGCGCTTCTGCCAGTACCTGGTCGACATCGGCCTGCTCGCCGACAACCCGGCGAAGGCCGTCAAGGGCAACAGCCGTCCGGCCTCGCACAGCCGCTCCATCCTGACGATGCAGGAGGTGGAGGCGCTGCTGCACGCCCTCCCGTTCGCCACGGTCCTGGAGCTGCGCGACCGCGCCCTCGTCTACATGATGCTCGGCGCAGGCCTTGCGGAGATCGAACTCGTGCGCGCCGACCGGGCCGACTTCGTGCTCTCGGCCTCCGGCCACGTGCTCCACGTGCAGGGCAAGGGGCACACGGTGAAAGATCAGCAGGCGCCCATCGACGACCGGGTGGCGGCGGCGGTGCTCGCCTACCTCGCCGCGCGGGGCGAGAGTCCGCCCGAGGCGCCGCTGTTCGCCTCGCACGGGCACCGCAGCGCGGGCGAGCGCCTGAACACCCGCAGCGTGCGCACCCGCATCCGCCGTGCCATGGAGGCCGCGGGCCTGCACCGGCCCGGCCTGACGCCGCACAGCCTCACCCACACCGCCGCGCTGCTGTGGCTCAACGCGGGCATGACGGTGGACGAGGTGCGCGCCCGCATGCGCCACGGCACCCTCGACACGACGATGATCTCGCTGCGCCAGCGCGGCCTGCTCAAAAAATCGCCCGAGGAAGTGACGCGCATCTTGCGCGAGGCGTGAGGGAAGGGAATTGGTGAGGTGTGGGGTGGTGTGGGGCGGGGCGGGTGCGGTGTCCGGCCGCAACCTGTCCAGGTCCCCGACCTGACAGGTTCAAGCGCCGATGCGCGCGCCATTGACCACGTCCCGGCCCACCGTCTCGACCGTCGTGAGTGCCCGCAGACGCGACACCGTCCGGCGGAATTTGTCGGCGATGGCGCGGGCGGTGCCGCTGTCGGCGTCGGCGAGCCACGCCTCGGGCGCGGTCTCGGATGAGAAGAACAGCGTCGGCGCGTCGGGGCGGACGTAGAGGTCGTCGAGGACGCGGAGCAGGCGGAGGGCGTCGTCGGTCGTCTGAGGGTCGAGGCGGGCGAGGAAGAGCCGGTCTGGACGTGCGAGCGCGTCGACGAGGGCCAGATGCTCGGTCTCGCGCGAGCGGTGGAGGAAGTCGCGCCAGTCGACCCAGAGGGCGTTGCCATCGCCTTCGTCCTCCTCCATTTTCGCATCGTGCAGGCGCTGCAACGCGGCGAGGGAGACGGATTCGGGGCCGATGAATGCGCGTCCGTCGCGGGCGAGGCGCTCGCGGTAGTCGTCGCCCGGCACCACGACGACGCGGTAGGCGGCGCTGAACTCGGCGAGGAAGCGCTGGAAGCGGTCGCCCCCGAAGGCCGCCCCGACGAACGCGTCGGGCGTCGCATTGCTCGTCGCGATCACCGCCACGCCGTGCGTGTCGAGCGCTTTGAGCGTCCGCACGAGGCGGACCTCGTTGGCGGGGTCGTCGACCTCCACCTCGTCGATGCACACGACCCGCACGCGCCGTTCGAGGGCGGCAGCGTAGACGTCGGGCGGCTCCGTCGTGCGGAAGAGCGCGGAGGCGCGCAGGAAGGCCACCGGCACGGCGGGCGCGAGCGCGTGGGCGCAGGCGGCGAGCAGGTGCGTCTTGCCGGTGCCGACCGGCCCGACGAGGTACAGCCCGCGTGCGGGCAGCGGCGGACGGCGGCGGAAGAGGCTCCCCGAGAAGCTCCGGGGCCGGTAGTGTTCGCGGAGCGCGGCCACGAACGCCTGCGCCGCGTCCGACGCATCGGCCTGCGCGGCGCTCGCCGGGCGGTACGTGGCGAAGGTGCTGAGGGCGTAGCGCGGCGGAACGGTCATCGGCGGCGCGCAACCGGCGCCGTCGCATCGTAGTTTCCGCAACCCCCGTGCTCCGACCCGCCTCCGGCCCCGCCCGCGCGGCCACCGCGTCCGGGGCTGCTCTCTCCTTCATCCGTACTCCCCTATGCAGCACGACGACGTTTCGAGCGCCCGCCTGCTGATCGTCGAAGACGACCCTCAGATCTCCGCCGGTTTGCAACTCTACCTCGAAGCCCAGGGCTTCACCGTCGAGGTCTCCGGGGATGGGCAAAAAGGTCTCGAACAGGCATCGGCGCTGCCGGGCTTCGACCTCGTCGTGCTCGACGCCAAGCTGCCGGGCAAGTCGGGCTTCGACGTGCTGCGCGAACTGCGCGCCAAGGGCGTCTCGACGCCGGTGCTGATGCTGACCGGGATGGGCGCCGCCGAAGATCGCCTCCGCGGCTTCGAACTCGGCGCCGACGACTACCTGACGAAGCCCTTCTCGACCGAAGAGCTGCTCGCGCGCGTGCAGGTCGTCCTCCGCCGCAGCCGCCCCGCGGGCTCCGCCGCAAAGGGCGCCTACCGCATCGGCGGCCTGACGGTCGACCTCGATACCGCGCGCCTCAACCGCAGCGGCGAGCCGGTCAGCCTGACGGACCTCGAATACCGCCTCCTGCGCTACTTCATCGTCCACCGCGGGCGCACGGTCTCGCGCAAGCAGCTCCTCCGCGACGTGTGGAACCTGCCCGCCGAAGTCGAGACGCGCACCATCGACCGCCACGTCAACGCCCTCCGCAAGGTGATGGACGGCGACGACGAGGACACGTGGCCCATCCGCTCCGTCTACGGCATCGGCTACAAGCTCGTCGGCGCCGAGCCCGTCGAAGACGCCTCCTGATCGGCTCCACGCTCCGAACGCACCTGTCAGGTCCCCGACCTGACAGGTGTTTGCGTTTGGTGGCCCGAGGATCGGTGGCGCCCGACGGTCGGGCGGTGGCGCCCCACCCGGTCCGTGGCGATGTGCCCGGTAGGGGCGGTCCCGAAGTGCCCCTACGCCCCCGGTGGTCCCGCATGGGCATCGCGTGCACCGCCATCCCCCGTGAGGCCGGGCCGGGCGTCGCGGGCGAGCGCCTGGGCGAGGAAACCGCTCAGCACGTCGGCGTCGCGCCACGTGCGGAGGCGGAGATGACGGCCGTGTTTGCCTGCGCCGCGCAGCCGGCTGTCGGGGTCGGCGAAGGCGGCGCCGTACGGGAAGCCGACGGCAATGCCGGTCTTCGACGGGCTGATGAACGCGACGTGTCCGCAGCCCGTCCACATCGGCAGGCCGTACCGCATCCGTTCGCGGAGCGCCGGGGCAGCGTCGGCGAAGAGGCGGCGTACGCGCTGCGCGATCTCCTGGAACGCCTCCGGCTCGATGGCCGCGACGAACGCATCGACGGCGGCATCGCCCTCCGCAGTGCCCGCCGGGGCCTCCACGAACGCAGCGACCGCCGGATCTGCCCCGCGCGCAGAGGGCGCAGGCGATCCGGCGGTCGTCGGTCAGGCGGAGGGGCCACGGGCGAGCGAGGCGTCAGGCTTCCTTGTAGCGGTAGCCGATGCCGTAGACGGTCTCGATGTACATCGGCTGTGCGGGATCGGGCTCGATCTTCTTGCGCACGCTCGCCATGTGGCGGTCGATGGTGCGCGTTACGATGTCCTGGTCGATGCCCCACACGTCGGTGAGGAGCTGGCGGCGCGTGACGGTCTTGCCGCGGTGCAGGATCAGGTAGCGGAGGATGTCGAACTCGAGCGCCGTGAGCGGCACTTCCTCGTCACCCCGACGCGCCTCGTGCGTCGAGAAGTTGATCTCGACGTCGCCGATCTCGTGGATCTCCATCGGTGTGCGGTCGGGCGGCTGCGTGCGTGCGAGGACGGCGCGGACGCGGGCGAGCAGCTCGTCGGCGTTGAAGGGCTTGAGGACGTAGTCCTCGGCGCCGAGGCCGAAGCCTTTCAGGATGCTCTCCTGCTCGCCGCGCCCGGTGAGCATCAGGATGGGAGCGGAGAAGTCGACGGCCTGCGAGAGTTCGAGCACCTCGAAGCCGGATTTCCCGGGCAGCGTCACGTCGAGGAGACAGACGTCGAAGTCTTCCGGGCGCTCCTGCATCGTCGCCACGGCCTGATCGCCATCGAGGGCGCGGGTGACGGTGAAGTCGTGAACCTCGAAGAAGTCCTGGAGCGCGTCGCCGACGTTGGGGTCGTCCTCGACGATGAGCATCCGGTACTGGGGAGCGGACATGGATCGGTGTCGGTAAGGGAGGGCTGGAATGTACGACCGGCCACCGCGCTCGGGTGCGCGCGGCTCACGCGAGGGGTGCCGGTCGTTGGTCGAACGTCGTCGGTAGTTGGTCGAGGGTCGATTGTGGAGCGTCGAACGTCGAGGGTCGAATCGTCCTCGTCGTCCGTCGTCGCGGTCAGGCGGGCATTTCGACGGGGAGGCGGCCCGGCGCCTGTGCCTGCCCGGTCATCCACGCGAGCGCGGCGTCGAGGGCTTCGGGGCGGAATCCGTAGGTGAGGAGCGCGGGAGCGGGCACGTCGGCGGCATTGTAGGGATTCCAGAGCGCGAGGTGGAGGGCCGGGGCGACGCGCGCGGCCAACGCCTTCACCGACGGGCTCAGGCGCAGGCGACTCGTGGATGCGAAGACGACGGGCGTGCCCGCGCGGTGGACCGTGGCGAACATGGCGAGGGCCGCGCTCTGATCGTCGGCGCCGCCGTCGAAGGTCACCACGCGCACGTCGTAGCGCTCGGCGAGGCGGGCGGTGAGGCCCTGGCCCGAGAGGCCGCTGTCGGAGGCGGCGCCTGCTGCGGAGCCTTGCGAGACGACGAGCGTGATCGGCGTTCCGGCGGCGATCGGGCGTGCGGCGCCGACGGTCGTGAGGCCCGCGGCCCACGCGCGGCGCATCGTCTGGCCGTCGCTCTGGCGCTCGGCGCCCGTGTACTCGCGCGTGTCGACGGGGAAGCGGTGGGCGAGGGCGGCGAGGCGCTCGACCTTGCGGCGCATCTCCGAGGCCGGGATCGACGTGTCGCGGAGGACGCGTTCGAGCGACTCGGCGGTCGCCACCTGCGCCTCGCGGTTGCCGAGGGCGAGCACGAGGTCGGCGCCGGCGGCGAGCGTCATCCGGGCTGCGTCGCCGCGCCCGTAGCGGTCGCTGACGGCCTGCATCCCCATCGAGTCGGTCGTGATGACGCCTTCGTAGCCGAAGCGCTCGCGCAGGATGCCGGTGAGGACCGGGCGCGAGAGCGTCGCCGGGTGCTCGGGGTCGATCTGCGGGAAGACGATGTGCGCCGTCATGAAGGCGGGCGCACCGGCGCGGGCGGCGGCGCGGAAGGGGGCGAGTTCGAGCGCTTCGAGCGTCGCGAGCGGCTTGTCGACGACGGGGAGGCCGAGGTGGCTGTCGGTCTGCGTATCGCCGTGGCCGGGGAAGTGCTTGACGCATCCGGCCACGCCTGCGCTGCCGAGGCCGCGCATCCACGCCATCCCGAGCCGCTCGACGAGCGCCGGGTCGGAGCCGAAGCTGCGGTCGCCGATGACCGGGTTTCCGGGGTTGTTGTTGACGTCGAGGACGGGGGCGAAATTCCAGTTGAAGCCCATCGACCGCAGCCCGCGCCCGACTGCCGCGCCGACGCTCTCGGCCATCGCGGGGTCGTTCGAGGCGCCGAGGTTCATCGCCGACGGCGCGAACGGCAGCGTGCGCGTGCGGAAGACGCCGCCGCCTTCCTGGTCGACCGCCACGAGCACGTCGCGCCCGAGGGCCGCGCGGAGGCTCTCGACGAGGCCGCGCGTCTGCGCCTCGCTCTCGATGTGGCGCTGGAAGAGGCAGACGCCGCGCACGCCGTACTCGCGCAGGAAGGCGACCGTGTCGGCGGTGAGGTCGGCGCTCGGCAGGTCGACCATCATGAAGTCGCCGGGCCGCAGCGTCTTCGAGGCGCTCCACGCGCTGCGCGGATAGGCGGCGACGGCGGCGGTCGAGAGGGCGGCGGAGCGGAGGAACGTGCGGCGCGAGGTCATGGGCAGGAGTGGGGAAACCGTCCGCGTAAGGTAACACCCCGGCCCCGGCGCGTCGTTTGTGGTTGGTTGTTGGTCGTCGATGGTTGGTCATGACGACCGCGACGGTGATGAAAACGCGCCGTAGGGGCGGGTCTCCGACCCGCCCCCCACCGGACGCCAATCCCGCGCATCTCCCACCGTCACTCCGCCACCGCCCCCCGCGCCGCCCGCCGATCATCGCCCTGCGCATCGCCATCCGCCCCCGCGCACAAACCTGACAGGTGCGGGGACCTGTCAGGTTGGCCGCCTGCGCGTCCGCATCCCCAACCCGGCGTCACCGCCGCGTGCGGTGGTGCATGCGGACGATGGCGAGCGAGGCCTCGATGGCCTGTTCGGCGTTGAGGCGCGGGTCGACGTTCGAGCGGTAGTCGCGCGTCAGGTCGGTGTCGGTGAGGCCGCGCGCGCCGCCTGTGCACTCGGTCACGTTCTCGCCGGTCAGTTCGAGGTGGACGCCGCCGAGGTGCGTGCCGAGGGCGCGGTGCACCTCGAACGACTGCTCGATCTCGCGAGACGATCTGCTCGAAGCGCCGCGTCTTGACGCCCGTCGCCGTCGTCTCGGTGTTGCCGTGCATCGCGTCGCACACCCACAGCACCGGATGCCCGCGCCGCCGGACCGTCTCGACGAGCCGCGGCAGATGGTCGGCCACCGCGTCGGCGCCGAAGCGGCAGATGAGCGTCAGGCGCCCAGGCGTCTTGAGCGGGTCGAGGCGTGCGAGGAGCGCCTCGACGTGGTCCGTCGGCGTCGTCTGGCCCACTTTGACGGCGACCGGGTTGCCGAGCGCGGCCGCGTAGGCGACGTGCGCGCCGTCGGGGTCGTTCGTCCGCAGACCGATCCACGGAAGGTGCGTGCTCAGGTTGTACGGGTCGGCGTGGCGCGGGACGTGGCGCGTCAGGGCGGACTCGTAGTCGAGCAGCAGGGCCTCGTGACTGGTGAAGAACTCGGCGCGCTCGAAATCTGCGATCGGGCCCGTTGGTGAGCGTCGAGACGAACGAGAGGGCGTCGTGGATGCGTGCGACGATCGCGTGGTACTCGTCGGCGAGCGGCGCGCTGCTGGCGAAATCGAGCTCCCAGACCTCCGGGTGATTGAGATCGGCGAATCCCCCGTCGACCAGGCCGCGGACGAAGTTGAGCGTGAGCGCGCTCCGCGTGTAGGCCCGCAGGAGGCGCTCGGGGTCGGGCGTCCGCGCCTCAGGCGTGAACGGCGCGCCGTTGACGACGTCGCCGCGGTAGGCGGGAAGCGTGACGCCGCCGCGCGTTTCGGTGTCCTGCGAGCGCGGCTTGGCGTACTGCCCGGCGTAGCGCCCGACGCGCACGACGCGCTGGCGGAGGCCGTAGTTGAGCACGAGGCTCATCTGCATCAGCACCTTGATGCGGTTGGCGATGACGGGCGAGGTGCAGTCGGCGAACGACTCGGCGCAGTCGCCGCCTTGCAGCAGAAACCGCTGCCCGGCGCTGGCCTCGGCGAGGTGCTGGCGCAGCCGCGTCACCTCCCACGAGGTGACGAGCGGCGGGAGCGAGCGCAGGTGCGCGAGGACGCGTTCGAGGTGCTCGGCGTCGGGATACGTCGGCTGCTGCGGCGCGTCGGCGGTGGGCACGGCGACACCGTCGCGCGGCGTCAGGGCGTCGCGCTCGGAGCCGCGACTGTCATCGAGGCGGGCCTCGTCGACATGGGCGGCAGGCGGCAGGGCAGGGGCGGAGGCGTCGGACACAGGCGCGCGGGCGTGGGGCGGGAGGGGGCGCCCGGAAGAACGCCGCCGAGGCAGGCTGCGCCAACGCCTCCGCTCAGGCTTCACGCGGCGGCGCGGCGGCGGATGCAGGATCGTCGACTCAGTGGCCGTGCGCCCCCTCCGCCCCTTCGGGGCACCTCCCCCGCGACCGCGGGGGAGGACCGCCGCGGAGCGCGTGCAGCGCGCAGCGGCAGGAGGGGGTGCGGCGGGACAGGAGGCGGCCCGGGGCAGCCGCGTCACCCGCCAAACCCGTACAGCGCCCCGTACTTGCGCCGTGCGTACGCAAGCCACGGCGCCGCGCTCAGCGCCGCGCCCGTCGCCGCGCGCAGGATCTCGGGGGCGCTCCGGCGCCGCCCGTGGCGGTGGACGTGCTCGTGGAGCCAGCCGAGAAGAGGGGCGAACTCGCCCGCCGCGAACGCCGCCTCGAATCCGTCGGCGACGCCGAGATCGCGCGCGGCGGCCTCGAAGAGCGGTACGGACATCAGCGTGCCGAGGGTGTAGGTCGGGAAGTAGCCGAACGTCCCGTGGGCCCAGTGGACGTCTTGCAGGCACCCGTCGGCGTCGCTCGCGGGGGCGCTGCCGAGGGCCGCCGCCATCGCCGCGTTCCACGCGTCCGGCACGTCGGCGATGGCGAGGGTGCCGCCGATGAGGGCGCGCTCGATCTCGACGCGCAGCATCACGTGCAGGTGGTACGTCACCTCGTCGGCCTCGACGCGGATGGCGCTGGGGGCGACGCGGTTGACGGCGGCGTAGAGGGCGCCGGGTGTGGCGCCGTCGAGGGCGCCCGCGGCGTGGCGCTGCGCGACCGGCGTGGCCCACGTCCAGAAGCCGCGGCTGCGGGCGACGAGGTTCTCCCAGAGGCGCGACTGGCTCTCGTGCATCCCGAGCGACGTGCCCTCGGCGAGCGGCGAGCGGTCAGATCGGGCGATAGTCCCTGCTCATAGAGCGCGTGCCCGACCTCGTGGACGGTCCCGAAGAAGCTCGTCGGCCAGTATCCGGCATCGACGCGCGTGGTGATGCGCACGTCGTCGCGTCCGAACGACGTGCTGAACGGATGCGCCGAGCGGTCGAGACGCCCGCGTCCGAGCGCATACCCGAGCGCCGCGGCGACTTCGAGCGAGAGCGCCCACTGCGCGGCCTCGTCGATGGGCCGGTGGAGGAAGGCGTCGGGGATCTGCGGCGCGGCGGCGATGTCGCGGGCGAGCGGCACGAGACCCTCGCGCAGTTCGGCGAAGACCCTCCCGACATCGGCGATCGTCGTGCCCGGCTCAAAGGCATCCAGAAGGGCGTCGTAGCGCGCATCGGCATCGCTCGCAGGCGTATACGACGACCCGCGCTCGGCAGCGATCAGCGGCCGCACGCGGTCGGCTTCTTCGACATTGATCTCGACGATCCGCGCGAGGTGCGGCGCAAACGCTGAAAAGTCGCTTGCCTGCCGCGCCGCCTGCCAGGCCGCAATGGCCCGTCCGGTAGCGATGGCGCGGTCGGCGACGAGGCGCGAGGGCAGGCAGAGCGCGCGGTCGCGGTCACGCCGGGCGATGCGGACGAGGTCGGCGTCGAGCGTGTCGGGGGCCGCCTCGCGCGCGGCGGCGTCGAGGAGCGCGCCGGTCTCGTCGGCGACGAGCGTGTCGTGGGCGAGTCGCCGGAGCGTCGCCGTCTGCTCGGCGCGCTGCGCGGCGGCGTGGTCGGGGAGGTACGTCTCGGCGTCCCATTCGAGAACGGCAGCGGCGCGGGCGAGGTCGGTGACCGTGGCGAGGCGCTCGCGGAGGGACACGAGCCCCGGGGAAGCGGCAGAAGAGGGCATTCGGGGGTGGAAGAGGGGGCAGGGCAAACGTCGCGCCCGCTGCCACGTGCCCGTCCGCGCCGCCGATGAGGAGCGATGGCTGTCACCTTCGCCGTTGCTTCGCTCAGCCGCGTTGACAGGCCCCACGCCGCCGCCGTATCATTCCGGTCCTGTCGCCGATATAGCTCAGTTGGTAGAGCGGTTCACTCGTAATGAACAGGTCAGCAGTTCGAATCTGCTTATCGGCTCCTGCAAAAACGCCCCGGATGACGCCTTGAAGGCCGATTTCGGGGCGTTTGGCTTTGATGGCCATTCAAGCCTTCCGGGGCTGTACTAAGGGTGTCCTACGAGGTCGGTTCGACAGGGTCGGTGTGGTCCAGGAGGGTTGCGATTGCCCTTACCCGGATGCTGCCTGGATGGCGATTCATCAGTCTCGCCCCGAGACTCTTGGCAACCGCTTTTGCGTCGCAGCAGTGGATCCCCTCGTCAGAACATCTTTCCACCGTAGCCTCGCCGTAGAGAGGGGTTTTGGGCCGGCCTTCTGGTCAGGTCTCCCGAGTCTCGCCCGAGACTCGGACCTTCGTTTCATCGAACGGGGATTGCCGTATGCCCTGACCTGTCTCGTCACTGGGTCATTTGACCTGATGTCTCGCCACCGGGTCCGTTCTCCTTGACGGAGCAAAAGACAGAAGCAGCCCGAAGGCCGCTCCTGCCTCTGAGGCTCACAGGCCACGGCCCAGGATCTGAGCAGCGTAACGGAAGCCCCGACCGATCACGTCGAGCACCGTCACCAGGACCGCCCGGCTGCTTCTGTCGAAGAGGATGTTCGTCATGGCCGTTCTCAGTTGAGGGTCTGGCGTACGACAGCAGGCCGCGAACGAGGGTCTCGTTGTGCTCCAAGTCCCGAACGGTCATCTTCGGATCGTGCCATGTGACGGCGGTGCCTCCGTTGAGAAGCCCGTAAAGAGTGTGCTCTTCACGTAGCAATGTCTGGTCGACCATGCGGCTCCAGAGCGTCATCGGCACAGGTGCGAAGACACCCTTGCGAAGCTGCTTCAGGTGCTCCGCCGTCAGAGGCGTGTTCGCCAGCTTGACCGCCGAGGCCGCGAACTCCTTGAGACCGTAGTGGGCCTGTGAGAGCACCGACATCACCCGGCTGACCTCCTCTTCCCAGCCTGCCGACTTCTGGACGTGTCGAAAGCGAACGCGCCCGAAGAGCTGCGGGGCGATCATGCCGTTCGAGCAGGCCAGGCGATGGACGAACAGGCTTGCGGAGAGACGCTGGGAGCCGTCGTAGGATGTTCGCAGGGCCATCCCGATGCTGAGCGGATCGCCGACGCGGACCTCGACCTGGTAGGCGAAGGGGAAGGTGATGGCGAGGGCGAAGCGCTTGCCGTCGAAGAGCGTGCGGCTGGTGACGAAGTCGTGGCCGGAGCGAATGGCGATCTCTTCGGCCATGTCGCGAACGTCACGGTTGGGCACGAGGAGGTAGTCCTCGCGGACGATGCCGCATTCACGCCAGCCGGTAGGGCGTGGCGTCGTCTTCGATGCGGACGGTGAAGCCCTTCGAGCGCATGCCGTCATGGGTGATGAGCGGCCGCTTTTCGATGGGGGCGTACGGGTCGAGGCCCGAACGGGTTTGGGTGGAGAAGGGCTGAAGTCCGTTTCCGCTGATGGGCAGCAGATGCGGGGTT
>CAVSDF010000006.1:0-410735 GCA_963726715.1 Rhodothermales bacterium
GCTTTTCCGCAAGGCGAAGTCCATGGAGGCCGGTACGTGCGCGTACTTCGGCAACCGCTTCCTCGGGGACGATCCCTCGCGTGATGAGACCGTCATGTTCGTTCGCGAGAACCTCGAAGCCGTAGCGGGGCGCAAGGGTCGTCAGCGTGTGGATGAAGGTGGCCTCCAGTCCCGTGAGCAGATGGGATGCAGCTTTGCGCCTGCGTTCCGCCGCCGTCATCGTCTGGGGCAGGGGGAGCGACTTGCCGATGGCGTTCTTGAGGCACGTCTGCTGGTTGTGCGTGATCTGGTACCCGAAGCGGCCTTCAAGGGCACCATCGATCCACAGGCGAAGCTGGTGGCGATGCACGTGGAGTTCCGTGCGGAGCCGACCGATCACCGAGCGCAGGCTCCCTCGGGGCACCGACCGCCGAAGCACCCGCTCAATCGTGCCCTGTCGCCGCAGTGAAAGACGACGACGTGGGGGCGGGCAGTAGTCCCTTCTGCGCCTTCTCGGCACGTCTGTCCCACGATGCCGATGCAGGAGCGTTCGACCCTGTCCTTTTCGGCGGGCTTTGAGACGCGGCATCGACGCCCCCATGTTAACAGCGTTTACACACAGCTTGACGTTCGGCGTTTTGAGGCCGAGACGATGGGCGAGAGCATCGCGTCCGTCGGGCGTGCAGTAGGCGCTCAGAAACGAATCGTTGAGCCCGCACCGTTCAAACTCGTACAGCAGCAGCGTCGGATGGGCGCTCACCAGGTCGTAGTTCTTCACCTCGTCGCGATCACCGTAGAGCCGTCCTTTCATCTCACGAGTCGCGCTTTGCAGGCCTCCGCCCTCTGGATGCACCCGCCCAGACCTCTGAACCTCATAGCGGACCGAGAGCCGCACGAGGTCGCCCGTGGATGTGCGCTCGAAGGCCTGCGAGACCGTCGTGACGAGTTGGCGGTTGTCGTGCTCATAGCGGAGCAGCTTGCGCCTGAACTCGCGCGTGAGTCGGACGATGCGAGACGTGCAGCGGTCGAGGTACGCCTTGCGCTCGCTCTGGAGACCGAGCCCCTTCTCGATGTCGATCTCGGTATAGCTCAACTGCTTGAGTGCGTCCAGAATTAGAGCGGGCTCGCTGTGTCCGTCGCGGTCGTGGTAGGCGTGTCCAGCCCGGCGCCGTACGGGCGTGCCGGTGATGGCATTGACGAGCGGGGCGGCAGCCTCTTCGAGCAGGCGGCTCTGTTCGACCTCGAAAATCGCCCCAACCACTCCCATGGGCACGCGGAATCGGCGGCACACGCGATGAACTTGCTCGGGCTCGCGGACCTCGATCAGGCCAGCGTCTCGAAGCGATTTCCAGTCGGCCTCAGGGGCGTGATGCTGGATGAGGCGGCAGTAGATGGGGACGAACGTGTCGGTGCGTCCGCTCTTGAGAAGGTGAAAGAAGAAGGAGAGCGTGTCGGGGGAAGCATCCCCGAGCATGCCCCGAGCCCGATCGTACACGGGCCGGGGCAGCGCGAAGCGCTCACTCCAGTGGCCGTGGCCCCAGTACGGGGTGGTCGCTCGATATGCCATGGTCCATGCGCGTCGTGGTCTCGCGCAGGGATGGCGCTACGGAGCTGTGCCGTTCGTCAGTTCCGGAGTGGGTCGTTGTGGAGTGGAGCTCAACCGCTGTGGCAGCATGAGCACGCTGGATGTAGGCCGCAATGCCCGTCTCGGTGAATCGCAGTTGGCGCCCGATGCGCAGGACCGGGATCTGTCCGCTTTGCACGAGGGAGTCGAGCGTGCGAGGGCAGATGCCAAAGCGCTCTGACACCTCGCGGGGTCGAATCAGGCGCGGCGGTGGCGGAGGCGCGGTGGCCAGGGCGTGGCGGACCTCCTGGCGGATGAACCGTTCAAGGGACCGGAGGAGGGTGGGGGCAAGGAGTCCCGCCATGTCTGGATGAAGCGCCGTGTGCCCAGGAAGGGGCAGAGCGTCATTGGTTTGTGGTGTCGGCATTTTTGAAGTTTGCAAAATGCGCATCACCCGAAGGTGATTGTGAAGTGCGTCGACCGTTTGTGTGGTTCGCCTCCATATACGGCAACTGCGCCATAATGCCAGAATATACGAACAATTGCCCCTAATGTCAAACCAGTTGTATGAGACGTTGGATGGACGGAGGGTGATCTAATTAGGTGAATGTTTGGCGAATCTATGCCATTAAGACGCATATTGTATCAATTGGCAAAAACGAAGGCTAACGAAGTTCATATATTTGCGTTGTGGGACTCAAAAAGTCGAGCGGGTGCCAGTTACTGCAGCCCCCAGAGACGGCCACGTGATCATTACCCATTCCCACTAGTCACGCAGGCACGACTGGCTTTCCTTAATATTAAAATGGAAAACACCAACACCGCTGGCCACTTGCCAGCTCTCCCAAAGCTTACAGATGACAAGCTCCGCAATCGACTGACTAAATCCATGGTCTACCAGGAAGAAAGCGGATGTCTCATATGGAAAAGATGTACAAACAAGGGGTACGGATGTATAAAGTGCCGTGGTATAGTTTTTTCGGTCTCAAGGCTTGTGTACTTCCTCACATTTGGCCTGCTGCCTCAAGTGGTGCGGCACACGTGCGACAACCCGGCGTGTTGTAACCCGGCTCACCTCCTGGGGGGGACACAGGCCGACAACATGCGCGACAAGTACGAGCGAAATCGTCAGGCACGTGGCGAGACCAACGGGCGAAGTAAACTGACCGAGGCCGAGGTCCTTGAGATCCGGTCGCTCCAGGCTCAGGGCATGCCTGTCAATGACCTAGCAAACCGATACGGTGTTACAAAGCGTTCTATTTATAATGTTATGCAGAATAATACGTGGAGGCATGTGAAAAATCAAACATCGGAGTTAGGATCAAGCACGAATGGACAAAGCCCGTGCTTAAGCAACGAAGGTACATGCCTAAAAGTATCGAAATATCAAGTGGTCATTGATACCACGAATACCCAATCTCTTGCACAGAATTACCGCACTGGTACGCCAGACTTATCCTGACAGCCCTTTAGAATCTGCCCGAGCCAGCAGAGTCACAAGGCGGTCGATGGAGTAAAGACGCACCTTGCCGTGCTTGATCTCGCTGATGCGGCATTCCGGCACGGCAAGGGCAGCGGCGGCTTCAGCGCCTGAGCACCCGCGAGCCTCTATGACCTGCTACAGTTCGGAGTAAACGCGAAAGTCAATAAGGCGTTCAAAAGGAGCAGTGCGCTGGGGATTGCCCCCAACCCCGGGCTCCTACTACCAAGCACCCTTCGCTATCAGAGACTTGGTCGGGATTCAGCGGCCCGGTGCATCAAACGCGTCAATCACCTGAGTCGCGAACACGTCTCGGGAGAGGTGCATGTACTGTTGAGTGACGGTCACGCTGCTATGACCGGCGAAAAGCCGAATCGCTTCGATGGAGGCACCACGTTGAGCAAGCAAGGAGCACCCCGTGTGGCGGAGGTCATGGAAACGCGTTTGGCCCAGACCCGCTCGGCGTGCCATCTGCTTGAAGCGCGTTGAGACGTAATGCGGTCGGAGTCTCTGCCCCCGGATCGTAAACACGAACGCCTCGGGATCTGCGGGCATGACCCTCCTGAGAACCTCACAGGGCCTTCGGGAAAGCGGAATGCGGCGATCTTTACGGGACTTGGTCTGGAAGTCATCGCCGTTGGCCACGTGAAGCGTTCTCCCATCGAGGTCTACGTGCCGCCACCTGATCGAGCATACCTCCGAGAGGCGCAAAGCGGTGAAGACGGTGAACTCTACCAGATCTCGAAGCCAGAGCGTAAGTCCCTTAGCGGAATGCTTGTTGGCGGCTCCCACCTCAATCGTCTTAATGAGATGGTCTACTTGCTCTTCCGTAAGGGCCCGAGGAAATTTCAGCGGGACTCGGCGCAGCCTGACTTTCCTGCACGGGTCGGACTCTAGGTCGCCTCGCTCAACCAACCATCGAAAGAAGGTGGAGAGGCGGCGCACGTAGGAACGCCGGGTCACGTCGTTGGCGGCCCGTACCGTTGAGGAAGGCTTCGACCGTCTCAGGCTGAACTGCCCGCACATCTTCCCTACTGCCCACACTTTGGACAAACTGCTTGAGCGTACGCTCGTAGGTCAGTATCGTCGTGCGGGCGAGGTGATGACGTGAGGCGAGGAAGTGATCGAGGGCGTCGCCGAGAGAGCATGCAGGGGGCACTGGCACGCGATGCAGGGCTTCCGGAAGTGAGGGACGGACAGCGGCGCCTCCATCGGTCCACGGGTCCCATACGCCGGCCTCGTAGCGCGCCTCGTACTTCGGCTTCAGTCTCATCGCCTCTTCGCGCGTAAAGGCGTTGAGGGCAACTTGCCGCTGTGTGGGCTTGCGTCGCCGGTCGGTGAAGGTGAGGTAGAACCGACCGGACTTTTCGTTCAGGGACGCCATCGAATGAGAGGGGCGAGGGTGGAGTACTCCCCCGCTCACACCCGCTTTCAGCAGACCCCCTTTCTAAGCGCTTTCTAAGCACCCTCCCTTCTCGGCGGCACACTGGCTGGTTGACGCCTCTTGATACCAACCAGAAACGGCCTCCTGTCCCGTTCAAAGGGACAGAGAGGCCGTTTCGCTGAGGTGCCGAGCGGATTTGAACCGCTGTACAGGGTTTTGCAGACCCTTGCCTAACCACTCGGCCACGGCACCATCGGAGCGCGCAAGATACGAGCACGTGGCGACGGAGGTGGTGAAGCCTCGCCGAGGCTCCTGCATCCATCGAAACGTGCGCCCGGCAGGGCTCGAACCTGCAACCACCTCCTTAGAAGGGAGATGCTCTGTCCAGTTGAGCTACGGGCGCAAACATCAACCGCCCCGGACGCAGTACACGCCGGGGCGATGTGTCGGGGTGGCCGGATTTGAACCGACGACCCTCTGCTCCCAAAGCAGATGCGCTACCGGGCTGCGCTACACCCCGAAACCGGTGCGCCGCGTGGCCCCGAAGGCCGACGCGGCGCGGATGCTGAACGAACGCGCCGCCTCAGCGGGCGCCCTTCATCTCGGCCTGGACCTGGTCGAGGGCCACCATCTTCGAGCGGAAACGGTACTGGCCGTTCTCCTTCTTCTCGGCGACGACGACCTTCGCAACCTTGTTCTCGACGCGGTTCTTGAGGCGGTCGGTGCGCTGGTTCTTGTTAACCTTTGCCATCGTAAGTAGGGGCTACGGGGTGGGCAGGGGACGTGGGCGTGCGCATACGGCGCACCGCGTCACTTGATCTCCTTGTGGACGGTGACCTTGCGCAGCTTCGAGTTGTACTTCTTGAGCTCAAGGCGCGCCGTCGTGTTGCGGCGGTTCTTGGTCGTTGCGTAGCGCGACGTGCCGGGGGCCTCGGTGCACTCGAGGATGATCTTGATTCGGTTCTCTTTCGCCTTGGCCATCGTCGTCGAAGCGTTCAGGTGGGAAGTGGGGAGGACGCGGGCGCAGTCAGGCGCTCACGATCCGTGGAGAGGTCTCGGCGCCGTGGCGCTCGACCCGATGGGTCTCGACCGGGTCGGTCTCAGACGGCGACGCCGGCGGCGCGGGCCTCGCGAAGAACGGCGGAGATGCCCTTCTTGTTGATCGTCTTGATCGTCTGGCCGGACACGCGGAGCGTGATCCAGCGCCCGGTCTCGGGCACGAAGAACCGCTTCTTCTGGATGTTCACCTCGAAGCGGCGCTTGGCCAGGTTGTGCGCGTGCGAGACGTGGTTGCCGGACACCGGGCCTTTGCCGGTCAGCTGATCCTTGCGGGCCATCGTCGGGAGGAGGTTGGGGGCGCCGCCGCGGACGGACGGGCGCACGTGGGTGCGAAGTAGCCCGAAAATCTACGACATCGCCGCCGCCGAGACCACCCCCGGCGGCTCCGGTGGACCGAAGCTTCGGTGAAGCGTGTCGCCGCGCCAGGGTGGGGCCGGGGCGGATCGGCAGGCGCCACGGGCCGTACCGGCAACGCCTCTGTTTCCGATTCCCCCACCCCGATCCCCGATGCGCGTCACTGTCTTCGCCGCCGGTACCTGCTCGGCCCCCGAGGCGCTCGTCGTGCGCGGGGCGCCGTGGCGGCGGGCGGCGTTTCCCGGCGGCGTCGTGCTCGTCGAGCATCCCGATACCGGACCGGTGCTCCTCGACACCGGGTTCGCACCGCGGCAGCAGGCCGCCGCCTCCCGCCGTCTCGCCTCGCGCGCGCTCCTCGCTCTCCTGCACCCGACGTACAGCCCGACCGCCGCCGACCGCCTCGCCGGTCTCGGCATCGCCGCCGCCGACGTGCGGCACGTCGTCCTCACGCACGCGCACCACGACCATCTTGGCGGCCTGCTCGACTTCCCCCGCGCCGCGATCCACGCGACGCCCGCCGCCCTCGCCGCGCTCTCGCATCCGCCGCGCGGCCACGCCGCTGCGTATCTGCCTGCTCTGGCGCCCACCGACCTCGCCGCGCGCCTGACGCCCATCGGCGCATCCGCGCCTGTTCCGCCCCTCCTCGCGCGTGTGGGATTGGAGTCGGTGTTCGCCCTCCTGCCGGGGATGGTGGCGGTGCCGCTGCCGGGCCACGCGGTGGGGCAGGTCGGCGTGTGGATCGAGGACGCGGAGACCGCCGATGGACGTCGCGGGCCGCTGTTCGTCGCTGCCGATGCCGCGTGGCGAGGCGCCCACATCGACCCTGACGATGGCGCCGCATCGCTGCCGCGGTGGGCCGCGCTCGCGCAGGAAGACCGCCGCGCGTGGGCCGTGACGCTCGTCCGGCTGCGCGCGCTCCGCCGCCTCGCGCCCGATCTCCCCGTCGTCCTCACCCACGACGCCGCGACGTGGCCCGCCAGCGCCGCCCGTGAAGGGTGAGTTTGTGGGTTGGTGAGATGGTGAGGGCGATCCGCTCGGCACGGGCACGCCAGCCGCGCCGCAGCGGTGACGGCCGCAATGCCCCCAATTCACCATCCCCCATACCCCATCCTCCCCAACCCCATGCGCGACGCCGCCGCTTTCGCCGCTGCCTACGCCCGTGCGCGCGGCCTCGTGCCGGGCGGGCGGTTCACGACGCGCGCGGCGCTCGACGGGCACCAGGAGCGGCTCGCGCGGCGGCAGATCGCGTGGGTGCGGCGGCACTCCCCGGCGACCGATGCGCGCTTCGACGGACGCCCGACGGCCGCGTGGCGCGAGATTGCCCCGACCGGCAAGGCCGAGATGATGCGCGATTTCGACCGCCTCGTCACCGCTCCCGGCGTGACGCGCGCGGCGGCGATGGAGGTGGCGCTCCGCGCCGAGGCGTCGCGCGACTTCGCGCCGCTTCTCGCGGGCGGCGTCGCGGCGGGGCTGTCGAGCGGGACGAGCGGAAGCCGCGGGCTGTTCGTCGTCTCGCCGTCGGAACGCGCCGCGTGGGCGGGGGCGATGCTCGGGCGGATGCTGCCGTCGGGGCTGGGCGGGACGTTCGCGCCGGGTGGCGAGCAGCGCGTCGCGTTCTTCCTCCGCGCCTCGTCGGCGCTCTACGAAGGCCTCGGCGGGCGGCGCCTGCGGTTCGCGTTCTTCGACCTCCTCGACGGATTCGACGCTCACCTCGCGCGCCTCACCGCCCTCCGTCCGACTGTTCTGAGCGCGCCGCCGTCGATGCTCCGGCGCCTCGCCGACGCGCAGCGTTCCGGGCGCCTCGCCATCGCCCCGGCGCGCGTGGTTTCGGTCGCCGATGTGCTCGACGAGGCCACGCGGGCGGAGGTCGAGGCCGCCTTCGGGCAGCGCGTCCACCAGGTCTACCAGGCCACCGAGGGCCTGCTCGGCGCGACGTGTGCGCTCGGCACGCTCCACCTGTGCGAGGCCGATGTCGTCGTCGAGCGCGAGGCCGTCGGTGCGGCGGGCGAGGGACGTTTCATCCCCATCGTCACCGACCTGCGGCGGCGCACGCAGCCCATCGTCCGCCACCGCCTCGACGATGTCCTCGTTCTCGCCGCCGCTACGTGCCCGTGCGGCGACGCCTCGACGGCCATCGGGCGCGTCGAGGGCCGCGCCGACGATGTGTGCGTCGCGGTGCGACCGGACGGGCGCCGCGCGGCGGTCTTCCCCGACTTCCTGCGCCGCGCGGTCCTCATCGGCGCTCCGGCGGCGACCGCCTACGCGGTGCGACAGACCGCCGAGGACCGCGTCGAGGTGGCGCTCGCGGTGCTGGAGGACGAACGCGCGGCCTCGGAATCGGGCGTCCGCGCTGAGATCGTCGCGCTCTGGCAGCGGATGGGCGCCGCGCCGCCGTCGGTCGTCTTCACCGGCCCGCCCGCCGCGCCCGTCCCCGGCGCCAAGGAGCGCCGCGTCGCCCGAAGCTTCCCGTGCGACGTGGCCGCGCTGGCGTGAGGCGATGGGCGAGGCGCCGGAGCAGAGCGCCGCAACCTGTCAGGTGCGGGGATCTGACCGGTTGCGCCCATTCCCGATCCCCAGTACCGAATACCCGATCCTCCCATCCCCACCCATGCCCGCCCGTCTCCTCTCCGACAGTGACGCGCTCGCGTGCCTCGCGGCCTCGGGCGACCCGCTCGCGCCGTTCGTCGCGGCGATGGTGCGCGAGGGGACGGAGGCGTTCGCGGCCAACATCCGGGCGCGTATGCGGGTGGTAGCGGTCGGGGACGATGGGGCCTGGCTCGCGGCGACGATTCCGCCCGGCGAGGACGACGGACGCCACCGCGCACCGCCCGACGACGAGGCGTACGTGTCGTCGCCGCTCTCGCACTTCGTCCGCTACGCGCGGGAGGAGCGGCACAAGCTGCCGCCTGCGCTTCGGGCACCCATCGGCGCCGCGCTGACCGGCCTCGGGGCGCTCCTGCGCGTGGCGGGCATCGAGCGGACGGTGATGCTCCACAGCGCGCTCGTCTCGACCAATCTGTGGCCGCGCCTCGACCTCCGAAGCGTCCCCGCCGCTGCCCGCGCGCTCGCCGCCGCGTACCCCGGATGCGCCGTCGTCGTCCGCTCGCTCGACGCGGTCAGCGGCGGCGCTGTTCTGGATGCCCTCCGCGAGAGTGGCGCCCGTCTCGTGCCCGCGCGGATGGTCTACCACCAGCGCCCCGCTGCCGCACTGCCGACGCGCAACGAGCGCCGCGACGACCGCCTCGCCGCGGCGAGCCCGTGGCGCGAGGTGCCGGTCCGGTCGTCCGATGCCGACCGCGTCGCCGCGCTCTACCGGATGCTCTACCTCGAACGCCACTCGCGCTTCAACCCGGCCTTCACGCCGCGCTTCTTCGCGGACGCCATCGACGGAGGATGGCTGCGCATTCACGGCGTCGCGCACCGCGACACGCCCGCGCGGCTCGACGCCGTCCTCGGCTTCTACGTCCGCGACGGGCGCCTGACGTGCCCGGTCTTCGGCCTCGACACGGCGATTCCGCGCGAGGTGGGCCTCTACCGCATCCTGAGCGCGCGCAAGTTGCAGATCGCGCGGGCGGAGGGTCTCGCCGTCCACGCGAGCGCGGGCGCCGGGGACTTCAAGGCGTCGCGCGGCGGTGTCGCCACGCCCGAGTTCATGGCCGTCGTCGACGCCCACCTGCCGCCCGCGCGGCGCCTGCCGTGGGCCGCCATCGCCGCCGCCGGACGCGCGATCGGCCTGCCGCTGCTGCGGCGTTATGCGCTCTGACGCTCGGCGCGCGGGCGTCCACGACCGACGACCGAGGTCACCGGTGGCTCGCGAAGACGGCTTCCCCGGCGGGGCCGAAGGCGATCACGTCGTAGGGATCGGCCGGGCGGCCCGGCACCTCCATCCCCGGCGAGCCGCTCGGCATTCCCGGCACCGCGATGCCCGTCACGCCGTCGGGGCGGGTGGCGAGGAGGCGGGCGACATCCTCGGCGGGCACGTGGCCCTCGACGACGTAGCCGCCGACGCGCGCGCTGTGGCACGAGCCGAGGCCGGCTGGGATGCCGAGCGTGTCCTTGACGGCGGCGAGATCGACGACGTCCTCGACGGCGACCGTGAAGCCCGCCGTGCGCAGGTGCTCGACCCACGCGGCGCAGCAGCCGCAGGTGGCCGTCTTGTAGACCGTCACCGGCTGCCCCTCGATGGCCGCGCGGAGGTCGGCGGCGAGGGTGACGGGCGCGGCGGGCGGCGGCACCGGCGGCACGGCGGCCGCGGGCACGGGCGGGGCAGCAGGCGCGGGCGTGTCCGCGGCGCAGGCGCCGAGGGCGAGCGCGCAGGTGAGGGCGAGGAGGGCAGGGGAGAACGGACGGCGCATCGGGGGGCGGCGGATGGGAAACGTTGGAGGCGCAGGGGCGGGCTGGACAGCGCAGACGGGTGCGGCACCTGCGGCGGGGTCACGTGTTGCAACGACCTTCCGACGCGAAGTCTCCCGCCGCGTTCGTCCGCCTGCCGCGCCGCGCGGCCCACGTCCTCTGATGCCCGTCCCTTCCTCTACCTCCCCCTCCGCGTCGCCCGGCGCGTCGGCGTCTGGCGACGCGGCGCCGGGCGTGGCGTCTTCTGGCGTAGCGGTGGCGGTGCGGCCCGAACCCGACGGGCGGCACCTCGCCGCCCTCCGCGCGACCGGCCTCGTCGCCTCGCCACGCTCGCCGTCGCTCGACCGCATCACGGCCATCGTGCAGCGCGCCACCGGGGCGCCGGTCGCGCTCTTCTCGCTCATCGAAGAGGACCGCTCGATCTTCGCCAGCCAGCAGGGCGTCGAGGCCGCCATCGGGGCGCCGGTGGCCGAGGTGCCGCTCACGCTCTCGCTCTGCAAACACGTCGTCGCGAGCGAGCAGCCGCTGCGCCTCGACGACACCCACGCCGACGCCACCACGTGCGTCAACGAGGCCGTCACCACGCTCGGCGTCGGCGCGTACCTCGGCGTGCCCGTGCGCACGCCCGAGGGCGTGGTCATCGGCTCGCTCTGCGCCATCGACTTCGCGCCGCGCGCGTGGACCGACGCCGACGAGGCGACGCTCCACGACCTCGCGCACCTCGTCACCGACGAGATCGCCCTCCGGCAGGAAGTGGAGGCCCGCATCCTCAGCGCCGCCCGCGCCTCCGCCTCCGACGCGCGCTACCGGCGCCTGCTCGAGAGCATCCACGACGCCTTCTTCTCGCTCGACGCCGACTGGCGCGTCACCTACGTCAACGCCGCCGCCGAGCGCATCCTCGGGCACCCGCGCGCGCGCCTCCTCGGCGCGGAAATCTGGGACTTCTACCCCGCCGCCGAGCCCTTTCACGAGGCGCCGTTCCACGATGCCTGCGTGAAGGCCGCCGAGACGCGCACGCCGGTCTCGTTCGAGTCGTACTACGCGCCGCTCGACGTCCACATCGCCGTCCGCCTCTACCCGTTCGAGGGCGGGCTGTCGGTCTACTTCCGCGACGTGAGCGTGCGCGTCGCCGCCGAGGCCGCCGAGCGCGCCGCAACGGCCACCGCCGCCGCCGCCCTCGCCCAGCTCGAGGTCGTCCTCGACACGCTCGGCGAAGGCCTCATCCTCGCCGATCCCGACGGCACACTCGCGCGCTGGAACCCGTCGGCGCTCGCGCTCCACGGCTACGAGAGCGAAGACGCCCTCCACGTGCCCCTCGCGGACCTCGACCCGCTCTTCCGGATCGCGCCCATCGGTGGCGCGCCGCTGCCGGTCGGCGAGTGGCCGCTCGCGCGGGCGGTCCGTGGCGAGAGGTTCTCCGACATGGAGATCGAGGTCTCTCGCGCCGACCAGCCGTGGCGGCGCATCCTCGCCTACAGCGGCGCCCTCGCCCGCAGCGCCGACGGCGAGCCGATCTCGGCGGTCATGACGATGCGCGACGTGACCGAGGCGCACGCCGCCCGCGCGGCGCTCCAACAGCTCAACGAGACCCTCGAAGCGCGTGTGGCCGAGCGCACCGAGGAGATCGCGCACGCGAGCGAGCGCCTCGCGCACACCAACACGCTCCTCATCGCCCGCAACCGCGAGTTGCAGGACTTCGCGCACGTCGCCTCGCACGATTTGCAGGAGCCGCTGCGCAAGATGCGCGCCTTCGCCGACATCCTGGTTCTCGAACACAGCGCCGGTCTCGACGCCGAGGCCCGCGGCTTCCTCGACAAGGTGCAGAGCGGCGCCGAGCGGATGAGCCGCCTCCTCAGCGACCTGCTCGCCTTCTCCCGCGTGACGAGCCACGGGCGCCCCTACGAGACCATCGACCTCGGCGAGACCGCCGACCGCGTCATCTCGGATCTGAGCCTGCGCATCGACGAGACGGGCGGTGAGGTGACGATCGACGGCCCGCTCCCGAGCGTCACCGGCGACGCGTCGCAGCTCTACCAGTTGATCCTGAACCTCGTCCAGAACGCCTTGAAGTTCCACGCCGACGGCGTCGCGCCGCGCGTCGTGCTGAGCGGCGAGGCCGTCACCGAGGGGGCGCGCGAGGTCGTGCGGCTGCGCGTGCGCGACGAGGGCATCGGGTTCGAGGCCAAGTACCGCGATCGCATCTTCAAGCCGTTCCAGCGCCTCCACGGGCGCGGCGGCGGGTTCGAGGGCACCGGCATGGGCCTCGCCATCTGCCGCCGCATCGTCGACCGCCACGGCGGGCGCATCGAAGTCGAGTCGGCGCCGGGCGAGGGCACGACCTTCACCGTCACGCTCCCCGTCACCCCGCCCGCGCCGCAGACCTACGACGGCGACGAGAGCGAGAACGGCGCCTGATTCGCCTCAGCGGCCGCGTTTGAGGCGGCGCGCGAGCGAGAGCGGCAGGCCCTCGGCGGCGATGCGCTCGGCGGCGCCGTCGGTGTAGTAGGGCACGCGAATGGCCTCGTAGGCGATGGTCTCGGTGTCGAAGAGGCTGAATCCGGCGCGGGCGTCGCCGTCGCGCGGCTGCCCGGCGGCGCAGACGACGACGAAGAAGCGCCCGCCCGCCCGCACGCGCAGCTGCCCGACGCGCTCGCCGGTGACGGCGGGCACGTGCTGGTGCCCGGCGAAGCAGAGCGGCGTGTCGAAGGCCGCGAACTGGCGGTGGACGACCGGATAGGCGTCGGCGCGGAGCCACCGCTCGGGCGTCTCGGGCGTCGCGTGCACCAGCGTCGCCGTCTCGATCTCCACGCGCAGCGGCAGACCGGTCAGCCACGCCCGCGCGTCGTCGTCGAGGGCGGCGTGGTTGTGGAGCGCCGCCGCCTGCCCGTCCTCAGGAAGCCCGGCCACGTTGCCCGACGCCACGGCCACGTCGTGGTTGCCGAGCACGACGTCGGTACACCGCGCCCGCACGATGTCGACGCACGCCTGCGGATCGGCGCCGTAGCCGACGACGTCGCCGAGGCAGACGATGCGGTCGCAGCCCCGGCGGTCGATCTCGCGCAGCACAGCCTCGAGGGCTTCGCGGTTCGAGTGGACGTCGGCGATGAGGGCGAGGCGCATGGGAGACGACGGGACGGTGCGGGCAGGTGGCGAAAGATGCAGGCGAACGCGCGGCGACGGCTGCGCAGTTTCGCGGGAATCGGCGTGGCGGGCGCGGCGGCAGCGCGTAGGGGGGGCGATGGGCACCATCCCCGCGCCGGGGCCGTGTCGCCCACCGGCGTACCTTCGTCCCGTCCCCGCTCCGCCGTCCCGTTTCCCCGTCCCATGACCATCGGCCTGTTCTTCGGCGGCGTTTCGCCCGAGCACGAAGTCTCCGTCATCACGACGCTGCAGGCCGCCGCTGCGCTCGGCGCCTCGGGGCGCCACCGCCTCGTGCCCGTCTACATCAGCAAGGACGGGCAGTGGCTGACCGGCGAGCACCTGCTCGACCCGGCCACCTACACCGACCTCGACGCCGCGATCGCGCGCGCCCGTCCGCTCACGCTCGATCCGTCGGCGCGGGGCGTGCTCGCGCTCGACGAGGCGGTCCCGGCGCGCGGCGTCTTCGGAGGACCGTCGGCGCCCATCCGGCACCGCATCGACGTTGCGTTTCTCGGATTCCACGGCGGCGCGGGCGAGAGCGGGGCGTTCCAGGGGCTCTTCGAGACCGTCGGCGTGGCGTACACCGGCTCGGGCGTGTTCGGGAGCGCGATGGGGATGGACAAGGTGCTCTCCAAAATGCTGTGCCGCGATCAGGACATCCCGGTCGTCGAGTGGGTCGCCGTGCGCGAGTCCGAGTGGGGCGGAAACGAGGAGGCGTGGCTCGACCGCGTCGAGAACGAGATCGGGCTTCCGGTCGTCGTCAAGCCTGCCCGTTTGGGGTCGTCGATCGGCATCACGTTCTGCCGGACCCGCGCCGCGCTGTCGCTCGCCATCGAGGAGGCGATCCGCTACGACGAGAAGGTGGTCGTGGAACGGGCCGTGCGCGGGCTGCGCGAGGTCAACTGCTCGGTCCTCGGCGACCCGTCCGACGCCGTCGCCTCGGTGCTCGAAGAGCCGGTCCGCAGCGCGGGCGAGAGCCTGCTGACGTTCGAGGAGAAGTACATGCGCGGCGGGGGCGGCAAGGGAGGAAAGGGCGGCGGCGGCCGACGGACCGGCGGTGCGCTACGGCGCCAAATCCCCGCGTCGGCGGGCGGCGGACGGCTCGTCGGGCATGGCCTCGCTCGACCGGCTCATCCCGGCGCCGCTTCCCGAGGCGCAGACGGCGGAGATCCGGGCGCTCGCCGTCCGCATCTTCCAACTCTTCGAGTGCAGCGGCGTCGCCCGGCTCGACTTCATGATCGAGACCGAGGGCGAGCGCGCCGGGCGCGTCGTCTTCAACGAGATCAACACCATCCCCGGCTCGCTCAGCTTCTACCTCTGGGAGCCGAGCGGCGTCCCCTTCGACGCCCTCACCGAGCGCCTCGTCGAGATCGCCCTCGCCCGCCAGCGCGACGCCCGGAGCCGCGTGCAGAGCTTCTCCGTGAACCTGCTCTCGGCCAAGAGCCTTGGAGGGTTGAAGGGAGCGAAGGGGAGGTAGGGTGAGTTTGTGAGGGGTGAGACAGGGGGTCGTGGGTTGTGAGTCGCGGCTCGAATCGCCGCCCACCCTCCCACGCCCATCGCATCGTCCCTCCCTCCCCAACTCACCAACCCACACCCTCACCAACTCCCACCCCATGCCCCCCACCACCGCGCTCGAACTCGAACTCGTCGGGCGCCTCGTGGCGGCGGCGCTGCTCACCGGCGCCATCGGGTGGGAGCGCGAGCGGGCGCACAAGGCGGCGGGGCTGCGCACGCATATGCTCGTCGGCATCGCGGCGGCGCTGTTCACGGTGCTCTCGGAGGCGATCGCGCTCCGCGGCGGCTCGCCTGCCGACCTGCTGCGGACCGTGCAGGCGGTGGCGACGGGCGTCGGGTTTCTCGGCGCGGGCGTCTTCTTCGCCAGCCCCGGCGAGGCGCGCGTGCGCGGGCTGACGACGGCGGCGTCGCTCTGGGCCGTCTCGGCGGTCGGGATGTGCGCGGGCGCGGGCTACTATATCCTCGGCTTCGGCGCGACGCTGCTGCTGCTCGTCGTCCTCCACACCCTCCACCGCGCGCCGTTCGAAGCGCCTCCGGCGCAGCGGACACGGGGCGGCGAGGCGCCGGGATCCGATGCACCCTGATCCCGTGCGACGACCGCCGACCGTCGAGCGACCGCCGAGACCGCGCGCACCACGTTCCGCATCGCCGCGGCGAACGTCGTCGGCGTGGCGCTCCTGCTCGCGGGCGTCGAGGGCGCCGTGCGGATGGCGCACCCGCAGATCCGCGCGGGCGGCTACGACCGGGGATTGATCGCGTGGAACGTCTACGGCCCGACGGCGGCCCCGGCGCCGGGCGCATCGGGTGAGGCGGGCGGCGTCGTGCGGACTGTGGACGGGCGCGGGCTGTGGCGGAGCGCGGCGGCGCGGCCGGACGCCCCGGCGTGGCTCTTCCTCGGCGATTCGGTGACGATGGGGCCGGGCGTCGATGACGATTCGACCTTCACCGCGCGCATTGGCGCCTCCGACACGCTCGACGTGCAGAATGCCGCCCTCATCGGGTACAGCAGCGCCGACTACGTGCGCGTGCTGCGCGGACGCCTCGCCCGCCCCGACGCGCACCGCCTGCGCCGCGTGACGCTCGTCTGGTGCCTGAACGACGTCTACGCCGCCCGCCCGGTCGCAGGGGCTCCGGGCGGCGTCCGCGTGCCCGACGGGCCGATCGTGGCGTGGGCGCGGCGCCACGTCCGCACGCTCGCGTGGGCGAAGGCGACGTTTGCCGACCGGCCCCTCGCCTACGCCCGCTTCGACGCCGCCCTCTACCGGGGCGGCAGCCCGCACCTCGCCGCCGCCCTCGCCGACCTCGACACCCTCGCCGCTGCCGCTCGCCGCGCCGGTCTGGCCGTCGATGTCGCCGTCGTGCCCTACGAGGCGCAGCTTCGCGCGGCGGGGTACGGCGACGCCGAGCCGCTCCTCGCGCCGCAGCGTGCGCTCGTCGGGGCGCTCACGGCGCGGGGGATCCCGGTGCTCGACCTCGCGCGCGTCTTCCCGCGCGGCGATGCTGCGCGCGATCTCTACCTCTACGGCGACGGCCTCCACCTCTCCGACGCAGGCCACCGCCGCGTCGCCGCTGCGCTGCGGCGGTGGCGTCGGGCCGGCAACAGAGCCGGTGACGCGGCGCGCGCCGTATCGTAGCCGCGTCTCCCGCCCATCCGTCGCCGTTCCCATGCAAATCGCCGTCTACTGCGCCTCCTCGAACCGCGTCCTCGGCGCCTATGCGGGCGATGCCGAGCGGTTGGGCCGGGCGATGGCGGCGCGCGGACACGGCCTCGTCTACGGTGGTGGCGGGGTCGGGCTGATGGGCGCGGTGGCGCGGGCGGTCCACGAGGGCGGCGGGCACGTCGTCGGCGTCATCCCGGAGGCGCTCAAGGCGCGCGAGGGCATCGCCTACGCCTTTGCCGACGAGATGGTGGTCACCGAGACGATGAGCGAGCGCAAGCGGCTGATGTTCACGCGGGCCGACGCGTTCGTCGTGCTGCCGGGCGGCATCGGCACGCTCGAAGAGTTCTTCGAGGTCGTCACGCTCCACGCGCTCGGCTACCACGCCAAGCCCATCGCGCTGGTGAACACGGGCGGCTTCTTCGACGACCTCGTCGCCTTCCTCGACCGCCTCCGCGCCGACGGCTTCGTGCACGGCGCCGGCCCGTGGCCCTTCATCCTCGCCGACACGCCCGAGGCTGCCCTCGACGCCATCGACGCGTCCGCTACGCCCGATCCGTCTGAGTCCACCGACGTGCCCGCCTGAGCACTCGGCGTCCCCAATCCGGCATCCCCAAAACGAGACCGTGGACCGCCCGGCGAGAGGCGGTCCACGGTGTCTCCGGCATCACTCGAACAGACGCTGCCGGACGGAGACGCGGGCCGAAACGGCGCCTGCATCTCCGGAAGAAGCTCCGAGCCTGCACGAACGGTCGCAGGCACGTCTCGGAGCGTTGGGTACATCTCGAAGCGGTCTCGCCACCCAAACCGGCGTGGCACATCGAGACCGTCTGCGTGCTTTCACACCGGCTCCACGGAGCGGTTGCAGCCGCTCGCCACCTGTTGCCGCAGGGTTGCGAGCGTCACGAGACGGCGACGGGGAGCGAGGATTGTGTCGTGGGAACTGTGTAGTGGAGTCCATCGCAGGATGGCAGTTCCCCATTCCCAGTCCTCCATACCCAATTCCCACCCACATCGTCAGCCGCCCGCCGCGATGCGCTCGGCCTCGCGCCAGACGCGTAGGAGGTTGCCGCCGAGGATGCCCTCGATGGCCGATTCGGTGTAGCCGCGCCGCAGCAGTTCGGCGACGAGATTGGGGTAGCCGGTCACGTCGGTCAGGCCGCGCGGGAGGCTCGTCACGCCGTCGAAATCCGAGCCGAGGCCGACGTGTTCGGCGCCCATCACGCGGACGGCGTGGTCGATGTGGTCGGCGACGTCTTCGAGCGTGCCGACGGGTTCGGCGCGGCGCATCGCGTAGTAGATGGGGAAGGAGGCGCGGTCGCGCGCGGTGAGGCCCTGCTGGCGGAAGGCGTTGTTGAGGCGCAGCTGGAACTGCGTCTGGCGGGCCTGATAGGCGGTTTTCAGGAACGCCGAGCCGAAGTTGATCATCACGATGCCCCCGTTGGCCGCGAGGGCGCGCGCGAGGCTGTCGGACATGTTGCGCTCCCAGCCGGGCGTGAAGACGCGCATCGACGAGTGCGAGGCGATGACGGGGGCGCGCGAGGTGCGGAGCACGTCGAAGGCGGTCTCGTCGGAGACGTGCGAGATGTCGACGAGCATCCCCAGCCGGTTCATCTCGCCGACGACCTCGCGCCCGAGCGGCGAGAGGCCGCGCCACGTGCGGACGCTGTCGTAGCTCGCGTCGCCGAGCTGGTTGACCTTGCCGTGCGTGAGGGTGACGTAGCGGATGCCGCGGTCGAAGAAGTGCCGCAGGTCGCCGAGCGACGCCGATCGGCGCGCCGTTCTCCATGCCCATCGGGAGCGCCACCTTGCCGCTCGCGGCGATGCGCGCGATGTCGGCGGGGCGGCGGGCGATCTCGAAGCGGTCGGGGTGGCGCGCCGTCCACGCCTCGACGAGGTCGATGAGCGAATCGGCGAAGGCGAACGCCGCGCCGGGCACGAGCTGTTTGGCCGCCGGGATGTAGATCGACATGAACGGCGCGTCGAGGCCGCCCTGCCGCGCACGCGCGAACGAGAAGTCGCCGAGCGTGTCGTCGGCCACGACGCCGCTGCCGCCGACATCGGCCCACGGCTCCTCCGTCAAACGGTACGGCACGTCGATGTGCCCGTCGACGATCAGCATCCGCTGGGTGAGTGCGCGGGCGCGGGCGTCGAGCGTCTCGGGCGCAGGCGGCCGCGTGGCGGCGCAGCCCGCGAGGACGGCAGCGGTCGTGGCAGTAGCGAGGACGAGGGGGAGGCGCATCGGGCGGCGGGGCAGGCGGTGAGTGCGGGTACGATACGGACGTCGCGCGGACGCGGTGGCGCGGCGGACACGCCGCGCGGTGGCGTAGGGGCACGATACATCGTGCCCTCGGCCCCATCACCCCAGCCCCTCGCGCAGCGCCCGCACCACGTCCGGCGTGACGAGCAGGCGCGATCCGTACCACGAAAAGGCCTCGCCGTCGACGAAGCGCACCGCCGCGCCGGGGCAGGCGGCGGTCATGGCGCCGATGTGTTTCGGGCGGAAGCGGAACGGCTCCGACGAAAAGAGCAGCACGTCGGGCGTGGCAGCGGCAACCGCCTCGGGTGTCACTTCGGGGTAGCGGGTGGCGTCGGCGAAGACGTTGGCGAGGCCCGCGCGGCGCATCACGTCGTGGATGAAGGTGTCGGCGCCGACGGCCATCCACGGGTCTTTCCAGATGAAGTAGGCGGCGCGCACGGGCGTGCGGTGCGCCATCTCGGCCGCAAGCACTTCGAAGCCGCGGTCGATGCGGTCGGCGAGGGCGTCAGCGGCGGCGGTCGTTCCGGTGCGGGCGCCGAGGGTGCGAATCGCGCCGATGGCGTCGTCGACGGTGGCGATGTCGGTGACGAGCACGTCGGCGAAGGCGGCGATGGCGCCCACCTGCTCGCGGACGTTCTCCTCGCGGTTGGCGACGACGAGGTCGGGCGCGAGCCGCCGCACGGCCTCCACATCCACCGTCTTCGTCCCGCCGACGACCGCCGCCCGGCGCCGCGCGTCGTCGGGATGCACGCAGAAGCGCGTCACGCCGACGACCTCGGCGTCCAGAACGAACAGCGTTTCGGTGAGGCTCGGAACGAGGGAGACGATGCGCATGGGCTGGGGAGGACGACTCACGGCGGACTACAGACGACGGACTGCAAGGCGTACCGCCGCCCCGCAGCCGACGATCCACGACGAACGACTCCCCACCCTCGACCGACGATCCACGACAAACATCCCCACCGCGCCGCTCCCGTAGCGCGTGCGTTACCTTCGGCGCATCCACTCGCCCCTGCTTGCCCCGCCGATGACCCTCACCCTGCTCGACTGGGCGCTCGTCGCGCCTGTACTTCGCCTTCTCTTTCGGCGTCGCGGCCTATTACACGAAACGCGCCGGCAAGGACACGTCGGAGTTCTTCCTCTCGGGCCGCAACATGCCGTGGTGGCTCGCCGGCACGAGCCTCGTGGCCACGACCTTCGCCGCCGACACGCCGCTCGCCGTCACCGAACTCGTCGCGCAGAACGGCATCGCGGGCAACTGGCTCTGGTGGAACGCCGTCGCCGGCCTCGTGCTGACGGTCTTCTTCTTCGCCCGCCTCTGGCGCCGCGCGGGCATCCTCACCGACATCGAGTTCGTCGAGCTTGCGCTACGACGGCAAGCCTGCGGCGGCGCTGCGCGGCATCAAGGCGGTCTACTTCGGCCTCTTCATCAACGCCATCATCATCGGCTGGGTGTGCCTGGCGATGGAGAAGGTGATGCGCGTGCTCTTCCCCGCGCTCACGATCTTCGGGGCAGGCCTCGTTCAGCATCCCCGGCTTCGAGTTCTCGGCGCAGCTGCTCGCCGTGCGGGCTTCTCGTGCTCGTGGTCGCCGTCTACTCGCTCATGTCGGGCCTCTGGGGCGTCTCGGTGACCGATGTCTTCCAGTTCGCCATCGCCATGATCGGCGTGCTTCGTGCTGGCGTGGTACGTGCTCGACGACCCGCGCGTCGGTGGCCTCGCCGGACTCAAAGCGCAGCTCCCGGCGGACACCTTCCGCCTCCTCCCGCGCCTCGACACCTCCGGCGGGCTCACCGGCACGGCGCAGCAGGTCGGCGTGCTCGCGCTCACCGTGCCCGCCTTCATCGCCTACATCGGCGTGCAGTGGTGGGCGTCGTGGTACCCCGGCTCGGAGCCCGGCGGCGGCGGCTACGCCGCGCAGCGCATGATGAGCGCCAAGGACGAGCGCCACTCGATGTTCGCGGCGCTCTGGTTCGCCGTCGCCCACATCTGCCTGCGCCCGTGGCCGTGGATCATCGTCGCCCTCGGCAGCCTCGTGCTCTTCCCCAACCTGCCCGCCGCCGACAAGGGCGAGGGCTTCGTGATGGCGATCACCGAGACGCTCCCGCCGGGCCTCGTCGGGCTGCTCTTCGCCGCCTTCCTCGCCGCGTTCATGTCGACGATTGCGACGCAGCTCAACTGGGGCACGTCGTACCTCGTCAACGACTTCTGGCGCCGCTTCGTCAAGCCGCAGGCGACCGAGAAGGAGCTGGTCTTCACGCGCCGCTGGATGACCTTCGCCCTCGCCGTCCTCAGCGTCGTCGTGACGAGCAAGCTCGGCACCATCTCGGGCGCGTGGGCACTCGTGCTCTCCGCGTCGGCGGGCCTCGGCCTCGTGCTCATCCTGCGCTGGTACTGGTGGCGGGTCAACGCGTGGAGCGAACTCGCGGCGACGATCTTCCCGCTCTTCCTCGCGCTTCTCGTGGGCCTCGGCGTCGAAGATTCCGGGTGTCTCGGAGCCGTTCCCGAACAACCTCTTCGCCACCGTCGCGCTCGTCACCGTCGTCTGGCTCACCGTCACGTTCCTGACGAAGCCGACCGGCGATGCGACGCTCGACCGTTTCTACCGCCGCGTCCGCCCCGGCGGCAAGGGCTGGGCGCCGGTCGCCGCGCGCCACCCCGACGTGCGCCCGACCGACGACCTCGGCAAGCTCGTTCGTCGACTGGCTCGCGGGCATCGCGCTCGTCTACGGCGTGCTCCTCTCCGTCGGCGAGTTCCTCTTCGGCACCGTCCGCGCGGGCGCCATCTACCTCGTCGTCGCCGCGCTCGCGGGCGCGTGGCTGTGGCGGGCGCTCTCGAAGGTCACCGCCGAGCCGGAGACCGATCCGTCGTGAGGGTGCGGGTTGGTGAGGGGTGAGTTGGTGATTGGTTGCGGGACAGTTCGGGCGCAGCCTGTCGAGGTCTCTTGGCCTGACAGGTTTGCGCGCCGGGCGATCCGGTTCGATCCATTCCCACCAACCCCACCATCCTCACCATCCCGCCAACGGTGTACCTCAGCGGCGGTAGGCGTCGACCCACGCGATGCGCGCCCGGTCGGCGGCGGCGAGGCGGCGGAGGGTGGCGTTGGGGAGGACGAGGCGGACGCGCCCCGGCCCGGCGGTCTCGATGCGGACGTGCGTGCCCGCCGCCGCCGACGTGCCCCAGCCGCCCTCGGTGACGCGCTCGGCAAGCCCCGACGCCGTTTCGACACGCCACGTGTCCGCCTCAACGGTCAGCCCTTCGAGCCTGCCATCCACGCCGCCCGCCGTCGTGTCGCCGACGACGAGCGTGAGGGCGTACGACGGCGGCAGCGCGGCGCCCGTCGGGCGGAAGACGACCGTCCCGATCTGCCCGTCCACGACGGCCCCGAATTCGCCGACCGATACCACGCGCCGCGCCATTCCCGTCGACGCGGCCGCATCGACCGTGATCCGGAACGGCGGCATCGCCGGGCGCGACGCGGTGCAGGCGGTGATGGCGGCAGCCAGCGAGGCGGCGAGGGCGAGTCGGGTGCAGACGGACATCGCGGGCAAGGAATCGGGTGAAGCCGGACGAACGCCCGCCGCCCGGCGGTGCGTGCCCGCGCGGCGGCGTCCGGCGGTGCACCCGGGCGTGCGGCCCGATGCGGGCGTGCTAGGGGCGGGTCTGAGACCCGCCCCTACAACCACCGGTGCCAATCCGCGGCGTCAACCGCCATCCCCATCATCCACGACCCACCATCGCCGCGAGCGCGTCGGCGTCCATCGGCACGGGTTCGCCGCGCGACGGGGCGAGGGCGCGGGCGCCGGTGTCGGTGACGAGGATGTCGTTTTCGAGGCGGATGCCGCCGAAGTCGTCGAGCGCATCGAGGCGGTCGTAGGCGATGAAGTCGGCGTGGCGGTTCTCGGCGCGCCAGAGGTCGATGAGCGTCGGGATGGCGTAGACGCCGGGTTCGACGGTCACGACGTGGCCCTCGCGGAGCGCCTTGCCCATGCGGAGGTAGGCCGTCCCGAACTGCTCGCTGCGCCGCGTCTCGCCGTCGTAGCCGACGCGGTCCTCGCCGAGCGCCTCCATGTCGTGCACGTCGAGGCCCATCTGGTGGCCCAGCCCGTGCGGGAAGAACAGCGCGTGCGCGCCTGCCTCGACCGACGCATCGACATCGCCGCGCATGAACCCGGCGGCTTGCAGCCCGCGCGTCAGCGTCGCGGCGGCGATGCGATGGACATCGGCGAAGCGCACGCCCGGACGCATCGCCGCGATGGCGTCGTCGTGGGCGGCGCGGACGGTGTCGTACAGGTGGCGCTGGAGGTCGGTGAAGCGCCCGGAGACGGGCCACGTGCGCGTCAGGTCGCTCGCGTAGCCGCCCGGCGAGGTCGCCCCGGCGTCGACGAGCAGCATCTGACCGCCCTGCAGCGTCCGGTGGTACGACACGTTGTGGAGCGTCTCGCCGCGCACCGAGCAGATGAGGCCGTAGGCGAGGCGGCGGTCGGCACCGTGCACCACCCCCATCACGGCGCCCGCGACGTCGTGCTCGGCGGCGCCGTCGCGCGTGGCGGCGAGGGCGGCGCGGAAGGCGTCGCTCGTCACCGAAAGCGCGTCCTCGATCTCGGCGATCTCCTCGTCGGTTTTCACCTCGCGCACCGCCACGAGCGCCCGGATGAACGCCTCCGATGGCGCGTCGCCGGTCCCGGCGACGCGGTGCTCGGGGCGGTAGGCGGGGAGGGTGTGGACGGCGCGTCCGGCGGCTGCGGGCTGCCGCCACGTCGTCGGCGAGACGGGCGGCAGGTGCGGTGTGGGCGATGCCCGCCGCATCGGCCATCTCGCGCACCGACGGCTCCGGCCCGGTCCACACGACATCGTCGATCGAGGCATCGTCGCCGTAGAGCGTCGCCTCGCCGGTCGCGGTGTCGAGAGCGAGGACGAGGCCCGCGCGCCCATCGCCCGCGAGGAAGCGGAAGCTGCCGTCCTGCCGGTACGGGTAGGCGTTGCCCGCGTAGTTCATCGGCGCCTCGCCGTTCGCAGGCACGAGGGCGAGTCCGCCTGCGCCGCCCGTTTCAGCGTCGAGGGCAGTGGCGAGGGCGGCGCGGCGGGCGCGGTAGGTGGCGGCGGCGAACACGGGCAGGCGGGGAAGGGTGGAGCGGGCGGTACCCGCGGGGAGGCGGGGCGTTCGGGAGAGTGGGTGGTTGGTCGTTTGTAGTTGGTTGTGTATGGAGGATGGGGTATTGGGGATTGGACCGCCGCGCCCGTCGATCCACCGATCCCCGTCCCATCCCCCGTACGGAATCACCGCCCCGGTTGTGCATCCAAACGGCCGTAGGGGCGGGTCTCGACCCGCCCGTTCCACCCCCACCGCCCCGGAAGTGGCACCCCACCCGCACCCACCACCCCACCGCACCGCCATCCCCGACCCCGCGTCACCCCCCCTCAGCGCCGCCCCGTGCGCGGATGGTGGCGGTGGCGGTAGGCGGCGTAGGCGGTGCCCATGGCGACGCAGAACCCGGCGGCGGCCCAGAGCGCGCGGGCGCCCGCGTGCGGCACCGCCCACGCCCCGGCCATGCTGCCGCCGAGGAAACCCGCGAGGAGCGCGGCGAGAAACCGCAGCTTCCACGCCGACACGTCCGCCCCGCGCAGCCGGTGGCCGGTGAGCACGCCGAGGTCGGTCACGATGCCCGTCATGTGCGTCGTGCGGAGCACGAGGCCGCGGTAGTGGCTGGCGAGGCCATTTTGCAGGCCGCAGGCCATCGCCGCGATCCCGACGCCGACCGCCGCGCCTCCGCCGCCCTGCCCGAGCAGCAGCGCGGCCACGCCGAGGAGCCCCCCTTCGGCCACGAGCGCGACGCCGTAGCGCCGCCCCTCCGTCACCTCCCGTCCACCGATGGCGAGGCCCGAGAGCACCGCCCCGGCGAAGAACCCGGCCACGATGCCGCCGACGGTGGCGAGGTCCGCCGTCCGCCCCGAGACGAGGTCGAGCCCGACGCGCGAGACGGCGCCGGAAACGTGGCTGACGGGCACGGCGAAGTACGCGAGCACAGTCGTGTTGACGTACCCGGCGAGGGCGGTGAGCAGGACCCCGCCGGTGAGGACGTAGGAGCGGCGCGGGCGCGCGGCGGCGCTGGTGCGCGAGACGAAGCGGAGGGAGGTGGGCAACGGACGGACGGATGCAGCACGCAGGGACGCCGCCCCGCCCCCGCCGGTTCGGTGGGTGGCGCGCCTCCGCCCCGTCTTCTCGGGTGATTTGGCCTCCGCCCATCGTCGGGGCACCGGGGGGCGTGCCGGAATCAAACGACGGTCGCGCGACGGCGCGGGGCACGAACCATCGTGCCCCGTACGCCCCCGATGCGTCTCTACCGGACGTCATCCCCAATCCGCCGTGACCGCCCGCCTCACCCCTCGCCGACGAGGGGCACGAAGCGGAACTGCCCCGCCTCCTCCATCTCCACGCGCGTCTCCGACGTGCGCACGAGCCGCTGCATCGTCTGCCCGCCCGCGCCGCCGACCGGGATCACGAGCACGCCGCCACGCGCGGACGCATCGCCCGCCTCGGGCACCCGCAACTGCCGCAGGAGGGCCGGGGGCACGCTGCCGCCGCCCGCGGTCACCACGATGCCGTCGAAGGGCGCGGCCTCTTCCCAGCCGAGCGTGCCGTCGCCGACGCGGGTGTGAACGGTGTAGCCGAGCGATTCCAAGAGGGGCGTCGTGCGGTCGGCGAGGCCTGCGTGGCGCTCGATCGTCCACACGTCGGCGCCGAGGTCGCACAGCACGGCAGCCTGGTAGCCGCTTCCGGTGCCGATTTCGAGGATGCGGTCGCCTGGGCGGATGTCGAGGAGGGCGGTCTGGAAGGCGACGGTGTACGGCTGCGAGATCGTCTGGCCGAGGCCGATCGGCAGGGCTTCGTCGCGGTAGGCGCGCGCCAGCAGGGCCGTGTCGGGCACGAAGCGGTGCCGCTCGACGCGCCCGATGGCGGCGAGCACGCGGGCGTCGTCGATGCCACGGGCGCGCAGGTCGGCGACGAGGGCGGCGCGGCGGCGGTCGTAGACGGCGACCGGCACGGCGCGGGGGCCGTCGGCGTCGGGCGCGTCGGCGCGCGGGTGGGGCGTGGCAGGGCGCATGGGGCGGGGGAGAGGATCAGGAGCGGTCGGCGGGCGCGTCGTCTGCCGGAGCGGTGGCGTCATCGCCGACGGCCACGTCGTCGGAAGCGGCGGCGTCTTCCGGCTCGTCGTGGACCGTGTCGGGTTCGGTGAACACGTCGCGGGCGGCGATGGGGCCGTCGAGGAGCATGTCGGCCGTCGGGGCGTCGGGGTCGATGGCGGGGACGGGCGGCGGCGGGTCGTCGTCCTCGTCGTCGCCGGACGGGGAATCGGAGGTGAGGCCGAGGCTGCGGGCAAGGTCGACGCGGAGGGCGTCGCCGTCGGCGATCAGGCGCAGCGTGCCGCCCTCGGCAATCGAGATGCGGCCGGTTTCTTCGGAGACGATGACGGCGAGGGCGTCGGACTGCTCGGAGATGCCGACGGCGGCGCGGTGGCGCAGGCCGAGGTGCGGCGGGAGTTCGCGCTGCGTGACGGGCAGGATGCACCGCGCCGCCTCGATCGTCGTCCCGCGGACCAGCACGGCGCCGTCGTGGAGCGGGTTCTCGCCGTAGAAGAGCGCCACGAGCAGGTCGCGCTCCAACCGCGCGTCGAGGCGCGTGCCCGTCTCCGCGTACTGCCGCAGCCCCGACCGCCGCTCGATGACGACGAGCGCGCCGGTCGACGAGCGGCTCAGGTCGTCGAGGGCCTCGGCGATGATCTCGACGGTTTCCGCCCGCGCCGTCCCCGGCGTCACGAACCGCCGGACGAACGGGTTCTGGCCGAGGAGCAGCAGCAGGCGCCGCAGTTCGGGCTGGAAGAGGACGACGAGCGCGAGCACGAACACCTCGGAGAACGCCCCGAAGACGGCCTGCAAGATCGTCATGTCCAGCGCCGTGACGAGCGCCTGCGCCGCCACGATGGCGATGACGCCCGCGAAGAGCTGCACGCCGATGGTGCCCCGCATCCAGCGGTAGAGCGTGTAGAGCAGGTAGGCGACGAGCACGACCTCGACCACGTCCACGGGACGGATGCGCGAGAGGAGCCAGTCGAGTGCGGTCACGGACGAGGGAGGGCGGGGATGCGCCAAAGGTAGCGCCCGCCCCGCGGGACGACGGCGGACGACCGACGACGAGGCACCTCACCTGTTCAGGTCCCCGGCCTGACAGGTGCCCCACACTCTGCCTCCGCGAGACGACCAACGATTCACACCCCACCTCCTCCCCAACTTCCCCTCACCGCCTCCCATCCGCGCAGCGCCTCCACCGTCGCCCGCACGTCGTGGGTGCGCACGATTGCCGCGCCGCGCGCCACCGCTGCGAGGGCGACGCCGAGGCCCGCGTACAGGCGCGCATCGACCGGCGCGGGCGCATCCGGCGTGCCGACGACGACCCCAAGCGTCGCCTTGCGCGAGACCCCCACGAGCACCGGGCGCCGGAGCGCCGCGCGGATCTCGTCCGTCGCACCGACGAGCGCGAGGTTGTCGTGGGGCGTCTTGCCAAACCCGAAGCCCGCGTCGACGACGACGTGCGCCACGCCCGCCGCCACCGCCGCCGCCACCGACGCCGCGAGCGAGGCCGTCACCTCGGCCACCGGGTCGCGCATCGGGGCCACGTGCGGCATCTCGCCGGGCGCGCCCACGGCGTGCATCACCACGAGCGGCGCGCCCGCGGCGGCGCACACGGCGGCCATGGCGGGGAAGAGGCGCAGGCCGGTCACGTCGTTGACGATCTGCGCCCCCGCGCCGAGCGCTGCCCGCGCGACGGCGGGCTTGTAGGTGTCGATGGAGACGACCGCGCCGGGAAACTGCCGCACGATGGCCTCGACAACCGGCACGACGCGCCGGATCTCCTCATCGGCATCGACGACGGCCGCCCCGGCGCCGTACGCCGATCCGCGCGGACGCGTCGACTCGCCGCCGATGTCGATCACCGCGGCGCCTTCGCCGAGCATCTCCCCGGCGCGGCGAACGGCGGCCTCGACCGTCGCGTGGCGGCCGCCGTCGGAGAACGAGTCGGGAGTCACGTTGAGAATCCCCATCACGTGCGCCCCGACGCGGACGAGCGCGGCGGGCGTGCAGTCGAGCGCGCCGCCTCCGGGGAGGGCGAGGACGAAGGGCGAGGCGTGGGGCATGGCATCGGGGCGAACCGTCGGAAGGTAGAGACGCCGCATTCGGCGCTTCCTTCGCCGCCCAGACCCGACGGCCCCGCGCGTCCTCGGGACACACACGTCACGGTTGGATGCGGCGAGGCTCCCGAACTTGCGCCCACTTTCCTGTCCGTTGCTCTGCCCACCCGGCACGTCGTTCCTGCCGTCTGCGCACGTCGACCGCCGCGCTGCCCTCACAGTGCCCGATTTCCCCCCCTCTGCGCCTTTCGAGGCCCTGCTCGCCGCCGTCGGCATCGGCCTCGTTCGCACCCACGCCGATGGTCGCATCGCGTGGGTGAACGACGCCTTCGCGGCGATGCTCGGGTGCTCCGCCGCCGAGATCGTCGGCCAGCCGGTCGACGAGTTCCTGCGCCCCGACACCACCGACGTGCCGGTCCCCGCGCCCGTCGGCGCATCGGGCGACAAGGCGACGGGCGATGCGCTCGCCGCCCTCGGAGCGGCGGCGCCCGGCAGCACCGACGCCGCGGTCTGGCAACTCGTGCGCCTCGACGGCTCCGACGCGTGGGCGCGCATCTCGACCGCACCGGACGATGCTGAAGGCAGGCCACGGCACGCTCACGGTCGTCGAAGACGTGACGGCACTCGTCGCCGCCGAGCGCCGGGCGCGGATGCGCGAGCGCGAGTTCCGGTTCGTCTCCGACACGATGGCCCAGATGATCTGGCTCACCGACGCCGACGGCCACCACCGCTACTTCAACCAGCAGTGGTACGCCTACACGGGCCTGCCCGACGGCGCGACCGACGGCTGGGGATGGGCCGACGTGCTCCACCCGGACGACCTCGCTCGCACGCACGCGCGGTGGCGCCACTCGCTCGAAACCGGCGAGGTCTACGAGGTCGAGTACCGCTTCCGCCGCCACGACGGCGTCTACCGCTGGCAGCTCGGCCGCGCCAACCCGCACCGCCGCGCCGACGGCAGCATCGAAATGTGGGTCGGCACCTGCACCGACATCCACGACGCCCGCGAGGCCGCCGACGCGCACCGCCGTCTCCTCGCCGATCTCGCCACCGAGCGCGAGGCGCTCCGCACGCTCACGGGCACCCTCGAAGTGCGCGTCGCCCACCGCACGCGGGCGCTCGAACGATCGAACGCCGAACTGCAAGCGTTTGCCTACGTGGCGAGCCACGACCTTCAGGAACCGCTCCGCAAGATCCTCTCCTACGCCGACCTCGTCCGCCACGACGCCCCGAGCGGCGCCATCGGCCCCGACGCGTCGGACTCGCTCGACCGCCTGCAGGCCGCCGCGCACCGCATGAGCAGCCTCATCCGCGACCTGCTCTCGCTCTCGCGTGTGACCACCAACGGCGACCGCTTCGCCGAAACCGACCTCGCCGCAGTCCTCGACGGCGTCCTCTCCGACCTCGAAATGATGATCGAGTCGACCGGTGCCGTCGTGGAGGTCGGCCCGCTCCCGATGCTCCACGCCGACGCGACGCAGATGCGGCAGGTCTTCCAGAACCTCATTCAGAACGCGATCAAGTACCGCCGCAGAGACGTGCCGCCCGTCGTGCGGATCGCATCGAAACGGTCGGATGGACCGTCGGGCGAGGCGCACGTGGTGATTACGGTGGAAGACAATGGGACGGGCTTCGCCGCGCGCGACGCCGAGCGCATCTTCGCGCCGTTCCAGCGCCTCGTCGGGCGCAGCGTCGAGGGCAGCGGCATCGGCCTCTCCATCGTGCGCCGCATCGCCGAGCGCCACGGCGGGGCGGTGAGCGCCGAGAGCACGCCGGGCGAAGGCACGACCTTCACCCTCGACCTCCCCATCCACCACGACACGTCGGACGGCGACGCCTGATTGGCCGGATGGGTTGGTGATTGGTGGTTGGTCGTCTGTGTACGTGGAGCCTTCGGCAGCAGGCGAGGGCTGGCGACCTGCGAAGGCCTCACTCGAACCCGTCGATACCGAAGGTGCCGGACCAGACAGGTCCCCGCACCTGTCTGGTCTATCCCGCCCCGTCCGCGACAGACCGGGCAGGGGGCGCCGGGCGATGGGCAGAGAGGTGAACGGAGGCGATGGGCTGGCGGCGAGAGGGCGAGCAGAGGCGCCACGCGGACCGCTCACCGTGGCGCCCGTCCGTCGAAGCGTGCCGACTGGTGTGACCGGTGGGTGAGACCCGTGTGACCAGTAAATGGGCAACCGACAGTTTCACTCGTTACCGAAACCGGCCTCATTGCGGACGCAGAGGCCGGTTTCTGTGCGAACCAGGCGCCGGGGGCACCTGTACGAAGGCGCATCACCCAATCCCCGCCGCCCCATGCGCCACCTCCTTCCCGCCGCCGCCCTCAGCCTCGCGCTCCTCGGCGGCTGCACCTCGTCCAACAAGTCGATGTCGTCCGGCTCGATGTCGCCGGGGGCCTCCGCCGGTGTGATGGTTGGCGGCTCGATGATGCTGCCCTCGCGGAACCTCGTGCAGAACGCCGCGGGCGCGAACAACCTGACGACGCTCGTCGCCGCGGTGCAGGCAGCGGGTCTCGCCGAGACGCTCAGCGGCGCCGGTCCGTTCACCGTCTTCGCCCCGCCGAACAGCGCCTTCGCCGCCCTCCCGGCGGGCACCGTCGAGACGCTCCTGCGCCCGGAGAACCGCGGGCAGCTCACGAGCATCCTCACGTACCACGTCGTCGCGGGCCGCCTCTCGGCCGCCGACCTGCGCGACGGGCAGGAGCTCACCACCGTCAACGGCGCCAAGCTGCGCGTCACGAAGCGCGGAAACACCGTCATGGTTGGCGGCTCGACCGTCACGCAGGCCAACGTCTACGCCTCCAACGGCGTCGCCCACGTCCTCGACAAGGTCCTCATGCCCCCGATGTGATCCGGCGCGGCCTCTGCCGCCTCGATCGCCACGACGCCCCCGGCAGGTCTTCAGACGTGCCGGGGGCGCTGTGCGTTTGGGGGCGCCGCCGTTACGCTCGGCCGAACGCGACGTGCCCCCGACCGGCGTGGTGCCGAACGGGGGCGCGATGAACAGGAGCGCTCCGCTCACGCCTCGCCGTACTCGGACATCGGCGGGCAGGTGCAGACGAGGTTGCGGTCGCCGTAGGCGTCGTCGACGCGGCGCACCGTCGGCCAGAACTTGGCGGCCTTGACGTAGGGGAGCGGGAAGGCGGCGGCCTCGCGTCCGTAGGCGTGCTCCCACGTGTCGCTGACGACGTCGCGGCGGTGTGCGGGGCGTTCTTGAGGACGTTGTCGGCGCGGTCGGCAGCGCCGCTCGCCACGTCGGCGATCTCGGCGCGGATCGACGCGCATGGCGCTCCACGAAGCGGTCGAGTTCGGCCTTCGACTCGCTCTCGGTCGGCTCGATCATCATCGTGCCCACGACCGGCCACGACATCGTCGGCGCGTGGTAGCCGTAGTCCATGAGGCGCTTGGCGACGTCCACCTCCGAGATGCCGGTCTGCGGCCTTGAAGGGGCGCAGGTCGAGGATGAACTCGTGCGCGCAGCGTCCGTGCTCGCCCGTGAAGGCGATCTCGAAGTCGCCCTTCAGGCGCTCCATGAGGTAGTTGGCGTTGAGGATCGCCACCTTCGTCGCCTCGGTGAGCCCGTCGGCGCCCATCATGGCGATGTAGGCCCACGAGATGAGCAGGATCGAGGCCGAGCCGAACGGCGCGCCCGCGACGGCCCCGATGGCGCGCTCGCCGCCGGTCTCCACGACCGGGTGGCCGGGCAGGAACGGCGCGAGGTGCGCGGCGACGCCGATCGGCCCGACGCCCGGCCCGCCGCCGCCGTGCGGGATGGCGAAGGTCTTGTGCAGGTTCAGGTGGCACACGTCGGCGCCGATGTCGCCGGGGCGGCAGAGGCCGACCTGCGCGTTCATGTTGGCGCCGTCCATGTAGACCTGCCCGCCGCGCGCGTGGACCGCCTCGCAGACGGCGCGGATGCCGCGACTCGAAGACGCCGAACGTGCTCGGGTACGTCACCATGAGCGCGGCGAGGCGGTCGGCGTGGAGGTCGGCCTTGGCGGTGAGGTCGTCGAGGTCGACGGTGCCGTCGGCGCGGGTCTTCACCGGCACGACCTGCATCCCGGCCATGACGGCGCTCGCGGGGTTGGTGCCGTGGGCGCTGTCGGGGATCAGGCAGACGGTGCGGTGCGCCTCGCCGCGGCTCTCGTGGTAGGCGCGGATCGCGAGCAGGCCCGCGTACTCGCCGCTCGCGCCCGAGTTGGGCTGGAGGCTCATCGCCGCGAAGCCCGTGATCTCGCACAGCCACGCGCTCAGCTCGTCGATGACGACCGCGTAGCCCGCGGCCTGCTCGACCGGCGCGAACGGGTGCATCCCGGCGAACCCGGGCAGCGACACCGGCATCAGCTCGGCGGCGGCGTTGAGCTTCATCGTGCACGAGCCGAGCGGGATCATGCTCGTCGTGAGCGAGAGGTCCTTCTGCGAGAGCGCGTGCAGGTAGCGCATCATCTCGCTCTCGCTGTGGTGCGTGTTGAAGACCGGGTGCGTGAGGAAGTCGGTCGTGCGCGCGAGCGGCCCGGCGTACGGCGCCGACGTGTCGATGTCGAGGTCGTCGCTCGTGATCTCGCCGGCGATTCGGTGTCGAAGACGGCGAGGAGCGTGTCGAGGTCGTCGGCGGTCACGGTCTCGTCGAGCGCGATGCCCCACGATCCGTCGTCGAAGGCGCGCAGGTTGACGGCGTTGAGGTCGCAGGCGTCGAGCGAGGTCGTCGCGGCGTGAGCCCGGCGACATCGACGCGGAGGGTGTCGAAGAAGGCGCCGCCGAAGCGGACCGTGTGGCCCTGCCGCGTCAAGTCCGTCCGCGAGCGCGCGCGTGGCGGCGTGGACGTGGCGGGCGATGGCGCGGAGGCCGTCGGGGCCGTGGTAGACGGCGTACGCCTGCGCCATGACGGCGAGCAGGACCTGCGCGGTGCAGATGTTCGACGTCGCCTTGTCGCGCCGGATGTGCTGCTCGCGCGTCTGCAGGGCCATGCGGAGCGCCGGGTTGCCGTCGGCGTCGCGCGTCATGCCGATCATCCGGCCGGGGATGTTGCGCTTGTAAGCGTCGCGCGTGGTGAAGAAGGCCGCGTGCGGGCCGCCGTAGCCGAGCGGCACGCCGAAGCGCTGCGACGAGCCGACGGCCACGTCGGCGCCCCACGTGCCGGGCGCCTCGAGGAGCGTGAGCGCGAGCAGATCGGTCGCCGCGACGACCATCGCCCCCGCCGCGTGCGCCGCGTCGGCAACGGCGCGGTAGTCGACGATCTCGCCGTCGGTGGCGGGGTACTGGACGAGCACGCCGAGCGTCTCGCCGTCGAAGGCCGCCGCATCGTCCACGAAGTCATCCCCGACGACGACCTCGATGCCGAAGGGCACGGCGCGGGCCTCGACGACCTCGATCGTCTGCGGGTGGCAGCGCGCGGAGACGAGGAAGCGGCGGCGATTCGGCGCGACGCGCGCGAGCATCATCATCGCCTCGGCGGCGGCGGTCGACTCGTCGAGCAGGCTCGCGTTGGCGATGGGGAGGCCCGTCAGGTCGCTCGCCATCGTCTGGTAGTTCAGCAGCGCTTCGAGCCGTCCCTGCGCGATCTCCGCCTGGTAGGGCGTGTACTGCGTGTACCACGACGGATTCTCGAACACGTTGCGCAGGATGACCGGCGGGGTGACGGTGCCCGAGTAGCCCATCCCGAGGAACGAGCGGCGGACCTCGTTGCGCGCGGCGAGGTCGCGGGCGCGGGCGAGGAGCGCGGCCTCCGAGAGCGGCGCGGGCAGCCTGAGCGTGCGCCCGAGGCGGATGTCGGCGGGCACGGTCTCGTCGACGAGCGCGTCGAGCGAAGCGGCGCCGATGGTGCGGAGCATCTCGTCCTGCTCGCCCGGCGAGGGGCCGATGTGGCGCGCGGCGAAGCGGTCGGGCGAGGCGAGGACGGGGCGCGCGGAAACGGGGCGCGCAGGCGCGGCGGGCGAAGCGGTCGGCATCGGGAGGAGAACGGGGGGAGACGGGGCAGGGCGCGGTGACGCGGTGCGAAAGGCCGACGCCGGGCGGTGTTTCCAGCGCCGCGCCGCGCCGCCTCCGCTCCCCCGAAATCGCATCGGCGGCGATGCTCCGTCCGGCCCTTCGGGCCACCGCTGCCCCGGCTCCGCGCGCCGTCGGCAACCGCCGAGAGGCGACGTCCACGTCGCCCGCCCCACGAGCCTCAGGCCCAGCACCGCGGGCGGGGTCCGGGCGCGGGCCTGAGGGCGTTGTGTCGAGCGCTGCGCGGCGACCTCGAGGGACTGGCCGTGCGCGCGGCACCGGACGCAAGTGGGGTGCGAAATCTCGCCGTCCGAGTGCATCGGTCGGCGTTGAAACAGAGAATACACCGGACGCGAGCGTCCGCGCAAGACTTCCCGTGTGCGCGCGTCAGATTGGTTCCCCGGTCGGCACATCGACCCCGTCTGCCGCGGGTCTGGCGGTGTAGCGGTAGAGCGTGGCGCGGGTGATGCCGAGGGCGGAGGCGGCGCGCTGCACGTTGCCGCCGAAGGCCGCGAGGGCGTGCTCGGCGGCGCGGCGCTTGACCTCGTCGAGCGGGATCACGTCGGCAGGCGCGGGCGGGGCGCTCGGATGCGGCGTGCCCGACGGCAGGGGTGATGCGGCGGCGGGGCCTTCGTGGCCGGGCAGCATCAGGTCCGCCGGTTCGATCTCGGCGCCATCGGCGAGGAGCAGCGCCCGCTCGGTCGCGGATTTCAACTCGCGGACGTTGCCGGGCCACGGGTACGACGCCACGACGCGGAGGGCGGCGCGCGAGAACACGCGGGGCGCAACATCGGGGTAGCGGGCGAGGAAGTCGGCGCGGAAACGCTCGGCGAGCACCGGCACATCGCCCTCGCGCTCCCGGAGGGGCGGGATGGGGATGGGGTACTGGTAGAGGCGGTAGTAGAGGTCCTCGCGAAACCGGCCCTCGCGTATCATCTGCGCCACGTCGCGGTTGGTCGCCGAGATCACACGCGCGTCGAACGAGACCGTCTCGCTCCCGCCCACCCGCACGATCTCGCGGCTCTGCAAGGCCCGCAGCAGCTTCGCCTGCAGGTCGAGGTCCATCTCGCCGATCTCGTCGAGGAAGATCGTGCCCCCGTCGGCGGCCTCGAACTTGCCGATCTTGCGGCCGGTGGCGCCGGTGAAGGAGCCTTTTTCGTGGCCGAAGAACTCGGACTCCATCAGGTCGCGCGGGATGGCGGCGCAGTTGACGACGACGAAGGGTCCGCGCTTTCGGGGCGAGGCGTAGTGGATGGCGCGGGCGACGAGTTCCTTGCCGGTGCCCGACTCGCCGACGATGGCGACGGTCAGGTCGCCGCGAAGCGCCTTCTCGACCAGACGGTAGACGTGCTCCATCGCCGCCGAATCGCCCGTCATCGCCGGGGCGTCGTGGTCGAAGAGGCCGAGGCGGGCGTGGAGGGCGCTCACGTGGGCGCGCAGGCGCTCGTGCTCGGCCACGCGCCGCCCGGCCGCCCCGATGCGCACGAGGTCGTCCTGTCCTTTGGTGACATAGTCGAAGGCGCCGAGCTTCATCGCTTCGAGCGCGACCGCCATCTCCGTCTGCGCCGACGCGACGACGACGGCGAGGCCCGGATGCGCCGCCATCAGCGCCCGGAGGGTTTCGATGCCGCCGATGCCTGGCATCATCAGGTCGAGCACGACGAGGTGCGGCAGCGCCGCCCGCCGCCCGCTGCGCCCCCCCTTCGAGAGCGCGTCGAGAAGCGCCTCGCCGCGGTCGTAGACGGCAATCTCGGTCGCCCCGCACCGCGCGAGCGTGTAGCGCACGACCGCCGCGTACGCCGCGTCGTCCTCAACGAGGGCGCAGCGGAAGGCTGCGAGTGGGGCCGTGGGAGGTGCGGGCACGGATGGGGAACGAACAGGACGAGACAGACAGCGGGGCCAGCACAGACAGCGGGATCAGCGCTCGGGCGCGTCGGCGTCGGGTGTGGGGACGACGAGGGTGACGGCGAACGAGGCGCCGCCGCCCGCGCGGTCGGCGTAGGCCACCGATCCGCCCCACGCCTCGGTCGTCACGCGGCAGTAGTAGAGGCCGAGGCCCGCGAGGCCGCCGCCCGCGCCCTGCCCGAAGCGCGTGAACAGGCGCGGCCGCAGCGCCACCTCGACGCCCGGACCCGCGTCCTCGACCGTCACGCGGACTCGGTGGGCGCCGTCGCGCGCCGTTGTCAGCTGCACCGACGTGCCCGGCGGGGCGTGGCGCGCGGCGTTGTCGAGCAGGTTGGCGAGCACGCGTTCGAGCGCGACGGCCTCGGCGACGACCGGGAGGGCATCCCCGTCGTTCCCGGCGCCGGTTTCGACGATGAGGCCGAGGCCGCGCCGCCGCAGCGTCGGCCCGAAACTCGCCGCGATCGCCTGGACGACCGCCCGCACATCCGGCACCGACGGCGCCGTGCCTGCCGGGCTGCGGTGCGCGTAGACGTCGAGGAGCGAGCGGATGTAGCCGAGCGCGCGCTCGGCCTCCGACAGCCCGATGTGCAGCAGTTCGGCGCCGGAGTCGGCCACGAGGCCATCTTCATCGAGGAGCGTCAGGCTCGCGCGCACGCTTGCAAGCGGCGCCGAGAGGTCGTGGACCAGGCAGTGGACGAACGTCTCGCGGCGCTCGGCCTCGCGCTGCAACCGGTCGAGTTCGAGCGCCTGCTCGCGCCCCTCCTGCAACGCCCCGCGCAGCGACCCCGCGAGCGGCGGCACCCGCACGACGACCGTTCGCCCACCGTCGAGCACGACGGCTTCGAGGAGGAGATCGGGCGACGGATCGCCCGCGTCGTGCATCGACTCCGACCACAGCGGCGACACCGGCGCATCGCCACCGGCCGGTGGCGACGCAGCGAGATCGTCGAGGAAGGCGGCGAGGACGGGGATGCGCTCCTCCACATCGACCGCCGCGCCCTCGGGCACGAGGTCGGGCCAGACGCGCGCGAGCCACGCAGGCGCCGGACCGCCGCGGACGTAGCGCGTGCCACCGCCCGAATCGGCGATGAACAGCGCGCCCCCCATCGCCGCGACAAGGGACGCCGGAAGCGGCGGCGCGCTCACTCGGACGCCTCCGCGCGAGCGGCGAAGGCGTCGGCGAGGGCCGCGAACGCTGCCTCGACGCCGTCGCCCGTCGCGGCGCTGGTCGTCAGGACCGGCACCGGCGGGCCGCCGTCGCCGCGGAAGGCGTGGCCGAGGCCGTCGGGGTCGATCTCCCACTCGGCGCGGCGGTCGGCCTTGTTGACGACGAGGACGGCGTCGAGCGGGCCGTATTCGGCGCGGATGCGGGCGTCGAGGGCGCGCGCCACGTCGAGCGTCGCCGCGCGGGTGCCGTCGGCGACGAGGAGGTAGCCGCGCGCGCCGCGCAGCCGGGCGAGTTCGAAGGGCTGGAAGCGGTCGTCGCCCGAGAGGTCCCAGAGCACGAGCGCCGCCTCGCCCGCCGCGCCGTGCGCCGTCGCCCGGTCGATCTTGACACCGATGGTCGTCAGGTAGCGCTCGGAGAACACGCCGCGCACGAACCGCGCGACGAGGCTCGTCTTGCCGACCGCCGACGCGCCGACGAGACACACTTTGTAGGGTCCAGCAGCCACGGCGAGTGTTTCGTTTGCGAACACCGAATCTACGCACTGTGCGTTCGCTGACCACTTCGCGGCACCTTCGCCGTGCGTCCCGACTGGCCCGTCCGGCAGGCGCAGGACGCGAAGATGGGCCAGCGAAGGCCCGCAGAGGCACATCGGAAATCGGCTCGGGCGAACGGACGGGCCGTGGCACGCGGGTTGTTTCGCTCCCGAGCTCTCCCTCCTCCTCACCGGAGGCGCGCGTCGGCGCGGTGAGGGCCGGTTCCCTCGGCGGCCTCCGCCTGCACCCGCCGCACGCCCCGCCGATGCTCCCCCTCCTCGACCCGGACGCCCTCCCGGTGCCAGAGCGTCGGCGCCCCGGTGCGCCCTCGCGGCGCGGCCTGCGCGTGCTCGACCGCGCCGACGGCTCCCCGACTCGCCTCCGCCGCCACGCGCCGCGCGCATCCGCAACGCGAAAAGGCCTCCGCGGCGGCTCTCCCTCACGCATGGCGAAGGTGGCCGACAGGCCGGATGGGGCAAGACGTCACCCCGGCACCGCTTCCCCGGCGAAGCGCGCGCCGAGCGTCGCGCAGAGGGCGTCGAGGTGGGCCTGGTCGACGTCGGTGAAGGCGGCGGCGGTGTTCGAGTCAACGTCGAGGACGGCGAGGACGCGGCCGTCGGGCGTCAGCACGGGCACGACGATCTCCGACCGCGTCGCCGACGAGCAGGCGATGTGGCCGGGGAAGGCCTCGACATCGTCGACGCGCTGCGTCTCGCCGGTGCGGGCGGCGGCGCCGCAGACGCCGCGCTCGAAGGGGATGTCGAGGCATCCGTGGCCGCCCTGGTACGGCCCGACGACGAGGTGGCGCGGGCGGACGTGGCGGTAGAAGCCGGTCCAGTCGAAGTACGCGAAGGCGTGGTGGAGTTCGCAGGCGACGGTCGCCATCGCGGCGGTCCAGTCGGCGTCGTCGCCGAGGAGGGCGTCGATGCGGGCGCGCACGTCGGTGTAGGCGGCGGCGCGGTCGGCGGGCGAGGCGTCGAGCGGGAGCGGGTCGGCAGTCATCAGGAGCGGCGGGATCGGGAGAGTCAGGGACGGAAGAGGCGGGCGAGGAGCCAGAGGACGAGTCCGCTGCGCGCGGCCCACGCGGCGGTGCGAATCCAGTTGGTGGCGACGAGCCGGGCGTGCGCCTCCGCGTCCCATCCCGCCCCCAATCGCGTGTGCAGCGGCACCTGCACAAACGCCGTCGACAGCCACGCGGCGCCGACGAGCGCGATCCCGGCGAGCGCCCACGCGCGCGGCACCCACGGCGGCCGCATCCACACGAGCAGGATCGCGGTCACGAGTTCAGCCGTCATCAGCGGAAGCACGATGGGCGTGATCCGCCGCCCGTGCTCGGCCGCGTACGCCGTCCACCCGTCCGCGCCGACGCCGCGAAACATCGGGTAGTGGACGTGCTGGACGACGAGGATCACCCCCAGCATCGCCAGCGTCGCCGCCGCATGGACGAGAAAGACAATCCGCATCGAACCGATCATAAAAACGACGAACCCCCATCCCCACGCATTACCCCCCCAGAATCGCCTCTGCTGCCAGCCGCCCGGCGCGCATCGCGCCGTTGATCGAGCCGGTTTCGACGTGGTCGCCCGCGCGGTAGAGGCCGTCGCGCAGGCGGACGCCCTTGTCGCGCGGCGTCAGGAACGGCGGGCGCTGGTCGGGGAGGCAGTACGGAAGCGCGTACGAGCGCACGAGCCGCCAGCGGTCGACGGCGGGGCCGTACCACGCGCGCATCTGCACGCGCGCGGCGGCGTCGAGGGTGGCGCGGGCAGCGTTCATCGGCTGGCCGAGGACGACGGCGGAGACGAGGGCCTCGCCGGGCGGCGCGTACGACGGCTGCACGTCGGTGAGGACGGCGATGTTGTTGACGATGCCCGCGTCGGGTCCGCTCGACTCGCCGCCGAGCACGAGCACCGGCGCCCCCACCGGCGACGCGGGCGCGGCGTAGTACAGGCAGTGCTCGCCGCGGTGCGCGGTCGTCGTCGCTGCGCCCGGCACGAGCCGCTCGGCGTCGAGCGCGTCGGTGGCGAGGACGAGGGTGGGCGCCGTGATGGCCTCGCCGGATTCGAGGTGCACCGTCTGCCCGTCGATGCGGGCGACGCGCGTGTTCAGTCGGACCGTGCCACCGGGCAGGCGGGCGGCGAGCTGGCGCGGGATCGCCTCCATCCCCTCGCGCGGGAGCGTCGCGTCGCCGGTCGAGAACATCCGGAAGACGAACTCGACGAAGCGCGACGACGAGGCGAGGGTCGGGTCGAGGGTGACGCCGCCGAAGAACGGGCGCAGGAAGCGGTCGAGGAGCGCGGGCGAGAAGCCGTGGCGCGCGGTGAGGGCGTCGAGGGCGGTGATCTCCGGGCGCTCGAAGAGGTCGTCGAGCGAGCCGCCGAGCACGGCGTGGCGCATCGCGGCGACGCGCAGCTTGTCGGCAAGGGGCGCGATGGACGAGAGCGCCGTCCGCAGCCCGCCGCTCAGGTCGCGGAACGGATCGCTGATGCGCTCGAAGCGCCCACCGACGCGCACGAGGGCGCCCGGCTCGAACGCGCGCAGGCCGAGGGCGCCGAAGTCGAGGAGCGCGTGCGGCTCGGGGTAGCTCGTCAGGAAGACCTGAAAGCCGCGGTCGAGCCGAAACCCATCGACCACATCCGTGCGGATGCGCCCGCCGACCCCGTCGGAGGCCTCGACGACCGAGACGCGGCGCCCGGCGGCGCTCAGATACCGGGCGCACGAGAGGCCGGCAAGCCCCGCACCGACGATGAGCACGTCGGGCGTGGTGGAAACATCAGCAGGGGAGGACGCAGGCATCGGAACGGAAGATCGGCACCGCCCGAAACGACGGCCCCGGCCGCGCGGGTCCGCTGTGGCGAGGGACGACGGACGGCGACGACAGATGGCGGGTCGTGTGGCGGAGGGGAAGGTGTGCGGTCAGGGACCTGGACAGGTTGACCCGAATGCTCCACCAACTCACCAACCCACACCCTCACCAACTCCCCACCCCTCACACCCCCGGAAACGCCGCTCCATCGCGCGAGCGCCCCAGCACGTGGCGGAGGGCGGTCTCGATGTCGGCGTGGCGGAAGGCGTAGCCGCTGCGGGCGAGGCGCTCGGGGCGCACGTCGGCGCTGGCGAGGAGCACCTCGCGGCCCATCTCGCCGGTGATCGCTTCGAGAACGGCGCCCGGCACCGGCAGCACCGCCGGACGGCTGAGGGTGCGCCCGAGGGCACGCGCGAAGCTCGTCATCGACACCGGTGTCGGCGCGGTCAGGTTCACCGGCCCGGCGAGCGCCGACGTGCCGAGCGCGTGCAGGTAGCCGCCGATGGCGTCGTCGAGCGAGATCCACGGCACGATCTGGTCGCCGCCGATCGGACCGCCGAGGCCCGCGCGGAAGAACGGCAGCATCGTCGCGAGCGCCCCGCCCTGCGGCGAGAGCACGACGCCGGTGCGCATCGTGACCGTGCGGATGCCTGCGTCCGCCGCCGGGGCCGTCGCCTGCTCCCAGAGGCGGCACACGAGCGGCAGAAACCCCGTCTCCGACGGCGCCGACACCTCGGTGAGCCGCTCGCCCGGACGGTCGCCGTAGATGCCGACCGCCGACGCGCTCACGAACACGCGCGGGCGCGGACGGAGGGCGGCGAGCGTGCGCGCGAGGAGCGTCGTGCCCTGCTGCCGGGAGGCGAGGATGCGGCTCTTCTTCTCCTCGCTCCACCGCGGCGCGAACACCGGCTCGCCCGCGAGGTGCACGACCGCATCGACGCCCGCGAGCGCATCGGCGTCGATTTCGTCCTCGCGCGGACTCCAGAAGATGCTGCCCTCCGGCGCCCCGCGGCGCTGCCGCGTGAGGGGCACGACGGTGTGCCCGCCGGTCGTGAGGATCGCGGTGAGCGCCCGCCCGAGGAGGCCGCTCGCGCCCGTCATGGCGATGCGCATCGGCGAGAGCGCAAGGCGGGCGTGGAGGGCGAGGTCGCCCTGGAGCGTCCGGTGGCGGTAGGCGAACTGGCGGTCGAGCTCGCGCCGCGCGAACGGCTCGCCGAGGGCGCCGAGCGGTCCGAAGGGCAGTTCGAAGCGAATGGCATCGTTCATCACGCTCTCCGACGGCGACCCGCCCGCCTCCATCCGGTGGCGGTGCTCCCACGCGGCGAACGGCCCGCGCACCTGCACGTCGTCGAAGCCGCGTCCGGCCTCGACGTTGCGGTGCTCGGCGACCCACGTGATGGGAAGTGGCCCGGCGGCCATCCGGATGGTCGCCCGCGAGCCGTCGTGAAGGCCGTCGAAGGAGACGAGGCGCACGTCGGCCCACGGCGGCGTCAGGCGTGTGAAGGCACCGGGCCGCGCGTGCCACGCGAAGAGCGCCTCGCGCGAGACGGGCATCGGGGAGCGGTAGGAGAGGTCGGGCATCGCGGGGAGGGAGAACCGCGCGAACGCCGGGGCGCGGGGAGGGTTGTGGGGATGAGACGACGGACGACCGACGACGGACGACCATCCCGAACCTGTCCGGTGCGAGAGACCCGACGGGTTCGGCACCTTCTCTTTGCTTTCCTCTCCGATGCCCGCCCTTCTCGACCCCGCCCTCATCGCGCGCCTGAAGCCGCTCGAACTGCGCGCGCGCGGCGTCGTCGAAGGGTTTCTCACGGGCCTGCACCGCAGTCCGTACCACGGCTTCTCCGCCGAATTCGCCGAGCACCGCGCCTACAACCCCGGCGACGAGCTGCGGCACCTCGACTGGAAGGTGCTCGCCAAGACCGACCGCCCGTACGTCAAGCGCTTCGAGGAGGAGACCAACCTGCGCGCGCTCCTCGTGCTCGACACGAGCGCGTCGATGCGCTACGCCGGGTCGGCGCCGATGACGAAGCTCGATTACGGGGCGACCCTCGCTGCGGCGTTTGCCACGATCCTGCTGCGCCAGCGCGACGCCGTCGGCCTCGCCGCCTTCGACTCCGGCGTCCACACCGTCATCGCGCCGCGCTCGTCGAGCGCCCACCTGCGCCCGATCATCGCCGCCTTGGAGGCCGCCTGCGCCGCCGACCCGCCGCCGACGCGCACGGCGGCCGTCGCCGCGCTCGGTGAAGTCGCCGAGCGCCTGACGCGCCGCAGCCTCGTCGTGGTGATGAGCGACCTGTACGAGACGGCCACGTCGGGCGGGGTGGGGAACGCCGAATCGGACGAAGACGCGCTCCTCGGCGCCCTCCGCCGCCTCCGTCACCGCGGCCACGAGGTGCTCGTCTTCCGCCTGCTCGACCGCGCGACCGAGCGCCTGCTCGACCTTCCCGACGACCGTCCGCTGACGCTCATCGACCGCGAAACCGGCGAGCGCGTCACGCTCACGCCCGCCCATGCGCGCGACGCCTACGCCGCTGCCACCGCCGCGGCGTCGGAGCGGCTGCGGCGCGGCTGCCTCGAACACGGCATCGCCTTCGAGGAACTCGACATCGCCGCCCCCCTCGACGAGGCCCTCGTGCGCTTCCTCGCCGCGCGGCGCCGCGCGGGGTGATGGGGGTGGCGGGAGGGTGAGTTGGTGGGCAGGACGTGGTGGGGTGCGGGCCGGTTGGACGGTGGGGCGATAGACCGGCGCGGGGTGCGGGGTGCGGGCCTATCTTGGCGCGCTCCGCCCGCGACGCTTCCGCATGACCCCGACCGCCTCCGCCCCCTCCGCCTCCAGCGAACAGGACCGGCGGCTCGTCGCGCGGGCGCAGGCGGGCGAGCAGGCCGCCTTCGAGGCGCTCGTCGGCAAGTACACGCGCGCGCTGACCCACCACGTCCGCGGGATGGTGCGCAAGGGCGAAGACGTCGAGGACCTCGTGCAGGAGACCTTCATCAAGGCCTTCGCCGCCCTCGACTCGTACGCGCCGCAGTTCGCGTTCTCGACGTGGATCTACAAGATCGCCACCAACCACGCGATCGACTACCTCCGCAAGCGCCGCATCCCCACCGTCTCGCTCGACAAACCCGTGCAGACGCGCGAGGGCGAGATGCAGATGGAGGTGCCGGATTCGACGTATCGCCCGGATCTCGATCTCGTCGAGGATCAGCGGCGCGCCATCCTCGGCGCCGCCGTCGCGCAGCTTCCGGAGAAGTACCACCGCGTCATCGTGATGCGCCACCAGCAGGAGATGTCGTACGACGAGATCGCCGAGGCGCTCGCGCTTCCGCTCGGCACCGTCAAGGCGCACATCTTCCGCGCCCGCGAGCTGCTCAACAAGTACCTCCGCGACCGCCGCGACAGCCTGTGATGCGCATTTCCGGTCTGCCCGTGGCCGCTGCGTTCGCCTGCGCCCTCACCTCCTGCACGGGTGCCCGGCGCGCGTCAGAGGCAGCCGATCCGCCTGCGCTCGTCGTCGGGACGTTCGAGGACGACTACGGCCACCGCTTCACCGTCACCGAGGCCGGGTGGCGGCAGCACCCGTCGCCCGCCCTGCGCGTCGCCGCGTGGCACGCGGGAGACCGGTGGCTCGTGGCGGAGAACCCGGCCGGTGGCCCCGATCCGGGACGGTGGACGCGCATCGACTGGGTCGCCCTTCCGCCGTCGATGGCGCCGTACGCGTGGGCATTCTGCCTGAGCGCCTACGACGCCCCGACGCGCGCCGCCGCCGAATCGACGCGCGTGGCCCGTCCGGAGACGCCGCGGACCGGCTGCAACGGCTTTCCGTTCTCGCGGATGAAACGCGTGGTGCCTTGACGATGGGGCCTTGGGGATGGGGAGTGGGACGGGTCGGGCGATGGGGCGCCGAACCGCATCCGGACATCCCGCGCCGGATGGTCGGTTGGGGGCCAGGCGCTGCACCACGTCCAAACGCCCCGCGCCAGAGGACCCGTGGCAAACCGGGCGCCGCACCACGCCCGAACGCCCGTAGGGGCGGGTCTGAGACCCGCCCCTACAACCACCGCCGCCGCGCCGAACCCGCACCACCGCCCCATCCGACGCGGCCGGCCCGCGCCGTCCACCAACGACCAACCACAAACGACCATCTTCCCTCCATGGCCGACGCCTACACGATCCCCGACGCCCCCGGCGTCTGGATGAACTTCGACAACACCGTCTCCCTCCGCTACGACGTGCGGGCGGACGAGGACTTCGAGCGCGCCGCCCTCGGCGTTTTCGGGCTCCTCAAAGAGGCCGAGGGGCGCTACCCCGGCTGGCCGCGGCTGCTCTTCCTGCGCATCGACGGGCACATCGACGACCTCGGGCGCTTCGAGCCGGACATGGTCGAGTTGCAGCAGGAGTTCCTGTTCTCCGTCGTCGGGCCGTTCGTGACCGCCGTTGAGGCGCCGCTCGTGAACGCGCTCAACCCCGAGCCGCAGCGCAACGACCTCCCCGACCGCCTCGCCTTCGGCCCACCTGCCTGAGGCGAGTTCGGCGACCTCCCGAAACGCGGCGAGGGGCCGGAAGCCGAAGCCTCCGACCCCTCATCAGGTCGCGTCTGGGATGTCAGGCGGCGCGGTTCGCACCGCAGCGCATCTCAGGACGGCTCAGTAGCGCATCCGCGAGTCGGCGCGGAACGAGTAGCGCAGGCCGACGGTGACGGCCGTGAGGCCCATCGCCGAGTTGTTGCCCGAGAGGCTGTAGCCGACGGGGCCGTACTCGCGGTCCGAACGGCCTTCCGCGTAGAACGTGAACGGCGAGCCGGGCTGGTTCAGGTGGATGAACGGGATGACGCTGAGGTTGCTCGTCTTCTCGCCCGGCGTACCGATGCCGTCGGCGTTGTCGTCGGACTCCGTCTGGTACTGGTAGGCGAGGCGAGCGCCGAGTTCGATGGCCTGGGCCGGACGGAAGCCGACACCAGCCTGCCCGGTGATCCAGTCGCCGGTGTTGGTCTCCGCCTTGGTGCCAACGTTCACGCCGCCGATGGTGGCCGAGCGCGTCACGTCGCCCTTGAGGGTGACGAAGTAGTCGGCGTTGCCGAAGACGCGGAGGTTGGGCGAGAAGAAGGTCTGGAGATTGGCACCGACGACGACCGCGTTGAGGTTGTCGCTGTTGGTGTAGGCGCCAGCCTCGAAGTCCGGGCCGAAGTCCTGCACGTACCCGGCGCGGAGGCCGTAGCGCGGCGCCTCGATGTGCGCCAGGACGGCGAGATCGCGGGGCTTGAAGCCACTCTTGGCGCCTTTGTACTGCCGGTCGGCGAACGACGCGTTGACGTCGACACCGATGCCGAGGTCGCCGATCTGCGTGAAGTCGTAGGAGACGCCGCCGCGGAGGGTCGAGAGGCTGTAGTCAGCGCCGGAGATCTTCTTGCCAGCCGAGTCGAAGGTCTTGTCCGACTGGCCGTAGCCGCCGTCGAGGAAGAAGCGGACGGGCGGTGCCTGATCCTGAGCGAGCAGAGGAGCCGCCGCGAGCGACGAGAGGAGGAGGAGGGGGAGGGTACGCATGAGAGGTACTCGGGGGGGGTGTGGTAACGAAGGTGGCGAGTCGCGTGGCGATCGGGTTGGGGGCCTTCAACCGGCCTACCAGGGAGCGAGGATCCGGCTCGTCGAAGAGGTAGCACGTCCATTACGACTGTGTGAATCCCTCGAAACGGGCCAGAAATCGCGTTTCTGGTAACGCGGGCGGAAGATGGGCGGCCTGACCGGTCAGACAGGTGACTCGGCGTTGTTCGCTCCCTGCACCGCCCGGACCTCATGGGTGCAGGGAACGTCTGTGCGCATGGCGCGGAAGAGAGAGACGGTCCGGGTAGATGCAGAGCCGCCCCCAGCCCCAGCGACGTAACAGCCCCCGCCTCCCCATTACACCGATGTCACCTTTGCCTCCCGACACCTCTCCATACGCCTCGGCCCAGGCGCCCCGCGTCGCGCTCGTCTACGACGTCTTCGACGCCTTCCCGTGGCGCGACGACGACCCCGACGACGCCGACGCCGAGTACGAGCCGTGGGCGACCGTCGAGGCCATCGAGGCGGGACTGCGCGCGGCGGGCGCCGAGCCGGTGCGTGTCGGCACCGCCGCCGATCTCCTCGCCGCCCTTCCCACCCTCCGCGCCGCCGCCGCGCTGTCCATCGCCGAGGGGCGCGACGGCATCAACCGCGAAGGCCACGCGCCGACGCTCTTCGAGATGGCGGGCCTGCCCTTCCTCGGCGCCGACGCGCTCACGATGTCGCTCTCGCTCGATAAGGCGTGGACGAACGCGGTCGTTGCCGCCGCGGGCGTGCCGGTGCCGCCGTCGGTGGCGGTGGCGTCGGCGGAGGCGCTCGATGGGGCGCTGGCGAGGGGCGCGGTGCCGCCGTTTCCGGTCTTCGTCAAGCCGCGGTTCGAGGGATCGGCGAAGGGCATCACGCCCGAGAGCCGGTGCGAGACGCCCGAGGAGTTGCGCCGCGCCGTGGAGCGCGTCACGCGGACGTACCGGCAGGACGCGCTCGTGGAAGCGTTCGTCGCGGGCAGCGAGTTCACCGTCGCCGTCGTCGGGCACGACCCGCCGCGCGCGCTTCCGGCGCTCCAGCGGGCGGTGGACACCGCGACCGGCATCGGCAGCCACGCCCTCGACGCGCGCGGCAGCCGGGGCCGCGGCGCGCCGGACGACCGTCCGCACACGCTCCCCGGCATCCTCACGCCGGACCTCGAACACCGCCTCCACGCGCTCGCCCTCATCGCCTTCGACGCCCTCCGCTGCCGCGACTTCGCGCGCTTGGACTTCCGCGTCACGCCGAGCGGCGAGCCGGTTTTTCTCGAAGTCAACCCGCTCCCGACCTTCGCCCCCGACGGCACCTTCGCCATCCTCGCCGAACTCGCGGGCACGCCCTACGACGCCTTTCTCGGCCGCCTCTTCGCCGACGCGCTCCGGCGGGTCGGGGTGATGTGACGGTCCGCGCCCTCCCGGCCTGTCGTCCGACCCCGGGTGCGAGCGTGGGAGACGGAGATCGGGCGGGGGGCGGAGGAGACGCCGCACGCGGCGTCTGTGCAGGGAACGTCGATGGTGCGCAGTGACCTGTGGGCACCGATGGTCGGGGCGGGCGGTTGTGGACGGGTCCCTCACGCAGCTCCCCTTCCGCCGATGCTCGACCGCTGGCTACGCCCCGTCAAGGAGCGCCTGCTCGTGCCGGTCGCCCGGCCCCTTGCCCGCGCCGTCTCGGCGGATGTCGTGTCGGGCGTCGCCTTCGCCGCAGGTGCCGGGGCCGCCGCCGCGGCCGCGACCGGACGCTTCGGCCTCGCGCTCGCGCTCTGGCTCGTCAACCGCATCCTCGACGGCCTCGACGGGACCGTCGCCCGCCTGCGCGGGACGGCGACGGACGCGGGCGGTCACCTCGACATCGTCCTCGACACCGCCGTCTACGGTCTGATTCCGCTCGGCGTCGCAGCGCATGTCGGGCACGAGGGGGCGTGGGCGGCGGCGGCGGTGCTGCTGTTCGCCTTTTACGTCAACACCGCCGCGTGGATGTACCTCGCCGCCGTCCTCGAAAAGCGCGGCGCGGGCGCGAATGCGCAGGGCGAGATGACGACCGTCACGATGCCCACCGGGATCGTCGAGGGCACCGAGGCGGTCGTGTTCTTCTCGCTCCTCCTGCTCCTGCCTGGCCACGCGCTCGCCCTTATGGGCGCGATGGCCGTCCTCGTGCTCGCCGCCGCCGCGCAGCGCCTGCGGTGGGCCCGGCGCCACCTCTGAACGCGTTTCCGAGCCCTCCCCACCGTTCCCCGCCCCGATGCGCCTTCGCCTCACCGGAGCCACCTGCGTCCTGCCGGGCGAGGTCGCCCGCACCGACCTGATCCTCGACACCGACACGCGCCGCATCGCACACGTCGGCGTCCCCGCCGGTGCCCGCGCCGACGAGACGGTGGATTGTACGGGACGCCACATCTTCCCCGGCGGCATCGACGATCAGGTGCACCTGCGCGAGCCGGGGCTGACGCACAAGGAGGACCTGGCGAGCGGCACGCGGGCCGCCGTGCGCGGCGGCGTGACGAGCGTGTTCGACATGCCCAACGTGAGTCCGCCCTCGACGACGCTCGCCGCCCTCGACGCCCGCGCGGCACGCGCTGCTGAGACCGCCTGCGCCAACGTCGCCTTTTACATCGGCGCCACGCCGCACAACCTCGCCGATTTGCAGACGGCCGGACGCGACGGCGCGCGGCGCGTCCCCGGCATCAAGATCTTCATCGGCTCCTCGACCGGCGACCTGCTCGTCGACGATCAGGACGCGCTCGAAGCCATCTTCGCGGGCACGACGCTGCCGATCACGGCGCACTGCGAAGACGAGGCGAGCGTCCGCGCCAACCGTGCCCGCGTCGTTGCGGAGGCCGCCGCGGCAGGCCGGGCGCTCGTACCCGCCGACCACGCGCGCATCCGCGACCACGCCGCCGCCGTCACCGCGACGCGCCGCGCCTTCGACCTCGCCCGGCGCCACCGCCACCGCTTCCACCTCCTCCACGTGACGACGGCGGAGGAAGTCGAGATTCTCCGCGAGGTCCGCCGCGACCCTGTTCTCGGCCCGCTCATCACCGCCGAGGCCTGCGTGCCGCACCTGTGGTTCGACGCGCGCGACGTGGCCCGCGTCGGCACGCGGCTCTTGCAGAACCCGTCGGTGAAGACCGCCGCCGACCGTGATGCGCTGTGGCGCGGCCTCGAAGACGGCGCGCTCGGCATCATCGCCACCGACCACGCGCCGCACACCGCCGACGAGAAAGCGCGGCCCTACCCCGACGCGCCCTCGGGGATGCCGTCGCTCGAACGCTCGCTCGCGCTCGTCCTGACCGCCCTCGCCCGCCGCCGCGGCGGCGCCCTCACCGACGCCGACCTCCTCGACGTCGCCCGCTGGACGAGCGCCGCCCCCGCCGACGCGTGGCAGGTGGCCGCCAAAGGCCGCATCGCCGAGGGCCTCGACGCCGACCTCGCCATCGTCGACCTCTCCGCCCGCGCCGTCGTGCGCGATTCCGAGGTGGTGGCGAAGGTCGGGTGGTCGCCGTGGACGGGCGAAACGCTCACCGCCGATGTCGTGGCGACGTTCGTCGGCGGGCGCCGCGCCTACGGGCAGGACGCCGCCGGGCGCGACGTGTTCGACGCCGCCGTGCGCGGGCGCGCCGTCGTGTTCGAGCGGTGATGCCGGGGCCCGCACCGGCGCTTCCGTGCCACATCCTGCCGCGCGGCGATGCGCCCGGCGGCGGTATCGTTCGGCATCCTCCACCGTCCGCCGCCCCGATGCGCCTCGCCGCCCTGCTCGCCCTCGCCGTCCTTCCCGCCTGCGACTCCCATCCGTACGACGCCGCCGAGAAACCGGCCGTGCGCGTGACCGCCGATGCACGGGGTCCGGTGGTCTCGTGGACGCCGTCGGGGGCGATGCTCCTGCGCGTGTATGCCGGGGCCGTGGCGGGCGACGGGTACGGCCCGGCGCTCGTGTGGTCGGTGGCGAGCGCCGACGGGGCGAACGGCATCGCCGGGCCGGTCGTCTACGGCACGCTCCCCGCTGGCGCCGCCGTCGATGTCGCCGCGCGCCCGCTCGTGGCCGGGCAGGCGTACACGGCCGAGGTCACGCGCCGCGACCCGAACGGCTCGGGTGACGGCTTCACCAACACGCGCCGCCGCTACGTCGGCACCGCTACGTTCACGGCGCCGTGAGCCGTGCGGGCTGCGCACGCGCGCAACCCTACCGCATCGGCACAACCCGCCGCGCCCGGCGCTCGGGGCGAGCGGGTATCTTGGCCGATGCTTCCGCCTCCGCCTCCGATGCGCCCCTCGCCTGCCGCCGCAGCCGCCGCTCTCCTGCTCATCCTCGCCACGTCCGCCGCTCTCGTCGGCTGCCGGGGCGATGAGACGCCGACGACGACGACCGCGGGCAACGTGGCGACGGCGCTCGACACGACCGGGGCCGCACGGCGCGACAGCCTCCTCGACCGCACCTTCGTCTACGTGTGCAGCGGCGGCGACGTGCGCTTCGTCGTGCGCGTCGAGGGCGCGACGGCGTTCGTCTACCCCGCCGAGCAGCAGGTGGCGACCCGCCTCCCACGCATCGGCAGCGACTCGTCTGCCGTACGCACCGGCACCTACGAAACCGCCGACGACCGCCTGGTGATGATGGGCGATTCGGCGACGCTCCGCGCCGGAGGCAAGGACTACACGGGATGCGAGAGCCGTCCCGACGAGGCCCTCTGGGAGAACGCCCGCCTCAGCGGCGTCGATTTCCGCGCCGTCGGCCACGGGCCGGACTGGAATCTCGACATCCACGACGACAGCCTCCTCGTCTTCGTCACCGACAGCGGCCGCACCCGCCTCGTCTTCCCCGCCCCCGCACCCGACATCGACGTGCGCGCCCTGACCGGCGACTACCGCGTCGCACAGGGCGGCCGCACCCTCGCCGCCACCCTCCACGGCCGCGCCTGCGTCGACGACAGCGACGGCACGCGCTTCGAAACGACCGTCGACATCCGCCTCGACAGCACCGCCTACACCGGCTGCGGCCGCGCCGTGCGCTGACGGCACCCCCACCCCATGCCCCGTAGAGACGCCCCTCCACCCACCTCCGTCATCCGATCATACAGAACCCCGATCCGAGCGCGCAGAAGTCGATTCTCGACCGTGCACAACTCCGTTCTGACAGCGCAGAACCGTGTTCGGCGAATGCGGAGGTCCGTCTAGAGGGCGCGGAAATCTGGCGGGGATGGGGGTGGACGGACACGAACGACGGTGGGGGGCGGCCACGAGCCCGCCCCTGCCGGGTGCATCGCCACTTTAACTTCTGATTGCCTGTGAAACTCGTCACCTGGAACGTCAACTCGGTGCGCGCGCGGCACGACCGGGTCGTCGCCTTTCTCGACCGCGAGACGCCCGACATCGTGTGCCTGCAGGAACTGAAAGTCGTCGACGACGCCTTCCCGCACGAGGCGATCGCGGCGCGCGGCTACCACGTCGAAACGCACGGGCAGCCGACGTACAACGGCGTGGCGATCCTCAGCCGGACGCCCCTCCGCGACATCGCCCGCGGCTTCTCCGATGGCGATGACGACGACCCACAGGCCCGCCTGATCACGGCGACCGTCGATGGTCCCGGCGGCGATGCGGTGCGCGTGACGAGCGCCTACATCCCCAACGGATCGACGGTCGGATCGGACAAGTGGGCCTACAAACTCGCGTGGATGGCCCGCCTCCGCGCCGCCCTCGACGGCCTCTCGGGCGGGCATCCGTACGTGCTCTGCGGCGACTTCAACGTCGCCCCCGACGACCGCGACGCCCACAATCCCGCCCGGTGGGCCGCGAGCGTCCTGATGCACGCCGACGCCCGCGCCGCCCTCGCCGCGTGGCGCGCGTGGGGATTGGAGGACACCGTCCGCGCCCTCCATCCGGACGCCGACGAGGGGCCGTTCACGTGGTGGGACTACCGCAACCTCGGCTTCCCCAAGAACGACGGCCTCCGCATCGACCACGTCTACGCCACCCCGAGCCTCGCCGCCCGCGCCACCGAGGCCCGCGTCGACCGCGACGAGCGCCGTGCCCCCAAGGACGCCACGCCCCCGAGCGACCACGCCCCCCTCCTCGTCACCTTCTCCTGAGCGTGCGACGCGGCGAAGACGAGAGCCGAGTCGTCTGCCTCCGCAATTCCAAAGATGTCATTGCGAGCGCAGCGCGGCAATCCGGATCGATGGAGCCTGTCGGTCCGGATTGCCGCGTCGCTGCGCTCCTCGCAATGACAGGGCTGGATGAGGCGGCGCCGAACGCCGGCCTGCCCTACCCTCCGCGCCCCGAACCGCCCCCCGGCGCCCCGCGTAGCCCGGCGCGATCCACCCCCGCCCGATGTCCCCTGCCCCCCCCGTCGCCGACCGCCCCGTTACCGACCCTGCCGACGTCCTCGCCCGCGCGCTCGACCGTGTGCGCCCGTCGGTGCGGCGCGAGCGGCCGTACGTCGTCGGCGGACTTGCCGAGCCGGACGTCAAGCTCAACCAGAACGAAAGCCCGTACGACCTGCCGGAGGCGCTGAAGGCGGCCCTCGCGCGCGTCCACACCGAGACGGCCTTTCACCGCTACCCCGCCGAGCAGCCCGAGCGCCTCGCCGCCGCCCTCGCCGCGCGCCACGGCGTCGAGCGGGCCAGCATCATCGTCTCGCACGGCTCGAACGACCTCACGACCACCCTCGGGATGGCGTTTCTGGCCCCCGGCACCGCCGTCGTGCTGCCCCGCCCGATGTTCGCGCTCTGGGAGAAAGTCGTCCACCTCTTCGACGCGCGCCTCGTCGACGTGCCGTGCCTCGCCGACTTCTCGTTCGACGTCGACGGCCTCGACGCCGCCATCGCGCGCGAGCGGCCCGCTTACGCCGTCGTCACGACGCCGAACAACCCGACCGGCCTCGCCGTCACCTTCGACGCCATCGAGCGCCTCGCCACGACCGCCGCCGACGCAGGCAGCGTACTGGTTGTGGACGAGGCCTACGCCGAGTTCGTGCCCGAGACGCCGAGCGCGTCGACGCTCATCGGCCGCTTCCCGAACGTCGTCGTCGTGCGGACCTTCTCCAAAGCCTTCGGACTCGCGGGCCTGCGGCTCGGATACCTCGTCGCCGCTCCCGAGATGGCCGCCGAGCTGATGAAGCCGCGCCTGCCCTTCACCGTCACCCCGTTCGACGAAGCCGTCGCCCTCGCCGTCCTTGCCGAAGACAGCTACGTGACGGGCATCGCCAACGACCTCGCGCTGCGCACGCAGCAGCTCCGCCGCGACGCCGCCGAGCGGGCGGGCGTGACGACCCACGCGACCGTCGCCAACTTCTTTCTCCTCGGCATCGCCGGGATGGACGGGCGGGCGATGCAGGACGCCTTCGCGCGGCACGGCGTCGCGGTGCGTGGGATGGGCGGCTACGCCGAGCTCGCCGCCCTCGTGCGCGTCTCGTGCGGCACCGAGGCGGAGAACCGCCGTTTTCTGCTCGCGTTGGACGCCCTCGCCTCCGACGCCGCCTCCGCGCCGCCTGTCGCGCCTGCCGACGCTCGCTGAGCGAATCCGACCGATCCGTCGGTTTGTGGCGTTTCAGCGCCGCTGCGCCCCTTTTCTTCTGGCCGCTCGCCGCGCGCCCTGTCGTTCCTGCCCCCCGAGTTGCCGCGAGATGGACCCCATTCAGGTTGAGATCATAGCCCTGTCGACGAGTCCGTCGACCGGCGGTGCGTATTCGCTCGTGCTGAGCGAGGTCGACGGCGCCCGGCGCCTGCCCATCATCATCGGCGCGTTCGAGGCGCAGGCCATCGCCTTCGGCCTCGAACAGATGCGCTCGCCGCGCCCGATGACGCACGACCTGCTGCGCGACGCCTTCGATGCGCTCGACGCGACCGTCACCGACGTCATCATCGAGGAACTGCGCGAGGGCATCTTCTACGCCAAGATCCGCTACACGCGCGACGGCGAAGACGGCATCCTCGACGCCCGCCCCTCCGACGCCATCGCCCTCGCGGTGCGCACCGAGTCGCCGATCTTCGTCTCGCTCGCGGTGATGGACGAGGCCGGCCTCGCCGCCGATAGTGGCGGCGACGACGGTCCCGACGATGGCGGGATGCCCGACCTCCCCGAACCCGAACCGCGCAGCACCCGCGCCTCGCCGCCGCGCGAGACGCCCCCCTCGCGCTCGGGCACCGACCGCCTCGACACACTCGAAACGCAGCTCCAATCCGCGATCGAACAGGAGGACTACGAGAAAGCCGCCCGCCTCCGCGACGAACTGACCCGCCTCCGCGGCGACGGCAACTGACGCACGCGGAAGGCCTTGGCTGCCAGCCGCTGGATCCGCGTCGGAAGGCGCGGGAGCACCCTGGAAGAGACCCGGCGAGGACCGGCAACTCACAGGACCTCCGGGGCCCGCGACCCCGGCTGCGGCCTGGTAGCCTTCCTTCCCACGACCCCGCCCGATGACCGTCCGCCTGACCGCGTTTGACCGCATCGGCGGCGCCTCGGCCCTCTTCCGCGCCTACCTCAGCGCCGACGCGCGCCTCGCGCCGTTCGTCGCCCACGGCGGCCTCCCGACCGACGCCGCGATCCGCGCCGCCGCCGCCGCGCGCCCGCCCGGCGACGACGCCTCCGGCCTCCTCGCGCCCCGCGCCGACATCGCCGACGCGCTGCGGGCGCAGCAGCCACGCTGGCACGACGGCCCGGTCGATGCGAGCGTCGAGGCCGCACTCGACCGCCTCGCGCGGCCCGACTCGCTGGCCGTGGTCACCGGGCAGCAGGTGAGCCTGCTGGGCGGCCCGCTCTACACGCCGCTCAAAGCGCTCAGTGCCGTCCTGCTCGCGCGGCGCGCCGAGGCGCTCACCGGGCGCCCGACCGTGCCGGTGTTCTGGATGGCGACCGAAGACCACGACGCCGACGAGGTCGACCACGCCCGCATCGGCACGACCGACCTGCGCCACCGCCTGCCCGTCCCGCGCGGGATGCGCAACCACGGCGCCGCCGGACGCCTTGTGCTCGGCGACGACATCGCGCCGGTCGTCGAGGCCGCCATCGCCGCGCTCCCCGAGACGCCGCACGCCGCTGCCGTCGCCGCGCTCCTGCGCCGCGCCTATGCCCCCGGCACGACCCTCGCCGACGCCTTCGGACGCCTCGTGGCGGGCCTCTTCGACGGCCACGGCCTCGTGATCCTCGACGCCGACGACCCGGCCGTCAAGCGCCTCGCCGCGCCGATGCTCGAACGCGCGATCCGCAGCGGCCCTGTCCTCGCCACGTCGGTGCGCGAGGTCGGCGAGCAGTTGGTGTCGATGGGCTTCCACGCCCAGCTCCCCGATCCGTCGGCCCCCGGCCTCTTCTGGCTCGACGACCGCGGACGCCTCGCCCTCGACATCGACACTGGCGATGCGGTGCAGGCGCTTTCCGACCGACCCGTCTCCGAATCGACAGCAGCGCACGCCGAACCGACCGACCCGTCGGTGGGCACTGGATTCACGATCCGTGGCACGGCCGACCGCTTCACGCTCGACGCGCTCGTGGACGTGGCGCGCACCGCGCCCGAGCGCCTCAGCCCCGCCGCGTGGCTGCGCCCGGCGATGCAGGATGCGCTTCTCCCGACCGTCGCCTACGTCGGCGGGCCGGGCGAGATCGCGTACTGGCTGCAACTGCGCGGCGTCTACGACGGCCTCGGCATCCCGATGCCGCTCGTCGCCCCGCGCATCAGCGCCACGCTCGTCGACGACCGCACGCGCCGCGCGCTCGTCCGCACCGGCGCGGCAGGCGGTCCGGACACCGTCGAAGACGTGCCCGCCGACGCCGACGCCCTGTTCGCGCGCCTCGCCGCCCACGCGCCCGAGATCGCGCGCGCCTTCGACGCCGCCGACGCCGCCATCGCCGCCGCCTTCGACGCGCTCGCCGCGCCCCTCGCGTCGCTCGGCGACGGTGGCCGCACCGGCGGAGGCACCGACGCCCTCGCCCGCAGCCGCGACGCGGCCCGCACGCGCGCCCTCGCCGCTTCGGCCCGCCTCCGTGCCACCGCCCGCCGCGCCGAACGCCGCCGCCAGTCCGACCTCCGCCGCGACACCGCGCGCGTCGTGGCGATGCTGCGTCCGCATGGCGGCCTGCAGGAGCGCGCGACGTCCGCCCTCACCTTCGCCGCGATCTACGGCCCGCGCTTCCTCGCCGACCTCGCCGATGCGCTCGGCGATGCGCTGCCGGGGGTGGCGGATGCGCACGCGGTGGTGACGGTGTGACGCGTTCGGGGTGCGGACGAGGCGTTGGGGCGCGCCGACGTTCCGACCGTTCGGTTTGCATCGGCGTTCCGTAGAGACGCATCGGCGATGCGTCTCTACCGCCGGTCCGATCGCCTGCGAATCATCCGGGCGACGGTACGCAAATTCGCACGATCGACCCCCAACCCCCGTTTCCGACCGATCGGTCAGTAGCCGTACGAGTCGAGGAAGATGTCCTTGTTGCGCCAGTCGTCGCGGACTTTGACGAAGAGGCGCAGGAAGACGGGCTTGTCGAGGAAGACCTCGATGTCGCGCCGCGCCCACGTGCCGATCTTTTTGAGGGCCTCGCCGCCCTTGCCGATGAGGATGCCCTTCTGCGACGGGCGCTCGACGACGATCTCGGCGTCGATGAGGAATTTCTCCGGCGCCTCGCGCTCCAGGAATTGCGTCACGTTGACGGTCGTCGCGTAGGGCACCTCCTGCCGGAAGTGCTGGAAAATCTTCTCGCGCACGATCTCGGCCACGAAGAAGCGCTCGGGGTGCTCGGAGACCTGCTCTTTGTCGTAGTACGCCGGGCCGGGCGGCATCCGGTCGACGAGCAGGCGCAGCAGGCGGTCGAGGTTGAAGCGCTTGTCGCGCTGATCGGCACGATCTCCTCGAACGCATGGAGCGCCGCGTATGCCTCCGCCTTCGGCAGTACCTCGTCCTGCGCGAGCAGGTCGATCTTCGAGAGCACGAGGATGACGCGCCGCCCGACGAGCATCTCGACGGCCTCGGCGTCGACCGGCTTGGTCGCGTCCGACATGAAGAGCACGACATCCGCCTCGGCCATCGTCGAGTGGACGGCGTCCATCATCCGCTCCTGCAACCCGTAGCGCGGCTCCAAAACGCCGGGCGTGTCGAGGAGGATGATCTGGTAGTCGTCCTCCGAGAGCAGGCCGAGGATGCGGTGGCGCGTCGTCTGCGGCTTGGCCGTCACGATGGACAGCTTGCGCCCGACGAGGGCGTTCAGGAGGGTCGACTTGCCCGCGTTGGGGCGGCCGATGATGGCGACGTAGCCGCTGCGGTGCGGCGTCGCGGCGGCGCCATCGGCGCCGGGGGAGGTGATCGTTTCCACGTAGGGAGACCGGGTTGGGGAGCCGCTGCAACCCCGCCCGCGCCCGCCGGTGCCCCCTTCACCGACGACGCACGCGCGCGGCCATGTCGCGCACGGCGGTGTCGAGGCCGACGAAGACGCTGCGCGCGAGGATGGCGAACCCGATCGAGACCTCCTCGACGTGCGGAACGGCGCTCGAGGAAGCCCTCGATGGTGTCGTAGTCGAGGCCGTGGCCGGCGTGGACGGTGAGGCCGAGGCCGTGGGCGCGCTCGGCGGCGGCGGCGAGGCGCGCGAGGTGGGCGGCGCGGTCGGCGGCGCTGCGGGCGTTGGCGAAATCGCCCGTGTGCAGCTCGATGGCGTCGGCGCCGACGTCGGCGGTGGCGTCGATGTGGGCGTCGATGGGGTCGACGAAGAGCGCGACTTGCCCGATGCCCGCGTCGCGGAAGCGCGGCACGATCTCGCGCAGCCGGGCCACGTGGGAGACGACGTCGAGGCCGCCCTCGGTCGTCACCTCCTCGCGGCGCTCGGGCACGAGGGTGGCGAGGTCGGGCCGCGTTGCGATGCAGATGCCGACGATCTCCTCGTTCATCGACAGCTCGAAGTCGAGCTTGGTGCGCACCGCCTCGCGCATCCGCGCCACGTCGCGGTCGGTGATGTGGCGGCGGTCCTCGCGCAGGTGGAAGACGATGCCGTCGGCCCCGGCGCGCTCGCACGCGAGGGCGGCATCGACGGGATCGGGGAAGGCCTCGCGGCGGGCGTTGCGCAGCGTGGCGACGTGGTCCACGTTGACGAGCAGGCGGGTCATGGGCGCGGGGATGGACGGGAGGGACGGCAGACACCGCCGGTACGTCCGGCGCGCGCCGCCGTTCGCGGGGGAGACGGACGACAGACGACGGACGGCAGACGACGCCACACCGGGAAACCCGTCAGGTCCCCACACCTGACAGGTTCGGCCCAGGGCACCCGTGGCCCTTCGACCAACAACCAACGATCCACCCCTCACCACCCTCACCGGACCCCCACCCCGGCGGTCGGGTTCACCGCTGCCCGTTTCCCGCCTGCCGATGCCCGCCTCCCTCGCCGCCGCGATCGAATTCGCCGGTTCGACGCTGCGCTACGCCGCCGTCGTGGGAGGTCTCGTGCCGCGCCTGCGCGCCCTCGGCGAGGTCGCCTTCGAGGCCGATGCGTGGGCGCTTCTCGGCGACGATGCCGGGGCCGAGGCCCTCGCCGCCGCCGTCGGCGACGCGCTCGGCGGCATCGGCGCCGACCACCTCACCGCCGTCTTCCACGCCCCCGACGCGATGACGTGGACGGCCGCGTTTCCCGCCGACCTGCCCGCCTCGTCGCGCGAGGCTCGGCTCGTCCGCGAGGCCGACCTCCTGCTCGTCGGCGAAGCGGACTACCCCGATGGCGCCGCGCTCCACATCGCCACCGCGCCGCTCGGCACCGACGGCGCGCGCGCGTGGGTGCAGGCGGTCGTGCTCGCGGACGACCACGCGCGCGGGCTCGCCCGCATCGCCGCCGCGCTCGGCCTCTCAGGCGCCGACGTGCGCGTCGCGCCGCACGCCGCCTCGGGCGCCGTCCCCGGCCTCGTCACGCCGACGCTCGCCGTCGGGCTGTACGGCGGGTCGGGCGATGGACGGTCGGGCGCCGCCGAGTTCGCGCTCGCGGTCGGCGGCGGCGTGCGGCTCGTCGGATATGCGCCGACGGCGGAGCCGGTCGATGCGGCGTTCGCGGCCCTGCGGCTCGTGGCGAGCGTCGGCGGAGGCGCCGGGGTGGGCGCGCTCGCGCTCTACGGCGACGCGGCATCCGGGCGTGCGGTCGCCGAGGCGTTCGAAGCGGCCTTCGGCGTTCCGGCCCGCGCGCTCGACGCGCTCGGCGGCGTCGGGATGCCCCGCAGCGGCACGCGCAGCGCGGCCCTCGACGCCGCCGCGCCGCTTCTCGCCCCCGTCGTCGGTGCCGCCCTCGCGGCGCTCGACGCCTGAACCGCGCTGCCGAGCGCCACTTTTCCTCCCTTCCGATGGCCCTTCGCATCCTCTCCGGGCGCTTCCGCGGGCGCGCCCTCGTGACGCCGCCCGGCAACGCGACCCGCCCGACGATGGAGCGCACGCGCGCGGCCATCATGTCGATGATCACGTCGCGGATGTTTCTCGACGGCACGCGCGTGCTCGACCTCTTCTGCGGCTCGGGCGCGCTCGGCTTCGAAGCCCTCTCGCGCGGCGCCGCCCGCCTCACCTCCGTCGAAACCGACGCCCGCGCCCTCGCCGCCTTCGGCCAGAACCTGCGCACGCTCGGCGCCCAGGACGAGGCGACGGCGCTGCGCCTCGACGCCCGCACCTTTCTGCAACGCCACACCGGCGCGACCTTCGACCTCATCCTCGCCGACCCGCCGTACGACCTCAAAGGCCTCGACGCACTCCCGGATCTCGCCCTCCGCCGCCTCGACCCCGACGGCCTCCTCGTCCTCGAACACGACAGCCGCCACACCTTCGCCGCGCACCCCGCCTTCCTCACCGCCAAGCGCTACGGCACCACCGTCGTCTCGCTCTTCGCCCACCCGGACGAGGAAGGGGCTGTAGACGAGGCCGAAATGGCCGATTCCGACGCATCAGTCGGCAATCCGAACACGCCCGAAACGGTTTCCGACGGATCGGTCGGTGTTCCAGGTGGACCGAATCTCGATTCCGACCGATCGGTCCAAAGCGCCGCCGTTCCTTCCTGACTGCTCCCACCGATGGCCGCTGCTCTTTACCCCGGCACGTTCGACCCGATCACGCTCGGGCACCTCGACGTGCTGCGCCGCGCCCGCGCGATCTTCGACACCGTCGAGGTGGGCGTCGCGGTGAACGCCGAGAAGACGACGCTCTTCACCGCCGACGAGCGCGTCGCCCTGATCCGCGCCTCCGTCGACGACGCCGGAATCGACGGGGTGACGGTGACGGCGTTCGAGGGCCTGGTCTCCGACTACGCGCGGCGCCGAGGCGTCGGGACGCTCGTGCGCGGGCTGCGGCAGGTGTCGGATTTCGACTTCGAGTTCCGCATGGCCGCCGCCAACCACCGCCTCCACCCCGGCCTCGACACCGCGTTTCTGATGACGGGCGAGGCCTTCGCCTTCATCTCGTCGTCGATCGTGCGCGACGTGCACCGCTGGCGCGGCGACGTGCGGCTGTTCGTGCCCGAGCCGGTGGCGCTTGCCCTGGATGCGCGGCACGCGGCCTGAGCGTCCGCGCCGAACGTGCCGGGGATGTGGAGTGGGGGAGAGGGTCTGGATTCCTTCGACTTTGATGAGCGTTTCGATGCTGCGTTTGCTGATTCTCTTTGCCCTTCTGCCGATGCTCGCCGCCTGCGCATCCGATCCCGGCGGGGGCGCGGCGCCGCGCGTGCCGACGCCGCCGTCGGTGCCCGATCCGGAGGCGCGGCGCGTGCTCGCGCTCGGCGACTCGTACACGATTGGCGAAGGCGTGGCCGAGGGGGAGCGGTGGCCGGTCGTGCTCGCGGCCTCGCTGCGCGAGGGCGGCCTGCGCATCGCCGAGCCCCGCATCGTCGCCCGCACCGGGTGGACGACCGACGAACTCGACGGCGCCATCACCGCCGCGAACTTGGCCGGGTCGTTCGACCTCGTCACCCTCCTCATCGGCGTCAACGACCAGTACCGCGGACGCGCGCTCGACGGGTACCGGACGGGCTTCCGCGGGCTTCTCGACCGCGCCGTCGGGTTTGCCGGGGGCGATGCGCGGCGCGTCGTCGTCGTCTCGATCCCCGACTGGGGGGCCACGCCGTTCGGGCGCGCCGACGAGCGCGGCGCGGCGCAGATCGGGCGCGAAATCGACGCCTTCAACGCCGCCGCCCGCGAGATCGCCCTCGCCCGCGGCGCGGCATGGGTGGACGTGACCGGCATCTCACGCGCGCCCGGCGCCGCCCTCGCCCCCGACGGCCTCCATCCCGGCGGCCCGCAATACGCCGCGTGGGCCGCCGCCATCCTCCCCACCGCCCGCGCGGCCCTCGCCGCGAAGTGAGCCCCGGAGTGTGGCGCAACCGACCTCTCGAACGGGCGTATCCTCGTTTGAACAAACACTTTCGATCATGGCACGCGTACTCGGCCTCCACCACATCACCGGCATCAGCGGCGACGCGCAGGTGAACCACGATTTCTACGTCGGCGTGCTCGGGATGCGGCTCGTCAAGCGGTCGGTCAACCAGGACGACCCCGGCACCTATCACCTGTTCTACGCCGACGACGCGGGCAGCCCCGGCACCGACCTGACGTTCTTCCCGTGGCAGCAGATGGCGCGCTCGCGCAAGGGGCCGGGCCTCACGAGCGAGGTGCTCCTCGCCGTCCCGACCGGCAGCCTCGACGCCTACTGGATCCCTCGATTCGCCGCGGCGGGTGTGGCGACGGGCGAGGTGGAGACGCGGCGTGGCGAGCGCGTGCTGACGCTCCGCGACCCGCACGGCCTCGACCTCGCCCTCGCCGAGACCGACGACGCGCGCGACTTCACGCCGTGGGACGCGAGCGATGTGCCGCCGGAGCACCAGATTCGCGGCCTCCACGGCGCCCGCATCCTCGCCCGCACCCTCGCCCCGACGGCGGATTTCCTGACCGGCACCTTCGGCCTCGACGCGCTCGGCGACGACGGCAGCGGCTGGCACCGCTTCGGCATCGCCGGGGGCGTGGCCGGCGCCGGGCGGTCGGGGACGTGGATCGAGGTCGGCGAGGCGCCCGATGCGCCGAAGGGCGTCTGGGGCACCGGCAGCATCCACCACATCGCGTGGCGCGTCGCCGACGACGCGATGCAGGCCGACACACGCGAGGCGGTCGAGGACGCCGGACGGCGCCCGACGCCGGTCATCGACCGGTTCTGGTTCCGCTCGGTCTACTTCACCGAACCCGGCGGCGTGGTCTTCGAACTGGCCACCGACGGCCCCGGCTTCGCCGTCGACGAGAACGCGGCGACGCTCGGCGAGGCGCTCATCCTGCCGCCGTGGCTGGAGCCGCAGCGCGCGCAGATCGAGGCCGCGCTGCCGCCGCTGGCGACGTGACGGCCCCTACCGGTTGCTACGCCTTGGACGGGCTCCTCAACATCCTCCCCCGCTCGCGGGGGAGGTGGCCGAAGGCCGGAGGGGGCTGAACCGCGCTCCCGAGGCGCCGTTGCGGGCGGCATGATCCAACGCGACTTCGTCCTGCGCCTGATTGCCGAGGCGGCCCGCCTCGTCGCCCTCGCGCTCGGGCTGCGGCGCGCGGGCGATCCGGAAGAGGCCGCGGCCCGGCTCGACGACGCGGCGCGGCTCGTCACCGGGCAGCCGCTCGACGTGGTGGTCGCCCTTCCGGAGTCCGCGCACCGCGCCCTCTGCACACGCGGCGACGTGTTCGATCCCCTTCTGGCCGTCGCCCTCGCCGATGTGCTCGCCGCCGCCGGTCACCCCGACGCCGCGCGCCCGCTCTACCGCGCCGCCGCCGACGCGGGCGCCGCCGTGCCGCTTCACGCGCTCATCCGGTCCGCGGGCGGGGCGGGGACGGGGCGGGAATCCGGATACGAGGGCGAGGAAGGTCCGCGCGAGTCGGGCCGGGGCGAGGCGTCGCCGGGGTGACGGCGGTATCTTCACCGCATCACCCAATCCCCGACCCCGACGATGCCCGACGGCCAGACGATCACGATGCAGGACGGACGCCTCTCCGTTCCCGACGCCCCCATCATCCCGTTCATCATCGGCGACGGCACCGGGCCCGACATCTGGCACGCGTCGGTGCGCGTGTTCGACGCGGCGGTCGAGAAGGCGTACGGCGGCACCCGTCGGCTCGTCTGGAAGGAAGTCCTCGCGGGCGAGAAGGCGTTCGACGAGACCGGCGAGTGGCTCCCCGAGGCCACCCTCGACGCCATCCGCGAGCACCTCGTCGCCATCAAGGGACCGCTCACGACGCCTGTCGGCGGCGGCATCCGCAGCCTCAACGTGGCGCTCCGGCAGCAGCTCGACCTCTACGCCTGCCTCCGGCCCGTGCGCTACTTCGCGGGCGTGCCCTCGCCGGTCAAGGAGCCGGAGAAGGTGGACATGGTCATCTTCCGCGAGAACACCGAGGACATCTACGCGGGCATCGAATTCCAGGAAGGCACCGACGACGCGGCGCGCTTCGGGGCGCTCATGCAGGAGCACTTCCCGGACCGCTACAAGAAGGTCCGCTTCCCCGAGACGACCGGCTTCGGCATCAAGCCCGTCTCCAAGCGAGGGCACCGAGCGCCTGGTGCGCGCGGCGATGGAGTTCGTGCTCGCCAACGGGCGCACGAGCCTGACGATCGTGCACAAGGGCAACATCATGAAGTTCACCGAAGGCGCCTTCCGCGACTGGGCCTACGACCTCGTGGTGAACGAGTACGGCGCCGAGCCGCTCGACGGCGGTCCGTGGCACGTCGTGAAGCGCGACGGGCGCGAGATCGTCATCAAGGACGTCATCGCCGACGCCTTCCTCCAGCAGATTCTCACGCGCCCCGCCGAGTACGACGTCATCGCGACGCTCAACCTCAACGGCGACTACGTGTCCGACGCCCTCGCGGCCCAGGTCGGCGGCATCGGCATCGCGCCGGGCGCCAACATCAACTACGTGACCGGCCACGCCATCTTCGAGGCCACGCACGGCACGGCGCCGAAGTACGCGGGCAAGGACATGGTCAACCCCGGCTCGGTGATCCTCTCGGGCGAGATGATGCTCCGCTTCATGGGCTGGACCGAGGCCGCCGACCTCATCATCGAGTCGCTCAACACGACCATCGGCCAGAAGCGCGTCACCTACGACTTCCACCGCATGATGGACGGCGCCGAAAAGCTCTCGACGAGCGGATTTGCGACGGCGATGGTCGAGAACATGGGCTGAGCCGCGCGGCCTCTGACGAGGGCGGTTCGGATGCCTCCGGACCGCCCTTTCGCGCTCCCTCCTCTCCGCACTCACCATGAAGGCCCTCATCACCGGCGCATCGGGCACTGTCGGGCGGGCCCTTGCCGCGCACCTGCGCGCCGACGGGCACGCGTGTCACGGCGTGGGACCGCGCCGCCGCGCCGCCGGACGACTACCACGCGATGGAGCGCTACGTGCGCGCCGTGGCGCCGGACGTGCTCGTCCACCTCGCCATCGCCTCCACGCCGACCGGGCGCGCCGACGAGGGCGAACTCGTCAACGTCGCGTGGCCGTCGGAGCTGGCGTGGCTCGCGCGGCAACTCGGCATCCGCTTCGTGTTCACGAGCACGGTGATGGTGTTCTCCGACGATGCGCGCGGGCCGTTCACCGTGGCCGCGGCGCCGGATGCGGCGGAGGGGTACGGCGCGCAGAAGCGGCGGGCCGAGGAGCGCGTGTGGACGCAAAACCCGGAGGCGCGGATCGTCCGGCTCGGCTGGCAGATCGGCGACGGCACGGGCGGCAACGAGATGACGACGTGGGCCGACGCGCAGCAGGCCGCGCACGGACGCGTCGAGGCGAGCACGCGGTGGCTGCCCGCCTGCGCCTTCGTCGACGACACCGCCGCCGCGCTCGTTCGCGCCGCCGACCTCCGCCCCGGCGTCTACCACGCCGACAGCAACGATGGCTGGACGTTCTTCGACATCGTCTCTGCCCTCGCCGCCCGCACCGGGCGCGCGTGGGCGGTCGCCCCGACGCACACCTTCGCGTACGACCAGCGGATGCACGACCCGCGGATCGGGATGCCGCCACTGTCGGCGCGGCTCAGCGGCCTGTGAGCCGACTCTACCGCTTGCTCAGGTCGCTTGGTCTGGAAAAGCGCTTTTCCGCTCCAGAATGTCTCTTTATCGTGACGGGGGGACAGATCCGTTGCAGGCCGGAGGTTCATGCTACCTTCGCGTTGCGGTAGCCCCGTCGGCGCTTGGCCCTCAACGACGACCGGATCGGACGACCGTATGTCCCCGCGCCTCTGCCTCCCCCGGCAGCGGCGCACTCCGATCCCCGTTCTCCAAGAGGTTTCCCATGTGGAATCGCTTCGCCTCGCCGCTCGCACTTGCGTCGGCGGCCCTTCTCTTCTCCGCCTGCGACAATAGCGTCGGGCCGGAGATTCCCGCCGCTGCCACGTCGCAGCAGATGACGCTCGACGCGCGCTTCGCCGCCGCCGCGACCGAGTTCGACGTGCCGGTCTCGCTCCTCAAGGCCATCGGCTACACCGAGACCCGGTGGGAGATGGTGACGGGCGAGCAGGAGTTCGAGGGGATGCCGCCCGCCTTCGGCATCATGGCCCTCCGTGGCGACCGCCTCACGCGCGGCGCCTCCCTCGCCGGCGTGCGCGAGGCCGACGTCCGCACCGACGCCACCGCCAACCTGCGCGCCGCCGCGGCCCTCCTGAGCAGCTACGCCACCGAGGCCCGCATCGACCGCACCGACCTCGACGCGTGGGCGCCGGTCGTGGCCCGCTACAGCGGCATCGAGCAGCAGGCCGGGCAGGCGCAGTACGTGCAGGCGGGTGTCTACGCGACCATCGAAGAGGGCGCCATCGTGCGCACGCCGCGCGGCCAGATCGTCGCCTCCCTCACGCCGTCGCGCACCGCCGTCGCGCTTCCGCTCCTCAGCCTCGCAGGCGTGACCGGCACCGCCGCCGTCGACTTCCCCGGTGCTATCTGGCGGCCCTCGCCCAACTACAACGCCCGTCCGTCGGGCAGCATCGGGCAGGTCGGGATGGTCATCATCCACACCTGCGAGGGCGGCTACAGCGGCTGCTGGAGCTACCTGACCACGACCGCCGCCGGCACGAGCGCCCACTACGTCGTCAACGAGGCCGGGACCGAGGTCTCGCAGCTCGTCCGTGAGGCCGACCGCGCCTACCACATCGGGGCGACGTACGACTGCACGCTCAACAGCAACACCGAGTGCTGGCGCAACGGCAACTCGAGCAACCACTTCACCGTCGGCATCGAGCACGGCGGCTACGCCTCGCAGACGACCTTCCCGGCGGGGCAGATCGACCTCTCGGCGCGCCTGAGCTGCGACATCAGCCAGGCCTACACCATCCCGCGCGACATCTACCACTTCGTCGCCCACGGCAAACTCCAGCCCTACAACCGCACCGACCCCGGCCCCAACTGGCCGTGGACGACCTACCTGAGCAAGATCAACAGCTACTGCGGCAGCGGTGAGATCATCGTCGACAACAACAACGCGAACAACAACGCGAGCGTCGCCAGCTACAGCGCCTCGGCCAACTGGGCCACGTCCTCCTCGACCTCGGGCTACTACGGCAGCGGCTACGCCTTCGCCAACACGCAGGCCATCAGCGACGCAGCGACGTTCTCGTTCTACCTGCCGACCGCCGCGCACGCGCACCGTCGACGCGTGGTGGACCGACGGCACCAACCGCTCGACGACGACGCCGTTCGTCGTCTCGAACGCCTCGGGCACGCAACTCGCCACGGTGAGCAAGAACCAGCAGACCGGCGGTGGGCAGTGGAATGTGCTCGGCACGTACGCCTTCACGGCAGGCTGGAACACGGTGAAAGTGTCGCGCTGGACGACTGCCGGCTCGGTCGTCATCGCCGACGCCATCCGCGTCCGCTGACGGATGCCGATGCTCGATGCACTCCTCGGCGCCCCGTCCGTCCGTTCGCGGTGGATGGGGCGCCGCTCGTTTCCGGGGATGGGACCGGCGCTCCTCGCCGCCCTCGCCCTCGTCGGATCGGGATGCCGCGGCGCCGACGGCCCGGTCGCCGCGCCCGATTCTACCGCCGCGCCTGTGGCAACGGTGGCGCCCGGCAGCCTCGCCGGACGCATCGCCTTCGTCTCCGAGCGCGACGGCAACGCGGATGTCTACCTCTACGACGGCGCGAGCGGCGAGACGCGACACCTGACGACGCATCCGGGCGCCGACTTCCCCGTCGCCGCAATTCCCGGCACGCCCGACCTGCTCGTGCTCTCGTCCACGGGCGAGGGCGACGGGCAGCGCGAGGCGCTCGTCCGCTACGACGCGCGCGCCGACACGCTGCGTCCGCTGCGCCTGGCCGCGCGGACGCTCCGCAACCCGGTCATGAGCGGAGACGGGAAGGCGGTCGTCTTCGAGGGCGACATGGCGAGCGTGCGCGACCTCTTTCGCTACGACATCGCCGCCGACCGCCTCGACCGCCTCACCGACCACCGCCTCGGCAACTTCGACCCGACGCTCTCGCCCGACGGCGCGCACGTCGCGTTCGCGTCGAGCCGCGACGGCGACGCCGAGATCTACGTGATGCCGATCCGCGGCGAAGGTCCGGGCGGGCGCGATGCGGTGCGCCTGACCGCCTTTCACCGCGACGACTACGCCCCACGCTGGTCGCCAACCGGCGAGGCAATCGCCTTCCTCAGCGACCGCGAAGGCGCCGCCCGCCTCTTCCTCGTCGCGCCCGACGGCACGACCCTGCGCCGCCTCCTCGCCCCCACCGACACGCTCGGCGCGGCGATGCAGGAGCAGGCCGCCGTCTGGTCGCCCGACGGGCGCTGGATCGCCATCGAGATCGTCCCTCCCGACGGCGGCGCGCAACTCTGGGTTGCCGAGGCCGAAACCGGGCGCCGGTGGCGCGTGGCCTCCGATCTACGCTCGGCGAGCGGCCCGGCCTGGTCGCCCGCCTCCGACGCCCTCGTCTTCGCGGGCATCACGTCCGGCACCGACTCCGACCTCTACGTCGTGCCCCGAGACGGCGGCGCGCCGATGCGTCTGACGACCTCGCCGGGCGCCGACTGGCTCCCGCGGTGGATCGGTCCGTAGCGATTCGGCGTCGCCTGCTCAACTGATCTCTGTCACAACGAGCGTGTAACCGATTCGTCCTCATCCGTCAGCGTTACGGTGGGGTTGCAGCACAGGGAGACTCTGGGTGCGAAGGCGGCGTGAACCACGTCCGTTTCATTTGCCTCGCCCCCGATGCCCACTCCTTCCTCCGATATGCAGGCCGTGCTCGACGCGCACGCCGCGATGGGTCCTCTTCCCATCGAGAGCCTCACCGCCGAAGCCGCGCGCCAGATCCCGCTCGCCGACCGCGCCGCCCTCGCCGTCATTGGCCACAGCACGGTCAAGCGCGCGATGACGCCGATCCCCACACCCGTCGGGAAGGTCGAGCATCGCCTGATCCCCGGCCCCGACGGCACCGACCTGCTCGTGCGCGTCTACACGCCCGACGGCGCCGCCCGGCGGGCGGGTGGCCGGTCGTCGTCTACTTCCACGGCGGCGGCTGGGTGATCGCCGACGCTCGACACCTACGACGCCTCGTGCCGCGCGCTCTGCGCCGACGCGGCCGGCGCGGTCGTCGTCTCCGTCGCCTACCGCCAGGCGCCCGAGCACCCGTTCCCGGCGGCGCACGACGACGCCCTCGCGGCCTACCGCTAGGTCGCGGCCAACGCGGGCCTCTTCGGCGGCGAGAAGGGCCGCGTGGCCGATCGCGGGCGAGAGCGCGGGCGGCAACCTGGCCGCGACCGGCCTCGCCGTCCGTGGCGCGACGACCGCGCGCGCGCCGCGCCGGTCACACCTCGCCGTCTACCCCGTCACCGACCTCGTCCACGGCCCGACGAGCGCGTCGGCGGTGGAGAACGCCGCAGCCAAGCCGCTCAACACGGCGATGCTGTAGTGGTTTTACAGGCTACCTCGCCCCGAAGGAGCAGTGGGGCGACGCGCGCTCTCGGTCCTCCACGCCGACCTCGCGGGCCTGCCGCCGGCGACGCTCGTGCAGGCCGAGATCGACCCGCTCCGCCCGAGGGCACGGCGATGGCCGCGAAGCTGCCGCGGCCGGCGTGTCGCCGTCGAGGCGCGCATCTTCGAGGGCGTCACGCACGAGTTCTTCGGGATGGCCGGCGTCGTCGACGGCGCCACCGAGGCGATGGCCTTCGCCTGCGAGCGCCTCACCGACGCGCTCAAACGCTGATTCCGGCATCCCCGAACCGCACCGCGCGCCCGGTGGCCTCGTCGGCTGCCGGGCGCGCGGTGCGTTCGGGGGAGGCGCGGTTACTGACCCCGCTGCGGCACGACGGCGGGCGCGGCGACGGGCGGCGGCGTGTAGAAATCGAGAGGGCGGACGGCAATCCAGAGGCGCTCGAACGGGCGGTCGCTGAACTCGCTCGGCGGCAGGCGCTGGCGGCGCGGCGTATCGGCGGTCTCCAATGTCATCAGCACGTCGAGGCCCTCGACGACCTCGCCGAAGACGGTGTACTGGCGGTCGAGAAACGGCACGCCACCCTGCGTCTTGTAGCGCTCGATGAGGTCGGGCGCCCAGTCGAAGGTCGAGTCGTTGGTCGTCGCGCGGATGCGCGCCCTCGCCTCGTCGAGCCATGCGTCGTTGGCGAGGCGCCCGGTGACGAGGTAGAACTGGCTGCCGGACGACGCCTGCGTGGGGTTCATCTCGTCGGGCTGACGGGCGGCGGCGAGGGCGCCGCGCAGGTGCGGGAAGCCGAACTCGGCGGGCACGGTGTAGCCGGGGTCGCCGTTGCCGTCGTTCATCGGGTCGGCGTCGCGCGTCGTCGGGTCGCCGCCCTGCACGACGAAGCCCTCGATGATGCGATGGAAGGCGGTCGAGTCGTAGTAGCCGGTCACCGCGAGGCGCTTGAAGTTGTCGCGGTGGAGCGGCGTCTCGTCGAAGAGGCGAACGACCATCCGGCCCTTCGGCGTCGTGATCTCGTAGAAATTGGTCGCGGGCAGGACGGTCGGCGCGGCGCTCGGCGGCACGACATCGGGCGTCTGGGCGCGCGCGGCGAGGGGCGCGAGGAGCGCGGCGGCGAGGAGCAGGGGGAGAAAATGGCGCATCGAAAATCGGAAAGCAGGGCGGCCCAACGAACGCGGCCCCGCGGTGGATTCGTGCGCCCGGCCGCACAGGCAACCCCGCTCCCCCTCCCGCATCCAGGCCCCCAGACCGCGTAGGGGCGGGTCCCCGACCCGCCCCGCCCGCCGCCCATCGCCCGCGGCAGACCCACGCCCAGCGTCACAGCGCCCCCGCCAGCCGGTCGAGAACCGCCTCGGCGTCCACCGCCGCGAGGCGGCCGGAGCGCACGGCCACGCGGACGGTTTCGGTGGCGAGGGCGGCGTAGACGGGCGTGAGGTGCGGCGCGGCGGCGGCGAGGGCGGCGAGGTGGCGCCCGACGGTGACGGCGTCGCCGCGGACGATGGGGCCGCTGAGGGCGTCCTCGGGCCGCGCGCGGGCGAGGTTGGCGACGGTGCCCGCGAGGAGGGGCCCGACGAGCGCATCGGCATCGTCGGGCGGGAGACCGGCAGTGCCGAGGATTTCGGCAGCGACGGCGGCGAGGGCGACGGCGAAGTTGCTCGCCACCGAGAGCGCGAGGTGGTAGGCCGCGCGGCTGCCGTCGGGCACGACGACCGGACGCATCCCCAGAACCGCCGCGAGCGCCCGGCCCCGGTCGAGCGCCCGCGCGTCGCCGCCGAGCGCGACCGCGGCGCCCTCGAATGCCTCGGGCGGCGTGCCCGCCGCGAACGCCTGCGCCGGGTGAAAGGCCAGGACATCGGCCCCCGCATCGGCGAGCGGCGCGAGCACGTCCGCCCCGACCGCGCCCGATGTGTGGAGCACCAGCCGCGGCGCACTGCCGGGCGTTCCATCGGACCGCATCCGTCCACGGCCCGGCGACGCGCGGCAAGCTCCGACACGACACCGGCGAGCGCGGCGTCGGGCACGGCGAGGACGACGACGGCGGCCCCGCGCGTGGCGGCGAGATCGCCCGACGCGTCGGCGCCCACGGCGGCCGCGACGCGGGCCGCGCTCCGCCCGCCCGGACTCACGACCACCGACGGCGGCATCCCACGACTGGCGAGGCGCGCCGCGAGAACCCCTGCCGAGCGCCCCCGCGCCGACGAGGGCGACAGGACCGACGACCGCGCCAGCAGGCCGTCCGGCAGGCGGCGCGCTCACGAGGTGCCCGCGATCATCCCGGAGATGCCCACCCGGATCATGGCGACGGCGATGGCGGCGAGGAAGAGGTTGACGACCTTGGCGATGGCGAGCGACGTCGAGCGCCCGAGGCGCAGCAGCAGCCACGGCCCGAGCACGAAGGTCACGAGCACGATGGCGAGGTTGAGCACGAGCGAGGCCGTCGTGACGGGCGTGCCGTAGGCGTGCTGCGAGATGATGAGCGTCGTGATGGCGGCGGGGCCGCAGCACGAGCGGAATGCCGAGCGGCACGATGCCCACATCGGCGGCGCGCTGCGGGGCGCCGCCGTCCTCGTCGTCGTTCGAGCGTGCGCTGCTTCTTCTCGCCGAAGAGGAGGTCGGAGACGGCGATCACGAACAGGATGATGCCGCCCGAGACGCGCAGGTCGTCGAGCGTGATGCCGAGCACGCCGAAGAGCGCGGTGCCGCTGAAGATGATGACGAGCGAGACGACGAGGGCCGTCGCGGTCGCCTGCATCGCCAGGCGGCGCCGCTGCTGGTACGGTGTGGCCTTCGGTGAGGCTCATGAAGATCGGCATGATCCCGATCGCGTCGATGGCGATGAAGAGCGGCAGGAAGGCGCTCGGGAAGGCGGTCAGGAAGTCGCTGAGCATCGGCGTCGGGCGGAGTCGTCGGGCGGGGCGGTCCAAGCTACGCGCCCGGCGCCGGGCCGCGCGTCGGGAGACGCGGTGCGTTCTGGCAGCGCCGCAGGCGCGCAACGCATCGCCGCCCGGCGGGCGCGGTGGCCCACCGGGCGGTGGCGGCCGGACTCGTGGGTCCGGTGCGGGTGGAGACGACGGCGCGGGAGGCGCTCAGGCCTCGGCGGTGTCCGCCTTGTCTTCCTCGTCGTCGTCGAAGTCGAGCGAGAGGTCGTCGTCGTCGAGGTCGTCGTCTTCCTCGTCGGCGAAATCGTCGCCGAAGTCGAGGTCGTCCTCGTCTTCGTCCTCGGTTTCGGCGGTCGTCGTCGTCGGCGAACTGGAGGTCGTCGTCGTCGTCGAGGGGCATGGCGAGAGACGAGGGTGTCGTCGTCGTGCGAGCGCGTCAGCATGGCGGAAGGGGGGATTCGTCGCGGTGGGAACGGTCGGGCGCGGGACACGCCGCGGGAGCCGGGAGGCGCCGGCACGGACGGGCGGAGGATACGAGGCGCCGCCGCGGATCGGCGCGTGCGCCTGCCTCAAATTTATCGCGCAGCCGCCGCAGGCGTGCCCGCGGGCCGGAGCTCGGGCCGCCGGACGTGCGTATCCGCCGCTCCCGATTCCGCATCGCCCCCCTCATTCTGGCCGCTTCACGACGGCCCTTTTTCGATGTCGGACTTCAACGAACGCAGCGCCTATCCTTCGCCCGACGAGTTCCGCGTGATGCGGCCCGAGTACCTCGAACAGGACGAGGAGGGCACTCGTCCGCGCCATCATCGCGATTCCGCCGTTCCGCGTGACGGGCGAGAGCCAGACCAAGGCCGGCGCCCGCCGCGCCGCGCTCTACGAGGCCGAGAAGACGTACCGCAGCTACCACCCGTCGTACCGCGTGGAAAGCCCCTTCCCCGAGGAGTTCACCGACGCCGACGGCGCGCAGTGGAAGCGCGTGCCCGCCAAGGACCGCGACAAGATGGGCGACTACTTCTTCACGACGCCCGACGGCGAGGAGGACTCGGCCGACATCGAGACGATGCTCACGTGGGACGTCCGCCCGGCGGGAGCGAGGAACGGACGACGACGCCTGATTCGCGCCGCACGCCATCCCCGCGCGGGGGCTTCGCACGACGCGCGGGCCCCCGCGTGCGTTCGAGGGCGCTGCTTCGGACGGATGGCCTCAGCCGCGTCTGTCAGCGCGCGCGCCGGCGGTGGCGCTGCTCGGCCCAGACGGCGAAGGCCACGCCGGGCAGGTAGAACGCGAGCGTGAGCGCCACGCAGATCCAGAACGCCGGCCGCAGCCCGCCCGCGCGGCGGTAGACGGCGAGCGGCGGCAGCAGGATGGCGAGCAGCATCGGGGCGAGCGGAGAGCGAGGGGAGGAGCCGTCAGCGGGGCGCGACGGTGACGGCGAGGGCGAAGGTGTCCGCCGGGGCGGTCGTGGACGGCTCGAACGGACGGCGGTAGGCGAGGCGCAGGCGCGTCGTGCCCGGCGCGGCGGCGCGCAGGCGAAGCGTGTACACCCCGCCGACACCGACGCGTGGCGGCACGCCGGCGCTCATCGGGCGCGTAGTCGCTTCCGACGACGGCGAGCACGGGTGCGAGAGCGGCGCTGTCGGCGAGGGTCCATCCGTAGCCGGTCGTCGCGTTGGCGTCAAGGCGCACGACGACCGCCTGGCCGGTGGCCAGCGCGACGGTCGTGCCGTTCGCGTCGTGCCCGAGCGCGAGGGGCGCGAGGCGGTGCGAGGTTGGCCTCGGCTGCCGGGTCGGCGGGACGGTCGCAGGCGGCGAGAAGCACGGCGGCGCCAGGATGGACGCGCGGAGAAAGCGGATCGGCGGTCATGGAATCGGTCGAGAAGATGAGGAGAGGAGAGGCACGGACGGCGCAGGGGAACGATACATCGTGCCCGCGCCCCGCGACGCCCCGGCCTGCGCGTCCTGCGCCGCCCCCGATTTCACGCGCCGTCCCGTTCGCGCATCCCCGATCACGCCCCTGCATCCGATCCCTCCCGGCGACATCAGCCGGTCCTTCTCGCGCATCAGCACGTCCCACGCCGCGTCGTCGTCGTCGGGCACCGGGTCGGTGGCGAGGCGTCGCGGAGGGCGCCGAGGGCGCGCTCTCTGGTCGCGCAGGCTGGCGCGGAGGTGGTCGAAGAGGCGCCGCGGCGGAGGGCGTCGGCGGCGTGTTCGCACGAAGTCGACGGCGGCGGCGTGTTCGTTGGGCAGATCGCCGTCGAGCACGGCCTCCTTGAGGCGCTCCTTGAGGATGCCGACGGCGAGGCCCTCGCCGACGCCGAGCGCCTCCATGATCTCCTCGCCGGCAGCGGGCGGCTGGAACGTGCGCACGTGGTCGCGCGCCTCGACGATCGGCCATCTTGTCCTCCACCCGGTCGAAGCCGCGCAGGTAACGCGCCACGCGCTTCGGGTTCTTGCTCGTCAGGTCGGCGCGCACGAGCAGTCATCAGGTCGTCCACGTCGCTCGCCCGCGTCGAAGAGCAGGCGGCGGACGGCGCTGTCGGTCACGCCCTCGTCGACGAGCGCGTGCGGGCGGTGGTGGAGGCGCACGAGCGGCGGCACGCGGTCGAGCCGGTCGTCGAGCGGCAGTTTGAGGCGGCGGAAGAGCGCGGCACCATCCGCGCGCCGACGTCGTCGTGCCCGTGGAACGTCCAGCCCTTGCCGCGCACGTAAGCGCTTCGTGCGCGCCTTGCCGATGTCGTGGCAGCAGCGCGGCCCAGCGCAGCCACCGCGCGTCTTCACTCCGCTCGTCGCCCTCGTGGAGCCACGCGACTGCGGTCGGCGGCGTGGTCGACGACCTGGAAGCGTGTGGCGCGAAGTTGTCCTTGTGCCCGACGCCGTCCACCGCCTCGACGCCCGCGAGCGCGGCGAGTTCGGGCACGAGGTGCGGCGAGCAGGCCGCCTGCGTGGAGCACGAACCAGCCCGACCGACGGCACGGGCGCGGCCATGAGCTTCTGAGCTCCGCCTCGACGCGCTCCATCGACACGATGGCGATGCGGTCGGCGGCGGCGTACATCGCCTCGATGGCCGCCTCGTCGACGCGGAAGCCGAGCTGGGCGGCGAAGCGCGCGGCGCGCACCATCCGCAGCGGGTCGTCGTCGAAGGTGACGCGCGGGTCGAGGGGCGTGCGGAGGAGCTTGGCGTCGAGGTCGGCGAGGCCGCCCGCGTGGTCGAGGAGGGCGCCGAAGCGCGTCGGGGTGCGAGGTCGGCGGCGAGGGCGTTGACGGTGAAGTCGCGCCGCGCGAGGTCGTCGTCGAGCGTCCCGGCCTCGACGTCGGGCTTGCGGCTGTCGCGGCGGTAGGACTCGCGGCGCGCGGTGACGAACTCGATCGTGTGGCCGCCGTCGGCGTCTTGCAACCGCACGGCGGCGGTGCCGAACGTTTCGTAGAGGTGGACGCGCCGCGCGCCGAAGGCCGAACGCACCGCCTCCGCGAGCCGCGGCCCCGTGCCCTCGCCGACGGTCACGATGTCGATGTCGGTCGTCGGGCGCGCGAGCAGCACATCGCGCACGAGCCCGCCGACGGCATACGCCTCGATGCCCGCCTCCGCCGCCACCTCGCCGATGCGGGCGAGGATGGGGCCGAGCGGATGGTCGCGGAGCAGGCGCGCGAGGTCGGACACGGGAGGCAGCGGACGGTGGAATCAACGACCGGCGGTACCGCCCGCCTGCCACCGCCGATCCCGCGCGCCGGTGAAGGCCGCCGCGATTCGAGCACGCGCGACGACCGTCTTGGCGCGCGGCTGTCGCAAGACTGTCGTCGCGCCCGGCGGGGCGCGCGGGCTATCCTGGCGCCACGCCGTCCCCCCTGCCGTATGTCCTCTGCAACCTCCGCCATCTCATCCCTCACCACCTCGCCCACGCCCCTCGCCGACGGGCTGCGCGACGAGCGGACGCTGCGGGCGTGGAGCCAGCAGCACCTCGCCGACGCGGCGGGCGTGAGCCTGCGCACCGTGCAGCGCGCCGAACGCGGCGATCCAGTGGCGGGCGAGACGCTCCTCGCCCTCGCCGCCGCCCTCGACATCGACGTGCAGGCGCTCGTCGTCGCCCGCCAGCGCGCCGTCGCCGCAGGCGCCGCGCCGCCCGCCGACCCCGACGCTGGCGCTCTTCCGCCGCTGGCCTCTCGACCCCGAGCGCCTCGCATGGGCCGGGTTCGCGCTCGCCTTCCCGCTCCTGTGGTTCGCGGCGGGCGCCGCCGTCTACATGGTCACCGGGTCGGACGCCGCGCTTCCGCCGCTCGTGCACGCCGACGGACGGGAGTTTCGGATGACGAGCGAGGCGGTGGGTGCGGCGGTGGTCCTCGCGGCCCTCGCCGGGCTGCTCGTCAACGTCGGCACGCTCGCCCTCCGGCGCGACAGCGGCCTCAGCGCCCGCCTCATCGCCGCCGCTGTCGCGGCCATCGCCGTCGTTCACCTCATCGCGCTCGCCACCTGAGCGCAGCGCCGCGTCACCTGCCGAGCCGCGTCCACGGCCACGCGCGCGGCGGGGCGGGCGTGCCCTGCGCGGATCTCGCCGATGTCCACACCGAGCGCGAACGCGGCCTCGGCGACGCGCCGCACGAGCGCCTCGCGCAGCGGCGGATGCCGGGTGAACGCCTCGACGGTGACGCTGTCGTGGTACGGCGTCGGCCCTCCGACGCTGTGCCAGTTAACGACGCCGACGAGCGCGTCGGGCGCAGATCGCCGGACCGATGCAAACCGACTCGACGGCGTCGCGCTCGGCGAGCAGGCTCCGGAGCGTGACGCCGACGTGCAGCGCGGCGCCATCGAGAAGGTCGGCGGCGAAGGCGTCGAGCAGGCGGAAGGCGGGCGCGCCGAACGGGTCGTCGGCCTCGCGGCGCACGAGCGCGAGGGCGCGGCGGTGGCGCAGTCCGCGGGCGCGGGCATCGTCGGGCCAGCGGTCGCCGGGCAGGAAGCCGGTCACGAGGCTCGCTCTGAGGATCATCGGGCGGAGGTCGCGCGGGCCGCGGCGGGCGTCAGGCGCGCACCGGGCGGCGCCCGATGGTGACGAGGCCATCGCCCGAAACGTCGTCCGTCTCGCCGCTGAGGTGGTCGCCGAGAGGCGCTGCGGGAGCCGGCCGATTCGAGGGCGTCGAGGCGCGCGGCGAGGGCGGTCTGGCGGTCGTGCTGGCGCTCCAGCGTCTCGGTGAGCATGGCGACGGTTTCGGCGAGGCGTCCGCTGCCGACACTCCGCGCGCCGGCCATGCGCTCGCGGTGACGCATCCACGAGAGTGCGAGCGTGATCGTCGTGCCCGCCATCCCCGCGATGGCGGCGATGAAGGCGAAGGTTTCTCCGGGGCCCATGGACGGCGGGGGGATGACGGCGAGAGGCTCGCGAGAACGGGGGGCGCGAAGCGCGGTCAGAGGCGCATCCGTGGGAGGACCGGTTCGGTGGTCGGCTCGCGCGGGGCGTCGCCGAAGCCGAGGCCGAGCGTCGGCGGCTCGGGGAGGCGCTCGGTGGTGACGATGGCTTCGAGCGATTCGAGGCGCTTGACGAGCGCCTGCTGCCGCTCGTGCTGCTTCTCCAGCGTCTCGGTGAGCATCTGCACCGTCTGCCGCAGCGCCGGGTCGCCGACGCCGTACTTGCCGACGCCCGACATCTTCTCCTTGTGCTTCAGATACGTCGAGAACCACGCCAGCCCGATGGCGAAGAGGGGGATCAGGGCGTAAAGGCCGTCCATGGTGCCGGGGAATCGAGGGGGCGCGGCGCGCAGAGGAGAACCGGACGCGCAACATCCGGCCCGAGCCGACGCGCCGCTACGGCAGGACCGGGGCCAAGGTTACGGCCGGGCGCATCGGCTCCCGGTTCGGCAGGAGTACACCAACGCCACCCGAGCGATCGCCTTGTGTCACAAAACGCCCAATTTGTGCAACAAGGGGTGTCACCCGGCCACCCAGACCGTCTTGATGTTGGCGAAGGCGCGGAGGCCGTCGGCGGCGAGTTCGCGCCCGTAGCCGCTCGCCTTGACACCTCCGAAGGGCACGGCAGGGTCGGAGGCGACCATCGCGTTGACGAACGCCGACCCACACGCCATGCGCCGCGCGATGGCCTCGCCCGCGGCGACATCCGACGTCCAGACGCTGCCGCCGAGGCCGAAGCGCGAGGCGTTGGCGAGGCGCACCGCGTCGTCGGCGTCGGCGGCGGTGATGACGGCGGCGACCGGGCCGAAGGTCTCTTCGTCGAAGGCGGGCATTCCCTCGACGACGCCCGCGAGGACGGTCGGGGCGTAGTAGGCGCCCGCGCGGTGGGCGGGGCCGTCGAGAACGCGCCCGCCGGTGACGAGGCGCGCGCCCGCGTCGAGGCTGCGCCGGACCTGGTCGTGGAGGTCGTCGCGCAGGTCGAGCGCGCGCGAGCGGGCCGACATCGGTCGATGGGTCGAGCGGGTCGCCGACGGTGAGGGCCACGAAGGCGTCGCCCAGCCGCCGCGTGAACACGTCCACAACCGGCGCTTCGACGATGAAGCGCTTGGCGGCGATGCAGCTCTGTCCGTTGTTCTGCACGCGGCCGCGCACCGCCGCCGCGACGGCCGCATCGACATCCGCGTCGGCGAGGACGAGGAAGGCGTCGGAGCCGCCGAGTTCGAGCACCGACGGTTTGAGCGCCGCCCCCGCCGCCGCGCCGATGGCCCGCCCGGCGCCCTCCGACCCCGTCAGCGTCACCGCCGCCACGCGGTCGTCGGCGATGATGCCCGCGACCGCGCCGCTGCCGACGAGGAGCGTCTGGAACACACCCGACGGCACGCCCGCCTCCGCGGGCGGCGTCTTCGAGGGCGAGGGCGCAGCCGCTCACGTTCGACGCGTGCTTGAGGACGACGACGTTGCCGAGCGCGAGCGCGGGCGCGAGGACGCGGACGAGTTGCCAGTACGGGAAATTCCACGGCATGACGGCGAGGAGCACGCCGAGCGGTTCGAGGACGACGCTCGCGCGGGCGTCGGGGTGGACGCGGCGGTCGAGGCGCGCGGGCGACGGGCGCAGCAGGCGTGGGGCGTGGCTCGCGTAGTAGCGGCACGCGCGGGCGCATTTTTCGACCTCGGCGACGGCCTGTGCGAGTGGCTTGCCCATCTCGTCGGTGGCGAGGCGGCCCATCGCGCCCGAGCGGCGGTCGAAGACGCGGGCGAGGCGCCGCAGCGCGGCCATGCGCTCGGCGACGGGCGTCGCGGCCCAGAGCGGCGCGGCATCGGCGGCGCGCCCGAGGGCGGCGTCGATGTCGGCGGCGGTGTGCTCGGGGTAGTCGGCGAGTTCAGCGCCGGTGGCGGGGTTGATCGAGTGGAGCATCGGGCGAGGGGTGTGAGTCGGTGCCGGTGCGACGCGTGGGCCGCGCGATAGTCCCGCACCGCCCAACCTGTCCACGTCCCCGACCGGACCGGTTCGCCCTTCGCACGCTGCCAGAGGCCGGGCGTAGGATGGAGCGCGGAACGTGCAGACACGTTTCCTACGAGATCGCCATCCGACACACGACCGACCCCCCACCTCGCCACCGCATTCGTCAACGCTTCCACGCGCCCATAGACGCGCCATGCTACCTTGAAACGATTCTGTCCCCTCTTCGATTGACCGTCCGCTACCGATGAGCCGTGTTTCGGCGTGGCTTCGCGCCTGGCGGCGTGGAGCCGTCTCTCCCGATCGTTTGGAGGCCCGTGCCGAGGCCGCACGCCGCACGGCCGAGGAGGCCGAGCGCGCCGCCCGCGACGCACGCACCCGGACGGCCATCGAGGGGCTGATCGGGCAGTCCGTCGGCGACCTCGACCTCTACCGGCAGGCGCTCCGCCACCGCTCGGCGCTGCGCGGGCAGAAGGACTCGCACCTGTTCTCGAACGAGCGCCTCGAATTCCTCGGCGACGCCGTCCTCGGCCTCGTCGTCGGCGCGCACCTCTACAACACGTTCCCGGACGGCGACGAAGGCGTGCTCTCGCGGCTCCGCGCGCGCCTCGTCTCCGGCAACGCCCTCGCGGCCCGCGCCGACGAGATCGAACTGGGCGCGCTGTTGCAGATGAGCCCGGAGATGCGGCAGCAGGGTGGCGAGCGCCACGCGACGCTCCTCGCCGACGCCTTCGAGGCCGTCATCGGCGCCCTCTACCTCGACCTCGGGTTGGAGGCCTCCGCCGCCTTCGTCCACGCCACCGCCATCGACGGGCGCGATCTGGGGACGATGGCCGTCGAGACGGACAACTTCAAGTCGGCCCTGCTCGAACACGCGCAGGGCGCCGGGTGGGCGCAGCCGTCGTACGTCGTCGTCGGCGAGACCGGGGCGAGCCATGCGCGAACGTTCACGATCGAGGTCGCCCTCCGCGGCGAGGTCTACGGCTCCGGGCAGGCGTCGTCGAAGAAGCAGGCCGAGCAGATCGCCGCCCGCGAAGCGCTCACCCGCCTGGCCCTCGAAGCCGCCGGTGGTGACGGCGCGGCTGCCTGAGGGTGTGGTTGGTTGTTGATGGTGGGTCGTGAGGCCAGATCGGTGGCTGGTGGCCGGGCGGGAGGGTCAGTACCGCGCGTCCCGTCCGCGCCATCGGAGGGTCCACAGAGCCGGTGCGTGCCTCGCCCTGTGCACCCCCGACCAACCACTAACGACCAACGACCAACCGCAACTCGGCGCGGCGGAGGCGTTCGGGGGCGCTGCCGGTCGTGCCGTCGTCGGTGCCGCGGCCGTCGGCGCTGCCGACGGTCACGCCGCGCGCTTCGAGGATCGCCTGCACGCCGCGTGCCCGCGCGACGCTGACGGCGAGGTTCTGCGCTTCGGTGCCCTCGGGCGAGGCGTAGGCGACGATGTCGGCGCTGAGGGCGAGGCGGAGGCCGCGCGCCAGAGAGGCTGCGGCGGCGACGCTGTCGGTGAGGGCGGCGAAGGCGGCGGGATCTGCCGGGACGGTGAGCGCCGGGGCGAAGTACAGCGGCTGCCGGGCGACGTAGGCGGCGATGGCGTCGAGGCGGGCGCGCTCGGGCGCGTCGAGTGGGCGCAGGTCGAGGCGCTCGATGCCGGGCACGAACGGAAGCCGCGCCACCGCTTGATCGCGCCACGCCCGCGACGCGCTCCCGCTCACTTCGAGCACCCCGCCCGGTCGCACCGCGAACCGCGCCGTCGCGGGGGCAGCGAGGATGCGACGCGCCCGCGTGGCGACCACCGACGGGTCTAGCGCGACGAACGGCGTGAGGGCGTAGCGCACGGGCACGTCCGCGAAACGCGAGCCGCGGAGCACGTCGGCAGGGTCGGGGCCGAGCGGATCGCGCAGCCCGTCGACACGCCACGCGCCGCGCAGGAGCGTGCCGCCGCCGTCGCGCGAGGTGCCGGTCACGACGACGCCCGGCAGCGCGTCCATCCGGGCGACGAGCCGCCGCCACTGCGCCGCGTCGATCGCGCGGTAGATGCCCCACGCGGCCAGAAGCAGGAGCGCGCCTGCGGCGCCGAGGGCGATCAGGCGGGCGGGGTTGCGGCGCTGCGGCGCGTAATCCTCCGTTACGACGGCGCTCAGAACGGGCACGGCGGCATCGACCGGGCCGGTTTCGGGCGGCGCGGCGAGGGCGGCGGCGAACTGCTGGTGGAGCGCTTCGAGCGTCTCCTGCATCGCCACGCGCAGGTCGGCGGGGGCGCTGCCGCGCACGACGAGGGCGAGCGAGGCGAGCGGTCCGGCCTCGATCCACACCGCTCGCTCGCCGACCTGCAAGCGCCCGAGCGTGCCCTCGGCGCCGAGCGAGTCGCGCACGAAGTCGCCGATGGCCGACAGCATCCCCGAAAACAGCTCCGGGTCGGGGCCATCGACGCCGTTGTCGAGGGCGCTGTGGCGGACGTGGGCGCGCGGCAGGCCGCTCGCGCGGTCGATGAGGAAGGCGTGCTCGACGCGGTAGGCGAGCGTGTGCGAGAGGACGATCTCGCCGTACGGACGCCCGGTGCGCCACGCCTCGACGCGCCACGCGAGCGCCTGCGCCGACAGCCGCGTCTCGATGGTGCGGTTCACCGACGCGCTCATCCCGTCCATCGCCTCCGCGACGGCGCGGCGGATGGCGGGGCCGATGATCGGAAACACCGCCTCGACGACCGGCTCGGGGTTCTGCCGCACCGCCGCGCCGAGCGACTGCCCGACGGCGGGCGCGAGGGCGCTCGCAAGGCGCCGCGCCTCGGTCTCGTGGCTCGCCGAGAACGCGTCGGGCAGCATCTCGGCCATCGCCTTGGCGTGGAGCCGCGTCTGCCCCTGCTCCAGGCGCTGCACGGTGCGCTGCACCTCCACGAGCTCGCGCTGCTCCGGCCCGAGCAGCAGCGCCCGCAGTTGCAGCAGATCGTCGGGCGTGACGGCCTCGTCGGGGATCGCGGCGGGAGCCGATGGCGCCGGGCGCCCGAGATCGCCGAGGGCGCTCCACACGGCGCCCTCGGCGGTCGATGCCACAGGCACGGGCGCATCCGCACCCGGAGCGGGGCCGGGCGGAGGCGGACGGTCGTGCGGCGAGGTCACGGCGGGGCGGGATGCGGGAACGACGCGGGAGAATGGGACGGACGGCGCGGCGAGACCGGCTCAGCGAGCCGACACGGGCGGCGGCGGCGGGGCGACCGGCAGCGGAGGCGCGGCGGCAGCGACACCGGCGGCAGGTCCAGAGCGGCGTCCATGGAGGCGCTCTCCACCCCGTCGAGTGGGTGTGCGGCAGCGGCGGGTGCCTCGTCGAGCGCGGGCAGCGCAGCGGCGGCGATGTCCGGGATGGGGGCCAGAGCGGACGCCGGGGCGAGGCGGAGGCGGCGGGCGGCGTCGTCGAAGAGGGCGGCGAGGACGTCGCGCTCGGCGGCAGCGTGGGCGAGGCGGTTCTGGCGCTCGTCGGTGTCGCGGGCGAGGGCGTCGAGGGCGGTTTCGCTGCGGAGCGCGCGGGCGTCGGCGCGGCGGGTGTAGCCGGTGAAGGCGTCCCGGAGGGCGGCGTCGCTCTCGCGGCCCCACGCCCGCGCCTCGGCGACGAGCGCGGCGGCTTCGGTGCGCGCGGCCTCGATGCGCGTGGCGAGGGCGTCGGCCTGTGCCACCGCGTCGGCGGCGGACGCGTCGGCGCGGGCGGTGACGGCGTCGCGGAGGGCGTCGAGTTCGCCCGCGAAGGCCAGCCGGAGCGCCGCCTCCCGCGCGGCGACATCGGCCTCGATGCGGTCGAGCCGGTCGGAGAACGCCTGCGCCTGGGCGCCGAAGAGGATGGCGCGGATGCGGTCGAGGTTCTCGATCTCCGGAGGAGAAACGCCGGGAAGCACGTCGGGGGTCATCGGAAAGCAGGCAGGCGATGCGGGGAAGATACCCCGCGCCCGATTTGCCGCCGCAGGATTCGTGCCACCCCGCGCCGCCCACGCCGTGAGACCGCGCCTCCGCACCCGACGCCACGCTGCCGGGGTTTCGTGCGAGCCGGTCGGCTGGGCGACAGATCAGACCGGCTCCATCGGCAACCCGGTCTCGGCGAAGACTCCGGCTCACGCGCAGGCGCGTGATCGTCGAAGCGGCCGAGTTCGAGCCGGTAGAACGAGACCGATCCCCTCCGTCAGCCCTCTCCCCCAGCACGACCTGCCCGCCTGAGACCGTATGAGACCCTGTTTATGAAGTTCGTCATCCCCGCGAAAGCGGGGACCCAGCGTGCGAGGGGCTGCGCCTGACCCGCTCTGGATTCCCGCTTTCGCGGGAAAGACGGATGTGGAAAGGCATCAGCGCTACGTCACATACAGTTTCTGAGACCGTTTGACGGAGCGCCGGACCGCAGCGCTAGGCCGCGCCTTCACCGCCCACCCGCCCGCCGCAGGCTACCGCACCCGCATCTCCTCCCACGCGCCGCAGCGGCGGAGGAGGCGGCGCGGCTCGGTGGCGTCGGGGAGCATCCGGTGGGCGGCAGCGGCGGGGGCGATGGCGTCGTCGCAGCGGCGGGCGCGGACGAGGCGCTCGGCGAGGCGCAGGCGGATGCGGTAGCTGCCGGGGTCGAGCGTCGCGGCGAGGCGCAGGCGCGCGGGCGACGCGTCGGGGGCGTCGGCGAGGGCCATCGCCCCGACACGGCCCGCGGCGAGGGCGACGACGGCGATGCCCACCCACCGCGCGGCCCGCACGGCGAGACGGCGGCGCAGGCGCGCGGGGGAATCTCCGAGGGCTTCGGGCGGCGGGGCGGGCGCGAGGGCGCCGAGGGCGGCGGCGACGAGGAGCGCGGGCGCGGCGAGCAGCAACACGGCGTCGAAGGCGCCGCAGACGAGGGCGGCGGTGAGGAGGCCGACGCGCGCGAGGCTCTGGGCGGCGGTTTCGCGGTCGGGCGCCCGCACGGCCCGCCGCGCCGACGTCCACGCGAGCGTGAGCGCGAAGGCGGCGAGAAGCATCGTGGCAGGCACCCCGCGCTCGGCGGCGAGGGCGACGAGGTCGGACGACGGCCACGGGTTCGCCGTCGTGTTCCCGCGCGTCAGCGACGGGTCGCCCGCAGGCGCGACGGCCGGGTAGGCGCTCGGCCAGTGCCCCGGCCCGACGCCGAGGAACGGGTGCGCGGCGACGAGGTCGAGCGAGTTGCGGTACTGCCGCATCCGTCCCTCGCCGCTGCCGTCGGTCGCGTCGACGAGCGTGCGGACGCTGTCGAGGTACGGGGAGTCGGACGTCCACGTGAGGCGGTTCGGGAGCGCGAACGCGAGTCCCAGCCCGACCGCCGCGAGCGCGCCGACGGCCGTGAGGCGCTGCGAGAGCCCCTCGCGCGCGTCGCCACCGCGCCGCCGCCGCAGCCACGCGAGCGCCGCCACGACGACGAGCGCGACGCCGACCGCCAGCCACGCCGCCCGCGAGCGCGTCAGCAGGAGTGCCCACGTGAAGACGCCGAAGGCGCTTCCGTACGCCAGCGTCCCGCCCCACCGCCGCGCCCCGGCGGCGCCGAAGACGGCGAGCGGCACGCCGATGGCCGCGAGGTGGGCGATGGTGTTGCGGTTGCCCATCGTCCCGCCCGGACGGCGGTTCAGGCTGAAAAAGTCGCTCGACAGGCCGTAGGCCTGCCCGAGCGCGAGTGCCGCCGAGAGCGCCATCGCCCCCGTCGCCGCCGCCACGACGAGGCGCCCGTGGCCGTCGTGCACTAGCGCCCGCGCCGTCCAGAACACGAGCGCCGCGCTCAGGCTCAGGCTCAGCGCCCGCATCGCCACCCACGGGCTCGGCGCCGCGACCGACGAGACGATGCCGAGCACGAGGGCGGCGCCGAGGAGCACATCGGCCCCGGCGAAGCGGCAGCACGCGCGGGCGGCGGAGGACGTAGAGGACGCCCGCGAGCGCCATCGCGTGGAGGACGAGTTCCTTGGGGAGGAAGAAGCGGTCGAGTTCGAAGCGCAGGTGCGTCGTCGCCGCGAGCGCGACGGCGACGGCGGCAACCGCGAGGCCGAGCACCATCCGGCGGCTCCCGCGCAGCGGCGGCGGGGGCGGCGCGAGGGGCAGGGCAGGGGCGGCGCCCTCGGGCGAGGCGTCAGAGGCGGCGGCCAGACGGGCCATTCGGGGCAGGGGAGACGGCGGGCGAGGGCGCCGATAGACGACGGCGGGGGCGCTGCGGTTGCGTTGGGGACCGTAGGTGCAGCCCGGCGCGCCCGGCGCTACCCTGTCAGGGTCCAAGACCCTGTCAGGGTGCTCTCCGAACCCCTGCGCGGCGCATCCCCCGCCCTCGACGCGAGGCTCGAAGCCGTTGCCATCCGTCCGAGAGCCGTTGCCGCAGGCGTTGGACCCGTTGCCGTGAGGTTCAGACCCGTGGATGTGAGGTTGGGAGGCGTTGCCGTGAGCTTGGGAGCCGTGGATGCGAGGTTTGGACCCGTCGACATCAGGTTGGGAGGCGTTGACGTCAGGTTTGGACCCGTGGATGTGAGGTTCGGAGGTCGCGCGTCGTCGCCATCCAATCCCCCCCCTCACCCCACGCGCCAGTCGCGGACGCGGCGCATCGAGCGGCCGGTGCGGGCGTCGTAGACGGTCATCGCGCCGGTCGAGGGGTCGGTCGGCTGCTCGGTGCCGTGGCGGTCGGTGTGCGTGCCGGGCGTGTCGAAGTAGCGCTTCGACGACGGCGAGTAGTAGCGTCCCCGCTTCGGGTCGAGGCCCGCGAGGGGCGGCGGAAGCGCGGCGAGAGCGGCGGCGAACGGGCAGACGTCGACGAGGGGCAGCGCGGGCACTGCGGCGACCGCGCGGTGCAGGTGTAGCGCCCGTGGAGGATGAGCAGGTGGTGCGCCTCGTTGAGGTCGGCGGCGTCGAGCACGCGCACGAGGGCGTCCTCCACGCGCCGCGGCGTGTCGGCGGCGTCGGGGACGAGGCCGAGGCGGTGGCTGACGCGGTAGACGTGCGTGTCGACGGCGAGCGCGGCCTCGTCGAAGGCCACCGCGAGCACCACCGAGGCCGTCTTGCGCCCGACGCCGGGGAGCGCTTCGAGCGCCGCGCGGTCGCCCGGCACCGCTCCGCCGTGGTGCTCCACGAGACGCCGCGCGAGGCCGACGAGGTGGCGGGCCTTGTTGTTCGGGTACGACACCGAGCGCACGAACGCGAGCACGTCCTCCGGCTCGGCGGCGGCCATCGCGTGGGCGGTCGGGTAGGCGGCGAAGAGCGGCGGCGTGACCTCGTTGACGCGTTTGTCGGTGCACTGCGCCGAGAGGACGACGGCGACGACGAGTTCGAACGGGTCTCGGAAGGCGAGTTCGGTCTCGGGCCGCGGGATGTGCAGGCGCAGCGTGGCGATGGCGTGGGCGGTGCGGGCGCGGCGCAGGGCGAGGGTCACGGGGGCGGCGGAATCGGGCGTGGGTGGAGGCGGCGGAACGGTGCGGCAGGGGGCGCAGGTCCGCGCGTCCCCCCTCCTGCTTGTCCGACCTGAACAGCCTCCAAACCGCTCCTCCCCCACATGTGGAGGACGTGGCCGGTAGGCCAGAGGAGGAACAGTCGTCCGGCCTCTGCGCACCGTAGGTGCCACGTCGGTCCGACGTGCGGCCCCGCGCCCGCGCTACCTTCCTGCCCATGCGCCTCTCCACCTGCTTCGCCCTCGTGGCCCTCCTCGCCGCCGCGACCGGCGTGCCCTCGGCGTCCGCGCAGACGCCGTTCGCGGGGATGACGCTCTCTCCCGGTGCGGCGGCGTCGGTCGTCACCGTGCGGCCCGGCGACGCGGTGTACAGCCGCTTCGGGCACACGGGCGTGCGCATCCGCGACGATCTCCTCGGCATCGACGTGCTCTACAACTACGGGACGTTTCGCTTCGACCGGTGGTTTCTCGCGCGCTTCGCCTATGGCGCGATGGACTACGAACTCTCCGCCGCACCCGCCGCCCTCGCCATCGAGAGCTACCGCGACGACGAAGACCGCGGCGTCGTCGAGCAGACGCTCCGCGCCAGCCCGGCGCAGGTGCAGGCGCTCTTCGATGCGCTCGAAGACAACCTGCGGCCCGAGAACGCGACCTACCGCTACGACTTCCTCTTCGACAACTGCGCGACCCGCCCGCGCGACATCGTCGGGAAGGCCTTCGGCGGAGCGCTCGTCTGGCCGTCGCCGCGGCCGTCGGGGGCCACCTTCCGCGACCTGATCCGCCTGTACGCCCGCGCCGCGCCCGGCCTGTCGTTCTCGATGGACATGGGCATCGGCACGCCGGTCGACCGCGCGGCCTCGTTCCGCGACGCGACGTTCCTGCCCGACACCCTCGCCGCCTACCTCGCCCGCGCGCGCGTGCGGACGCCCGATGGCGCGCTCGTGCCGCTCGTCGCCCGGACCGAGACGCTCGTGACGGCGAGCGAGGCGAGGCCCGGACCGGCGGCGTTCGACTGGGTGCTCGCGCTCGCCTGCGCGGTCTTCGCCGCCGTCGCCGTCGTCACGCTCCGCGACGCGGCCCGGCGGCGCGTCCGGCGCCGGATTTGGCTCGACCGCGCGGTCTTCGGCATCGCGGGCGCCGCCGGGCTCGTGCTCGCGTTCCTCGCCTTCGTGTCGGTGCACCGCGTGACGTCGCCCAACGCGGCGCTGCTCTGGGCGTCGCCCGTGCATCTGTGGCTCGCGTGGGCGAAGACCGGCAACCGGATGGCGCGCCGCTACGCCGCCCTCGCCGCCGCGCTCGCGTTCGCCGGGGCCGCCGTGGGGGCCGTCGGCGTGCAGGACATCCCCGCCGCCGCCGTGCCGCTCGCGCTCACCGTCGCCCTCCGCGCCATCGTCCGCGCGTGGCCGCCCGACGCCGCGCGCGGGTGAACGGGCGTGGCGATCCAGCCGGGGTGACGTCGCGGCGGCGTCGCTGGGAGGGGGGCGATGGACGGGCGCGGCGAATCGTCGTAAGATGCACGCCGACGGCACGGGTGTTCGTTGTGACGCCGCCTCCCGCTCTCTCCCCCTCGACCCTCTCCCGATGCTCCGCTCCTTCGCCGCGGTCGGCCTCGCGCTCCTCGCGCCCGCCGTCCTCGCGCTCCCCGCCTCCGCCCAGACGGCGCTCCGCGCGGGCCAGGCCGCCTCCGGCGCCCTCGCCACCACCGACGCGGTCCTCCCCGACGGCACCCACTTCGACGTCTACACCTACCGCGCCGCCGCGGCCGGGCCGGTCACCGTGACGCTGCGCTCCGACGCCTTCGACGCCTACCTCTACGCGGGCACGGGGATGGGCGACGCCTTCGAGGCCACCTGCACCGACGACGACGGCGACCCCGACGCGGGCCTCGGCTCGCGCTGCGTCGTCACGCTCACCGCCGGAGAGACGCTCGTCGTCCGCGCCTCGTCGCTCTCGGAGGCCACGGGCGACTACACGATCCTGCTCGAAGAGGGTGCGGGTGAGGTCGATGGGCCGAGCGTCGGCGACGGCGACATGGACGTCACCGAGGACCCGATCGACCTTCCGAACACCGACGCCACCGCGCTCGCCGTCGGCGCCACCGCGCGCGGCACGCTCGGCGGCGGCCCGGCCTTCACCACCGACACGACCTACGCCTACCGCCTCTACCGCGTGCGCGGGCGCGCCGGGCAGACGGTGACCGTCGACGTGCGCGCCGACTTCGACACCGTCCTCCGCCTCGGCACCCTCGACGGCGGCACCTTCGCCGTGACGACCTCGAACGACGACACCCAGGGCTCCAACCCGCAGATCGTCCACGCCTTCGACGAGAGCGGCGACGCCTACCTGCTCGTCACCGGTTACCGCGGCCTCACCGGCAGTTTCGAGATCGAGGCCCGCGACGGGGACTTCGCCTACACGCCGCCCGACCCGAACGCCCCGGCGATGATCGACCTCGCGCGCATCCGCGGCGTGAACGCCGATTCGGAGACGGCGGGCGCGATCGCACTCGACGACGCGCAGGGCGACCTGCTCTTCGACCTCTACAGGTTTCGCGCGAGCCGCAGCGGCGAGGTCACGATTGCCGTTCGCGCCCCCGACTTCGACGCCTACCTCGCCACCGGCCCGCTCGACGGCACGCGCTTCACGCCCGAGCAGACCGACGACGACAGCGGCGAGGGCTACAACCCTGTCCTCGTGCTGGATTTGCAGGCGGGGCAGGAGATCGGCATTCTCGTGCGCCCGCTCGCCGCGCAGGCCGCCGGAGAGAGCAGTGCGGTCGGCCCGTACACGCTGTACGTCCGCGAGGGCGACGCGCGCGACGCGTTTCCCGACACCGACAACCCCGAGCCGGTCTACGGCGTCGCGCTCGACTTCTCCGTTTCCCGTCCGCTCGCGGTCGGGCCTGCGGTTGCGGGGCGCATCTCCGCCTCCAGCCCGGTCGCCCCGCCGGACGCGTACAGCGAAGGTGACGGGGCGCGCTACGAACTCTACCGCCTCGCCCCCGGCCTGAGCGGCCCGCACACCGTCGTCGTCACCTCGACCGAGATGGACCCCATCGCCGAACTCGGGCGCCGCGTCGGCGACCTCTTCGTCTCCGACGCCTACGACGACAACAGCGCCGCCGGGCGCAACGCCGCCTTCGTCGCCGACCTCGACGCCGACTCGGCGTACTTCGTCCGCGTGAGCAGCGCGGGCGACGGAACGGCCACGGGCGCCTTCCAGGTGCAGGTGATGGCGGGCGATCAGGGCGCGCAGGTGATCGAGGCGCAGATGCCCGACCGCATCGCCGTCGCCACGGCGCTCCCCCTCCGCGTCGGCCAGACGCTCGACGGCGCCCTCACCGCCTCCGACGCGGTCGATCTGCCGTGGGACTCGGCGACCGACCTCTATGCGATCACCGCCGAGGCAGGCGAGACGCTCCGCATCGAGGTGACGAAAGTCGGCAGCACCGACGCCATCGACCCGTACGTCGAGATCGGCACCGTCGCGGGTGACGTCTTCACCCCCCTCGCCACCGACGACGACGGCGCGGGCGACCTCAACAGCCGCCTCGACTACCCCGTGCTCACCACCGGGCGCCTCGTCGTGCGCGTCTCGTCGGTCGGCGGCACCCTCGGCGGCTACCGCATCGCCCTGACCCGCCTCTGAGGCCGCCTCCGCATCCTGCCTGCGCCCGCCCGGTCCTTCGTGATCGGGCGGGCGCGATTGGGTTACGCCGCCACGAAGTCGGCGAAATGGTGTTGCAGGGTGCGGTAGAGGCGGTGCAGCGGCAGGCCGACGACGTTGTAGTAGTCGCCCTCGATGCGGCGGACGAAGAGGGCGCCGCGGTCGTCCTGGATGCCGTACGCCCCGGCCTTGTCGAGCGGGCTGCCGGTGGCGACGTAGGCGTCGATCTCGCCGTCGGTCATCTCGCCGAAGCACACCTCGGTGGCCTCGTGGGCGGCGATGCGGCGCTGCGTGGCGAGGTGGACGAGCGCGATGCCGGTGAAGACGCAGTGCCGCTGACCGGCGAGGCGCCGCAGCATCCGCCGCGCATCGTCGGCGTCGGCGGGTTTTCCGAGCACGTCGCCGTTGTGGACGACGACCGTGTCGGCGCCGAGCACGAGGCTCGACGGGCGCGCGTGGGCGATGGCGAGGGCCTTTTCGAGGGCCAGATGACGCACGAGCGAGGACGGCTCGGCGCCCGGCATCGGCGGCTCGGGGATGTTGGAGGGCGCGACGACGAGGTCGATGCCCAGGCGCGCGAGCAGATCGCGGCGGCGCGGCGAGGCCGACGCGAGGACGAGCGGAACGGTGAGCACGGGGAGGAGGAAGGCGGGTCGGCGCAAGTAACGCCACCGCTCGTCCGTATCGGCGCGGTGGGGGATGGTGAGTTGGTGAGGGGTGGGTGGCGCAGTCGCACCGGCCGTCCCTGCGTCCCATCGCCGCACCTGTCGTCCGCCGTCGGTCGTCCGCCGTCTGTCACGCCGCATCGTAGATTCCCCGGCGTCGCCTGCGTTCCGGGCGCGCCCCTTCGCCTCCTCCGCGCGCCCACCGCTTCTCGATGATCACGATCGCGCTCTGCAACCACAAAGGCGGCACCGGCAAGACGACGACGGCCATTCACCTCGCCGCCGCCTTCGGCCTCTCCGGACGCCGGACGCTCGTCGTCGACCTCGACCCGCAGGGCTTCCTCAGCCGCGCCCTCGGCGCCGACGAACCGGCGGCCGAGGACTCGTCGCTCGCGCTCTTCGACCACACCCGCCCGCTCTCCGCGGTGCCCGTGCAGCCGATGAGCGGCTTCGACCTGCTGCCCTCGTCGATGCAGCTCACGCGCGCGATGCGGCGCCTCGACAAGCCGTCGGACGTGCTCTGGGCCAAGGACGCCGTCCGCACGCTCGACGCCTACGACATCGTCCTCTTCGACACCGCCGCCGCCGTCACCGTCTACTCGCTCAACGCCCTCGTCGCCGCGCAGCACGTCGTGATCCCGGTGACGCCCGAGCAGCAGCCGGTCGTCGGGGCGGAGCAGACGTTCCAGACGGTGCGGCAGGTGCAGGCGAAGCTCAACCCAGACCTCGCCGACCCGCTGCTCCTCCTCACGCAGGTCGACGCGCGCCGCTCCGACCACACGGCGTACCGGGCGATGCTCCTCGACGTCTACGGGCCGCTCATGATGACGGCGGCGATCCGCACGTCGGCCTCGCTCTCGCGCCGCGACGCCCCCGGCGGCACCGCCTTCGACAGCGATCCGGGCGGGCGTGGCGCCCGCGACTACGCGAACGCCGCCGACGAACTCCTCACGATCGCCCTCGCGGGCGGCCGCCACACGCAGGTCCGCGGACGCGACGCCGCCCTCCACGGCACGCTCGGCCCCGCCCGCCGCGCCACCGCCACCGCCACCGCGCCGAAGGAAATTCCGCCACCCGCCTTCGCGCCCCTCGCCGACGCAGCAGATGCAGGATCGAACGGTGGGCTGGCGGAGGTCACGGACAGCGTGATGTTCGGCGACTCGGCCGCATCGGCTGCGCGGGCGGAGGTGGCCGGTGTCTGAGTTCGATCCGTCTCCCGTCGCCGCGCCGGTCGCTGCCCCTGCGGCCCTCTCGCCTCGCCGCCGCGCCGGCGCGCTCGTCGTCTCTGCCGGACTGCTCGTCGTTCTGCTCGCGGTGCTCGGCGGGGCGATCCCCGGCATGCCGCCGCTCGGCGCGCTCCTCGACCCCATCCACGGCGTCGCCGCCGATGCGCGGCGCGTGGGCGCGGCGCCTGCCGACCGGATCGAGATGGCAGGGCTGGACTCGGCGGTGACAGTCGTGACCGACGCGCGGGGCGTGCCGCACGTGTTCGCCGCGAGCGACCGCGACGCCGTCCGCACCCTCGGCTACCTCGTCGCGCGGGACCGACTCTTCCAGATGGACTTCATCGCGCGCGTGGGCGCCGGGCGCCTCGCCGAGATCCTCGGGCCTGCCGCCGCCGAAACCGACCGCTTCCTCCGCACGACCGGCATGGCCGCCGCCGCCGCGCGCAACGCTGCCCGCGCCGCCGCCGAAGGCGGCATCGAGCACGACCTGCTGCACGTGGTACGCCGACGGCGCCAACGCGTACATGGCGACGCTCGCCATCGAAGATTTGCCCATCGAGTACCGCCTCACCGGCACGCGTCCGGAGCCGTGGACGCCGGAGCGGACGATGCTCATCCTCGAATACATGGCCTACGACCTGTCGTTCAGCGGCAACGAACCGGCCTACACCGACCTCCGCCGCGACCTCGGCGCCGCCTACGACACGCTCTACCCGCGCGTGCAGCCCTATACCGTCCCGATCATCGGCGGCGATGGCACGCTCGGGGCAGGGGACGGCGGGGCGAGAGACGACGGACGACCGACGACGGACGGCGGGGCATCCACGACCCACAACCAACGACCCACGACCAACGAAACCGCGTCGGCGCGTATCGAGCGCGGGACGGCGGCGACGCGGCAACTGCTCGACGGGCAACTCGGGCTGCGCGGCGGGGCCGCCGAGGGCTTCGTCTTCGGAAAGGGGTCGAACAACTGGGCGGCGAGCGGCGCTCGGACGGCCAGCGGCGCGCCGCTCCTCGCCGGCGACATGCACCTCACCGTCTCGCTTCCGGCCATCTGGTACGAGGTGCACCTGTCGACGCCGACGATGAACGTCTACGGCGTCACCATCCCCGGCACGCCGCTCCCGGTCGCCGCGATGAACGACCGCGTCGCGTGGGTCTTCACCAACACCGGCAGCGACCAGCTCGACCACTACCGCCTGACCCTCGACGACGCCCGCCGCCGCTACCGCTTCGACGGCGCCTGGCGCGATCTGACGTCCGCACGTCCGCCCCGATCCGCGTCAACGGCGCCGACGCCATCGCCGACACGCTCGTCACCAGCCACATCGGCCCGGTGACGATCGGCGACGACGGCTCGGCGGTCGCGCTGCGGTGGACGGCGCACGGGCCGTCGCGGACGCTCCTCGCGCTCTGGAAGATGGCGCACGCGCAGGATTACGGCGACGTTCGAGACGGCCCTCCACGACTGGGACGTGCCGATGCAGAACATCCTCGTCGCCACGACGCAGGGCGACATCGCCATCCGCTCGACCGGGTTTCTGCCGATCCGCGCGAGCGGCACGGGCGAGGGACTGCGCGACGGGTCGACGAGCCGCGAGGACTGGACGGGCCGCGTGCCGTTCGCCGAGCTTCCGCACAGCCTGCGCCCCGCCGATGCGTGGCTCGCCTCGACGAACCAGATGCCCGCGGGCGCCGGGTACCCGTACTGGCTCGGCCACGACTGGCAGGCGACCTACCGCGCCCGCCGCATCGCCGCCCTCCTGCGCGACTCGACGGGCCTGACGGTCGACTCCTTCCGCCGCTTCCAGGGCGACGTCTACGCCGGGCAGTGGGACGACCTGCGCCCGCTCCTCGACACCCTCCGCGGCCTGACGGCGAACGCCGCCGCCGTGCGCGACCGCCTGCGCGGCTGGGACGGCCAGACCGACACGACGCGCGCCGAGCCGTTCGCCGCGTGGCACCTCATCGGCAGCCTGCGCGCGCTGGCCTTCGACGAGCACGCCTTCGACCACCGCCCGAACCCGTCCGACGGCCAGCTCATGGGCCTTCTGCGCGACGCGCCGAACCTGTCCGTCTGGGACCGTCCTGCAACGCCCGCCCGCGAGCGCGCCGCCGACCTGCTGCGCCTGGCTCTGAGTGCGAGCGCCGACAGCCTCGCCGCCCTCGAACGCGCGACCGGGGCGCCGTGGACGACCGCGCGCTGGGGATCGCGCCACCGCATCCTCTTCCAGCACCTGACGCGCTCGGGCGCGCTCTCGGCCCTCGGGCGCGGGCCGTTCCCGTACGGCGGCTTCCGCGAGACGCTCAACCCCGGCGACCGCATGACGACGACCCACGCCGCCTCGTGGCGCGTCGTCGTCGACATGGCCGGTGGGCGCGTCGCCGGGCACGGCGTCTACCCCGGCGGGCAGAGCGGCGACCCGGCCTCGCCGCACTACGACGATTTCATCGCGCCGTACCTCGCGCAGCGCCTCTTCCCCCTCCCACGTCCGACTCGCCCCGACAGCCTCGCCGGTCACCGGACGACGTTCGCGCCGGCGCGGCGGTGAGGCCATGCGCCGACACGGCATCGCCTGAGAATGGCAACCTCCTTTCGCGTTCGTCATCCCCGCGAAGGCGGGGATCCAGTTCTCGGACGGCGGAGGCTGGGTCCCCGCCTTCGCGGGGACGACGCTGAGGTGGGATGGGGTTCGGTGGGGGGCGGGTCGGGGACCCGCCCCTACGTCGCACCGCGCCGTCCGGGCCACCGCCAAACGGTGCCGGTTCGGCCGTACCGTTCTCCTTCGTTTTCACGTCGCCCCGATGGCCGCTTCCGCCGATTCCTCGACCCCTGACGCGGCGCCGGAGGCGGCGCCTGGCGGGCTGTTTTCGTCGCGGTGGGGGCTGCTGCTGAGCGTGCTCGGCATCGCCGTCGGGACGGGCAACATCTGGCGCTTTCCGCGCATCGTCGCGCAGAACGGCGGCGACGACGGCGCCGGGGCGTTCCTCGTCGCCTGGCTCGCGTTCCTGTTCGTCTGGAGCGTGCCGCTCATCATCGCCGAGTACGCGATGGGCAAGGCGAGCCGGACCGGCGTCGTCGGGGCGTTCGGGCGGATCGCCGGGCGGCGCTTCGGGTGGATGGGCGGCTTCGTGGCCATCGTGGCGACGTGCATCATGTTCTACTACTCGGTCGTGACCGGGTGGAGCCTCTACTACCTCGGGCAGACCGTCGCGCGTCCGCTCCCGGCGTCCATCGAAGCGGCGACGGCGACGTGGGATGCGTTCCAGTCGAGTTCGTGGCCGCTTGCGATGCACGGCCTCGCGATGCTCGCCGGAGCGGCGGTGATTCTGCGGGGCGTCGGCGCCATCGAGAAGCTCTCGCGTGTGCTCATCCCGACGCTCTTCGCCATCGTCGTCGTCTGCGCCATCCGCGCCGTCACGCTCCCCGGCGCGGGCGCGGGCCTCACGTACCTGTTCACGCCCGACTGGTCGACGCTCGCCAACCCGCGCGTCTGGCTCGAAGCGCTCACGCAGAACGCGTGGGACACCGGCGCCGGATGGGGCCTCATCCTCACCTACGCCGCGTACATGCGGCAGAAAGACCCGGTCGTGGCGTCCGGACTCATGACCGGCATCGGCAACAACGTCGTCTCGATCCTCGCCGCGACGATGATCTTCTCGACCGTCTTCGCCCTCCTCGGCGCCCGCGGGATGGGGCAGCCGGAGATCCTCGCCCTGATGCGCGAGAGCGGCCCGGCCTCGACCGGCCTGACGTTCATGTGGACGCCGCAGCTCTTCGGTCAGATGACCGGCGGCTCGGTGCTCGCCATCCTGTTCTTCGCCGGCCTCGCCTTCGCCGCCTTCACGAGCCTCGTCTCGATGATCGAACTCGCCGCCCGCGTCCTCATCGACGGCGGAATGACGCGGCAGGCAGCGGTGGCGACCGTCGCGACGGTGGGCTTCGCGCTCGGCGCGCCGTCGGCGATGAGCCTGACGGTGCTCGGCAACCAGGACTTCGTCTGGGGCGTCGGGCTGATGATCTCGGGTGCCTTCATCGCCTTCGCCGTCGTGCGCCACGGCGTCCGGCGCTTCCGCGAGGCCTACGTCGAGACGCCGGGCGACGTGCGCGCCGGATCGGTGTGGACGGCCCTGATCGCCGTCGCCGTGCCGGTGCAGGCCGTCGTCCTGCTCGGCTGGTGGATGTGGCAGGCGACGACCGCGGGCTTCGTCGGCGAGACCGGCCACTGGTACGACCCGCTCAACCCGTACAGCCTGATGACGTGCCTCGTGCAGTGGGGCATCGCCCTCGCCGCGCTTCTCGCCCTCAACCGCTGGATGATGCGCCGCACGCTCGGCCCCGACCACCTCGCCGCCGCGGCGAGCGCCGCCCCCGCCACGTCCGTCACGCACGGCGATCCCTTCCCGCCGAACCTGCCATGACGCGCTCCCTCTGCCTCGCCGCCGCCCTCGCGCTCTCCGCCCTCGCCCCTGCCGCGATGGCCCAGCCCGCGTCGCGCGCGATGGCCTCCGTCGCCGCCCTCCGCACCGCCGCCGAGCGCAGCGGGTACGCCGAGACGACGCGCCACGCGGACGTGCTCGCGTTCCTCGACACCCTCGCCCGCCACGACCCGTGGATGCGCAAGGCGACGCTCGGCTACTCGGTCGAAGGCCGCCGATTGCCGCTCGTCGTCTGGGGCGATGTCGCCGCCGCCACGCCCGATGCGGTGCGGGCGGCGCGGGCATCCGGCAAGGCCGTCGTCTTCGTGATGGCGAACATCCACGCGGGCGAGGTCGAGGGCAAGGAGGCGATGCTCGCGATGCTGCGCGAGATGACGCTCCGGCGCCCGGCGGGGTGGGCGGAGCGTCTCGTCGTGCTCGTCGCGCCGATCTACAACGCCGACGGCAACGAGCGCGTCCGCCTCGACAACCGGCCGCTCCAACTCGGGCCGGTCGGCGGCATGGGGCAGCGCCCGAACGCCCAGGACCTCGACCTCAACCGCGACATGATGAAGCTGGCCTCGCCCGAGGCCCGCGCGCTCGTCACCGCGCTCACCGCGTATGCGCCCGACGTGCTCGTCGACCTCCACACGACCAACGGCTCGTCGCACGCCTACCACCTCACCTACGCCCCCGGCCTCTCGCCCGACACGCCGCCCGCCATCGACGCGTACCTGCGCACCGACCTGCTGCCCGCTGTGACGAACGCCGTGCGCGCCGCGACGGGCTACGAGATCGAGCACTACGGCAACCTGGAGGGCGCCTTCGGCGAGACCGGCGGCCCGCGCGGATGGACGACCTTCGACTACCGCCCGCGCTTCGTGACCAACTACGCGGGCCTCACCGGGCGCCTCTCGATCCTCTCCGAGGCCTACTCCTACGCCCCCTTCGACGAGCGCATCCGCGCCACCGACGCCTTCGTCCGCGCCACGCTCGACCGCGTCGCGAGCGACGCCCCGCGCGTCCGCGCCCTCGTCGATGCCGCCGCCGCGACGCCTCCCGCGACCTTCGCCACGAGCGCCACCTTCGCCCCGCCCGTCACGCGGACGATCCTCCTCGACGACGCCACCGAGGAGCCGCACCCGTACACCGGCGCCATGATGCTGCGCCGCGCGGGCCGCCCCCGTCCGACGCCGATGCCGGTGCGCGACGCCTTCGTCGCCGCCGAGACCGCCGCCCTCCCCGCCGCCTACCTCGTCCCCGAGGCCCTCAAACCGATCTTCGACCGCCTCGCCGTGCACGGCATCGAGACGGAGGCGGCGAGCGGGATGTACGACGTCGAACGGTTCGTCGTGGATTCGTCGCGGCAGGCGCCGCGCCCGTTCCAGGGCGTCCGCGAGCGGACGGTCGCCGGCCACTACGAGAGCGCCCGCGTCGACGGCGCCGGGTACCGGCTCGTCCGCCTGAGCGACGGCCGCGCCCGCCTCGCCGCCGCCCTCCTCGACCCCCGCGCCCCCGACGGCTTCACCGTCTGGGCGCTCTTCGACGCGGCCCTCGCGGCCTCGCCGGTCCACCCGGTGCTGCGCGTGGTGCGGTGACCCCCACCGGCTTCAACACCCTGAACGGGCTCCGACGCATCCTCCCTGCGAGCGGGGGAGGTGCCCGCAGGGCGGAGGGGGCCGGGCAGCGCGGAAACGGAGAAGCGCAGGGCGGAGGGGGCCGAAACACCCCTCCCACGCCCCCCGTTGGCCCGGCATCGCCCCGCCACGCCGTCCATGCTCCGTTCGATCCTGCGCGCCCGCGCGCTCGCCCTGCCCGCCGGTGCCGTGCTGCTCGTGCTCGCCGCGTGCGGCCTCTCCGACCCCGACGCGCCCCCGACGGGCGCTGTCTCGCGCGATTCCGTTTCCACGACCTCTGCGCCTGTCGATCCCACGACGACGCTCGCCGACGCGCCCGCTGTCGATCTGCGCGTGGCGACCGGCGCCGACCTGCTCGCGCACGTCCGCGCGGCGCCGGGCGAGGTCAAGGTCGTCAACATGTGGGCGACGTGGTGCGGGCCGTGCCGCGAGGAATTCCCCGACCTCCTCGCCGTCGCCGACAGCCTGAAAGGCGAGGGGATGACGCTGACATTCGTGTCGGTCGACGACTCGGTCGATGCCGATGCGGCGCGGCGGTTCCTCTCGCGCCACGGCGTCGGCGCGGCGGGCGGACCGGCGACGTTCATCCGAAGCCCGGCGCAGTCTCCCGAGGCGTTCGCTGCCGAGTTCACGCCCGAATGGAAGGGTGACCTGCCCGTTACGCTCGTCTACGACCGAACCGGCACCCGCCGCGCGTTCGCTCGTGGGACGCACCTCGCGCGCCTCCCTCGCCCGCGCCGTCGCCAGCGCCCGCGCCACGAACTGAGGCGCCGCGCGCTCTCCTCTCCGCCGTACCCGCCCATGACCCGCCTCGCTTCTACTCTCCGCGCCGCCGCCTTCGCGCTCGCCGCCACCTTCGTCCCTGCCGCGCAGGCGCAGACCGCCGCCGCCGACACCGTCGGGACGTTCGGCATCGGCATCGGAGCGCCGCTTCCGATGGCCGACGTCGTCCTCGCGCCCGCGACCGGCGCCGGTCAGCCCCTCGCGTCGTACAGCCGCGGATCGGGCCTCGTCGTCGTGCTCTGGAGCAACCGCTGCCCGTGGGTCGAGCGCTACGACGCCCGCGTGACGGCCCTCGCCGCGCGCGTCGCCGACCGTTTCGGCGTCGTTCTCGTCTCGACCGCCTCGCAGGCGGACAACGCCGCCCGCGCCACCGAGAAAGGCTACGCGGTGCCCTACCTGAGCGACGCCGGAGGGGCCTTCGTCCGCGCCCTCGGGGCCGTCCGCACGCCGCAGGTCTACGTCTTCGGCGTCGACGGCCGCCTCGCCTACGTCGGCGCCATCGACGACAGCCCGGCCGATGCCGAGCGCGTGTCGAAGAACTACGTCGGCGATGTGCTCGCGTCGATCTCCACCGGTCAGGCGCCCGGCATGACGCGCACCGAAGCCCTCGGATGCCTGATCCGCTGACCGAGGCCGACGATCCGGCGCGCTGGACCGACGCCCTCCTCGCGCTCCCCGACGCCGCCGACCCGGCCCACGCCACCGCCTTCGACGCGCTCGCCCGAGCCGCCGCCACGCACCAACTGGCCCACGGCGCCGTCTACCACGCGTTCGTCGCCGAGTCGGGCGGCGCGCGTTCCCCGGACGACCCTGCGTGGACGTGGCGCGATGCGCCCCTCCTGCCCATCGAGGCGTTTCGGCTGGCGGATGTCGCCACCTTCGACGTGCGGAACGCCGAGGCCGTGTTCGTCTCGTCGGGGACGACGGGGCAGACTGGGCTGGCGGGATCGGCGCGGCACGCCGTGCGCTCGCTCGACCTGTACCGCCGCCTCAGCGCCGCCGCGTTCGCGCGGACCGTCGGGCGCGGGCCGTTCGTGTTCGCCTGCCACCTGCCCGGCTACACCGAGCGCGGCGCGGCCTCGTCGCTCGTGGCGATGGCCGAGCACCTCGTCGGGGCGTTCGGCGCCGGCGGCAGCGGCTTCTTCCTCGACGACGTCGGCGTCCTCGACCGCGCCATCGACGCGAGCCGGGCGTCGGGGCATCCGCTGATGGTGCTCGGGGCGGCGTTCGGGCTGCTCGGTCTGGCCGAGTCGGGCCGCATCCGCCTTCCGCCGACGGCGCGTGTGATCGAGACGGGCGGGATGAAGACGCGCCGCCGCGAGATGCCGCGCGCCGCCCTCCACGCCGCCCTCGCCGCCGGATTCGGCCTCACCGTCGACCGCATCGGCAGCGAGTTCGGGATGGCCGAGGCGACCTCGCAGGGCTGGGCCGCGACCGGCGGACGCTACGCCGCTCCGCCGTGGCTGCGCGCCCGCGCCCTCGACCCCGACGTCCTCGCCCGAGGCATCACCCGCGACGTGCCCGATGGAAACGACGGACGCCTCGCGCTCGTCGACCTCGCCAGCGTTCATTCCTGCCCGTTCCTGCTCACCGACGACCGCGCCCGCGTCCACGCCGACGGCACGTTCGAGGTGCTCGGGCGGATGCCCGCCACCGGCCTGCGCGGCTGCAACTTCCTCCTCGATCCGCAATGAACACCGTCCCGACACCCGCCGCCGACGCCCTCGCCCGCGCCGCTGCACTCTGGGCCGACCCCGACCACCCGTCCCGCGCCGCCGCCGTCGACGCCACCCTCGCCGCGCAGGGCGCCGCGTGGACGTTCGAGGCCGTCACGTTCGCCGTCAACCAGACGATGAGCGTCCTCACGCCCGAGGCCATCGCCGCGTGGCAGGCCGGGCGCACCGCCGCCGCGCCGGTCACCGTCGGCGTGCTCCACGCGGGCAACATCCCGATGGGCGAGGTGCAGGACGTGGCCGCCGTGCTGCTGGCCGGGCACCGCTACCGCGGCGTCGTCTCGTCGCGCGCGCCGCACCTTCTGCCCGCGTTTCTGACCGATGTCGTGCGCGAATCGGGCGGCGCCGTCGATGCGCGGATCGTCTCGTTCGACGCGATGCTCGCCGAGGCGGCACGTGGAGGCGCCGTCGTGGCGACCGGCTCCGACGAGACGCGCGAGGCCGTCGCCGAGCGGTGCGACGCCGTGGGGATTCCGGCGGATCGGCGACTGCTGCGCGGCCACCGCATCTCCGTCGCCGTCGTGGACGGGGAGGAAACCGAAGCCGAGCGCGAGGGACTGGCCGAGGACGTGCTCCTCCACGAAGGCGCCGGATGCCGGAGCATCGCCGTCGTCCTCGCCCCGCCGGGCCTCTCTCCCGACCTGTATTTCGCCGCCTTCGCCGCCGGACGCGGCGTCTACCCGGCCCCGCCCGCCACCGCCGCGGGCCTCCGAATGGCCGTCTCCCTCGCCCGCGCCACCCAGCAGCCGCACGCCGCCCTCGACGACGGCAGCCTGCTCGTGACGCGCGGCGACCCCGAGGCGCAGCGCGCCGGGCACCTCCGCTGGTCGGAGATGGCGGATGTCGGCGCCGCCGCCGCGTGGGTCGCCGCCCACGCCGACACGCTCCAACTCGTCGCCGCCCGCCCGGGCCTGCACGCGGCGCTGGTCGATGCTTTGGCGGCCACCGGCGTCTCCATCGTCGCCCTCGGCGACACGCAGCGCCCGCCGCTCGACTGGCGCCCCGACGGCATCGACACGCTCGGCTGGCTGGCCGCGCTGTGACGGGCGGATGGGTCGCGCTGTGATCTGGCGTCGGGGGGCGTAGAGACGCATCGGCGATGCGTCTCTACCGGGCGTCGCGCTGCGCCGGGCGTCGGTATGGGACTGTGCACCGTGTCGCGCCGGTCCGATGCCGTCCGAACGGCGCCTCCACGCTCACGACACCTTGGCGCGTTTGCGCGCGGCGCGGCGCGTGGCGGACGCGGGCGGCGGGACGGGATCGGGCGGGAGGTCGCCACCGCCGAGGAAGGCGTCGAGGCGGGTGTGAAGGGCTGCCGGGGCCTCCCACTGCGGCAGCAGGCCGGTGTCGAGGCGCGTCACGAGCAGGTCGTCGTCGGTGTGGGCGACGAGGTCGGGCAGGGCGTCGTAGTGCGGCGCGACGGCGTCGGTGAGGGCGGGGACGACGACGAGCATCGGGCACGAGACGGCGGCGTACGAGCGCAGGGCGTACTCGTCCATGAAGAGCAGTCCCTCGGCCAGCCGCCGCGGCGCGTGCGCGGCCCCGTCGGCCTTGGACATCGCGTGGGCATCATCGACGAGGTCGTCGGGGACGTCCGCGCCGGTCGTGAAAACCTCGTCGGTGTAGTAATCGCGGACGGCGTCGCGGCGCGTCCGGCGTGCGTGGAGGAGGCTGAAAGCCCCGAATCCGCCCGTCAACCCCATCACCAGGCGCTCGACGACCGATCCCTCCGATCCGCGCTCCATCCCCGACGGCGCCACGAGCGCGAGGCGCCGCACCTTCGACGGCGCTGCGACGGCGACCGCGGCGGCGACTTCGGCGGCGAGGCCCCACGCGACGATGTCCGCCGGTTCGCGGGCGACGGTCGTGAGCAGGTGGCGCAGCTGCCGCTGGTAGAGGCCCGCGTGGTAGCGGATCGACGGGCGCTCGCTGTGCCCGAAGCCGAGCCAGTCGGCGGCGATGACGGGGCGCGTCGTCGTGGCGACCACGTGCGCCCACGTCGGCGCGAGTTCGTGCGTCGAGGCGACCGGCGAGAGGCCGGGCAGCAGCACGATGGGCGTGCCCTGACCGGCTCGCATCGTGTAGGCGACGCGGTGGCGCCCGAGCGGCATCGTCCCGGCGACGCCCCCCGCGAGCGTCGGGAGGGGGCGGCGGGCGGCACGGGCGGACCCGGCGGCGCGTCCGGCCACCCGCCCGGCGACGACGGCGCCGAGGGCGAGGGCGCCGGTGAGAAGGGCGCGCGGGCCCGTCGAGACGAGCGGGCGGAGGCGGTCGAGCGGAAGACGGGACACGAAGCGGGCCGGACGAACAGGGGGGCGCATCCGGGAGAGAGGGGCAGGGGGAGACGGCGGCCCGCGTGGCACGCGGAGCGCCGCAAGCGGCGGGCGGGGCCGGGCAGTGGTGGCCCGGCGTATCTTCTACGCCGCGGCACAGGCTCCGGGCGTCACACCCGGACGTGATTTCACGAGAGCCGCACCCGCCCTCGTAGCTCAGGGGATAGAGCGACGGTTTCCTAAACCGCAGGCCGGAGGTTCGATTCCTCCCGAGGGCACCCGGCGGGGTGCACGGTTTCGTCTCTGGGGTGCGCGATGGGCGGTCCTTGAGCCTGTCGAAGGGCCGCGCGCAGGCGCCGACAGGCTGAGCCACTGACGCTTGAACGGGCGCGGTCCGCCGCTCCAGCATAGGTGAACCGCTCTGCAAGGGCACCGGCGGGACGGGGCCTCGGCTCGTCGGACCTGTCAGGCCCAGCAACCTGTCAGGTTCAGGACATCGCGCAGGATTGGTCGTTGGAACAAGGATCGGCGTGCGTCGGTTGGGGCGTGGCGAAGCGGCTGCGCGGATGGGCAGTCGGGTGCCCGCGTGAGCGCCGCCGCGCTACCTTGGCGGTTCACCGTCGCCCCCCGCCCTCCCATGTCCGCACGCCTCGTCCTCGCCGGGATCGCCCTCGCCGCCGCCGTCTTTCCGGTGGCCGGGTGCCGCCGTCGTCCGCCGCCCCCGCCGCCCGAATCGGCCGACAGCACCAACGCGGCCTTCCTCGCCACCGACACGCTCGTCTTCGACGACTTCAGCTCGCGCGTGCGCTGGGCCGGGGTCGGCTTCACAGACGTTCGGTTCTCGAAGATGCGCGGCGAGGTCGTCCTGACGGGCGAGGCCCTCACCGGGATGACGCTCGTGCTCGACGCCGCCTCGCTCGTGCAGATGAGCGCGCTCCGCAGCAGCAGCGACCCCGCGAGCGCCGCCTTCCTCGACGCCGCCCGCCACCCCGAGGTCGTCTTCCGCCTCGACGCGGCACGCCCGGACACGACCGGCGGGTCGAGCGCGGCCCTGCTCGACGGGAAGCTCACGCTCTGGGGCGAGACGCGCCCGCTCACCGTGCCCGCGAGCGTCCGCATCACCGCGACGCCGGTCGGCACCGAGGTGCGGCGCAGCGTGGCCATCAACGCATCGTTCGTGCTCACGTCGGCGCAGTGGGACTCGACCGGCGCGCACCGCACCGGCCCCATCGAGGTTCGGGCGACGCTCATCGCCCGCCCGCGCGACGCGTCGGCCCCCGGCGGCTCGATCCGCGCGATGCAGCGCTACCAGGATTCGCTCCGCAGCATCCCCGGCGGCGCGGCCGACTCGATTCCCATCGACTGACCTCTCATCCACCCACTCCCCTCCCCCCATGCGCATCCTGCGTCTTCCCCTCGCCGCCCTCGCCCTCGGCGGCGCCCTCACGCTCGGCGCCTGCAACCGCACCGACGGTCCCGAGGCCGCCACCACCGACGCCGTTTCGGTCACCGAAGCAAGCGGCACCGCCATGCCCATCGACACGTCGGCGTCGTCGATCGGCTTCCGCGGCACCAAGATCACCGGCGGGCACGACGGCGGCTTCCACGTCTTCGACGGTGGGATCACGGCGACCGACACCGAGGTCACCGGCGTGCGGCTCAACATCGCGATGCCGTCGATCTGGACGGACACCGAGAAGCTCACCGGCCACCTCCAGAGCGCCGACTTCTTCGACGTGGCGACGTACCCGGCGGCCACGTTCGAGTCGAGCGAGATCGTGCGGCGCGACACCGCGGGCGCGACGCACCTCGTGACCGGCAACCTGACGATGCACGGCGCGACGCAGGCGATCACGTTCCCGGCCACCATCGTCCGCGCGCCGGGAATGGCGTCGGCGAAGGCGTCGTTCGTCATCGACCGCACCAAGTGGGGCGTCCTCTACACCGGCGCCGCCGACAACCTCATCTCCAACGACGTGACGATCACCTTCGACGTGACCGCGCGCGACGGGATGGCCGTGCCGATGGCGGACTCGTCGATGGCGGCCGGGTCGATGGCTCCGGCGGCTGGACCGGCTCCGGCGGCAGGTGCGACCGGCGAGGCGGCACCGGCGGCGCCCGAGATCGAGTCGATGGGCGCGAAGCCGAAGCAGTGACGGAAGTCGCGGACCCTTCGACCGTGCGGGCGTACGTCGGCATCGGCAGCAACCTCGGCGACCGCCTTGCGCAGATGCGCGGGGCGGTCGCCGCACTTCGGGCCGCGCCGGGCATCGCCGCCGTCGCCGCCTCGCCGCTCTACCGGAGCGCCGCGCACCGCCTTCCCGGCCAGCCGGATGCGCCCGACTACCTCAACGCCGTCCTCGCGCTCGACACGTCCCTCACGCCGCTCGCGCTCCTCGACCTCCTCCTCGCCACCGAGACCGACGGCGGGCGGACGCGGCCCGTCCCGTGGGCGCCGCGCACGCTCGACCTCGACCTCCTCCTCGTCGCCGGCACCACGCTCGACACGCCGCGCCTGACGCTCCCGCACCCGCGCCTGCGCCTGCGCCGCTTCGTCCTCGCGCCCCTCGCCGACCTCGCGCCCGCCCTCCGGCTCCCGCCCGACGGCCCGACCGCCGCCGCCGCCCTCGCCGCCTGCCCCGACGCCGGGGCGTGCGTGCGGGTTGGGGATGGGCGATGGGCGGATTGACGGTGGATGGTGGGGCGTCGGTCGTCCATCGATTCGCCCTCACGAACCCACCCCGGATTCGCGGGCGATCCGTGCGGCGATGGCCGGGCGGCGGCGCGGGCGTCGCATCTTGGGGCACGCCTCCGACTCCGCCCGACGCCTCCCGACCCGATGGCCCGCCGCACCTACACGCATCACTTCGAGACGCCGCAGGGCGAACTGTTTCCGCAGCGGCAGGACGCCCTGCGCTACGTCGTCGTCGAGGGCGTCATCGGCGCGGGCAAGACGACGCTCGCGCGCGAGATCGCCCGGCGCTTCGGTGGGCGGCTCGTGCTCGAACGCTTCGAGGAGAACCCGTTTCTCGAACGCTTCTACGAGGACGCCGAGCGGTGGGCCTTCCAGACGCAGCTCTCGTTCCTCGCCGACCGCTTCCGGCAGCAGAAGGAGCTCCTCGGCGAAGACCTCTTCGCGCCCTTCACCGTCGCCGACTACAGCTTCGACAAGGACCGCATCTTCGCCCGCCAGACGCTCTCCGGCGACGATCTGCACCTCTACGAGACGATGTTCGCCATCATGCAGCCCGCCACGCGCACGCCCGACCTCGTCGTCTACCTCCAGTCGACGCCCGAGCGGCTCATGCAGCAACATCGCGCGGCGCGGGCGGGCGATGGAGGCCGACGATGGACCCCGACTACATCGCCGGGCTGCACCAGGCCTACACGCAGTATTTCACCGCTTACACCAAGACGCCGCTCCTGATCGTGCAGGCCGCCCGCGCGGACTTCGTCGGCAACGCCGACCACTTGAAGCGCATCGTCGAGGGCATCGCGTGGGGACCGCTCGCGCCGGGCATCCGCACCCTCGACCCGACGGCGGGCGATGCGCCCGCCGACGACCCCGGCGCGGGCGACACCCTGCGGAGCGGCGATGCGGGCGGAGACGGGACCAATGGGCGGATGGCCGGCGACGCGGCGACCGACGCGGCGGCGCCTTCCAAGCTTGGGTGAAGGGCCGGACGCGGGTGGAGGGCGGACGTACCTTCGGAGCAAATCCTCGCCCGATGACGCCTGCCGCATCGCCTCATCGCTGCCCTGCGGCGGACGCCTTCCCCGGTGCGGGGTGGGCGTTTTTCGTGACCTGCCTCGCCGTTTCCGCCGCCTGCCCGTGACCGCCGCTTCCGCCTCCCCCGTCCGTCCCGTCGCCCGCCTCGCCCTCGCCGACGGCACCGTCTTCACCGGCATCGGCTTCGGCGCCGAGGGCACGTCGGGCGGCGAACTGTGCTTCAACACGTCGATCAGCGGGTACCAGGAGATCGTGACCGACCCGTCGTACCACGGGCAGATCATGGTCATGACCTACCCGCACATCGGCAACTACGGCGCCCACGACGACGACACCGAGGCGGTGCGCCCGCACGTGGCCGCGCTCGTCGTGCGCGACTACACCGAGGCTCCCTCGAACGCGCTCGCCTCCGAAACCCTCGACGCGTACATGCGCCGCCACGGCCTCGTCGGCATCTCCGGGCATCGACACGCGGGCGCTCGTGCGGCACGTGCGCGAGGCGGGCGTGATGAACGCCGTCGTGTCGACCGAGCCGATGGCCGATGCCGACCTCGTCGCGCGCGCCCGCGCCCATCCGTCGATGGACGGCCTCGAACTGGCCTCGCGCGTCACGACGGATGCCGCCTACGCCACGCGGCGACGCGGCGACGGGCCGCGCGTGGCCGTCTACGACTTCGGCGTCAAGCAGAACATCCTGCGCAGCTTCGCCGCGCGCGGCTGCACGCTCCGCGTCTTCCCGGCGAGTACGCCCGTCGCCGAGGTGATGGCGTGGCGCCCCGACGGCCTCTTCCTCTCGAACGGCCCCGGCGACCCGCGCGTCATGCCCGGCGCCATCGACGCCGCGCGGCAGGCCCTCGAATCCGGCGTGCCGACGTTCGGCATCTGCCTCGGTCACCAGCTGCTCGCGCTCGCGGCGGGGATGGAGGTCTTCAAGATGAAGGTCGGCCACCGCGGCGCCAACGCGCCGGTGAAGAACGTCGAGCGCGGACGCGTCGAGGTGACGACGCAGAACCACGGCTTCGCCGTCGACCCGGCGAGCGTGACCGACGGCGTGGCGACGGTCACGCACACCAACCTGAACGACCAGACCGTCGAGGGCCTGCGCTTCGCCGCCGCCCCGGCCTTCAGCGTGCAGTACCACCCCGAGGCCTCGCCGGGCCCGCACGACAGCGCCTACCTCTTCGACGATTTCGTGGCGATGATCGCCGACGCGCGCACTGCGTGACCGCCGCCGCCGCGATGCGCAATGACGCGCGGTGGGTGTAGAGGCACGACAGGTCGTGCCCCTGCGTCGTCCTGCCACGTCCCCCCAGCCTTTACGACCCGCTTCCGATGCCCCGTCGCACCGACATCCAGACGATCCTGCTCATCGGCTCCGGCCCCATCGTGATCGGGCAGGCGTGCGAGTTCGACTACTCCGGCACGCAGGCCGCCCGCGCGCTCCGCGACGAAGGCTACCGCGTGGTGCTCGTCAACTCGAACCCGGCCACGATCATGACCGACCCGATGACGGCGGACAAGGTCTACCTCAAGCCGCTCACGCCCGCCTCGATCCGCGAGATCGTCGGCCATCGAGAAGCCCGACGCCGTCCTCCCGACGATGGGCGGGCAGACGGCGCTCAACCTCGCGCAGCGCCTGCACGAGCAGGGGTTCTGGGCCGAGCAGGGCATCGAGATCATCGGCGTCGACATCGAGACGATCGCGATCACCGAAGACCGGCAGCACTTCCGCGACCTCATGGAGCGCATCGGCCTCGACCAGGCGGCGAGCCGCGTCGCGCGGAGCCTGCTGGAGGCCAAGGAAGTCGCCCAGTCGCTCGGCAGCGGGCACGGCTTCAGCCCCGTCGTCATCCGGCCCTCGTACACGCTCGGCGGCACCGGCGGCGGCATCGTGTGGCACGCGGCGGACTTCGACCGGATGGTCACGCGCGGACTCGAAATGTCGCCCGTCCACGAGATCCTGATCGAGGAGTGCCTCTTCGGCTGGAAGGAGTACGAGCTCGAGCTGCTGCGCGACCGCGCCGACAACGTCATCATCGTCTGCTCGATCGAGAACCTCGACCCGATGGGCGTCCACACGGGCGACTCGCGTGACCGTGGCCCCGCAGCAGACGCTCACCGACAAGCAGTACCAGGCGATGCGCGACGCGGCGATCAAGGCGATGCGCTCGATCGGCACGTTCGCGGGCGGCTGCAACATCCAGTTCGCCACCGACCCGAAGACCGGGCGCATGGTCGTCATCGAGATCAACCCGCGCGTCTCGCGCTCGCTCCGCGCTCGCGTCCAAGGCGACCGGCTACCCGATTGCCAAGGTGTCGGCGCGGCTGTCGGTCGGGTACACGCTCGACGAACTCACCAACGAGATCACCGGCACGACGAGCGCCTGCTTCGAGCCGTCGATCGACTACGTCGTGACCAAGATCCCGCGCTTCAACTTCGACAAGTTCGAGGGCGTCGACGAGGTGCTCACCACGCAGATGAAGGCCGTCGGCGAGGTGATGGCGTTCGGGCGCACGTTCGAGGAGTCGATTCAGAAAGCATGGCAGGGGATGGAAGTCGGCGTCGCCGGGCTGGGCGCCGACCGCCCCGTCCCCGACCGCACGTTCGTGCGCGACCGCCTCGCCGAGCCGCGCTGGGACCGCACGCTGCGCATCCGCGACGCCTTCCGTCTCGGCACATCGGTCGAGGAAGTCGCCGACGTGACCAAGGTCGACCCGTGGTTCCTGAACCGCCTCCACGGCCTCGTGCGCCACGAGAAGGAGATCGAGACGATGTCGCTCGACACGATCACCGCCGCCGAGATGCGCCGCGCCAAGCGCAACGGCTTCTCCGACCGCCAGCTCGCCTACCTGCTCCGCGGCGTCGAGTGCGACATCGCCGGTGAGGACGCCGTCCGCGCCCGCCGCCTCGCCCTCGGCGTCACGCCGACGTTTGCCGTCGTCGACACCTGCGCGGGCGAGTTTCCGGCCATCACGCCCTACTTCTACTCGACGTACGAGACCGAGAACGAGCGCGTGCCGTCGGATCGGCAGAAGGTGCTCGTGCTCGGCTCCGGGCCCAACCGCATCGGACAGGGCATCGAGTTCGACTACAGCTGCGTCCACGCCGTCCTCGCCGCCAAGGAGATGGGCTACGAGGCGATCATGGTCAACTGCAACCCGGAGACGGTGAGCACCGACTTCGACGTCTCCGACGTGCTCTACTTCGAGCCCGTCTTCTGGGAGCACGTCGCCAACATCCTCGACCACGAGAAGCCCGTCGGCGTGATGCTGCAGATGGGCGGGCAGACGGCGCTCAAGCTCGCCTCGCGCTTCGAGGCGACGGGCGTGCCGATCCTCGGAACGCCGTTCTCGCGGATGGACCTCGCCGAGGACCGCGGCAAGTTCTCCGTCCTCCTCGAAGAGCTCGGCATCGCCTTCCCGCCCTACGGCATGGCGACGACGCCGGAGCAGGCGGCGGTCGTGGCCGAGGGCATCGGCTACCCGATCCTCGTGCGCCCGAGCTACGTACTCGGCGGGCAGGGCATGCGCATCGCGATCAACCGCGAGGAAGTGCTGGACTACGTCGAGCGCATCCTCGACATCCTGCCCGACAACCAGATTTTGCTGGACCTCTTCCTCGAGAACGCCATCGAGGTCGACTGCGACGCCATCTGCGACGGCGACGAGGTGTTCATCTGCGGCATCATGCAGCACATCGAGCCCGCCGGCGTCCACAGCGGCGACTCGACGGCCGTGCTGCCGCCGTTCTCGCTCTCCGAGGAGATCCAGGACGAGATCCGCACGATCGTCTCGCGCATCGCGCTCGAGATGGGCGTCGTCGGCATGATCAACGTGCAGCTGGCCGTCCAGAACGGGCGGGTGCTCGTCATCGAGGCCAACCCGCGCGCGAGCCGCACCGTGCCGTTCGTGGCCAAGGCGACCGGCATCCCGACGGCCAAACTCGGCGCCAAGGTGATGCTCGGGGCGAAGATCGCCGAGTTCCGCGCCGCGGGCCTGCTCACGTCGAGCCTCGTCGGCTATGCGATCAAGGAGCCGGTGTTCTCGTGGGACAAATTCCCCGAGGTGTCCAAGGAGCTCGGGCCGGAGATGAAGTCGACCGGCGAGGCCATCGCCTTCGTCGACGCCCTCACCGACGAGCACTTCCAGCGCCCGTACGAGATGCGCAACCTGTACCTGAGCCGGTGAACCCCCACCTGCCGCTGCGCTCGCTTCGCGGCGGTCCTCCCCCGCTCGCGGGCTCACAGGGGTAGGTGTCGAGTCGACGTCTTGCTCTCGTCTCCGTCATCCCCGACCGGGGATCCAGAGTCGTGGCATCGGCGGTCGTGCGCGACGCGCAGAGGCTGGATTCCCGCCTTCGCGGGAACGACGAAGCGGAGGTAGAGCGCGCAACACCTACCCGTGCCGGCGGAGGGGCGGAGAGGGTGGGGCGTGGGATGCGGAGGATGGAGCCAGGCGCGGAGGCGGGTCGGGCACGATGGATTTCGTCCTCCGCCGAATCCCTCGTTGCGGCGGAGACGAGACACGCGGGAGGCGCCGTCCGGGGTACGCATCGCCCGCGCCGCCCACACCTACCGTCACCACCCGTCGTCGCCCGCGCCGTCGGCGGCGTCGCGCCACGGCGTGAGGGCGGGAAAAAGCGGCAGGAGCACGCGCTGGCTCGTGACGAGGTACGGCATCCCGCCGCCGCCCGTCCCGCTGCCGTCGGCGATGTGGCGGCGGACAGTGCGGCGGTGCGTCGTGAGGAAGCTGCCGTCGGCGGGGCCGTGGAGGGCGTCGTCGAGGCCGACGAGGCGGTCGAGGACGAAGCCGAGGCACGTCGGACCGAGGGCGCGGACGCGGCGGGCGCCGTCAAGCGCGTCGGCGGTGGCGTCGCGGCGGGCGTTCTCGCGCGCGGCGGCGTCGGCGAGGGCGGCGCGGAAGGCGGCGGCGTGGTCCTCGGCGTCGGGAAGGGCGCCGAGCGTGGCGCGAACGCGGGCGACGGCGCGGTCGAGGTCGGCAGGACCGATGCGCGTCGGGGCGACGGCGTCGAGGGGCGCGGAGGGCAGGGCACCGGGCGCGGCGTCGGCGGCGAGACGGGCGAGGAGGGCGGCGGCGAGGCCGTCGAGCGCGCCGACGCGCGCCTCGGGCGTGCCGGTCGCCGGGTGCGCGGTCGCGTGGCCCTCGCCGAGCACGAGCGGATCGCCGAGGGCGACGTGGAACGGACAGCCCGCAGCGTCGGAGGGCATCTCCGTGTCGCCGTGGGCGAGGGGCGCGTCGGGGGCGTAGTGGCGCGCGAAGGCGGCGGCGGGGAAGAGCGGCACGTCGAGCAGCAGGCCCTTGCCGAGCGCGCGCTGGATCAGGCGAAGCTGCGCCGTCTGGAACCCGGACGAGGGTTCGAGGCGCGCGCGGAAACGTCCGAATTCGAGCGTCGAGAACAGCACGTCGCCGTCGGGCGAGCGGCCGAGCATCGACATCGCGGCGGGCAGGAGGGTACGTGCGGCGTGGCGCAGGCGGGCGCTCGCGGTGAGGGCGGGGCGCCAGAAGGCGTCGGGGCCGTCGTCGCCGGGGGCGGGGTCGAGGGCGCGGGCGGCGCGGAGGTCGTCGCCGCCGAGAAGCCGCTCGAACGTCTCGGCGACGATCCCGAGGTCGAAGACCATCTGCCGAAACGCCAACTCGATCAGTTGGTGGACGACGATGAAGATGCGCTCGTCGGGCACGTCGGAGACCGGGTGCTGTGCCGAGAGGAGCGCGTCGAGGCCGAGGTAGCCCGCGTACGTCATCGGGGATGCCGCCGCATCGCCATCGGCAGACGCACGCGTCTTCGAGTCGAGCGTGACGCTCCACCACGCACCGGCATCGATTCGGTCGGACATTTCCATGCGCGCAAGGTAGGGGACGCTCTCGCACGTCTCGCCCGCTCCACGCCCTCTCACCCTCACCCACTCAACAACTCGCCACCTCCACCCGTCACAGCAACGCGCGGAGGGTGAAGGAGGCGGAGGCGTCGGAGCCTTGGGGCGAGGGCAGGACGGCGGCGTCGGCGCGGAGGCGGCCCTGCGAGTAGCCGAGGCCGAAGGTCCAGCGCGACGGCTCCTTCGAGGCGTCGCCGAACGGCATCGCGCGCCCGATCCGCGCGGCGAACTGCCCGAACGCCGCCACCTCGGCGCCCGCGTGAAAGGTCGTGCCGACGGCCTCGTCGGTGGCGTTCGACACGTCGGCGACCGACGCGCAGATACGCGAGCGGGGCGCCGCCATCGGCGAGGACGGTGAGCGCCTGCCACGACGCGCCGACGCGCACCTCAGAGGGCAGGTCGGAGCGCAGGCCGCCGGGGCCGCGGAGCGACGGCCCGAGGTGGCGGAGGGCGAGGCCCGCGATGAGGTCGCCGTCCGCGATCTCGCCCTGCACGCCCACATCGACGGCGGGGCCGCGGAAGACGGCGTCGTCGTCGAAGGCCACGCGGACGCCCTTGACGGCCACGCCCGCCCGCAGTGCGCGCCCGTTCGCGCCGACCTCGACGCCGAGCGCCGCGCCGAGCAGGGCCTCGTTGCGCGCGTCGGTCGCCGTCACCACGTCGGCGCCGGTCTCGCGCACGAATCCGCTCGCGAACACGCCGACGGTGGGCCGCAGCGGCAGGGCACGTCCGAGCGGGACCGTCACCGCCGCCGCGCCGACCGTGATCGGGCGGCCCTCGTTCCACAGCAGGACCGTCACGCCGCCGTCGGCGCGCCGCGCATCGCCGCCACCGGACATCCCGGCGGGCGTGGCGAAGAGCGCGGCGGCCCCGCGAGCCGTCGCAAGCGTCAGGCCCGTGCCCGCATCGGCGGCGCCGTAGATGGGGAGGCGGAGCACGTCCTGCGCCCGCGCGAGCGGTGCCGCGAGGAGGACGGCGGCGGCGGCGCAGAGGGCCGGGGAAGGGCGACGGGACATCGGGACGGAGGAGAGGCGTCGCCGAAGCTACCGCCTCCCGGTCGGGTGCGCACGCGAAGGCAGACGACGGACACCGCGCAGGCCGGGTGAGGATGCCTCACGCCCCGCGCCTCCCCGTCCTCCGCACCGGACCAGTGGCCGGTCGACGCCCGCGCGTAGCCCGGCGTCACCGCGCAGATCGGCGCCACGACGCCCCGAACGACCCACCGCCGACCACCGCCTACGGCATCTGCAACGCCAGCCCGTGCTCGACGGCGCGGCGCAGCGCGGCGGGCACACCGGCGGGGGCAGCATAGAGGCCCCAGCGGCGCCGCCTCGGCAGGGCGCGGCGCAGGTCGGCGAAGGCGGCGGCGAGGCGGACGGGGTCAGCGGCGGCGGAGGCGAGGGCGGCGCGGAGGCGGGCGTCGTCGGCGGCGATGGGGTGGAGGGCGCGGACGAGGGGCGCGAGGGCGGCAGCGACGCCGTCGGCGGCGGGGCCGGATGGGGGGAGCGCGCGCGCGTCGGCGGGCGTGAGGGCGAGGGCGGCGTCCCAGTCGAATGGTGGCGGCGCGGCGCCGGTGCGGGCGGCGTGCCACGCGCCGACGGCGTCGCGCAGCATCCGCGTGCCGCCGATCTTGCCGTCGACCGAGTGGCCGGCGATGTGGGCGGTGGCGAGGTCGCAGGCGGCGACGAGGGAGGCGTCGGGGGTGGGTTCGCCGGGGAAGACGTCGAGCGCGAGGGCGCCGATGTGGCCCGTGCGGCGCGCGTCTGCGGCGGCGGTGGCGTCGAGGACGTCGCCGCGGCTGGCGTTGAGGAGCCACGTGCCTGTTCGCAGACGCGCGATGCGAGCGGCCGATACGAGGCCACGCGTCGCGTCGGGGCCGGTCGGCGCGAGCGGGACGTGGAGCGTCACGATGTCCGCCGCGTCGAGCAGGGCGTCGAGGTCCATCCATCCGCCCGTGGCGCCCTCCGGCACCCCATCGCCCCGCCGGGCGCGCGGTGGGTCGCAGACGACGACCGTCAGGCCGAGCGCCGCGAGCCGCGGCACGAGCCGTCCGCCGACGTTGCCGACGCCGACGACCCCGACGGTCTTCCCGTCGATCCGCGCATCCCGCCGCACGGCCATCTCGACGAGCGCCGCAATCACCCACTCGACCACCGACTCCGCATTCGATCCGGGCGCCGAGGCGAAGGCAATGCCGCGCCGGGCGAGGGCGTCCGCATCGATGTGGTCGGTGCCGATGGTCGCCGTCCCCACGAACCGCAGTGCCGAGCCGTCGAGGAGGGCATCATCGACGCGGGTGACGCTGCGGACGAGGAGGATGTCGGCCTCGCGGACCGCGTCGGGCGTGATCGCGGCGGCGGGAAGCGCCTCGACCGTCCCCAGCGCACCGAAGGCCTCACGGGCAAGCGGAATGTTGGCGTCGGCGACGATGCGGAGCGCGACGGGAGCGTGCATGGCAGGAGACAGGAAGGCCCAAGTCGTGCAAAACCAGTCACGAAGGCCATGAAGGATCGATGAAGTTACCGGAGGCGTCCCTTTCCCTCGATCTGGAAAAGCGCTTCCAACCAGAAATCGGCGGACAAGAGGTGCCCAGGTGCGACGAAGTCGAAACCCCTAAGTGCTTGGTTTGTAACAACTTACACGAAAGCAGCTACGGCCTCCCGCCGACGCCCTCCAACTCACTCCCCCTCCGTATGACCCTCCGCCAGACGCGCCGCTTCTCGGGCCTCTTCGCCGCCGCCACGGCGCTCCTCGGCCTTGCTCTCGTCAGCATCACGGGCAACCCTGCCGCCCTCCTCACCTCCGCCTTCGTGCCCGCCACGACCGCCACCGAGGCCGCCGTCGTCCTTCCCGCGACGCTCGCCATCGACCGCCTCCCGGCCCCCAGCCCGGCGGTGATCGACAGCGAAACCCTCTGGCTCGCCCGCTGCATCTACTCGGAGACCAAGCGCCCGGACGAGCAGGAGCTCGTTGCCTGGGTCCTCCGCAACCGCGTCGAGACCGGCTACCGTGGCAACTCGACCTACGAGACGGTCGTCCTCGACCCCTACCAGTTCAGCGCTTTCATCCGCGGCACATCGACCTACACCCGCTACACGGCGCTCGACGCCAGCAGCGACAACGCCGGCTTTCAGAAGGCGCTCGCCATCGCCCACTTCGTCCGCAACGCCCCGGCGGCGATGCGTCCCTTCGAGGGCACGACGCGTCACTTCTACTCGGAGCAGTCGATGGCCGGTGGCCGCGCCCCGGCCTGGGCCGTTGGCAAGGACGCCGTCGCCCCGACGCGTGAGTTCTCGCTCGAAGCCCGCCGCTTCCGCTTCTACGCCGGTCTCGTGTGATCCGGCTGCCCGCGAGGGCACGACATCCGCCCCCACGGGCGACAGCCGCGAGGCCCGGTGGACACGCTCCGCCGGGCCTCGCGGTGCGTTTGGCCCCCGCCTGCCCCTTCGCGCTGCACGCGCTCCGGCGCTGTCCTCCCCCGCGAGCGGCGGAGGTGCCCGAAGGGCGAAGGGGACCGCGAAGCGAAGGGCGGAGGGGGCACGTCGGGCCGCCGCAGGTCGTGGCCCCCGCCGCCGTATCATCGCCTGCGATCCCTCCGCCCCACCCGATGCCCCGCTTCCCCGCGCGTTCGCGCACGCTCTCCGTCCTCTCGGCGCTCACCGTCTCGACGGTCCTCTGGGCCTGCCAGGCCTGCACGCCCGCCGCCGTTCCCGCCCATGGCCCGTCGAGTGGCGGCGCCGGCCGCGCCGGCGACCGGTGCGCCCACGCCGCTCTCGCTTCCGACCGCCGCCAAGCCCGGCGACGTATTCGCGCCCGACACCGACTTCCGCTACCGCACCAGCGGCGGCATCCGCGTCGCCTCGTTCAACACCGAGTTCCTGTTCGATGGCGAGGGCGACGAAGGGCAGGCCGACTTCCCGTGGAAGGGCGACACCGCCGCCGCGCGCGTCCACATCGACAACGTCGGCGCCGTCATCCGCCGCGTCGATGCGGACGTCATCATGCTCGTCGAGGTCGAAAACGAGGCCGTGCTCCAGATGCTCGTCGCCGGGCCGCTCGCGGGGATGGGCTACACGGCGCACTTCGTGCAGGGCAACGACCGCTTCACGGGCCAGGACATGGGCCTGCTCTCGCGGTTGCCCGTCGAGGCGACCGGGCGCACCGACGAGCGCGCACCGCTCCCCGGAAATCCGTCGGAGACCTACGGCGTGTCGAAGAACCTGTGGGCGCGGGTGAGCATCGGCGGCGTCGAGACGACGCTCATCGGCCTCCACTTCCTCGCCCAGCCCGACAACGCGACGCGCAAGCCGCAGCGCGAGGCGCAGGCCGAGGTCATCCGCCGCCTCGTGGCGAGCGAGCAGGCCGACGGGCGCGAGGTGATCGTGATGGGCGACGTGAACGACTTCGACGACACGATCGCCGACCGCAAGGGCAACCAGCCGATCACCGAGGTCGCCGCCCTCCTCAAACGTGGCGCCGACGGCGCGGACAACGACCTCCGGAACGTGATGGGCGAGGTGCCGGTCGCCGAGCGCTTCTCGAACCTCTACGACCGCAACCGCAACGAGACCATCGAGGAGGGAGAACTCGGCGCCATCGACCACGTGTTCGTCTCGCCGGGTCTCTTCCGCCGCATCCGCGAGGTGCGCTACGTGCACGCCCACGACCCGCGCACCGTCACCGACCACTTCCCCATCTCCGTCACCTTCGCCCGATGAACGTTCTCTTTGCGATCCTCGTCATCCTGCACATCGCCACGGCGGCGGCGTTCTTCGGCCTCGGCCTGCCGCTCGCGCGGCTCGGGCGCACCGCCGTCGCGGCCGGTGGCGAGGCGAGCGCCGTGCTCCTCGCGCAGGGCGCGCGGACGGTGCGGACGGCGGGCGCCCTCCTCGCCGCGACGTTCTTCCTCGCCCTCGGCGCGCTCTTCTCGGGCGGGGGCTTCGCCACGTACGGCGCGCCCTACCATACGAGCATCACCCTGCTCCTCGTCATGCTCGGCGTTCAGTTCGGCCTCGTCGCCCCGGCGTGGCGCGCGCTCTCGGGCACCAACGCGCAGGGCGCCCTCGGACGCCTCGCCGCGGGCGTCGGCGTGACGCACCTGCTGTGGCTCGTCATCCTCGTGCTGATGCTGTGGAGGTACGTCGCCGCGGCGATCTGAGCGCCTTTCAACGGCGGAGCGTCAGCGCCCGCTGACATCGGCGGCGACCATCAGGGTGGCTTCGCGGACGAACATCCGCGTCCGCGCCTCGACGCTGCGCACCCGCGTGTTGGCGATGGGCACCGGATGGGCGTCGAGGCCTGCGCGGCGGGCGAGTTGGACGGCGCGGGCGGCGTGGAAGGGGTCGGTGACGACGAGCACGCGCGCCCCGCGCGGCACGACGTGCGCGGCCATCCGGGCGTTCGAGGCCGTCGTGCGCGAGACGCTTTCGAGCCGCAGCGCCGACGGCGGCAGTCCGTGGCGGACGGTCAGGTAGCGCACCGCCGCCTCGGCCTCGCTCACGCCGTCGCCCTCCGCCCGCGCCCCGGTCGTCACGATCAGGCGCACGCGTCCGGCCTTGTAGAGCGCGGCAGCAGCGTCGAGACGGGCGGCGAAGACCGGCGCCGGGCGCGTCCGCCACACCGCCGCACCGGGCACGAGCGCGACATCGGCAGCCGCAATGTCCTCGACCGACGACGGCGCCGACGCGGCGACGAGGATGCGCGTGGGGATGGAGACGGCGTAGGTGACGAGAAATCCGGCGGCAAACCCGGCCACCGCGCGCCGCGACGGCACCCACGCCCGGCGTCTCCGCACGCGACGGCGGATGCGGCGCCACCGCTCGCGCCGCGTCCGGCGTTTCGGCGCAGGGCGGCGCGGCGGATCGGCGTCAGCAGGGCCGGTGCCGTCGTTCACGGCTCGGTGAAGGCGACGACGCGCCCGCTGACCCGTCCGCGCGGCGGCGCTTCGAAGACGGCCATCCCGCGCCTCTCGCTGTGGCGCGGCACGTAGTCGAAGCGGATGCGCGCCCGCATGGCCGCGTCGCCACCGTCTTCCATCACCTCGACCTCGACCTCCGCTGCCGTCTCCGGCCCGTCGTTGCGCACCGTCACCGGCACCGCTACGCCGCCGCCCTCGCGCGGTGCGGCCGTGCCGACGACGACGACGAGCCGCGGCGGGCCGTCGCTCTCGGTCGCGTTCCACCCGAGGACGGCGACGAGCGCCAGAACGAGGGCCGCGCTAACGGCGAAGACCGTCCATTCGAGGGCGTTTTTGCGAAGTGGCATCGGTCGGATGGGGTCAGGAGTCGGAGGAGGCATCGTCGTCGGCGTCATCTCCATCATCCCCATCATCGCCGCCGCTGTCGCCGCGAACGAGGACGCGGCCTGCGCTTGCGCCGATGGCGGTCGGGAAGCCCAGAACGACGACGAGCGCGGCGGCGCTGACCACGTCCTGCCCGTCGAAGCGCCCGAAGAACCACAGGAGCGCCGCCGAGGCGACGAGCGCGGCGGCGTACGTCTGCACGCCGCGCCTGAGCAGGCGTCCTCCGAACCGTTCGCCGCCTCTCGTGTCGATCGAGAGCGTGGCGATGCCGAGCAGGAGCGACACGGCGGCGATGGCGAGCAGGCGCCCGGTCGGGGCCTCGGCGGCGATCTGCACGATCTCGTCGGTCGGGGCCACGTTGGCAGCGATGAGGACGGCGCCGCAGAGCGCGAGCGCGAGGTGCGCGGCGAGCGGCGAGCGCTGCCCGTCGTCGTCGTCCTCCATCCCCTGCTCGCTGTCGTCACCGCCGAACTGCGCCGTCCCGACCGACACCCCGACCGCGACGGCCATCGCCTCGATGGCCACCTTGCCGAGCATCTCCACCGCTGGCACGCCCGGCCCGATCTCGCCGACGAGCCAGAGCACGGCGGCGGAGAGGGCGACGGCGATGCCGAACTCCTCGACCGAGTCGACCGCGATCTCGCGCCACGTCGAACTGGCGCGTAGCCCGGCGTACCGGTTGTAGAGAAGGAGGAGCGCAAACGTGCCTGCGACGCCCACGAGCAGGCGTTCAGGGGCGAAGACGAAGCCTGCCCACCAGATTTCCATCGTGTAGAGCAGCGGCAGGCTCACGAGGAGGCCGCCGAGCACGCCGCGCCCGTACTCGCGCAGCGACTGCGCGATCGTCGGGGAAGACGCGGAGGAAGCGGGCACGGCAGGCGCAGATCGAGACGCCGTCACGATACGCCGTCACCGCCTGCGCCGCGCCGCCGGATTGTGCCATCGGCGCCACAGCGTTGGCGAGCGGCTGTGCCCTCGCGCGCGTCGTCACTCGCCCAGCGCATCGAGCAGGCGACCGTGGAGGCCGCCGAAGCTGCCGTTGCTCATCACGAGCACGACATCGCCGGGGCGAACGGCGTCGACGAGGGCGGGAAGAAGTGCGTCGGCGCTCTCGAAGACGTGCGCGGGTGTGCCGTGGGATTCGATGCCACGCGCGACGACCGACGCGTCCATCAGGTCGTCGGCGTCGTCGTTGTGGCGGACCGGCGGGGCCGAGAGGAAGGCGAGGGCGGCGCCGCCGAAGGCCTCGGCGTAGGGCGCCTCGAAGACCTTGCGGCGCGACGAGTTCGACCGCGGCTCGAAGACGGCGACGAGCCGCCGCTCGGGCCACCGTTCTGCAATGGCCTTGATCGTCTCGCGGACCGCCGTCGGGTGGTGCGCGAAGTCGTCGACGACGAGCACGCCGCCGGCCTCGCCGCGCACTTCCTGCCGCCGCTTCATCCCGCGAAACGTGCCCATCCCGTGCGCGATCTGCTCGGGCAGCAGGCCCTCGGCGAGGCAGACGGTGGCGACGGCGAGCGCGTTGTGGCGGTTGTGCGCGCCCGACATCGGCAGGAACACCTCGCACGCATCTTCGCCATCGACGACGAGCGTGAAGCGCTGCCCGCCCTCGCCGCGCCGCACGTCGCGCGCCGTCACGTGGCAGCCTTCCGACGAGCCGTACGTGCGCACGCGGGCCGATGTGGCGAATCGGGCGAGGGCGGCGACGTTCGGGTCGTCGCCCCAGATGGCCAGCGTGCCGGGATGGCCGTGGGCGGAGGCGTGCGCGCCGACGGTGGCGGCGAAGGCTTCGAAGGCCTCGCGGTAGTCGTCCCAGCCGTCGTAGATGTCCGCGTGGTCGAACTCCATCGACGTGACGATGGCGCTCGTCGGGCCGGTAGTGGAGGAATTTGGGGCGCTTGTCGAAGTACGCCGCGTCGTACTCGTCGCCCTCGACGACGAAGTGCGGCCCGGTGCCGACGTGCGCGCTCGTGCCGCTGCCGCTCATGATGCCGCCGACGAGCACGCCGGGGTCGAGGCCCGCGTCGGTGAGGACGTGCGCGAGGAGGCCGGTCGTGGTCGTCTTGCCGTGCGTGCCCGCGACGACGAGGCTGCGGCGGTCGTGCAGAAATACGTGCGCGAGCGTCTCGGGGAACGACAGCTGCGCCATCCCGCGCTCGCGCGCCGCGGCGGCCTCGACGTGCGTCGGCGTACAGGCGTTGCCGACGACGACGAGGTCGGGCCGTCCACCGGCGGGCGTGAGGTTGGCCGCGTCGAAGCCCTCGATGACGTCGATGCCGAGTTCGGCGAGGCGCGTCGACATCGGCGGGTAGGCCGCGTCGTCGGAGCCGCGGACGGCGCGTCCGGATTCGGCGAGGAGTGTGGCGAGCGAGCCCATTCCGGTGCCGCAGATGCCGATCAGGTGGACGGTCTGGATGGTTTCGGGCGGCGGCGGGGCCGGGCGGTCGAAGAGGCGGAGGTGGGCGTCGGGGAAGTCTTCGAGGCGGCGCATCGGGGCGGGAAAAGAGATCGGCAACGCCTCGCCGCGCGGCGCCGATCCCGTGGCCAACCTCCTCAGGCCAGCCGTCGCCCAGCCCCCTCCGTTCCTGCGGGACACCTCCCCCGCTCGCAGGGCAGGGCCGTTACGTTCTGCATCCGCACTCCCGTTGTGTCATTGCGAGGCCCTGGAAGGGCCGTGGCAATCCGGGTCGAAGGCGCCCGTCGATCCAGATTGCCACGTCGCTTCGCTCCTCGCAATGACAGGCTGGAAAACCCGACGCAGAAGCCGGTGGGGGCGTCACAACCGCCCGGCCATCGCGCGGGCGCGGAGCTCCCAGACCTTCCACGCGGCCTCGCGCATGATCGCCTTCGACATCTTCGACTGCCCCTCGGCGCGCTCGGTGAACACGATCGGCACCTCCACCAGGCGGAAATGCCGCGACCACGCCCGGTACTTCATCTCGACCTGAAACGAGTAGCCGTTCGAGCGCACGAGCGACAGATCGAGCGTGTCGAGGACGCGGCGGTGCCACGCGACGAAGCCCGCCGTGACGTCGAAGACCGGCATCCGCGTGATCGCGCGCACGTAGAGGCTCGCGCCGTACGAGATCATCAGGCGCGAGAGCGGCCAGTTCATCACCCGCACGCCGCCGACGTAGCGGCTCCCGACGGCCACATCCGCCGTGCCGTTGGCGATCGGGGCGACGAGCCTCGGCAGGTCGTCGGGGTTGTGCGAGAGGTCGGCGTCCATCTCGCAGACGATGTCGTAGCCGAGCGCGAGCGCGCGCCGAAACCCGGCGACGTAGGCCGTGCCGAGGCCGAGTTTGCCCGCCCGCCGGATCAGGTGGAGGCGCCCGGAATGCGCCGCCTGCTCCGCCTCGACGATCTCCGCCGTGCCATCGGGCGAGCCATCGTCGACGATGAGGATGTCGATGCGCACCGGCAGTGCCCAGACGCGCGCGAGCACGGCCCGCACCGACGCGGCCTCGTTGTAGGTCGGGATGACGACGACCGCGCGCGGCGCCGACGCATCGAACGGCGCGACGGCGGAGGCGGGAACGGTGGGATCGGGCGCGAGATCGGGCAAGGCGTCGGGTGGGGCAGCGCGGTGCAGGAAGCCGGAATGTAGGGGCGGCGGCGGCTCCGGCGGCGCTGCGCGGATCCACCGTTCCGACCTGTCCAGGTCCCCGACCTGAGAGGTCGGACCCCCGTCGTCGTCTGCCGGTCGTCCAAACCGGTCAGCTACGGGGGCCTGACCGGTTGCCGCGTGTCCGCTGTCCGTCGTCTTCCCCGGCCAGCGCGCGCGAACCCGTCCGGCGTGGGCGTAGTTTGGGCCGATGCGCCTCCGGCAGCGCCCGCCCGCGCCGCCTCCCACGACTTTCCCCGATCCCGATGGCCGCGACCGACGTCCCGCCCCAGAGCCGCCGCCCGGCTCCAGCCTCCGTCCCCAACACCGACGACGCCTCCTCGGGCGACGGCGCCGATGCCCTCGCCGCCCCGGCCTCTGGCGTCGGCAGCGAGACCTCGGCCGCCACCGCGCCCCCGTTCGCCAAGGGCGACGTCGGCCACCAGGCCTCCGAAGTCGCCGACGAGACGACCGGCCCCGACGCCGCGCCGCCGCTGCCGATGGTGCCGACGGAGACCGTCACGGTCACCTATTCCTTCAAGACGTACCCTGCGGGCCGCTTCACGGCGGACGACTGCGGGCTGGGCAAGGACGATCTGATCGCCATGTACCGCGGCATGCTGCTCCAGCGGCGCTTCGAGGAGCGCGCGGCGCAGATGTACGGCAAGCAGAAGATCTCGGGCTTCCTCCACCTCTACATCGGGCAGGAAGCCATCTCGACGGGCACCGCGCAGGCGCTCAACGTCGGGCACGATTCGGTCATCACGGCCTACCGCGACCATGGCCTGGGCCTCGCGCTCGGCATGAGCGCGCGCGAAGGCATGGCCGAGATGTTCGGCAAGTCGACGGGCTCGTCGCACGGCAAGGGCGGCTCGATGCACTTCTTCAAGGCCGAGCGCGGCTTCTACGGCGGCCACGGCATCGTCGGCGGGCACGTGCCGGTCGGCGTCGGCCTCGCGTTCTCGCACAAGTACCTCGGCGACGGCGGTGTGTCGGTGTCGTTCCTCGGCGACGGGGCGGTCGGGCAGGGCGCCATCCACGAGGCGCTCAACCTCGCGAGCCTCTACGAACTGCCCGCGATCGTCGTGATCGAGAACAACCAGTACGCGATGGGCACCTCCATCGCCCGCGCCTTCGGGCAGCCCGAGTTCACGCGGCTCGGCGTCGGTTACGACATCGAGTCGTGGATCGTCGACGGGATGGACGTGCTGACGGTGACGAAGGCGATGCAGGACGCGGTCGCCATCGCCCGCGAGAACCGCCCGCTTCTCATCGAGATGCGCACGTACCGGTACCGCGGCCACTCGATGTCCGACCCGCAGAAGTACCGCACCAAGGAGGAGATGGACGCCCGCAAGGCCGACGACCCCATCGTGCGCCTGAAAGCCGTCCTCATCGACGCGGGCCACGCGACCGTCGAAGACCTCGACGCCATCGACGAGGCGGTCAAGGCCGAGGTCACCGATGCGGCCGAGTTCGCCGAGACCAGCCCCGAGCCGACGCTCGAATCGGCCTACGACGACGTGTACTCGCAGACCGACTACCCCTTCATCTGCTGACCTTCGCGCCCCCACCTGCCGCTGCGGCCTGAACGGCCTCCGCGGCAGTCTTCCCCCGCGAGCGGGGGAGGTGCCCCGCAGGGGCGGAGGGGGCGTACGGCCACCGCAGCACCCACCCCTGATTTCCGAACCTGACGATTCCGATGCCTGAACTGCAGATGCGCGAGGCGCTGCGCGCCGCCATGACCGAGGAGATGGAGCGCGACGACAAGGTCTTCCTCATCGGCGAGGAAGTCGCCGAGTACAACGGCGCCTACAAGGTCTCCGAAGGCATGCTCGACCAGTTCGGGCCGCGCCGCATCATCGACACGCCGATCTCCGAGAACGGCTTTACCGGCATGTGCATCGGCGCGAGCCTGCGCGGGCTGCGCCCGGTCGTCGAGTACATGACGTGGAACTTCGCCTTCGTGGCGATCGACCAGATCATCAACAACGCCGCCAAGATCCGCTACATGTCGGGCGGGCAGCTCCGCGTGCCGATCGTCTTCCGCGGCGCCAACGGCGCCGCCGGGCAGCTCGGCGCGACGCACTCGACCGCCGTCGAGTCGATCTACAGCATCTTCCCCGGCCTCAAGGTCGTCTCGGTCTCCAACCCCGACGACGCCTACGGCCTGCTCAAGAGCTCCATCCGCGACGACGACCCGGTCGTTTTCCTCGAGTCGGAAGTGATGTTCGGCCTCAAGGGCGAGGTCACGCTCGGGCAGGATCGCCTGATTCCGCTCGGCGAGGCGCGCATCGGGCGCGAAGGCGCCGACGTGACGATCGTCGGCTGGAACAAGTCGTACTGGCGGGCCATGGAGGCTGCCGAGGAACTGGCGAAGCAGGGCATCGAGGCCGAGGTCATCGACCCGCGCACGATCCGCCCGCTCGACATCGGCGCCATCGTGCGCAGCGTCCGCAAGACGAACCGGCTCGTCATCATCGACGAGGCCAACCCGTTCGCGTCGGTCGCCGCCGAGATCACGCACCAGGTGCAGCAGCAGGCCTTCGACGCGCTCGACGCGCCCATCACGCGGGTGACCGCGCAGGACATCCCGGCGCCCTACGCGAAGAACCTCATCGAGGCCTACGTGCCCGGCGCGAAGCAGGTCGTCGAGGCCGCGCGCGCGGTGTGCTACGCCAACTGATGGGGCGGAGAGGGCGGTCTCAGACCCGCCCCTACGGTGCGTCTGTGGCGTGATGGATTCTCTTTTTCAATCGGCTCCGGCCGTCAATTCCGATACTTCCCGATGGCGATTCCTGTTGAAATGCCCAAAATGAGCGACACGATGGTCGAGGGCGTTCTCTCGGCCTGGATGGTCGAGGAAGGGCAGAGCGTCTCGGCGGGCGACGTGCTCGCGCAGGTCGAGACCGACAAGGCGACCATGGACCTCGAAGCCTACGACGATGGCGTGCTGCTCAAGCGCGTCGTCGCCGAGGGCGGATCGGTGCCCATCGGCGGCCTCATCGCCATCCTCGGCAAGGCCGGTGAAGACGTGGCCTCGATCCTCGCCTCCTACGGCGGGGGCGACGGTGCGAGCGCGCCCGCCGAGGCGCCGAAGGCCGAGACTCCGAAATCGGAGGCCCGAGGCCGAACGCAGGCGCGCCCGCCGCTGCCGATCCGCGGGCCGTGCACGGCGAGGCGCGCAGCGACGCGTCCGCCGATGCGTCGGCGGACGCGCCCGCGGCTCTCCTCCGACGGTGGACGGGCGAAGGCGTCGCCGCTCGCGCGGTCGATGGCGAAGGAGCACGGCCTCGAACTCGGCGCCGTCGCGGGCAGCGGGCCCGAGGGCCGCATCGTGCGCCGCGACATCGAGGCGGCGATGAAGCAGCCTGCCACCGAACCGCAGGCCGAGGCGACGAAGGCTGCTCCGGCGACCGCCGCCGCGCCCTCGGAGCCGGTCGCGCGCCGCGCGCCGCAGCCGGGCGACGAGTCGCGCCCGAACTCGCAGATGCGCAAGGCCATCGCCCGCCGCCTCGCACAGTCGAAGTTCTCCGCGCCGCACTTCTACCTCACCGTCGATGTCGACATGGAGGGCGCCGCCGACTTCCGCACGCGCCTGAACGCCGCCGCCGACAAACAGGGACGCGGCAAGGTGTCGGTCAACGACCTCGTCACCAAGGCCTGCGCGACGGCCCTCCGCCGCCACACGTACGTCAACGCCTCGTGGGGCGACGACGCCATCACGTTCCACAGCGGCGTCCACGTCGCCATCGCCGTGGCGATGGAGGACGGCCTCATCACGCCCGTCGTGCGCGACGCCGACCGCAAGGGCCTCGCCGAGATCGCCGCCGAGACGCGCGAGTTGGCCGGGCGCGCGCGCGAGAAGAAGCTCAGCCCCGACGAGTTCGACGGCGCGACCTTCACGACTTCCAACCTCGGCATGTTCGGCATCGAGTCGTTCACGTCGATCATCAACCCGCCCAACGCCTGCATCCTCGCCATCGGCGCGATCCGCGAGGAGCCGGTCGTCAAGGACGGGCAGATCGTCGTCGGCTCGCGGATGAAGCTCACGCTCTCGTGCGACCACCGCGTCGTCGACGGTGCCAAGGGCGCGGCCTTCCTCACCGACGTCAAGGCGATGCTCGAAGAGCCGCTCACGATGCTTCTCTGAGGATGCGCCTCGCGTGACCGCTTCCGCACCTGTCAGGTCTCCCGGCCTGACAGGTGTTTCGTTTCCGACCGATCGGTCTGATTGCCGCCACCCGGCTGGCCCTGGTTTCCCCGACCGACCGGTCTGCACGCCGCTTCGATGCCGTACCGCCTCGCCCACGTCTCCGACATCCACTTCGGCGCCATCGCCGACGCGCGCATCGTCGATGCTCTCGTCGATGAGATCAACGGTGCAGGGGTGGACGTGGTGTGCCTCTCGGGCGATCTCACGCAGCGGGCGCGGCACCGCGAGTTCGCCGCCGCGCGGGCGATGATGGACCGGTTCACGGCGCCCGTCATCGTCGTGCCCGGCAACCACGACGTGTACGCGTGGTGGAGCCCGCTGCGGCGCCTCTTCCGCCCACTCCGCCGCTACCGACGCCTCGTGAGTGAGGACCTGGCGCCGTCGTTCGTGACGGAGGACGCGGAAATGGCGGTTCTCGGCATCAACTCGGCGCATGGGCAGACGCGCAAGGGCGGGCGAATCGGCTCGGCGATGCGGGCGGCGATGCAGGCGTTTTTCGACGCGCAGCCCGGCGGCGCCTTCAAGGTGCTCGTGCTCCACCACCACCTGATGCGCGTCGCCGCGCTCGGCAGCCACGACGTCTCGCGCAAGGCCACGCGCACGCTCGCGCTCGCCCGCGCGCTCGGCGTCGACCTGATCCTCTGCGGCCACCTCCACATCTCGCACGTCGAATCGGTCGAGGCCGTTGGGAGCGCGCGGCGCGTGGTGATTGCGAGCGCAGGCACGGCGACGAGCACGCGGGGCCGGAAGCAGCACAAGCAGACCAACTTCTACAACCTCATCCACGTCGATGATGGCGCCTTCGAAATCGACGAGCGCCGTTTCTCGAGAGAGACCGGACGGTTCGAAACGACCCAGACGCGGCGTTTCGAGCGATAAACATCGTTTGAGACGACCGACCGATCAGTCGGAAACGCGCCGCAGACCGATCGGTCGGCATCATGCGGTGTCGCGGGCGAGGATCATGGCACCGACGACGCCTGCGCGCGGACCGAGCGATGGGGGCACGAGGTAGGTGGCGAGGCCGTCGGCGAGGGCGGCAGAAGCGACGTAGCCGCCGAGGCGGGCGTCGACGGCGGCGCGGACGCGGGGCCACAGGTGCGCCTGGCCCATCACCCCGCCACCGACGACGATGCGGTCAGGCGAGAGTGCGAGCGCGAGAGCGGCGATGCCCGCGCCGAGCGTGTCGGCGACGTCGATCCACACGGGATCGTCCTCACCCAGCGACTCCGCCGGGGCACCCGCGCGGGCGGCGATGGCAGGGCCGGAGGCGAGTCCCTCGAAACAGGCGCCGTGGTACGGGCACACGCCCGCGAACGTGTCGCCCACGCGCTGCGGCACCGGGATGTGGCCCATTTCGGGATGCACGAGGCCGCCGAGCAGCCGCCCATCGACGAGAAGTGCGCCGCCGATGCCCGTCCCGACCGTCAAATACAGCGGCTGCCGCGCCCCGAGGGCCGCCCCGAGGGCCGCCTCGCCGACGAGCGCGACGCCGACATCGGTGGCGAAGGCGACGGGCACGCCGAGCGCGCGGGCGAGCGTGCCGCGCACGTCGGTCATCGCCCAGCCGGGCTTGGGCGTCGTGGTCACGAAGCCGAACGTCGGCGAACTGGGGTCGAGATCGACGGGGCCGAACGAGCCGATGCCGATGGTGACGGGCGGGCGGTCGAGGTGGCTGAAGAAGTGGACAGCGCGCGCGAGCGTCTCCTCTGGGGTCGTCGTCGGGAAGCGGACGAAGTGGTCGATGCTTCCGAAGCCGTCGCCGACGGCGCAGACGAATTTGGTGCCGCCGGCTTCGACGCCTCCGTAGACGGGCATGGCAAGAGGGGATTGAGGAGTGCCGCAAGGTCGGCCCTCCGATCCGACCCGGATGTGACGAGACGCCAAAGACGCGCGGCAGTGACGCGAACCCGGCCTCAGGCGGCAGCGAGGATGGCCTCGTAGTGGGCCTCGTAGCGCGGGATCACGTGGTCGAGGCCGAACTCGTCGGCGGCGCGCGCGCGCGAGGCGGCGGCCATCCGGGCCTGCAACGCATCGTCGGTGAGGAGGCGCTCGGTGGCGTCGGTCATCGCCTCGACATCGCCGAGCGGGCAGAGGAAGCCGGTTTCGCCATCGACCACCAGCTCCGGCAGGCCACCCGCATCGCTCGCCACGACAGGCACCTCGCAGGCCATCGCTTCGAGCGCGGCGAGGCCGAACGTCTCGCTGCCCGAGGGCATGAGGAAGCCATCGGCGACCGAGAGAATCTCCTCGATCGGGTCCTGCTTGCCGAGGAAGCGCACATCGTCGGCGACGCCGAGGGCGCGTGCGCGGCACTCGGTGGCGTTGCGGTCCGGCCCATCCCCAACGAGAAGAAGCTTGACGGCGATGCCGCGCTGCCGCAGCCGCGCGAGAATCTCGACCGTGTCGGCGGTGCGCTTGACGGGGCGGAAGTTGGAGACGTGGACGAGCAGCTTCTCGCCGTTGGGCGCGATCGCGCGGCGGAAATGGTCCTTCGGAAGGCGGCGGAAGCGCTCGGTGTCGATGAAGTTGGGGATGACGTCGATGGCGTGCTCGATGGCGAAGTGCGCGTACGTCTCGCGCCGCAGGTACTCGGAGACCGCCGTCACGCCGTCGGATTCGTTGATCGAGTGCGTGACGACCGGCGCGTACGACGGGTCCTGCCCGACGAGCGTGATGTCGGTGCCGTGGAGCGTCGTCACGACGGGCACGTGGATGCCTTCCTTGGCGAGGATGTCGCGCGCGAGGAGGGCGCTCGTCGTGTGCGGAATCGCGTAGTGGACGTGGAGCACGTCGAGGCCCACGTGCCGCGCCACATCGACCATCTTGCTCGTGAGCGCGAGCGTGTACGGCGAGTGCTCGAAGAGCGGATACTGCAGCATCCCGACCTCGTGGAAGGTCACGCGCTCCATCACGTGGCCGAGCCGGAACGGCATCTGGTACGAGATGAAGTGGATCTCGTGGCCCCGCGCCGCGAGCGCTTTCCCGAGTTCGGTGGCGACGACGCCCGAGCCGCCATAAATCGGGTAGCAGGTGATGCCGATCTTCATGCACAGGGAGGGAAACGAGTGGACACGCGCCCATCGGCGGCCCGAACCGGCCCGGCCGGATGTGGTTGCACGGCTCCCGACCGGCGCGCCACCCCTTGGCCGCGCCGTTACGTCCGTCTCCCGATCTCGCCTTCCCATCCCCTCGTTCCGATGACCTCGACCGTCTCGCGCGGCCTCGCCGCTGCCGCTCTCGCCGCTGCCACCTTGGCCGCGCCCGCCGCCCACGCCCAGATCGGCATCGCCGTCGGAGCCAACTTCGACCGCATCACCGACGTCGACCGCGGAAGCGCAGAGGCGGCGTACAAGTCGGCGTCGGGCTACCACGTCGGCGTGACGTACACGCTCGGGCTCGGGCCGGTCGCCATCCGCCCCGGCGTCTTCTACACCGACATCTCGGCGTTCGAGCCGAAGGACGGCGCCGCGAACGCCGAGAGGATCAACCTCGACCTCATCGAGGTGCCGATCGACATCAAGCTCAACGTCTCGCCGCTTCCGCTCGTCAAGCCGTACGTGCTCGCCGGGCCGGTCTTCCGCTTCGCGCAGACGGGAGACGACGACGCGACGTTCGAGAAGGAGGACTTCACGGTCGCTGGAGCGGTCGGTGCAGGCGTCGGCGTGAGCGCGCTCGGCTTCCGTCCGTATGCAGAGGCGCGCTACCAGTTTGGCTTGCAGACGTTTGCGAGCGACATCGGCGGCGTGCCGACCGACGGCGGCGGGCGCGTCAACTCGTTCCTGATCCGCCTCGGCCTCACGTTCTGAGCGATTTCGCGCTGCCGCGGATGACCCCGAAAACCTGTCAGGTCCCCCGATCTGACAGGTTTTTCGCGCCCGAACACCCGCGACGCTGCCGGACCGAAGTGAGACGGCGGGCGCGCGGTACGATGTTTGGGACGCCCGCACCCACGCTCCCTTCCCCCGATGCGCGCCACTTTGCTTCCGCTGCTCCCGACGCCCCTGCGGGCGCTCGCCCTCGTCGTCCTCGCCGCCACCGCCGCCTCCGGGTGCGCGGTCTTCTCGCCGACGGCCCTTCCGGCCACCCCCATCGCCGTCGAGACGGCGACCTTCACCACCGACGCCGGGTCGCAGGACGTGCTTGCGCTCGCGCGCAGCCTCGGGCGCACGTTCGGGATGTCGACCGGCTTCGTCGATGCGGGCGGTGGGCGCTTCGAGAGCGATTACGTGTCGCTGCGGAGCGTGCAGGAAGCGCTCGAAGACGACCTCCCCGGCGGGCCGTTCCTCGGCACCACCCTCGTCCGCTTCACCGTCGACGCGCTCCCCAACCCGAGCGGCGGCGCAGGCACGGCGGTCCGCATCCGCGCGACGATGCGCCCGACGAGCGGTGCCTACTACCCGCAGCGCACGCCGGGCCGGTACTGGCTCGACCGTTACGCCGGGGCGCTCGCCGAGACACTCAACGCGACTTACGCGCCCATCGTGACCGACGCGCAGTACCTGACCGTGCTCGAACGCGGCGGCGACATCCGCGCGCCCGTCGCCTCGAAGGAGCAGCGCCGGGGCCGCGGCGACCTCTCGCGCGGCCTCAAGATCGCGGGCCTCGCCCTCGCCGCCGTTATCGTCGGCTCGATCATCGTGACGGCGAACTGAGCGCGGGGCGGTGGTGGTGAGGCTTGTGAGAGCCTGTCAGGTCTCGCAGGGTGCCGAGCGGCGGCGCCAGACGCTGTAGACTGTGATGGCGATGAAGGCAGCGCTCGTGGCCGAGACTACGAACCGGCCTGCAAACATGGACAGCGGTGAGGCCGCGCCCGCTGCGGCGGCTGCGGCATAGACGCCTCCCGCGACGAAGGCAAACGAGACGATCAGGGAACTCCAGAGCACGCGCTCACGGGCCGAGAGCCGAGGCGTAACGCCAACTTCGGGTGCGCGCCGCCACCACCGGACGCCGGCGAGCGCAATGCCTGCTAGGCCGAGCATCGTGGAGCCGTGCTGCGCCAGCTTGTACGCTGGAGCGGTGCCGAGCGAGCCGAGTGGAACCGTGCGGCGCAGCGCAGGAAACGATGCGACACCCCAGCCGCTCGCGTGAGTGAAGGCGTCCCACAGAAGGTGCGTGGCGGCACCGAGCAGGACAGCTGCCGCGACGAGCACGAGCGGCCGCTCAAGCGGAGACGCCCGGATGCAGGAGGCGAGGCGGCGCTGCGCGGCTATCGGCGCAAGCTCCGCGAGCGAGTGCTTGAGGAGGCGGTGAAACACCCAGAGCAGCGCGAGCCCGGCAGGGAGGCAGAAAAAGAAAAGTCCGGGCAGGGTGTGACCGAAATGGCCGCGGGGGGCCAGCCGAATGAAGTAGACGAGGTCGGGCGCGACGCTGCCGACGACGAGGGCGGAGAGGGGAAGCCGGAGCCGGGCAAGGAGAAGTACGGCGGCGGGGTGGGCGAACGTCAGCGGCACGGCGAGAGAGTCCGGTAGGGATGCGGGGCGTGTCGGTAGGCGGAAGCCCGCGCTCGCGCAACCGGTCATCGCGTTGCAGGAACACTCCGCCGAACGCTTTACCTGTGCATCAGGCGCGGGCGATCTCTCGATCGCTGTTCGACATGAGCGCCGGGATCGGGTCGGCATCTTCGCGCATCCCGTCGAGGTGGAAGGCGATGGCCTCACGGGTCGATTCGCGCGCCTCGGCCTCCGTCTCGCCAACGGCCACGCAGCCTGGAAGGTCGGGGACGTGGGCGCCGAAACGGCTCCCCCCACGTTCGATGACGATGGCGTAGTGCTTCGCTACCGGAGTGTCGCGGCGAACCGCCGGTGGCCGCTGTCAGTTGCCGCGCGGGGCCGAGGTGGCGCCGGGCTCGGGAGCGGGGATGGGCTGGCCGGTTTCGCGCGCGCGCCACACGTCGAACGTCTCGCCCTTGTAGGCGTCGGTGCCGATGTAGCGGAGCACGAGCGCGAAGTCGTTGGCGGGCGAGTAGCCGGGCAGGTGCGTGATCTTGCGTCCGTCGGCGGAGAGGAACGCGGTCGTCGGATACCCCTGCGCGCCGAGCGCCTGGGCGAGCATCTGCGACGAGGCGCTCATCCCCATCACCGGGATCGAGTCGGTGGCGAGCTCGCCGTCGAGGCGGACCGGCTCGAAGTACTGCTCGACGACCGCCTGCACATCGGCCGACGGGTACACCTCGCGCTGCATCTTGCGGCAGTAGCCGCACCACGACGCCCAGACTTCCACAAGCACCTTCTTCCCGCTCACCTTCGAGGCGGCGAGTGCGTCGGGGAAATTCGCGTGCCACGCGATGTTCGGTGCAGGCACCGACGCGTTGGCACTCGCGGGCACGACGGCGCCGGACGGGCGCGGATGGGGGGCAGTGCTCGTTTCCACCGCCGGAGCACCGGTCGGGGCAGGCGGCGTGGTCGGCTGCGCGCACGCGGCGATGGGCAGGGCGAGAAGCGCGGCGAGCGCGAGCGGGAAACGGGACATCATCGGGGCGGGGAAAGACAGGGCATCGATCCGAAGAACGTCGGACGCAGGCGCGAAACGCAGGACAGAACTTGAAGATCGTGCGCCGCCGGGCGGAAATCCACCGCGTCGAACAGTCCGCCCCACCCCTCCACCGCTGTCATCGCGCGGCGCGCAGCGACGTGGCAGTCTGGCTCGACACCGCTCCGAACAACGAGAGTGACGCGCTGCGCTCGGACTGACACGAGCATTTCGGACGATTCGATAGTGAGCCGTTACGGAGTGAGCAACCGGCGGTACAGCGCGGCGAGGCGCTCGGCCTGGCGTTCGGGCGCGGCGGCGGACTGCGCGGCGCGGGCACCGGCGGCGCAGTGGGCGTGGAGGACGGTGTCGGTGAGCAGGCGCGCGAGCGCGCCGGCGAGGGCGGCAGGATCGCCGGGGGGAACGAGCAGGCCGCAGCCGTGCGTGCCGACGACGCTGCGGAGGGCGGGCAGGTCGCTCGCCACGATGGGCACGCCGCCTGCGAGGGCCTCGAAGAGCTTGTTCGGCAGCGACACGCGCACGTTGACGCTGGCCCCATCGAGCGTGACGGCGGCGACATCGGCGCTCGCGGTCCACGCGGGCACCTCGGCAGGCGCAACCGCGGGCACGATGCGCACGTCGGCGCCGCTCTCGCGGGCGAGGGCGAGGAGGCCATCGGCAAGCGGCCCACTGCCGAGGAGCACGAGGGCGACGGGTGCGCGGAGGTCCGTTCGGAGACGCGCGACGGCCCGGACGAGTGTGTCGAGGCCGCGCCCATCGCGGAGAGCGCCGGTGTGGACGACGACGCGCGTCTCGGATGTGAGTCCGGCGGCGGCGCGCAGGTCGCGCGGCGGTCCGACATGTGCCGCGGCGGCGTTGACGAGCACGAGCGGGTACGTCCGCAGCGGCAGCCGCGCCACGAGCACCTCCGCGAGCGCATCGCTGACCGTGAGGACGGCGTCGGCGCGCGGCGCGCAGGTCCGCTCGACGATCCGCCACCCGAGCCGCACGAGAGGACGCCCCGCCACGGCAGGCGTGTCGGGGTACGACTCGCGGCTGTCGAAGACGACCCGCACGCGCGCACCTCGCCGCCGCAACCGCCGCGCGGCGAGGAGGCAGGCAGGCAGCGTGTACAGGTCGCTCGCGTGCAGCACCGTTGCAGGCGCATCGCCCTCCGACGTGACCTCGGCGAGCGCCCGCGCCACCGCGCGGTGAACGGCGAGGAAGAACCGCGGCCCACGTCCGCGCGGACGGTCGAGCACGCGGTGCCCGACGCCGGGCGCAAGCGCCGCATCGGCCCCCGGCGGGTCTTCGGCGACCGAAAGCGCCGTCACACAAACCCCCATCGCCGCCAGCGTCGCCGTCTGCCGCACCGCCCGCGCATTGCGGCGAACGTCGCCGGTCAGGCAGAAAACGACGTGCGGCGCGGGGGGGGCAGTCGGCATCGGCTCGTGAGGACAGGAGGCGTAGGGGCGCGATACCATCGCGCCCTCGGTCAGCGCGCGCCACCCCGCGAAGCAGAGTCCGCGAACCATCGCGCCCTCCGTCAATCCGGCGCAAACCGGCAGCACCGGGCGTACGCCATCAGGATCGGAGGTGGCGCGTCACAGCATCCTCACGCCCGGCACGACGGCGGCGCGGCGGTAGACGGCCTCGACGGCCTCGGCGGAGTCCATCACCGGGTCGAGCGTCAGGCTCGCGTAGGCGCCCTTCGACGAGGCGCGGTAGCGGATCTCCTCGCCCGGAAACAGCGCCTCGATCTCGGCGAGCCGCTCGACGGGAACGATGAACTTGAAGGTGTACGGCGCCGGCCACGTCGTCTGCTCGTCGAGCAGGGCGCGGAAACGGTCCCACCACGCGGCGTCGGGGGAGGGCGTGGGGGCGGGGGACGGGTCGGGCGGAAGGTCAGACATACAGGCGGAGAACGGCGGGGCGTGACGGGCTTGCAATGCGTGCGCTCCCCCCGAACGCGGTGCGCGAGCCTCCGTTCGGGGGCTTTCCTCCTCCACCGTCCCCATTTCTCCATGTCCGGCTTCCAGCCCCCGTTCATGCAAGACCCTGCCACCGGCGAGACCAGCCCGTCGGGCAACGTCCGCACCCGCCTCGACATCGACGGGATGACGTGCCAGCACTGCGTCCGCGCGGTCGAATCGGCGCTCGGCGGCGTCGAGGGGATGACCCTGCACCGCGTCGAAATCGGCGGCGCCGACGTGACCGTCGATCCAGGGACGAACCGTGAGGATGCGATGGCGGCGGCGCGCGTGGCGGTCGAGGCCGAAGGGTACACGATGGCCTGACGGCCTCTTCTCTGGTGATGGGGACCGGGCGTGATGCTGTTGAAACCGCCGGTCGTGGCGGGGCCGGGCGGGTCGGGGACCCGCCCCTACGGGCCTCTGGTGATGGTTTTTCCTTTTTTGCGGGCGTCGCCTGCGTTTTCTTTTTCCTGCCGATGGCCTCTCGCTCCACCTCCGACGCATCTGCGTCGTCCACGAAATCGTCCACGAAGACTGGGGCTGCGAAGGGCGCGGCGTCGAAGAAGGCGCCGCCCGCGCCGGGGAAGGCGAAGGGCGCACCGGGGAATACAAAGCGGGCCGACCCTCCGGCCGTGGCGTCGCCGCACGGCGGGATGGGGGCAGTCGTCGTGCGCGAGGGCGAGGCGGTCGTCGGCGTGACGTTTCGCGTGTGGGCGCCGAACGCGTCGGCGGTGCGGGTGACGGGCACGTTCTCCGACTGGGAAGGCGGGCCGGAGATGGCGCGCGAGAACGACGCGGGCTACTGGTCCGTCCACGTCGACGCGGCGCGTCCGGGCGACGAGTACAAATACGTGCTCGACACGCCGTCGGGCACGCTCCACCGCAACGACCCGTACGCCCGCGCCGTGACGACCTCGGTTGGCAACTCCATCGTCGTCGACCGCGACGGGTTCGACTGGGGCGACGACCGCCCGGTTCTCGGCCCGGAAGGCACGCGCTCGTGGAACGACCTCGTCGTCTACGAACTCCACGTCGGCACCTTCTTCGACGCCGACGGCAACGGCCTCGGCACCTTCGACGAGGCGGCGCAGCGGCTGCTGTGGCTGCGCGACGCCGTCGGCGTGACGGCCATCGAGCTGATGCCCGTCGCCGAGTTCGCCGGCGACCGCTCGTGGGGCTACAACCCGGCGCACCCGTTCGCCGTCGAGGGCGCCTATGGCGGACCGGACGGTCTGAAACGCTTCGTACGGGCCGCGCACGCACTCGGCATCGCCGTCATCGTCGATGTCGTCTACAACCACTTCGGGCCGAGCGACCTCGACATCTGGCAGTTCGACGGGTGGAACGAGGACGGAAAGGGCGGCATCTACTTCTACAACGACGCCCGCTCCGAGACGCCGTGGGGCGACACGCGCCCCGACTACGGGCGCGAGGAGGTGCGCCGCTACATCCTCGACAACGCGCGGATGTGGCTCAGCGAGTACCGCGTCGATGGACTCCGGCTCGACATGGTGCTCTACATGCGCAACCGGACCGCGATGCCGAGCGACTACGACGCCATCCCCGAAGGCTGGTCGATGATGCAGGAGATCAACGCCCTCGTCGACCGCGACTTCCCCGGCCGCATCACGATCGCCGAAGACCTGCAGACGGAGGCGGCGATGGTCGCCGAGCACGAGCAGGGCGGCGCGGGGTTCGGCGCGCAGTGGGACGCCGCCTTCGTCCATCCGGTCCGCGCTGTTCTGGAGGCTCCGACCGACGCCGAGCGCTCGATGCACGCCCTCGCCGGGGCCATCGGGCACCGCTACGGCGACGACGCCTTCCGCCGCGTCGTCTACACCGAGAGCCACGACGAGGTCGCCAACGGCAAGCAGCGCGTGGCCTCGCAGGTCCACGAGACCGTCTCGGGCGGGCGGAGCGAGGACGACACGCGCGCCGTCTCGCGCAGCCTCGCCGCCCTCGGCGTCGCCCTCGTCGCCACCGCACCCGGCATTCCGATGGTCTTCCAGGGCCAGGAGACGCTGATGGAGGGCTGGTTCGAGGACGTGAGCGTGCACACGGTCGAGGCCGACGGCTCCGAGACGGTCGAGGTGGACGATGAAGCCGTGCCCGACCAGGTCGTCGCCGCCGAGATGCCGAACAGCGATGCCTCGGACACGCTCGTGCCGCTCGGTGGCGCCACCGAGACGGGCAATCCGGAGGCGCCGGTCGCCTTCGGCTCATCGCTCGTCGGCGACCTCTTCCGCCTGCGCGCGGGCGCAAGCGCCATCGGCGGGCTGCGCGCGCACGAGGTCACGTTCCTGCGCATCGACGACGACGCCAAAGTCATCGCTTACCTCCGCCACGGGGGCGATGCGGGAGACGACGCGGTCGTCGTCCTCCACTTCGCTGAAGGCGCGCACGACGCCTACGCGGTCCCGATGCCGGGCGAGGGCGCGTGGACGTGCCGCTACAACTCGGCGGCCTACGCCGCCACATTCTCCCACGGACACATCGGCGACATCCACGCCGAACCGGGCGACCGCGACGGCTTCCCCGCCCACGCCGCTGTCCCGCTCGCGCCATACGGAGCCCTCGTCTTCGCGCGCGGGTGAGGCGGGTTGGTGAGAGGGTGGGTTGGTGAGGGCGCGTACGCACCGCCCCCTCTTGCCGCTGCGGACTGCACGCTTCGTCAACCGTCGCGCCGTGGTCTGGCGGGGCAGTGCCCCCTCCTGCCGCTGCGGCCTGAACCGAAGGTCCGCGAAGCGGAACGGCCTCCGCGGCGGTCCTCCCCCGCTCGCGGGGGAGGTGTCCCGAAGGGACGGCGGGGGCGGATGCGCACCCTCCGTCCCTGTCAGCGCAGTGTCACATCGCGGGTCGTTTCGACGGTCTGTTGCGTGGCGAGGTCGCGGATGCGGAGGCGCAGGCGGTAGCGGCCGGGCGCCAGTGAGGACGCGTCGAGGCGCCCGGCGTAGTCGTCGGTCGCGCCACGTCCGGTGACGGTGAAGGCGGTCGAGATGCCCTCGCCGCCGCGCGCGACGGGCGAGAGCGTCGTTTCGACCTCGTACGACATCGCCCCGCCCGCCCGGGTGGTGAGGCCGTAGACTTCGAAATACGTGTAGAACGGCATCGACCGCTCGAACGCGGCCTCGGCGGCAGGCAGGAGCACGCGCCCGCGGCGGCGCAGGAAGCCGGTCGGCAGATCCGTCGAATCGGCAGCCGTCGCCGGGCGGATGCGGTGGGCGAGGAGCACGTCGGAGAGCGCAAACCGACGCTCGTAGAGGGGCGCCGACAGGTCGAGCGCCTCGACGCCGACCGGTCCGCCGGTCCCGATCTCAACCTCCGCACGCAACCGGTAGCGCCCCGGACGCACGCGCAGCGTTTCGGCGTGCAGCCAGAGCGCACCGCCCGCGAGGTCGAGAAGGCTGCTGTCGGGCCGCGCGGCGATGTCCAGTTTTCGCTCCGCCTCAACCCGCTCGCCGTCCCGCAGGAGCGCCACCCCGACGCGCGACGGCGCCCATGCATCGCGCTCCGACACGGTGAGCGGGGCGCCGGTGACGACGACGAGATCGACGCGTGCATCGTCGGCGCGGAAGGCCGCGACCTGCATCGCAATCGGCACGCGGGCGAGCGGCGCGTACGTCGTTTCGGCGGGGCTGCGGCGCGTGATGTCCTGGTACTGCTGCACGTAATCGTCGGTGCGGGCCTGTTCGGGTTGCCGCCGGAAGGCACCCGCGGGCGGCGTGTACAGCTCGAACGGCGCCCGGCGGGTCACGGCGGCGAAGACGAAGCGCTGCCGCTCGTACTCCCACACATCGACCACGTTGTAGGCAGGATCGGCACCGAGGCTGTACGTCGCGCGGCGCACGGGCTGTCCGTAGCGGACGAGCACGCGCCCGCGCTCGGTGTCGCGGCCCGGCGTGGCGCCGACGTTTTCGCTGAGCGTGAGGTCGGCGAGGGCGAGGCGGGCGTCGTGCTCGGCGCGGCGCTCGTTGACATCGGTGAGGCGGCGCGGGTCGGCGGCGGCCCAGAACGCCTCCGCCGCGTCGGCGGTGGCGGAGACGCGGTCGCGGTCGGCGGGACGGGCGATGCGGGCGGGGTCGTCGAGGGTGGCGCGGAGGTCGGGCGAGAGGCGCACGCGGGCGCTGTCGAAGGCGGCGGCGGCGCCGCCGACCTGTCCGGACGTGTAGAGCGCGAGGCCCTGCCAGCGCCACGGCGCGGCGTCGGACGGGCGGCGGCGGCGCTCGGTGAGGGCGAGGCCGAGCAGCGAGGTCGTCTCGCCGGTGCGCCCGTAGAGCCGGGCGAGCAGCCGCGCCGCGCCCGAGGCGAGCGTGTCGCGCGGGACGACATCGACTGTCCGGCCGCCGTCGGGCGTGGTCGTGGCGATCCGGTAGGCGCGGCGGAGGGCGTCGCGGGCCTCCGCCGCGGCGCGGTCGGACTCGCCGGTGAAGCGGACAATCACGCCGTCGTTCTCGAAGACGCCGAGGTCGAAGGCACTGTCGTCGGGACGCCCGCGCCGGACGAGGAGCGCCGGGTCGATGCGCAGTGCATTGAAATCGAACACGTCGTAGGCCTGCTCGCCGAGTTCGAGGAGCGCGAGCGCGCGTCCGAGCGGCGCCGCCGTGGCCGAGTCGGTGCGGAGAATGCGGGTGGCGGTGTCGCGGCGCTGCTGCGCCCGAAGGACCGTCGGCAGCCGCCCGACGCCTTGGCCCTGCCGTTCGAGGGCGAGGCGAAGCGCGAGCGCGTCGGCGTTGACGCGGTCGCGCACGAGGGCTTCGGTGACGGCGCGGTAGGCGGCGCGCGGCTCGGGCGCGGGACCGGCGAGGAGCGTCCGGGCGCGCAGCACGTGGGAATCGGCGCGGCGCCCGGCGCGCGAGACGAGCGCCCGCGCGGTCTCTCGCGCCTCGTCGATGCGCCCGTCCGCGAGGGCGCGTTCGGCGCGGGCGGCGAGCGTGTCGGCGCTCAGGACGCCCGGTGGCTGCGCGCGGACCGTCGGCGCGGCGAGCGCGCACGCGGCGCACACGGCAAGGAAGCGGCGGGCGTGGCGCATCGGGTGGGCGGAGGGAGGCACGCCCTACGACGCCGACGGTGCGCCGGAGTGCCCGCCTCCAACGAAAACAGCCCCCCGGAGACTCTCCGAAGGGCTGCAAACAAGGGGTGCCGAAGCGGCGGCGTCAGGGGTTGACCGAGGCAGGGACGGGCTGAATCCACCCGATCACCTTGGAGCCGCTGGCCTGGATGCGCACGTCGCGGTTCGAGAAGAAGGCCGGATCGACGCGGTCCTTGATCGAGGCGTCGAGCACGAGGTACGGCTGCTTCTCGTTCACCCACCAGAGGTTGGTGCGCATCTCGTCGGCGGCCTGGATGGCCTGCACGAGGATCTGCTCTTCGTCCATCCCGTCGCTCTGGAAGGAGCTGACATCAACCGGCACCGGACGCGTGGCGTACAGGTTCAGGCCGTAGAAGACGAACAGGCACGTGCCCAGCCAGAGCATGAAGGCGCGGAGCGGGCTTTCGAAAACGCGGGTCATGTACGAGCGACGCGGGTGAGTGAGTGAGGACGACCGACCCTGTTGCAGAGACCGTGCCAATCGTGGGGGGTGCCGGGTGCCGTCTCAAAGTGAGCGAAATGAGCGGGCATCGTGAGCGAAACGAGCGGGCATGTGAGTGGGCGCTCAAAGGAGCGGACTTCGATCCTGAGACGGGTGTGTTACGCGCGATCCGAGCGGTCAGACCTATCTGGCTGTCGATTATTGGGAATAAGCCTCGCTGCCGCGCTCGTCTTTTGCTCGTCCCTTGCTCATCCCGCGCTCGTCCCTTGCTCATCCCGCGCCGGGGAATCACCGCCGTCGGCGCGGTCGTTCGTTTCGACTCTCCCTTTCCTCCCGACCCCGTCTCGCGACGGCCTGCGCCCGGTGACCGACCCCGCCCTCCGCGCCCACATCGAGGCCGCCCGCGAGCGTGCCGCCGAGGCGATGGCGGCCCTCGAAGACCCGGCCGTCCACGCCGACGCCGCCCGCATCGCGACCCTCGGGCGCGACCTGGCCGCCCTCCGCCCCGTCCTCGACGCCGCCGACGCCCTCGACCGCCTCGACCGCGACCTCGCCGACCTCGATGTTCTCGACGCTGAGGCCGACGCCGACCCCGAAATGGCCGCTTTCTCCGCGACGAGCGCCGCCGCCTCGACCCGCTCCGCGAGCCGCTCACGCGTTCGCCTGGCCCGCCTCCTCCGCCCGCGTCCGCCCGAAGACCGCGCCAACGTCATCGTGGAAATCCGCGCCGGAACGGGCGGCGACGAGGCCGCGCTTTTTGCCGGCGATCTCTTCCGTCTGTATACACGCTTCGCCGAGCGGCAGGGCTGGGCAGTGGAGGTCTTCGATGCATCCGAGGGCACGATGGGCGGGGTGAAGGAGGTCGTTTTCGCCCTGCGAGGAAACGCGGTCTACGGAACGATGAAGTACGAAAGCGGCGTCCACCGCGTGCAGCGCGTGCCGCAGACCGAGTCGCAGGGCCGCATCCACACGAGCGCGGCGACGGTTGCGGTGCTGCCCGAGGCGGAGGAGATCGAGGTCGAGATCCGCACCGAAGACCTGCGCGTCGACGTGTACCGCGCGAGCGGCGCGGGCGGGCAGCACGTCAACAAGACCGAGAGCGCCGTGCGCATCACCCACCTCCCGACGGGGACGGTGGTGACGTGCCAGGACGAGCGCAGCCAGTTCCAGAACCGCGAGCGGGCGATGCGCCTGCTGCGCGCCCGCCTCTACGACGCCCGTCTCGCCGAGGCGCATGACGCCCGCGCGGCCACACGCCGCGCCCTCGTCTCGACCGGCGACCGCTCGGCCAAGATCCGCACCTACAACGTCCCGCAGGACCGCCTCACCGACCACCGCCTCGAAGGCGACGACAAGAACCGCCCCCTCCGCCCGATCCTCGACGGCGACCTCGCCGCCCTCCTCACCGCTCTCCACGACGCCGACACCGACGACGAGGGGGAATGATCGACGGGGCGCGGTTCGCTGACCGTCGCTTGAGCGCGGATCCGGCCGGAAGGGTGCCGCGCGATCCCCGCCTTTCGGACGTTCGTTCCAGAGGCCCCGTCACCCCTGGCGTAGATCCACCTCGTCATGCCCGCTCGAATGCGTCCTCTCCTCCTCGCGGCGCTCGCCGCTCTGCTCCCTGGCGCGCGTCTGGCGCCGCCTCCAGCCCCCGGATTTGCCGTCATCGAGTTGTTCACGTCGGAGGGGTGCTCGAGTTGTCCGCCGGCCGACGCCGTCCTGGCCACGCTCGACGCCGAGGCGCGGGCGGCGGGCGCGCCCGTGTACGCGCTCTCGTTCCACGTCGACTACTGGGACGATCTGGGCTGGCGCGACTCGTTTTCGAACCCGGCCTTCAGCGCCCGGCAGCGCGCCTACGACCGGGCGATCCAGGCGGGCGTGTACACGCCGATGATGCTCGTCAACGGCCGAACGCCGTTCGTCGGGTCGCGCTCGGAGGAGGCGCGGCGGCGGCGCGACGCGGCGCTCCGCGTACCGGCGGTGGCCGTGATCGCCCTCGGAACCGTGCGGCGGGAGGGCAGGGCGGTGAGGGCTGCGTACCGGGTGGACGGGCTGCCGGCCGGCTCGGTCGTAGCGGTAGCGCTCGTCGAGCGGCGGGCCGCGAACGCGGTGGCGCGGGGCGAGAACGCCGGCCGACGCCTCGCGCACGTGGGCGTCGTCCGCGCGTTTGGCACCGCACGCGGCGCGGCGGGCACCGTCCGGCTCGCGTGGCCCGAAGGCCTGACCGCTGCGGGCGCCGAGATCGTCGCCTTCGTCCAGGACCCCCGCACGCTTCTCATCACCGGCGCGACGTCGGCCAGGATGGAGGAGTGACGGCCGTTCGACCGGATCGTGGTGGGAGAGGCCTGGCGTTCGCTCGGCGCGCCCGTCATCGGCGGATGAGGTCGAGCGCCGGGCCGTCGTAGCCGGGGAAGAGGCCCGCCGTGTCGATGCCGAGGTGTCCGCCGGCGACGCCGCCGAAGAGGGCGCGGAAGTCGGTGGTGACGGGCAGGTCGCGGCCGTCGGCGAGGGCGTCGCGGTCGAAGCGCTCGGGGAGGCTGCCGACGACCTGGCCGCCGTTCACGCTGCTCCCGAGCACGAACATCGCGCTCGCGCGCCCGTGGTCGGTGCCGCCGGAGCCGTTCGCGCCGACGGTGCGCCCGAACTCGGTCATCGTCAGCACGACAACGTCGTCGGCGAGGGGGCCGAGGTCGGCGTGGAAGGCGGCGACGCTGCGCGCGAGGTCTGCCGCCTGCCGCGCGAACGTGCCGCGCGCGGCGCCCTGCCCGACGTGCGTGTCCCATCCGCCCGTCTCCGCCATCGCCACTTCGACGCCCACGTCGGCGCGGATGAGGCGTGCGATCTGTTCGAGGCTGCGCCCGAGCGCGGTCGGCGGGTAGCCCTCGCCGCGCGGCACCTCGCGCCGGACGCGGTCGAGGATGCGCGCCGCCTCGACGGTCCCGCGCCCGGCTGCCTCGACGCTGCCCGAGCAACCGGCCGATCCGCTGGCCGTCGCGGCGCGGTAAAGGTCTTCGAGCCGGTCGGCGCCGGTCGCTCCTTCCGCCGACGTGTCGCCGAGCGTGAGCGCGTCGAGGCTGGCGAGGGCGATGGCGCGGTCGTCGCCCGCAAGGCTGCGCGGCATCGTGTCGGCGATGGCGACGCGCTGGAAGGGCGTCGCGTCGTGGCCGAGGGCGCCGGCGGCGCGCGTGAGCCAGCCCGTCGGGGTCGACTTTCGGCCCGGCGTGCCGAGTTCCATGTAGTCCTGCGCGTCGAAGTGCGACCGCGTCGGCGTCGGGCTGCCGGCGCCGTGGACGATGGCGAGGCGTCCGTCGTGGAAGAACGGCAGCAGCGGCGCGAACGCCGGATGCAGGCCGAGCGCGTGCCCGCCCGCGTGGGCGGCGCCGAGGCCGAGGAGGTCCGACGGCGGCAGCATCAGGCCCGGACGCAGCGCAGAGAGCCGCGCATCCCCGACCGGCTGCACGGCCGCCAGTCCGTCCATCGCCCCGCGCTGGAAGAGTGCGACGAGCACCTTGCGCTTCCCGCCGCGCACGACCGGCGCCGCGGCGGCCCGCCCGAGAAACGTCGGCACACCGCCGACGCCGAACGCGACGACGGCGAGGCCGGAGGATTTGAGGAAGGCGCGGCGGCTGGTCATCGGAGCGGCGGGTGTGGATGGAAGAGACGGCGGCGCCTCAGCGGGCGACGGTGACGAGCCGGACCGCCGCGCCGATGCGGGCGACATAGACGCCGGGCACGAGGTCCGCGATCGGTACGGCGACGGTCGCCACGCCCGCAGGCACGTCGGCGCGGGCGGCGACGCGGCCGCGGAGGTCGTAGAGGGTCAGGCGCTCGGCGCGCGCGGAGGCGTCGAAGCGGAACGTGACGGTGGTGCGCGCGGGCACCGGCCACGCATCGAGGCGGCGACCGGCGCGGTCGGCGGGCGTGGCGACAGGCGCGGCATCGGTCGGGGTGCCGAGTGCATCGTCGAGGCGGTCGCGCCATTCGAGGTAGGTTGGCATCACGTCGGGCAGTTCGCCGGTGACGGCGAGCACGCCCGCCGTGCCCCGCGCCCAGTCGACCCACGGACTCCATCCGAAGGCGCCCTGACTCGACGAGGTCGTTAGGGCACCGCTCGTCCCTCCGATCCGTCCCCCGACACGCTCGCGCCAGTTGCCGATGCCGTAGCGCGTGGCCGGAAGGCCGGGGTCGAGGGCAGCGTACTGCTGGTAGGGGGTGTAGAGGATGCGGGCGCCGCCGGTCTGGTCGGCGACGAGCGCGGCGACGGCGGCGTCGGAGAGCACGCGGCGCCCGTTGTAGACGCCGCGCCCGAGCAGCATCGTCACGAACCGCGCGTAATCGTCCGCCGTCGACCACGCGCCGCCGCCGATCATGGGGTTCTCGGCGGCGGAGCCGGGCGGCTCGAACGCGGTGCGGCGCATCCCGAGCGGACGGGCGATGCGGCGCGCGAAGAGGCTGTCCCACGGCGCGCCGCCCGCGATCTCGGCGATGCGCCCGCCGAGTTGCATCGACGTGCCGCCGTAGATGAAGCGCGTGCCGGGCGCGGCGACGAGCGGAACGGTGGCGGCGATCTCGGCGGCGCAGGCGGCGAGCGACACAGCGCGGTCGCGCAGGCACGGCGGCTCGGCGCCCGCGAGGCCCGACGTGTGCGAGAAGAGCTGCCGGACCGTGATGGTGCCGCGCGCGCCGGTGATCGCGGGCAGGTACGCCGAGACCGGGTCGTCGAGCGAGAGGAGGCCGTCGTCGACAAGGCTCATCACGACCGCGCCCGCGAGCCACTTCGACGCCGACGCGATGGGCACCGCGCGCGTCGAATCCCACGCGCCGACGCTGCGGCGGTGCACGACGCGCATCCCCTCCACGACGATCACCTCCGCGCCCCCGCCGAGGCGCGCGAGCGAGTCGATGACGACACGGTCGGCGCGGGCGAAGTCGTACGCCCGCTGCGCCCGAGCGGCAGGTGCAGGGGCGAGGACGAGAAACAGGAGCAGAACGAGCGCGCGCATCGAGCCGTGACGTGGATGGGAGTGCGGAAGGGCAGGGGCCGTCAGCGGCGCTGGAAGGCCGGGCTGCCGAGGACGACGCCGAGCGCCTGCGAAAGCGCATCGGTGCGCGGCGCGGGGCCACGACGGCCACGAGACGTCTCACCATAGCGACGATAAACCTGTTCGGACCGTTCGGTCGGCATGGCCTGTGCATTCATCGAAGGCATTTCCGACGGATCGGTCGGTTCGTCGAGCGCCTCCTCATCCACTCCCATCCCCCCGTCGTCCGTCGTCTGCCGTCCGTCGTCCATCGCCCCGTCGTCCACCGGCGGGCGGGCGGCGATCTCGGCGAGGGCCGCGAGGTCGGCCGCGTGGCCGGGGGGCAGCAGGCGCGTGGCGAGCGCGGCGACGATGTCGGCGGATGCGGCGTCGGCGGTCAGACCGGGGGCGAGGTGCTGCGGGTCGAGGCGGACGCCGGGGAGGGTGCCGGTGGCGATCGCGAGGGCGGTGCGCAGGCGGACGGCGATGGCGCCGGCGCTCAGCCACTGCCCGGCGCGGTCGGGGTAGCCGGTCGGCGCGCTGTAGCCGTAGAGCGGCTGCCCCATCTGCGCGACGGCCTGCGCCACGCCCTGCGCATCGGCGACGCGGGCGCCGGTGGCGCGGAGGGCGCTCGTGGCGAACTCGAACGGCGACTTCACCTTGGCGCCGATGGCCTCGGGCGCCCAGAACGCCGGGCTGGCCGCGAGCGCCCGCACGAGCGCGGCGATGTCGCCGTCGGTGCGCGTGTAGACGGCGGCGAGATCGGCCACGAGCGTCTCGGGCGGGTCGTCGGCGACGAAGCGCGTGGCGAGGAGACGGGCGACGCGCTGCGCTGTCGCCGGGTGACGGGCGAGGAGGTCGAGGACGCGCTCGCCCTCGTCCAAACCGCCGTCGGGCCCGCCGCCTGCGGGAAATGACTGGCCGAGGATCGTCTTGGCGCCGCGGTCGTGGGCGGCGCGGAGAAAGACGAAGGCGCCGTCGCGCGTGGCGAGTCCGCGGTCGATGGCCCGGTCGAGGCGCGCGGCGGCGTCCGGGCGGGCCGGGTAGACGGTCCATCCGGTGAAGGCGCGCGCCACGTTCTCGACATCCGCCTGCGTGTAGCCGCCGTCGGCGCCGAGGGTGTGGAGTTCGAGCAGCTCGCGGGCGTAGTTCTCGTTCACGCCGCGCATGCTGGCGAGGCGGTGGTGGCATCCCCACGTCTCATCCGGCCGGCCCGCTCGGGCATCGGCGCGACCGACTGCGCATTGTCGAGGTAGAGCAGCATCGCCGGGTGGCGGGCGGTGGCGCCGAGGAGGTCGCGGAAGCGCCCGAGGACGTTCGGGCGGATCGCGTCGCGCTCGTAGGCGAGGACGTAGGGCCGCGCGGGGCCGTCCTGCAGGGCCACGTTGAAGTGGTTGAACCACATCTCCGCGAGCACCTCGCGCACCTGGGCCTCGGCGGTCACGGCGCGGACGATCTTCTGCCCGAGCGAGCGCGCGGCGCAACTCGCGCTCGGGCCGGTAGCCGCGCGCGGCGGCGAAGGCGAGCAGCTCGGGCGCGCGTTGGCGGAGCGCGTCTGCGCGGGCGGTCTCGTCGCCACCGTCGCCGTTCGGACGCTGGACGATCCCGGCGGCGACGGCTTCGGTGAGGACGCGCCCGGTGGGCGGAAACGTGGCGGCGAGCGTGTGCGCGTCGAGGGCGAGGTCGGGGACGGCGTCGAGGCGCCGGGCGAGCGCGGGATCGGTGCGCGCGAGGTCCGCCATCGCCGGGTCGAGTTGCGCGTCGAGCCACGCGCCGAGGCCGGTCGCCGCCACGCGGTCGATGTCGCCCGGACGCGCGCCGAAGCCGAAGCGTCCGAGCAGGTGCGCCGCCGCGGCGCGCGCGTCGAGGCCGGCGGCGCGGTACGGCAACTCGGCGGCTGCGGCAGTCGCGGCGCGCTGGGCTGCGGCCGGAGCCGACGTCATCCCCAACACGGGCAGGACGGCGAGCAGACTGGCGGTGGCGAGGCGACGGAGCGAGGGCATCGGCGTGGGCGAATCGTGGGAGACAGAGCGACGGGCAGGCCTGGAAGACCGATCCGCTTTAGCGACGGATCGAACGGCTCAGGAGCCGCCGCCGCGCGGGCCGTTGCCGCCGCGCCCGTTGCCTCGTTCGCCGCGCGTGCGGGCCTGTTCGGCGCGGAGGGCGTCGTAGCGCGTCGCCTGCTCGGCGGTGAGAACGGCGCGGATCTCGGCGTTCGCGGCCTCGGCCTGCGCGCGCATCGCCTCGCGCGACGGGCGCTCGGCGGAGCGCATCTGCTCCATCCGTGCGCGGGCCTGCGTTTCGAGGATGCGGCGGATCTGCGCCTCCTGCGCATCGGTCAGGTCGAGCGCCTCGTCGAGGTCGTGGAGGCGGCTGTCGAGTGTCACTGCCGCGCGGTCGCCGCGCTGGGCGGGAGGCTGCGCGGCGGCGGGAAGCGCGGTGACGGCCGCGAGGGCCAGAGCAGCGAGAAGGGGGCGGACGGAATGAGCCATCGGGGTTGGAAGGGAGTTCGGATGGAAAAGGAGGTGCAGGTCGGGAAGACGGCGCCCGTAGAGATTCCCCTCGGGGGCGTCTCTACGAGCTCGGTCGTCAACCCCATGCAAGACGGTCAGCCGCGCGGCGCATTGCCACCGGGGCGCTCGCCACGCGGACGCGGCATCGGCGCCTCGCCCCGGCGGCGGTCGTTGCCGCCGCGCTGCCGGTCGCCGCGCATCTGGCCGCCACGTTCGACGCGGTGCTCGACGCGCTCGCGCTCCTCGGCGCGGATCTCGTCGAAGCGGCGCGCCTGGTCGGCGTTCAGGAGGCCGCGGATCTCGGCGCTGAGCGAGTCTTCCTGCCGGCGCTGCTCGGTGCGCATCTGCTCCATGCGGGCGCGCATCTGCTCGCGCGTCGGGCGGGTGGCCGGGCGGTCGGCGCGGGCCTGCTCCATGCGGGCGCGCATCTGCGCCTGCCGGGTTTCGAGGAGGCGGCGGATCTGCGCCTCCTGCGCGTCGGTGAGGTCGAGGGCGCCGTCGAGGTAGTCGACACGGCGGTCGAGGGTGCGGGCGGCGCGCTCGGCGGTGGGCGGCGGCGGCGGCGGCGCGCCGCCGGGCTGGGCGGCGGCGGGAAGGGCGACGAGCGCGGCGAGGGCGGCGGCGGCGAAGGCGGGGCGGAGGGTCATCGGAGTGGGGAGGGTGGGGTGGGGGAGTGTGCCGTTCAAAACGGGGCCGCGGGCCGGGGAGTTGTCACGGAAGTGTGGGCGTTGACGCGAAGGTGTGTGGAGGAGCACGTGGGCGTCAGTCGTCGGTTGTGGGTCGTCGGTGGGCGTTGGGCCAGACCTGCCACGTCCCCGCACCTGGCAGGTCGCCTCCATTCTCGTCGTCCGCCGTCACATTCCGCGCCTGCGGGAACGCCGCCGCCCCCGCCCGGCTACGCACCTCCATATCCCATCCCCCATGCCCGACTCCCCCCGCGCCTACGCCCGCCCCGACGTCCTCGTCACGACCGACTGGGTCGCCGACCGCCTCATCGACACCGACCGCATCCGAATTGTCGAGTGCGACGAAGACCCGCTGCTCTACACGACCGGCCACATCGACGGCGCCGTCCGGCTCGACTGGACGACCGACTTGCAGGACGACATCGTCCGCGACTACGTGGGGCAGGCGGCGTTCGAGGCGCTCTGCGGGCGGCTCGGCATCGCCAACGACACGACCGTCGTCGTCTACGGCGACAAGCACAACTGGTGGGCGACGTACGCCTTCTGGGTCTTCCGCCTCTTCGGCCACGACGAATCGCGGCTCAAGGTGATGGACGGCGGACGCGCCAAGTGGGCCGCCGAGGGCCGTCCGCTCACGCGCGACGTGCCGGCGTACGCCGCCACCGAGTACCGCGCCTCGCCGCCCGACCTCTCGATCCGCGCCTTCCGCGACGACGTTCTCGCGCACGCACGGCGCGGCGGCGCCCTCGTCGATGTCCGCTCGCCGGGCGAGTACACGGGCGAGGTGACGCACATGGACGGCTATCCGCAGGAGGGCGCGCTCCGCGGCGGCCACATCCCCGGCGCGCAGTCGGTGCCGTGGGCGCAGGCGGTGCGCGAGGACTCGACCTTCAAGTCCGCCGACGCGCTCGCCGCGCTCTACGAAGGCGACAAGGGCCTGCGCCCGGACGATGAGACGGTCGCCTACTGCCGCATCGGCGAGCGCTCGTCGCACACGTGGTTCGTGCTGCGCTACCTGCTCGGCTTCGAGCGCGTGCGCAACTACGACGGCTCGTGGACGGAGTGGGGAAACCTCGTCGGCGTCCCCGTCGCCCGCGGCGCCGAGCCGGGCCGCATCGACGGGGTGTGAGGGAGGCGTTCGTCGTTGGTTGATTGTCGTAGATCGTTTGTCGTCGCGCATTCGTCCTTCTCCCTGCATCATCGCCGCCGCTCCGCCCGACATGTCCGGTCGGCGCCTGTCGTCTGTCGTCCATCGTTCGCCGTCCATCCCTCCCCGCCCGTGACCCCGCTCGAAGACATCGCCGCGACCTTCCACCTCGTCGACGGGATGGAGCGGCTCGAACTGCTGCTCGACTACGCCGACGCGCTCCCGGCCCTCCCCGACGACCTCGCCGCGCTCCGCGACGCAGGCATCGGGCGCGTCCACGAGTGCCAGTCGCCCGTCTTCCTCGCCGTCCGGGCGGGCGACGGCGGCCGGCTGCGCGTCTACGCCGACGTTCCCGAGGAGGCGCCGACGGCGCGCGGGTTCGCGGGTCTGCTCGTCGAGGCCTTCGACGGCGCCGCCGCGGCCACGCTCGCCGCCGCGCCTGCAGACCTGCTCGGCACGCTCGGCATCGCCCGGATGCTCGGGATGCAGCGCACGCGCGGCCTCGGCGCCGTCTACGCCCGCCTGCGCGCCGACGCGGCGGCGGTCGCGGACGGGACGGACTCCGCGGCGTGATGGAGCGGCGTGCGCGGACATGAGGGCGCGAAGGCGGACGGTGCCTGCGTTTGGCCTTGGCGTGCCGGTGCGGGATACGGTACTTTCGTGACCCCGCCGCGCCGTTGTTGGCCGCCGCGCGCGGCCTCCGGGCCTCCCTTCCGACTGTCTTCGTGCCTCCATGCGTCCTCTCCTGCGCGTCTCCCTCCTCGCCGCCGCCCTCGCGCTGCCGACGCTCGCCGCGAGCGCCCAGACGACACCGCCCGGTGCCCCCGATCCGTCGGCGCCGCTGCCCACCTCGCAGGTCCCCGGCGGGCAGACGGTCGGCATCGAGAACGCGGGCATCGTCACGACGGGCGCGCTTCCGGTGCGGATGACGCTCGAAACGGGCACCTTCGCCTACGGGCCGGGGCAGACGCTCTTCGAGGTCCACATCGCCGTCGAGGCGCGTTCGCTCGCCTTCACCGCTGCGCCGGGCGGCGGCTACGAGGCGGTCCTGCCGCTCACCTTCGCACTCGTCGCCCCGAGCGACGCCAACATCGCCGCCCCGCCCGCGCCCGTCTGGACCGATTCGGCGGACCGTCCGCTTCGCCCTCGCCGACACGGCGGGCATCGGCGACGGGCGCTCGTTCCTGCACCTCGTCCGCGCGCCCGTGCCGCCTGGCGAGTACGAGCTGCGCGTCCGCGTCCCCGCCGACGGCGCCCGTCAGAATCTCGAACTGCGCCGCGATGTGCGCGTGCCCGCCTACGACGACGCCTCCAAGGTGGCCGTCTCCGAGATCACCCTCGCGTCGTCGATCGCCCCCTCGCAGGACACCGCCAGCCCGTTCTACCGAAGCGGCGTCCTCGTGCGCCCCAACGCCACCCACGTCTACGGTGAGGGCCTCGACCGTCTCTTCTACTACGCCGAGGTGTACCACCCCGCCCGCGCCGTCACCCCCGGCGATACACTCTATACGATGTACGCCTACATCGCCGCCGCCGACCGTCCGCAGGCCGTCGGCAACCTCGAGCGCCGCACTGCGCGTCCGCTTCGGGATGTGGATGTGCTCGCAGGGAGCTTCGACGTGAGCACGTTGCCCTCGGGCGCCTACACGTTGCGTGTCGCTGTGCTGAGCAGCGGCAGCGTTGCCGCCGCCGAGCAGAGCCGCCGGTTCTTCGTCTACAACCCCGACGTCCCCGGCGGCCTCGGTGTCACCGCCGACGTCAACTTCGAGACGAGCCTCTACGCTGCTCTCGACGAGGCCGAGGCCGAGCGTGGCATCGCCCACATCGGGGCGCTCCTGGCCGAGCGCGAGCGGCGCCGCGCGAACGGCCTGCCGGATCTCGACGCCCGCCGCCGCTACCTGTGGGACTTCTGGCAGCAGCGCGACCCGAACCCGCAGACGTCCATCAACGAGTTTCGCGAGGACTACTACGGCCGCATCGCCTACGCGAACGAGCGCTACGGCGGCCTGTCGATGGAAGGCTGGCGCACCGACCGCGGGCGCGTGCTCCTGCGCTACGGCCTGCCCTCGTCGATCGAGCCGCACCTCTACCAGCGCGAGTCGCGGCCCTACGAGGTCTGGTACTTCAACAACGTGCCCGGCGAGGGGCAGGCGACATTCGTCTTCGCCGACCTGCGCGGCAGTGGCCTTTTCGAGCAGGTCTCCTCGACCATCGCGGGCGAGCGCACCCTCACCGACTGGCAGCGGAGGTTGGGCGGGCAGTGACCCGAGCCACGTCACCGCGCGAGCAGATCGCGCAGGCGGGCCAGAACGCGGGCGAGCGCCGCATCGGCGGGCGGCGGACCGTGCCACCGGCGCGCGCCACCGGTCCACGTGAGCACGCGTGCGAAATCGCGTGGCACGTCGTCGCCTCGGGCGTCGTCTGAGGTGAGCGTGGCGAGATCGGACGTGAGCGCCGCCTGTTCGCGCGCGTCGAGGCGCCCGGCGTGGCGGTGCGACACGTAGGAGCCGCCGACGGCCTCGAACGCACCGTCGGCGTCGATGCGGAGGTCGAGGGCACTGTCGTACGGGCCGGTTTCGGCGTAGGTGAGGGGCAGCATTGCATCGGGGGGAATCGAACCTGTCAGGTCTTCAAGACCTGACAGGTTTCCGCGACAGCCCCCTCGGGAGCGTCGGCGTAGCTTCGCCGGTCCCTCCGACCCGACGATGCCCAACGCGATGCCTGACGCGACGCCCCGCGCGACCTCCGACTCCTTCGCCGCCTTCGACGGCGCCCCCACCGCGACCATCGACTCGCTCGGCGATCGTGTCGGTGCGCGCGTGGCGCTCAACGGCTGGCTCTACGGGCGGCGCGACTCCAAAGGCCTCGCCTTCCTCGTCGTGCGCGACGGCACCGGCCTCGTGCAGGCCGTCGTCGGCGAGGCGAACGTGGCGCCCGACGTGTGGGAGGCCGCGCAGGCGCTGACGCAGGAATCGGCGCTGCGGCTCGCGGGCACCGTCGTGGCGAGCGAGCGTCAGGTCGGCGGCGTCGAGATCCAGGTCGACGCCCTCGCCATCGTCTCGATCAGCGAGGAGTATCCGATCACGCCCAAGGAGCACGGCGTCGAGTTCCTCTTCAACCACCGGCACCTGCACCTGCGCAGCCGCCGCCCGTGGGCGATCCTGCGCATCCGCAACCGGATCGTCATGTCGATCCACGCCTACTTCCAGGAGCGCGGCTTCCTCCAGCTCGACCCCCCCGTGCTCACGGGCAACGCCGTCGAGGGCACGACGACGCTCTTCGAGCTCGACTTCTACGGCGAACCCGCCTACCTGACGCAGTCCGGCCAGCTCTACGGCGAGGCGCTTGCGATGGCCTTCGGCAAGATCTACACGTTCGGGCCGACGTTCCGGGCGGAGAAGTCGAAGACGCGGCGCCACCTCTCGGAGTTCTGGATGATCGAGCCGGAGATGGCCTTCTGCGAGCTGCCGGAGAACATCGACCTCGCCGAGGGCCTCCTCGCCCGCATCTGCGCCGACGTGCTGCGCGAGTGCGTGGTCGAACTCGACGTGCTCGGGCGCGACACCGCCGCCCTCGAAGCGACCGCCACGGGCGACTTTCCGCGCCTCAGCTACACCGAAGCCGTCGCGCTTCTCACGAGCGACAAGACGCGCGCGATGGTCGACGCCAAAGAGGCGGCGCTGCGCGAGGAAGACGCCGCGCTCCGCGCCGAGTCTGCTACCAACGCCGCCGCGCACGGGCAGGCGAAGAAGCCCGAGAAGCGCCGCATCGACGCCCGCGCCATCGAGATCGCCGCGCGCCTCGACGTGATCGAGGAGGAGATGCGCAACCTGCCGCAGTGGCGCGCGAGCGCCGAGAGCTTCGAGTGGGGCGGCGACCTCGGCGGGAGCGACGAGACGCTCCTGACATGGCACTTCGACCGTCCGATCGTCGTCCACCGCTACCCCGCCGCGGTCAAGGCCTTCTACATGAAGCGCGACCCCGACGACGACCGCCTCGCCCTCGGCATGGACATCCTCGCGCCCGAGGGCTACGGCGAGATCGTCGGCGGCGGCGAGCGCGCGACCGATCTCGACTTCCTGAAGGCGCAGGTGGCGGCGCACGGCCTCCCCGAAGACGTCTTCGGCTGGTACTTCGACCTGCGACGCTTCGGCAGCGTCCCGCATTCGGGCTTCGGCATCGGCCTCGAACGCACCATCGCGTGGGTGTGCGGCCTGCGCCACATCCGCGAAACCGCCGCCTTCCCCCGCCTCATGGGGCGGCTGCATCCGTGAGCGGGAGGCGCAGTCGACTGGAGGGGCTCGGAGGTGAGAGAGGTGCAGAGGCCGGGATGGGGAGGTGGGCTGGGGTATTCAGGTCGCATAGCCCCGGTAGACGGCGCATTGCATCATGAACGGCAAACGACGCTTGCGCCGAATGCCCGGTCTGGCCTACCTATGGGTTCCTGCCCTGGACGCCCTCCGCCAGACCTGCGATGTTCCCCCCGCCCCCCCGGTGCGCCACCGCGATCCTCGCGTGCGCCGCCATGCTCGTCTGCTCCGCCGTAGCGCAGCCCGCACCCACCGCGTCGTTTGCCCCGGCTCCGGAAGCCTCGCCGTACCTCGTCCGGGCGTGGACGACGCGCGACGGCCTGCCGATCAACCACATCGAGTCCATCGCGCAGACGCCCGACGGCTACTTGTGGCTCGGCACCGCCGCGGGGCTGATCCGCTTCGACGGGATGCGCTTTCGCCTCTACGGGCGAGGACGAACTGAAGGGGTGGAGAGGAACGTACGTGAAGGCGCTCTCGGTGGACCGGCTCGGGCGCCTCGTCGTCGTCTCGACCATGGGCGACGTTGCGGTCGTCGAGCCGGGAGGGCGCTTCCGGTCTCTCGGCGTCACGGGAGCGAGGCGATGGAGGCGCTGGCAGCACCCATGCAGAGTCGCCGAACGGCGACCTGTGGTTCTCGCTCTGGGAAGGGGGGCGCTGCCCGTATCCGCGCCGATGGGCGTATCGAACGCTACCCCGTCGGAGATGGCGTGACAGGAGCCGTGGGAAGCATTCGCGTGACTCCGCGCGGGACCGTCTTCGCCGTCACCGAGCGTGGCATCGAACGCTTCGACGGGGGGACGATTCCAGGTCGTCGGACGCTACGCGCGCGCGTTCCATCGAGCCCATGCGTTCGTCCGGAAGATGGGCCGCGACGGGAGTTGGAGGCCGGACGCATCGTCCGGTTCTCGGGCGAAGGATTCGAGATCGTCCCCGCCCCGTCGCGCGATGGCGATTGCAGGGTGCTCCGCGTCGACGCCGATGGTTCGGTCGCTCCTGTTCGCCGACGAGGGCATCGTACGGCTCGCCAGAGATAGGAGCGTGACGACGCTCGTTCCAGGGTCCGATTTTCGCCTGAGCTTCGGAACGTATTCGCCAGGCGGCGGCGGGCACATCCTGTGGGCGCCTCGGGAGTCCCTCACCACGCTGGGGGTAATCGACACGCCGGAAGCTGAAAGCCGCATCGGAACGCTGCCACTGCCTCCCGACCTCCTCGTGAACGGCGTCAACACCTCGTTCATCGACGCGCAGGGGACGCTATGGGCGGGCACTACGAACGGCCTCCTGCGCTACACGCCGCGCCGCGCGAGCGGCATCGGGCGGCGCCGAGGGCATCGAGGAGCCGTTCACGTTCGCCGTCCTCGCCGCCCGCGACGGCGCGCGATACGTGGGCACGTGGGGGGGGGGCGCTCCAGCGCTTCGCCCCCGGCGCCACGCGTCCGGGGCCGCCCGATCGGGGTCGGGCAGGGCGCGCCGCTCCGCGTCCGCGCGTTCCTCGAAGACCGGCAGGGGCCGCATCTGGGCAGGCGGGTGCACGGGAGGACTCGGACGCGCGCCACGGCGGTCGTCATCGAGGGCGAGCGCGTCGTCGGGCGCGTGTTCACGGACTCGCTCGAGCGGCGGAGCGCACGTGATCCATGAGACGCGGACGGGCACCATCTACATGGGCGGAGGGAGTGCTGTACCGGGTCGTCGAGTCGTCGTCCGGGTTCACGGCGTCGTGGAAGCCCGCTCCGCCGGGTCTGGACGACGTGGGGGGCGGTCTGGGCCCTCCATGACGACGCACGCGGGAGGTTGTGGGTGGGGACGACGCCGGTCTTTTCGTGCGTAATGGCGACCGGCGCCGTGGCGGCGCGTCGCGCAGGTTGGGGACGTGGGGGTCAAGATGGTCCACGCCGACGCGGCAGGCGACCTGTGGATCGGCACGCGCGGCGCCGGGCTCGTGCGGCTGCGCCTGAGCGCGAGCGGCGGCGATGTGGAGCGGGCGCCGTCGTTCGTCTACACGCGCGCGCGCCACGGCCTCCACCACGACGCCATCTGGTGGATTCAGCCCGACCGGGCGGGCGACCTCTGGCTCACCTCCGACGCCGGCCTCGGGCGCTACCACGTGGCCGACTTCGACGCCGTGATGCGGGGCGACCGTCCGCGCCTCACGCCGCTGCTCCTCAGCCAGGCCGACGGCCTCCCCGCCGACGAGTTCGACTCTGGCTCTCCCGGTGGCGCCCGCCTCGCCGACGGGCGGCTGTGGTTTCCGACCATCGCGGGCATCGCCGTCGTCGATCCTTCGCGCGTGCGCGCGGACACGGTACCGCCGCGTGTGGCGATCGAGAGCATTGGAAGCGATGGGGCGGTGCGGGACACGCTGCCTCCGGAGGCCCGTGTGCGCCTCGCAGCAGGCACGCGCAACCTCGTCTTCGCCTATACCGGCCTCGACCTCGCGCGCCCCGAAGGCCTCCGCTTCCGCGTCCGCCTCGACGGCTTCGACACCGCCTGGCGTGACATGGGCGCGAGGCGCGAGGCGTTCTACTCGAACCTCCCGCCGGGCACCTACGTCTTCCGCGTGCAGGCAACCAACGGCGACGGAACGCCAAGTGCGCAGGACGCAGTCGTCACCGTGACCATCACGCCCTTCTGGTGGCAGACGATCTGGGCGCGCCTCGGGCTCCTGTTCGCCCTGCTCGCCGTCGCCGCATGGGTGTGGCGCTGGAAGACGCTGCGGATGCGCACCGTCGAACTCGAAGCCATCGTCCGGACGCGCACGGCGCAGTTGCGCGAGGAGCGCGACGTCGTGCAGCGGCAGCACACCGAGATCGCCGAGGCGCACGAGCGGTTGAAGACGCTCGACCAGGCCAAGTCGAACCTCGTCGCCAACGTCTCGCACGAGTTCCGGACGCCCCTGCTGCTCATGCTCGGCGGCGTCCGCGAGACGCTCGACGGCGCGGGCGCCTCTCTTGGCGACCGCCTCCGCGGCCACCTCCTCGCCGCCGAGCGGGCCGGGGAACGCCTCGAACGCCTCGTCGGGCACCTCCTCGACGCCTCGCGCATCGACGCCGGCGCGCGCCCGGTGCATCCCGTGCCGGGCGACCTCGCCGCCTTCGCCGCGGACGTCGCGCGCGCGTTCGTGCCCCTCGCCGAACGTGCGGGCGTGACGCTCGTCATCGACGCCGACGGTGCCGTCGGCGCGTGCTTCGATGCCGAGGCCACCGAGACGATCCTCGCCAACCTGATCGGCAACGCCATCAAGTTCACCCCGAGCGGCGGGCGCGTCTTCGTGCGCGCGTCGGCGTCCCCCGACGACGCGGCGAAAGCCTGCGTGCGCGTACGCGACACCGGCGTCGGGATCGCCGCTGCCGACCTCGTGCGCATCTTCGACCGCTTCCACCAGGCCGACGCCACGAGCACGCGGGCGTTCGAGGGCGCCGGTCTTGGCCTCGCCCTCTCGCGCGACCTCGCGGGCCTGCTCGGCGGCACCCTCGACGCGTCGAGCGACGGCCTCGACTTCGGCAGCACCTTCACGCTCGCCCTTCCCGCCGCCACCGTCCCCACCGCACCCGCCCCCACCCCGGACCCCGACCGCCTCCGCCCGCACGTCGTTCTCGACGACGCCCTCACGCACGCCCCCGCCAGCCACGAAGGAGACGGCGCCGCCTCGCCCGCCGACGCCCCCGATCCATCCTCCAAGCGCCGCCCGCGCATCCTCGTCGTCGACGACAACGCCGCCGTCCGCCGCCTCGTCCGCGACCAGATCGCCGCCGACTTCGACACCTCCGAGGCGTTCGACGGTGCCTCGGCGCTTGCCGCCGTGCGCCAGTCCGCTCCCGACGCCATCGTGTGCGACGTGATGATGCCGGGCGTCGACGGCCTCGCCTTCGTCCGCGCCCTCCGCGCCGACGCCGCCCTCGCCGACATCCCGGTGCTGCTGCTGACGGCGCGGGCGGGGTCGGACCACGCGGCGGAAGGCCTCGCCACCGGCGCGAGCGACGTCCTCGCCAAGCCCTACGCGAGCGTCGAATTGCGCGCCCGCGTCCACCGCCTCATCGACGGCCGCGCGAGATGCAGCAGCGCTACCGCGGCGAGGTGGTGCTACGGCCCGAAGGCGCCCCGCTCGTAGCGAAGGAAGCGGCATTCGTCGAGCGCGCCCGCCTCAAAGTGAGCGAGAGCCTGGGCGAGGCGACCTACGACGCCTGGGGCTTCGCGCTCGACATGGACCTGAGCGTGGCGCAACTCAACCGCAGGATCAAGCCTCTGACCGGTTTCGCCGCGGGCGGCTTCGTGCGCGAGCTGCGCCTCCTCCGCGCCGCCGACCTCCTGGCCGCGCGCGCCGGCACGGTCCGCGAGGTGTCGCGGATGGTCGGCTACACCGACGCCGAGCACTTCTCCCGCCTCTTCCGCAAGCGCTTCGACTGCCCCCCGAGCGAGTGGGCGAACCACGTGGCACGTGGAGGGACTTCGCCGCTCGGTGAATAGACCTGTTGCGCGGTAGTGCGAGGGGTAGGACCAGGGCGTTTGAGGACGATACCGGCCTCCCCAACTGGCGAAATCAGCCGAATTTGAAGGGTGGTCCCTCGATTTTCGCGGCGATTGGGCGCTCGAATCCCACTTTTTTACCGCGCGACAGGTCTTCTGCCACAACAATGCGCACGCGGCGGTCAGCAGGCGCCGCCCGTCACTCGGCGGAGAGGGCGGCGTGGAGATGGGTCGGGCGTCGAGGGCGCGGAGGAAGGCGGGGCGGCGGTGGTAGCGCTCGCGGGCGGTGGCGAGCATCTCGCGCCACTGCGCGGGGCGGTTGCGGGCGAGGCAGGCGCGGCGGGCGGCGATGAGCCACCGCGCGGCCTCGTCGTACTGGGCGGCGTGCCCGGTGTCGACGTGCGTCTCGGCGAAGCGCTCGGCGCGGGCGATCACCCACTCGGGGTGCGTCTCGGCGACGGCCTCGCCGACGGTGAGTGCGAGGAGGTCGTCGGGGGCGGGGCCGAGGAGGGCGATGGCCTCGGCGTGGCGTCCGGCGTCGAGGAGGGCGAGGAGGTGGGGGGTGGGCGCGTCGCCCGGAGGATGAGCGGGAGGACGGCGTCGGGGAGCGAACTCGGCGTCGTCGATCAGCTCGTCGAGTTCGTCGAGGAGCGTGGGGGCGGCGTCGAGGAGGCGGTGGACGAGGGCGCGGAGGGCGGGGGCGTCGAGGCCGTCGAGGCGTGTGTCGAGCGACGGCGCGGTGGCGGGCGGCTTGCGGAGGGCGCAGAGGAGCGCGGCGGCGATGTGCTTGCACGGGGCGCCGTATGCGTCGACGTACGGGCACGTGCAGGTCGCCGCGCCTACGCCGCCACGGGCGAACCGGACGCGGACGTGGTACGCCTCGGACGACTGGCCGCGGACGACGGCGTGGAGCGTGTCGCCGAGCAGGCGGATGCTCGCCACCGATCCGTGGCGGGACGCTTCGCCGCGGGCGTAGACCTTGGCGCCGACGAGGGCGCGGACGGCAGTCGGGGTGAGCCGGTCGAGCATGGAGATGCGGCGGGCGGTGGCGGATGGGCACGGCGAACCTACGGCGGGCGGTACCTTCCAGACTTCACCGCTGCCCGCCCGGATGCCCCTGACGCCCTCCCCTCGCACGCTCGCCGCTCTCGCCGTCCTCCTGCTCGTCGCCCTCCCCACACAGGCGCAGTCGGTGCGGCTGACGCTGCTTGACCACGTCGTCGGGACGGAGATCCTCCACAATGCGCCGCTTCCGGCGGGCACCGAGGTGTTCGTCGTGTCGAAGGGCGACGCGCGGCCGGTGCGGCTGCGGAGCGGGTATGGCGAGGTGGCCGGGCTGCTGCCGACAGCGCGGCGCGACCGGATCGCCGGGCGCGAGGGGCAGACCGAGGGCGCCTACCAGCCGACGGCGCGGTCGGGGCGCAGCTACTTCGTCGCTGCGCGGTTGCCCGACGGGCGCATCTTCCAGAGCTACGTCAAGACCGCCGACGCGGGATTTCAGCCGGGGTTCGACGACGTCTCGACCGGGCGCGTGTCGATGGGCCTCGCCTCGGGCGCTGCCGCCGAAGCCCTCCGCGCGTCCCTGCCGTCGGCCGCGCCGCCCCCTGCTGCTGTGCCGCGCGCCGCGCCGGATCGGCGTGAGCCTACACCGTCCGTCACGCCCGCTCGGACGCCCGCAACCGACAGTGCTCGCCTCATCGCTGCGCCCGTCGATCCCCTCCTCGCCGACTCGCTCGGGGCGGCCTACGACACGACGTTCCTCGACACGAGTGGCGCCCTCACGCCGACGTCGGCGCCCGACGACGATTCGGACCTCGTCGCCGATGTCGGCACCGCGCGGGCGCCGGTGTGGCCGTGGGCGCTCGGCGGGCTGGCCATCGGGGCGGCCGTCGCCGCGCTCGTGCTCGTGCCCGTCCAGCGCCGCCGGTTGCAGCGGCAGCGCGAGCACCTGCTCCGCCTCGTCCCCGACCCCGAGGCCCGCGCCGCCGCCGATGCCGAGCGCAGCGCCGCCCTCGGCGCCGAACGCGCCGCCGACACCGCCCGCTTCGACAACACGATGGCCAAGATCGAGAGCCTGCGCGCGATGCTCCGCCAGCGCGACGACGAGATCCGCCGCCTCCGCGGCATCCCGCCCGCCGCGCCGGAGACCGGTTCGAGCGACGACGACGCCTGACGTGCGAGCGGCAGGGCAGGGCGCGTGAACGGCGACGCCGTGGCGACTACATTCGCGTCGTCCCACCACCTGCCCCGATGCCCATCCTGCCCCTCATCGCCCTCGCCCTGATCTTGCTCCTCGTCACCGGCGTGCGGGTGGCCCAGGAGTATGAACGCAGCGTCGTCTTCCGGCTCGGGCGAAGTGTCGGGCTGCGCGGGCCGGGGCTGTTCTGGCTCATCCCGTTCATCGAGACGCAGCGGCGCGTCGACCTGCGCACGACGACGGTCGATGTCGAGCGGCAGGAGGCGATCACGCGCGACTCGGTGACGATTCGCATCAACGCGGTGCTCTGGTGGCGCGTCGTCGACCCCGACCGCGCCGTCCTCGCCGTCACCGACTACCGGCAGGCCGTCTACCAGGTCGCTCTGACCGCGCTCCGCAACGTCATCGGGCAGCACGACCTCGACTCGGTCCTCCGCGAGCGCGACGCGATCAACATCGAACTCGCCGTCCTCGTCGATGCCGCGACCGAGCCGTGGGGGGTGAAGGTCGAGGCGGTGGGGATGAAGGACGTCGAGATCCCCGAGGCGATGCAGCGGGCGATGGCGCGGGAGGCGGAGGCGTCGCGCGAGAAGCGGGCGCGGATCATCAAGGCGCAGGCCGAGCTCGAATCGGCGAGGCAACTCGGCGAGGCGGCGGCGATCATTGCGCAGAACCCGATCGCACTCGAACTGCGACGCCTGCAGACGGTGACGGAGATCGGCACGGAGAACAACTCGACGACGATCATGATGATGCCGACGGACTTCTTCACCCTCGCCTCCAACCTCAATCAGCGCCTGGCGGCCCCGTCCGAGGCGCCGAAAACGCCCATCCTGCCGCCCCCCGCGCCCGCGCCGCTCCCGTCGCCCTTCTCCGCCGACGCCCCGGCCACCGTCTCGCGCCGCGTGGGCGATGAGAGAGGGTGAGTTGGGGAGGTTGTGGGTTGGTGAGACACATCGACTTCGTCCCCGCGTCGTCCCCGCGCACGTGGGTACCCAGGCGCGGGACAGGTGGTGTGCATGCAGATACGTCGTCCCCGCGAAAGCGGGGGCCCAGCCTCCAAGCTGCACGATGGATCCCCGCTTCCGCCGAGGTGACGAACGAAAGAGGGCGTCTGCCTTGTCGGGCGTTGCTGTACCGCAGCCGCACCAACCCGGTGCGGGGCAAGAGCGATGCGTCCCCAATCCGGACACGTCCACAGCCCTGTCATTGCGAGCGCAACGCGGCAATCCGGGTCGAAAGGCGCCGTCGATCCAGATTGCCGCGTCGCTCCTCGCAATGACAGCAGCGGAGCGGTGGAGGCAGCGCGTGGCCGCGTCGTCCCTGGCGCGCACTGCCCCACCGGCTCCGATGCGCGGGTGCGGCGTTCGGCGCTCGCTGGATTCCTCCGTTTCGATGCCCGCTCTCCTCGATCTGCTCAAAGGTGCCCAGGCCGTCGGCGCCGTCGGGGTGCTGGCGCTCCTGCTGCTCGCCGAGACGCTGCACCCGTTCTTCGACGCCCTGCGCGGACGTGACCGCGCCGCGCACGGGCTGCGCAACCTCGCCCTCGGGGCGGTCAACGGGGCGCTCGTGGCGTTCGTGTTCGCCGGATTGTGGGGAGCCGCGGCGGCGTGGGCCGAGGCGCGCGGCGTCGGGCTGCTCGCGCTCGCGCCGATGCCGGTGTGGCTGCACGCAGTCCTCGCCATCCTCCTCCTCGATGCTTGGACGTATGCGTGGCACCGCCTGAACCACCGCGTGCCGTTTCTGTGGCGCCTGCACCGCGTCCACCACGCCGATGCGGCGATGGACGTGACGACGGCGCACCGCTTCCACATCGGCGAGATCGTGCTCTCGTCGGCGCTGCGCATCCCGGTCCTCGTGCTCCTCGGCGCGCACCTGTGGGAGCTGGTGCTCTACGAGACGCTGATGTTCGCCGTCGTGCAGTTCCACCACGCCGACCTGGCGCTGCCGCCGCGCCTCGACCGCGCCCTCCGCGCCGTCGTCGTCACGCCCGCGCTGCACAAGGTGCACCACTCGCGCTGGCAGCCCGAGACCGACTCGAACTACAGCTCGCTCTTCTCGTGGTGGGACCGGGTCTTCGGCTCCTTCCGCACCCGCGCCGACCTCGCGGCGATTCGAATGGGGCTTGACGAGTTCGAGCGTCCGGGCGACGACACGATCGCGGGGATGGTGCGGATGCCGTTTGCGCCGCTGCATCCGTCTGGGGATGGGGATGTGGCCGGGGATCGCCCCGACCGTTGACGCGCACGGGGGCACAGGGACGTAACGACGGGCGGCACGCGTGGCGAACGCACCTGGCCTTCACTGCCTGTGGATGGCGAGGGCGATAGCTTCGAGGCCCTGTTCGACCCATCGCGCGCCATGACCCGCCGACGCCTCGGCGCTGAGATCGGCGCCACACTTACGCTCGCCGTTCCCATCATCGTCTCGCAGCTGGCGCAGGTGTCGCTCGGCTTCGTCGATACGGTGATGGTGGAAGCTCGGCGCCGCCGCGCTCGCGGCCGTCGCGCTCGGCGGGGCGCTGTTCTTCGCCATCGGCCTCGTCTTCCTCGGCATCTGCCTCGCCGTCGAGCCGCTCGTCTCGCAGGCCTTCGGCGCGGGCGACGCGGCGCGGGTGAGCCGGAGCGTGCAGAGCGGCCTCTGGGCGGCGGTGCTGATGAGCGTCCCGGCGATGCTCGTGCTGCGCGGCGCGGGGCTGATGCTCGCGTGGCCGCCGCTCGGGCAGGACCCGGCGACCGCCGTCGTCGCCGCTCAGTACCTCGCGGCGCTCTCGTGGGGACTGCCCGGCTTCCTCGTCTTCGGCGCCCTCCGTTCGTTCTGCGAAGGCGTCTCGCGGCCCGTCGCCGTCACCGTCATCGCGCTCCTCAGCATCGGCGTCAACGTGACGGCCAACACGGCGTTCATCTTCGGCACGTGGGGCGCGCCCGCGCTCGGGGCCATCGGCGCAGGCGTGGCGAGCGCGATCTCGGCGACGTTCTCGGCGGTTGCGCTCGCGGCGTTCATCGCCACGCGCCCCAGACTGCGCGTCTTCCGCCCGCTTCGGCTCGGGCGCCCCGACTGGCCGACCGTCGGCGAGATCTTCCGTGTCGGGGTGCCCGTCGGCGGGGCGTTCTTCGTCGAGGCCGGGCTGTTCGCCGCGACGGCGCTGATGATGGGGAGCCTCGGCGCGGTGCCGCTCGCCGCGCACCAGATCGCCATCCAGTGCGCGAGCGTGACGTTCATGACGGCGCTCGGGACGGGCCTCGCGGGCGCCGTCCGTGTCGGGCAGGCGGCCGGACGCGGCGACGCGCGCGGCGTGCGGCGCGCGGGCGTCGTGGCGATGGGCATCGCGGTCGCCTTCATGTCGGTCTCGGCGGTCGCGTTCCTGGTGATTCCCGACGTTCTCATCGGCCTCTATGTAGACGAGACCGACCCGGCCAACGCCGACGTCGTGCGCCTCGCCGTCGTGCTGCTCGGCATCGCGGGCGCGTTTCAGCTCTTCGACGGATTGCAGGTGTCGAGCGCGGGCGCCCTCCGCGGCTTGAAGGACACGACAGCAGCGTTCGTCGTGGGCATCGCCGCCTACTGGGGCGTCGGGCTGACGGCGGGCGCGGTGATGGCGTTCGGCCTCGGCTGGGGCGCGCCGGGGCTGTGGTGGGGGCTGGTCGTCGGCCTCGCGGCGGCGGCGGCAGGGCTGTGCGCCCGGTTCCTGCGCCGCACCTCGGGCGACCGGTTGGCGCCGACGCTCGCGCGGGCACGGCGGGGGGGCGATGCGTAGCCCCAGGATCAACGCCCCGTCGCCTCGTCCGATTTCCCGTAGGGGACGTGCTTGCACGTCCCGCCCTCCCGCGCGTCGCCCTTCGACAGGCGCACAGGGGATCGGCGGCGGGTGCGCCTCTTCGGGGCATGGTCGAGAGCGCTGAGGGTAGGGGCGCAACCGGGCGGGGCAAGCCCCGCCCCTACGAGCCGCCGGGGCATAATCCATAGGCGGGCTTGGCCGACCCACGCGCGAGTCTGAAAATAGAGGCCCTGCGGGCGCGCATCGGGCGATTCGATGGCGAGTGTCTGTTATCGAGATGGAATCCACTCGGGCGGACTGGAATCGGCTTCGGCGGGGCCATTGGCGCGATTTTCAACCCGGCCCGGACGAGCCTCCGGCGTGCGGGCGTACCTTCGAAGCACCCCGACTCGCCCCTGCTCGCGCGACCTCTCGCATGTCCCAGATCTTCCCCAAGAAGGCCAACGTCCTGCCTCTGCTGACCCTCGTGGGTCTCGGCGTCGGCGGCGTGCTGACGATTTTTCTCGTCTGGTACTACTTCTCGCCCCAGTTCACCGACGTTGGCTACGCGCCCGTGCAGCCGGTCGCGTACAGCCACCAGCTTCACGCCGGTCAGCTCGGCATGGACTGCCGCTACTGCCACAACCAGGTCGAGGTCAGCCCGCACGCCAACGTCCCGCCGACGCAGACGTGCATGAACTGCCACAACCAGATCAAGACCAACTCGCTCAAACTGCTGCCCGTGCGCGAGAGCTGGGCGACGGGCAAGCCGATCGAGTGGGTGAACGTCCACATGCTGCCCGACTACGCGCACTTCTCGCACGCGGCGCACGTGACCAACGGCGTCGGCTGCGAGACCTGCCACGGGCGGATCGACCAGCAGGTCGTCGTCCAGCAGGTCGCGTCGATGTCGATGGGATGGTGCCTCGAGTGCCACCGCCAGCCGGAGTTGTACCTGCGCCCGAAGGACCAGATCACAGCGATGGGCTACGTGCAGCCTGCCAACTTCATCGAGCGCAACCTGGAGACGATCCGCCGCGAGGGCATCCAGCCCCCGCAGAACTGCTCGTCGTGTCACTACTGAGACTCCACCCGAGCCTCCCCTCCTGAGCCGTCGCCGCGCCCGGCGGGCCGCCTTGCCTGAGGCCGCTTCGCCGCCGCCACCTTCACACTCCCGATGATCGAGCTTCCCCTCCTCGGCCACGACGCCCCCGAGGCGCCGTCCAGCGCCGCGCCGGTCTGGCGCAGCTTCGAGCAGCGCACCCGCGCCGCCGACGTGCGGGCGCAGCACGGCGCCGAGTTCATGCCCGAGGCGCTCGAAACGCCGACGCCCGCCAACCGCCGCCAGTTTCTCCAGCTGATGGGCGCGGGCGCGGCCCTGATGGGCCTGAGCGCGTGCCGCAAGCCCGCCGAGCTGATTCTGCCGTACTCGCGCAAGCCCGAGGACGTGATCGAGGGCATCGCGCAGTACTACGCGACCGCGATGCCGCTGCGCGGCGTCGTCTCGGGCCTGCTCGTCGAGAGCCACGAAGGGCGCCCGACGAAGGTCGAGGGCAACCCCGATCACCCGGTCGCGCGCGGCGTCGCCGGGCTGTGGGAGCAGGCATCGGTGCTCAACCTCTACGACCCCGACCGCAGCCGCCGCGTGCGCCGCGGCACCGCCGACGCGTCGTGGCGCGAGTTCGTGAACGCGGCGAGCCGATTCAGCGGGCAGACGGTCGTCGTCGCCGAGCCGTCGTCGTCGCCGACGCAGGCGCGGTTGCAGGCGGCGCTCGCCGGGCGCTTCCCCGGCCTTCTCTGGGTGACGTACCGTCCGGAGGGCGATCACGGCTTCGCCCTCGCCACGCAGGCGGCCTACGGGCGCCCGATGCGGGCGATGTACGACTTCACACAGGCCGACGTCATCGTCTCGCTCGACGCCGATTTCCTCGGCGCCACCGAGATCGGTAGCGACGTGCACGCGCGCAGCTTCGGCGAGGCGCGGCGCCCCGAGCGCGGCACGATGCCGCGCGTCTACGCCGTCGAGAGTGCGTATACGTCGACCGGTGCGCAGGCCGACCACCGCCTCCGCCTCAAGCCCTCGCGCATCGCTGCGTTTGCCGCCGCGCTCTCGGGCGGAAGCGCAGGCACGGCCTTCACCGGTCGCGACGCCGCCTTCCTCGACGCCCTCGCGGCCGACATGCGCGGCAAGCGCGTCGTCGTGATCGCGGGCGGCGCGATGCCTGCCGCTGTGCACGGGATGGCGCTCCAGATGACCGCCGCCTCGGGTGCCATGGGCGGCGCGATGCGCCTGCTCGACACCGGCGAGGCCGCCGCGCCGACGCAGGCCGAAAGCCTCCGCGGCCTCTCCGCGGCCATGAGCAACGGGCAGGTGCAGAACGTCATCTTCCTCGGCACGAACCCCGTCTACGACGCGCCAGCGGAGCTTCGCTTCGCGGAATCGCTGGCGAAGGTGCCCAACTCGGTCCACGTCGGCCTCTTCCTCGACGAGACCGCGCAGACGTGCGCGTGGCACGTCCCGGCAGCCCACTACCTCGAAGCCTGGGGCGACGGGCGCGCGTACGACGGGACGCTTTCCATCATCCAGCCGCTCATCGCGCCGCTCAACGACAAGGCCATGACGGCGGCGGCGCAGGACGGCGCGGCTGCCGAGGAAGCGGGAACGGCGCGCGTCGCCACCGCCGAGGACATCGCGCGCGAGTACGACGAGATCCGCTCGGAGATCGAAGTCCTCAACGCCCTCGTCACCGGGCAGACGATCTCCGGTTACGAACTCGTCCGCGAGACGTGGCGCGGGCAGGTCACCGGGGATTTCGAGGCCGGATGGCGCTCGGCGGTCCACAACGGCTTCCTCCCGAACACCGGCTACGCCGCCGCCACCGCCGGTGCGCCCGGCGCCGCCGTTGCGATGCCCGCGATGCCGACGGGCGATGTCGAGGTCACGGTCCGCCTCTCGCCGACCGTGCTCGACGGGTCGTTCGCCAACAACCCGTGGCAGCAGGAACTGCCGCACCCGATCACCAAGCTCGTCTGGGACAACGTCGCGCAGATGAGCCGCGCCACTGCCGAGCGCCTGGGTCTCTCGGTCGAGTACGAGAACGGACGCTTCCAGGCCGATGTCGTGCGCATCGACGCCGGCGGACGCTCGGTCACGCTCCCGATCTGGATCACGCCCGGCCACGCCGACGACGCCGTGACCCTCACGATGGGTTACGGGCGCTCGATGCAGTCGCCGCGCCCGGTCGAGGAGAACGCATTCTTCGACACCCGCAACCGCTCCGACGTGTACCTCGGCGGGCCGCTCGGCAACGATGTCGGCGTCAACGTCGGGCCGCTTCGTGGGGCGGACTACGCGCCGTTCGTCGCCGCGACGGTCACGGCGACCGGGGACCGCTACGAGCTGGTCTCGACGCAGGAGCACGGCTCGATGGAGGGCCGTCCGCTGCTCATCGAGGCCACGCTCGCCGAGTACAAAGCCCATCCCGCCTTCGCCGTCGACAAGCAGCCGCCCGTGCCCGGTGGCGGCGACTGGCGCACCGAGCAGCCGCTCTGGGACGACGCGCAGGCGCAGAAGCAGGACTTCTTCCGCGCCTCGACCCACGCCCGCAACCAGTGGGCGATGGTCGTCGACCTGACCTCCTGCACGGGCTGTTCGGCCTGTGTCGTCGCCTGCAACGCCGAGAACAACATCTCGATGGTCGGCAAGGAGCAGGTCGGCAAGGGGCGCGAGATGCACTGGCTGCGCATCGACCGGTACTACATCGGCGAGGACGAGGCGGACCCGCGCATGGGCTTCCAGTTCCTCACGTGCGTCCACTGCGAGAACGCGCCGTGCGAGAGCGTCTGCCCGGTCGCCGCGACCGTCCACTCGGAGGACGGCACCAACCAGATGATCTACAACCGCTGCATCGGCACGCGGTACTGCTCGAACAACTGCCCGTACAAGGTCCGCCGTTACAACTGGTACAACTGGGCCAAGCACCTGCCGCTCACGGCCTCGATGCAGCTCAACCCGAACGTGACGGTGCGCTACCGTGGCGTGATGGAAAAGTGCTCGTTCTGCGTGCAGCGCATCCGCGAGGCGGACCTCCGGTCGAACATCGAAGGCCGCAACATCCGCGAGGGTGAAGTGCAGACGGCCTGCCAGACGGCGTGCGCGCCGGGCGCGATCACGTTCGGCGACATGCTCGACCCGCAGTCGGCGGTGTCTGTCGCCCGCGCCAACCCGCGGCGCTACGAGCTGCTGCCGGAGCTCGGCACCCGCCCGCGCCTCTCGTACCTCGGCCGCGTCCGCAACCCGAACCCCGCCCTCGAAGCGCCCGTCGCCCTCACCGCCACCCACGGCGCGGGTCACGACGCAGGTGAGCACGACGCCGCCGCCGGTCACAGCGGCGACGGCGCGCGCGCCGACACGGCCCACCAGGGCGGCGGACGCGCGGCGACCGGCCCGATGGCCGACTCGGCCCGCGAGGCCGCCACGCCATCGGCGCCCCCGCGCTGACACGCCCCTCCGCCGCGCGACCCGCGGCCCCGACGATGCGCCGCCCGGCGGCGCTTGCCCTTCCTTCCCGCCTCTTGCCGACCGCCTCGTGACTTCCTCGCCCGCGAAGACGCTCGCGTTCACGGCCCACACGCCCGAACACGCGGACTACGACGAACAGCCGCCGCTCGTACAGGGCGGCCTGTCGTTCCACGACATCACCGAGATGGTCTCGGTGCACACCGAGCGCAAGACGCCGCTCGGGTGGTACATCGCCTTCGGCATCGCCAACGTCGGCGTGCTGATCTTCCTCGTCTCGCTCGCCTTCCAGCTCTGGAACGGCATCGGCGTGTGGGGCAACAACGTGCCCGTCGGCTGGGCGTGGGACATCGTCAACTTCGTCTGGTGGGTCGGCATCGGCCACGCCGGGACGCTGATCTCGGCGGTGCTCTTCCTCTTCCGGCAGCGCTGGCGCACGTCGATCAACCGCGCCGCGGAGGCGATGACGATCTTCGCGGTCATCTGCGCCCTGCTGTTTCCGACGTTCCACGTCGGGCGCGTGTGGGTGATCTACTGGACGCTCCCCATCCCCAACTCGATGGAGATGTGGCCGCAGTTCAAAAGCCCGCTCCTCTGGGACGTCTTCGCGGTCTCGTCCTACTTCCTCGTCTCGCTCACCTTCTGGTTCATCGGCCTCGTGCCGGACCTCGCCACGCTCCGCGACCGTGCCGTGGCGATGGGCCGCACGTGGCGAGCGCGCACCTACGGCGCCCTTGCGATGGGCTGGACGGGCGCGAACCGCCACTGGCGCAACTACGAGAAGGCGTACCTCATCCTCGCCGGCCTCGCGACGCCGCTCGTGCTGAGCGTCCACTCGGTCGTGTCGTTCGACTTCGCCGTCTCGATCATCCCCGGCTGGCACACGACGATCTTCCCGCCGTACTTCGTCGCGGGCGCCATCTTCTCGGGCTTCGCGATGGTCGTGACGCTGCTTGTCGTGGCGCGTTGGATCTACAAGCTGGAGAACCTCATCACGCTCGATCACCTCGAGAAGATGAACATCGTGATCCTGGTGACGGGTACGATCGTCGGGTTTGCGTACATCACGGAGTTCTTCATCGCGTGGTACTCGCAGTCGACGTACGAGATGTATCAGTTCTTCGAGGTGCGCTGGAAGGGGCCGTTTGCGTGGGCGTACTGGACGATGATGTTCTGCAACCTCGTTTCGCCGCAGGTCTTCTGGTTCAAGAAGATGCGCCGCAGCATCCCGGTGATGTTTGCGCTCTCGATCGTCGTGAACATCGGCATGTGGTTCGAGCGCTTCGTGATCACCGTGCTCTCGCTTCACCGCGACTACCTGCCGTCGTCGTGGGGCTACTACCAGCCGACGATCGTCGATGTCGGCTTCTACGTGGGTTCGCTCGGCATCTTCTTTACGCTCTTCCTCCTCTTCCTGCGCTGGCTGCCGATGGTCGCGATGGCCGAAGTGAAGGGCATCATGCCCGAGGCCGACCCGCACAACTACCACGCCCACGAGGGCGATGGCCACGGCGCCGCCGCCGAGCTGGCCGCGCCGCACGGCGGCAAGGCGATGCAGGGCACGCACGACGCCTACGTGACCGGCGCCGAGGAATCGCAGCGCCACGCCTGATCTCTGATCCCATCCAAGGGAGTGGCCCCGCCGCCCGCCCCCGCCGTCCCGAACGAACATGAAAGAGCTTCTGCGCGAGATCAAGGCCGCCATGGGCATCTACGACGCTCCGGCGTCGGGGACGCTCCACGGCGTGCTGGCCGAGTTCGCCAACCCCGGCGCACTCCTCGACGCCGCCGCCGCGGCGCGTGAGGCGGGCTACCGCCACTACGACACGCACTCGCCCTTCCCGATCCACGGGATGGACAAGGCGATGGGGCTGGGAAACTCCATCGTGGGCTTCTTCACGCTCGGCGGCGCGGCAACGGGCCTCGCCCTCGCCACGTGGATGCAGTGGTGGATGGGCGCCGTCGACTATCCGATGAACATCTCGAACAAGCCTGCCTTCGCGTTCGAGCCGTCGATCCCGGTGATGTTCGAGCTCACCGTACTTCTCGGCGCCCTCGGGACGGCCATCGGGATGTTCGCGATCAACGGCCTGCCGCGCCCCTACAACCCGCTCTTCAACTCGGCCCGCTTCGGCCGCGTCACCGACGACGCCTTCTTCCTCTACGTCGCCGCCTCCGACGCCAACTTTGACGAGGCCAGCGTCGCCGACTTCGCCCGCCGCAACGGCGCGACGCATGTCGAGACGATCCGCGAGGAAGACCCCGAGGCTGTGACGACGGATGTCGTCATCGTTGAGCCGACCGTCACGCCGTCGCTCACCGTTCCGACCGCCGCGGCCCCTCGCCTCCTCTGAGCCACCGCCGCTCCGACGCGCACCCCTGACGGGCCGCCCGACTTTTCCCAGCACGATGACCAAGACGTTTCTCGCCCTCGCCGCCGGTGCGCTCGCGCTCACCGGGTGCCGCGGGATGGTGTCGGAGGCCCCTCCGATCCACCCGAACCTGAACATGGACTTCCAGCAGCGTTTCGACCCGCAGGAGGCCAACACGTTCTTCGCCGACGGCCTGTCGATGCGCACGCCGGTTGCGGGCACCGTGGCGCGCGGACACGAGCGCGCCGACGGCGTCTTCTACCGCGGCGAGAACGGCGGCGCGTACGTGCAGACCAGCCCGGTGCCGCTCACCGAGGAACTGCTCCAGCGCGGCCAGCAGCGCTTCAACATCTACTGCTCGGTCTGCCACGGCAAGGCGGGCGACGGCAAGGGCATCATCATGACGGGCCAGTACGGCTACACGCCTGCGCCGTCGTACCACGAGGACAAGTACCGGACGATCGAGGACGGCTACATCTTTCACGTGATCGGCAACGGCGTCCGCTCGATGCCCGGCTACGCGCAGCAGATCCCCGTCGCCGACCGCTGGGCCATCGTCGCCTACATCCGCGCCCTGCAACGCTCGCAGTACGCCGGTGCCGCCGACGTACCGGCCGGCGACCGAGCCGCCATCGAGCAGGCCCGCAGCGCCAACATGGGCGGCGGCTCGCAAGGCGCCGCCACCCCCGGCGCGACGACCGCCCCGGCAGCGCCCGCCGCTGCACCGACGCCGCCCACCGCGCCGTCCAACTGACCGATTCGCGCCGACGCGCCGCCCCCGCGCGGCACCTCTGCCCCGACGCCCCGACGCCCCTCCGATGGAATCGCCCCTCCGCACCAGCGCGCTCTCGACCTGGCTCCTCGACCCCGTCACCCCGACGGCCGAGACGACCGCCGAGCCTGCCTTCCGTTTCTCCGGCACCTCGCGCATGTGGCTGTTGCCGCTGTTCGCGGGCATCGCGCTCCTCGCGCTCAGCGTCGTCGGCGGCACCATCGATCCGAAGCAGTTCTACTTCTCGTACCTCGTCGGCTGGGCCTTCTGCCTGACGATCTCGCTCGGGGCGCTCTTCTTCGTGATGGTGCACCACATCGTGCGGGCGCACTGGATGGTCGTCGTGCGCCGCGTCGCCGAGACGATGGCGATGTCGATTCCGGTGCTCGGGCTGCTCTTCCTGCCGATCGCGTTCGGGATGCACGACCTGTTCCACTGGACGCACGCGGACCTCTACGTCGTCGGCGGGCCGCATTACGACCCGATTCTCGCGGGCAAGCAAGCGTTCCTGAACACGCCGTTCTTCTTCGCGCGCGTCGTCCTGTACTTCGTCGTCTGGTCGCTCTTCGCCACGCGCTTCTACCGCCTCTCGCTGCGTCAGGACATCTCGCCGGACCATGACATCCCGGCCAAGCAGCGCTGGTGGAGCGCGCTCGGCATTCCCGTGTACGCTGTCACCGTCGCCTTCGCGGCCTTCGACCTCGTCATGTCGGTCGACCCGCACTGGTTCTCGACCATCTTCGGCGTCTACATCTTCGCGGGCGCCTACTGGGTGTCGTTCGCGTTCATCGTGCTTGTCACCATCCTCCTGCAGCGCGGCGGCGCCTTCGGCGATGCGGTCGGGGACGGGCATTACCTCGACCTCGGCAAGTGGATGTTCGCCTTCACCGTCTTCTGGGCGTACATCGCGTTCTCGCAGTACATGCTCATCTGGTACGGCAACCTGAAGGAGGAGACGATCTGGTTCTCGCACCGCATGGAGCACGGCTGGCAGTTCCACAGCGCTGCCCTGCTGATCGCGCACTTCATCCTGCCGTTCTTCATCCTGCTCTCGCAGGGCGCCAAGAAGTCGACGGCGCTGCTCTCGATCATGGCCGTCTGGTTCTTCGTGATGCAGTGGTTCGATCTGCACTGGCTCATCCAGCCGGTCCGCGTGACGGAGATGATCGCCGCGGGCGAGCACGCCTCGACGTTCCACTGGCTCGACCTGACGACGTGGCTCGGCCTCTTCGGCGTCTTCGCGGCCCTGTTCTTCTACCGCCTCGCCCGCCACCCGCTCGTGCCGATCAACGACCCGCGCCTCGCGCGCTCGATCGCCCACGGACACGTCTGAGGCGTCCGAGACCGTGGCCGGGCGAGACGGGGTGGGTCGCCTCCGGCCAAACTTTCAGGGAAACCTGAAAGCTCGTGGCACTTTCACATCCTCCCGCCGACCTGGCCGGTGCCCGCTGCGTTGCCGCTGCGGGCACTTGCTGTGACCCGCCTGCCGTACCCAACGGCGCCCGACCCGATGGCCACCGACTCCTCCACACTTCTCGACCCGATCCCGGTCTCCCCCGTCAGCGCCGCACGCGTGGCCGCCGACGCGCTCTCGCTCGTGTGGGAGCCGAGCGAGAACGCCACGTCGTACCTCGTGCAGGTCGCCACCGCCACCGACTTCTCGAACGAGGCTCTCCTCGCCGAAGTCGAGACCGAGGCGACGCGCATCGACCTCGACGGGGGTGTCGAGATCGGGCAGACGTACTACTGGCGCGTGATGGCCTGCCGCGGCGGGGCGGAAAGCTCGGGCGAGCGCGTCGAGAGCTTCATCCCCGTCGAAGACGCCGTGGCGACCGACGCCGCCGTGATGGTCGACACGCCGCCCGCGGGCAACGGCAACCCGTCCGACCCGACGCGTACCGACCCGGACGCCGCCGAGGACCTCGGGCCGGTCGCCGAACTCTTCAAGGCCAGTGGCGCTGCTGCGGCCGCCGAGGCGAGCGGCAGCGCGGTCGGGGCCGACACGGCGAACGAGATGGGCGTCGAGCCGGAAGGCGTGGCGTCGGCGCAGATCCTCGCCATCACCCTCGGCGTGCTCGTCACCATCGCCATCCTCGTCGTCATCGTCTTCAACTGGAAGGCCGTCGTGCGCGAGCAGGCCGTCGCGGCGGCGTCGGCGCGCGTGCCGGGAACGTCGGCGAACGCCATCCGTCACCCGCTGCTCTACGACACCGAGATGCAGGCCCGCCGCGCGCTCGACCACTACGAAGTCGTCAACGACGCGAGCGGCCGCTACCGCATCCCGATTCAGGAAGCGATGGAAGCGCAGGTCCGCGCCGCCGCTCCCGCCGCCGGCCTCCCCCCGCGCGACAGCAGCGCCGCCGCTGCCTCCCCCATCCCCGACCTCACCGGGCGCTGACTGCGCCCCGCCCCTGATGTTCGCCCGCCTCGCCGTCCTGCTCCTCCTCGCCGCCAGCGCTGCCCCGCTGCGCGCGCAGGTGCCGGGGACCGTCGTGCCGGGCACGGAGGGCGTCGGACTCGTCGAGCGGCTCGGGCGCAAGGTGCCTGCCGGGCTGACCTTCCACGACGACACCGGCAAGGAAGTCGCGCTCGGGAGCTACCTCGGGAAGGGCAAGCCAGTCGTGCTGATGCTCGTCTACTACGACTGCCCGATGCTCTGCAACCTGCTCCTCGACGGGTTCACGAGCGCCATCGCCGAGGTCCCGGTGTCGCCCGGCGCCGACTACACCGTCGTCACCGTCTCGTTCGAGCCGACCGAGACCCTGGCCGACGCGCAGCGCCAGAAGGCCCGCCACATCGCCGCGCTCGGGCGCGAGGGCGCGGAGACTGGCTGGCACTTCCTCACCGGCTCCAAGCCCGCGATCCTCGGCCTCGCCGACGCCGTCGGGTTCGAGTACCGGTGGGACGAGCGCTCGAAGCAGTACGCCCACCCGGCGACGCTCATCTTCCTCGCGCCCGACGGCACCATCACGCGCTACCTGCCCGGCCTCACCTTCAACCCGCGCGACGTGCGCCTCGCCCTCGGCGAAGCCTCCGAGGGCAAGGTCGGCACCCCGTTCGACAGCTTCCTGATGCTCTGCTTCCAGTACGATGCCGACGCCGGGAGCTACGTGCCCGCCGCGACCGCCATCATGAAGGGCGCCGGTGCCATGACGGTGACACTGCTCGGCCTTTTCCTGACCCTCCTCTGGCGCCGCCACAAGACCGCGTCGCCCCTCACTCCCGCCGACGCCTGAACACCCATGGAACGCTCGCTCTGGCTGCCGCCGCAGGGGTCCACCCTCGCCCCGTCCATCGACTGGATCTTCCACTTCGTCACCAATGTGAGCCTGATCTTCTTCGTGCTCGTCGTGGGCGCGATGGCGATCCTCGTCTACAAGTACCGCCGCCGCGAGGCCGGTGAGGTGCCTTCGCCGCCCGAGGAGAGCAAGGCCCTGGAACTGACGTGGATCGTGATTCCGACGATCCTCTCGCTTCTCGTCTTCACGTGGGGCTTCAAAACCTACATCAAGCTGCAAGTCGCCCCGCCCGATGCCTACGAGGTGCGCGTCAAGGGATTCCAGTGGGGATGGACGTTCACGTTCCCAGAAGGCTTCCAGGCAACCAACGAGATCTTCGTGCCGGTCGGGCGCCCGATCCGCTTCGTGATGGACTCGCAGGATGTGCTCCACTCGTTCTACATCCCCGCGATGCGCGTCAAGCAGGACGTGCTCCCCAACCGGTACTCGTCGGTGTGGTTCGAGGGCACGCAGACCGGCGTCTTCGACATCTTCTGCACCGAGTACTGCGGCACGTCGCACTCGTACATGATCGGCAAGCTCCACGTCGTCGATCAGGGCACCTTCAACGAATGGGCCGAGACCGGCGGCGTCGGCGACATGAGCGCCTCGCTTGCCGCTCGAAGAGCAGGGCGCCATCCTCGCCAAGAAGAATGCGTGCCAGACCTGCCACAGCGTCGATGGCTCGGCAGGCACGGGCCCGACGTGGAAGGGCCTCTACGAGAAGAGCCACGCGACGAGCGCGGGCACCGTCGTCGCCGACGAGAACTACCTGCGCGAGTCGATCCTCAACCCCGGCGCCAAGATCGTCCAGGGCTACGCGAACGTGATGCCCGCCAACTACTCGACGCTTCCCGGCGAGCAGGTGGACGCGATCATCGCCTACATCAAGACGCTCAAGTAAGCGCCGCCGCGTCTTCGGGCGCTGCGTCTGACGACTTCCCCCTTGCGCGGCCCCGGCCGCCCACCCCGACATGGCACAGACCGCAACCCTTGCCCCGGCGCCCCCCGCCACGCACACCGACGACGCCCACGGGCACGTCGACGCGATGGGGCACGCCGATGTGAACTACCTCAACCAGGAGCGCGGCCTCAAGTCGTGGCTCACGACGGTCGACCACAAGCGCATCGGCATCCTCTACATGATCACCCTGATGGTGGTCTTCCTCGTCGCCGGCATCGCCGCACTTCTCGTGCGCACCGAGCTGATGACGCAGGGCCGGACGATCATGTCGGCGGATTCGTACAACTTCACGTTCACGCTCCACGGCGTGTTGATGACGTTCCTCTTCCTCGTGCCCGTCACGCCCGGCGTGCTCGGCAACTTCGTGCTCCCGCTTCAACTGGGCGCCAAGGACGTCGCGTTTCCGAGGCTGAACCTCGCGTCGTGGTACTTCTACCTCGCGGGCGCGGGCCTGGTCATCACGGCCATTGCGATGGGCCTCTTTCCGGACACCGGGTGGACGTTCTACACGCCCTACTCGATCCGCACGAACGGCTCGGTCATCTTCCTGACGCTCGCCATCTTCATCGCAGGCTTCGCGTCGATCTTCACCGGCCTCAACTTCATCGTGACCATCCACAAGATGCGCGCGCCGGGGCTGACGTGGAACCGCCTGCCGCTGTTCGTCTGGGCGATGTACGCGGTGAGCCTCGTGCAGGTGCTGGCGACGCCGGTTCTCGGCGTGACGATGCTGCTGCTCTTCGCCGAGCGCGTCTTCGGCATCGGCATCTTCGACCCGGCCAAGGGGGGCGACCCGGTCCTCTTCCAGCACTTCTTCTGGTTCTACAGCCATCCGGCGGTCTACATCATGATCCTGCCGGCCTTCGGGATCGTGAGCGAACTGATCGCCACGTTCTCGCGGCAGCGCATCTACGGCTACCGCGCCGTCGCGCTCTCGTCGGTGGCCATCGCGCTCCTCGGCTTCCTCGTCTGGGGGCACCACATGTTCGTGTCGGGGCAGTCGGCGATCTCGGCCATCGTGTTCTCGCTCATCACCTACCTGATCGGCATTCCCTCGGGCGTGAAGGTCTTCAACTGGGTGGCGACGATGTACAAGGGATCGATCTGGCTGCGGACGCCGATGATCTACGCGCTGATGTTCCTCTTCCTGTTCACCATCGGCGGCCTGACCGGCATCATGGTCGGCGTCCTCGCGGTCGATGTTCACCTGCACGACACGTACTACGTCGTCGCGCACTTCCACTACGTGATGATGGGTGGAACGGTGATCGCGCTCATCGGCGGGATGTACTACTGGTTTCCGAAGATGTTTGGCAAGATGTACCCGGAGCGCGCGTCGCAGATTGCTGCCGTGTTCGTGTTTATCGGCTTCAACGTGACGTTCTTCACGCAGTTCATCCTCGGCTCGCAGGGGATGCCGCGCCGCTACTACGACTACATCTCGGACTACGCGACGCTGCACTTCATCTCGACGATGGGCTCGTACATCCTCGGTCTCGGCCTCTTCGCTGTGCTCGGCACGTGGATCTGGGGATGGACGAAGGGCGAGCGCGCGCCGCAGAACCCGTGGGGCGCCGCGACCCTCGAATGGACGCACGCGACGACCCCGCCCGACGCGCACAACTTCCACCACACGCCCCTCGTGACGCGCGGCGCCTACGACTTCCACCTCGCCGACGACCTCTTCGGCCCCACGTCCGGTGACGGGCACGGAGGGGATGGCAGCGGCGATGGACACGGAGATGGCGTGACCGCCGGTGACGGCGCCGCCGTCGCCCCGCCCGCGCCCGCCCCGACGCGCCTCGCGTGACCCGACCGCGCCCGTGCCCGTCCGCCTCCCCCGGACGTGCCCGGCGCTCCTTCTCTGACGCCCGCCCTTCGCCCCGATGGCCTCGCATCCCACCGCCTCGCTCGACGTCGACGCCCCCCACGCCCACGGCGCGGCGGCCCCGCACGGCACCCACGCCACGGGTGGCCACCCCGACGACGGCCACGGCAGCGCTCACGCGCCGCACCTGAAGCACTACTTCGTCTCGTCCGAGCAGCAGTTCGACGCGGCGAAGATGGGGATGTGGCTCTTCCTCATGACCGAAATCCTGCTCTTCAGCGGGATGTTCGTCGGGTATGCCGTCTTCCGCATCTGGTACCCGGAGACGTTCGAGGCGTGCGCGCACGTGCTCGATACGCAGCTCGGATTTTACAACACGCTCGTGCTCCTCGCCTCCTCGTTTACGATGGCGATGGCGATCAACCGAATCCAGAACGGCGACCAGAAGAAGACGACGCTCTACCTGCTCGCCACGATCGCCGGGGCCCTCATCTTCCTCACGGTCAAGTACTTCGAGTACACGAGCAAATTCCACGGAGGCGTCTTTCCTGGCGATCGCTTTGCGCCCCACGGCGAGCACTACGGCTACCTCGCCGACGTGCCGCACGCGATGCAGTTCTTCGGCCTCTACTTCATGTCGACCGGCATCCACGCCGTTCACATCATCGCGGGCGTGATCGTGCTCACGTGGATCACGATCCGCAACATGAAGGGGCACTTCTCGGCAGAGTGGTATACGCCCGTCGAACTCGGCGGCCTCTACTGGCACCTCGTGGACATCATCTGGATCTTCCTCTTCCCGCTGCTCTACCTCATCCACGGCTGAGACACAGCTGAGCGCGCGGGCCGATCTCCGGCTGCAAGCTGATGATCCGGTGCCTCCGCGCCCCTCCGACTTCTTCCGACGACCGAACGATGGCACACGCCGCCAACGCCGACCACGGCCACCACATCACCCCGCCGCGCACGCTCCTCACCGTGCTCGCCGTGCTCGCTGGACTGACGGCCCTCACCGTTTGGACGGGCAAGGCCGACTGGATTCCTTCCGTCCTTCACGTCCCGCTCGCGCTCGTCATCGCGACGATCAAGGTGGTGTTCGTCGTCCGCATCTTCATGGGCTTGAAGTACGACAACCGCGTCAACAGCCTGGCCTTCGTGTCGTCGCTCGTCTTCGTCGGCGTCTTCCTGACCTTCACGCTCTTCGACACGATGTTTCGCGGCGACCTCGGCAACGTCGACTCGCAGACGATCCGCGACGAACAGGCCCTCGTGGCCGGAGACTCGCTCCTGCTCGCGCGCTACGGGACCCTTCTCGTCACCCCGACCGACTCGGCAAACGCTCGAAACGCCGTCCCCGCCGACACGGCAGGCATGGTGACCGGCCTCACTGCCCCCGGCGCCGACACCACGCGCGACGCCTCGACGACGCTCCCTGCCGCCTCCCTCGACACGACCTCGGCCGCCGCTGGCCGCTGAGCCGATCCGACCCGTTCACCCGATGCTCTACGTCGCCGTCTTTGCTGGAGTGCTCGTCCCCGTCACCTTCGCGGGTCTCGTGTGGGTGATCGGCACCGCGGTGCGCATCTACGCGCCCGACGAGCGGCACTCGCCGTTTTCGAGCCACGACCCCGCCATGCGGGCTGTCCTCGCGCGCCTCGCCGGACTGCACCGGATGAGCGCCCGCGACATCCGCGCCGACCTTCGTGCCCGCGAGCGCGAGTACCGCGGGCCGGCGTACTGCTTCGAGAAAGGCCAGCCCGCCGATCTTCCCCGAGACTGGGTGCGCGATGTGCGCGCCCGCTGCAACTGAACCCATGAAGGTCACCGAGGCCATCGACCGCGCCTCCGCCGACGGAGCCGCGCCGCTCATCTCCTACGAGATCATCCCGCCCAAACGCGGCGGGTCGGTGGCCGACGCCCTCGCCGTCGTCGACGCGCTCGCCGCCTTCGATCCGCCCTTCATCGACGTCACGAGCCACGCGGCGCAGGCGTACTACGAAGAGCTTCCCGACGGCACCGTCAAGCGGCTCGTCCGGCGCAAGCGGCCCGGCACGATCGGCCTGTGCGCCGCCATCAAGGCCCGTCACGGCATCGAAGCCGTCCCGCACCTGCTCTGCGCCGGGTTCACGCGCGAGGAGACCGAAGACGCGCTCGTCGAACTCGGCTACCTCGGCGTCCACAACGTGATGGCCCTGCGCGGCGACGACGTGGCCGACAAGCCGGTGCCGTCCGACCGCTCCGTCAACCGCTGCGCCGCCGACCTCGTCGGGCAGATCGCGGACATGAACGCGGGGCGCTACCTCGAAGACCTCCTCGACGCGCGCCCGGCGGACTTCTGCGTCGGCGTGGCCGGGTACCCTGAGAAGCACTTCGCCGCCGCCAACCGCGCCCGCGACATCGCCGAACTCAAGCGCAAGGTCGACGCGGGCGCCGAGTACGTGGTCACGCAGATGTTCTTCGACAACAGCCACTTCCGCACGTTCGTCGCCGACTGCCGCACCGCAGGCATCGAGGTGCCGATCATCCCCGGCCTCAAGATCATCACCACGGCGGCGCACGTGACGAGCCTGCCGCGCGCCTTCCACATCGACCTGCCCGAGGAACTCGTCGGTGAGATCACGGCTGCGCCCCAGCACGCGCGCGAGATCGGCATCCGGTGGGCGATCCGGCAGAGCGAGGAACTGCTCAGCGACGATGTGCCGATCCTCCACTACTACATCATGCAGAGTGCCGCCGCCGTCAGCCAGGTCGTCGAAGCCCTCCGCAAGACGGCGTGAGGTTGGAGGGATGGTGAGTTTGTGGGGGTATGGGGAGGGGGCTGGCGCTCCCAAACGCAGCGCCGCCCGACATCCTGGGCGGACATCGGGCGGCGGTTCAGGCGTGAGCGGTGCCGTCAGTGCCAGACGGTACGCTCGGGGTCGTGGGCGTGACGCTGTTCCTTCTGCTTGACGAGGACGCGCTTGAGGCTCTCGACGCACGCATCGACAGCTTCCTGGTGGGAGGCGCCACGCTCGGAGCAGAAGACGTCGGGGCCTGGGATGGCGAGGCGGATCTCGGCTTTCTTCTCGAGGCCGTCTTCGCTGAGCGTCACGTGGGCTGTATCGATGCGCGAGTAGACACGGCCGAGCTTCTCGAGGGCCGCTTCGGTGTGGGCCTGGAGAGCGTCGCTGTGGTCGAGGTGGCGGAAGGTGACGTGCGTCTGCATCGGGCGTCAGGGATTTGTGAACGGGAGGTCAAGGTAACAGTCCTCAAGCCCCCTCATGGTTTCCCGGTCGGCATCTTCGGTGTCGTCGTAACCGCAAAGGTGCAGCAGCCCGTGCACCGCGTAGCGCATCGCCTCGCGCTCGTAGTCGCTCCCGAACTCGCCGCAGCGCTCGGCGGCGGTGTCGAGATCGACGTAGACCTCGCCCTCCAAGGCCCCGCTGCCGTCGTCGGCGCCGAGCCAGAACGACAATACGTCCGTGTCGTAGTCGTGCGCGAGATAGGCGACGTTCATCTCGCGGACCGTCGCGTGGTCGGTCAGCACGACGGTCACCTCGCCGGTCTCGCGCCCTTCGCCCGCCGCGGCGGCATCGAGGACGGCTCGCAGGCGGTCGAGGTCGAGCGTGCGCGTGTCGTGGTCGAGTTCGAGGTCGATCATCGGGGCAGCATCAGGGACGCAGGGCGCCTGAGGCGCCTCAGGCGGGGTCGTCGAAGAACGTCTCGGCGAGCGAGAGCGCGACGCTGGACATCGCCAGTTCGGCGGGGAGCGTCATGAAATCCGCGGAGAGGAGCCGCTCGTCGACGTGGGCATAGAGCGAACACCCGGCGCCGCGCTCGACGACGAGGCCGCTGAGCATCGTCCCGCGGCGCGAGAGGAAGATCACCTCGCCGAGTTCGTCGGACGTGACGACGGCGGTGATGCCGTGGAGTTGCACGAGTGACTCGCGCCCGAGTACCGTCACCACGTTCGGCGCGACATCGGCGAGCGCAGGGGGGAGGTCCAGGCGCGTGCTGATCTCGACGCTCAGGCTGCGGTCGGCGCCGGTGAGGTCGAAGCGCACAAGGCCGTCCGGCGTCATCGTGGCGTCGGTGCCGAGCACGGCGGCGACGCGTGCGAGCGTGGCGGGGCCGAACAGGTCGGCAGGGGTAGTGTCGGGCGCGGCGTCGGTCATGGGCGCCAAAGTAGGGCCATCGAGGGGGCGCAGGCAACGCCCGTGCGGGGCATCGGTACGAGCGGCAGAGACGCGCACGTCGGCCCGTCCGGACGCGTGCAGAGACCTGGCCCGACGCCGCCGGTCATCGCGGGACGAACGGGGCCGTGCAGAACGCGCTGCAGGTGTCTCAGGCCGCTCCGGTGCCTGTCGTGGGGGCGTCGAAGGGGAGCTCCGCCGACGCAACGGGCACGACGGACGGGCGCATCGCCGGGATGCTCTCGGGCACCTCGAAGCGCGGGCGCACGATGTCTTCGTCCGGAAGCGGGTTGAGCGAGACGACGTCCTTGGCGTGAAGGCCTTTCTGCCCGTCGTCGAGCGCGAAGGTCACCTCCTCGTCGGTGCGGAGCGTGCGGAAGCGCGTTTCGGAGACGATTGCGGTGTAGTGGACGAAGATGTCGGGACCTTCGGCGGGGTTGACGAGAAAGCCATAGCCTTTCTTGGCGTCGAACCACTTGACGGTGCTGGTCTGCTTCATGGGAGAAACGGAGGAATGACGGACGAGAGAACGGAGCGCCGTCGGGAGACGCAGGGGGTGATGATACCCATGTAGGACCAATGTTACAAGAGCCATCCGGTAAAAGCTCTACTTCCTTCGCTGCCAGCACCTCCGGAAGAGGAAATGTCGAAATGCCCCACGGGCTGAATCAACGGGAATAGCACCCGAACCGGTCCGCGCCTACTCCCCGCACCTTTCGTTCCATTCGTCGGCGCTTTGGTGCCTTCATCTTGCGTCGGACCGCAGGGGGCGAATCCGGTCGTCCTGTCCTTCGCGCCGGAGCGTGCGCGAGGACGCGCGTCGGCGCAGATTCGAACCGACCCCTTGGCTCACCCTGTCCGTTCGCTCCTGCATCGAATCGTCCAGCCTGCCGCACCGCGGGGCGATCCGGTCCTTCAGCGCTTTTGACGACGAGAGTGCCGCGCTGCGCTCGCAATGACGGGGCCGGTGTGGAGCGGTAGGAGGAAAGCCAAACCGCCCCGTCTCGACTTCTCCAGAAACGCCGAAGCGCCCGCTCGCGGGGGCGGGCGGGCGCTTCGGGAGGCGCGTCTCGTCTCAGGGGACGTCAGCGCGTCGGACGGGCGCTGTCGCCGGGGGCGGCGTCGGGCGCGGTGGGGCGGACGGCGCGCGGCGCAGCGGTCGTGTCGAGGCCGATGTCGCGGCGGGCCTGGGCGACGAGGAGCGCGAGGGTGTCGGGCGTCGTCGTGAGGGCCGGGATGCCGGTTTTGCGCGCGAGATCGTCGGCGAGGGCCTTGGCGGCTGCGAGATCGCCCGAAGCGCCGAGCGTCAGGATGAGGCCCTGCGCGTTCTGGAACGTCTCGTCGGGCGAGAGGGCGCGCGCGTTGGCCAAGGCCGTGAAGACCGGCGTGGCGTCGGCGATGAGCTGCCGCGCGACGGGCGCGTTGCCGCCCTGCAGAGCGATGCGCGCCGCGTAGAGCGCGAAGTTGACGCCGAGCGCACGGTCGGACATCGACGGCGAGGCGTAGAGACCGTTCAGGTAGCCGCCCGCCTGCCCGAGCACCAGTCCGACCCGGTCGCTCGCACCGGCCTTGGCGTACGCCTGCGCCATGAACGAGAACGAGCGCGCGTCGCCGCCGATCGTCGTGAAGGGCACGCGCTCCATCAGGGTGTCGAGGAGCGCGATGGCCTCGGCGTTGCGGCCCTCGCTGGCCAGGCTCTCGCCGACGCGCGAGTAGATGTTGCGGTAGTTGTCCACCATCCGGCGGATGTTCTCGTCGAAGTAGGCCGTCGTGTCGCTGAGGCTGCGGAAGCGGAAGCCGCGCATCCGTTCGAGGGTGATGTCACCGGCGACGCGCCCGAGCGGCTCGTCGTGGCGCACGGGCACGACGCGCTGCGCCTGCCCTTCGAGCTGGAAATGGTTCGAAAGACCCACCTGCCCGTCGGGCGCGACGGTGACGGCGAAGTAGATCGGGCGCTGCCAGCCGTTCTGCGCATTCGCGCGGAGCATCGACACGATCGAGAGGTCGTTCGGCCCGAGGACGTAGAAGTCCTGTCCGTACTGTCGCCCCTCGACGCGCCACTTCATCGGCCGCTCGACGAGGCCCGCATCGGAGGCGAGCACGCCGGGGACGCCGCTCATCACGGGTCCGCCTGCGCGTCCGCCCGCGCCCATCGTCATCGTCGGCCCCTCGACGCCGCGCTGCGCGGCCGGGTCGGGCACGGGCAGTTCGAGCGTCTGCGGCGTCCACTGGATGCCGCCCGCGTCGCCGATCTGCGTGATCTCGGCGTCGGAGAGGTCCATCGCGATGGGCTTCGAGTCGCGCGAGGCCTGGGCCTTCATCTGCCGGATGTACCACGGCGTCTGGAGCAGGCTCAGATTCGAGACGCGCACGTCGCGGCGCACGCCTTCTACTTCTTGCAGGTACCAGAGCGGGAAGGTGTCGTTGTCGCCGTTGGTGAAGAGGACGCCCTGCTCGGCGACGCTCTGGAGCATGTTGTAGGCGTAGTCGGGAGCGACGTACTGCTTCGAGCGGTCGTGGTCGTCGTAGTTGACGGCGGTCATCAGGCCGGGCACGGCGGCGATAACGACGACCGAGGTGAGCGCGGCGGCGGGGAGCGCCATGCCGGGCGCGCGGCGGCGCAGCGCCTCGGCGGCCAGTTCGACGAGGCCGGTCGCGCCGATACCGATCCACAGGGCAAAGGCGAAGAACGAGGCGACGTACGAGTAGTCACGCTCGCGCGGCTGGAACGGCGCCTGGTTCAGGTAGACGATGATGCCCAGCCCGGTGAGCAGGAAGAGCAGGCCGACGGCGCTCGCCCGGCGCCAGTCGCGCCAGATGTGGTACGCCATCCCGAAGAGGCCGAGGAGCAGGGGCAGGGCGAAGTACGCATTCTCGCTCTTGCGCTCGCTCGGCGTCTGCCGCACCGTCATCCGGCCCGGAATGCTGCTGTCGATGAAGTCGAAGCCGGTGATGGCGGGCGATCCCTGCGTGTCGGAATCCTTCCCGGCGAACTGCCAGAGGAAGTACCGCCAGTACATGTAATTGACCTGATAGCCGACGAAGAAGTCAGCGTCCGACGTGTAGCGCTGGTACTCGCGGATGTGCTCGGGCACCTGCGAGTGGCGCCGCGGGAAGGACTTGGTGACGAACGTCTGCGTGGCGTTGTCGTAGCCCGGCCCGCTGAGCTTGAACCCGCTCTCCCCGTACTGCTCGCGCTTGAGGTAGGAGACGATGCCCTCGACGTTCTCCGGGTCGTTCTCGTCGATCGGCGGGTTCGCCGCCGAGCGGATGAAGATGAGCGCGTACGTCGAGTAGCCGATCAGGATCGCCGCGAGCGAGAGCGCGAGCAGGTTGAGCGCGAGGCGCCGCCGCTGGTGCGTCCACCGGATCATCCACGCGAGAGCGCCGACGACGACGAGCATCGGGATCGTGATCGAGCCGACCTGCCGCATCAGCGTCGGCAGCCACTGGATGATGCCGGGGTAGACGAGCAGGAAGACGACCGCCGAGACCGCCCCGACGGCGAACACGCCGATCCAGCGCTGCTTGGTCGTCCACTCCTCGCGTTCGACTTCCGAGAAGTAGAAGATGAGCGCGCAGAAGAACAGCGCGAGCAGGTTGAGCAGGTGCACGCCGATCGCCAGGCCGAACATGTACGCGATGACCACGAGGTAGCGGTTCGCTTGCAGGCCGAACGGGTGGCGCTCCTGCCCGGGAATGCGCGTCTCTTCGAGCGCCGCGTCCTCGCTCCATTTGAGGATGAGCCAGACGACGAGGGCCGTAAAGAACATCGAGGCGGCGTAGACCTCGGCCTCCGTCGCGTTGAACCAGAACGAGTCGCTGGCCCCGAACGCAAGCGCGCCGACGGCGCCGCCGACGAGCGCGGCGAGGTGATCGGTCCACGAGCGCTCGGCGACGGGCGGCTGCCAGTGCTGCGCGAGCCGCACGATGCTCAGGTGCGTGAGCAGGACGGTCGCGGCGCTCGAAAGCACCGAGATCAGGTTGATCGAGTACGCCACGTTCTCCGGGTCGCCCGCGAACATCGAGAAGAACCGCCCGACGAGCATGTAGAACGGCGCGCCCGGTGGGTGCGAGACCTGCAGGCCGTGCGAGATGGCGATGAACTCGCCGCAGTCCCAGAACGACGCCGTCGGGGCGACGGTGAGCAGGTACAGGACGAAGGCTGCGGTGAAGACGAGACCGGCGGTGGCCTGGTGGAGACGCGTGGCGTTCATGCAGCGAAGAAGTGGCAGCCGACGCCCTCAGCGGGGCGCGCGGCGCGGTGGCGCGGACGCGGAAGTTGCGTGCAACGCCGTCGTAACGCCAGGTTTCCACGCGCTCGTGTCTTCGGCATCGCCTCATCCGCTGCCTGCGGCCGTGTTCGCCCCCGCCCCAACGCGACGCGGGGGCGGCAGCCCGAGGGCCACCGCCCCCGCCGGGACGCACGCGCGAACGTGCCGCGCAGCCGGGTCGACCGGTTATCAGAACATGATGCCCGCGCCGATGCCGACGCCCTGCGCGTTCGTCGTCGAGATCTGGAGCTGCAGGTACGGGCGCGCCGACGGACGGTTGAATTCGGCGCCGAAGAGGAAGTTGGCGCCCGGCTCGGCATCGCCCTTCTTGTTGTCGTCCTTCTTGTAGCCGACGGCGAAGCCGATGCCTGCATAGGGCGTGAACGAGGTCGTCATGCCCGCGCCGAAGTCGTAGAGGGCGTTGAGGTTGAGCTGCGCCTGGAACTCGGTGCCCTTGTTCGGGAGGAGCACGTCGAGGCTGGGGTTGAAGCGGAGCGGGATGGAGACGCCGGGCTGCGTGCGTGCCTGGAGGCTCACGAAGGGGGTATCGGCGTCGAAGTCGTAGCCGCCGCCGAGGCCGAAGCGGGTCTGGGCGGCGGCGGTGTTCACCGATACGAGGGTCGCAAGGGCGAAGGCGGACGTGGTAAAGAGGCGGGTCATGGGAGACGTGGATGGATGTGGGGAACGCACCGGAGCCGGTGCCGCAGGTGAGGGAGGCAAAACCTACGGCGACTCAACGGATTGGTTGAGCCACTCGGTGCAACGGACGGGCAACCCCCTGCGACGCGCGGGTAACAGGTCGGGGGCCGCGCACGCATTTCGACGGGTCTCCACGGCACCCGCGTGGTACTTTCGCCCTCCTGCCCCCGTTTGGATGCCCGTCGCTGCCCGCGCCCGCGTTGCCCGCGCCCTCGTTTCGTTCGTGCTGTTCGCCGCGGCCACCGGCGCCCCGTCCGGGGTGCGCCTCGCTCACGCCCAGCCGCCGCCGCGTCCGGCGCCCGCTGCTGCATCTGATTCGTCGCTCGCCGCTGATTCGCTCGCCGTGCCCGATTCGGCGCGTCCGGTGGCGCCACGTCCGGCGTTCCGCATTCCGCCGCGGGCGCCCGGACCGGTGCGCGGGGTCGTCTGGGCGCCTCTCGGCAGCGATGGCGAGGCCGTGCGCGACCTCGCCCGCATCCGCGAGACCGGCTTCACCGCCGTCCGCGTCGACGGCCTGCCGAGCGCCGCCGTCCTGCGCGCCGCCGACTCGCTCGCCCTCCGCGTCTTCGTCGACCTCCCCGTCGATTACGTTCTCGCCACCGACCTGCGCGCTCGCCTGCCGGTGCTGCGCCGCGCCCTCGACACCCTGGCCGCCGACGCGCGCCGCCACCCGTCGCTCGGCGCCGTCGGCCTCGCACGCCGCGCCGACACGTCCGACCCCGCCACCTGCGACGCCATCGGCGACCTCGCGCGCTATGCCCGCGCGGGCGGCCTGACGACCTACTACGTCGCCGCGTTCATCGAAACCGACCGCTGCGACGGCATCGTCGACCTCGTGCTGCTGACCGCGCGCGACCTCTCGCGCCCCGAGACGCGCCTCGCGCGGTGGCAGCGCACGCACCAGACGCCCGCCGGCCTCGGCGTCGTCGGCTACTGGGTCGATGGGCGCGCGCGCGGCACGCGGGCCGCAAACTCGCCCGAGGCGCAGGCGCGGGCGTTCGAGACGCTCTTCACCCGCCTCGACACCCTGGCCGCCCCGCTCTTCGTCTACCGCTGGCGCGACGGCACCGAAGGCGCCTCCGACGACCCGCTCGGGCGCCCCTACGGCCTCGTCGGGGCCGACGGCTCGGCGCGTCCGGCGCTGTCGGTCGCGCGCGGATTCCTCACCGGCACCCTCGCCGCCTTCGCGTTCGAGCCGGGCGAGTCGGCGCGCGGCGGCCTCGCCTCGCTCCTCGGGCTCTTCTGGCTCGCCGTCATCATCACCGGAATCGTCCACTTCGCCGAGCCACGCGTGCGGACGCTGCTGCTGCGCTACTTCCGCGCCCACAGCTTCTACCGCGACAGCCTCCGCGACGCCCGCGACACGCTCGCCGTCTCGACGTTCTGCCTGATGGTGGCCTTCGTGCTTGCCACCGGCGTCGCCGCCGCCGCACTCGTCGAGGTCATCCGCCCGCTCCCGTCGTTCGAGGCGCTCGTCACGTTCCTGCCCGGCGGCGCTGCGCGCGTGCTCGCCGCGCTCGCCGCGCGCCCGTGGCTGCTGGCCGTCTTCGTCGGCCTGATCGACATGCTGTCGATGGCGCTCTGGACGCTGCTCTTCCAGTTCGCCGCCCGCCGCCGCTACGTGCTCTCGATGTGGCAGGGCCTCGGCTTCGTCGTCTGGCCCCGCTGGACGGCCCTGCCGATTGCCGCTGCCGCGCTCGTCACGGCAACGCTTCCGCCATTGCTGGCGCCGCGCGTCGCGGTCGTCGTGGCGGGGCTGCTGGTGCTGTCGGTCGCGTGGGGCGGCCTGCGCGGCCTCATCGACCTCAAACTCATCGCCCGCCCGACGCTCGGCCGCTTCGCGCTCGCCATCGCGCTGCACCCAGTCTCCGTCGTCGTGCTCTACCTCGCCCTCCGCGCCGCCGCCCTCGGCCCGCGCCTCGCCTTCCTCTGGCGCCTGGCGACGCAGTCGTAAGGGTGTTGATCGTTGGTCGTTGATGGGGGGATGGGTGGGGCGTGCCGGGTGGCCCTGTGGGGTGGCCGGTGGAGTACGGTTGAGGCAGGATGTCAACGTCGCACATCGTCGGGCGCAGCCGCCGACGGCACCTCTGCATCCACGACCAACTGCAAACGACTCACCCCTCGGTCGTTGTCTCGAACCCGGCGTCTTGCAGCGCGCGCCAGCCGCCGCCGAGCGAGGCGACGTTGGTGTAGCCCATCTGCTGGACGGCGTCGGCGGCGAGGGCGCTGCGGAAGCCGCCGCCGCAGTAGAGCACGATCTCGGCGCCCCCATCGGGGAGGGCGGTTTCGATGTCGCGCTCGATGACGCCTTTGCCGAGGTGCAGCGCTCCGGCGACGTGCCCCGCGCGCCACTCGTCGTCCTCACGAACGTCGATGAGCACGAGGGCCGGGTTGGCGGCCTGCCGCTCGCGGAGGTCGTCGGTCGAGACCTCGCGCACGCGCGCCTTGGCGGCGTCGACGAGGGCGAGGAAGGCGGGGGCGTGCGTCTTGGCCATCGGGGCGTGGTCGGGTGGATCCGCGAAAGGTAGCGTGCTCCTTCCCCGCCCGACCTCTCCACGTCCCCGACCTGACAGGCGGAGCCGCCGCCCCCTCCATCCCCAATCAAACGTCCCCAAACGAACGACGGGACGCCGCTTCCGAAGAAGGGCGTCCCGCCGACGGCCCGGTGGGGGCGAGGGAGCGCGGGGACCACCGGACAGGATCGGGTGCCGAAGCACCGCAGATGCTCAGGCGGCGAGGGCGAGGGAGATGGTGTCGGCCTCGGTGGCGTGGCCGTCGCCGCTCGCGCCGTCGCCCGAGGCGATCGGCATCCGGCGCGCGCGCGTGAGGTCGTCCCAGACGCGGTCGGCGAAGTCGTGGTACGGCTCCTTGTGGTTCTTCCAGCCGAAGTGGACGACGTACGGCGTCACGTCGAGGTAGTCGCCGCGCCCCGGCAGGCCGCCGACGGTGCGCAGGAGACCGTCGCGCAGGGTGGCGTTCTGGACGCCGCGGAGCGAGTAGACGAACCGGTCGCAGTAGTAGCGCACCATCACGTGCTCGAAGTCGGCGTCGTGCTGGACGAGGCCCGTGATGTAGTCGAGTTGCGGGCTGGTGTAGCCCTGGTGCCACGGCAGGACCGGCAGGCGGAGGCGGCTCATCGCGCAGGCGAGGCTCCACTCGCACGACTCCTCGGAGCGTCCTTCGCTCAGGCGGCTGCGGAAGTGCGTCTCGGCGCGGCGCGCGAGGAACGACTGCGCGAGCTCGCAGACGGCAGCCGTCGTCTCGTCGTCGGCGGCGTAGAGCATCCCGCCCTGCACGCGCGGCAGGTGAGTCAGGCCGAAGGCGCGGATCGTCTTGCGGCGGCGGTCGAAGAGCCAGTCGAGCACGATGCCCGCGCCCTTGCTCGCGCCGAAGAACACGTCGGCACGCTCCAGGCCGGTGCCGGTGAACTCGAACGGCGCCAGCATCTGCCAGAGGCCGTCGGGGTTCTTGCACCACACCATGTCGGCGTCGACGAAGAGCGTCCGCGCGTACGGCTTGAAGCGGTTGAGGTGATGCTTGAAGCCGACGATCGAGCGGTGCGCCTCGGGCAGGATCTCGACGCGCTCGAAGAGCAGATCGAGGTTGTGGCGCTCGAGAAGCGCTTTCTGGCCCTCGGTGCAGTAGAGCGCGACCGGGCGGTGGGCGTCGTGGCGCCGCAGCGTCATCACCGAGGCGACGGCGTGGCGCGCGTACTCGTCCTTGCCGTAGATGTGCAGCACATACCCTTCGGCGGGGCGGGCGTGGGGGGCGCGGAGCATCGGGGTGGCGGGAATCGTGGACATCTACTCAAAGAGCCGCGCCCCGCGCCCGCGAGGTAACACCCATCCGCGATTTTCCCGACCGAAAGCGCCCAAACACAAAACCCCGACGGGCCGGGAGACCTGTCGGGGCTGAAGGTGCGAACCGGGGCTTCTCGGCTCAGCCGCGGCGCTGGGAGGCGAGGCGGCGGTTGAGGGCGGTCATGAGGCCGTCGAAGCCGCGCTGGCGCACGACCTGCCCGAACTGGCGCTGGTAGCTTCCCGCCGTCGAGACGCCGTCGATGGTGATGTCGGTGATGCGCCACGCCGAGCCGCTCCACGCGAGGCTGTAATCGACGCGGGCGCTCGTGCCGCGAACGGTCGTCGTCGTGCGCGCGATGGCGGTGTTGCCCGTCAGCGTCGCGTCGCCGTAGCGGACGCTCGCCCGGTAGATCGTGAGATCCGCAAGCGACTGGTTCCGCACGATCTCGGCGAAGGTGGTCGTGAACTGCGTCCGCTGGGCGGGCGTGAGCGTCGTCCACGTGGCGCCGAGGGCGGTCTGGCCCATCGCCGAGAAGTCGATGGCGCCGTTGATGAGCGTCTGCAGCTGCGTGCGCTGCTGCGGCGTGAAGGTCGTGCGGGTGCCGAGGACGGCCTTGACCTGGTCGTCGCGGGTGTCGAGGAAGCTGCGGACGCCCTCGGCGCTGCGCTGCGCCGACGCGGCGGGCGCGAAGGCGGCGAGGCCGAGGAGCGAGAGGGAGAGAAGCGAGGCGAAACGGCGCATCGGTCGGGATGGGGGATTGTGTCGAAGGGAAGGCCACGCGGGTGCGTGGCGGTGGCGCCGGAGGTGGACGGGTGTCCGCGAATCCGTGCGCCGATGTGTCTGGAAACGCTGGAATTGCGCTTCGTCGGGACGATGCCGGTCTACTCGTCAAGAAGCGTGCCGCCTGCCCCGTCCGTCGCCGCGCCGAGCATCCGGGCCGTCTCGGGCGTGAGGCCGCCGGTGCGGGCGACGAGCCGCAGCACGGCCACGTTGTAGCGCTCGACGCGGGTCGCGCGGTCGATGTCGGCATCCAAGCGGGCGCGGGTGGCGCGGACGAGGTCGCGGGCGCTCGTGAGGCCGAGGTCGAAGCCGATCTGCGCGTCGCGCTCCCACTCTCTCGCGATGGCGAGCGACGTGTCGGCGGCGCTGAGGGCGTCTTCGGCGATGACGACGGTGCGGTACGCCTCCTCGGTCTCGAAGGCGGCGAGCTGGCGGGCGCCGCGCCCGAGCGCCTCGGTCTGCCGCAGCGACGCCTCCGCCTGCCGGATGCGGGCGCGCGTCTGCCCGAAGGCGAGGTTCTGGCGCAACCCGAGGCCGGGCCGCACCGGGCGCCCGAGGTACGGGTCCTGCAAATACGGCGTGCGCTGGCGCGGACGACCGTAGACGTAGCTGTACGAGGCCGTCACGCCGAGGCCGAGCTTGGGGTAGAGGTCGGAGCGCGCCACGCGCACGAGCGCCCGCCGCGCCTCGATGCCCGCATCGGCCTGCCGGATCTCGGCGCGGGTCGCGGCGGCGTCGCCGAGGTAGACGCCGAGGCTGTCGCGCGCGAACGTGATGGGCACGAGGACGGTGTCGGCGGGGGCGAGGGGGGCGCCGCCGTCGTCGAAGAGCTGGAGGGCGAGGGCCGAGCGGGCCGTGGCGAGACGCTCGCGCACCTCCGTCGCCTGCCGCCGGAGCTGCTGCTCGGCGAGGCGAAGCTCGTAGACATCGGCGCTCGTCACCGTCGAGTCTCCGTCGTCGACCAGGCGCTGGATCTCGTTCTTCGCGCCGCCGACGATGCGCGCGGTCTCGCGGGCGAGGCCGTCGAGGTGGCGGGCGAGGCGCAGCCCCTGGTAGGTCTCGGCGAGGCGGAGCGCGACCGTCTGCCGGGCGACATCGACGGCGGCGCGGTCGCTGCGGGCGCCGTCTTTCGCCGCGTCGATGGAGCCGCTGAGCTCGCCCCACGTCCAGAGCGGCTGGAGGATGTCGACGGAGATGCGGTTGAACGGGCGCAGGCTGCCCCAGTCGTCGCGGACGCCGGGGTTGAGGTAGAGCGCGGTCAGCGGAAACGGTGTTGTCGTCGGGGATGCGCAGGCCGGGCGCGAGGCTGTGCGCGGTCTCGACGCGGAACGTGGTCAGGTAGCGGCTCGCGCGGGCGAGGGCGTAGCGGGCGTCGGAGCCGTCGGCGGCGGCGCTCGCGGCGGCGACTTCGGGCGAGACGGCGAGCGCGCGCGCGAGGGCGTCGGCGAGGCCGATGCGGCGGCTGCCGGGCGGGTCGAGCGGTACCGGCGCCGGGCGCGCAGGCGCCTCCTCGAAGACCTCGGACGTGTCGGCGGCCATCTCGTCCACTCCCGTCGAGTCGGCGACCTGCGCCCGCGCGGCGGGGGCGAGGGCGAGGAGCGCGAAGACCGCGGCGGCGATCCGCACGCGCCAGACGCGAGCGCGCAGCTACGGCGGACGCATCCACAGAGAACGGGGCAGGGGAGGCGGGCACGGGGCGGTCGGGCGGGGTCATCGGCAGGATCTATCGACCGGGCAACGATGCGGCGGCGCCCGTCGGTCTACCGTGCGCGATGGGAAATCCGGTAAATCCGCCCGTTGCCGTCCTCGCTCAGCAGCAGGCTGCCGTCGCGCGCGACGACGAGGCCGACCGGGCGTGCGAACGTCGTCGGGCCGCTCGGGTCGGTGAGGAAGCCGGTCAGGAAGTCCTCGTAGCCGCCCTCCGGGCGTCCATTCGCACCAAAGGGCACGTAGGCGATCTTGTAGCCGGTGCCCTCGCTGCGATTCCACGAGCCGCGCATCGCCACGAACGCGCCGCTCTGGTAGCGCGCCGGGAAGCGCGTCCGGTGGCCGAAGGCGATGCCGAGCGCGGCCGAGTGGGCCTGGAAGAGCACCTCGGGCGTCGTCGTGCGCGCGGCGAGGTCGGGGCGCTCGCTCGCGTCGCCGCGCATCCGCCGGGGGTCGAGGTTGGCGGGCGCGAGGTAGGCGTAGGGCCAGCCGTAGAACGCGCCGCTCTGCACCGACGTCAGGTAGTCGGGCACGAGGTCGTCGCCGAGTCCGTCGCGCTCGTTGACCACGGTGTAGAGGACGCCGGTGGCCGGGTGAACGTCCATCCCGACCGGGTTGCGGAGGCCGTCGGCGAAGGTCCGGCGACCGGTCCCGTCGAGGGCCATGACTGGACCGAGGCGCGCGGCGCGTCTTCGGCGTCGACGTTCGAGCGCGAGCCGATGGCGACGTAGAGGTGCGCGCTGTCGGGCGCGAGTCGCCAGGTCCGCGCGTCCAGTGGCCGCCGCCGGGCAGGTCGGTGAGCCGCGTGCCGCTTCCGCTGACGACGCCCGAGGCGCCGGGCCAGTCGAAGGCGGCGACGGCGTCGGTGGAGGCAACGTACAGGCGCCCGCGGGCGAAGACGAGGCCGAAGGGCCGGTTCAGGCCGTTGGCCTCGCGCGTGGCGACGACCTCGCGCGTCTCGGCGACGCCGTCGCCGTCGGTGTCGCGCAGGCGGACGAGGCGGTGGCCCTGGCTCTCGGCGACGAGCACGTCGCCCTCGGGCGTGACGGCCATCGCGCGCGGGCCGTTCATCTCGGCGAAGACCTGGACGACGAAGCCAGCGGGCACGTTCAGCACCGCGTCGGCAGGCGGCGCGACGACATCGGCGCCCTTCGACGCGCTCGTGGTCGCAAACGGCGCGGGCAGGTCGGCGACGGCGATGCGTGTCGCCCGCGGCGTGAGCGGCGCGGTGCGGACGGCGCCGGGCGGGCTTCCTGCGGGAAGTGGCGCGACCGGCGTGGCGGGCTGCGCATCGCACGAGGCGGCGGCGAGCGCGAACACGACCGGCACGAGAGCGGAGAGGCGGAGGGGGCGAAGGGGCATCGAAGCGGGCGATTGGATGACGCACGGATGCGCGGCCGGGCACCGGGTTCCGCGCAGGCGCCGATCGCGCGTGCCGACGACGGACGATGGACGACGGCGAGCGGAGGGACGAAGCATTCGCCGTCGATGCCAGAGATCGTGGCGTCGCGCCGGGCAGCGCGTCGGTCGCGGGCGGTGACGGTGCCACGAAGGCTTCGCCCGTACCGGCATCGCGTCCTCATCGCCTCGCACTCAACGCCCCGCCGTCCGACGTAGGTTTGGAGACTGTCCCCGCGCCGCCGTTCCCGTGCTCGCCCTCCTCCTCGCCGCCCTCGCCACGCCGCCGTCCGGGTCCGCCGACGGAGCCGACGAGGCCGCGCTCGTGGCCCGCATCCGCGACGGCGACGCGCTCGCCTTCGGCGTCTTCTTCGACCGCCACCACGCCGACATCCTGCGCTACCTCGCCCGCCGCGGCGTCTCGCCCGATGTCGCCGACGACCTCGCGCAGCACGCCTTCGTCTACGTCTGGGAGCACCGCGCGGAGCTCGACCCCGGACGCTCGGCGCGGGCGCTCCTCTTCCGGATTGCCCACACGCGCGCGCTCAACCACTTCCGCGACACGCGCCGCCTGAGCGGCGACGTCCCCGACACGCCCGACTCCGACCGCACCGACGCCGCCGTCGAGGCCGATCTCCGCGACGCCCTCGCCGCTGCCGTCGAGACGCTGCCGCCGCGCCGCCGCGAGGTCTTCGAGCTCTGCTTCGTCTCCGGCCTCACCCACCGCGAAGCCGCCGACGCGCTCGGCCTCAGTCCCAAAACCGTCGAGCACCAGATGGGCTACGCCCTCAAAACCCTCCGCGAGCGCCTCGCCGCCTACGCCGGGTGAGGGGAGTTGGTGGGGTGGTGAGTTTGTGTGGGTCGATCGGGACCGCCCAACCTGTCATTGCGAGGAGCACAGCGACGTGGCAATCCGGGTCGATGGGCGCCGTCGATCCAGATTGCCGCGGCCCCTTCGGGACCTCGCCATGACACGTCGACGAACAGGCGCCCACGGTCACCATTCCCACCACCTCACCCCTTCCGAACTCACCAACTCGCCATCCCCTGCGTTTTCGGTGAACGGAGGCCGGTTCGGGCGCCTTGGCGGCAGCGGCGGGTTCGGCGATGCCCTCTGGCTTTTCTCCTTCGCCTCCGATGCCCCGCACCTACCGCGTCAAGGACGTCTGGCGCACGCTGCAGGGCGAAGGTGCGTTCGCCGGGCGCCCGGCGGTCTTCGTGCGCTTCGTGGCGTGCAACCTGTGGACGGGCCGCGACGCCGACCGCGCCCGCGACGCCGAGCGCTCCGGCGCCGACTGCCCGCTCTGGTGCGACACCGACTTCACGCGCGACGGCAGCCGCGTCTTCGACTCGCCCGATGCCCTCGCTGACCACGTCGCCGCCGTGGGCGCGGGCATCGGATTCGTCGTTTGCACCGGGGGCGAGCCGCTGCTGCAACTCGACGCGCCGCTCGTCGCCGCCCTTCACGCGCGCGGGCTGTACGTGGCCGTCGAGACCAACGGCACCGTCTCGCTTACCGCCGCCACCGGGCGCGCCGACGGTCCCGATGTGCCGGACTGGGTGACGTGCAGCCCCAAGCTCCGCGAACGCGTGGGCGCCCACAGCGCGGGCGAGGCCAGTCCACTCGCGCTCGAATGGTTCGACGAGATCAAGCTCGTCGTCCCCGACTACGCCCCCGCCGACGTGGCCGGTTTCCTCGCGCGGCAGCGCGTCCACACGGTCGCCGGGGCGCTGCTGCCGCTGCGGTGGCTCCAACCGGAGGACGGTCCCCGCGTCGCCGAAGCGACCGCCGCCGCCGTCGCCGCCGCCCTCGCCGACCCGTCGTGGCGCGTGTCGGTGCAGACGCACAAGGTGCTCGATGTGCCGTGATCTTGGGGAATCGGGGATGGAGTGGAAAATCGTCGGGCGATAGGGGGGGCGGAGGGGCGTGGCGGGTAAGGACAGGGACGCGCGTCTCTTCCGTCCCTTGTTCCTCCTCCACGTCCCCACATCCATGCCCCGCACCCTGCGCTTCGGCGCCCTCCTCGTTCCCGCCCTTGCGCTCGGCCTCGCCGCCTGCGACGGCGTCTCCGACACCTCGCCCGCGCTCTCCGCCGCCGACGCGCAGGTCGCCGCCCTTCTCGTCGGGCAGGCGCTCGGCGACCAGTCGGAAGGGATGGTCTCCGACATCCGCGACCTCGACGCCGGCTTCGACAGCCGCGGCATCGTCTACGGCGACGGACCGATGAGCGGCGGGATGCGCCCCGGTGGCCCCGGCGGGCACGGCGGCCCCGACGACTGGCGTGGCGACCGCCAGAACGGCGTCGTCACCTACGACTCGACGACCGGCACGCACCGCATCGCCTACGACCGCGCCATGACCGGCGACCGCGGCTCCGACGCCCTCCACGTCAACCTCGCCTACGTCTACACGACGGCCACCGGCGCCTTCGTCCGCAACCCCCGCACCGACCGCGCCCGCATCGACCGCATCGTCTTCGACGGCACGCGCTCGGGCGCCATGCGCCGCATCCGCCCGAACTCGACCGCGACCGACACGTCGAGCTTCTCGCGCGAGGCGACGTGGACGCTCGGCGGCCTCACCGGCGCCACCTCGACCTTCTCCGGCGACCAGCTCTCGACCGGCTCCGGCTCGATGACGACCCCCGACGGCACCGTCCGCGTGCGCGGCTACACCGTCCGCCTGCGCACCACCGACGCGACGATCACGCGTGGCGCCGCGACGACCGCGAACGGACGCCCGGAGATGGCGCTCACCGGCACGCTCGCCTACGAAACCGTCTTCACCCGCACCGCCGCCGACGGCACGACCGAGGAGACGCGCGCCGAGGGCACCATCGACCTCGCCACCGACGGCCCGCGCCCTCATGCGCTTCATGGGCAACGACCACCGCTTCGCCCTCGACCTGCGCACCGGCGGCGCGGCCAAGCAGCGCTGATCCCGGCGCTCCCTGCCGTCGACCGGGCCGCTTCCACGTGTGGAGGCGGCCCGGTTTTTCGTTGGTGGAGGGTTGCGTCGATGTTGACCTGTCCAGGTCTCCGGCCTGACAGGTCCATCTCCGCCGTCCGTCGTCAGCCATCCACCGGCTATCTTGCTGCCGATGGGGGAGGCGCCCGCCGTGGCGTGTAGTCTCGATGCCCCCCGACCCTTCTGCGATGGACCGCTTCGATACCGATACCCCGCTGCACGACGACGACCGCGACCTCGCGCTCGCCCGCGCGCTCGATGCACAGGCGTCCGGGCGTCCGTCGGAGGCGGTGGGCGCCGATTCTCTCGGCGCTGTCCTCGCCACCCGCCGCGCCGCCCTCGACGCGCCCGCGCCCGATGCCGACCGTGTCGCCGCGCTCCGCGCCCGCGTGATGGCAGCGACCGAGGAGGCCCGCGCCGCCCGCATCGCGGCAGACCGCGCGCCCGCGCGCCACGCCGCACCGCGCCGGACGGCCACGCGCCGCTTCGCGGGTGCCCTCGCCGCGCTCGGCCTGCTCGTTGCCGTCGGACTCGTCGTGCGCAACGCGATGCCCGTCGCGCCTCGTCCGCTCGGCGTGGCCGAAGGGGCGGCGCCGGTGCGCGTCGTGCTGCCGGGCGGCGACGGCACCGTGGTCCTCGACCCCGGCGCCCGCCTCGACCGCATCGCCTCCGACGATCCATCCGCCGTGCGCGTGCGCCTGACCGGAAGCGCCACGTTCGACATCACGCACCGGCCCGAGCGGCGCTTCGAGGTCGAGGCCGCAGGCGCGACCGTCGCCGTGCTCGGCACCCGCTTCCGCGTCGACGCGGCGGACGGCGGCGCGACGGTGGTGCTCGAACGCGGACGCGTGCGCCTCTCGAACGCATCCGGCGCCGCCGTTACGCTCGCGCCCGGCCAGACGGCGACCGCGACCGCCGCCGCCGTCACGCCCGCATCCGACGCCGACGGGATCGTTGCGGACCTTGGCACCACCCTCACCTTCCGCCGCACGAGCGCCCGCGCCGTCGCCGACGCGCTCGGGGCACGCATCGGCGTCGTCGTCCGCCTGCCGCCCGACGTCGCCGCCGAGACCGTCACCGGCACCCTGTCGATCGGCCCCGACACGGTCGTGCGCGTGCCGCTCGATGCCTTCGGCGATGTCCTCGGCGGGCGGTTCGTGCAGGATGGCGGCGGCGCGGCCTACCGCTTCGAGCGCAGCCGCTGACGCCCGCCGCGTCCCGGACGCTCGCCCGTTTCCCTCCGCCCTTTCCGTGCGCTGTCCGACCGCTGTCCGTGCCCGCCCGAGCGCCCGAGCGCTGCGTGTGGCGCTGTGCGTGGGGATGGGGATGGTGGGCAGCCTCGCCGCCGCATCCGCGCACGCGCAGCCAGTCGAGACGTCGCGCCCCGAGACGCAGGGCGTCGTCTTCGCCTACGATGCCGTCCCGCTGCGCCGCGTCGCCGCCGATGCCGAGCGCCGCGCCGGGCTGCGCATCCTCGCGCGCGACGCGGTCCTCGACCGCTGCACCGTCACGCTCCGCGCCACCGGCCGCGCGGCCTTCCTCGCCGCCCTCGCCCGCGCGCTCGCGCCCCAGGGCGTGCGCGTCGACGTGCGTGGCGACCAGGTGCTGCTCGTGGAGACCGGGACGGATGCGGCGAGCGCCGACGCGCCGGTTCGGATGTCCCTCACCGGGCGGGTGCGCGACGCGGCAACGGGGGCGGGCGTGCCGTTTGCGAGCGTGACGTGGACCGAAGACGGCGCCCTGAAAGGCGTCTCCGCCGGTCCCGACGGCCTCTTCGACGCCTCCCTCCCACCGGGTGGCGCGCGGGTCGAGGTCGCGTCGGTCGGCTACCGCGCCGCCGCGCGGGCAGTCGCGGCGGGGGCGTCGCGGCTCGACATCGCCCTCGCGCCGGTGCCCGTGCCGGGCGCCGAGACGGTCGTCGTCGGGTGGCGGCTCGATGCGGCGCTCGACACCGCGCTCGCCGCCGTGGCGTCGCGGCGGAGTGCGCCCGGCACCGCCGAGCCGAGCGTGCGGCGGGCGCTCGAAGCGTTCCCGTCGGTCGGCGTCGGGGCGGCGTTCGCCGAGGGGCCGCGCGTGCGCGGCCTGCGCGCCGACGGCTTCGAGGTGCTCCTCGACGGCGTGCCCGTCTACAACCCGACGCACCTCTTCGGCCTCTACGACGCCTTCAACCCCGACGCCCTCGACCCCGTCGCCTTCTACTACGACGCCGCCCCGGCGCGCTTCGCCGGTCCGCCCGCGGGCACGCTCGCCTTCGCCACGCGCCGCGGCGCCGCCGACGGCTGGGAGACGAGCGCCGCCGCCGGCAGCATCGCCGCCCGCGCAACCGTCGGCGGCCCCATCGGCGGCCCGGTCGGCGGCAGGGGAGGCGTTCCGGGCGTGACCGTCCTCGTCGCCGGGCGGGCGTCGCTCGTCGGGCGGGTGCCGTTTCCGGGGAGCGACGCCCTCCTGCGCACCGGCCTCGACGCCGGGCGCGAGACGTCGGCGGTGCCGGGCGCGGCGCTCGACGGCGGTCCGCTCGGGCGCCGCGTCGTGACGCCGCTCGCGGTCGGGGCGTCGTTCGCCGACGGGCACGTCCGCATCGACCGCGCGGCCTTCGGCGGCGAGGTCGCCCTCAGCGTCTACGCGGGCGACGACCGCGCGGAGAGCGCCGCCGAGCGCATCCTGCCCGTCTCGCGCGCCGATCCGCGTCCGGTGACGGTGGCCGTCGAGACGCGCAGCGCGTGGGGAAGCGCGGTGGGCAGCCTCGCCTACACCCGCGCCGACGGGCCGTGGCGCACCGCGCTCAGCGCCGGGGTGAGTCGCTACCACGCGCGCTTCGGCAAGGACGATTTCTCGTACCCGCTGCTCGCGCCGATCCAGCCCGGCGGCGGTCCGCGCCCGCTCGCGGCGAGTTTCGACACGCTCGGCTACCGCAACGACCTCCTCGACATCCGCGCGGGCCTGACGACCGAGCGCGCCGCGGTGCATCGCGGCGGGATGACGCGGTGGAGCGCGGGCGTGCTCGCCACCCGCTACGCGACGCGCTACGAGGAACAGGCCGCCCGCAGCCCGCGCACCGTCTCCGACACCCGCACCGTCCAACTCGACGCCTTCGCCGACGGACGCGTGACGCGCGGACCGCTCGCGCTCGACGGCGGCGTGCGTGTCCACCGCTTCGGCGCCCTCGCCGCGCAGGCGACGCCGCGCGTCCGGGCGACCGTCGAGGCCGGACCCGTCTCCGTCTTCGGCGCCGTCCACCGCGGCGTGCAGTTTCTCCACCGCCTCTACTTCGACGGCCAGCCCGGCGCGAGCGTCTGGGTGACGACGGCCCCCGGCGAGCGCCCGACCGTCTCCGAAGGCGCATCGGTGGGGATGTCGACGCGGATCGCGCGGCGCCATGTCGTGCAGGCCGAGGCGTACGCGCGGCGCTACGAGAACCTGCGGCAGCACGCGACGAGTGCCGTCGTGCTGCGGCGCGGCGCGAGCGTGACCCTCGCGCCGTGGGCGAGCGATGTCGCCGGGCGTGGGCGCGGCCTCGAAATCCTCTACCGCGGCGCCGTGCCGCTCGGCGCCGCATCGCTCGACCTCACCGCCGCCTACACCCTTGCGCGGATGGACCTCGCCGGTCCGATCCGGCGACATCCGCGCCAGCGACGACCGGACGCATCAGGCGCGCGTCGGCGTCTCGGCGGCGCTGCCCTTCGGCATCGGCGTCGACCTGACGGCCGCGGCGGCCTCCGGCGTGCCCGATCCGCTCGACCGGAGCACCGCGCCCGGCTCGCTCGGCCCGTACCGCCGCGTCGATGGCGCCCTCCGCGTGGCGCGGCGCGTCGGCGGGGCGCAGGTGCGGGCGGCGCTCTCGGTCTACAACCTCTTCGACCGGCAGAACCCGTGGTACCGCGAGGCCGTGCCCGCCGTCGTGCCGGGCCGTCCGCAGCAGGTCTCCCTCGTCCCCGTCGACGTCTACGACCTCGGCGCGACGCCGTCGTTCGAGATCGCCGTGAGGTGGTGAGGTGGTGGGGGTGTGGGTTGGTGAGGGCAGGGCCGTTAGGTTCTGCGTCCGGATCCCCCTTCCTGTCATTGCGAGGAGCGAAGCGACGCGGCAATCTGGATCGACGAACACCTTCGATCCGGATTGCCACGGCCCTTTCAGGGCCTCGCAATGACACCGAAGAGCACAGAGATAGAACTGAACGGCCCTGGGGGTTGGTGAGGGTGCGCCGGGTGCGCCTGCGCCGGTGCGGCGTTCGACGCGCGATCTCTCCGCATTTCCGCCCGTGCGATTCTCCTACTGCGACGGCTACGCGGCGCCGCTGCCGCCCGGCCACGCCTTCCCGATGGGCAAGTTCGCCGCCCTGCACGCGCTCCTCGTGCGCGAGAGGCTCGTGCGCCCGGAGGAGGTGTGCGCGCCGCGCGAGGCCGACTGGGCCGACCTGCTCACCGCGCACGACGCCGACTACCTCGACCGCTTCGCCTCCGGCACGTTCGCGCGCCTCGAAGCGCGCCGCACCGGCCTGCCGTGGTCGCCCGCGCTCGTGCGCCGCAGCCGCCTCGAAGCGCGTGGCACGCTCGACGCGGCCCTCCACGCCCTGACGACGCTCGGCGCGCCCGGCGGTGGCATCGCGGCCAACGCGGGCGGCGGCACGCACCACGCCCACGCGGGTCACGGCGAAGGCTTCTGCCTGCTCAACGATGTCGCCGTCGCCATCCGCTGCCTCCAGCGCGCCGCGTGGATCGCGCGCGCCTGCGTCGTCGATCTCGATGTGCACCAGGGCAACGGCACCGCCGCGCTCTTCGCCGGGGACGAGGCCGTCACGACGTTCTCGGTCCACGGCGCGCGCAACTACCCGGCGCGCAAGGAAGCCTCGACGCTCGACATCGCCCTCGACGACGGCACGACCGACGACGCCTACCTCGACGCCGTGATGGGCGCGCTGCCCGGCGTCCTCGCCCGCGCCCGCGCCGATGTCGTCTTCTACGTCGCCGGTGTGGACATCGTGGCCGACGACCGCTTCGGGCGCCTCGCCGTCACCCGCGAGGGCCTCCGCCGCCGCGAACTCGCCGTCCTCACGCTCCTCCGCGACGCCCGCGTGCCCGTCGTCCTGCTCGCCAGCGGCGGCTACGCCCCCGGCCCGACCGACGCCGCCCGTGCCGACGCCACCGCCGACCGCCACGCCGACGCTCACCGCGAAGCCGCGCGCCTGTGGCGGTGAGTGGTGGGTGGTGAGTTTGTGAGGTGGTGAGGGCAGAATCGGCTACGACCGATAGCCAACGACCCACGACAACCCACTCACGGCACGCGCAGCGCAGGCAACGGCGCGAGGCCGAGGGAGTCGCGCCAGCGGAGGTCGGAGGGGCCGTGGAGGCGCCAGTAGGGTATCCGGAGGGTGCGGACGAGGCGGACGCGCTCGCCCTCGGTCGTCGTCCAGCCGAGGATCCGATGCGGGGCGGCGGCCTCGACGACGAGTGTCCGCGCGAACGGCCCGCGCGTGCCGGTGTAGGCGATGCGAAAGCGCGTCGCGGCGACAGACGCGCCGCCAGGAGCAGCGGCGGTCGTGTCGGCGCGGGTGATCGTGGCGGCGACGGGGGCGAGGGTGTCGTGGGCGACGCGCTGCCGCCAGAGCGCGGGCACGAGCGATCCGCGCCAGTCGGCGCCGCCGTTGAAGCGCCCGCCGTCGAGTTCGCGCAGCTGCACGAAGAGCGCGTCTTCGTAGAGCGTGCCGTCGGGCGCGACGGCCACGCGGTCGGTTTCGCCCTCCTCGGCGAAGTACGAGCGCATCGAGGCGCGGAAGCCGCCCGCACCGTCCGCCGTGCGACCGGGCCAGACGCCGTGCCAGACGTGCCCGCACCACTCCTGCGCGGTGAGGGTGATCTTCGCCGGCGCGAACCGCCCGCCGACCGCCGCCCCGTAGTCGGCGACGGGCATGAAGACGCTCGTCATCACCGAGTACGGGTAGACGCCCGTCTGGAAGGTCTCCATGTGGTTGAGCTTGACGACATCGACGCGGTCGTCGCCCTCGGCGCCGTCGTCCTTGATCCACGTCCGGCGGTCGGCGGGTTCGGTGACGGTGACGAGCACGACCGAGGCGTCGCGGAGCGAATCGTAGCGCATCACCGACGCAGCGTACGTCGCCACCTCGGCATTCCCGTCGCCCCACGCCGCCCAGAACGCGGGCGAGGCGCCTCCGACGGGCGCGTCCGGCCACGCCACCGAGGGACCGGGGGACGGCGGAGACGCGCAGGCGGCGAGGGCGAAGGCGAGCAGGAGCGAAAGCGGGCGCATGGGTCGGGGCGGCAAGAGAAACGCGCCACGTTACGCACGGGCAGGGCGGTCGCAAGGGCGGTGGCGACGAGGTGCGCGGGGATGTGGGGGCGATGGGGTCTGCGAGAGGCTGCGGCGAATCCGCCCCCGCCGCGCGCCCAACTCGACGCGCGCCGAAGATTCGTGCCCGCATCCCTCTTTCCAGCGATGGCGCCGCCCTCCCCGGTGCAGCTATGCTGTGGCAAACCTGACGACTTCCCCCCGATGCGCCCCTCCTTCCGCCTCGCCGTCCTTCTCGGCGCCCTCCTCGCTGCCGCGCCCGCGCTCCGCGCCCAGACCGCCGGTGGCAGCGCCGTCCTCGACGTGTGGACCGAAGACGACACCGCGCCGACGCGCGCGCAACGACCTCGCGCCGCCCGTGCGCGACGGGCAGGGACGGATGATCGTGGCGGAGAGCGTGGCACGGTGCCGACGCCGATCTCCTACGGTCCCTACGCCACCAAGACGCTCACGCGCCTTCACCGCTGGGACGGGCAGCGGCTGGAGCCACCTTGACGTGCGCGTGCCCCGACCTCGTACATCGCCGGCACCATCGACCCGGCCAAGGTCCACGCCCTCACGCTCGCCGAGAACGACACGCTCGTCGCCGCGACCGATGTCGGGCTGCGTCAAGTGGACCGGCAGCGCATGGGCGTCGATGTACATCGCCGTACGCGCAGGCCGTGGCGCAGGGCAGCCCGGTGACGACGCCGACCGGCGAGTCACGCGCGTCGTCTACAGCGCCGCGCGAGCGCCGCCTCTACGTGAGCGGAAGCGCGTTCAAGGTCGAGGCAGCCGGCGGAGAGGGACGCTCAACAGCATCCTCACGCAGCAGAACGCGGTCGGCTACCTCGACCTCGCCACGCGGCGCTGGGTGGGCGTCGGCGGTGGCACGCAGACTTCGGTCGCCGATCTCACGCTCGGGCCGACGGCAGGGTCTACGTGGCGGGGTCGTTCACGGCGATCGGCGGGCAGGGCGCAGCCGGGCTTCGAGGCGTATCTATCCGTACGTCGCCCCGACGGCGGCCCGGCACGTGGCGCGCTTCACGCGGCAGCGGCACGGCATGGGAGGCCCTCGGCGCGGGGCCGGGCGGACGCGGCGTGGTCGGGCTCGCCCGCTGCGATGCGTGTTCGCGCGCCGACGGCGCGCTCCTCGGCGGCGGCGACTACTTCGACGACGTCCAGCGTGCGCGCAGGGCGTCGAGCTTACTGGCGCTGGACGGCGGGAGTGCGTGGACCGGCGTTCGACGCCGCCGCGCCGCGCCGGGTGGGCTGAGCTTCGGATTCGGCGCCTCGACGTTCGCGCCCGACGGCACTCTCTACCGATCGTGCGGCCACGCGCTGCGCCGCGCAATCGGCGGGGTCGGGCTGCACGCGGCGCTGGACCGGGAACGCGTGGGTGGAGGCCGGCGGCACGCTCGTCGCCCCGCACGTCGTCTACAGCATCGGCGTACGGGGGCGCGGCACGTAGCAGTACACGGCGGCACGCGCGGCCTCGTCTTCGACGGTGCGCGGCGTGCATCTACGGCGCCTTCTAGCTCAGCAACCCCTCGATCTCGCGCTCCACGACCGGCCTCGCCTGCCGCGCGAGCCTGACCAGGGCGACTGGACGCTTCAGATCTCCGGCCTCATCGGCTCGGTCTCGGCCCTCGCGCGCACGAGCGGCGGCACGCTCTACGCGGGTGGAAACCTGCAGCAGGCGGGCACGACGCCCGTGCAGAACCTGGTCGTGCAGGTCGGTGGCGCGTGGCTTCCCGTCGGCGGCGCTCCTGACGGACCCGTCTCCGCGCTTGCGAGCGACGGCGCGGGCGGCCTCTACGTCGGCGGGCGGTTTCAGCGCGTTGGGGGTGCGCCGACCGACAACGTGGCCAACCTCGCGCGCTTCATCCCCTCACCGTCTGACCCCTCGACGGGGACGTGGACGAGCGTCGGGGGTGGCGTGGCCGCGGCGACGAGCGGGTCGGGCATGGTCTCCAACGCCCAGGTGCTCGCGCTCGCGCCCGCGCCCGGCGGCGGCGTCTACGTCGGCGGCGGGTTCGCGTACGTGCGCCCCACCCTCGCCTCCGCGTCAGCGCAGTGGCTGGGCACGACCGTCGCGTTCTGGAATGGCAGCACGTGGACGGCGCGCTACGGGCTTCCCGGCTCCGTTCTGACCCTCGCCACCGGGCCGGATGGCACGCTCTACGCGGGCGGCTCGTTCGACCAGACGTTCGCGTCGCTCAAACTGGGGGGTGTGGCGCGCTGGGACGCGGGCGCGGGAGTGTGGACGGACATGCGCAGCGGCGTCTGGAGTTTCATCAACCAGTTCACCGGGCGGGCCGTGCGCAGCCTCGCCTTCGGGGCGGGGGGAGCTTTGCGCGGGCGGTTTCTTCGACCACGACCCCGGCCTCTACGACGGCGGGCCGCGCAGCGCCCGCGTCTCGAACCTCGCGTGCTTCAACGGCAGCCAGTGGCTCGGCATCGACAGCGGATTTCCGGGTGCCACAGTGGGTGCGTCCGGCGCCTCCGAAGGCACGCAGGCGGCGCAGGGCGCGGCGGCGCTTCCGGGCCAAGTCAACGCCCTCGCGGGTGACGGCGCGGCGCTCTACGTCGGCGGCCCGGCTGTGCTCGCGCGCTACGACGGCGCGACGTGGCGTAGCCTGACGAGTGGTGGCGCGGCGCCGGGCGTGACCGCGCTCCTGCTCACCCCGAGCGGCCTCACGAGCGCTGGTGCGGGTCTGCCGACCGAGATCCCCGCCGGATCGCTGCCGGTCGAACTGACCGCCTTCACCGCCCGCGCCGACGGGCCGGGCCGCGTGCGCCTCGCGTGGACGACCGCGAGCGAGACGAACAATGCCGCTTTTGCCATCGAGCAGGCGACCGGCGATGGACGATGGACCGAGCGTGCCGTCGTCGCCGGGCGCGGCACGAGCGCCGAGGCCCACGCCTACGCCCACACCCTCGACGGCCTCGCGCCCGGACGCACGCGCCTCCGCCTCGTCCAGCGCGACCTCGACGGCACCTCGCACGTCGGCCCCACCGTCGAGGTGACAGTCGCGGGCAGCGGCGCCCTCACCGTCGCCGCGTGGCCGGTCCCGGCGCGCACGACGCTCCACGTGCGCCTGAGCGCCGCCACGACGGGCGCGACCGCCCGGCTCTACGACGCGATCGGACGCGAAGTGCTGCGCGCCGACATCCCGGACGGCGATGCGCCGACGTTCGACGTGCCCGTCTCGGGCCTCGCCGCGGGCGTCTACGTCCTGCGTGTCGCCTCGGCGCGCGCGTCGGCCACCGTGCGCGTCGTCGTGGCGCGCTGACGGCGTGTACGGCGCGAACGCGCCCTGACGCAGCCCTCATCACGTTCCCTTCCCTCTCTCGTCGTTCGATGTACCGCCTCCTCAGCCTCGCCGCGCTGCTGTTCACCCCGTTCGCCGCTCAGGCGCAGTGGACGACCGTGCAGCAGGGATTCAAATACGACGTGCAGGGCGGTCCGGGCTTTCTGGCCCGTTTCTACCTCGACAACGACCTCACCGTCTCCCACGACGGAGGCGTGACGTGGACGGCCACGGGCCTCGAATCCCCCGCGGTGACCTTCCCGAGCGTGCTCTTCAGCGACCTGCACGATGGCGAACTGACCGCCTACCTCGATGGCACCACGGACCGATGGGGCGTCTACCGCACCCGCGACGGACGGACATGGACGCGCGTGCGCGGTCTCCTGCAGGGCGAGGACCGCTCGGTGCCGCGCTGGTCGGGCACCACGCTGCTGGCGAGCGACCGCATCACCGGCAGGCCCGGTGTGATCCTCCGCTCCACCGACCGCGGCGTGACGTGGGATACTCTCCGCACCGTGCCCGCCGACATGAACGTGACACCGACCGTTCTCGGCGCCACGGCCCGGGCCAGCGGTGGCCCTCGCACGTACGCCGCGACCTACTTCAACGGGACACTCTCAGGTCTACCGGAGCGACGACCTGAACACGTGGACGCTGAGCCCCGACTCCGTCGGGCGGATCACGCAGATGGCCGGCACGACCGCTCTCGCCGTGTCCAACCCGTTCGGCCTGGATGTCAGCATCGTCGGCGGAGCGGTCCTGTTCACGTACTACTCGCTGCGGCGCACCACCGACGGCACCACGTGGCGGCGGGTCGCGCTCCCGCTCTGGCGCGGACGAAGCGACGTGGGCCTCGTCCAGAACCTGGTGCCGGTGGACGCGCAGACGGCCTTCGCATCCACTGGCGACGGCTACCTCGCCCTCACCCGCGACGCGGGCGCCACGTGGGCCGTGACGGATTCCCTCGGCAGGCGTCATCTGGGAGACCCGGAGGGCGTTGTGACCGACGGGCGCTACCTCTACTACATCGACACGGGGGCGTCTACGAGCGACAACTACCTGCTTCGCCGCCGTCCGCTCTCGGACTACAGCATCGCCACGGCGACAGCGGCGACGCCCGAGACGTCCGCTCTCTCGCTCACCGCCTCGCCAGTGCCTGCGCGCGCTGCGGCCACGCTGCGCTTCTCGCTTGCCACGCCCGGTCCGGCCCGTCTCACCGTCTACGACCTGCTCGGCCGCGAAGTCGCCCGCCCCTTCGACGGATGGGCAGCAGGGCAGACGGCGACGACGCTCGACGTGTCGGCACTGGCACCGGGCGTCTACGTCGTGCGCCTGACGACGGGCGGTGCCTCGATCACCCGCACGCTCGTCGTCGCCCGCTGAGGCCGCCGCGCACGGTCAGCGCGCGGCCCGAGCGGCGAGGGCGTGGAGGGCGTCGCCGGTGAGGCGCTGGGTCGTCCACCCGTCCATCGGCGCCGCTCCGAGAGCGTGATAGACGGCGATGGCGTCGGCGTTCCAGTCGAGCACGCTCCACTCGAACCGCGCGCACCGGCGCTCGACGGCGAGGGCGGCGAGGTGCGCGAGCAGCGCCGATCCGACGCCCTGCCCGCGCGCCTCGGGAAGCACGAACAGGTCTTCGAGCCACAGGCCGGGCCGCCCGGTGAAGGTCGAGAAGGTGCCGAAGAAGAGCGCGAACCCGACATCGACGCCGTCGAGCGCGGCAAGGACGACCTCGGCGTGCGGACGCGCGCCGAAGAGCGCGGCGTGCAGGTCGGCCTCGGTCGCCACGGCCTCGTGGGCGAGGCGCTCGTAATCGGCGAGGCCACGGATGAAGGCGAGCACCGCCGGAACGTCCGCAGGCGTGGCAGGGCGGAGGGTGAGCGAAGGGTGGGGAGCCATGGAGGTCGGGGGAGTCCGCGCAGCCCTGAAAGATCGTCACCGTGTCCGGCGGATTTGCGGCGCGCGCCATGCAAAGAGGCCGCCCCGGAGTCGTTCCGGGACGGCCTCGTCGGCAGCAACGGCACTGCGCGACCGGGGATTTCTGAGGATCAGTTCAGCGCGAGGAGCACGAACACGTCCGCCGCAAAGGCCGCGTTGGTGGACGACTGTGCGTTGAAGGCGCCCTGGAGCGCCGTGCGCGCACTGGCGTAGAAGGCCGTGTAGGCGGTGGCCATCGCGTCTGCCGACGACGAGGCGGTGAGGGCTGCCGAGAGGGCAGCGCGGGCCGCGGCGGTGCCGCTCGTGGCGAGCGAGAGCGAGTTCTGCGTTGCGAGCTGCGCGTTGACCTGCGCTGCAACGGCATCGCCGAACGCCGCGCGGGCCTGCGTGAGCGCGCTCGCCGACGCGGCGGCGCTGATGGAACTGGTGAACGTCTGCTCGGCCTGCGTGATGGCGTCGATGCGGGCCTGCGACGCGCTCTGCGCCTGGAAGCGGGCGCGGAGGGCCGTCGCGGTCGCGCGGGCGGCGGTCGTCTCGGCGCGCTTGCGGGCCGCGAGCAGGAGCGAGGTCGAGACCTCGCTCGAGGTGCGGGCGAGGACGTCGGCCTGGACCTGAAGCGACTGGGCGGCGCCGCGGGCGTCGGCGCCGGCCTTCACGTAGGCGTTCGCATACGCGTCGACCAGCGCCGTCTCGGCCTGCGTGGCGTTTCCGGCGGCGGCGCTGGTCTGGTATTCGGCGTAGGCCGAGAGCTTCTCGCGCACGCTCGCCGACGCGCTCGCTCCCTGCTGCGCCGCCACGCGGCTGCCGGCACGGACGGCCCGCACGAGGGCGCGTCCGAAGGCCTGGGTCTGCGTGGCGTTGCCCGAAAGGCTCGCTGCCGCCTGCGCCTGGACGTGAACGGCGACATCGGCCGGGGTGACATCGTCGCCGTCGTTCGACGCTTGCGTCTGGGTGTAGGTGTCGGCCTCGGCGCGGGTCTCGATCGTCATGGGCGCCGCCTCGATGGACGAGCGGCCCTGCGTGACGACGACGACGCGGGAGGCGAAGCCGGCTTTCGCGGCCGAGACGAGGAAGACCGTCGGGGCATCGCTGACGGCGAGCCGGTAGCGCCCGTCAGCCGTCGTGGTCGCGGTGGTGGAGCCGATCGCGGTGCTGCCGTCGACGCGGAGCGCGGTGACGGCGGCGCCGGAGATGTCGGCGGCCGACTTGCTCGCACCGGGGTTGTCGGTCACGCGGCCGCCGACGGTCACGTCGGCGTCGGCGGAGCCGCCGCTGTCGCACGCGGCGAGGCCGAGCGGCAGCAGGAGGGCGAGCGCGAGGCGCGCGGGGTGATGGAGCCGCCGTACGGCGAGCGAATGGGGAACGAACTGCATGGAAGTTACAACTGGGGTGGGGAGGAACGGCTTTCATCGAAAGCCTGGGCGTCAACGGGCGCCGCGCCTTCCGTATTTCCCGTGCCTCGTCGCCCGACGGCATAGCCCGGCGGCGTGTTACGCCATCGGTACATGGCGGTCCGGCGAGTGCCGCAGCCGACGACCCGTCACGCCGGGCGCGTCCACGTCTTGATCTGGTCGCGGACGAACTCGCCGACGCGCTCGCGGGCGACGCGGGTCTGGGCGAGGGTGTCGCGCTCGCGGACCGTCACGGTGCCGTCGGTGAGGGTGTCGCTGTCGATGGTGACGCAGACGGGCGTGCCGGCTTCGTCCATGCGGCGGTAGCGCTTGCCGATCGAGCCTTTCTCGTCGTAGAAGACCGCGAGGCCCTCGTCGCGCAGGTCGTCGGCGAGGGCGTGGCCGATCTCGGGCATGCCGTCCTTCTTGACGAGCGGGAAGACGGCGGCCTTGATCGGGGCCAGGCGCGGGTGGAAGCGCAGCACGGAGCGCGTCTCGCCGCCGACGGTGTCTTCGTCGTAGGCCTCGCAGAGGAGCATGAGCACCGTCCGGTCGAGGCCGACGGACGTTTCGACGACGTACGGGATGTACTTCTCGTTCGTCTGCGGGTCGAAGTAGACCAGGTTCTTGCCCGCGTGCTCGGCGTGGCGGCTGAGGTCGAAGTCGGTGCGGCTGTGGATGCCCTCGACCTCGTTCCAGCCGAACGGAAACTGGTACTGGATGTCGGTCGCGGCGTCGGCATAGTGCGCGAGCTTCTCGTGCTCGTGCCAGCGCAGCATCTCCGGGCGGATGCCGTTCGAGACGTGCCAGTTCCAGCGGGCCTCGCGCCACGCTTCGAAGGCCTCCATCTGCGCGCCGGGGCGCACGAAATACTGCATCTCCATCTGCTCGAACTCGCGCATCCGGAAGATGAACTGCCGCGCGACGATCTCATTGCGGAAGGCCTTGCCGATCTGCGCGATCCCGAACGGCACCGCCTGCCGCGTCGTCTCGCGGACGTTGTGGAAGTTGACGAAGATGCCCTGCGCGGTCTCGGGGCGCAGATAGACCTTGCTCTCGGAGTCGGCGACCGGCCCGACGTGCGTCGAGAACATCAGGTTGAACTGCCGCACATCCGTCCAGTCGAAGGCGCCGCTGTCGGGGCTTTTGATCTCCTCGGCGAGGATGAGCGCGTGGAGGGCGCCCGGCATGTCGTCGGCGTTGAGGGCGGCGACGAAGGCGTTTTCCACGCGGTCGGCGTTGTCGGTTCGTCCGTTCTTGCGCAGCTTGGCGATGTGGCCCTCGACGAGCTGGTCGGCGCGGTAGCGCATCTTCGACACCTTGTCGTCGATGAGCGGGTCGGAGAAGGCGTCGACGTGGCCCGACGCCTTCCACACCGACGGGTGCATCAGGATCGACGCGTCGAGGCCTTCGACGTCGTCGCGGCGGTGGACCATCTCGCCCCACCAGCGCGCCTGCACGTTGCGCTTGAGTTCGACGCCGAGGGGGCCATAGTCGTAGGCCGCTTGCAGGCCGCCGTAGATCTCGGACGAGGGGAAGACGAAGCCCCGCCGCTTGGCAAGCGAAACGACGGCGTCGAGGGTCAGGGGCATCGGGGCGGGGGAGTGGGGGGAGACGACGGACGGCGGGCGGGCTTCGAAGCTACCGACCGCGCCCACGGTGACAGGGTGGGCGCACTCGTGAAACGGGTGAAATGGAAAGGATTTCGGGGCCGTGCGGGTGCGGCGAGGCCGTGGAGCGGGCCGTATCCTCCCAAACCATCCGCTGTCGTACCTCTCCGCTCGTCCTCTTTGCCCGCCTTCATGCTCGCCTCCGTCCCATCGAGCGCGTCGCCGTCGCGGCGGCTGTTCGCGCAGATCACGGCGCAACTCGAGGCGCGGTATGGCCAGAACGGGCGCGAGATGGACACCGACCACTGGGCCTTCGAGGTGATGACGGGCGGCCAGCGCTCGCAGGTCATCCACCTGCTCTTCCGCGAACTCTCGAGCGAGGGAAAGGACGTCTCGCGCATCGTCGTCACCAGCCCCGTCGGGCGCGTGCCGCCGCGTCCGGACTACGAGTCGCTCCTGCGCTGGAATGCCGAACTCGACGTCGGCGCGATCTCGATCACCGACCTGCGCACCGCCGAGGGCGTCGTGCCGTACCTGACCGTCCGCGCCACGCACCTCATCCTCACGGCGGATTTCGAGGAGGTCTGGGAGATGGCCGAGAAGGTCGCCCGCGTCGCCGACGCCCTCGAAAAAGAGATCTACGCCACCGACGCATACTGAGCGCATCCCCCTACCTCCGCGCCCGATGGCGTGCCGACCGCACGCCGCTCCTTCCCGTTTCCCCCGACCCGAATGGCCTCCTCGTTTCTGACCCGTTTCCGCTCCGGCCCCTTCCTGCGCAACGAGGCGGGCGTGCAGAAGTACGCCGAGATGGCCCTCGGGCAACTCATCCGCCGCGTCGCCAAAAGCTCCCGCATCGACCGCGAGCAGAGCGAGAGCCTGCTCGTCGAGAAGGCCAACCTGCGGCGGATGCAGCAGGAGATGACCGATCAGCCGGTGCTCGAGCCGGGCGCGTTCTTCAAGATGCAGCGGCGGCTGTGGGCGAACCAGGCCATCGTCGCGGTCGCGCTCATCGGCAGCGTGGCGATCGCGTTCATCTCGATCTCGGCCTTCCTCGAAGCCTCGTCGGCGCAGCTCGGCGTGTGGCGGTGGGTGCTCTCGGCCATCTTCGCGGCAATTCTCGGCGGCGGCGGCCTGATCGTCACCGAGCGGCTCGTCGAGAGCGTCGTTGCGCGGCGCGGTGAGTCGGAGGCGTCGGACGAGGATGGCGACGGGCGCTTCGAGGTGCAGCCGCGTGGCGCTGCGGTGCTCTGGATGATGCTGCTCCTCGGCCTCGAACTCGGCATCCTCGGTCTCGCCGAAGTGCGCGCCTCGCAGCTGCAGGCGCAGACCGGCTCGTTCCTGCTCTACCTCGGCTTCCTCGTCGTCGCCCTGCTGCTGCCCATCGTCGGCGGTGCGATGCGGTGGGATGCGATGCGCTACGTCAACCTCTACAAGACGACCGACCTGCACCGCAAGGTCGACGAGCGCCTCTCGCGCATCGATTCGCAGCTGCGGCAGAGCGAGGAGTTCGAGAGCAACTCCTACAAGGTGCGCCTCCTGACGACGTGGGACGAGATCAACGGCTTCCGCACGATCAAGGAGAACTACAATGCGCGCAAGGGCATCACCGAGCCGCTGACCGGCCACTACGCGAGCGCCTTCGATCTCTTCCAGGGCGAGGCCGCGCGCCGCTACGAAGCCGACCTCCGCGACCTGACGTCGAAGTCGCTCCGCCGCCTCGACAGCGTCGACGGCGCGACGCAGCAGGTCGGTGGCAAGATCGGGCAGGCCCCGGCGGTGCAGGGGATCACCCCCGCCGCCGCGACGCTCGAATACGACGGCGAGGCCTACGACGCCGCTCCGCCCACCTACGGCGCCCCGCGCGCGCCGTCGCCCGACTCGCCGATGTACCTCACGCCCAAGCCGGTGCGGTGAACGTGACGCGTTGGCTCCGACGCCCCGGCTCGACGCCCGTCGAGCCGGGGTTTTGTATGACCGAAGGCATGGCGGTCCGCCTTAGAGCGACGTACGTTGCAGTTTTAGGCTCGCCTGCCCGTCGATCCATGCGCCCGCTTCTCGCTGCCGCTCTTCTAACTCTTTGTGCAGGAACGGCTGCTTGCGTGGGCCCACGCGCACCTCTTTCGAGCGTCACAGTCATTGTCATGTTGCCAGCGCCCCTTGAGAGCGTGCCAGTTGACTCCGGCGATGTCGAGGTGCGCCTGAGGACGACGCCGTCATTTGCAGAGCCAAGGACAGCATCGCTGTCACGGCGCAAAGGACTCTGGACGGCTCGCGCCTCCGATGGGTTCGTCTGCACGTCCCCGAGTCAGACAGTGCCCACCCGCCGCCATTCCGCGTGTGCGGTGCTTGATTCGGTCCGGATGCGGCAAGTCTCGTACGACACGGTTCTCGCCCGGGAGCCGCCGTCGCAGGCAGAGATGGACGCGCTGTGGCAAGAACTGATAGACCTCAGGATCGACTCACTTGCAGAGATGACGCCTCAGGCATCCTCCGGGCTCGATGGAGTTACGACCGAGATCATCGTGCAGATCGGACCCCGCACCTTCAACGGAAGCGTGTGGGAATCCTCAGGTTGCGACGATGCAGGCAGCTTGGTGCATCGGATCGCTGCGATCCGCAGTGCATTCTTCAAGGCGCTCGGTGTGTGGATCTGAGGCCGCGGTGAAACGAACACACCTGCCAGGTCCCCCGACCTGACAGGTGTGTTCGTTCGCTGAAGAGCCAAGCGCCTCAGCGGCGGGGGGCGTTCGCGCGGGCGGCGCGGAGTTCGGCGAGGAGGGCGTCGGCGTGGAAGACGCTGCCGAGGGTCTCCTCGATGGCGCGCACGTCGACCATCACGTTGCGCCCGCGCCCGGCCCAGTAGAGGTAGTCACGCGTCATGCCCTCGATGGTGCGGTCGAAGTTGAGGCCGACGAGTTCGAGGTCGCGGTTGACAACGGGCGAGCCGGAGTTGCCACCGATGGTGTCGGAGGTCGAGGTGAAGTTGAGGGGCGTGTCGGTGTTGACGGCGTCTTTGGCGGCCACCCAGCGGGCGGGGAGCTTCCACGGGTAGTCTTCCGAGGCGGCCACGCCGATTCCGAACGAGGCGTGGCGGTCGTAGAGGCCGTTGATCGTCGTGAAGGGCGGCGCGAGTCGTGCCGTTGTACTCGTAGCCGCTCACGACGCCGTCGGTGAAGCGGAGCGAGAAGGTGGCGTCGGGCGGCACGGACGCGCCGTAGGCGGCGAAGCGCGCGCGCCCGAGGTCGCGGGCGAGGCTGGCTTCGCGTCCGGCAAGTCCCGCCATCGCGCTCTGCCACGCGGCGAGATCGTCGTAGAGCGCCTCGACGATGCGCGCGGCGGGGTCGGTCGTCGCGCCGACATCGGCCGTGGCGCCGGTATCCATCGCGGAGGTGGCGAGGAGCGCGGCGGCGGTCGGGAGAGGCGGCATCGCGCGGCCGGTTTCGGCGGCGTAGGCGGCGAGGGCGTCGAGGTCGGCCTGCAGGAACCCGGTCTCGACGAGCGCGGGCCGGTCGGCGACGCGGGCGAAGCGTTCGGCGGCGCCGCGAACGCCCTTCGACGCCTGCACGCTCGCCAGGGCGCGGGCCATCGTGGACGATCCGAGGCCGCCGTTTCCGAGAAGCTGGAACGCGCGCGTCTGGGCGGCGAGGGCCATCTGCTCGCGCACGACCTCGGCGATGCGCGTGGCGACGGCGCCTGCGTCGGGGCTGGCGGCGAGGAAGTCGCGCTCGGCAGCGGCGCGGCGGGCGATGAGGTACGGCGTGCCGAGGGCGTCGGTGCGGCCGCGGAAGACCTTGGCGCTGTTCGAGAGGCCGAAGCGCTGCGCGCGGACGGCGTCGACCTCGGGCGGGCGCGTGGCGATGTAGGCGTCGAGCGTGGCGATGCGGCGCTCCAGGGCGGTGCGCATCAGCGGCACCGCCACGTCGCGCTGGTAGGCGAGCTGGGCGCCGGTGAGGCCGCGGCTCGTCGAGCCGGGGTTGCCGATCACGAAGACGGGCTGGCCGGGGGCGACGCCGCGCGCGGAGATCGGGAAGTAGGTCGGCGACGACACCGGGCGCCCGCCGTCGTAGACGCGGAAGAAGGCGTAGTCGAGGGCGTAGCGCGGGTAGGTGAAGTTGTCCGGGTCGCCGCCGAAGAAGCCGAGCCGCTCCTCGGGCGCGAAGACGAGGCGCACGTCGCGGTAGCGGCGGTAGGTGTAGGCGGAGAAGCGCCCGCCCTGGTAGAGCGGCACGACCTGCACGACGATGTCGGCGTCTTCGGCGGCGGGGTCGATGGCGCGCTCGCGGAGCATCCGGACGCGGACGGCCTCGGTGGCGTCGCGCTGCGCGGCCGCGCGCTCGGCGTCGGTCTGCGGCGCGGCGGCGGCGAGAGCGGCCTCGACCTCGGCGGTCACATCGGCGATGGCGATGGCCTGGTCGGCGGTCATCCCCGGCACGATGCGCTCGGCGTCGCGGGTGGCGGCGTAGAATCCCTTGTCGAGCAGCCCCTCGCCGTCGCGGCTCACGCGCGTGATCGAGCCGACGGCGCAGTGGTGGTTGGTGGCGATGAGGCCGGTCGCCGTCACGAAGGCCGCCGAGCATGCCGGGGATGCGGAGCGAGGCGAGGCGGGCGTGGTCGAACCACGCGGCGTCGGGCGCGGAGCCATAGGTGCGGGCGAGGTAGTCGAGCGGCGGCGCCTCGAAGAGCCACATCTTGCCCCCGTCGAGCGCCCCGGCACGGACGGTGTCGAGCGCGGCGGCGCTCGTCGGGAGGACGGTCTGCGCGCGGACAACCGGCGCGGCGGCGAGGGGAAGCGCAGCGAGGGCGGCGAGACGGAGCGAACGGAGGCGCATCGGCGGCGGGGGGATGAACGATCAGGGAAGATAGAACGGCGCGCCCGGCGGGGTGCGTGCGCGGAGACGGTGAGACGGCGCCGCCGGTCCGCATGGCGCCGCCGGTCCGGTCGTGTGACACGTCGCATCGCACGCCGCGCCGAACGCGGGCGCGGGTGGCGGGTAGACGCAGGCATGACTCCCGTCCTCGCCGCCGGCGCGCTTCCGCCGTTCTTGACCCAGCTCGTCGTTCTCCTCGCGGCGAGCGTCGGCATCGCATACCTGTGCTACCGCGTGCGGCTCGTGCCCATCGTCGGCTTCCTGCTCGCGGGGGCGCTCATCGGGCCGAAGGCGATGGGCCTCGTCTCCGACGAAACGCTCGTCGCGCAGATGGCCGAAGTGGGCGTGATGCTGCTGCTCTTCTCGATCGGCGTCGAGTTCAACCTCGCGCGGCTCGCGCGGATGAGCCGGGCAATCCTCATCGGCGGCGGCGTGCAGGTGGGACTCGTGCTCGTCGTCGTCACCGGCATTCTCGTCGCGCTCGGCGTCGAGGCGCGGGCGGCGGTGTTCACGGCGGGCCTCGTCGCGCTCTCGTCGACGGCCATCGTGCTCTCGCTGCTCGCCGAATCGTCGGAGACGGACACGCCGTCGGGGCAGACGACCCTCGCCATTCTCCTCTTCCAGGACTTCGCGGTGATCGCGATGGTGCTCGTGCTGCCACTCCTCGCGCCCGACGTGCCCGCCGAGGCCGGGGCCGTCGCCTCGTCGTCGCCGACGCTCGACGCGCTCTGGCTGATGGGCCGCGCCCTCCTCGTCGTCGCGCTCGTGGCCGTCGGCGCGCGCAAGCTGGTACCCGCGTTTCTCGAACGCATCGCCGCCACACGGCGCCACGAACTGTTCCTGCTCGCCGTCGTCGCCGTCTGCTTCGGCACCGCCGCGCTCGTCGCCGCGGCGGGCGTGTCGATGGCGCTCGGGGCGTTCCTCGCGGGCCTTGTGGTGAGCGAGAGCCGCCACAGCGAACAGGCCCTCGCCGACATTCTGCCGCTGCGGACAGTCTTCAACGCCGTCTTCTTCGTCTCCGTCGGGATGCTGCTCGACATCTGGTACGTGATCGAGAACCCGCTTCTCGTCGTCGCCGTCGCGCTCAGCGTGCTGGCCATCAAGACGCTCACGACGGGCGCGGCGGTGGCGGCGCTCGGGTATCCGGTGCGCATCGGGGCGCCGGTCGCGCTCGGGCTTGCGCAGATCGGGGAGTTTTCGTTCGTGCTCGCACAGGCGGGCGCGCTCGTCGGCCTTTACCCGGCGGGCGACGCGGAGGGCGGGAATCCGGCGTTCATCGCCGTGACGGTCGTGCTGATGGTGGCGACGCCGTTCCTCGTCAAGGCCGGGCCACGCCTCGGCGATCTCCTCGCCGCGACGCCGCTCGGGCGCATCGGCACGCGCGAGCCGGAGATGACGGGCGAGGTGGCGCTCACCGACCACGCCGTCGTGCTCGGCTACGGCCCCGCCGGGCAGCGCCTCGCCGACGCGCTCCTGGAGGTCGAGATTCCGTTTGTCATCGTCGAGATGAACCCCGTCCTCCACGCCGAGGCCGAGGCGTCGAGCGGCGCGCACCACGCCATCCGCGGCGACATCGCGCAGCGCCACATCCTCGAACACGCAGGCGTCGAGGGCGCGCGGCTCGTGGTGATCGTGGTCAGCGACCCGGCGGTCGCGCTCCGCTCGGTCGTGCTCGTGCGCGCGGTCAGCCCGTCGGTGCTCGTCGTCGTGCGGACGCGCTTCTTCAGCGAAGTCGACCTCCTGCGCACGGCGGGCGCCGACATCGTGATCGCCGAGGAACTCGAAACGTCGATGCGGCTCGTCACGCAGACCCTCGGCGCCTTCCTCGTGCCCGCGCCCCGCGTCGACGAGATCGTGCGGCGCCAGCGGCAGGGCGACTACCGGATCCTGCGCGACTCGATCCAGGAGGCGCACCTGATGGTCCTCCAAGCCCTCGACGCGCAGGGCCTCCACACCCGCGCCGTGCGCGTCGCCGACGGCTCCGAGGTGGCCGGGAAGACCATCGCCGTGCTTGACCTCAAACGCCGCTTCGACCTCCACGTCCTCGTCGTGCAGCGCCCGAGCGGGGCCGTGGCGGGGCCGATGGGCAGCGAGGTGTTGAACGCAGGCGACCGCCTGATCCTCCTCGGTCCGCCGCCGCGCTTCGCCGAGGTGGCGCCGCTGTTTCGTCCGGCGGAGGCTGTGGAGGCGGGGTGAGGCACCTCCCGCGTGGCGCGGGGGATTATGCTCCCGCGAGGGCCTCCGCGCTCTGCTCCCACGCCGCGTACAGGCGTTCGAGATCGGCGCTCGCCCTCGCGTAGGCGTCGGTGGCCGTGCGGAAGGCGCTCGCGTCGGCGTAGAGGTCGGGGTCGGCGAGGCGCGTTTCGAGGGCCGACTTCTCCGTTTCGAGGGCGGCGATTTTCGCCTCGGTCTCGGCGTGTGTGCGGCGCAGGGCCTTCGCCGCGCCCGGGCTCATGCCCGCCGGAGCGCCGTCGCCACTCATCGCAGGTGCCGCCGGACGCGCAGGCGCTGCGCTCGGAGCCTTCGCGGCCGGTGACGAACCGCCGGACGACCCGCCCGAGCGGAAGGCGGCGTTGCGCGCCTCGGCTTCGGCGCGCTTCTGCTCCTTCGTCTTCTTGCCGCCCGACTTGGGCGCCGATGCCTCGCTCGATGCGAGCGGAGACGGCGCGCCCGGCGCCACGATCCGCCCGCCGACGGTCGCCGCTGCCGGAGCCGCCGCGCCCGCCTTGGCCTGCGTGCCGTTCTCGACGGTCCACATGTACTCGGCGTAGGTGCCGGGGAAGCGCTGCACGCCGCCGTCCTCGACGCGCCAGATCTCCGTCGCCACGCGGTCGAGGAAGTGGCGGTCGTGCGAGACGACGATGAACGTGCCCTCGTAGGCCCGCAGCGCCTCGACGAGCACCGCGATCGACGCCATGTCGAGGTGGTTCGTCGGCTCGTCGAGGATGAGCACGTTGGCGGGCGTCAGCATCGCGCGGGCGAGGGCCACGCGGGCGCGCTCGCCCCCGAGAGCACGCCGACGGGCTTGTAGACGTCGTCGCCCTTGAAGAGGAACGTGCCGGCAAGGCTGCGCAGCGCCGTCTCCGTCTGCCCCTTGCCGACGACGCGGAGGCTGCCGAGGATGTCCTGCTCGGGGTCGAGTTCGTCGGCCTGGTGCTGCGCGAAGTAGGTCATCGTGACCTTGTGGCCGAGCGTCCGCGTGCCCTCGAAGGGCTCGGCGCCGCGCAGAATCCGCGCCAGCGTCGACTTGCCCGCGCCGTTGCGCCCGATGAGCGCCACCTTGGCGCCGCGCTCGACGTGCACCGGGTCGGCCTTGCGGAAGACTTCGACGTGCCCTTCTTCGCCGTCGTAGCTCTTCGAGAACTCCGAGAGTTCGATCACCACTTTGCCCGAGCGCTCCGGCATCGGGAAGCGGAAATGCACCGTCGGCGCGTCTTCGGGCGGCGCTTCGAGGCGGTCCATGCGGTCGAGGGCCTTGACGCGGCTCTGCGCCTGCGCGGCCTTCGTCGCCTTGGCGCGGAAGCGCTCGACGAAGCGCTCCATCTGGGCGATCTCGCGCTGCTGGTTGTCGTACGCCGACTGCTGGATCGACGCGCCGCTCCTCGCGCGCGCTCAGGTAGTACGTGTAGTTGCCCGCGTACTCGGTCAGCGCGCCCCTGCACGAGTTCGGCGGTCGTCGAGACCATGCGGTCGAGGAACGTGCGGTCGTGCGAGACGACGACGACGCGTGCCCGCATAGCCCTTCAGGTAGGCTTCGAGCCAGCCGATCGAGTCGATGTCGAGGTGGTTCGTCGGCTCGTCGAGAAGGAGCACGTCGGGCTGCTGGAGGAGGAGCCGGGCAAGGGCGACGCGCATCCGCCATCCGCCCGAGAAGGTGCGAAGCGGACGGTCGAGGTCCTCGGTCGAGAAGCCCAGCCCGACTCAGAACGGCGTCGGTGCGCGGGCGCAGGGTGTGGACCTCGGCGGAGATGAGGCCACTGTGGACGCGGTCCATCTCGGCGAGCAGCTTGACGTAAACCGCGCTCTCGTGGTCGTCGATGGCGTCGAGTTCGTGCGTGATCTCGATCTCGCGGCGCTCCATGTCGAGGATGTGCCGGAAGGCTTCGAGGGCCTCGTCGCGCACGCTGCGGTCGACGAGCGCCTCCTGCGTGTCCTGTTCGAGGTAGCCGAGCGTCGTGCCGCCGGGGATGTCGAGCAGGCCGCCGTCGAGGCGCTGCTTGCCGGCGAGCACTTTGAGGAGCGTCGTCTTGCCGGCGCCGTTGGGCCCGACGAGGCCGAGGCGCAGGCCGTCGCGCAGCGCCCACGTGACGCCGTTGAGAATCGTCTGGCCGCCGAAGGCGAGCGAGGCATCGAGGAGCTGAATCACGGGAGAAGCGAGGGCCGGGCGGGCGGTAGAACGAAACGGGCGAATCCGCCAAACAACGCCACGCGCCGCCGCGCGGTTGTGAACGCGCGGGGGAATGGAGGATGGGGAATGGGGAATTGGGGATCGGACGGTGCAGACGTGGGAGCACGGCGCCCTCCTGCCCGCCGCTGCCCCAGTCCCCCATCCCCGATGTCCGATCCTCCATCCCCCAAGCGAAAAAGGCGGGTGCACCCCCCCAGGTGCACCCGCCTTCCCTCTTCGACGACCTTCCCTCAAAGGCCGTCTCACGCGTGTTGCGTGGATGTCTAAGGAGTACGGCTGCTCAGACGGAATTTGCGAAACGGAGTCAAAGAAACGTGTGGGCGCGCGGAAAAACATTCCGCATCCGGCGTCCATCTCCCCCGTGTTCAGGGCGCGGCGAGCCGCTCGAAGCCCACGTACGGGCGCAGCGCTTCGGGCATCACGACGGAGCCGTCGGCCTGCTGGTGGTTCTCGAGGATCGCGGCGACGATGCGGGGGAGCGCGAGGCCCGAGCCGTTGAGGGTGTGGACGAAGGCGGGTTTGCCGCCCTCCGCCGGGCGGTAGCGGATGTTCGCGCGGCGCGCCTGGAACGCCTCGAAGTTGCTCACGCTCGACACTTCCAGCCACCGCTGCTGCGCGCCGCTCCACACCTCGAGGTCGTACTTCTTCGCCTGCGTGAACCCCAGATCGGCGGTGCACATCAGCAGGCGCCGGTACGGGAGGTCGAGCGCTTGGATGAGCCGCTCGACGTCTTCGCGCATGGCTTCGAGTGCCTCGTACGAGCGGTCGGGGTGGACGAACTGGACGAGCTCGACCTTGTCGAACTGGTGCAGGCGGTTCAGGCCGCGGACGTGGGCGCCGTAGCTGCCGGCCTCGCGGCGGAAGCACGGCGTGTAGGCGGCGAGGCGGAGCGGCAGGTCGCTCTCGGCCAGGACATCGTCGCGGAGGAGCGTTCGTGACGGGCACCTCGGCGGTCGGGACGAGGAAGAGGCCGTCGAGCGGGGCGGCGTACATCTGGCCTTCCTTGTCGGGAATCTGCCCGGTGCCGATGCCGCTCGCCTCGTTGATGACGACCGGCGGCTGCACCTCGACGTATCCCGCCGCGGCGGCACGGTCGAGGAAGAAGGCGACGAGCGCGCGCTGCAATCGCGCCATCGGCCCGACGTAGAACGGGAATCCGGCACCCGCCACCTTGGCGCCACGCTCGAAGTCGACGAGCGCGAGCGGTCCGGCCCCGGCGAGGCGCGCGGCGATCTCCCAGTGCATGAGCGGCGTGAACGCCTCGCCACCGTCGGCGCGGTATGCGGGCCGCTCGCCCCACTCGAAGACCGACACGTTGTCGTCCTCGGTCGCGCCGACCGGCACGCTCTCGTGGGGGACGTTCGGGATGTCGAGGAGGGCGCGGGCGAACTCGGCGTCGAGGGTCTTGGCCTCGTCGTCGAGCGCTTTGACGTGCGCCTTTCCGCGCGTGACATCTGCGCGGAGCGCGTCGGCGGCCTCGCGCTGGCCGCGCTGCATCAGGGCGCCGATCTGCTTCGAGGCCGCGTTGGCCTCCGCCTGCGCCGCCTGCGCCTCGGTGACGACGGCGCGGCGCCGGGCGTCGAGCGCGAGCACACGGTCGACGAGCGAGGCGTCGCCAATGGCCTTCGTGCGGAGCGCCTCGCGGACGCGGTCGGGGTGGTCGCGGACAAACTGGGGATCGAGCATCGGGGCAGGGGTCGAGGGCGGGAAAGATCGAACGCGCGCGCCGACGCCCCTGCGGCCGCGCGCGGGAAGACGCGCGCAATTCGACCGCGGCGGCGGATGTGCGCGGGCCCCCTCGAGGGGGCTCCCCGCCACCGGCGTGGGGGTGTGCGGCGGCCCGGCGACCACCGGCAGACGTGGCGTGCGCCGGTAGAGACGCATCGGCGATGCGTCTCTACGCCCACGGATGGTTCGACAGCCACCCCCCGCGTCACCGAAACGGCACGCGTGCGCCCTTGCGCCGCGCCCGCCGCCGCCCGAACGTGCCGCATCGCCACTCATTCCGACTCCGATGCGCCTCGCCCTCGCCTTCGCTCTCACCGCCCTCGCCCCGGCGGCATCCGCGCAGCGCACCGACACCGTCCGCGCGGCGCTGCCGGAGCGGGCGCGGGCGCTGGTGTCGGCGCGGGAGGCGGCGGAGCGCGGGCATCTGACGCGCCTCGCCGTCTGGGGCGGGGTCAGCGCCGCCGGGGGCGCGGCGCTCGCGCTCGCGTCGTCGCGGCGGCGGAATCCTGAGCGCTGGGCCTTCGGCGTGCAGACGGCGGGGTGGGGCCTCGTCAATGCGTCGATCGCGGCGTTCGGGCTCTCGAAAGCGCCCACCGACGCGGCGACACTGGCCGAGGCGACGCACCGCGAGAACGGATACCACGACATCCTCCTCTTCAACGAAGGCCTCAACGTCGCCTACATCGCCACCGGGGTCACCATGGTCGTCGCCGGGTCGCGCGGCGTGCGCGGCGGCGATGCGTGGCGCGGCCACGGATGGGCCGTCGTGGCGCAGGGCGCGATGCTGCTCGCGCTCGACGGCGTCGCTCTCGCCGGATCGTCGGGCCGCTACGACGCCCTGAACGCGATCTCCGCCGAGGTCCGCCCCGGCGGCGCGGCGGTCACGGTGAGGTTTTGAGTTTGTGGGTTGGTGTGATGGTGTGGGGACGTTGAGGGCGGACTTGGGAGGCGACTCGGGACCTCCGGCCCCGTCGAGCAGTCCGCTCCCGTCGAGCACTCCGCCGAATCAGTCTCCCAAACCCACCAACCCACACTCTCACCATCCCACCTTCACCCGCGCACGTCGCGCAGCGGTTCGACGGCGGCGAGGATGTCGGCGTGGATCCGTCCGTTCGAGGCGATGACCTGCCCGGTGAAGACGGGGTCGGGCGCGCCGGTGAAGTCGGTGACCTGGCCCCCGGCCTCCTCGACGAGGAGCAGGCCCGCGGCGACGTCCCACGGGCTGAGGCCGGTTTCCCAGAAGGCGTCGAAGCGACCGGCGGCGGTCCACGCGAGGTCGATGGCGGCGGCGCCGTGGCGGCGCACGCCCCGGCAGGTGCCGAAGAAGGTGCCGAGGGCGGTCAGGTAGGCGTCGCGGTAGTGGACGGCGCGGTACGGGAAGCCGGTCGCCACGAGCGATTCGCCGAACGCGCTCTCGCTCACGCGCATCGCCTCGCCGTTGCAGGTCGCCCCGCGCCCGCGCGCCGCCGCGAACGTCTCGCCGTGCGGCACGTCGCGCACGACGGCCACGAGCGGACGCGTCCCGGCGACGAGGGCGATGGAGACGGCCCACGGGGCGACGCCGCGCGTGAAGTTGGTCGTCCCGTCGAGCGGATCGACGATCCAGCGGAGCGCGCCGTCGGTGGCGTCGAAACCGGCGCCGAGGTCGTCTTCCTCGCCGAGAAAGAGGGCACCGGGCACGACGCCGTCGAGGCGGGCGACGATGGCGCGCTGCGCGGCGACGTCGGCTTCGGAGACGAGTTCGTGCGTGCCCTTGTCGCGCAGCGTCAGCCGGGCGCGGTCGGCGGCGTAGTGCCGCAGGATCACGTCGGCGGCATCGGCGGCGTCGAGGGCGGCCGTCAGGGCGGCGTCGAGGTCGGGAGCGGTCATGCGGCGGGCAGCGTCAGGCGACGGCGGTGGTGCGCTCGCCGGGGTCGCCGTGGCGGGTGAGGTAGCGGTTCCACGCGCCGACGCCGACGGCGAGCAGGATGGCGCCGACGATGCAGAGCACGCACGAGAGGATGGCGATGCGCACCTGCGAGCCGCCGACGTTCCAGACGACCGGCCCGCGGTTCGAGTCGACCGTCGCCGTCTCGATGACGATGGGCCGCGCGCTGCCCGGCAGCACCCGCACCGGCACCGTCGCCTCCGACGAGACGAGCGGCGCGACGCCGTGCGGAAGCGGGATCGTCTGCGTCAGCGAGTCGCCGGACGGCAGCGGCGCCCGGACGGTGAGCGCGTCGAACGACACCTCGGAGCGCTCGGTCGTCTGGAACGAGACGACACGGGCGACGGCGGGCGTGCCCTCGCGGAGCGTCTTCGAGAGCTCGAGTGGCGCCTGCGCAAGGCCGATGGCGGCGGCCACGAGGAGGGCCGGCATCAACCACATCAGCCGCGCCACGAGCCGCACCGACCGCGAGACGACCGGCAGCGAGGCGTCGAGCGATGCATCCGGCAGGGCAGGGGCGGCAGACGGGGAATCGGAGATGGGCACGGGACGCAGGCGGCGGATGGAGTCACCGGCGTACGTCGCGCCCAAACGCCGGTTCGTGCCCCGCCAGCGCCTCACCGAATGCGCAAACGTGGGGATGAGATGGCGCGGTTGTGAGATGGTGAGGGCGATGAATCGGGCACGCCGGGTGACGAAGCCGACGCGCGGTACGCGGAGGCGTGAAGGGGCCGTAGGGGCGGGTCTCCGACCCGCCCCCCACCGACGCCCAACCCCGCACCCAATCCCCCCAACCGAACGCAGGTCCGGGTCATCGACCCGCATCCCCCACGACCGCAACCTCGCCCGAAACGCCCCGTAGCCGACCCTGTGGCAAAAAATTGGCAGACACCCCTTGCGCCGACCATCGGGCGTGGTTATCCTGCCTCTGTCAATTTTTTGGCACCACCCGACCGACGCCGTCATGCCCCGAACGCCCCATCTCGACCTGAGCCGCCGCGAGCGGCAGATCATGCTCGTCGTCTACCAGCACGGCGCGTCGACAGCGCAGGAGATCCTCGACCGGATGCCCGAGCCGCCGTCGTACTCGGCCGTGCGGACGCTGCTGCGCATCCTCGAAGACAAGGGCCACCTGAGCCACCACGAGGACGGCCCGCGCTATGTCTACAGCGCCACGACGCCACACGAGGAGGCCTCGCAGGGCGCCCTCCGGCAGGTCGTGCAGACGTTCTTCGACGGCTCGGCCACGTCCGCGGTCGCCGCGCTGCTCGCCACCGAATCGCTCGACGACGACGCCCTCGCCGACCTGCAGGCGCTCATCGACCAGGCCCGCCGCGACGGTCACTGACACCGCCCGCTCTCCCCGGTCGGCGCCCGCCCGGCCACGCTCCCGCCCTTCCCGTCCCCAGCCTCCCGCTTCCATGGATGCGCTTCCCGACTTCCTGAGCACGCCCGCCGCCGGGTGGATGCTTGCCGTGCTCGCCCTCAAGGCGACGCTCCTCGTCGCCCTCGGCCTCGGCGTCGTCGTGCTGATGCGGCGCGAGAGCGCGGCGCGGCGCCACCTCGCGCTCGCCCTCGCGCTCGGCGCCCTCGTGGCCCTTCCGCTCCTCGAACTCGCGCTCCCGGCGTGGAATCTCGGCTGGGCGTCGCAGGCCTCGCCCCTCGTTCCTCCGGCTCCTCCGGCTCCTCCGTGCCTCCCGCGCCGCCTGCACCCCCGCCGCCCCCGCCCGCACCGCCGCTCCCGCCTCGCCGCCGCACCGCCCGCACCGCCTGCGCCGCCGGTGTTCACGTCCGAGACGGGCGCCGCGGATGTGCCGGATATGCCCGATGTCCCCGACGTTGCTGACATCCCCGATGTGCCGGACGTGGCCGACATTCCAGACGTGGCGACCATCGCCGAGACGCGCGCCGGTCTGCCGACGGGGCTCGCCGGATCGCTGGCGCTCGTTTGGCTCGCAGGCAGCGTCGTGACGGCGCTCTACGTCGCCGCCGGGCGCATGCGCGTGGCGCGGTGGGGATGGACGGCGCCGCTCGTCGACGACGACCGCCTCGTGGCCCTCACCGCGCGCCTCGCCCGTGACCTCGGCATCCGCCGCGCCGTGCGGCTCGTCTGGCTCGACGCCGCCACGCCGATGACGTGGGGCGTGCGCCACCCGGTCGTCTCGCTCCCGCGCGTCGCCACCGACTGGGACGACGAGCGGCAGCGCCTCGTCCTCCTTCACGAACTCACCCACGTCGCCCGCCTCGACGCGCTCGCGCAGACGGCCTCGCAGGCGGCGTGCGTGCTCTTCTGGTGGCACCCGCTCGTCTGGCTCGCCGCGCGCCGCCTGACCCACGAGCGCGAGTGCGCCTGCGACGACGCCGTCCTCGCCCGCGGCGCCCGCGCGTCGTCCTACGCCCAGCACCTGCTCGACATCGCCCGCGCCCTCCGCGCGAGCGTCGCCGGGCGCCCGTCCACCGTGCTCCTTCCCGCCACCGCGCTCGCGATGGCCCGCCGAAGCGAACTCGACGGGCGCCTCCGCGCCATCCTCACCAGCGGCCGCCGCCGCGACTCCCTGACCCGAATGCACGCCTCCGCAACTGCCACGATCGCCCTCGCGCTCGCCCTCCCGTTCGCCGCCGCCAAGCCCTGGGGCGCCTCCGGCGACGCACCCGCCGCGCTGTCTTCCGACATCGCCGTTTCCGACCTCCCCGACGCCACTGGCGACGACTTCACGCGCACCTTCACCGTCCGCCCCGGCGGCACGCTCACCGTCGAGACCGATGCGGGCAGCATCGAGGTCGAGGCGTGGAACCGCGACGCGGTCGAGGTGCGCGCCGAGAACACGTTCGGCGACCGCTTCCGCATCGGCGCGAGCGAGAGCGGTGGCGGCGTGCGCGTCGAGGGCCGCTGGGCCGACCGCCGGGCATCGCGGAACTGGGGACGGAATGAGCGCATCCGCTTCGTCGTCCGCGTTCCTGCGCGCTTCAGCGCGGCGCTCAACACCGCAGGCGGCTCGATCTCCATCTCCGACCTCACCGGCGACGCGACGCTCAACACGTCGGGCGGCAGCCTGTCGATGGGCGACATCCGCGGCTCGGTCGATGCCCGCACGTCGGGTGGGTCGGTGAGCCTCGCGAGCGCGAGCGGCAATGCGACGCTGCGCACGTCGGGCGGATCGGTGTCGTCGGGGCGCGTCGGCGGGCGGCTCGTGCTGAACACGTCGGGCGGCTCGATCTCGCTCGACGGCGGCGCCGACAAGGGCGTCGACGCGCGCACGTCGGGCGGCTCGATCCGCGCGAGCTTCGACCGCACGCCCACCTCCGAGGTGCGCCTGAGCACGTCCGGCGGCGGCATCCGCGTCGATCTGCCCGGCACCGCGTCGATGGACCTCGACGCCTCGACGAGCGCCGGGCGCGTCCGCTCGGACTTCCACAGCGGCACCCCGCGCGCCACGCTCCGCACGCCGATCGGGCGCGGCGGGCCGATGCTCTACCTCCGCACGAGCGCCGGCAACATCGAGATCTCCAGCACCCGCAGCGGCGCCGCCGACACGGGCGCCCGCACCGGCGCGGCCCCGACGTGGAACGCCGACGCATCCCGCGTCGCCGCCAACGATGCCGCCTACGGCGCCTTCGCCACCGCCGAGCGCATCCGCGCCCTCGAGGCCTCGCAGGCCGCCGTGCGCCGTCACCGCGACGGCGCCCCCTCCTCCGCCGAGATCGCCCGCCTGACCCGCGACGCCCAGCGCCTCGCCGACGACGCCCTGCGCGGGGTCGATGTCGAGCGCATCACACGCGAGGCGATGCAGGGTGTCGATGTCGAGAAGATCACCCGCGAGGCGATGCGCGGCATCGACGTGGAGGCGATCACGCGCGACGCAATGAACGAGGCGCGCCGCGCCCTGAGCGACCCGTCGGTCAAGGCCGACCTCGCCCGCGCCCGCCGCGAGACCGACCGCGCCGTCCGCGAGGCGCAGCGCGAGGTGGAGCAGGCCGTCCGCGAGGCCGAGCAGGAGCGCATCGAAGCGCAGCGTGAGCGCGACCAGGACCGCGTCGAAGCGCAGCGCGAGGCCGCGCAGGAGCGTGCCGACGCCCTCCGCGAGGCGGCGCAGGACCGCGCCGAGGCGCAGCGCGAGGCGGAGCAGGCCCGCCGCGAGGCGGCCCGCGCCAAGGCCCGCCGAGGCGGCAACTGACCGCCACGTGCTGCGAGGTCGTGCGCGTTTGGGTCGTGGTTGACCCGGAAAGGTGGCCGGGACGACGTAAGGGCACGATATATCGTGCCCCTACCGCCACCGCACGCCCCACCACTGCACGCGCCGCGCCCAAACACCCGCTGCGGCTGTAACCTTTCGCCGCCTCCGCCCGTCCTCTCTCCGACGCCCCCGAACGGGGCGTCCCCCTCGCCTCTCCCGCCGTTCGTCCTCGTGTGCCAATTTTTTGGCATCTGCGTCTCCGATATCCCCAGCCCGATGCCCCTCCGCTCCGCCCTCTCCCGCCGCACGGCGGCCCTGATCGCCGCCTGCGGCGTCCTCCTCGCCGGTCTCGCCGCGCCGCTCGCCGCCTCGGCGCAGGAAACCGCGACCGGCCGTGCGACCGGCACGGTGACCGGCCCCGCTACCGGCACCGTGGCGCCTACCTCCGCCGCCGCCGCCCTCGCCGACGTTCGGGCGATGCGGACGGCGAATGCGCCGAAGCTCGACGGGCGGCTCGACGATGCCATCTGGGCCGAGGCTCCGGCGGTCGAGGGCTTCCGGCAGAACCAGCCGAACAACGGCGCCCCGTCGGCGCAGCGCACCGTCGTGCGCATCGTCTACGACGACGCGGCGGTCTACGTCGGCGCCCGGATGCACGACACCGCCCCCGACTCCATCGTCGCCCGGCTCGGGCGGCGCGACAGCGACGGCGACTCCGACGTCTTCGCCGTCTTCTTCGACTCCTTCCACGACCGCCGCTCCGGCTACTTCTTCGGCGTCAACGCCGCCGGAACCGTCCTCGACGGCACCCTCTCGAACGACGGCAACCGCGACGACTCGTGGGACGGCGTCTGGGAGGGCAAGGTGGCGCGCGACGCCGAGGGCTGGACGGCCGAGCTGCGCATCCCGTACTCGCAGCTCCGCTTCGCCCGCGCCGACGTGCAGCTCTGGGGCGTCAACTTCGGGCGCTTCATCCCGCGCCGCGGCGAGGAGGCGTACCTGCGCGTCGCGCCGGCGAACGAGAACGCGTTCGTCTCCTACTTCGCCGACCTGCGCGGCATCGAGCGCGTGCGCCCGGGCCGCGGCCTGGAGATCGTGCCCTACATCACCACGCGCGCCGACTTCGCCGATGCCCCGGCCGGCGACCCGTTCCGCGACGGCTCGCGGATGCGCGTCGAGGCGGGCGGCGACGTCAAGTTCGCCCTCACGCCCAACCTGACGCTCTCGGCGACCGTGAACCCCGACTTCGGGCAGGTCGAGGTCGATCCGGCGGAGGTCAACCTCTCCGGCTTCGAGACCTTCTTCTCCGAGCGGCGCCCATTCTTCGTCGAGGGATCGTCGAACTACGACTTCGGCGGCGGCGGCTCGAGCCGCGACATCGGCTTCAACTGGGTCAACAACGACCTCTTCTACACGCGCCGCATCGGGCGGCAGCCGCAGGGGAGCCTGCCGGGTGGGCGCTTCGAAGACGTGCCGGAGGCGAGCCGCATCCTCGGCGCTGCCAAGCTGACCGGGCGCGTCGCCGGGACGAACATCGGCATCCTCTCGAGCGTCACGAACCGCGAGATGGGGCGCTACGCGACGGGTCCGGAGGGTGGGCCGCTCACGACGGCACGCGCCGAAGTCGAGCCGCTCACGCACTACGGCGTCGTCCGCGCGCTGCGCGAGTTCTCCGGCGGGCGGCAGGGGCTGGGCTTCATGGGCACCGCCGTCAACCGCTCGTTCGGGCGCGAGGAGCTTCGCGCGTCGATCAACGGACAGGCGTACGCAGGCGGCCTCGACGCGTGGACGCAGTTCGGCGGCGGACGCTTCGTGCTGAAGGGCTTCCTCGCCGCCTCGACGATCTCCGGTACCGCCACGCAGATCGCGCGCGTGCAGCGCTCGTCGGTCCACTTCCTGCAGCGCCCCGACCGCACGGCGCTCCGCTACGACCCGTCGCGCACGACGGCTCAGCGGCTACATGACCCGCATCTCGGTCGACAAGATCAAGGGCGACGGCTTCTTCAACGCCGCCTTCGGGGCCGTCTCGCCGGGCTACGACATCAACGACCTCGGCTTCCTCGGGCGCGGCGACGTGCTCAACGCGCACGTGATGACCGGCAAGCTTCTACCCGAAGCCGACCGGGCATCTTCCAGCGCCGCTGGGTCGGCGCGCGCCGTCTTCGCGGGCGATGCAACTACGACGGCGACCGCACCGGCACCGGCGTCTTCGGCGCTGACGGAAAACACGTTCCGCAGCTTCTGGGAGCTCAACGCCAACGTCGATTTACAGCCCCGCGAGACGTACGCGCCGACGCTGACGCGCGGTGGGCCGGTGGCGACGAACCTCGGCGGCATCAGCGTCAACATCAGCCCCGAGACCGACTCGCGCAAGGCGTGGGGCATGGACGCCGACCTCGGCGGCTTCGTTCGGGGAGGGCGGGCAGTCGCGCCAGGCATACGTCGGCGTGCGCTGGCAGCCGGGCGCGAACCTGCGCCTCTCGGTCGGGCCCAACGTCTCGTGGAGCACGAACCGCGCGCAGTACGTCCGGCGCGTCGACGACGCCACCGCCGCCCTCGCCGCGCCGCTCGGCGCCTCGACGGCCACATCGCGCTACGTCTTCGCGCACCTCGAACAGTGGGAAGTCGGCTCCGACGTGCGCGTCAACTGGACCTTCAGCCCGGCGATGAGCCTGCAGCTCTACGCCCAGCCGCTTCTCTCGACGGGCGACTACACGCGCTTCGGCGAACTCGCCCGCGCCCGCTCGTTCGAGTTCACGCGCTACGCCGAGAGCGGAACGGTCACGCCCGTCACCGGCGACGGCGGCGCCGTGAGCGCCTACGCCATCGACCCCGACGGCGCGGGGGCCGCTCCCTCGTTCAGCGTCGGCAACCCCGATTTCCGCTTCGTGAGCCTGCGCGGCAACGCCGTCTTCCGCTGGGAATACCGACCCGGCTCGACGCTCTTCTTCGTCTGGACGACGCAGGCGCAGGACCAGGAGAACCTCGGCGGCCTCGAATTCGCCCGCCCCGTCCGCCGCCTCTTCGACCGCCGCCCCGACAACGTCTTCGCCATCAAGGCCACGTACTGGCTGGGGCGGTGAGGTGGGCCCCCTCCTGCCGCTGTGGCCTGAACCGAAGGTCCCCGTAGGGGAACGGCCTCCGCGGCGGTCCTCCCCGGTGACCGCGGGGGAGGTGCCCGAAGGGCGGAGGGGGTGGCGGCGGTGACGGTCGAGCCGGACGGAGGGGACCGGGGGTGGCGGTGGGGGGCGGGTCGGGGACCCGCCCCTACGGGACGTCTGGATGTCGTCCCCGCACCCGACAGGTCTGCTCCGTCCCCACGTCACCGCACCCCACGCGCGGGCGTGAGGAAGGGCGCCGGGTCGAGGGCGCCGCTGTCGTAGAGGCCGAAGTGGAGGTGCGGCGGGGTGCCGCGCGCGTTGCCGCTCGTGCCGACGCGCCCGAGCGTGTCGCCCGCCCGCACCCGCGCGCCCGGCCCGACGAGCGCGGTGTCGAGGTGGGCGTAGTAGTGCGAGAGGCCGCGCCGCGCGTCGCGCAGCCAGACGACCGTTCCGCCGAGCCGGTTCTCGCCCGGCGAGGCGATGCCGTCCGACGCCGCGACGACCGGCGTGCCACGCGGCGCGAACAGATCGACGCCCTCGTGGCGCCGCGCGCCGCCGTCGCGTCCGACGCCGAAGGGCGAGCCGATCCGGCGGTCATCGCCCGCGACCGGGAAGACGAGCGCCGGTGCATCTTCCACAAGCACCTGCCCGCCGCGCACCCGCCCGATCCGCCCGGAGACGCGCACGACGACCGCCCCGGACACGTCCGCCTCGATCCGAAGCGTCGTGTCGCGCGCCTCGACGCCGAGCGCCCAGTGAGCCCCCGAGCGACCGGTCGAGCGGACCAGATGCGGCAGAGTCAGACGGCGCACCAGCCGCGCGGTAGACGTCGACGAAGACGGCGGAGTCGGCGCGGAGGGTGAGCGTGAGCACGCGCCCGCGCGTCGTGGGGATGCGCCACGCGGCGGCGAGCGAGTCGGCGCGCAGGCTGTCGGTGCCGGTGAAGCCGAACGTGCGCGTCGAGGCGATGCGGGCGTCGGTGGGGTGGGCGAGGGCGGTGTCGGCGGCGGCGGTCCAGCGCGCGGCGTCGGCGGCATCGAGGCTGCGGCGGTACTGCGCCGATGGCGACGCACCCTCGCCACCCAGACGCGCTGCGCAGCCGTCGAGGCGGGCGCACCCGGCCAGCACGAGCGCGGCGAGGGCGAGCGGCCACAGGGGGCGGGGGAGGCGGCGCAGGCGGGGCATTCGGCGGAGGTTCGGGAGAGTGGAGGCGGGGTCCAGTAGAGACGCATCGGCGATGCGTCTCTACGCCCCCGATGGCCCGATGGGGGAGCCCATCCCCCACCGCGTCTGCAACACGGCCGGGGCACTCGAAACGCGCGGCGGTGAGGTGGCGCCGAACGCACCGGAGCTTCGTAGCGCCGGGAGCGGCGAGGTGTTATTTCGCATCCGTGTCAACCCCTTCGCGGCAGCCCGTGTCTTCTCGATGACGGCGCCGCTCCTCCTCTCTCCCCTGTCCGCCTCCGATGCACCTGTTTCTCGCGCGCCGCGCCGCCGCCGCCCTCCTCGCCCTCCTCGTCGCCGTCGGCGCCGCCCCCGCCGCTCGGGCGCAGACCGTGCCGCTGCGCGTCGCCCTCGACTGCCAGAACACCGGCTGCGACCGCGATTACTTCCGCACCGCCCTCGCCTTCGTCACCTTCGTCCGCGACCAGGGCGACGCCGATGTGCAGGTGCTCGTCACCAGCCAGGACAACGGCTCCGGCGGGGAGACCTACACGCTCCGCCTGATCGGGCGCGGCGCCTTCGCCGGGCGCACCGACGAGATCACCGTGCCCTTCGGCGCGACCGCCACCGACGACGACCAGCGCCGCGGCATCGCGCAGGCGATGTCGGCGAGCCTCGTCGGGTTCGCGGCCCGCGCTGGTCGGCTGGGCGGCCTGACCCTCACCGTCGCCGTTCCCGAGGGCGGCAGCTCGGCGTCGGTCGTGGAAGAGCGCGACCCGTGGAACCGCTGGGTCTACTCGCGCCCGCGTCAGCGCCAATTTCAACGGCGACTCCAACTACGGCTCGCGCAGTCCTCCGTGCCAATGCCTCGGCCTCGCGCACGACCGAGCGCTGGAAGACCAGTCTCTCGGCCTACGGCAACACCAACCTCGACGCTACCGCCTCTCCGACAGCACCTACGACCGCCAGACGCAGCGCTCGCGCGGCGGCTCCTTCCTCGCCGCCTACGCCACCGGACCGCGCACGACCGTCGGCGCCCGCGCGAGCGTCTCCTCGGCACCCGACTTCGACAACACCGACCTCTCCGGGCGCGTCTCCGTCGGCGCCGAGATCAACCGCTTCCCCTACACCGAGAACACCGAGCGCACCCTGACGGCCCGCTACCAGGTGGCCGCGCAGGGCAACGACTACCGCGACACGACGCTCTACGACAAGACGCGCGAGCTGCTCTTCGAGCACGAGCTCACGCTCTCCGCCTCGTTCCAGCAGCCGTGGGGGACGGTCGGGGCGAGCACGAGCATCGAGCAGTTTCTCAACCACCCGAGCCAGTACGGCATCAACACCGTCCTGAGCGCCGACGTGCGGCTCTACAAGGGCCTCTCGCTCAACATCGGCGGCTACGTCAACCTGACGCGCAACCAGCGCGCGATCCTCCGCGGCAAGGCGAGCGACGCAGATGTCTACACACGCCGCCGCGCCCTCGCCTCCGGCTACAACTTCTTCGGCGGGGGCGGGCTGCGCTACACGTTCGGCTCCAAGCTCTCCGGCGCCGTCAACCCGCGCTACGACGGCGGGCAGAACTTCAACTTCTACTTCTGACCGTCGATGGAGGCCCCGGTGATGCCCGTCCGTGCCCGCACTCCCGGCGATGCCTGGCCCGCCGACGGGGCGGGTGGGGAGGGCAATGAGTGGGGACGTGGGGATGCTGCCGCGCCGCGGCGGACGGCGCGCGTCGGTGGGGATGGAGGAAATGGGCGCCCGCTGCTCCGCGCCGATCCCTTCGGTGACTTCGTGCGCGCGCACCAGCGCGGCCTCTACGCCCTCGCCGTCCGCCTGACCGGCGACCCCGCCGCCGCCGACGACCTCGTGCAGGACACGTTCGTGCGGGCGTGGCAGGCGAAAGAGCGCGGCGGCGCCGACCCCGACGCCCCTGCCGCGTGGCTGCGCCGCGTCGCCGTCCGCCTCTTCCTCAACAGCCGCCGCGGCAGCCTGACGCGCCGCATCGTCCGCTGGTGCGACGATGCCCTCCACGCCCTCCCCGACCCTTCCGCCGCGCCTGCCGATGGCGGCGGAGACTTCGAGGCCCGCCTCGCCCGCGGCCTCGCCCGGCTCAGCGAGCGCGAGCGCGCCGTCTTCGTTCTCCGCCACCTCGACGACCGCACGACCCGCGACACCGCCGACGCCCTCGGCGTGACCGAGGGCACCGTCAAGACGCTCCTCTCCCGCGCCGTCGCCAAGATCAAACCCGTCCTCGACCCCGATGCCTGACTCGCCCGACCTGCGCGCCCTGCCGCCCGGCCCGAGCGGCGCCGACGGCGAGCTTCCGCCCGCCCTCGCCGCCCGCCTGCGCGCGCTCCCCGCCCCCGACCCCGGCGACGCCTACTTCGCCGCCCTCCCGGCCCGCGCCCACGCCCGCCTCGCCGCCGCGCCGGGTGCCCCGAGCACCCGCACGGCCGCCGACCGCGTGCCCCGCGCCCGAACGAACGCACCCCCGCGCCGCCTCTGGGCCGCTGCCGCCGTCGCCGGTCTCGTCCTCGCCGCCCTCGCCCTCTGGACGCTCACGCCGCCGCGCCCCGCCGCGCCCCGGATCGCCCAGCAGCCCCCCGCCCTCCCCGACACGCTCCCCCCGCTCCCGCCCGCCGACCCGGCCCCGACCGCCCCGGCAGCGACGCCGTCCTCCGACGTGCCGCGCCCGGACGGCCCCGCCGGCCCCGCCGCCCTGCCTGCCGCTCGCCCCGCCGCCCGCCCCGGCACGCGTCCAGAGTCACGCCGCACCGACCGCCCGAGCCGACTGCGCCCCGCGCCCGCCCCGCCGCCCCGCGCCCCCACGCCGTCGTCGGGTCCGGTGCGCTCGCAGCGCCTCGCCGCCGCTCCCGGCGGCGCGCCCGATGCCGCCCTCACCGCCGCGCGCCTCGCCGATTCCGCCAACGTCGAGGGCGTGCGCCTGCTGCGCCGCGCCCAGCTCGTCGCCCTCGCGCTGCAAAACGCCGAGCGCCCGTCCGATGTGTCGGTGCTGACGCCGCTCGCCGCCTCGCTCGCCGACGGCCTCGCCCGGTGGCGCCGCGTGCCCGGCGCCGACGCCGCCCTCGTCGCCTCCGCCGACGTCTTGGAGCCCGTCGTCGTCGGCCTCTCGCTCCTCGCCCCTGCCGACACCGCGTCCGCCCGCACGCTCCGCGACACCGCCCGCCGCGCCGACCTCTCGCTCCAGCTCGACCGCGCGCTCGTCGCCGCCGGGCAGATCCGCGCGGGGGCGTATTGAGCGAGGGGTGACCGTGGGGTGGGGACGGGTCCGGTACGGAATCGCCGGTCTGGTCGTGCATCCCGCGCTTCGTAGGGGCGGGTCTCGACCCGCCCGGTTGCACCCCCACCGCCCCGGAGACGGTCCGCACCCACCACGACGCCCGCCTCATCGAATCCGCGATTCCGTGTAGACCCGCCCCTGCGGTCGCCTCGCGCCGCCTGCCTGTTTTCCATCGTGGGGGTCCTGTGGGGGGCGGGTCGGGGACCCGCCCCTACGGCGGTCTCTGTGTGCTGCCTTCCTGTTCGCCTTTTCCTTCTTCCTGCCATGAACCGCCGACTTCTTCTCGCCCTCGTCGCCGCTCCGGCGCTTGCCGCCGCCGCGCCCGCCGCGCGTGCCCAGACCGCCGAGGCGGACTGGAACGTCGCCTACCGCCTCGTCCTCAACCGCGACTGGGCGCGCGCCGACACCGCCCTCACCGCCTTCCTCGCCCTCCATCCGGAGAACGCCAACGCCCCGGCGGCGCGCTTCTGGACGTGCTTCGTCAGCGAGCAGCAGAGCCGCCTCGCCGACGCTTACGGCTGCTACCGCGCCGAAGCCAGCGCCCGCCCCGCCGACCGCTGGACGAGCGAGGCCCGCACGCGCCTCGTCGCCGTCGCCGCGCGACTGCCCGCCTCCGAGCGGCCCACCGTGCTCACCCTCGGCGGTGCCCCGGCCACGACCGTTCGCAGCGTCGGCGGCAGCGACGGGCGCAGCTACGTCATCACGACCGGCCCGACCGGCGAGGCCGACACGCTGTTCTTCCGCGGCCGCGGCGCGGAGATGGACTCGGTCCTGCGCGTGCTCGACGCCCAGCGCATCCGCCTCGGCGAGCAGGCCGGCGTTCTCTACGGCGAGGCGCAGCGGCCCGGCAGCGTCGCCACCTCGTGGTCGTGGAACAGCGGGCGGAGCTCCACCGACGATCTGCCGAGCGACGAGCGCATCGCCGTCCTCGCCGTCGAGGCCCTCGGGCGCCGCGGCGACGATGCCGCCGTGCCCGATCTCGCCGATCTCGCCGAGACCGGCGCAACCGCTGCCGTCCGCGGCGCGGCGCTCAGCGCCCTCGGCCGCATCGGCACGCCGGAGGCCGCCCGCTCCCTCCTCGCCGCCGCCCGCCGCGCGGAAGGGCTGACGCCCGAGGCCTACCAGGGCCTCGTCAACGCCCTTGCCCGCACCGCCTCGAACCGCCCCGGCACCCCCGGCGTCGTCGACGAACTCGAACGCATCGCCCGCATCCCCGGCCTGCGCGTCGGGGCGGTCAATGCCCTCTCGGGCGTCGGCACCGACGAGGCCGAGCGCGCCCTCGCCCGCCTCGCCGACGACACCGCCCTCGCCGCCGACGTTCGCCGCGCATCGGTCGAAGGGCTGAGCCGCCGCGGGACGGCGCAGACGGTGCCGCTGCTCGTCCGCTACGCCCGCTCCCCCGACGCCGCCCTCTCCCGCGCCGCCGTCGAGGGCCTCGCGCGCATCGACGCCCCCGAGGCCCGCGCGGCACTCCTCAGCCTCGCGCGGCTGCGGCGGTGATTGGGAGGATCGGGTGGGGGGCGTTCAGGCCGCAGCGGCAGGGGGAAGGGGATTGCTGCTCTGGAACCGCTTTCATCGCGCACCGGCGGATCGGGGCCGGGAAGGGCGCGTATCGCCGCGCTGCCCTGACCGAATCTGCCCCCATGCCCCGTCGCACCAAAATCGTCTGCACCCTCGGCCCTGCCTCGTCGTCGGCCGAGGTCATCCGCGCCCTCATCGTGGCCGGGATGGACGTGGCGCGGATGAACTTCTCCCACGGCACCCACGACGACCACGCGCGGCGCATCGCCATGGTGCGTGAGGAAGCCGCGCGCGTCGGGCGGACGGTCGCCGTGCTGCAGGACCTGCAGGGGCCCAAGATCCGCGTCGGCGCGATGAAGGACGACGGCGTGCTGCTCCACGTCGGGCAGCGCTTCGTGCTCACGACCGACCGGGTCGACGAGGGCACCGCCGAGCGGGCGTTCGTGTCGTACGCCAACATGGCCCACGAGGTCGAACTCGGGCGCCGCATCCTCCTCGACGACGGCAACCTCGAGGTCGAGATCTGCGGCGTCGAGGGCGAAGACGTCGTCACCGAGGTCATCGTCGGCGGCGTGCTCAAGTCGCGCAAGGGCGTCAACTTCCCCGACCTGCGCGGTGCGCGCCCGTCGCTCACCGAGAAGGACATCGAAGACCTGCACTTCGGGCTGAGCGAAGGCGTCGACTTCGTCGCCCTCTCGTTCGTGCGCACCGCCGCCGACGTGCACGACCTGCGCGCCCGCATGGCCGCGCGCGGCCACCGCGTCCAGATCATCTCGAAGATCGAGAAGCCCGAGGCCGTCCGCGACCTCGACGCCATCGTCGAGGCGAGCGACGCCGTCATGGTGGCGCGGGGCGATCTGGGCATCGAGATGCCGCTCGCGCAGGTGCCGAACGTGCAGAAGCAGATCATCCGGACGTGCCTGCGCGCCGCCCGGCCCGTCATCACGGCGACGCAGATGCTCGAGTCGATGATCACCAACCCGCGTCCGACGCGCGCCGAGGCCACCGACGTCGCCAACGCCGTCCACGACGGCACCGACGCGGTCATGCTGAGCGCCGAGACCGCCTCGGGCCACAACCCGGTGCACGTCGTCGAGACGATGGCGACGATCATTCTCGAGGCCGAGCGCCACCGCGACTACTACATCGGCGACAACGCGCTCGCCTCGCGCCCGCCCCTCAGCGCCCGCTCGACGACCGACGCCATCTCGGCGACGGCGTGTGGCCTCGCGCAGGCCGTCGGCGCGGCGGCCATCGTCTGCCTGACCTCGTCGGGCACGACCGCGCGCTCGATCGCGCGGCACCGCCCCGGCGTGCCGATCCACGCCTTCACCGACAGCCCGTGCGCCGTCGCCGAACTGAACCTCGTCTGGGGCACGCGCGCCATCCACATCCCCTTCCAGACCGACACCGACGCCGGCGTCCGCGAGGTCCTGCGCATCCTCCGCGACGACGGCCATGTGCCCGCCGGGCAGCAGGTCGTCGTCACCGCCGGGATGCCGCTCCCCTCGAAGGGCGCCACCAACATGGTCCACGTCGCCACCGTCTGACGGCGTTGGGGATGGAAGCGGTGGGACACGACGGATCGCGCCCGTCGGCCTCCGGTACGGGCGGCGGCGGTGCCGCCGGGCGGGCGTGGCGGTGTAACCGTGGGGACACGTGGGCTCTGGGAGTCCCTCGGCGGGTTCAGAAGGGGCATCCCTGCCCGCTCTCACGCCTCCGATGGCGTCCCGCCCGATGGAAAAGACCCTTCACCTCGACCTCGCCGACCTCCTCCCCGACGCCCCCGAGGGCGACGCCGCGTGTGCGGCACGGCTCGTGCGGTCGGTCGAGGGCAAGCCCGGCGTCGTGCGCGCCCACGTCGAGGCCGGGCCGGGCGGCGGGCCGCAGCTGTGCCTGCACTACGACGCCGACCGTCTGCCCCTCCCGCGCGTCCGCGACCTCGCCGCTCCAGGCGGGCGCCGCGCTCACGCGGCGCTACGGCCACCTGAGCGCCGACGCGCCGACGATGCCGCAGCGCCGCGCCCGGACGCTCGCCGCCCGGGCGCAGAAGCTACCCGGCGTGCTGGAGGCCGTCGGCACCGCGTCCGGTGCCTTCCGCATCGAGTTCGACCGCGAGGTCACGACCGAACCCGCCCTCCGCGACGCCCTCACCGGTCTCGGCCTCCGCCTCGGCGCGGCCACTACGGACCGGCAGACGACGGCTTCGCAGACGACGGGCGACAGACGGCGGACGACCGGGGACCCCGGCCGCGCCGACACCCGCCATGGCGAGCGACGAGCCACGCCGGGCACGACCACGCAGGCCACGACGACGGCGCCCCCGCCGCTCCCGCCGGGGACGCGCCCCATCCACCAACGACTCGCAACAAACGACCCACCGACCCCCACGCCGGGCACGACCACGGCGCGGACGGCGGGCACAGCCACGGCGGGGGGCGGTGGGAGCTGATCTTCGCCGTCGTGAGCGGCGTGTGTGTCGTTGTCGCGTTTCTGCTCGGACAGTTCGCGCCCGGCGTCTCCGACGCGGTGCGGACGGCGATCTACGGCGCGGCCGTCGTCTTCGGTGGCATTTTCCCGCTCCGCGAGGCCATCGAGGCGCTCCGGGCGCGGCGCTTCGAGATCGATGTGCTGATGCTCGTGGCCGCCGCCGGGGCCGCTGCGCTCGGCGAGTGGGCCGACGCCGCGCTCCTGCTCTTCCTCTTCTCCATCGCCCACGCCCTCGAAGGCGTCGCGATGGGCCGCGCGCGCCGCGCCATCGAAGCCCTCGCCGACCTCGCGCCCAAGACGGCGCTCGTGCGCCGGGGTGGGGAGGAAGTCGAGGTGCCGGTCGAGGACCTGGTGATCGGCGACACCGTCGTCGTGCGCCCGAACACGCGGATGCCCGCCGACGGCATCGTCGTCGCGCGGCGCGTCGGCGGTCGATCAGGCGCCGATCACCGGCGAGAGCATCCCCGTCGACAAGCAGCCCGTCGAGGCGGACGCCGTCGCCGCGTTCCTCGCCGCCTTCGACACGACGCCGCCCGAGACCGCGTTTTCGCAGGGACCATCAACGGCGCGAGCGCCCTCGACGTGGTCGTCGCCCGCGCCGCCGCCGACAACACGCTCGCCCGCGTCGTCGAGATGGTCGAGCGAGGCGGAGACGCAGAAGGCCGCCAGCCAGGTCTTCGCCGACCGCTTCGAGCGCGTCTTCGTGCCCTCCGTGCTCGCCTTCGTCGCCCTGCTGCTCGTCGTGCCGCTCCTGCTCCGGCGTCGGTTCTCGACGAGACCTTCGCGGCGACCTTCTACCGCGCGATGGCCGTCCTCGTCGCCGCCAGCCCCTGCGCGCTCGCCATCTCGACACCCTCGGCGGTCCTCGCAGGCGTCGCGCGGGCGGCGCGCGGCGGCGTGCTCATCAAGGGCGGCGCGCACCTCGAAGCGCTCGGGAGGCTGAAGGCCATCGCCTTCGACAAGACCGGCACGCTCACCGAAGGCAAGCCGCGCCTGACCGACGTGGTGCCCGCGGATGGTGCGACGGAGGCCGAGTTGCTGCGCGTCGCCGTCGCCGTCGAACGCCGGAGCGACCACCCGCTCGCCGCCGCCATCGTGCGGGAGGGCGAGCCGCGCGTGACGGGGGAACTGCCGGCAGCGTCCGACCTGCAAGCGCCATCGTCGGGCGGGGCGTCGAGAGCGAGGTCGAGGGCCAGGCCGTCCACATCGGCAGCGCCGCGCTCTTCGGCGAGGTGGATGGGGCGCCGCTGCCGGACGATGTCCGCGACGCGGAAGCACGTCTGCGCGCCGCCGGACGCACGACCATGATCGTCCGCCACGGCGACCGCTACCTCGGCGTCCTCGCCCTCCTCGACACGCCGCGTCCGGCGGCCCAGGCGATGCTCGCGCGGCTGAAAGAGCTCGGCATCGAGCGGACGATCATGCTCAGCGGCGACAACCAGGCCGTCGCCGACGCCGTCGCCGCCGAGGTGGGATTGACGGAGGCGCGCGGCGACCTGCTGCCCGAGGACAAGGTGCGCTTCATCCGCGACCTCGCCGCGAACGGCGAGCAGGTGGCGATGGTCGGCGACGGCGTCAACGACGCGCCCGCGCTCGCCAACGCGACCGTCGGCATCGCCATGGGCGCCGGCGGCTCCGACGTGGCCCTCGAGACCGCCGACGTGGCGCTCATGGGCGACAACCTCGCCGCGCTCCCGTTCGCCGTCGGGCTGAGCCGGGCGGCGCGGCGCGTGATCGTGCAGAACCTCGTGCATCAGCCTCGGCATGGTCGCCGTCCTCATCCCCTCGACGCTTTTCGGCCTCAACCTCGGCCTCGCCGTCGTCTTCCACGAAGGCAGCACCCTCGTCGTCGTCGCCAACGCCCTGCGGTTGCTCGCGTACCGCGAGCGGTGATGGCGAGAGGGTGGGTGTGGTGACGTCGATTTGGGGCGGTGGCGGTAGGGGCACGATATATCGTGCCCCTACGCGATGGCCTGCCGCGATTCCTCACCTGCACCCGCGCGAACGGGTGGGCGGAGTGCGTTTGGACACCAGGCGTCGGCGCCGCGCGGACCCTCGGGCGCGCGCGGGCCGTTGGCGGATGCGCTGCCGCCTCCGCTCCCTCTGCACGTCGCATTGCCTATTTCCTGACCGGTACGGCCCGTACGTTTCTGCCTCCTCTGGTCTGCTCGCGATGCTGCCCACGCGCCTCCGTTCCCTGCGCCGTCGTCCGGCGCGTCTCCGCCTGCCCGCCGTCCCGGTGATGGGCGCGGCGCTCGTGCTCGCCTGCGCCGCCGTGCTCGGCGGATGTGCCTCCGGGTCGTTCCTCGGCACGCGCTACGACAACTTTACCGCGTACTACAACACGTACTACAACGCGAAGCGCTCCTACGACGAGGCGCAGCGGGCGATGTCCCGTGCCCCCGCCGCGCTCGACCGGACGCGCTACCTCACCGTCTACCCTGTTGCCGACGGGCGCGGGCAGCAGCAGGCCTTCGACGCCGTCATCCGCCGCGGCGCCGATGTGCTGCGCGAGCATCCCGACTCGAAGTGGTCTGACGACGCGCTCCTGCTCATCGGCAAGAGCTACTTCGCGCTCGGGCAGTACGTCGGCGCCGAGCAGAAATTCCGCGAGATCCTGTCGCTCTCCGTCGGCAAGAGCCGCGCCGGTGACCTCGACGCCGAGGCGCGGCTGTGGCTCGCCCGCACGCTCGTCGCCGGGGGACGGACGCAGGCGGCGCTCGACTTCCTCGCCGAGACGCTCGCGCGTGAGAGCACCTCGCGCCGCCTCGCCGCGCGCCTGAATCTCGTCCGCGCCGACCTCGACGTGCAGCGCGCTTCGTGGGACGATGCTGCCGAGGCCCTCACCGCCGCCCTCGACGGCCGCGCGCTCGGCGACGACGCCCTCCGCGCCCGCGCGGCCTACCTGCTCGGGCAGGTGGAAGCCACGCGCGGCAACGCCGACGCCTCCATCGCCGCCTTCTCGCTCGCCGCCCGCCTGACGACCGACTTCGAACTCGGCTACGCCGCCGACGTCAGCGCCCTCCGCCTCGTCACCCGCGACGGCAACGTCGACGGCGCGCTCTCGACGCTGCGGCGCCTCGACCGCGACGACAAGTACGCCGACCGCCGCGCCGAACTCGCCCTCGTGCGCGCGCGCCTCCTCAGCGCCGCCGGGCGCCGCGACGAGGCCGTCCGCGCCTTCGGCGACGCGCTCTACGGCGATTACCGCGACCGCGCGGGTGTGCGCGGACGTGCCTTCTACGGCCTCGCCGACCTCTACCGCAGCGGATTCCAGGACTACACCGCCGCCGCCGTCTACTACGACAGCGCCGCCTCCGTGCTGACCGTCGCCCCGAACGCGGCCACGCTCCGCCTCACGCCCGAGGCCATCACCGACGCCGCGCAGCGCCGCACCGCCTTCTCCGCCTACGCCCTCGCCCGCCGCGACATCGCCGCCGCCGACTCGCTGCTCCGGTTGGGACGGATGGACGACAGCACGTTTGCGACGACGATCCGCGGCTACCGGCAGCGCCTCGCGCGCGATCAGGAAGTCGCCGACCGCGAGCGTCGCCGCCGTGAGGAAGAGGCCGCCTTCAACGGCACCCTCGGAGGCGTGGGCGGCACCGGCGCCCTGCCCCCGGGCAAGCTCGACATCATCAACGGCACTGGCGGGGCGAACGCGGGCGCGCAGCCGCAGTCCGGCTCGACGTCGGGGTTCCTCTTCTACCTCGACCCCGGACGCGTGCGCGAGAACCGCCGCGCCTTCGTCGAGATCTGGGGCGAGCGCCCGCACGTGCCCAACTGGCGGCGCCGCGAGGCCATCACCGGCACCGGATCGGTGCAGCTCGCCGCCTCCATCGACCGCGGCGTCGCCTCGCCGACGGGCGCCGACGACGGCCTGCCGACGCTCGACCTCTCCGCCATTCCGCGGACGCTGGCGCAGCAGGACACCGTCCTCGCGCGCCGCGCGGGCGCCCGCTACCGGCTCGGAAGCGTCTTCCTGCTCAACCTCGAACAGCCGGATTCTGCCGCCGTCTACTTCCGGCAGATCGTCTCGGAAGACAGCCTCTACGGCGTCGCCCCGCGCGCGTTCTACGCCCTCGCCGAAGCCCAGCGCGCCCTCGGCGACAGCCTCGCCGCCGAGGCGCTGTTCCGGCAGGCACTCGACCGCTACCCCGGCCTCGACTTCGCCAACCGCCTGCGCGAGCGCTTCGGCCAGCCCGCCGTCGGCGAGACGCGCGACACCCTCGACGCCCTCCGCACCGCCTACGCCGACGCCTATGCCACGTGGCAGTCGGGCGATGCCGCCGCTCCGGTCGACAGCGCCGCCGCGCCGGGCATCGCCGAATCGGACGGATCGCTGAGCGCGCGCGACTCGCTGCACGTCGTCCGCTTCCTCGAAATCGCCGCCGAGGCACGGGGCACCGCCGTCGGGGCGCAGGCGCTCTACGCCGCCGCCATCGCCTTCCAGCGGACACTCGCAGGCGATTCGCTCGCCCTCGCCACCCGCGCCCTCCCCGCCGACACCACCCTGCTGCGCCGCGCAGGCATCACCGCCACCGTGCCGCCACCGCCGACCGCCGCCCCGGCCCCCGGCGCTACGGCTCCGGAAGAAGACACGCCCGAGACGCCGACGATCGCCCCTGCGGTCCGGTCTGAGGAAGGCGAGTCCGACGCGCTCCCCACCGGTGAACGCCCCGTGTCTGCGGCGCCTCCCGCCGCCGTGCCGCCTGTCGCCGTGCGCGACACGGTGGCGCTGCTCGCCCCGCCCGTTCTCACTGCGCCGCCGCGACCGCGCCTCGCCGACCTGTTGCAGGCGCTCGTGCGCGAGTACCCGAACCTGCCGTACGGCGCGCAGGGGCAGCGGATGCTTCTCGCCCTCACGACCGCCCCCACCCCCGGCGACCGAGCGCGCACCGTGACCTCCGCCCCCGACGACGCGCCCCGCACGCCGTCCGACCGTCCGCTCCGGCGCGGCCTCGTGCGCGGCAACTGAGCGACGCGCCGACCGCCCGGCGGGGCGCCCTGAGGAGACGCCGCGGAGACCCCGTGGAGGCGTGTCTTTGGGATTCCTGACGACGCGTCGGGCGGTGTGGAGAGGAACAAGGGCACCCGCCTCCTGTTGCGCCGCAGCCGTCGGGAGGGCCGTTCTTGCGCCCCCTCGCCGCCGGTGAGCGCCCGGAGTCCGTTCCCGCACTCGGTCCCGCTCCTGGCATCGTTTCCCTCTTTCGAGACCCTTCCTATGGCTCAGGACGAGCGTTCCTCGCCGCGCCCGGACTCTTCCGCGCCCGACGCGCCGCCCCCCTCGCCGCGTTCCGGCTCCGACTCCAAAGGCCGCCGCACGCCCGAATGGCGTCCGCGGCTCGTCCAGTGGATCCTGCTCGCGGCCTTCGCCGCCGCCGTCATCCACGTCTTCGTCTTCTACGGCAGCGAGGTCGGAAAGCCCGTCGTCTACAGCGACTTCCTCGCGCAGGTCGAGGCGGGCGATGTCGAGGAGGTCGATGTCATCAACGGCTCGCGCATCAGCGGCACCTACACCAAGGACGCCGTCGATTCGAAGCGCGTCGAAGCGGCCCGTCCGCGCCGCGACGTGTTCTCGGGCGAGGTCGCCGCGGCGCCGCGCGCCTTCACGACGACGAAGACGCCGGACCACGACCTCACCGCTTTCCTGCTCGCCTACAACGCCCGCACCGACTCGCTCGCGCGCACGCCAGTCGCCTTCTCGGCGCGCGTCGAGACGCCGGTGCTCGGAAGCATCCTCGCGTGGGTGCTGCCGCTCCTGCTGCTCGTCGGGTTCTGGGTGTTCATGATGCGCCGGATGAACCCCGGCCAGCAGGTGCTCAACATCGGCAAGAACAAGGCCGTCCTGTTCGACCAGAACGAGGGCGTGCGCATCACCTTCAAGGACGTGGCGGGCCTCGACGAGGCCAAGGAGGAGGTTCAGGAGGTCGTCGAGTTCCTGAAGACGCCGAAGAAGTTCACCCGCCTCGGCGGCAAGCTGCCCAAGGGCGTGCTCCTCGTCGGGCCTCCGGGCACCGGCAAGACGCTCCTCGCCAAGGCCGTCGCAGGCGAGGCGGGCGCGCCGTTCTTCTCGCTCTCGGGCAGCGACTTCGTCGAGATGTTCGTCGGCGTCGGCGCCGCCCGCGTGCGCGACCTCTTCCGGCAGGCGAAGGAGAAGGCGCCGTGCATCATCTTCATCGACGAGATCGACGCCGTCGGCCGCTCGCGCGGCAAGGGGATGATGATGGGCGCCAACGACGAGCGCGAGAACACGCTCAACCAGCTCCTCGTGGAGATGGACGGCTTCTCGACCGACAAGGGCGTCATCCTGATGGCCGCGACCAACCGCCCCGACGTGCTCGACAGCGCGCTCCTGCGCCCGGGCCGCTTCGACCGCCAGATCCTCATCGACAAGCCCGACCGCAAGGGCCGCGAGCAGGTCTTCGACGTCCACACCCGCGCCCTCACCCTCGCCGACGACGTCAGCCTCGACGTGCTCGCGAGCCAGACGCCGGGCTTCGCGGGCGCCGAGATCGCCAACGTCTGCAACGAGGCCGCGCTTCTCGCCGCGCGCGAGGACAAGGTGTCGGTCGGCATGGCCGATTTCGAGGCCGCCATCGACCGCGTGATCGCGGGACTTGAGAAGAAGAACAAGATCATCTCCCCCGGCGAGCGCAAGATCGTCGCCTACCACGAGGCGGGCCACGCCATCACCGGCTGGTTCCTCGAGCACACCGATCCCGTCGTCAAGGTGTCGATCGTGCCGCGCGGCCTCGCCGCCCTCGGCTACGCGCAGTACCTGCCCGACGAGCGCTACCTGTACACGCGCGAGGCCCTCATGGACCGGATGACGATGGCCCTCGGCGGGCGCGTCGCCGAAGAACTCATCTTCCAGCAGATCACGACGGGCGCGCAGAACGACCTCGAGCGCGTGACCGCGATGGCCTACGCAATGGTCGTCGACTACGGAATGAGCGAGGCCGTCGGCTACGTGTCGTTCAACCTGTCGGGCAAGTCGCAGGACGGCCCCATGTTCTCGAAGCCGTACTCCGACGGCACGGCGCAGCTCATCGACGAGGAGGTGAAGCGCCTCATCGGCGAGGCGCGCGAGCGGGCGCGTGCACTGCTCACCGAGAAGGCCGCCGAGGTGGAACTCCTCGCCCAGGCGCTCTTGACGCGCGAGGTGCTCGGACCGCGCGACCTCGTGCAGCTGCTCGGCCCGCGTCCGAACGGCAACTACGTCGACTTCGGCGGCGACTCGGCGAGCGCGCTCAGCCACGCCGCTGACGGCGGCACGCCGCAGATCATCTCGCCCGGCGGCACCGATCAGGGCACGAACATCTGACCGCCGCGACAGGGCATCCGCGCCGGGGCGCTTCCGCAGGGAGGCGCCCCGGTTCCGGTTCGGGGGATTGGGGATGGGAGGACAGCGGCGCCTCCGGGTGGTTCGCAGGGGCACGAACCATCGTGCCCTTCCCGCCCCTCGGCACAGGATCAGCCCGCTGCGGGGCACCCGCCCTTCGAGGGAGGTGGCCTGGAAGGCCGGAGGGTGTCGGCCACCGCCGTTGATCGTCTGGCGGATGACGGCACCGCCGCACACCCCTACACTGTCTGCGGCTGGGTTTCCCCGCTCAAGAGGGCGGTTTGCTCCTGCGCAAGGCAGGCGCGGAGCGCCATCGGAGGGGACGAGGCAACTCGGTGCTGTAAGGCTCGACATCACTCAACCCACAACATCACCACCCCCGATGCGCCTTGCGCGGCTCCGGTGGCCGTGCTACCTTGGGGGCGTTGCGGCGGGTGCGAGGCCGCGCGATCTTTCGGAGGCACCGCTTTCCATTCCAGCCGCACACATCCAGCGAACGGGCCGACACGTCGGCGCCGCATGTCGGGCCGCGCCCCGGCGCCGGTCCCCGCGCGCCACGCATGTGGAGGGACGATGCCATGACCAGCCCCGTTCTGCTCCTCAACGCCGATTACAGCGCGCTCTCGCTGTGCAGCGTCCGCCGCGCCGTCGTGCTCGTGCTCGACGCCAAGGCCGACCTCGTCGAGGCGTGCGGCGACCAGCGGCTGCGCTCGGCGACCACCTCGTTCGCGTGGCCGTCGGTGGTGCGGCTGCGCAGCTACGTCCGCGTGCCCTACCGGACGATCCAGCTGACGCGCAAGAACGTGCTCCGGCGCGACCATTTCCGCTGCCAGTACTGCGGCGGGCGCGAGTCGCTCACGCTCGACCACGTCTTCCCGAAGAGCCGCGGCGGGCGCGACCTGTGGGAGAATCTCGTCGCCGCCTGCTCGTCGTGCAACGCGCGCAAGGGCTGCCGCACGCCCGAGGAGGCGTCGATGCCGCTGCGCACGACGCCGTTCCGCCCCTCGCACGTGATGTACATCCGCGACACCGTCGGCACGCTCGACGACACGTGGAAGCCGTACCTGTTTCTGACCTGAGGGCACTCCACATCTGCAGGTGTGTCTACCCGGCGTTTCTGGCCTGGAGTCGGAACCCGAATGGGATCCCCCATCGGTCTCGGAGACCGCACCTCATGCCAGCGGAGCATGGACGCCACCGCGCGCGAGCCACGAAGCCATGACCCGGTTACTTTCCGTCGTCGCAGGCGCTGAGGGTTCGGACGGTGTCGTTGTCGAGTCTCCAGCAGGCGCCGTAAACGTCTGCGTAGACGATTTGGGCGTGGAACGAGGAGTCCGACACCAGCGAGTCGAGGCGATGCGCAAGCGTCGCGTTCCGCCGCGTCAGCAGAACCTCGACCTCCTGGCCCGGTCGCACGACGCTTCCGGAGCCGAGGGATTCGTAGAACGTGCCCGTGCCAGCAAGGCTGTCGCCGAACGCGTTGAGCACCTCGGCGCGGGCGAGGCGCCACATCGACGGGTAGGTGCGGCCGTGAATCTCGAACGCCGTTTCGTGGATCACCGCGGGGCCGATGCCGGCGTTGACGAGCGTGACGCTGAAGTCTGCGTCGAGGTGGCTGGGGCCGATCTGGAGGCGTGGCCAGACCGCCGCGCGCTGCTGCGCCGAAAGAATCCGCGTCTGCACGACCGACACGACGAGCGCGGCCAGGCTGAGCAGCACCGCCGCCGTGCCGACGAGGATCTCCGGCGTGATGCGCCGCGCGCGCGGCGGAGACGGGGTGGCGGGCAGATCAGGGGCTGTCATGCCGCCAAGATAGCGGCGGGGTGACTCGGCATCGCTTCCATCTGCGCTCGATGGCGCCCACCGGTCACCGGTTGAGGAGCCAGAAGGCGGCGTTGAGGTAGGTGGCGAACGAGACCCAGAGCAGGTACGGCAGGAGGAGCCACGGCACCGCGGCGTGGACCGGGCGCGCGGCGACCATCGTGGCGGCGATGGCGGCGAGCATCGCCACGATGACAACGAGCGCGGCGCCGAGCGCTTCGGCGCCGAAGTAGACGGGCGTCCACAGGGCGTTGAGGGCCAGTTGCACGAAGAACAGCACCAGCGCCGTCTTGCGTCGCCGCGACGGACCGTACCAGTGTTGCCAGAGGAGCCAGAGGGCGATGCCCATCAGCGTGTAGAGGAGCGTCCAGACCGGACCGAACACCCACGAGGGCGGCGAGAGCGGCGGGCGCGTCAGCGAGTCGTACCACGATCCGCCGCCGGTGACGGTCGTGAGCGCGCCGATGGCGCCTGCGGCGTTGCAGAGCACGACGCAGCTCACGAGGCGCAGCCAGTCGGCGAGGGTCTTCGGCATATCGGAAGTCGGGAATTGGACGGACCGAAAGCTACCGAACACGGCGCTGCGCCACCGTAACGAGGGTGCAAGGGCGGCGCGGAGGCGTGGTGTGGCAGCCTGGCGCCGTGGAAAGCGCTTCGGAAATGTTCACCTCATTCCTACACCTGCCGCCGCACGAGAGTGATAGACTCAGTGTAGCGGCGTGCGTAGCGCCGCTGCCGCCTCACCCTGAACTCCGACCGCCATGATCACCAAGAAACCTGCCGCGCGCGGCACCGCCACGAGCGTCACCTTCACCGTTCCAGCCGACGCCGCCATGTCGTCGGTCGCCATCGTCGGCTCGTTCAACGACTGGAACGAGGTCGCCCACCTGATGAAGCTCGACAAGAAGAGGGGCGTCTGGACCAAGGCCATCTCGCTCAAGCCCGGCCGCCACACCTTCCGCTACCTCGCCGACAACGAAACGTGGCTCGACGACGACACGCCCGACGAGACCGAGGGCACGCCTTTCGGCAGCCGCAACGGCGTCGTCGTCCTCTGAGGTGGCGGGTTGGTGTGGGTGTGGATGGGGTCGCAGGGAGACGGAATGCGTGCCCCGACAGCCGCTCCGACTCAGCCGCCCCCCGCAGGCACGCCGCCCCGTGTCAGCCAGAGGATAAACCTGACAGGTCGTCGATCTGTCAGGTTTTCGGCGTTGCGCCATCCCCCTCGCCAACTCACCCCTCACCACCCCTCTCACCGCAGGCTGCGGATGCGGGCGTCGGCGCGGGTGCGGTAGAGGCCGTACAAAGCGCCCTGGTAGGCCTCCCACGCCTTCACGCGGTCGCCGAGGGCGAGGTAAGCTTCGGCGCGGGCGAAGTACAGTCCCGCCGCGCCCTCGCGCTCGCCCCGGTACTCGCGCAGCGCCGCCGTGGTCACGTCGATGGCCTCGGTGTAGCGTCGGAGCGCGAGGAATGCGTCGGCGCGGTATCGGGCGCCGCGCGTGTCGGGCGGCAGGGCTGCGTCGAGGGCGTCGAGTTCGGCGAGGACGATCGTCGCGGCGGCGGCGGTCGAGGGGACGGTATCGACGAAGGGCGCGATGCGGTCGTAGGCGAGCGTGCGGAGCGTGCGCTCGGCGGTGTCGCGGAGGTCGACGTCGCCGCGGCGCTCGGCGGCGGCGGCAGCCATCCGGAGGGTGAGGACGGATTCGTCGCGCCGTCCGAGGCGGTCGAGCGCGAGGCCGAGGCCGAGGTAGTTGCGCGCGTAGTCGGGGTCGAGGGCGATGCCGTTCTCGAAGTACGGGAGCGCGCGCTCGGGCTGCCGCAGCCACGCGAACCGGGCGCCGCGGTTGTACTCGATCTGCGCGAGCACGCGCCGCGCCCGCACCTCGACCGGCGTGTCGCGCGCCGCACGCGCCTGCTCGACGGCGGTGACGAAGTGCCCGTAAGCGTCTTCCATACGCCCGCTTTCCACGGCCGCCGCGCCGCGCGCATACGCATCGCGCTGCGGCTGCGCCATCGCCACGGAAGGCGTGGCGGCGAGGAGGACGAAAGCGGCGAGCAGGACGCGAGACGAGGACACGGCGGCGGCGGCGGGCAAGTCAGAAGTTGGGCGCGAGGGCGTTCTCGCGGTAGAAGGCGTCGATGATGGAGACGGCCTCCTCGGGGCTGTCGGTGACCGTGAAGAGGTCGAGGTCCTTCTCGGAGATCAGCCCGTCGGCGAGGAGCGTGTTCTTGACCCAGTCGACGAAGTGGCCCCAGAACTCGGTCCCCACGAGCACGATCGGGAAGCGCGCCGTCTTGCCCGTCTGAATCAGCGTCAGCGCCTCCGACAACTCGTCGAGCGTGCCGAAGCCGCCGGGCATGCAGATGTAGCCCTGCGCGTACTTGACGAGCATCGTCTTGCGAACGAAGAAGTACTCGAAGTTGATGCTGTGCTCGCGGTCGACGTAGGCGTTGAAGCCCTGCTCGTTCGGGAGCAGGATGTTGAGGCCGATCGAGAGGCCGCCTGCTTCCTGCGCACCCTTGTTGGCCGCCTCCATCACGCCCGGTCCGCCACCGGTGATGACGCCGTAGCCGCGGCGGACGCACTCGGCGGCGGCGCGGCGGGCGAGGTCGTACTCGGGCGCATCCGGAGCGGTGCGGGCCGAGCCGAAGACGGTGATGCAGGGGCCGAGGCGCGAGAGGGTCTCGAAACCGCGGGCGAATTCGCCGGAGATGTTGAAGATGCGCCAGAGGTCTTCGAGCTGCTTGCGCTGCCACGCGAGGCGCTCGGCCTCGGTCATCTTGTCGGGCTGGAGGATGGGAGGTGGGAGGGATTCCATGCGGGTGAGATGGGGAAAAGGGCAACGAACGACGCCGCCCCCGGAGTGTCCCGGAGACGGCGTCGAAGCAAGCGAGGGCGTGCCGATCAGCGACCGCCACCGGTCTGCTGGGCGGCCTGACGCTGGAACTCCTCGTTGGCGACGATGGCGATCTCGACGCGGCGGTTCTTCGAACGTCCGTCGACGGTGTCGTTCGAGGCGACCGGGTCGCTCTCGCCGCGGCCGACGGTCGTCACGCGGGCGCGGGTGATGCCCTGCGAGATGAGGAAGGCGGCGGCGCTGCTGGCGCGGCGCTCGGAGAGGCTCTGGTTGTAGCTGTCCGAGCCGGTCGCGTCGGTGAAGCCGTAGATGATGACGTCGGTGTTCGGGTACTTCTGGAGGCTGGCCGAGAGGTCGCCGAGGTCCGAGCGCGAGGTGCCCTTGAGCGTCGACGAGTCGACGTCGAAGAGGATGGCGTTGTTGAAGGTCACCTGGATGCCTTCGCCGACGCGCTCGACTTCGCCGTTTGCGATCTCCTCTTCGAGTTCGCGGGCCTGGCGGTCCATCTGACGCCCGATGATGGCGCCGGCGGTGCCGCCGACGGCCGCGCCGACGATGGCGCCGGTCGCGGTGTTGCCCTGCGAGCGGCCGATGATGCCGCCGATGACGCCGCCCGCGGCGGCGCCGATGCCCGCGCCACGTTCGGTGTTGGAGAGGCTCTTGCAGCCGACGGTCGTGCCGCCGAGGAAGAGGGTGAGGGCGACGGCGGTGAGGCCGAAGCGGTTGGAAACGTGAGACATGGTCGGATGGGGATGGTGGGGTACGACGGCGGGATGCCGAGGGGAGCTGTTCCAAGCGCCGTGCCAAACCGGCCCCGCATCCCCTGCGGTTCCTCCCTCAAGGCCCCGTGGAGCGTCTCGTTACCGCCACGAAACACCCCGGATGGGCCTACGCGCTGTGTTCACGCCCCTGTTGCCGCTTCGCCGTCCGCTCCCATGCACGCGCGGTGCGGGATGCCGTGGACGCTGCCTGTCCGGCGTGGTGGACGGGTTGGGGTGCCATGTCGTTGATTGTTCAGGGGTTGGGGCGGGCAGACGCAGGCCTTCAGCGAAGGCGGTCCCTGTGGGTGGCTGCCGCTGCCGGCCCCCGTTCGTGGCCCTTCGACAGGCTCAGGGACCGCTCGTTGGCACCGGTGGGGGCGTTGGGGGAGACCGATCGGTGGCGCAGGAGCGGGACGTGTCCGCACGTCTCTTGACGGATGCGCCGTGCCCTCAACGACAAACGACCGACGACCGACGACGAACGCCGCGAAGCGGACGGGTATCTTGCCAGTCTGACACCTCCCCTCTCCCAGCATCCCCCCGATGAAGCTCATCATCCCCATGGCCGGCCGCGGCACCCGCGTCCGCCCGCACTCGCACGTCACGCCCAAGCCGCTCCTCTCGGTGCGCGGCAAGTCGATGGTCGAGCGCATCGTCGAGACGTTCGCGGGCGCGCTTCCGCGGCCCATCACCGAGGCGGTCTTCGTGCTCGGGCCGGACTTCGGCGACGGCGTGCGCAAGACGCTCACCGGCCATCTGCGAGCGCTTCGGCATCACGGCGCAGTTCGGCGTTCAGGACAGTCGCGCAGGGCACCGCCCACGCCGTCCTGTGCGCGGGCGAGCACCTCGTCGGCGAGGGCATCATCGTCTTCGCCGACACGCTCTTCGCGATGGACAAGGGCAGCGTCTCGCTCGACGGCGTCGATGTCGTCGCGTGGGTCAAGGAAGTCGAGGACCCGCGGCGCTTCGGCGTGGCGGTGCGCGAGGACGGCGTCGGCGGGAGCGGGCGCATCGTGGCGTTCGTCGAGAAGCCGCAGGAGCTGATCTCGACCGAGGCGCTCATCGGCATCTACTACATGCGCGAGCTCGAGCGCTTCGGGCGCGAGGCGCAGTACCTGATGGACCACGGGGTCACCGGCAACGGCGAGTACCAGCTCACCGACGCGGTCGACCGGATGCTCAAAGACGGCGCGATCATCTCGACGGCGACCGTCACCGAGTGGCTCGACTGCGGCACCATCCCGGCGCTCCTCGAAACCACCGCCATCGTCCTCGGCCACGAACAGGCGGACGCCCACGAAGGCGCCGTCTCTGACAGCGTGCTCGTCGAGCCGTACTACATCGGGCCGGGCGCGACCGTCACCGGCAGCGTCGTCGGGCCGCACGCGAGCATCGAGGCGGGCGCCGTCGTCACCGACTCGGTCGTGCGCCGGAGCGTCGTCTTCTCGAAGGGCAGGTCCGCGCGAGCGTCCTCGACGGCTCGCTCGTCGGGCAGAGCGCCGAGGTCGAAGGCGTCGCCGGGGCGCTCAACATCGGCGACCACGCGAGCGTCGGCGTCGTCCGCTGAACCGGGCGTTGCGGTCCGTCATCCCGCTCCCTCGTCCGTCCGCCGCGCCTGCCAGCGCCCGGCGGCGACGAGGGCGGCGAGGATCGCGGCGAACACGGCGAGGATGACGGCGGCGCTGCCGAGCGCGCGGGCGTACCCGATCGTGTCGATGTCGATGAACGGATACGGATAGCGCGTCACGACGCCGCCGACCGGCAGGAGCGGGCCGCGGATCAGGACGTAGACGAAGTAGACGGCTGGATACGCAAGTCCGCGCGGCACGGTGGCCCATCGCAAGCCCGGCCTTCGGCACGCCCCAGAGCCAGTGGGCGGCGAGCACGAACGGCATCACGTCGTGGAGCGCCACATCGGCGGCTTTCTGCCAACCCGTCGGCGACCACAGCCCGCGCAGCAGAAGCGTGTACACGGCCCCGACGATGACGAGGCTTGCGAGGGCGACCGTCGCCACGCCCGGACGTCCGAAGAACGCCAGCACCCGCCCCCGCCGCTCCGCCGCACGGCCCCGGCGGTGAAGACGAGGGCGGCAAATGCGTTGGTGAAGATGGTGAAGTACCCCGCGTAGCCGACGATGGCGAGGCCCAGTCCGCCCCCGCGCGAGGCCGCCGTCTCGACGGAGACGAGAAACTGCACGACGAGGGTGCTCCACGCAAACGCCGCGGCAAGGGCAGACGCGCGGCGAACGGTGGGGGGCGAAAGCGGCATCGGAGCGCGGGTGAGGGCAGGGCGGGCGGCGTGAACGTCGAGGGTTGAGGTGCGATTCGATGGGCTGACCGTCTGGTGACAGGCGTGCCATCGCCCATCGGAAACGAAAGCTGCGCCGCGCCGGTAGCGCCTCGCCCCCATCTGCCCCCCAGGGTCGTTCCGTTCTGCGCCTGTCTTCCGTTTTGTCGTTGCGAGAAGCGCAGCGACGCGGCAATCCGTCCGGATCGACAGGCGCCTCCGACCCGGATTGCCGCGGCCCTTGCAGGGCCTCGCAGTGACACCGGAGAGCGCAGATGGTGAACCGAACAGCCCTGCCATCTGCCCCCGTCTCCGTGCCTGTTTCCGCTGCCCGCGCGACGCTTGCTGCGCTCCTCGTCGGTGCGTGCGGGGCCGGGCGCGTGGCGGCGCAGCGGCCGTTCGATGCGTACGACCCGTTCTACCAGACCGAGACCGCGCGCCGCGCCTTCATCGGCACGTACGCCGTCGGCGCCCGCGTGGCGCTGCGGGCCTCGGGCGGCGCCATCGACTCGGCGCTCCTCGCCCTGCCCGTCGGCACGCGGCGCGGACCGCTCGGGCTTGCGCTTCGTGGCGACTACGCCCTCGGGCCGAACGTCGATGTCGGCGTCGTCGTCGATGTGGCGGCGGTCAGCGGCGGGCAGGCGGTGCGGTGGAGCTGGATCGTCGGGCGCTACGCGTGGACCGTCGATGCGACCGACTACGGCCTCCGCCTCGCCCTCGACCCCGACTCCGACGGCCGCACCGGATTCCCGCAGGCCGACCTCGCGCTCCTCGCCACGAGCGTGCTCTCGCCGCGCCTCGTCTCCGATGTCGCCATCGGCCTCCGGCGCGTGCGGCGCGGGTTTCAGGAGGTCGTGCCGCGCCCCGACGCCCCCGTGCCCCTCAACCCGATGACCGACTTCGACGTCGCCTACGGGCGCGCGATCGGGTGGGAGGCGCACGCGATGGTGACGTACAGCGCGCTCCTCAGCCCGTCGGGCAGCCGCGTCTTCGGCACCGTCTCCGCCGAACGCGGCGCCTACGACCTCGTCCGCATCGGCACGCTCAGCGGCGACGGTGCCGCGCAAACGCGCGCCGGCAAGGTGCGCGCGGGCGTCATCTGGGCGCGCGCCGGGGGTGAACTCGCGCGCCCGAGTCTGCGGTTCGCGCCGTTCATCGCCGTCCCCCTCGTGCGCTGGGGACCCTCCGGCCCCTCCCCCGCTCGCCCGACGATGGGGGTCGATGTGACGCTGCGGTGAGGGTGGACCGCTCGCCTCCGGCTCGCTCGCCGTGGATGGACCGCTCGGCCTCGCCTCGCTGCGGTTTGTTGTGGGTCGAAGGGAGGGCCGGGCATGACAACCACCAACCACCAACGACCAACCATGCCCCGCATCGGCCTTCTCTCCGACACCCACGGCGTGCTCCACCCGGAGATTCCAGGCCTGCTCGCGGGCTGCGACCTGATCCTGCACGCAGGCGACATCGGCGGCGGAACGCTCGGGCACGCGATCCTCGATGCCTTGGAGGCCGTCGCCCCGACGGTCGCGGTGAGCGGCAACATCGACGATCCGTCGATGCGGCGGCGCGTCCCGGCAGAGGTCGAGGGCGAGATCGGGGGCGTGCGCTACGTGATGACGCACATCGGCGGTCACCCGAAGCGGTGGGCACCGGGCGTCGGCGCGCGCCTCGCGGCGGTGCGGCCCGGACTGTTCGTCACCGGTCACAGCCACATCCTGCGCGTCGAGCGCGTCGCGTCGCTCGGCGGGATGCTCTACGTCAACCCCGGCGCGTGCGGCGTGCAGGGCTTTCACCTCGTCCGCACGCTCGTGCGCCTGAGCGTCGACGGCGGGAAGGCGACGAGCGCCGATGTCGTCCACCTCGAGTGAGGGGATGCGTTAATTGTGGGGAGTGAATGGTTGGGTGTGAGCCTCGCTGCCGGACTCCACGACCAACGACCAACAACCAACCCCACGATCCCGCCCGTGTCCACGCTTCCGCATCCCGGCGCCCCGACGCCGCTCCACGAGCGCTTCGACCTGCGCGCGCTCTACGACACGAGCCGCCTCGTCTCCGGCACCCTCGACGTCGAGTTCCTGCTCGGCAACCTCGTGCTCACCGCGATGAGCAAGCTCCTCACCACGCGCGGCGCGGCGTTCTTGTACGTGGATGAAGCGGATGGGCGCGAGGCGATTGGGGATGGGCCGCAAACGGCGCGGCGGGCGCGCGTGGCGGCGGTGCGCGGGGTCAGCGGGCTGGCCATCGGCGAGGTCGTCGATCTGGCGATGGGCGACGGCGCGGCGCAGGGCGCCGACGTGCCGGACGTGCTCGCGCGGCTCCGGCTCGTGCTTGCGCTCCCGATCCGCGTCGGCACGCGCGATGTGGGCCTCGTGGCCTTCGGCGCCCGTATCGGCGGGTCGGAGTACGACGCCGACGCGCTGAGATTCCTGCGCTCGCTCGTCGGGATGACCGCGCCCGCCGTCGAGAACGCGCGCACCGTCGCCGCCCTCCGCGAGGCCAACCGCCACCTCGACGGGCGCATCCGGCAGCTCGAAACGCTCTACGAACTCGCCCGCGCCTTCGCCGGCACCGCCGACCGGCGGCAGATCGGGCGCCTGCTCGGCTTCACGCTCATGGGACAGACGACGGCGCTGCGCCACGCCTTCCACGTCGTCCCGCCGGGCCGCGACGCGGGCGCCGAGGGTGCGTTCTCGCCGATCTCCGTCCACGGCTTCCGCCCGAACCTCGTCGGCGGGCCGCTCCTCGACGAGGCCTGCGGGCGCGAGGCGCCGTTCGTGCCCGCGCCGGGCACCCTGCTCGCCGAGGCGGGCGTAGCGCTCGCGGTGCCGCTCAGCCACGAGGCGACGCGCTGCGGCCTGCTCGTGCTCGGCCCCAAAGGCGGCGGAGGCGCGTACTCCGTCGACGAGATCGCGCTCGTCGAGGCCATCGCGCGGCTCGCGCTCGCCGCCGTCCGCAACTCGTACCTGCTCGACGATCAGGTCGAGAAGCGCCGGATGGAGGCCGAGATGCGCCTCGCGCGGTCGATTCAGCAGCGCCTCCTCCCGCAGCGCCTGCCGACCATCGCGGGCGTCGACCTCGCCGCCGAGACCGTCCCGGCGCGCACCGTCGGCGGCGACCTCTTCGACGCGGTGCTCCTGCCCGACGGGCGCCTCTTCCTCGCCATCGCCGACGTGACCGGCAAGGGCGTGCCCGCCTCGCTGCTCATGGCGAACCTGCAAGCGTGTCTCCACATCCTTTTCCCCGACCCCGGCCCCCTCGCCGATGTCGCCGCGCGCGTCAACCGCGTCATCTGCGAGAACACTGCCGCCTCGACCTTCATCACCGCTGTCTTCGCCCTCTATGATCCGGCGACCGGCGTTCTGGACTATGTGAACGCGGGCCACAACGTACCCTTCGTCGTGCGCGCCGACGGGACCGTCGAGGAACTGCGCGAGGGCGGGTTGCTGCTCGGCGTGATGGCGTCGGCGACGTACGAGGCGGGGCGCGTGACGCTCGATGTAGGCGATGTGGCGACGTTCTACACCGACGGCGTGACCGAGGCGCAGGCCCCAGATCGTGAAGAATTGGAGGAGGAGCGACTCGTCGACGTGCTCGTCGCCCACCGCGAAGCTCCTGCCGCTGCTCAACTTGCGGGCATTCAGAGCGCCGTAGACGCCTTCACAGGGCCAATTGAAGAAGCGTTCGACGACGTGACGATCGTCGTGCTCCGCCGCACGGCCGCCTGAGCATCGGCACGCGAAGGGGCGGTGAAGGGCCGGTGACGCTACGAAGGTTGGATCGGGCGGGATCGCGTGCGATCTTGGACGTGTTACGAACCCGTGAAGCCGCCCCCCCACCGCGCCCGCGCACGCCTCGACTCTTTTCTCGCCCTTGACACCGACGCCCCTTGCGCGTCGGAGTGAAAGGCCAGGCACTTCGACTCTTGCGCGAACCCGGTTGGAGCGGTACTATCGTTCACCAACCCTTCAAAAAGGCCCGTGCGTCGTCTCGCCCTCTCCGTCGCCCTCAGCGCGACCTTCCTCGCGCCTGCCCTGGCGCCCTCCGTCATCTACGCCCAGCCGCTGCGCACCCGCACCGGCGCCGTGCCCTCCTCGGCGGCTGCCAACGACCTGTTCGGGCGCAGCGACGCGCAGAAGCTCGCCGTCGACGACGAGCCGCTCACGCAGTCGGAGATCCTCGAGCGGCTGAGCCGCCTCTACCGCTACCAGTCGGACATCCTCCTCGCCGAGGCGAGAGCCGACGGGCAGGCCGTCGATGCGCTCTTCGACCTCGCGATGGCCGATCTCGGGCGCCTCGCGCTCCAGGAGGACATCAACGCGTCGCCCGCCGGGCCGCGCTTCCGCGAGGTCTACCGCAGCCTCGTCGCCGAGTACGAGAAGGTCTACGCCGTCTCGCCCGACGACCTCGCGCTCCAGCGCGGCGACGTGTTCGACCTGCGCGCCGACGTCTTCGCCGCCCTCAACGAGGCCGCCGACCGCGACAACATCCAGCTCGAAGACGTCGTCCTGCCGCGCCTGCGCATCACCGAGACGACGATCCCGATGACGACGCACCGGCTCGTCGAGAACTCGCTCGCCTACCTGCTGCGCTCGCCCGAGCGGCACCTCTACGGCTGGCTCGGACGCGCCGAGACGTACTTCCCGATGATCGAGCGCGTGCTCGAAGAGGAAGGCGTGCCGGACGAGCTGAAGTACCTCGCGATGATCGAGTCGGGCCTGAACCCGCGCGCCGCCTCGAACGCGTCGGCGGTCGGCATGTGGCAGTTCATCCGCCCGACCGGCGCGGCCTACGGCCTCGAGGTCGACAGCTACGTCGACGACCGGATGGACCCGGAGAAGGCCACGCGCGCGGCCGCCCGCCACCTCCGCGACCTCTACCAGCAGTACGGGCAGGACTGGCACCTCGCCATCGCCGGCTACAACTGCTCGCCCCGCGGCGTCAACCGCGCGATCAACCTCGCCAAGGCGCGCGGCGTCGCCCGCCCGACGTTCTGGGACATCTACGGCGACCTGCCGCGCGAGACCCGCAACTACGTGCCGATGTTCATCGCCACGGCCATCCTCGCCTCCAACCCCGACGCGCTCGACCGCACGCAGATCCGCACCGGCCCGCGCTACGAGTTCGACCTCGTGCCCGTGCGCGGCAGCCTCTCGATCGAGACCGTCGCCTCGATGGCGGGGACGACCGAGGACGTGATCCGCGCGCTCAACCCGAGCCTGCGCCGCACGACGCTCCCGGTCTCGCGCGAGCACTACCCGCTTCGCCTGCCCGTCGGCACGTCCGGCGCCTTCCTCGCCGCCTCGCGCGGCCAGGGCGGCGGCTCGGGCGACGTCACCTACACCGTCCGCGCCGGCGACACCGTCACCCGCATCGCGCGGCAGTACGGCATCGCCGCCGCCGACCTTCGCGCGAGCAACGGCATCACGACTGAGCCGACCGTCGGCACGACGATCTCCCTCCCGATGGCCGCCCCCGTCGGGCGCGTCGAGGTGGCGATGAACGAGGTGCGCAGCGTCACCTTCGACGCCCGCCCGCGGACCCGCATCGCCGCGAACAACGCGACCCGTCCGTCTGCGCGCCCCGCGCCGACGCCCCGCGCCGCCACCCCGCGCCCGGAGTCGCGTCCGGACCCGACGCCCCGCACGACGCTCGCCGACCGCGACGACACGCCGACGGGTCCGACGGCCCCCGTCACCGCTGCCTCGACCCGTTCGACCACGCGCACCGCGCCCGCCGAGCGCGCGACGACCCGCACCGCCTCGACGCGCGTCAGCTACCGCGTGCGCCGCGGCGACACGATCTCGTCGATCGCCGAGCGCTACAGCGTCACGACCGGCCAGGTGCGCCAGTGGAACAGCCTCAGCGGCTCGTCCCTGAACGCCGGAAAGACGCTCTACCTCTACCCCGAGGGCGGCGCCCCGGCGGCCCGCGAAGCCGCCGCCCCGCGCCGCGCCGAGCGCGCCACCACGCACCGCGTCGAGCGTGGCGAGACCCTCGCGGCGATCTCGCGCGAGACCGGCGTCTCGATGGCCAACCTGCGCGCGTGGAACGACCTCGGCCGCGGCGGCGACATCCAGGCCGGGCAGACGCTCCGCCTGACCGCGAGCGGCAGCACGAGCCGCGCCGCCACCCGCGCCGCCCGCACGCCCTCGACGCACACCGTCCAGAGTGGCGACAACCTGACCGAGATCGCCACGCGCTACAGCGTGACCGTGGCGCAGCTCCGCGACTGGAACAAGCTCAACGGCTCGGCCATCCGTCCCGGCCAGCGCCTCAAGGTCAAGGGCTGATCCCGCCCTCGCACTCACCGTTTCGACGGCCTCCGGCACCGCGCCGGGGGCCGTCGTCGCGTTTCGGGAGGAGGGCGTGTGGTGGCCGTAGAGGCGCCCCTCGGGGGCGTCTCCTCCGCGCATCGCATCGGCGCGCATCCGGCCGTGCCACCGTCGCCGCAAAGCGCCGCCGCGCATCACTGGCAACGACGGCGGTTGTGCGGGACGGCGTGGTGTGTGGAGGGCCGGGACGGCGGGATGGGGCGCGAACGGGTGGCGTCGCCGCGCACGTTTCCACGGGGCACGCGGGGCAGGGGGGTGGTGCGTTACGTTTGGGACGGGCGCCCGCGCCCGCCTGCTCCCCGCACCTCCCCGCCGCCTCCGATGTCCCTGCGCCTGCCCGGCCTCCGCGCCGCCGTTCTCGCCGCCGCGCTCGTGGCCGCCCTCGCCGCACCGCCCGCCGCCGTGTCTCAGCCGTCCACGCCGACCCCGCCCCCGCGCCCTGCCGCCATCCTCGGCGACACCGCGCGGTACGCCGCTGCCTTCGACCGCATCGACGCCGCGCGGAACGACGGCAAGCCGCGGACGGCGCTTGCGATTGCCGATTCCATCCTCGCCGAGGCCACCCGGCGCGGCGACGGCCTCGCCCGCGTCCGCGCCACACTCACCAGCGCCGCGCTCGTCATCGAGACCGGGCCGCAGGACTCCAACGACGAATCCGACGCCCTCGCGGTCGCCTTCGACCGGCTCCGCGCCGAGGCGGCATCGGCCACCGGCGTGCTCCGGCCCGTCCTCCAGAGCCACCTCGCCACGACGTACGCGGCCTACCTGCGGCAGTCGTTCTGGCAGATCTCGCAGCGCACCGCGACCGCGTCGGGGCCGCGCTCGACGGACGTAACGACGTGGACCGCCCGCGACCTCGCCGACGCTGCGATCGCCGCCCACCGCGCCGCCCTCGCCGCCGCCGACGGACCGACCGGCGCCGCGCCGCTCGCCGACATCGCCTATCTGCTCGACGGCTCCACCGCGTTTCGCAGCCTCCGCCCGACCGTCCTCGACCTCGTTGGCAACGCCGCGCTCGACTTTCTGACGGATGGATTCCTTACATCGTCGTTCCCCGCCGAGCGCTTCCGGCTCACCTCCGAGGCGTGGTTCGGCGACCCGGAGGCGTTCTCCGCCGCCACCCTGGCCGCGCCCGCCGACACGTCGTTCGAGGGCGAGACCGCCCGCCTCTTCCAGCGCCTGACGCGCGCGCACCTCGCCCCCGCCGACGCCGCGCCGCTCCTCGACCTCACGCTCCGGCGCCTCGCCTTCGCCCGCGCCAACGCGACGCTCGCCGACCGCGACGCGCGCACCGAGGCCGCGTACCGGCGCCTGCTCGACCGGTACGCGGGCACGCCGCACGTCACCGCCGTCGCGGCGGCGCTCGCGCAGATGCTGAGCGAGAGTGGGGGCACGCGGGTCGTCGTGCCGCGCCGCCGCGTGGAGCCTGCCGGGGAGATCACGCCCGAGGCCCTCGCCCGGCGCCGCGAGGCGCTCTCGGTCTGCGAGACCGCGCAGCGCTTCCCGGACACGCCGGGCGCCGTGCAGTGCCGCCGCATCGCCGCATCGCTGAAGTCGCCGTCGCTCGCGGTCGAGGCCGAATCGGTCGTCGCGCCCGGCCTGCCGATGCGGGCGCTCGTGACGTACGCGAACGTCGGCGAGGTCTACGCGCGCGTCGTGCGGGTGCCGGACGGATGGCGCGAGCGCTACGAACGCGCCGAGTGGCGCCTCCGCCCCGCCATCGTCGCCGAACTCTACCGGATGGCGCCGGTGCAGTCGGTGCGGACCGCGCTTCCCGAAGCGGCGCTCCGCACGCGCCGAGCCGAAATCGCCCTCGACGGCATCGCGGCCGGGCACGTCGCCATCCTGCTCTCCGCCGACGGACGCTTCACGCCACCGGTCTCGCCCGACGACGACGCACCTCTCGCGCTCGTCCAGGCGACGATCCTCGCCGCCCTCACGCGGAGCGACGGACGCGGCGGGCTCGACGTGCAAGTCGTCGAGCGCCAGAGCGGTGCGGCCCTCGCGGGCGTGACCGTGCGCCTGCTCCGGCAGGAATACCGCAACCGCGGCACGCGCGACATCGAAGCCGACCGCGCGACGACGACCGCCGACGGCACCGCGCGCCTGAGCGCGAGCGAGCGCTACGGCTACGTCCTCGAACTCACCAAAGGCGGCGACACCTTCCGCACCGACGGCGTCGGCCTCGGGCGCGACGGCGAGCGGGAGGACGACCTCCGCGCCACGCTCTTCACCGACCGCGCCGTCTACCGTCCCGGCCAGCCGGTCCACGTCAAGGCGGTGCTGATGACGACCGACGGGCGGCGCACGCGCGTCGAGGCCGGGCGGGCGCTGCGGCTCACGTTCGTCGATGCCAACGGCACGGACGTGGCGAGCGAGACGCTGACGACGAACGAGTTCGGATCGGTCGCCGCGCAGTTCACGGCGCCGCAGGGCGTGCTGACGGGCGGGATGCAGATCGTGGCGCGCGTTGGGGAAGACGTGGTCGGGAGCGCGAGCGTGCAGGTCGAGGAGTACCGGCGGCCGCGCTTCGAGGTGACGTTCGAGCCGCTCGCGGGCACGCCGGTGCTCGGGCAGGCGGTGACGGCGACCGGCCTCGCGGCCTCGTACGCGGGCGTGCCGCTCGGCGGCGCTCAGGTGGCGTACCGCGTCGTCCGGCGCCCGTTCTGGCCGTGGTGGTGGGGCGGATGGCGCGGAAACGGAGGCGGCGAGGAGCAGGTGGCGTTCGGCACCGCGACCGCCGGCGCCGACGGACGCTTCGACATCGCCTTCACGCCCGAGCCGGACCCCGGCGACGACCCGGCATCGCCCGTCGCCTACCGCTACGAGGTCAGCGCCGACGTGACCGACGCGAGCGGCGAGACGCAGAGCGGCAAGACGACGGTCACCGTCGGGTTCGCGCGGCTGCGCGCCGCTGCGGTCCTCCCGCCGATCCTCGACCGCGCCGACGCGGGCGCCGATACGCTCCGCATCGTCACCGAAAACCTCGACGGCACGCCGGTCGACGTGCGCGGCACCGTCACCATCGAGCGCCTCGCGCCGCCCGAGCGCGCCCTCCGCGCCCGCCTCTGGCAGCGCCCGGACGCCTTCACGATGCCGCGCGCCACGTACGAGCGCCTCTTCCCCAACGACATCTACGACAACGAGGACGACCGTTCGACGTGGCCGACCGTCGGCGCCGCGCGCGTGCTGCCGTTCGACACCGGCGTGCGCCGCACCCTCCGCCTGCCCGGCCTCGCCACGTGGGAGGAAGGCGTCTACCGCGTGACCACGCGCACGACCGACGCCGACGGGCGCGCCGTGGAGACGGCGCAGACGGTGACGATCACCGACCGCCGCACCCGCGCGATGCCGCATCCGGCGCTCGTCTGGTCGGCGATGACCGACGGCACCGCCCGCGTCGGCGAGACGGCGACGGTGCTCGTCGGGTCGAGCGAGCGCGGCGTGCGGGTGCGCGTCGAGATCGAAGTCGACGGGCGCATCGTGCGCACCGAGACACTCGTGCTGAGCGGCGAGAAGCGCCGCATCGACGTCCCGATCACCGAGCAGATGCGCGGCGAGAGCGTCGGCGTTCACGTGTCGGCGTGGCGCGCGAACCGTCCGTTCACGACGACGCACACGGTGTCGGTGGCGAGCGGGCGCGACCTGAAACTGGCGTTCGAGACGTTCCGGAGCCGCCTGCTGCCGGGCGCCGACGAGACGTGGACGCTGCGCGTGAGCGGCGAGGGCGGCGAGCGCGTGGCCGCCGAAGTCGCCGCCGCGATGTACGACGCCTCGCTCGACGCCATCGCGCCGCACGACTGGGCGTGGGGCCTCTACGGCGGCTCGTGGCTGCGCCGCGGATGGGGCGGCAGCGGCCCCGGCACCGCGTCGGCGAACGTCCGCTTCGCCTCGCCCGGCATCGACGGCGACGGCGTCGCCTACGAGTCGCTCGACCGCTTCGGCCTCTTCGAAGCCAACCGCTTCGGGCGCTACTACGCGCGTGCCCCGATGGCGACGGCTGCGCGAGCGACTGGAGGAGCCGTGCAGGAGGAGTATGCGATGGCAATGGCCGATGGCGCCGCGAACGAGGTCGTGGTTGCGCAAGCCTGCGCCCCTCCGCCCCCGCCGCCGCCCGGCGTCGCGGGCAAGGTCGAGGGCGACGACGCGGCCGCGCGTGAGGCGCTCGGCGGCGTGCAGGCGCGCCGCAACCTGAGCGAGACCGCCTTCTTCCTCCCGACGCTCCGGCCCGGCGCCGACGGCACCGTCGCGCTCACCTTCACCGTCCCCGAGGCGCTCACGCGCTGGCGCATCCTCGCCACCGCCCACACGGCCGACCTCCGCACGGCGATGCTGCGCGGCGACGCCGTCACGCAGAAGGACCTCATCGTCACGCCCAACATCCCGCGCGTGCTGCGCGAGGGCGACCGGGTGCGCATCAGCGCCCGCCTCGACAACCGCGCCGGGCGCGCCCTCGCCGGAGAGGCGATGCTGACGCTCCTCGACGCCGCCACGATGCAGCCCGTCGATGCGGCCTACGGCAACGGACGCAACGTCGCAGCGCTTCGCCATCGCCGCCGATTCGAGCGCCGCGCTCGACTGGGAGATCGTCGTCCCGGACGACGCCGCGACGCGCGGCCCGCTCGTCGCCCGCATCGTCGCCCGCGCCCCCGGCGCCCCGGCGACGCGGCAGCGCCCCCGCGACCGCCGACGTGTCCGATGGCGAGGAAATCGCCGTGCCGGTGCTCACCAACCGCGTCCTCGTCACCGAGACGCTCCCGCTCCCGCTGCGCGCCGGGCAGACGCGCATCCTTCACCTTCGAGGAACTGCTCGCCTCGGCCACGCGCAGCGACGTGCAGCACCACAAGCTGACGCTCGAAATCACCGCCAACCCCGCGTGGCTCGCCGTCCTCGCGCTCCCGAGCCTCGCCGACGAGACCGGCGAGTCGACCGACGCCACGTTCGCGCGGCTCTACGCGGGCCTCATCGCCACGCACATCGCCGCGTCGCGACCCGCGCATCCGCGACACGTTCGAGGCGTGGCGCCGCGCGGGCGCCGAGAGCCTGACCTCGCCGCTCGCGCGCAACGAGGAACTCAAGGCCACCGTCCTCGCCGAGACGCCGTGGGTGCAGCAGGCCGAAGACGAGACCGAGCGCCGCGCCCGCATCGCCACGCTCTTCGACCTCAGCCGCACCGCCGCCCTCACCGACCGCGCCCTCGCGCGCCTCGAAGCGGCGCAGCGCGAGGACGGCGCGTGGCCGTGGTTCGACGGCGGCCCCGCCGACCGCTTCACCACGCAGGCCATCGTGGCCGGCATCGGACGGATGCAGCGCCTCGGCGTCGCCAGCGCGACCGGCACCACGGGCGCCGCTGCAAACGCCGACGCGTCGCGCCGCCTCGCCCGCATGGCCGACCGCGCCCTCGCGTGGACGACCGCACAGCTCGCCCGCGATCTCGACCGCCTCCGCCGCGACAAGGCCGACCTCGAACGCGTCGAGCCGTCGGCGGTGCAGGTCCACGCGCTCTACGCCCGCTCGTTCTTCCTCGGCGGACGCGTGGCCGAGGACGCCGCCGCGACAGAGGCGACCGCGTTCTACCGGCGCCGCGCGGCGATCTCGTGGCGGGCGTACAACCTGCACCTTCAGGCGCTCCTCGCGCTCGCCCTCCACCGCGACGCGGCGGCCCCGGCGGCGGAGAAGGCTTCCGTCCGCGCCATCGTCACGTCGGCACGGGAGACCGTCCGGCGCTCGGACGAACTCGGCTGGTACTGGCCGGTGCTGCGCGGCTGGTCGTGGTTCGAGTCCGGCGTCGGGCCGTCAGGCGGTGATGATCGAGCTCTTCGACGAGGTCGAGAAAGACGCCGCCGCCGTCGCCGAGATGAAGATCTGGCTCCTGAAGATGAAGCAGGTGCAGGACTGGGAGACCGCGCCCGCCACCGCCGACGCCATCTACGCCCTCCTGCGCACCGGCGCCGGGACCGGCACTGCCACCGATCTCCTCGCCGACACGCCCGACATCCGCGTCACCGTCGGCGGCGAGACATACTCGAACGCCACGTGGGGATCGGCCCGCGAGGCCGGCACCGGCCTCGTGCGCCAGACGTGGAGCCCGCCCGCGATCCGCGCCGAGCAGGGGCGGGTCACGGCCACCAACCCCGGACGCAGCATCGCGTGGGGGGCGATGTACTGGCAGTCGTTCCAGAGCGCCGAGCGCGTCGAGGCGAGCGCCTTCTCCGGCGGCCTCGCCAACCCGCTGCGCCTCTCGCAGGAGCTGTTCGCCGAGCGCACGACCGCTGCGGGGCCTCAACTCGTCGCCCTCGCGGACGGCGCCGAGGTGCGCGTCGGCGACGTGCTCGTCGAGCGGCTCGTGCTGCGCGTCGACCGGGCGATGGAGTACGTCCACCTCAAGGCCCGCCGCCCGTCCGGCTTCGAGCCGACCGAGCAGGTCTCGCGCTGGCGCACGCAGGACGCGCTCTGGTACTACGAGTCCCCGCGCGACGCCTCGACGGACTACTTCTTCGGCTGGCTGCCGACCGGCACGTACGTCTTCGAGATGCGCCTGCGCGCCCGCAACGCCGGCGACTTCGCCGGGGCGCTCTCGACGATCCAGTCCGTCTACGCCCCCGAGTTCGCCAGCCACAGCGCGGGCCACCGCGTGCGCGTGGTGCGGTGACGTTTGGACGACGGACGGCCGACGACGGGTGCCCTCACAGGTCCCGTGGCACCGGCGCCGCGCCGTAACCGCACCGTCCCAACCGGTGCGTGTTCGCCGAACGCCATCGTTGCACATACAAGAAACACAGCCGTTTGGGGGGTTGTAGCGAAAGACAGCCGCCGTTCGCTGCGGCTCCGTTCCCTTTCGCATCCGATGTACCCCCATGCGCCACACGCTCCTCGCGCTCGCCGTTCTGGCCACGCCCCTCGTCCCCACGGTCGCCTTCGCGCAGACCGCCGATCCCACGACCGCGCCGGTCATGGCGACGCCGATGCAGGTCGTCGAAGTGCCCGTCTCTGAGGCGCCCGCGCCCACGCAGTCGCTCGCCGAGATCGTGACGACCGACACGACGTTCTCGATCCTCGCCACGGCGCTCCGGCAGACGAACCTGCTCGCGTCGCTCGAATCGGGCGAGTTCACCCTCCTCGCGCCGACCAACGACGCCTTCCGCGCCCTCCCCAACTACCCGGCGATCCTGGAGCCTGCGAGCGCCCGCGCGCTCTACAGCGTGCTGATGGCGCACGTCGTGCCCGGCACGTACCTCGGCGTCCACCTGCCGCAGATGACCGCCCTCCGCACGTGGGCCGGCACCGACCTGCCGGTCGTGACGATGCCCGTCGCCGATACGGGCGCGGCGATGGCGATGGAAACCGCGACCGACAGCACGACCGCTGCCGTCGAGGCGGCCACGCCCAAGACCGTCAGCACCGTCGGCGGCGCCGACATCGTGCGGGCCGATGTGATGGCGACCAACGGCGTCTTGCATGCCCTCGGCCGCATCGTGACCGTGCCGGAGGCGCAGTAAGCGCGCCGCATCGGCTTTCCGAATCCCGGTTTTTCGCGGGGGCTTGCCTGAGGGCAGGCCCCCGCGTTTGTTTGGGGCGATCCTTCGCCCCGCCGCCCGTGCCCGACTCCGCGCCTTCTTCGCCTGCCGTGCCCGAGGGCTTCGTCCCGCTCGACTTCGAGCGCCTGCCGCCTGGCGAGATGCAGCGCCGCGCCCGCGCCGCCTATGAGCGGCTGAACCGGCGCCGGACGATCCGCCAGTTCGCGCCCGACGCCATCCCCGACGGCGTCGTCGAGGACGCGATCCGCGCGGCCGGGACGGCGCCGAGCGGGGCGCACCAGCAGCCGTGGCACTTCGTCGTCGTGCGCGACGCCGTGCTCAAGCACCGGATTCGCGAGGCCGCCGAGGCCGAGGAGCGCGCCTTCTACGGCGGACGGGCGCCGCGCGCGTGGCTCGACGCCCTCGCACCCTTCGCCACCGACGCCGACAAGCCGTTTCTCGACATCGCCCCCTGCCTGATCGCCGTCTTCGCCCAGCCCTTCCACGTGGGCGCCGACGGCGAGCGCGTCAAGCACTACTACGCGACCGAGTCGGTGGGGATTGCCGTCGGGATGCTGCTCGCAGCGCTCCACGAGGCGGGCCTCGCCACGCTCACGCACACGCCGAGTCCGATGGGATTCCTCGGTGAGGCGCTCGGACGACCCGCCCACGAGCGCGCGTTCGTGCTCGTCGTCGCCGGATTGCCTGCCGATGGCGCCGTCGTGCCGGACCTCGCGCGGCGCGGCCTCGATGAGATCGCCACGTTCCGGTAACCGCGCGCAGGCGTTGCACGAGCGTCGCAGCGCGTGGAAACGGCGCCGGTGGCAGGCGTGGTAGGACTACCTGTCGTTCCAACGTCCCCCCTCTCCTCTCGACCCACTCGATGAAAAAGCTTCTCCTCGCAGCGTTTCTGCTGCCGCTCTTCGCCACCGTCTCCGCGACCGATGCAGACGCGCAGACGCGCTCGCGCTACCCCGTCATGAGCGACGCCATGGGCAAGCGCTACGTGATGCTGCCGATCAACCGCGACGGCGACCTGCGCAAGATCTACCTCGACATGCGCAACTGCGCGCAACTCACCGACCGCGCCACGTGCGAGCGGATGGGCATGACGCCGCCGCCGCGCCCGACCGACACGACACCGACGAACGCCGTCGCCCCGCCGACCGCGGCCCCGGCGCCGCGCACCGTCGTCAGCGTGGCGATGGGCGACCCGCGCTTCTCGACGCTCGTCGCCGCGATCCAGGCCGCGGGCCTCGCCGAGACGCTCATGACGGGCGGACCGTACACCGTCTTCGCGCCGACGAACGAGGCCTTCGCCGAACTCAACCAGGGCACGCTCCGTGAGATCATGGCCGACCGCGGGCGCCTGCAGTCGCTCCTGAAGCGCCACGTCCTCTCGGGCCGCTACGACGCGCGCACCCTCCGCGGCCGCGCCTCGGCGATGTCGGGCCACCTCGAGCAGTCGATGTCCGGACCGCTCACCACCTCTGACGGCGAGACCGGCTACGTGATCGGCGGCTCGCCCGTCATCATCACCGACATCGACGGTGGCAACGGCATCATCCACGTCGTCAACCGCGTCATCGTGCCGCCCTCGGAGCCGAATCTCCGCCGCTAAGGTCCGGCGCCGCTGATCCGTCACGGCGGATCGCGCGCACCACGCATAGCTTTCGGGCAGGCTCTCCACGACGGAGGGCCTGCCCGTTTCGCGTTTCGCCGCCTCCGATGCCCATCCTGCCGCCCGATCCCGACGACGCGCCGCCGGATTTCGCGGCCCGCGTGTGCGCGCTCGTCGAGGCGATCCCGCACGGAAAGGTGAGCACCTACGGGCGCATCGCAGCGGCGGCGGGAAGTCCGCGCGCCTCCCGAACCGTCGGGTGGATTCTGCACGGGGGCGTGTCGAGCGGGCTGCCGTGCCACCGCGTCGTCAACCGCGTCGGCGCGCTGAGCGGGGCGCGGCATTTCGAGACGCCGTTTGCGATGGAAGAGCGCCTGCGCGGCGAAGGCGTCACGTTCGACGACGACGGGCGGGTCCGCCTCGACCGCCACCTGTGGGAAGTAGTTGACAGTTGGTTGTGAGTTGTTGGTGGATGGGCGTTGTGGGTGGGGCAGAGTGCAGGGGCGATGGGGTGGAGGCCACCTGTCCGGTGCGGGGACCAGACAGGTGGCCTGATCCACACGCCATGCCCGCGCCCCGTTCGCGCCGACCATCGCAGCGGGCACCACTCCCTCCACCAACAACCAACGACAAACCAGCCACGACAAACGGCCGCACGAAAGAATGCATCCGGTTGCCCCTTGACGCCGTGGCAACGCGGTGGTAACATGGGTCTGTAAGCGCTTACACACCTGCCGCTCCATGAGCGTGACCATCTACGACATCGCTGCCGAGGCCGAGGTCTCGATCGCCACCGTCTCGCGCGTCTTCAACGACAGCCCGCGGGTCTCGGAGGCGACGCGCGCGCGTGTCCAGATCGTCGCGCACCGGATGGGCTACCACCCGCACGCAATGGCGCAGGGCCTCGCGCGGCGCGCCACCGGCCTCGTCTCGGCGGTCATCCCGGTGCTCACCAACTACTTCTACATGGAGGTGCTGCGCGGCATTCAGGACGCCCTCTCGACGCGCGGCCTCGACCTGATCGTCTACACGGCGCCGACGCCGGAAGAGGTCGAGGAGCAGCTCCGCCGCGCTCTCCAGCGCGGACGCGCCGAGGGTCTGCTCGTGCTCTCGACGCCCATCGACGACGAGCGCGCGCTCCAGCTCCAGAAGAGCCGCCAGCCCGTCGCCCTCGTCGACAGTGCGCATCCGGCGTTCGACTCGTTCGTCGTCGACAACGAGAGCGGGGCGTACCTCGCCACGCGGCACCTGATCGAGCGCGGGATGCGCCACATCGTGCACCTGACCGTCTTCCCCGAGCCGCCGCCCGCCGTCGAGCGGCGCCGCGGCTACGAGCGCGCGATGAAAGAGGCCGGATTGCCGGTCCACCTCGCCGCGTCGGAGCGCCGTCCGTATGGCTTCACCGAGGAGGCGGGCCACGACGTGACCCGGCGCCTGATCGAGGACGGCGGGCCGCTCCCCGATGCCCTCTTCGCCGCCTCCGACGTGCAGGCCCTCGGCGCGCTCCTCGCCCTGCAAGAGGCCGGAATCGACGTGCCGGGGCAGATCGCCATCGTCGGTTTCGACGACATCAAGGTGGCCGCCTACGCCCGTCTGACCACCGTGCGGCAGCCGATGCACGCGATGGGCGAGCAGGCGGCGCTGCGGCTCCTCGACCGCCTCGACGACCCCACGCTCGCGCCGGACGTCCGCTGCTTCGCGCCCCAACTGATCGTCCGCGCCACCTCGCCCTCCACCTGACGTCCCGTTCCTCCGCCGTGACCCGCACCCTCCGCACCGCCGCCCTCGCCGCCGCCCTCGCCCTCGTGGCCGGGGCGCCCGCGCGCGCGCAGGTCGGCAGCATCGGGGCCAGCGCCGTCGTGGACGCGTCCGACGCGCCAACGCTCGCGGTCGTCAGCGGAGAGCGCATCGACGGGGCGGCGTTCGCGGCGCGGTATGGCACGCTGCTCATCAAGGCCGGGCTGCCCGACGACGTGCGGCTGCGCCACCGCGTGCTGTCGGAGATGGTCGGCGAGCGGCTGCTGGTTCAGGAGGCGCGGGCGATCGGGCTGCCCGCGACGGCGGCGTACCGGCGCGAGGAAGCCCTCGCGCGGCGCCGCCTCGTCCTCGCCTACTACGCCGAGCGCGCCCTCTTCGAGCCGATCACCGTCACCGACGCCGAGCGCGAGGAGGCGTTCGCGCGCACCCGCACGACCGTCACCGCGCGGCACCTCTACGCCCGAACCCGCGAGGCCGCCGAGGCCCTCCGCAGTCGCCTTGCGCGTGGCGAGCGCTTCGAGACCCTCGCCCGCGAGGTGTTTGCCGACAGCGCCCTCGCGGCGAGCGGCGGTCTGCTCGCGCCATTCTCGTTCGACGAGATGGACGCCGCCTTCGAAGACGCCGCCTTCACGCTCCCCATCGGCGTCGTCTCCGCGCCGGTGCGCACCGAGCAGGGGTATTCGGTGATCCGCGTCGAGCGGCGCGACGTGCTGCCGATTGCGAGCGGGACGGACTTCGCGCGCATCCTCGACCGCCTCGACGCCTACGTCCGCACCCGCAAGCGGCAGGCCGCCCGCGCCGCCTTCCTCGTCCGCCGAGAGGCCGAGATGGCCCCGGCGCTCCACGCCGCCGGCATGAACGCCCTCCTGCGCCAGAGCGGCGCCATCGCCCGCCTCGACGGCGCGAGCGACGTGGAAGTCCGAACCGCCGTCGCGGCCACGGGGGACGATGCCCGGCTGCCCGCGATCACCTTCCGCAGCGGCACCCGGCAGGTGACGTGGACCGCCGCCGACGTCATCCGGCAGGCCGCCTTCGCCAGCGACCGCACGCGCGCCCGCATCGCCACGCCCGCCGATCTGGCCGCCGTCGTGCGGGCGCTCGCGCTCCAGCAGACGCTCGTCGACGAGGCCGCGGCGCGCGGGTACGACCGCGAGGCGCCGTACAGCCGCGCCGTCGCCGAGGCGATGGACGGCTACACGGTGCGCACGCGCCGCGTCGCGCTCGCACGTCCGAACGCCCCCGAAGACTCGGTGCGCGCCGCCTTCGCGCGCGTCGAGGGCGACCTCGTGACGCCGCCGCGCGTCGATGTCTCCGAGATCATCGTCGGCGACGCGGCCCTCGCCGCGCGCCTGCGCCGCGACCTCGACGGCGGCGCCGACTTTGCCGCCCTCGCCCGCGCCCACAGCGAGCGTCCGGGCGCTGCCCGCAGCGGCGGACGCCTCGGCTGGGCCAGCGACGCCGAACTCGGCGCCCTCGCCGGTCCGCTCCTCGCCGCTCGGGATGGCGAGACGATCGGGCCGATGGCCGTCGGCGGGCGCTACGTGATCGCGCGCGTCCACGCCCGCGAGATGCCGCGCGCGATGACGTGGGAGGAGGCGCGGCCCTTCCTCGCGCGCATCGTCGGCGAGCGCATCGGCAATCGCGCGTTCGAGGCGCATCTGAGCGCCCTCCGCGACCGCGCCACCATCGCCTTCGACGCCGACGCCCTCGTCGCCCTTCCGCTCTACCCCTCGGCGCCGCGCCCCGCGTCGTCGCCTGCCGCCTCGCGCTGACCGCGCGCGACCCGCGCCCCCGTCTCGATTCTCCTCCCGCGCCCGATGCTCTCCGTTCGACCGATGCTCCGCCCGACATTGCGACCGCTCCTCGCCTTCCTGCTGCTCCTCGCCGCTGCCGCCCCCGCGCTCGCGCAGACGGGCAAGTTGCAGGGCACCGTCACCGAAGACGAGACCGGCGAGGGCTTCCCCGGCGTCAACGTGCGCATCGAGGGCACGACGCAGGGCGCGGCGACCGACATCGACGGCAAGTACGTCATCATCGGCGTGCGGCCGGGCACCTACACGCTCGTCTTCTCCGCCGTCGGCTACCGCACCGAGCGCCGCGAAGGCGTCCGCGCCAACATCGACCTCACGACGACCGTCGACGTCAAGATGAAGGAGGAAGGCGTGGGCGTCGACGAACTCGTCATCACCGCCGAGCCGCCTGCGGTGCGCCGCGACGTGACCTCGTCGGAGGCGCGCGTGACGAGCGAGACGCTCGACCGGCTGCCGGTGCAGGAGCTCGGGCAGGTCATCGCGGCGCAGGCAGGCGTCACCGACCGCGGCGGCATCCACATCCGCGGCGGGCGCTCGTCGGAAGTGCTCTACATGGTCGATGGCGTGCCGGTGACCGACTCGTACGACGGATCGCAAGCGGTGGCCGTCGAGAACGACGGCATCGAAGAGCTCCAGGTCATCTCGGGGACGTTCAACGCGGAGTACGGCAACGCGATGTCGGGCATCATCAACATCGTGACGAAGGAAGGGCGCGGCGACCGCTACGCGGGCAACGTCGAGGCCTACTCGGGCACGTACCTCGTCGGCGACCGCAAGGGCGGGCGCGACCTGCTCTACGGCACCAACGCGCAGGACTACACCGTCGCGGGCGTCCAGTACCGCAACGTCGATCCGTTCGCTTACCTGAGCGCGAGCGCGAACCAGTACGCGAACGCAGCCTTCGGCCTCGAAGGGCCGCTGGTGAAGAACCGCGCGACCTTCTACGCGCTCGGACGCTACTTCAAGAACGACGGATGGCTCTACGGCGCCCGCCTGTTCAACCCCGACGGGACGCTCGGCGACTCGTCGCGCGTGCCGCTCAACACCTTCGAGAAGTTCTCCTGGCAGACGAACCTCAAGCTGACGGTGACGCCCAAGATGCTCGTCAACGTCATTACCCTCGGCTCGACCTCGAACTCGCGCTCCGGCGACTTCGGCTACCGGTGGAATCCCGACGGGCGGCAGCGCGGCGACGACTTCGGCCTCGACTCGAAGATCAAGTTCACGCACCTGCTCACGAACACGACGTTCTACACCCTGGATGTGGCCCGCTTCTACCGCAAGGCCGAGTACGGCCTCTTCGGCAGCGCCACCGATGCGGGCTACAACGGCTTCACGCAGACGCCGCCCGAGTTCATCCTCGTGCGCGGCGACACGCTCCGGCAGGGCGACTTCACCGGCGGCGGGCGCTACCTCCGCGCGGGCACCGACCTCGGGCGCGGCGCCCGCACGACGCAGACGTTCATCGGCAAGGCCGACATGACGAGCCAGGTCACGCCCATCCACCTCGTCAAGGGCGGCTTCCAGGCCAAACTCGAAACGCTCGACTTCCTCGCCTACGGCCTCACCGACGGCGACGCGGGCACCGAGGGCTTCCAGGCGGGCATCCCCGACTCGACGAGCCTCGACTACAGCTCGTTCGACAACGTCCGGCCCGTCACGCTCTCGACGTACGTGCAGGACAAGATCGAACTCGAGTCGTTCGTCGTGAACGTCGGCCTGCGCTTCGACTACTTCAACGCCCGCGCGCGGCGCCCGAGCGACCCGAGCGACCCCAACATCTTCAACCCGTTCAAGAAGACCAACATCTACCGCGACACCAACGGCAACGGCGTCATCGACGTGGCCGAGGAGACGGTGGCGAACGAGAAGACGGTTCAGGAGCGGATCGACGGCGGCTGGTACACGAAGGTCGATCCGAAATTCGCCTTCTCGCCGCGCTTCGGCGTCGCCTACCCGATCTCCGACGCGGGCGTCATCCACTTCTCGTACGGCTACTTCCTGCAGATCCCGACGCTCAACCGCCTCTTCGACAACTACGACTACAAGATCCGCAACACGTCCGGCAACTACGGGCCCTTCGGCAACCCGGACCTGAAGAACGAGACGACGACGATGTACGAGCTCGGCATCAAGCAGGGGCTGGGCGACTTCGTCGTCGACCTGACGGCCTACTACCGCGACGTGCGCAACTGGGTCGGCGTCAGCCCGACGATCCTCACCGAGCTTCCGGGCGTCACCTACACGACGTGGGCCAACCGCGACTACGCCAACACCAAGGGCGTGACCGTCGCGCTCAACCGCCGCTTCGACGGGCGCTACGGGTTCGACGCCAGCTACACGTTTCAGGTCGTCGAAGGCGGCCTGACCGACGGGACGGCGCAGTTCTTCCTCGGCAACCGCGCCGAGGCGGCGCTCCTGCCGCTCGACTGGGACCAGCGCCACAAGGTGTCGTTCTCGCTCTACACAGGGGGCAAGAACTGGGGCGCGAGCGCCTTCGCCAACGGCGGCTCGGGCTTCCCGTACACGCCCTTCTTCTCGCAGGCCTCGCAGGTCGGGCCGGACGCGCAGCAGCCGTACCCGGTCAACTCGCGCCGCATCCCGGCGCAGGTCCAGCTCGACGTGAACGCCTACCGCGAGTTCCCCGTCGGAGGCCTCCGCCCGCGCCTGTTCGTGCAGGTCTTCAACCTCTTCGACCGCCGCAACGTGCAGGGCGTCTACGGCGACACCGGCCGCGCCGACTTCACGACGCAGTCGCCGGAGGTCTACGACGCGGGCTTCTACCGCAACCCCGGCTTCTACAGCGAGCCGCGCCGCATCCACGCGGGCGTCGAGTTCCGTTTCTGACACCGCGTTTCTGACCGCCGCCTCCGACCGGCACCCCGCCGCGCTCCCTCTGCTTCGCCTGCCGCTCGTGCGGCGCCTCCGGTTGCTCTGACGCCCGCGCCCGCACCGCTCCCCGACATGACTTCTTCCGTTTCCATGCACCGCCGTCTCTTGCCGATGCGTTCTGTGTCGCTCCGCTCCGGGCCGATGCGCCTCGCAGCTCTGCTCGCCGCCCTCGTGGTCTCGGTGCTTCCCGCCGCGCCCGTGGCCGCGCAGGCGCCGAACGCCACCACCTACTCGCCGTCGAAGGAGCGCGTCGACCCGCTCGAGCGGCGCCGCGACGACATCCAGGGCAACAACATCCGCGCGACGATCACCAACTGGAACATGACGGGCCAGTCGGGGCAGCCGGGCGACTTCGCCTACGAGTACCCGAAGAACACGCGCCGCGTCTACATCGCCCTCTCGCAGCTCTGGGTCGGCGCCAAGGTCAAGGGCACCGCAGGCGCCGATCTCACGATCGTCGACGTGGCCGACTTCCGCACCAACCCCGACGGCGCGAGCCGCAACCGGTGGACGTTTCAGCCCATCAAGGGCTACGTCAACCCGGCCGGCGCCGCGCGCGGCATCGCGCAGAGCGACGACAAGGCCTCGTGGCCGCCCTTCTGGCCTGACAAGCTCACCGACGCGACCGACCCCGGCTGGCGCGGATCGTGGAACGGCTTCTTCGGCAAGAACGTCTTCAACGCCGACCAGGAGTTCGTCTGGAAGTCGGGCGACGACCAGTACGACCGCTTCACCAACGACGCGACGGCCCCGCGCATCGGCGGCGCCTTCAACAAGTACTACCCGGACACCACCGACCTCGCGCGCAACGGCCTCGCCATCGTCACCGAGAGCCGGATGCTCGCGTGGAGCCAGACGCTCATCAAGGATGTCGTCTTCGCGCTCTACGGCGTCAAGAACGACGGATCGAAAGACCTCGGGCAGGTCGGCATCTCGATGTGGCTCGCCGACATCGTCGGCGGTGACGGCGGCGACGACCGGCCGTTCTTCGACATCGGCGAGGACATCGTCTTCATGACCGACGCCGACGAGCGCGGCACGGCGCCCTTCGGCTCCGATGTCGTCGGCGTGGCGGGCATCGCGTTCCTCGAGACGCCCGGCAACGCGGCCAACCGCATCGACGACGACGGCGACGGCTCGACGCTCTCCGAAAGCCCCGGCAAGGGCGAGCCTGGAAGCCCGCTCATCACCGCCGACTTCCTCGTCGGCGAGAACCCGGCCAACGGCATCGACGACAACGGCAACGGCCTCATCGACGAATCCGGCGCCAACATCCCGTCGGCGGTCGTCGGCGTGACGAACCCCGGCGTCGGCTACGCGGACTACATCGACAACGACGGCGACGGCGAGGCGGGCAGCCCGACCGTCACGAGCGCGATGATCGCGGCCGCGTCGTCGGACAAGTGGCAGCGCTGGCCCCCGAACTCCGAAACCGACGCCTTCCTCGCGCCGCTGCGCACGCAGCCGGGGTTCGATGCCGTCAAGGTCCACCTCGTCGGCGTCGGCAACGAAGACATCGGGCGCGGCTTCAAGGACGGCATCGACAACGGCGCGGCGACCTACACCGACGGACGCTACGTCTACACCGCCGAGCAGGGCAGCCCGGTCGTGACCGCCGCGATGGTGGCGACCGCCGCCGCCGATGCCGTCGGGCAGCGCTTCGTCGTCCGCACCGCGGGCCGCATCTGCGCGATCCTCTACCGCCTCGGCCCTGAGGACATCGGAAAGGCCTACCGCGACTGCGTCGACAACGACCGCGACGGCGCCGTGGACGAGGGCATCGACGAGAACATCGACGAGATGATCGACGAGAGCCGCGACAACGGCATCGACGACGACGGCGACTGGAACCAGCTGCGCGACGACACCGGCCTCGACGGCGTCCGCTTCACCGGCGACCGCGGCGACGGCGACGCGCAGCCCACCTCGGGCGTCGGCACCGATTTGCCGGGCGAGAAGAACGTCGACAAGACCGACGTCTCGGAGTCCGACCAGATCGGCATCACCAACGTGCAGCGCCCGCCCGCCTTCTCGATCAACCTGCAGCAGCAGTCGGACGCGTTCCTCTTCAACACGTACATGCTGCCGGGCGAGATCTTCGCCGGGGCGCCGATTGCGGGCGAGAACGACTTCGTGGTCTCGTCGGGCCTCTTCCCGCTGCGCGCGGGGCAGACGGAGCGCATCTCGCTCGCCTTCGCCATCGCCGCGAGCGGGCGCAACAACACGGAGAACCAGGCCGAAGTCCTGCGCCGCGTCAACAACGCCCGCGACGCCTACTCCGCCGACTACCAGTTCGCGCAAGCACCGTCGACGCCGACGATCACCGCCGTGCCCGGCAACCGCCGCGTGACGCTCTACTGGGACGCCACCGCCGAGCGCTCCGAGGACCAGTTCCTCGCCGACCTCGGGCGTGACCCGCGCGACTTCGAGGGCTACCTCGTCTACCGCTCGACCGACCCCGCCTTCCTCGACCCGCTCGTCATCACCGACGGGCGCGGCAACCGCACGTTCCGCCAGCCGATCGCCCGCTTCGACCTCAAGAACGGCCTCCGCGGCTTCCACCCGGTCGACGTCAACGGCGTCAAGTTCTACCTCGGCGACGACACCGGCCTCTTGCACTCGTTCGTCGATACGACCGCCGTCAACGGCGTGACGTACTACTACGCCGTGAGCTCGTTCGACCGCGGCGCCGCCGACATCGGCATCGCGCCGACGGAGAGCCCGATCCTCATCGACCGCCGCGCCGACGGCACCGTCGTCACGGGCCCCAACGTGGCTATCGCCACGCCGAACGCGCCCGTCGCGGGCTACCAGGACGCGCGCCTCGACGACATCAAGCGCACGGCCGGCTTCACGTCGAGCCAGATCGGCTACCGCATCGTCGATCCGACGGTGCTCAAGGCGGGCGGGCGCTACCGCGTCGTCTTCCAGGACACGCTCATCGCCGCGACCAACCCGGCGCTCCCGGACACGCTCACGACGAAAAACTTCTCCCTGATCGAGATCGCCACCGGCGACACGCTCGTGCGCCGCTCGCGCGCCTTCAAGACGGGCCGCGAGTTCCCGATCCTCGACGACCGTGGGCGCCCGCTCGGCTTCCAGCTGCTCTTCTTCAACGAAGCGCTCGTCGACTACAACGCCGCGCAGTCGGGCTGGACGACCAACGCCGCTGAGATCCGCCCGGTGACGTTCACGCCGTACCAGGACGCCATCGAAGGCATCAAGGGCCTCCGAAACCCGGCGGACTACCGCGTCGACATCATCGGCGACGGGCAGGGGCGCTCGGTGGCGTTCCGGTTCTTCGGCATCACGCTGCCCGCGCGCCCGACCAACGTGCGCGTGACGAACACCTCGACCGGCAAGGAGGTCAAGTACGGCTACATCCGCGCCGTCAACAACGGCGCCGACGCCGAAGGGACGACGGCGGTCAAGTTCGAGGCCGACGCGACCGGCTCGGACCTCATCGTCGTCATCGAGCCCATCATCGGCGACCCGACGCAGCGCGAGCAGTTCACGTGGCAGATCGGCCTCTCGACGCTCCGCGAGAACGCCGCGCTCCGCAACCCGCGCCAGGGCGAGGCGGCGGTGCTCACGACGCGCAAGCCGTTCCTGCGCTCCGACGCCTTCGAGTTCACCGTCGCCGCCGCGACCGCCTCCGCCGACTCGGCGCGCGGCGTGCTCAGCCGCGTCCGCGTCGTGCCGAACCCGTACCGCGCCGCCAACGGCTTCGAGCCGCAAAGCGTTTACGACCAGGGCCGCGGCCCGCGCGTGATCCGCTTCACCAACCTGCCGCCGCAGGCCACCGTCCGCATCTTCACCGTCGATGGCCGCCGCGTGCGGACGCTCTCGATGAACGACGGCGTCAACGACCCGATGACCCCGTCGGCGCTCCTCAACGGCTCGCTCACGTGGGACCTGCTCTCGGACGACAACATCTCCGTCTCCTACGGCATCTACCTCTACCACGTCGAGGCCCCCGGCATCGGCGAGAAGACGGGCACGTTCGCCATCATCAAGTAAGCGCCCGATGACGACGCGCCCCGACGCCCCGACCCCCATGACGTACGTGACCCTTTCGATGCCCCGGCACTCGCCTCTGCGGCGCCCGCGCGTCCTCGCCGGTGCCTTCGCCCTTCTGCTGACCGTTCCGGCGGTCCACGCGCAGTCGAACGGCTCGCCCGGTGGCGTCGGCACGCAAGACCCGACGCCCTCGACGCGCGAGGTGAGCAAGCGCGGCCTGAGCGCCGCCTCGTTCCTGATGATGCCCGTCGGTGCCCGCGCGTCGGCGATGGGCGGGGCCGTCGTGGCCACGACGAACGACGCCTCGTCGGTCTACTGGAATCCGTCGGGCCTCGCGGCCGTGCAGGGCGGATCGTTTCAGGCCGAGTACGCGCAGTGGTTCAACACCATCGACTTCAACCACGCCGCCGTCGCCTACCCGCTCGCGGGCGGCACCGTGGCGGCCTCGGTGACGGCGCTGCGGACGCCGGAGATGGAGGAGACGACGCTCGACCAGCAGGACGGCACCGGGCGCACGTTCGACGCGGCGAGCTACGCCGTCGGCGTCTCGTACGCGCGGCAACTCACCGACCGCTTCGCCATCGGCGGAACCGTCAAGATGGTCAGCGAGCGCATCTCGGTCTCCAACGCGACCGGCTTCGCCGTCGATCTCGGGACGATGTTCGTGACGCCCCTGCGCGGCATCCGGCTCGGCGCCTCGATCTCCAACTTCGGCACCAAGCTCCAGATACGCGGCGACGACCTGCGCATCGCCGCCGACGTCGATCCGAACAACTCGGGCAACGGCACGCAGAACCCGGCGCAGCTCGAAACCGGCTCCTTCGATCTGCCGCTCACGATGCGCGTCGGCCTCGCCGGCGAGGCGTACCGGTCGGATCAGGCCCGCCTGACGCTCGCCGTCGATGCGCTCTCGCCCTCGACGGCGCAGCAGTACGTGAACGTCGGCGCCGAGGTCGGGCTGATGAACGACCTTGTGATGGTGCGCGGCGGCTACAACGAGCTGTTCATGCCCGGCTCGTCGCACGGCTTCACTGCGGGCGGTGGCCTGCGCTACGGCTTCGGGACGCTCCGCCTCGCCCTCGACTACGCCTTCGAATCGAGCAAGTACTTCGACGGCGTCAACCGCGTCACCCTCGCCATCGGCTTCTGAGGAGCTGTTTGCAAAGTTTGTCATCCCCGCGAACGCGGGGACCCAGAGTGTAGAGCACGGTGCGTGACCTCTTCTGGATTCCCGCTTTCGCGGGAACGACGGATTTGAGGAGCCGTCAGCGCTACTTCATCAACCGTTTTTGAGAGCGCGGCCTCCGTCCTCTTCACCGTCAACCCCTGAGATTCCAGCCCTTTGGAACGCGCCGTTCTTGGATGTAACGTCCCGGTCGTCGTGTATTCTCACCGCCCCGGCGTCGGTCACGCCGACCCGTTCCATCCTCCATCCTCCTACCCCGCGAGGGGCACATCATGAACCTCCTTACGACCCGGTGGCGCGCTGCGCTCGGCGTCGCCGCCCTCGGCCTCTTCGGAGCCGTCGGCGCGAGCGCCCAGCGGCAGGTCACGCTCCGCCTCAACACGTCCACCCTGCCGGACACCACCAAGATCAACGAGATGATCGAGGTCCGCGGCTGTCTCGACGGCTGCACCGGCGACATGAGCACGCTGCCCGGCGGCCAGACGATCGCCTGGAACGCGGCCACGACGCTCAAGCCGACCAACATCGGCGGCGCCTACTGGCAGATCGTCTTCCAGATTCCCGACAACGTGGCGCTGAAGTTCAAGTTCTACTCGCCGCAGGCAGAGCGCGCCACATCGGCCACGCCGCGCGGCTCGGGCATCGGCGGCTGGGAAGACGGCGCCGACCAGATCATCCCCGCAGGCACCGGCGCGGTGAATCTCACCGCCGGCGGCCGCGGCCACTTCTTCAACAGGACCGGCAGCGACAAGGCCTTCGACTGGACGCCCTACACGGTGAAGCAGCCCGACTCGGTCGCGGTGCGCTTCCGCGTCTACATGGCGACGACGGAAGGCCTCAACAAGGGCTTCAACCCGACGGCCAACCCGCAGGTCGGCGTTCGCGGCGATCCTCTCACGGCAGGACCGCTCGACTGGGGCTCGACCAAGGTCGTCCTCACCCGTGAGGTCGCCGACAACACGAAGCCCGGCTACTACCTCTACTCGGGCACGGCGTACTACGCCAAGGCCCTCGCCGGGCAGAACCAGGGCTACAAGTTCGTCTTCGGCGCTGGCCCCTCGTACGAGGACGGCACCCTGACGGGCAACCGCTCCTTCAAGGTGCCCGCCGCTGACACCACGCTCCGCTGGGTTTACTTCGGCAACACCCCCGCAAAGGACCTCGGCGGCCCGCGCGCGACCGCGACGGTCACGTTTACGACCGACGTCAACCCGCTCCAGCGCGTCGGCCTCTTCGACCTGACCCGTGGCGACTCGATCCAGGTCCGCGGCGCCTTCAACGGCTGGGACTGCTCGGGTGACGGCTCGCCGGACGACTGCCTGATGCGCAAGCGCCCGATCGGTCTGCTCCACGACCTCCAGTACACGTTCGTGAACACCGCCGTCGGCGGCGTGCAGGAGTACAAGTACTACATCAACTTCCGCAAGGACCGCTTCCTCGCCGACTTCGGCGTCGCGGCGCCGGAAGGCTGGGAAGAGGACATCAACACGACCGGCATCAACCGCAGCCTCGCCTTCGCAGGCACGGCGCAGTCGACCGGCACGCAGTTCTTCAACGGCATCGTGGCGGCCAACATCATCCCCGCCGGGACGTCGGTCAACACGACCTTCCGCGTGGACCTCAAGAACGGCCTGCTCAACTCGGCGCAGCCCTTCAACGCGGCGTCGGACTCGGTCTTCGTGCAGTTCGAGGACCCGATCTTCGAGTTCGTGAACGGCATCAACGAAGTCAACGGCGCTCCCGACCGCCGCTTCAGGATGACGCGCGTCGGCACGACCGGGACGCTCTACGAGGGCACCTTCCCGATCCGCGGCGTCGCCCGCAACGGCAAGCCGCTCGGCACCTACTCTGGCATCTCGTACAAGTACACCTACGGCAAGGCCGGGGCGTTCTTCACCGAGCCGGGCGTGGGCACGAGCACGTTGGGCCGCCGCCGCGTGCGCTTCATCGTGCCGACCGCCGCCGACGGCAGCACCTGGCCCGCAGCGTACAGCCTGGTCTCGGGCGGTCGCTACGAGACGATGCAGGTCGAGGCCGGACCGCTCGAATTCGAGTGCAACCCCGCCGCCGACGCTGCGCCGTTCCGCGCAGCAGGCTGCCGCGCCAGCGGTGCCACGACGACTGCGGTCGAGCGTGACGCTGCGGCGGGCATCCCGTCCGAGGCCGTCGTCTCGACGGTGGCGCCGAACCCGGTTCGCGGGCTCGCGCGCTTCACCTACGGCGTGCCGACGACCGGCCGCGTCTCGCTCAGCGTCTACGACATGCTCGGCCGCGAGGTCGCACGTCTCGTCGACAGCGAGCAGGCCGCGGGCGAGTACAACGTGAGCTTCGATGCGTCGGAGCTGGCCTCGGGCGTCTACGTCTACCGCCTCGCGGTCGGCGGGCGCATCGCCTCGCACACGATGGTCGTCGCCAAGTGACCGGTCGTCAACCGACGATCCGGCGCTGACGCCGCGCCGGAGGCGGTGGCCCATCCCCGACGGGGAGGCTGCTGCGTCCGGCGCGCGCGTTTCGCGCCGCTCTGTTCTTCTCCCTGGCCGCTGCCCGCGTGGGTGGTGGCCAGGGCTATCTGGACGCCGGGCCGGCGTCCCATCGAACCGGCCCCCTGCTGCCTTCGAAGCAGCGCCCCGTCGTTCCCTCCCGTGATCCCGCCCCCGTGATGCGCCGATTCCTCGCTGCCGCCGTCCTCTGTCTTGCATGTGCCGTCCCCGCGGCCCGCGCGCAGGACAGCCTCGACGTGCCCTTCCGCTTCCTGCCCGACCTCTCCGGTCCGGGCGGATCGACGGCGCAGGTCTTCGTGCCCGGCGCGTTCAACGACTGGGGACAGCCGTACGTGGCCGGCACCGCGGGCGCGCGCATCGCTGCCGGGCACCGCTCGCAGATGACCTACGAACCGGCGCTCAACGAGTACCGCAAGACCGTCCGCCTGCGTATCGGCACGCCCTACCAGTACAAGATCCAGCAGCACCGCAACGTCAACCCGGCCTCGGCGAACTTCGCGTGGTTCGCCGACCCCCTCAACCCCATCGTCGTCCCGCCCGACGGCAACTCGCAGGTCACCGCTGCCGACCCGATGGTCTTCCAGCTGGCGCGCGAGCAGGAAGGCGGCGACGTGATCGTGGCGGTCAGCGCGACGATCGCGGGCACGCAGGCCATCACGGCGCTCACGTACGAGATCAACGGCGTCACGCGCAACGGAATCGCGTCGTACAGCGCCGCGACACGCCTCTTCCGCGTCGTCCTTGCCTCGCCCGTCCCGCCCGGCAGCCAGTTCAAGGTCACCGCCACCGACGCGCTCGGGCGCACCGCGACTGCCACCATCGGCACGACGCCGCCGACGGTGACAAAGGCGCCGCGCCCGGCAGGTCTCGAAGACGGCATCACCTACGTGCCCGGCGACCCGACGCGCGCCCGCCTCTCGCTCTTTGCGCCGCAGAAGGGCTACGTCTACGTCATCGGCGACTTCAACGACTGGACGCCGTCGGCTGCGTACCTGATGAAGAAGGACTCGGTCCGCGCCGACTCCGTCCACTTCTGGCTCAACGTCACCGGCCTCACGCCAGGCCGCGAGTACGGCTTCCAGTACTTCGTCGACGGCCTGATCCGCGTCGCCGATCCGTACAGCCCGAAGGTGCTCGACCCGTTCAACGACAGCGCCTCGAACCTCGGCTACACGCCGACGCCCGCCTACCCGGTCGGCAAGACGAGCCACCTGGTCGGCGTGCTGCAAACGAACGCGCCGACGTTCGCGTGGACCGATGGCGGGTTCCAGCGTCCGCGGCCCCGTGACCTCGTCGTCTACGAGCTCAACATGCGCGACTTCCTCGCGCGCCACAACTATCAGGCGCTCACCGATACGCTCGGCTACTTCGAGCGCCTCGGCATCAACACGATCGAGCTGATGCCGGTGAGCGAGTTCGATGGCAACCTCTCGTGGGGCTACAACCCGGCCTTCCACGGCGCGCTCGACAAGTATTACGGCACGCCGGAGCAGTTCAAGGCCTTCGTCAACGCCGCCCACGCGCGCGGCATCGCCGTCGTCATCGACGTCGTCTACAACCACGCGACGGGCCAGAGTCCGCTCGTGCGCCTCTACAATCAATCGGCGACCGGCGACCCCGGCTCCGTGCCGAGCGCATCGAGCCCGTACGCCAACACGACCGCGCGGCACCCCTTCAACGTCTTCAACGACCTCAACCACGACAGCCCGGCCACGCGCTACTGGCTCGACCGGATGAATCGCTACTGGATGGAGGAGTACCACGTCGACGGCTACCGCTACGACCTCTCGAAGGGCTTCACGCAGGTCAACAGCGGCGGCGATGTCGGCCTCTGGGGCCGCTACGACGCCTCCCGCATCCGCAACCTGACGCGCATGGCCGACAAGGTGTGGGCGCGTGACGCGAACGCGCTCCTCATCCTCGAACACCTCTCCGAGCAGTCGGAAGAGGTGCAGTTGGCGAGCTACCGGACCGGCGAGGGCCGTCCCGGCTTCCTGCTCTGGCGCAAAGCGATGGGTCCGTTCGGGCAGGCGCTGATGGGCTACGCCGACAACTCGAACCTCGCCACCGCCTACTTCGGCGCGGGCGGGCAGGGGCTGCCGGTGCCCAACGCGGTGACGATCCTGGAGGACCACGACGAGCAGCGCCTCGTGCGCCGGGCCGCGCAGTACGGGGCCGTCAATGGCGCCTACACCACGCGCGATCCAGCGACGTACACCGACCGGATGAAGGCCGTCGGCGCGTTCTTCTTCCTCCAGCCCGGCCCGAAGATGATCTGGGAGTGGGGCGAACTCGGCTACGGGGCTGTCAATGGCGAGTGCCTGCCCGAGCAGGACGCCTGCCCCGGCAGCCGCACCGACGCCCGCGTGAGCGGCTGGCCGTACCGCGCCGACGCCGACCGCGTGCGCCTCTACCGGACGTGGGCCGCGCTCATCGGCCTCCGCCGCGCGAGCGTCACCTTCACCGACCCGGCGACCGCGATGTCGTTCAACACCGGCGGCCTCGTCAAGCGCATCACCCTCCGCAACGGCGCGGGCGACGCCGTCGTCATCGGCAACTTCGGCACGGCCGACGCGACCGTCGATCCGGCCTTCACGCGCACCGGCACGTGGTACGACGTCTTCGGACGGCGGCAGGTGAGCGTCTCGGATGTCAACGCGCCCCTCTCGCTCAAGCCCGGTCAGTTCGCCGTCTACACGAGCACGTTCGTCCTCTACGCCGACGCAGGCCTCACGACCGGTGTCGAGCGCGACGCGGCCGTGGGCATTCCGGCATCGGTGGGCATCGAGCGCGTCTGGCCGAACCCGTCGGCCGGTTCGGGTGAGGTGCGCGTGCGCTATGCCGTGCCGCGCACCGGCGCCGTGCGCGTCGAGGTCTACGACCTCCTCGGCCGCCTCGCCGCCACGATCGTGGATGACGTGCAGGCCGCCGGATCGTACACCGCGACCGTCGATGCGTCGGCGCTCGCCGCCGGGTCGTACATCGTCCGCGTGACGACCGCTGCCGGTACCGCCACCTCGCCCCTCGTGCGCGCCCGCTGATCCGGCTGGCTGGAATTCCGTCGCTCCTTCTTCTTGCCATCCGCTTCCCCATCGTCCGGCCTGTCTGTGCGGACCTCTCTGCTGACGCTCTCGCCCTCCGGACGATGCCCCGATCCCTGACGACCCGCGCCGCCTCGGCGCTCGCCGCCGCCACTCTCGCCGTTGCCGCCACGTTCGCCGCGAGCGGCTGCGAAAAGATCGATGCGCCGCCCGTGCGCACCGCCGGCGACTCGCTCGCCGCCGTGCCCGACTGGGCCGCCGACGCCGTCTGGTACCAGATCTTCCCCGAGCGCTTCCGCAACGGCGACCCGTCCAACGACCCGACGCGCGCGACGCTGGAGACGCCCGTCGTGCCCGACTCGTCGTGGCGCATCACCCCGTGGACCGGCGACTGGTACGCCCGCGATGCGTGGGAGCAGACGCTGGGGCCGGATTTCTACGAGAACGGCGTCTTCCACCGGCGCTACGGCGGCGACCTGCAGGGCGTCGTCGACAAGCTCGATTACCTCGACTCACTCGGCGTCAACGCGCTCTACTTCAACCCCGTCTTCTACGCCCGCAGCCTCCACAAGTACGACGGCAACTCCTTCCACCACATCGACCCCAACTTCGGGCCGGACCCGGCGGGCGATCTGGCGAAGATGGCGGCCGAGACCTCCGACCCCACCACGTGGGTCTGGACGCGCGCCGACAGCCTCTTCCTGCGCCTCGTGAAAGACGCCAAGGCCCGCGGGATGCACGTCGTCATCGACGGCGTCTTCAACCACTCCGGGCGTGACTTCTTCGCCTTCGACGATCTCCGCGCGAAGCAGGAAAAGAGCGCCTACAAGGACTGGTACATGGTTGAGACGTGGGACGACCCCGCCACGCCCGACACGAGCGAGTTCAACTACAAAGGCTGGTGGGGCGTAGAGACGCTCCCCGAGTTCGCCAACAACGCCGACTCCACCGACCTCGCCGCCGGGCCGCGGCAGTACATCTTCGACGCCACGCGCCGCTGGATGGACCCGAACGGCGACGGCGACCCGAGCGACGGCATCGACGGATGGCGCCTCGACGTGGCCGAGGAAGTGCCGGTCGGCTTCTGGACCGCGTGGAACCACCTCGTCCGTGAGCTCAACCCCGAGGCCTACACCTCGACCGAGATCTGGGAGAACGCCGCCCATTACCTCGACGCGGGCGGCTTCTCGGCGACGATGAACTACTGGGGCTTCGCCTACCCGGCGAAGGGCTACCTGATCGACCGCGCGATGCCGGTCGCCGCCTTCCGCGACAGCCTCGACCGCCGCCGCTCGGTCTACCCCGAGGCGCTCCAGTACGGGATGCAGAACCTCATGGCCGGACACGACACCGACCGGCTCGCCTCGATGATCGTCAACGCCCGCCGCCGCCCGAGCTACGCCAACGCCGCGCGCTTCGACTACGACGAGTACCGCACCAACGTCCCGCGCTACGACAAGGGCTACCTCGTCCGCCGCCCGAACGCGCAGGAGTGGGCCACCTACCGCCTCGTCACGCTCTTCCAGATGACCTACGTCGGCGCGCCGATGTTCTTCTACGGCGACGAGGTCGGGATGTGGGGCGCCGACGACCCCGACGACCGCAAGCCGATGCTCTGGGGCGACCTCGGCCGCTACGCCGACGAGGCGACCGACCCGCGCGGCCTGCGCCGCACGCCCGATCCGCAGGTGCCCGACACGTCGGTGCTCGGCTTCTTCCGCCGCGCCATCGCGCTTCGCAGCAGCAACGCCGTCCTCCGCCGCGGCGCCTACGCCCCGCTCCTCGCCGACTCGTCGAGCGGCGTCTTCGCCTTCGAACGCACCCTCGACGGCGCCCGCGCGGTCGTCGTCCTCAACCCGACCGATGGCGCGCACAGCGTGCGGATTCCCGTCGCGGGCCTTGGCACCAAGCCCTTCGCGGTGCGCCTCCGCTCGTCGCCGGGCGCGCCGGTGCGCGTGCAGCAGGACGCCGAGGCCCTTCTGGTCGAGGTCGCCCCGCGCACCGGCCTCGTGCTGATGCCCGCCAACTGACAGTCCGAACCCCTCCCTTGAGGAAGGTTGTTCACAGGGCCGGTGGGTATGGGGCGGTCCTTGAGCCGCCGAGGTTGCTTCGCCGCCGCACACCCCCACCCCGCCGATGGCGGCCCGCCGCATCAAGGGAGCGGTTTGCATTCTGCCCCGACATTCGCACATTGCCCCGGCAGTCTCCGACGGCCTCGACCCACGGCCCTGCCCGATCCGCCCGCCCGCGCTCCCGACTTCCGATGCTTCACTCCGCGCCCCGCGCCTCCCGTCTTCGCCGCCTGCGCGGTGCGCTCGCCGGTGCATCCGTCGCCGCCGTTTGCCTTGCGGCCGTGCTCGTCGTCGGTGGGTGCCGAAAGGAGGATGGGCCGCCGAAGAACGGGCCGATCGTGATTTCGATCTGGCATCAGAAGGACGGCGGCGAGCGCGAGTTCTTCAACCGGCAGGTCGACGAGTTCAACACCGCCCACGCGGGCCGCATCCGCATCGAATCGCTGTACCGCGAGACCGAAGAGCTGCGCAACCTCTTCGTCATCGCCTCGGTCGGCGGGCAGGGGCCGGACCTCATCTTCGGCCCGTCCGACAACGTCTCGATCCTCGCGATGACCGGGTCGGTCCGGCCCGTCACCGACGTGCTGCCCGCGGCGTTCCTCGCCGGGTTCGACTCGTCGGGCGTGCTCTCGTGGGGGCCGCCGGGTGAGGCGCCGAAGGCGTGGATGGTGGCCGATCAGGTGGGCAACCACCTCGCGCTCGCCTACAACAAGGCGCTCCTGCCGACCGTGCCGGAGACGTGGGAGGAGTTTCTGCCGATGCTGCAAGCGCTCACGCGCACCGAGAAGGGCTCGAAGCACTACGGCCTGACGTGGAATTACACCGAGCCGTTCTTCTTCGTCCCCTTCCTCACCGGCGAAGGCGGCTGGATGATGACCCCCGACGGCACCCCGACACTCGATACGCCCGAGACCGTCCGCGCCATCGAGTTCGTGATCGCCCTCCGCGACCAGTACAAAGTCATCCCCGGCGAGAGCGACTACAACGTCGCCGAGACCCTCTTCAAGGAGGGCCGCGCCGCCGCCATCATCAACGGCCCGTGGTCGTGGGCGGGCTACCGCGAGGCGGGCATCGACCTCGGCATCGCGCGGATTCCGCGGATGTCGACCGGGCGGTGGGCGGCGCCGGTCGTCTCGTCGAAGGGCTACTCGGTGAACGTCAACCTGCCCGAGTGGAAGATTCCCGCCGTGCGCGAGATGCTGGAGGCCTTCACCGGCGCGGCGATGCAGCGCCGCATGGCCGCCGACCTCTCGACCATCCCCGTCATCGCAAGCGTTGCGGGCGACAGCACCCTTCTCGCCGGCAACCCTCTCCTCGCCGCCTCGATGCGTCAGGCGGCGGTCGGACTCCCGATGCCGACCGCGCCCCAGCTCCGGCAGGTGTGGGACGGGATGCGCGGCCCGTACCAGCTCGTCATGAACGGCGCCGTCACCCCGAAGCAGGGCGCCGCGATGATGCAGCGCGAAGTCGAAAAGCGCATCACCGACACCGGCCTCTGAGCCTCCGTCGATAAACGCCGTTCAATCTCCCCGGCCTTACACCCTGTTTGTGACGCCCGTCATCCCCGCGAAGGCGGGGACCCAGAGAGCAGGGCGCTGTGCGTGACCCCTCTAGATCCCCGCCTTCGCGGGGAAGACGGACGATGAAAGAGGCGCAGGCATTCAATTACAGGCCATCTCTCCGGCACCCTCCCCCTGACCCCGACCCCTCGACGATGAGCACACTGGACGATGGCGCCGCCGTGGCGGGCCTCGAAGCGCGCGAGCGCACGCTGGCAGACGCCCCCGCAGGCGTTGTCGCGGAAGCCCGCACGTCGCTGAAAAGCACGGGCGCCAAACCCGGCGGCGATGTCGTCGGGGGTGAGGCGGAGCGCAAGCGGCGGACGCGGTTCGTGTGGCTGATGATGGGGCCGACGGCACTCATCGTGCTGGTCGTCGTCGCGTACCCGTTTCTGTACAACGTGGTGCTGTCGCTGTCGAACATGAACCTGTTCCACATCCGCGACTGGAGCCTGATCGGGTTCGGGCAGTACGGCGCCGTCTTCTCCGAACCCGCCTTCTGGGGCGTGCTCGGCAAGACGGTGCTGTGGACCGTGGTCAACGTCTTCTTCCACGTCGTCATCGGCGTCGGGCTTGCGGTCGTGCTCAACCAGACGCTCATCAAGGGCAAACCGGCGTGGCGCGTGCTGCTGATCCTGCCGTGGGCGCTGCCGCAGTACATCACCGCGCTCACGTGGCGCGGGATGTTCAACTACGAGTACGGCGCCATCAACCTGTTCCTCGGCCAGTTCCTGCACCTCAGCCCCGTGCAGTGGCTGACAAGTCCGGCGGAGGCGTTCATGGCAGCGATCATCACCAACGTCTGGCTCGGCTTTCCCTTCATGATGGTCGTCGCCCTCGGCGCGCTCCAGTCGATCCCGGGCGAGCTCTACGAGGCGGCGGACGTCGACGGCGCGAGCGCGTGGGTCAAGTTCTGGAACATCACCGTGCCGCTGCTGCGCCCGGTCATGATCCCGGCGATCACGCTCGGCACCGTCTGGACGTTCAACAACATCAACGTCGTCTGGCTCATCTCCAACGGCGGCGAGCCGAACGACCAGACGCACATCCTCGTCTCGTACGTCTACGACGCGGCCTTCTCGGCCTACCGCTTCGGCTGGGCGGCGGCGCTCTCGCTCGTCATCTTCGCCATCCTCTTCCTCTTCACCCAGGTCTTCCTCAAAAAGACCGACGCTACCGAGGCTGCGTATTGACGGCAGTTGGAGATGCAGGGAGGGGTGAGGCAGAAGACGCGGCGCGTGGAAGTCTCGTCGGGCAGGGTCGATGGGGTGCTCGGGGCGGCTCTGGCGCAGGGGCGGTTGCGTGGTGCGGGTCGCGGCGCTTCGCCGAGACGCGGATGCTGGTCGTGCGCTGAGGCGCGTGGTCTGCTGTCGGGGTCTCGGGCCTGACAGAAGTGCGCCGGACGACGGTCGGGTCTTCGCCGCCTCCTTCCCGCAACCGCCTCCCGATGCCGCCCCATCCCGGTGATCCCATCCGGCGGACGGGGCGTTGCGCACGCCTCTCTGCCCGATTTCGCCGATGCCGCCGCCGCCCGCGCCTTCCACCGCCGCGCTCAATGCTCTCTGGGCCGGCCTGCTCGTCGAGGAATTGCGGCGGCAGGGGGCGGCGTTCGCGGTCGTGTCGCCGGGGAGCCGGTCGACGCCGCTCGCGCTCGCGGTCGCGCGCAGCGGCATCCCGCACCTCGTCTGCACCGACGAGCGCGGCGCTGCCTTCGCCGCCCTCGGCGCCGCCCGCGCGACCGGCCGCCCGTCGCTCGTCGTCTGCACGAGCGGCACGGCGGTCGCCAACTTCCTGCCCGCCGTCGTCGAGGCCGGGGCCGACGGCGTGTCGATGATCCTGCTCACCGCCGACCGCCCGGCCGAACTGCGCCACACGGGCGCGAACCAGACGATCGATCAGATCGGCATCTTCGGCCCCCACGTCCGCTTCGCCTTCGATCTGCCCGCGCCGTCGCCCGATGTCGATCCGGCGTTCGTGCTCACGACCGCCGCCCTCGCCGCGCGCCACGCGACGCGCCCGCCCGCCGGTCCGGTGCATCTGAACGTCCCCTTCCGCGAGCCGCTCGCCCCGGCCCCCGACGCACCGCCCGCGCCCGAGCCGCCGCACATCGCCGCGTGGCGCGCGTCCGGGCAGCCGTACACGTCGTCTGCCGACGGAGCGCGCGTTGCCGATGTCGGGCCGCTCGCCGATGCTTTCGCCGGAATCGAGCGCGGGCTGGTGATCGCGGGCGCGGGCGCCGATCCGTACCACGCGTACCTCCTCGCCGACCGCCTCGGCTGGCCGCTTCTGCCGGACATCCGCTCGGGCGCACGTCTGGGGGCTGATTCGCGGCTCACGTGCGCCCACTACGACCTCGCGCTCGCCTCCGACCGCTTCGCCGCCGCGCACCGCCCGGACGCCGTCGTGGAGATCGGGCGCCTGCCGGTCTCCAAGCGCCTCGGCGCCTTCCTCGCGAGCGCCCGCCCGCGCGTCTGGGCGACGATCGCCGACGGCCCGATGCGCCTCGACCCCGCCCACGCCGTCACGCATCACCTCGACGGCGACCCGTTTCGTACCACAAGCGCCCTCGTCGACGCCTTCGATGTCCCCACCGGCGGCCCGAGTGCCGACCGCGCGTGGCCGTCGGCGTGGAGGCGCGCGTCGGATGCGGTGGCGGGTGTGCTGGCGGCGGCGTACGACACTCGCGCCGACGTGACCGAAGCAGGCGTGGCGCGGGCGCTCGTGCGGGCAGTGCCGGAGGGCGAGACGTTCGTCGTCGGCGCCTCGATGCCCATCCGCGATGTCGATCAGGCCGCGCCGGTCGATGGCGCGCGCGTGGACGTGATCGCCAACCGCGGCGCGAGCGGCATCGACGGGACCGTGGCAACGGCGGCAGGCGCAGCGCGGGCGAGCGGGCGCGGCGCGGCGGTGCTCGTCGGCGACCTGACGCTCCTCCACGACATCGGAAGTCTCGGACTGCTCCGCGAGGGGCCGCGCGTCGTGGTGGTCGTCGTCAACAACGACGGCGGCGGCATCTTCTCCTTCCTGCCCGTCGCCGAGCGCGCGCCCGACGCGTTCGAGGCGTACTTCGGCACGCCGCACGGCCTCGGCTTCGAGCACGCCGCGCGGATGTTCGGCCTCGGATATGCCGCTCCGGCCACGATGAAAGCATTTCAGACCGATCTGCGTGCGGCATTCGAGCGTGGCACCTCGTCGATCATCGAGGTTCAGACCGATCGGTCGGTGAACCACGCGCTCCACCTCGACGTGCAGGCCCGCGTCCGCGCCGCCGTCGATGCGGCAATCGAAGACCAGGCAACCGACGCGCGGCAGGCTGGGTAGACGGCGGATGCTTCCGTCGTCCCGCCTCCCGCTCCACGTCCTCGGTCACGCGACCGGCGTGCCCGTCGTCTGCCTCCACGGGTTTCTCGGGAGCGCCGCCGACTTCGCGCCGCTCGCGCCGCGTCTGCCCGGCGTGCGCATCCTCGCGCCCGACCTGCCCGGCCACGGCGACGCGACCGGCGTGCCGCGCGCCGCCTACACGTTCACCGCCGCCGCCGCCGCCGTCCTCGCCACCCTCGACGCCGCAGGCATCGGCCGCGCCGCGCTCGTCGGCTACTCGATGGGCGGGCGCCTCGCGCTCCACCTCGCCCTCGCGCACCCCGAGCGGTGGACGTGTCTCGTCCTCGAATCCGCTTCGCCGGGCCTCCCCGACGCCGCTGCGCGCCGCGAGCGCCGCAGCGTCGACGCCGAGCGTGCCGAGGCGCTGCGTGCCGACCTGCGCCGCTTCGTCGAGGCGTGGTACGACCTGCCGCTTTTCCGCACGCTCACCCGCACGCAGCGCGCCCGGATGGCCGAGCGCCGCGCCGCCGGGCACCCCGATGGCCTCGCCGCCGCGCTCGTGGGGATGAGCACCGGGGCGCAGCCCGACCTCTGGCCGCGCCTCGCCGGTCTCGCCGTGCCGACGGTCGCCCTCGCGGGCGCCGAAGACGAGAAGTTCGTCGGCATCGCCGAGCGGATGGCGCGGGCGTCGCCGCATGTGCGGGCGCTGTCGGTGGCGGGCGCCGGGCACAACGTCCACGTCGAGCGGCCCGAGGCGTGGGCCGCCGTCGTCCGCGCCGCCCTCGCCGAGGCGGTGTGACGGGGGCGTGGCGTCAGCGCGTGCGGCGGCTCTGCTCGGTGTAGAGGGCGCGGAGGGCATTCGGGAGGCCCTGGCGGCGTGCTTCGGAAAAGTGGTCGGGGAAGTCCGGGAGGCGCTCGGTCGCGGCGACCTCGTCGGCGGTCTTCCCGGCCGCGCGGGCGTCGGCGACGAAGGCGGACATCGCGGCGAGGAAGTCGCGCATCACGCGCACATCGGCGCGGGTGCCCGTCACGCCGAAGCCGGGGGCGCCGTGGCCGAAGACGAAGAGCGTGTCGTCGTCGAAGTCGGCGATGATGCGGTCGAGCGACGCGATCCATCCCGCCGTCGAGGCGCCGCCTGCGAGATCGACGAAGGGCGCCATCCGGTTGAAGACGAGATCGCCGACGTGCGCGACGTTCGCGGCCTCGAAGTGGACGACCGCGTCGCCCGCCGTATGCGCGGGTTCGATGTGGCGGAGCGCGAGCGTCTCGCCGCCGCCGATGTCCGCGCGCCACGTCTCGGTGAACGACTCGCCGGGGAACGCCTGCGCCGCGAGCGTCCCGCCCTGCACCGCCGCCGCACGCTGCAAGCCGTAGACGGCCGCGTGTGCGACGTGGCGTGCGGCGTACGGCGCGAGCGTCGCGTTGCCCGACGTGTGGTCGCCGTGGTGGTGCGTGTTGACGAGCACGTCGATGCGGTCGCGCCCGGCGGCCCACCCGTCCGGCGCCGTGATCCCGGCCCAGAACTGCGCGGCGGTATCGGCGAACTGCGTATCGACGACGACGAGGGCGTCGGGCGTGGCGAGGACGCCGATGGTGCCGCCCCGCCCGGTGAACGTGCCGACGCCGCGGCGGAGCATCGTGAATGGACCGTCGGCGCGCGCGGACGTCGTGGCAGCACGGGCGCCGGGGAGGCCGAAGGCACCGATGAAGGGCGCGGCAAGTGCGGCAGTGGCGGAGGCGCGGAGGAAGCGGCGGCGGGAGTCGAGCATCGGCGGGAGAGAATGGAGAGGCGGCGTATCGGGGACGGCGGGGAGGGTTCCGCTGGGCTGCGGCGGTGGTCCAGGTGGAGGCGTGTGTGGCGGGGGCCGCGTGGCGGTGGGGCGTGCGTGCTGTTGGGGATGGCGCGAGGGTGGGTCGGGCGGTGGCTGTCGGGGCGGGTCTGAGACCCGCCCCGACGGACGTACGGGCGTGCGACAATCGCCGGATGTGATTCCACGCACCCCGCGCGGACGTGTGGCCGCATCGGACGTTCGGCCGCATCCGGGGCCGTCGCGGGGCGTCCCCGCATCCCCATCGTGCCGTAATGTGCGCCACGCCCGCCGCCCGCTCCGCCGATGCCCGACGCCCTCCCCGCCGATCCATCCCCGATCGCTCCATCCCCGATCGACCGATCCTCTTCCGTCCCGCCCGACGTGCTGCTCGCGGCCGCGCCGCGCATCGGGGCGCTCGACGTGCTGCGCGGGGCGGCGATCCTGATGATGGTGCTCTCGGGCATCCAGCCCTACGGCCCGGCGTCGGCGCTGCCCGCGTGGATGTACCACGCGCAGGTGCCGCCGCCCACGCACGTCTTCGATCCCACGCTGCCCGGCATCACGTGGGTCGACCTCGTCTTCCCGTTCTTCCTCTTCGCGATGGGCGCCGCGCTCCCGCTGGCGATGGGCGCGCGGCGTCGACGCGGGGCGACGACCGGTACTCTGGCGTGGGATGCGCTCGTGCGCGGCGGACTGCTCCTCGCCTTCGCCATCGTCGTCCAGCACGTCCGTCCGTCGGTGCTCAGCGGCGTATTCGAGGCGCCCGCGTGGGCGTGGGGCGTCGGGCTGCTCGCGTGGGCGCTGCTCTGGGGCGCCTACGGCCGCCTTCCCGCCGCCTGGCCGCCGTCGTGGCGATGGGGCGCGCGCGCGGTCGGATGGATCGGACTCGCCGCCATCCTCGCGCTCGTCCGCTACCCCGACGGCAGCGGATTCCGCGTCGGGCGCTACGACATCATCCTCGTCGTCCTCGCCAACATGGCCGCGTTCGGCGGTCTGCTGACCCTCGCGACGGCCCGGCGTCCGCTCTGGCGTTACGCGGTTCTCGCGCTCCTCGCCGCCGCCATCCTCGCCGGGCGCGAAGACGGGTGGGTGAAGCCGGTCATGTCGGCAACGGTGGCCGAGGGACTCTTCCGGCCCTACTACCTCAAATACCTGCTGCTCGTGCTCCCCGGCACGTTCGCCGGCGAGGCGTTCCTCGCGCGCGGCACGGCGGCGGTGACGACCTGGGCGGCGGCTCCGGCGGGCGCGGCGGCGGCGCTCTCGCTCCTCGGTCCGCTCGTGACCGTCGTGGCGACGGCGGGCCTGTTCACGCGCGATGTCGGGGCGACGTTTGCGGTCTGCGCGGCGCTCGTCGCGGCGGGGCTGTGGATGGCGCGGCGCGTCGAGCCGGGCGATGGCGGCAGCGGCGGCGCGGGCCTCGTCACGTGGCTGTGGGCGATGGGCGGCGCGTGGCTCGTCCTCGGCTTCGTCGCCGATCCGTTCGAGGGCGGCATCAAGAAAGACGCCTCGACCTTCTCGTACTACTTCGTCACCGGCGGCCTCGCGCACCTGCTCCTCGCCAGCCTCACCGTCGCCGCCGAACGCTTCGGCGTGCGGATGCGCCTGCTCGCGGCCAACGGCCAGAACCCGATGCTCGCCTACGTGTCGCTCCACAACGCCGTCCTGCCCGTCCTCGCCGTCGTCGGCGGGTATGCGTGGATGGTGCGGATGACGCCGACGCCGTGGCTCGGCTTCGCCCGCGGCGCCTTCCTGACGCTCCTGACCGCGCTCCTCGTGGCCGCCTTCACCCGCCGCCGCTGGTTCTGGCGGACGTGATGGGGAGTTGGTGGGATCGCGAGTTTGTGAGTTGTGAGGCGCGGGCGCGGGCGCGGCGCCGGGTGGCTGGAACGTCGGTCAGGCCGCTTCCGGTCAATCCGTCCTCACCAACCCACCAACCCTCCATCTCACATCTACCTTCCGGGATTGACCCGTTGCCGTGATTCCCGACTCGCTCTTTGCCGACCTCGCGCACGAGGCCGCGCGCCTCGAAACGTCGCCTCTCGAACTCATCGGCATCGTCGCGACGATTGCCAACGTGTGGCTGCTCGCGCGCAACCGGGCCGTCGGGTGGCCGGTCGGGCTGGTTGCGGTGCTCGCCTACGGCGTCGTCTTCTTCGAGGCCCGGCTCTACGCCGACACGCTCCTGCAGGGCTTCTTCTTCGTGACCGGCGTGTGGGGATGGTACGACTGGAAGTACGGCGCCAAAGACCGCACCGAGCGCCCGGTGACGCGGCTCTCGGGGCGCGGATGGGCCGTGGCGCTCGTCGCCATCGCCGCCACGTCGGGCCTCCTCGGCGGCGCCTTTCACCTCTTCAGCGATGCGGCGCGCCCGTTCCTCGACTCCGCCCTCACCGGCGCGAGCGTCGTCGCGCAGCTGCTGCTCATGCGGCGCGTGATGGACAACTGGCTCATCTGGATCGTCGCCGACGTGCTCTACGTGCCGCTCTACCTGAGCCGCGACCTGCCGCTCACCGCGCTGCTCTACGCCGGGCTGTGCGGACTCGCGCTCCACGGCTACCTCGGCTGGCGCCGCGTCGAGGGCACCGCCGACGCCGCGTGAGCCGCCTGCGCGTCGCCGGGCGCTTCCTCCCCCCGACCGCCGCGCACCTCGATGCGATCGCGTCGATGGGGGCCGCCGAGGTCGCCGTCGTCGCCCGCGCCGACGATCCGATTCCCCTCCACGACCGCCTCTCGTGGCTGCGCGAGAGCCTCTCCGCCGCGACGGTCACGCCCGTCTGGGAGGATGCCGACGGGCGTGTGGACGGGGGGATGGGCGGCGTCACCGCCGTCCTCGACGAAGGGGCCGAGACGGTACGCGTCGGGGATGCCGGAGCGTCCGCGTCTGGTGAGATCGTGGCGCCCGGTGGGCCGCTGCCGTCGGACGTGCGGCGCGATCCGATGCGGTTCTGGGCGGCGATCCCGGTGGCGGCGCGTCCGCGGTTCGTGCGGCGCGTGCGGCTCTTCGGACCCGAATCGACCGGCAAATCGACCGCCGCCGAGGCCCTCGCAGCGCGGTTCTCGACCGTCTGGGCGCCCGAGATGTCGCGCCCGCTCTACATCGCCGCCGGGTACCGCTTCACCTTCGACGATGTCGCCCGCGTCGCCGCCGCGCAGGTCGAGGCCGAGGAAACCGCCGCCCGCGCCGCCACCCGCGTCCTCCTCTGCGACACCGACGTTCTCACGACGCACCTCTACGCGCGTCACTACGTCGGCCGCAGCCCCGCCATCGTCGCCGCCCTCGCCGACACGCGCCGCTACGCCGCCACCCTCCTCTTCAACCTCGACGTGCCGTGGGAGGCGGACCCCGTGCGCGACAGCCCGGCGGCGCGCGCGCATCTCTACGGCGTCTTCGCCGCCGAACTCCGCATCCGCGCCATCGCCCACACCGTCGTCTCCGGCACCGGAGCCGCCCGCCTCGACGCGGCGGCGCGGGCCGTGGAGGCGGTCCTCGCAGCGCCGGAGCCCGTGCAGGCTCGGTAGCGTTGCGCGGAGCCGGGAGCCGGATCGCCTCGCGCGGCCTCGCCGAACCGTCTTCATCTTCGCCGCCCATGTCCGCCCTCTCCGGCACAGACGCTGAGGTCCGCGCCGCGGTCGCCGCCGTCGGCCAGCCCATCCTCCCGGGCGCGGTCATCGCCACGTCGCTGCGGGCGCTCGCGCAGATCAAGGGCGGCGACGTGCACGGGCAGATCGCGTACCTGCATGCGGTCGGCCTCACCGACGAGAGCGTCGCCGCGGTCCTCGGACGTGACGCGAAGGTCGAGGCGTACTTCGCAGCGCGGGCGGCAGGCCGGCATGTCGTCGGGGCCGATGGCGTGTGTGTCGTCTGCGGCGCACGCCAGACGGCGTTCCAGCGGTGGTTCGGCGGCGCAGCGATGTGCCCCGGTCCTGAGAAACCGCTGATGACGTAGCGCCTCCCGTCCGTAGAGCCGCGGTGCGACAGGGTGCGGGCGTGGGGTCCGGGTTCTGGATCGGATCGCACGCGGAGTACGACCAGATCGTGGCGTCGTGACCCGGCGGCGCTGGGATGCGGGCGGCGCGGGCGCGGGCGCGTGGCCGTCCTACCTTCGGAGCGCCTTCCACACGCCCCCGCTCCGATGCGCCGTCTCGCCTTCGTTTTCCTCGCCGCCCTCGGGCTTGCGCCTGTCCTTGCTCCGTGCGCCGATGCGCAGCCCGTGCGGCGCGGCAGTCCAGGACGTCCAGCGACGCGTCCGGCCGGGGGCGTCGCCGCGCGTCCGGTGCGGATCGACGCGACGCCCGAGGCGTCGGTGACGACGGCGGAGGTGGAGGCGCACCTGCGCTTTCTCGCCAGCGACGAACTGATGGGGCGCCGTCCGGGCACGCCGGGCGCCGCCGCTGCGGCGCGCTACATCGCCGAGCAGTTTCGCCTCGCCGGGGCCGCCCCCGCGCCGGGCACCGACGACTACTACCAGGCCGTCCCGATGGCCCGCCTCACCCCGCCGACCGGTGCCACGCTCGCCTTCGTGCGCGCGGACGGCGCGGCCGACACGCTGCGGCAGGGCGCCGACCTGATCGTGCTCGGCGGACCGGCGGTGCGCGCGTATGGCGACGTCGTGTACGTCGGCTCGGGTCTCGACGCGGCGGAGTACCGCGGACGTGACGTGCGCGGACGCATCGTCGTCGCGCGCGTCGGCGATGGTGGGCAGGCGTCGCCGCAGGCGGCGATCCGCCTGAGCGCGCGCAAGCGGACGATCGCCGATTCGCTCGGCGCCGCCGCGCTCGTCGAACTCTACGACGCGGCCCTGCCGTGGGCGAGCGTGGCGCGCGGGCTGGGCGGCGTCCGCACCGAGACCGGCGAGCCGACGGCGCCGACGCTGCCGCATGCGTGGGTGCGCGACGACGGCGGCGCGCGGCGGATGGCGATGGAGGCCGCTACAGGATCGGCGACCGGCGTGCGGATGGCCGCCGGGCTCATGTCGGGCGGCGTCGAGCGGCGCGACCTCGGCTCGCCCAACGTCGCCGCCTTCATCCGTGGCACCGACCCGCGCCTCGCCTCCGAGGTGATCGCCCTCACCGCCCACTACGACCACATCGGCACCGGACGTGACCGCGGCGCCGTCGACGGCGCCGCCGCCGACACCATCTTCAACGGCGCCCGCGACAACGGCACCGGCACCGTCGCCCTGCTCGTCGCCGCCCGCGCGCTCGCCGCCGCGCCGCCGCGCCGCTCGGTCCTGCTCATCGCCTACACCGCCGAGGAGATGGGCCTGCTCGGCAGCCGCCACTTCGCCGAGCACCCGCTCGTGCCGCTCGCGAGCATCGTCGGCAGCCTGAACGTCGACACCGGCGGCATCTCCGACACGACCGTCGTGACGCTCATCGGCGCGGGCCGCACGGGCGCCGATGCCGCCGTCAGCGCCGCCTCCGAGGCGTTCGGCCTCGCACTCCTGCCCGATCCGGCGCCCGAGCAGGGCCTCTTCGACCGCAGCGACAACGTCGCCCTCGCCTCGAAGGGCATCCCGTCGCCGACGTTCAGCCCCGGCTTCCGCGCCTTCACCGACCCCGGCGTCGCCAACTACTACCACCGCACCGCCGACAACCCGGACGCGAACTACCCGTTCGACTACCTCCGCCGCTTCTCGCAGGCCTACACCCGCACCGCCCGCCTCCTCGGCGACGCCGACACGCGCATGACGTGGGCGCCCGGCGACCGCTACGAAGCCGTCGGGCGGGCGCTCTACGGGCGCTGACGCTTCGGCGTTGGAGATGGGGATGCGCGGGCGGTCGAAGTGTGATGTGGGGATGGAGGGCGGGACGTGCAAGCACGTCCCCTACGTGCGCGGCACCACCTGTCCAGGTCCCCGACCTGACAGGTGCCGGAATGCCGCCGGGGATGCCGGGCCGTACCTTGCGCCTTCGCTCCGCCGCTGCCCGTGCCTCGTCTCTCGCTCTGCCTCGCCTTCGCGGGCCTTCTGCTCGCCGCTGGCGCCACCTCCGGCTGCGAAGGCCAGCTCGGCGGCCCTGGCCCTGACGCCGCGACCACATCCGACACGTTCGGCTCGGCCGACGACTCGCTCCTCGTCCACGAGGTGCAGCCGGGCGAGGACGATTACCGCGTCGAACTGACCGGCATCGTCCCCGACACGCTCTCGGGCCGGGCAAGCTTCGGGCGCGTCGTCGACGGGCCGACGCGGCAGATCCTGTCGGTCGTGCGCCTCAACACGGGCCTCGACTTCGGCGGCGGCTTCTTCATCCTGATGCCCGGTGAGCGCTTCCCCGGCGTCGGTACGCACCCGGTGGCGACGGTCGCCGACTCGCTGCGCGGGCGCGTGCAGCCGAACGGCCTCTGGGTCGCCTACCGCCGCGGCCTGCTCTTCGACCTCGTCTCGACCGACGGCACCGTCACCTTCGACGCCGTCTCCGACACCCTCGTCTCCGGCACGGTCGACGTGACGCTCACCGGCACGGTCGCCCTCCCCGGCGGCAGCCCGACCGACGGCGTCCTCCGCGCCCGCGGCACCTTCCGCGCCCACAGCGAAGGCGCCGGCTTCATCATCGGGCTGTAGAGGGACCGCCGCGCCGCGCAATCCGGCGCTTCTGCACGGGCGGGGCGGGCACCGACGGCGGGCGGCGGCATACACCGGCGACACACGCACCCGACTCGGCAGACCATGGCAGGCAAAGGCGAAGGCATCACCCGGCCGCGGCGCATCTCGCGCGCGGTCATGGTCGGCAATGTGCAGGTCGGCGGCGGCGCGCCGATCTCCGTCCAGTCGATGACGACGAGCAAGACGCACGATGTGGCCGCGTCGCTCGCCGAGATCCAGCGCCTCGCCGACGCGGGCGCCGACATCATCCGCGTGGCCGTCCCACGTCCGGAAGACGCCGAGGCGCTCCGCGACATCGTGCAGGGCAGCCCGGTGCCCATCGTCGCCGACATCCACTTCAACTACCAGTACGCGCTCAAGGCCATCGCGGCGGGTGTGGCGAAGGTGCGCCTCAACCCCGGCAACATCGGCAAGCTCGAGTGGGAGCGCGAGGTGTTGCAGGCGGCGAAAGCGGCAGGCATCCCGATCCGCATCGGCATCAACGGCGGATCGCTGGAGAAGGACATCCTCGACAAGTACGGCTATCCGCAGCCCGAGGCGCTCTTCGAGAGCGCGATGCGGCACGTCGAGATCTGCGTCCGCGAGGGCTTCGAGGACCTCATCATCTCGGTGAAGCACTCGGACGTGTACTTCATGATCCAGGCCTACCGCCTGCTCGCCGAGCGCACCGACTACCCGCTGCACCTCGGCGTGACCGAGTCGGGAAGCCTGAGCGCGGGCACGGTCAAGTCGTCGATCGGCATCGGCAGCCTGCTCGCCGACGGCATCGGCGACACGATCCGCGTCAGCCTCGCCGCCGACAGCGTGAACGAGGTCGAGGTCGGCCATCAGATCCTCAAGTCGCTGCGCCTCGGGCGCCCCGGCGTCAACCTCATCGCCTGCCCGACGTGCGGGCGCCTCGCGGGCGATCTGTTCACGGTCGTCAACGATGTCGAGGCCGCGGTGAAGGCGCGCAAGTACACGAAGGACGTGAACGTGGCGCTCATGGGCTGCGCCGTCAACGGGCCGGGTGAGGCCGCGGGCGCCGACCTCGGCGTCTCGCTCGGGCGCGGACGCGCGCACCTGTTCGTGCGCGGCGAGATCATCGGCACCGCCGAGCAGGACGAGATCGTCCCGGCGGTTCTCGAAATCCTCGACCGCTGGGAGCGCGACGGCCCCCCGGCGCCGGGCGAGGGCACCCTCTCCGCCCTCGACGCCGCCACCGTCGATGTGGATACGATGCCGCGCGGCGACGAGGGCGAAGGCGACGTGCCGCCGGTGTTCGGCTAACTTCCCCGCCCCCTCCGTCCCTAGAGTACACCTCCCCCGCGCCACCCGGCCCCCTCCGCCCTTCGCTTCGCGGTCCCCTTCGGGGTTCGGAGCACCTCCCCCACGACTGTGGGGCGGAGGAGAGCCGCGGAGGCCGTGCAGGCCGCAGCGGCAGGAGGGGGCCACCACGCACGCACGCCCCGATGCTCTACGTCCCCCGCCACAACCGCGACGACGACCCGGCGCGCATCGCGGCGCTCGTGCGCGAGGTCGGCTTCGGCGCGCTCGTCTCGACCGGCCCCGACGGCACCCCGTGGGCGACGCACGTCCCGTTCACCGTCGAGACCGACGCCGATGGCGCGATCACCGGCGTGGCCCTCCACCTCGCCCGCGCCAACCCGCACAGCCGCGCGCTCTCAGGCGGCGCCGACGTGCTCGTGATCGTGCAGGGGCCGCATGCCTACGTCTCGGCGACGCTCCACGCGCCGCCCGAGTCGGTCTCGACGTGGAACTACGCCGCCGTCCACATCCGCGGCCGGGCAACGCTCATCGACGACATGGAGGCGATGCGGGCGCGCGTCGAGGCCCTCACGCGGGTCTACGAGGACGAGGCGATGCTCCGCGCGCCCGGCTACGACGACGTGCTGCTGCGGCGGATCGTGGGCATCGACATCGCCGTCACGTCGGTCGAGGCGCGGGTGAAGATGAGCCAGAAGGAATCGCCGGAGACGCAGGCCAGCGTCGTCGCCCACCTCGCCGCCTCGCCCCTCGGCGGCGACCGCGACACGGCGGCGATGATGCAGGCCCGCGGGCTGGATGGGACGAACGCGGTGTGAGGGCGGCGGAGGGGAGGTTTAGGCGTTCCGTAGAGACGCATCGGCGATGCGTCTCTACCTCGGCCGGGCAACGGATCGGGGGGCGGGGCCGTTGACGAGGGCCGACCCTGCTGCCTCCGCCCGTGCGCCCGACCCTCCTGAACCGCCGCGTCCATCACTGGCTCTCGCTCGTCGTCGCGCTCCCGCTCCTCGTCGTCATCCCGACCGGGGTGCTGCTGCAGGTCAAGAAGCTCTCGACGTGGGTGCAGCCCGCCGAACAGCGCGGCACGGGCGCCCCGGCGGTCTCGATGACGACGCTCCTCGACACGCTCCGCGCCCGCCCCGACCTCGGCGTCGCCTCGTGGGACGATGTGAAGCGCATCGACATCCGGCCCTCCAAACAGCTCGTCAAGGTGACGCTCGGCGAGCGGCGCGAGGTGCAGATGGACGCCGCGACGGGGCGCGTGCTGCAGGTCGCCGTACGCCGCTCGGACCTCATCGAGGAGCTGCACGACGGCTCGTTCTTCGGCGAGGGCGTCCGCTACGGCCTCTTCCTCGTCTCCGGCGTCGCCCTGTTCGCGCTCTGGGCCACCGGCGTCGTGCTGTTCGTCCACCCGTACTGGGCAAAAGCCCGCAAGCGCCGCCGTCCGACCGCTGCGCCGCTTCCACGCCCGCCCGGCGCGGCGTGACGCACGGGCGTCGCGAAGGACGCCCCGGCAGACGCACGCGGCAGGGGCGCCGCAGGGCTGCGTGTGGTACCTTGTCGCCATGAAAGGCCTCGTGTTCAACCTCCTCGAAGACCTCGTCCGCCGTGACCATGGCGACGCGGCGTGGGACGGCTTGCTCGACGCAAGCGGGGTCTCGGGTGTCTACACCTCGCTCGGCAACTATCCTGACGCCGATCTCTACCGCCTCGTCGGGGCCGCCTCGCAGGCACTCGGGACCGACGCCGGCGACATCGTCCGCTGGTTCGGGCGCGAGGCGCTGCCGATGCTGGCCGTCCGGGTGCCCGAGGTCTTCCGCCCGCACACGAGCACGCGCGCCTTCGTGCTGACGCTGAACGACATCATCCACCCCGAGGTGCGCAAGCTCTACCCCGGCGCCGATGTCCCCGACTTCGATTTCGACGCGTCCGAGCCCGGTCGTCTCCGCATGACCTACCGCTCGCACCGACGCATGTGCACGTTCGCCGAAGGGCTGATCGAAGGCGCGGCGCGGTACTACGGCGAGCGCGTCGAGATCGTGCAGCCGGTGTGCATGCACCGCGGCGACGCGGTCTGCGTGCTCGACATCGCCTTCTTCCCGGGCTCGGCATGAGCGACGTGTCCCTCCCCTCGCCGTCGGCGGCCGCCGCGTCCGACGACGCCCTGGCGGCCGAGCTGACCTCCCTTCGCCGCCGGGCCACGCGGGAGCGCGAGGCGCGCCTGGAGGCGGAGCGCATCGCCGAGCGGTCGACGCGTGCCCTCTACGACCACCAGCGGCGCACCGAACTCGTCATGGCTGCCGCCATCGCGGCCAACGACGCCCCCGGTCCGGCCCACGCCCTCGAAACGACGCTGCAGAGCGTGTGCGCGCACACCGGTTGGCGTGTCGGGCACGCCCTCGTCCCTTCCCCCATCGACCCGGACCGCCTCGTCTCGTCGGGCGTCTGGTCGGGGGACGCCGAGGGGGACTGCGCCGCCTTCCGCGCCGCCTGCGCCTCCATAACCTTCACCCGCGCTGAAGGGCTGCCGGGACGCGTCTTCGGCTCGGGACAGGCCGAGTGGAGGCTCGACCTCGACGCGCCCGGGGTGTTCGTGCGCTACGAAACGGCCCGCGCCTGCGGGCTGAACGCGGCCTTCGCCTTCCCCGTGCTCGCCGGACGCGAGGTCGTCGGCGTGCTCGAGTTCTTCGGGACCGAGGCCGTCGCGCCCAGGGAGGAACTGCTCGCGGCGATGGTGCTCGTCGGCGTGCAACTCGGGCGCGTGTTCGAGCGCGAGCGCGGCGAGCACGCGCTGCTCTCCCGCGAGCGCCTGCTCGCCGAGGCGCAGGCCCTCGCCCACATCGGCAGCTGGACGTGGACGCCCGCCACCAACGCCCTCGACTGGTCCGATGAGTTGTACCGGATCTTCGGCTTCGATCCCACGCGCGATACGGCGACGTTCGACCTCTACGCGGGCCGTCTCCACCCCGACGACCGCGACCGCGTCCTCGGCACCATCTCCGGCGCCCTCGAGACGCGCGCGCCGTACGAACTCGTTCACCGCCTGGTGCGCGGCGACGGGAGCGTGCGCTACATCCAGAGCGCCGGGCACGTCTACCTCACCCACGACGGCCACGTCGAGCGCCTCGCTGGAACGGCGCAGGACATCACCGAGGCCCACCTCGTTCGCCTCGAGCGCGAGGCCTACGCGCAGCGCCTCGAACAGACGAACCGTGAACTGCAGGAGTTCGCCTACGTCGCCTCGCACGATCTGCAGGAGCCCCTGCGCAAGGTGCGCCTCTTCGCCGACATGCTGGTCACCGACGAGGCCGACCGGCTGAGCGACGACGGGCGGCGCGCGACCGAGCGCATGAAGAGCGCCGCCGAGCGCATGAGCCGTCTCATCTCCGATCTCCTCTCGCTCTCGCGCGTGTCGACACGCCCGATCGCCTTCGCCGCCGTCGACCTCCGCGAGGTCGTCGACGCCGTCCTCGTCGACCTCGACGTGCGGATCGCGGACACCGGCGGGCAGGTCGAGGTCGAGGGCACGCTCCCGGTCGTCGCCGCCGACCGCGTGCAGATGGGGCAGGTCTTCCAGAACCTGATCGCCAACGCGCTCAAGTACCACCGCCCCGGCGTGCCTCCGGTCGTGCGCGTGCACAGCGACGTGCGCGGCGGCGCCGCCGTCATCACGGTGAGCGACAACGGGCTGGGCTTCGACGCCAAGTACGCCGAGCGCATCTTCGGGCCCTTCCAGCGCCTGCAAGGCCGCAGCGATGTCGAGGGCACCGGCATGGGCCTGTCCATCGTGCGGCGCGTGCTCGACCGGCACAGCGGAACGGTCACCGCCACGAGCACGCTGGGCGTGGGCAGCACCTTCACGCTCACGATCCCGCTCGCGCAGCCCGAGACCTCGGTGTAGCCTCCCGCCGCGCGACCTGCTGCGTCCGGCGCCGGTGGCGGGTGTGTGCGTCGCGGGGGCGTTCGCGCAGGCCGACGCCGAGTGGCGCAGGTCGCGTGCGAAGCTGGCCAGTCGCCCCGGGCCTGACCGGTTTTCGATGCGGGTCTCCCGACACGGTCGATCGGGTGCCGCTCGGCCATGTCGAGCGTGAACGGCCCGGTGCGGGCGCGGGGAGCACGGTCAGCCAGCGGAAGGGCACCTCCGGCATCGAAAACAGACGGCTCACGCAACGATCAGGCGGTGCTCATGCACGAGCGATGGGAGGCGCCGCACCTTGGCTGCGTCGACGCACGGCAGTCGGGACGTCACGCCTCCACCTCGCCGACATCCTTCACCCTCCGCTGGCCCGGATTCCCCCTCTCCAGGCTGCCATGCCAGGTCTTGATCGCACAGGATTCTCCAGGCGACACCGTTGCCCGTCCCCTCTCCGTCCTTCTCCCCCATCTCCATGTCTACCCACTGGTTTGCCCCCTGGGGCCTGTTCTACCGTCCTGCTTCCGCGATGGGCGTCCTTGTCACCGTCCTTGCGCTCGCCTTTTGCGTGCAGGTGTTCTGGGCCGTCGACCGGGGGGCGCACTCCGTGACCGATACCCTCTACGGCGTTTACCCGTTCATCGTGCCAACGCTGCTGCTCTGGGAGCGCATCGCGGCCAAGACGAGCATCCGCGGCCCGCAACGCGCCCCTGCACCCTGAGCGCCTCGGCGGCGCTCTACCGCGCCGACGCCGGCCCGCACCCACGGTGCAGCAGAGACGCATCGGCGATCCGTCTCTACAGACGTCAGATCGCCATCTCCAGCATCGCGTACTCTTTGTCGATGACGGCGCCCATGTGGTGGAGGGCGTTGCGCAGGGGCGCGTTGACGTCGAGCACCCACGACATCTCGCAGCCGTCGTAGCCCGCCGCCGGGCCTTCGACGATCGTCGCCACGTTGAGCATCGCGTCGAGGCCGCGCCCGTGGTAGGCCTTGCGGACGCCCATGAGCAGGTTGCGGCACTCGTAGACGCCGCCGAACGTGCCACGCGCGAGGAGCGTGAGCGCGCCGGTCGGGAAGAGGCGCCCGCTCGGCACGTGGCGGAGGGCGAGGTTCAGGTTCGGGAGCGAGAGCGTGAAGGCGACCGGCACGCCCGCGTCTTCGATGATGAAGACGATCTTCGGGTCGACGATCTGCTTCATCTCCTTCACCAGCTGCGCGAACTCCGCCGGGCGCATCGGCACGTGGCCCCAGTTCTCGCTCCACGCCTCGTTGTAGATGTCGAGGATCGTCGCGGCCTCCTCATCCAGACGGCTCATGTCGAGCGTGCGGAGCGTGAGGCTCGGGTAGCGGCGGCGCACGAGATCGACGCCGCGGCGCATCTTGTCGACCTTCACATATTTCTTGTGGACATAATAGGCCCACATCGTCATCGCCCGCGTGAACCCGTAGCGCTCCAGATAATCGCGGTAGTAGGGCGGGTTGTAGGGCATCAGCAGCGACGGCATCCGGTCGAATCCGCCGACGAGCAGCCCCGCGACTTCGTTCAGGCTCGGGTTGGCCGGGCCGCGGAGGGCGGTGAGTGTGAGCGCGCGCGCCCAGTCCGCGGCGGCGTCGAGGAGGGCAGTGGAGACGGCCTCGTCTTCGACCGTCTCGAAGAAGCCGAAGAAGCCGACGCCGTCCGCGTATTTCTCGGCGTGCGAGCCGTTGTAGATCGCCGCGATGCGCCCGACCACCCGCCCGCTGGCGTCGCGCGCGAGGAACGGCTGGATGTTGCCGTGCTCGAAGAAGGCGTTGCCGTGCGGGTCGAGCGTGTGCGCGACGTCGCGGCGGAGCGGCGGCACCCAGTACGGGTTGCCCGCATACAGGTCGAACGGCAGCTGCACGAACGCCCGCATGTCGCCGCGCGAGGCCACCGGCGCGACCGTCACCGGGTGCGCGACGGGCGCGCGGGCGAAGGCGGAGACGAGCGACCCGTCGGCGGCGGTGTCGGCGGAGGGGAGGGCGGTGACGGGGGCGGCGGGAGCGGCGGCGTCGGGCATCGGGGCGGGGGCGGGGCGAGATCGCAAGATGCGAACGAAACGGGTCCGCGCGGACGACCCTGTTCAGGTCGCCCGACCTGACAGGTTTCGGCTGCGGCCTCACGGATGCCGGGCCGAAACGTGGACTCCGCTCGCAAATTCAGGAACGCCCGCCGTACTCTACCTGTGGCGCCACTGCGCCGCGCCGCACGTCCTCCTGCCGTTCCCCATCGCCATGCGCACCTCTTTCCTCCTCGCCGCCCTCGCGCTCGTGCTCGCCTCGTGCGGCAGCAACTCGCGCCGAGAGCGTGGCGCTGCCGAGCGAGAAGACGCTCGTCGCGCACTACGGCACCCTCGCGCCCGGCACCTTCCACGTTCTGGCAGCAGAGCTTGCGACTGGACGTAAAAGGCTCGGAATTCAGTATACGATCCAACCGCACCCATTCTATTTATGAAAAACAGAGATATAAAATTCGACGACGGATCGTTTTTCTCGCTCGATGTCATGTCTGAGAACATCCTGAAGGTTGGCCCGGTGGGTGCATACGGTTGGATTGGAGGTCACAGAGGCAATCCCAACGGCTCGACCACGTGCTCGGGTACGATCTACATCCTGGAGTCCACGGCGTCTCTGCTCCGGGCGGTGCTTGCGGGCGCCTGTGGTCTGGATCGACAGCTGGGTGGGCCGCGCGACTTCAAGCTCTTCGAGGGCGGCTTCGCATACGCGCGCTGAGGCTGCCGCCGCGCGTCAGGGCGGGGCGAGTGCGGAGGGGCGAAGGCACTAGCACGAAAAAACCTGTCAGGTCGGGGGACCTGACAGGTTTCTTGCACCGGGCGCCGCTCTTGTCATTGCGAGGCCCTGCAAGGGCCGCGGCAATCCGGGCCGAGGGCACCCGTCGATCCAGATTGCCGCGTCGGCCTTCGGCCTCCTCGCACTGACAGCGCGTTTTGAGAGGCCACGGGAGCAGACGCCGCGGCAGGCAGTGCCGCTCAGATGACGCCGAGTTCACGCCCGACGGCTCCGAAAGCGTCGAGGATGATGTCGAGGTCGTCGTCGGTGTGGGTGGCCATGTAGCTCGTGCGCATCAGGCTCTGCCCGGCGGGCACGGCGGGCGGCACGACGGCGTTGACGAAGACGCCGCGCTCGAGCAGGCGCTTCCAGAACTCGAAGCACGTCGTCATGTCGCCGACGACGACGGGGATGATCGGCGCCTGGCTCTGCCACACGTCGAAGCCGAGCTCGCGGAAGCCGGTGCGCATGCGGTCGGAGACGGCCCAGAGGCGGTCGAGGCGTTCGGGCTCCTGTTCGAGAATGTCGAGGCAGGCCAGCACGGTCGCCACGTTGGCGGGCGGGATGCTCGCGGCGAAGATGTGCGTCGAGGCCTGGTGACGGATGAACTCGACGACGTCGTGCGCGCCGACGGCGAAGCCGCCGAGGCTCGCGAAGCTCTTCGAGAACGTGCCGGTCGTCAGGTCGACGCGGTCTTCCATGCCGAAGTACGCCGCCGATCCGCGCCCGCCCGGCCCGACCGCGCCGACCGCGTGGGCGTCGTCGAGCATGAGCGCCGCGCCGAACTCCTCGGCCAGTTCGACGAGCTCGGGCACGTTCGCGATGGCGCCCGACATCGAGAAGACGCCGTCGGAGACGATCAGCTTGCCCGCGCCCGGCTGGCTCGCCTCGGTCTGCTCCAGCATCCGCCGCAGGTGCGCCATGTCGCTGTGGCGGTAGCGCACCGTCTCGGCGAGCGACACCTGCGTGCCCGGCGACGATGCAGGCGTGGTTGTCCTTGTCGGAGAAGATGACGTCGCCGCGCCCGGCGAGGCTCTGCAGCAGGCCCTGGTTCGTCATGTAGCCCGTCGAGAAGAGCACGCAGGCCTCCTTGCCCATGAAGGCCGCGAGGCGCTCTTCGAGTTCGAGGTGCAGGTCGAGGGTGCCGTTGAGGAAGCGGCTGCCGGTGCAGCCGGTCCCGTAGCGGTCGATGGCGGCCTTGGCGGCCTCCTTGACGCGCGGGTCGGATGGTGAGGCCGAGGTAGTTGTTCGAGCCGGCCATGATGACCTCGCGCCCGTTGATGATGGCGCGCGAGCCCTCGGAGCGCTCGATGGCGCGGAAGTACGGGTAGAGGTCGTTGGCCTTGACCTGCGCGTAGTCGCCGTCGGGTTCGAAGAAGCGGACGGCCTTGTCGAAGATGCGCTTGTCGGGCATCGTGGTCGGCTGCGCCACCTGTCGGGCATGCTGGGCCAGGAAGTCGGGCGTGGTCATGCGGCGGGGGGCGTCGGGCAGGAAGGGGCGTCGCCGGAGGGCGAGGGGGTCAGAGAGGGCGGGCCGCGTTGCGTGCGGACGGGCGAACCAGACAGGCTTCGATCTCGTCGGCGGCCGCGGCACGGCCCGGTCTCAGGAGAGCCGCGCCGTCGGGCGAAAACGTATCGCCGTCCCGAAGAAACGTGCGCACATCCTCAGATGTCGGCGGTCGGTCGTGGACGGCGCGCCCGGCGCCGACGCGCTCCAGCTGCAGGGCGTTGAAGGTCTGCTCGAAGATGCCGCCGTTGGGGAGCGCGAGGACGGGCTTGCCGAGGTGCAGGCACTCGGAGAGGAGCGTGAACCCGGCGGTCGAGACGACGGCGCGGGCGCTCGCGAGATCGGCGAGGAAGGCATCGTCGTCGCCCGCCGCGCAGAACGTCAGCGACGGCGCGCGCACGGCGGTGTCCGGTGGCGAGACGCCGTACAACCGCACCGGCACGCCGGAGGCGGCGAGGGCGGCGAGGGTGGCGTCGAGGCCGCGCGAGACGTTCAGGTAGGCCACCAGGTGCTCGCCGACGCTCGGGCGCGCGGCGAGGACGGCGTCGCGGAAGATGGGTCCGACGAGCGCCGCGCCGCCCGCCTCGCCCGCGCGCTCCGGATGGCGCAGCGGCGCGTCGGCGAGGGTCGTCACGATGCGCCGCGCGATGCCGCGCCGGGGCACGAGCGTGCCGACGACGGCGGAGATGAAGAGGGCGCCCATGCGCTGCTCGGGCGGCAGGCGGTAGCGCGTCTCGGTGATGACCTCCTGGCGGCACAGCGACACGACGGGCAGGCCGAGCCGCCGGGCGGCGCGCGGCGCGAACGCCTCGAAATCGCTCACCACGAGGTCGGGCGCGAGCGCGTCGAGCGCCGCTGCGGTCTCGCGAACGACGCGGACACCGCCGAGGACCGTGCGGGCGTTGGCGAACGCCGTCGCGGCGATGTCGAGGTGGTTGCCACGGAAGCGCTGCACGAGCGCCGGAACGGGCGTTACCGCCTCGCCCCGCGCGAGGAGCCGCGCGCGCGCCGGTCCGCCGCACGCGAACGTCACCGTGTGGCCGCGCCGCCGCAGCTCCTCCGTCATCGCCTCGACGCGCGAGCCGTGGCCGCGGCCCTGGCCGCTGAGCGCGTAGACGATGCGGGCCATCGGGCAGGCGAAGGGGAACGGGGCAGGGCGGCGGACGCCCCTCCTACGCCCGTGGCGCCGTGCGGGTGCAGCCCGCCGCGCCATCCGCCTCCGACATCCCCCCTCCGTCCACGCGCCACGCGCCACACCGTCGATTCGGCCTCCGATCCCCACATCGACGAGACCGGCACCGATGCGGGACGTGCACGCGCGTCTCCTACCGGAGGCGAACGCGGAGGGCGAGGGCGGGCGCGCCGCCGTCGGGCGGGGCGGTGAGGCCGATGGAGAGGTCGCTGCCGTCGTCGAAGAGGCGCAGGTGGGCGCTGACGTACGCGTCGAGCGATTGGAGGGCGTAGGCGGTGGCGGTGGCGAGGATGAAGAGGTCGCGGCGGCGGCGGGCGCGGTCGCGCAGGCCGCGGAGGGTGCCCGCGTCGATGCCGGGGTAGCGCGCGGCGTCGCCCGCGAAGCCGTCGATGCCGGTGCAGACGGTCGGATCGGGGGACGTTTCGCAGCGGCGGAAGAGGGCGGCGTGGCGGAGGCGCAGGTACTGGACCTGCGAGATGCCGACGCCCGCGCCGGTCGCGCCGAGCGTTCCCCAGACGACGGCGGCCTTCACGGGCTGCCGGTTCGTCAGCTGTCCCCACCCCGGCGCCACGAGCGCCCGCCGCACGACGCGACGGGGCGAGAGTGGCACGCGCATGCTGTCGGCAGGGGCCACTTCGGCGATCTCCGGGGACGCCTGCTGCGCGCGTGAAGAGGGCGCGAGCAGCAGCGCCACCGCGCACGAGGCGGCGCGGAGGGCAGGCACGAGGCGGAGAAAGAGACGGGCGGTGATCACGCGCGCTCAACCTGCCCCACCGTGCGGCCCGATCCCAGGGGCATCTCGGCGGCACGGATGGTGGCCCGGAGGGGCGCGGAGGCGTGCATTTCCAGGTATGGCGCGCGCGCCGTATCCTTCCCGTCACCATCGGGTCCCCGCCGCTTCTCCTGCTCACCGTGCCCGGATGGGGCGGTGGGTTCATTCCTCTCCTTCCTGTTCCTTCGTCATGGACGTCTTTCGGAAGCACACCGCATCGCGTTCCGCGCGCGCGGCCTCTCTCGTTCTCCTGCCCACCGCCGCCGCCCTGGCGCTCCTCACACCGGTGGCCCACGCGCAGAACGTGGGCGTCACCGCCCGCGCATTCGTCACCTCGCCCCTCGCGGCGGGCATGGGCGGCGCCGCGGCGGCCTTCGCCACGCGCGAGACGGCGCTCTTCTACAACCCCGCGCACCTGACGCGCGCGGCGGGAATCAAGCCGAGCGTCCGCCTCGGCTTCCAGGCGATGGGGACGAACACGATCGCCACGCAGTACAATTTCTTCAACGACGAACTCGAGCCTGCCATCTCGGAAGGCATCGAAAACCTCTCGGCCACCGAACTCGACTCGCTCTACAACCGCACGCTCCGGCAGGGCCGCGACCGCACCTACGCGGGCATCGACGGCGACGCGAGCGTGGTGATGCGGCTCGGCGGCCTCGGCGCGGGCGCCGGGTTCTTCACGCGTTCGCTCGTGCGCTACCGCACCGTCGGCGGGGGCGGCGGGGTACCGACCATCGAGGCCTCGGGCGCGCTCGACCTCATCTCGACCGCCGCCGCCGCGCTCGACGCCGGCCGCTTCGGGTTGAAGGGGCTCTCCGTCGGCGTGACCGGCAAGGTCACCAACCGCCGCGTGACCGGCAAGAACAAGCCGCTCGATGCCTTCTCGGAGAACGAGGCCGCGTACGTGTTCAGCGGCACGAGCGTCGGCTTCGACATCGGCGCAACCTACGATCTCCAGCTTGCGCTGCCCGGCCGCCTCACCGTCGGCGCCGTCGCCTACGACGCCATCGCGTCGGATTTCGACTATTCCTACAACGGCCAGCGCTACCAGATCACCGGCGACCAGCAGGCCGACGAGACGGCGGTGATCGCGGACGAGCAGCGGCTCGCAGCCGAGAATTTCGCCCTCGCGCCCTCCTACCGCGTCGGTGTCGCCTACACCGCGCCGTCGCTCTTCGGCATCTTCCGCGAAACCGGCATCGCGCTCGACTACGTCGGCTACTCCGACCCGCTCGTGCCCGACCGCGACGGCGTGACGGGCCTCCACGCGGGCGTGCAGCTGCAGCTGCTGCGCAAGGTCGCCGTGCGCGTGGGCATCGCCGAAGGCTACACGACGGCAGGCCTGGGCCTCGGCCTCGGCCCGCTCCGCCTCGACTACGCCGTTCACGGGCAGGAAGACGGTCGCCGCGCCGGAGACTCGCCGGTGTGGATGCAGCGCCTCCGCATGGGCTTGCAGTTCTGAGCCTCGCCATCCCCAGGCCATCCCCAGACAAACGCGCGCCCCGCCCGGAGACGATCCAGGCGGGGCGCGCGTGTTCGGAGCGGGCCGCTCAGCGGTTGGCGGAGTCGATGCCCGACTCGACGGGGAGCGTCGTGCGGATCGTGGTGCCGCTCTCGTCCTCGCGGCGCTCGTGCATCGTCTTGCCGTCGTGGAGGTCGGCGATGCCGGTCAGGCCGGTGTGGACGAGCGGGACGCCGAGGCTGTCGACGCCGCGTTCCTCGGGGTCGAGGGCCATCAGGCGGTTGGCCGTGCGCGTGTCCACGGCGTTGAGGTGCGCGTCGTACTTGAAGTTCGGGTCGAGCGAGTCGAGGGCCATTGCAGCGGGGGAGTAAGGAGGATCGGAGGAATCTACGGTAAGGAGCGCGCCCGGCAGTGTTCCCCGGTGGCCTCTCTGTCGCCTCTCTGGCGCGTCGTCGTTGTAGGGCGGGATGCGGCGCCGTCAGTCGCGGAAGCGGTTGCTCTGGAGCGAGAGCAGCCACGCATCGGTGGGGAGGACGTCGCCGCGGAGGCGCCGGAGGGCCACGGTCGCCGGGCCGAGACCGGGGAACTGGCCGACGCAGACGCGCCAGATCGTCCGCCCGTCGTCGGTGGTGCCGGGGAGGACGGCGACGCGGAATCCGGCGACGCGCAGCGGCTCGGCCATCCGCTCGGCCATCGCCATCGTCGCCGCCCCGCCCGCGACGACCGTGTAGCCGCCCGCATCCGCCACGACCCCCGCCTCGCCGACGAGCGCCTCCCGCTCGGAGGGCGGCGTCAGCCGCATCGCATCGCCCGCCTCCAACGCGACCATCGCCGCCGGGATCAAGCCGCAGCTCGCCGACGGCGAGCGGACGCGAGGGGCACGAGTGGGTGCCGGACGCGCCGCCGCCGGGCGCGACGCCCGAGACGGTGCCGGGTGCGACACCCGAGGCGCCGACGCCCGCGCGGCCGGACGGCTCGCAGGCGCCGACGGGGGCGCCGAGACGCGCGGCGCGGGTGCAGGCGATGGCGCGGGGGCGACAGAAGCAGGCGCAACCGGGGGTGATGCCGCCGTGTCAGGCGTCGGCTCGAAGGGTTCGAATGTGGTGGGCGGCGTCGATGCCGAGGTGTCTGCGGCGAGTGGCGGGACCGTGGCGAGGGCGGGCTGCGGCGTGCGCATCGTCCACCAGCCGTAGGCGGCCATCGCGCCGAGGAGCAGCATCAGGCCGACGAGGACGGTGGGCAGCAGGCGTGTGCGCGGCGCGGGCGTGTCGTCGTCGGGCAGTTCCGCGTACGTCGGTGGTGGCGGCGGTGCGACGGGCGGCGGCGCGGTGGGCGCGTAGCCGGTGGGGACGTAGACGGGCGGCGCGTACGCGGGCGGCGGTGGGGCGGGAATGGCGACCGGCACGACCGGCACGACCGGCACCGAAGGGCGGGCGGCGGGCGGGGGCGCGGCGGCGACGAGGGGCGCAAACGCCGGAAGCGGGGCCTCGGGGCGCGCGGCGGGGGCGGCATCGAGGCCTGCGAAGCGGTGGTTGACGACGAGCGCGAGCGCGGGATCGGGCGCGAAGGCGAGGCCGGAGGCGGCGAGGCGGAACGTCCCGAGGCCCGGATACACCGCCGCGCCCTGGTCGAGGCACTGCCCGTACACGTCCTCGACGAACGCATCGACGGCGGCCGCGGCGTCGGCGGCCGGGAGGCCGTGCACGGCGGCGAGATGGGCGGCGAGCGACGCAGACGTGGGCGCGGTCATCGGCGCTGCGGGTCGAAGGCGACCTCGTCGGACGGCGGCGCGAGCGCGGGACGACCGCCGCGCGTGACGACGCGTCCGGCCTGGTGCTGCCGCCAGAACGTGCCGAGGCGCGGCACGGTCACCGGCACGTCGCGCGCGAGCGAATCGCCGAGAAGGTCGGCGAGGGCACGGGCCACGTGGGCGGGCGGGACGGGCATCGGCATCGGGAGGGATCGCCGCGAAGATAGGCCCGCCGCGCACAACCGTCCGGCGCCCGCGCTCTCTTCGCACCGCGGAGACGTCGAGTGGACGTCCGTCCAGACCTGTCAGGCGCGGGGACCTGGCCGGTTGCGCCGGGTCCGACCTGTTCAGGTCTGTCTCCGCCTTTCGTCGCTGGCCACCCTCACCACCTCACTCACCAGCGAATGCTCAGGCCGATCTGCGCGAGGCGGTCGCTCTCGGGGAATCCGTCCCAGCGTCGCGTGGCGGCGAGGTTGTCGAGGCGGGCGACGAGGGCGATGGACGGGGCGACGGCGATGCTGGCGTGCACGTCGAGGTCGGCGACGGCGGGGAGCGTGCGGCCGCCGCTCACGTCGGCGGGGCGCGTGCCTTCGGCGTCGAGGGTGGCGCCGAGGGTGGCGCGGCCGAGCCGTCCCCACACGCCTGCAGCGGCGGCGACGCGGCTGCGTCCGGGGAAGTCGCCCCCTCCGAGCACATCGTCCTCGAACGATGGCGCGCGCACCTCGGCGCTGAATCGGGCGCCGACGAGGCCACTTCCGGCAAGGCGCGTCACGTCGCCTGCGCGGCGGCGCGGCGTGAGCGTGACGGCGAGGCCCGCGGCGGGTTCGGAGACGGCGCCGTAGATCGCGTCGACGAGTGCGGAGGGCGACGCCTGCCGCCACGCGCCCTGCTGCGTCGCGTAGCGGTAGCCCGCCCAGCCGCTCACGACGGCATCCCCGGCCGTCACGGCGAGGCCGATGCGGGCATCGACGGGGCGCAGCGTGGCGCGGGCGCGCGTCCGCGCGGCGACGAACGGCTCGGCGAAGGCGAGGTCGGCGAAGCGCCCGGCGCGCACCTCGGGCGTGTTGCTCGCCGCGAGCGAGAGCACCGGCGAGAGCGCGTACCGCAGGTCGAGCGCGAGCGACGGCGCGATGCGGCGCGTCCCGTCGTCGGCGACGAGCACGCGCGGCCCGACGCGCACGAACCCGGCGCGGGTCGCGGTGCCCGCGCCGAACGTTGCCGTGAGCGCAAGGCCCGCGTCGGTCGTCACCGTGGTGCGGCGTCCGTTGGCGTCGGTCGTGCCGCCCTCGGCGCGCACGTCGAGGGCGATGCCGAGCGGCGTCTGCGGCCCGATGGCGCCGGTGCCGACGGAGACTCCGCCCGCGATGTGCCGGTCGAGCGAGCCGAAGCCGGTCGCGCCAGTGCCATCGGGGTCGACCGCGGCGGCGCGGACGGACGCGAATCCGGCGACGCGCACCGCCTGCCCGGCGGCGCGGTCACGTCGCGCGCGAGGTCGGCGCGGAGGCCGCCGTCGGCGCCGCGCCGCATTCCGTCGAACGGGGCCGCGCCGAAGAGTCCGCGCGCCATCCCGCGCCCGTCGAGCGCGACATCGACCGCCGTCGTCGCCGTGCCCACGTGGTAGGCGACGCGCGCGCGAGCGGCGTTGGCGGCGGATTCCGGGCGCCCGGTGCGGGCGTCGTGGCCGTCGTAGGCGATCTCGCCCGCGATCCGCGAGACGCGCGAGACGGGGGCGGCGAAGAAGAGGGTGCCGAAGCGCGCAAGGTCACGTCCGGCGCCGCCCTCGACGGTGCCGCGCCGCGCGACCGGCAGCACGAGGTCGGGCAGGACGGGTGGCGCGGGCGGCGCGAGCGGGCTTCCCGGCACCTCGCGCACCACATACGGTGCCTCGCGGACGGATCGGGCGGCGTCGATCTCGAGCGGCCGCGTCCGCAGCCCGAAGCCGCCGATGTCAGGCCGCGAGATCGACGGCAGCGAGACGCGCAGGTCGCCGCGGATTTCGAGTTCGCGAGGGGCGAGCGGCGGCAGCGTGTCGCGCCGCGCGGGCGACGGCGGCGGCGGTGTCGTCTGCGCCGCGGCGGGCAGGGCGGCGGCGAGCGCGGGCAGGGCGAGGAGGGCGAGGGCGAGCTTCACGGGTGCGGGCGGTCGGGGCGGTGGGGCATCCCCCGCGACGGGCCTCTGGAAGGGGCCGTCTTGCCCCCTTCCTCGCGGAAGGGGGTGGGGATCAGGTGGAGAGGGGCGGCCAGTGGAGCGCGGGGGCCGGCTGGGGGTGGGGCGGGGCAGGACGCGCCGGGCTGATGAGGGCCGAACCGGGAACCCCAAAAAGTCAGCGCAGGGCGGCGCGTTCACGGGCGGCGGTGGCGGCCTGCGGGGTGCCGGGGAAGCGGGCTTCGAGAGCCTCGTAGGCCGTGCGGGCGGCGGCGCTGTCGCGGGCGGCGGCGTGGGCGCGGGCGCGGACGAGGAGCGCGTCGGCGACGAAGGTGTCGAAGCCGTCGAAGCGCGTCTCGGCGTCGGCGACGGCGGCGAGGGCGGCGGGCGCGTCGCCGCGGGCGAGGAGGAGGGCGCCGAGGCGGGCGGTGGCCTCGGCCCCGGCGGCGCCGTCGTCGGCGCTCGCGCGGCGGTAGGCTTCGATGGCGGCATCCGGACGGGTGAGCGCTTCGGCGGCGCGGCCCTGCACCACGAGGGCGTCGACGTCGCCTGCGCGGGCGGCGTCGGCGACGCGGGTGGCGGCGTCGGCGGCGCGTCCGAGGACGAGGAGGGCGCGGCCCTGCCCGACGGTGGCGGCGGTGCGTCCGCGGGTGTCGTCGCCCGCGAGGTCGGCGAGGCGGTCGTAGGCGGCGAGGGCGGCGGCGCCGTCGCCCCGCGTGAGGCGGAGGTCGCCGGCGCGGCGGGCGGCGTCGGCCTGCCGGGCGTGGCGCGCGCCGTCCATGATGCGCACGAACGCGGCCTCGGCCTCGCGCGTCTTGCCCTCGGAGGCGTCGAGTTCGGCGAGCAGGAAGGCGGCGTCGGTGCGGAGAGCGGTGTCGGCGGCGCCGCGGGCGACGGCGGTGAAGCCTGCGCGGGCAGCGTCGGCATCCCCACGCGCATACGCGGCCTCGGCCTGCCGGAAGCGCAGGGCATCGGCCACCTCGCCCGTCGCGCCGCGCTCGAAGGCGGCCACGATGGCCCGTCCGCGCGCGGCGTCGCCGAGGTCGGCATACACCGATTCGAGGCTTGCGGCGGCGTCGGCGGCGAACGGCGACTGCGGGTAGCGGCGCAGCACGCCCTCGTACGCCTCGGCGGCCTGCCGCGGGCGCCCGGCGTTGACGTGCGCGTCGCCGATGCCGTAGAGGGCCTTGGCGGCGAGCGGATCGGTGGGCGCCTCGCGCACGAGCGTCTCGTACTCGGCGATGGCGGCGTCGTAGCGGTCGGCGCGGAAGGCGCTCAGGCCGAGCGAGTATCGGGCTTCCTCGCGCCAGTCCGACTGCGGGAAATCGCGCAGCAGCTGCCGCCACGCGCGTTCGGCGCGGTCGGCCGATCCGGCGGCGTCGTAGGCGAGGCCGGTGCCGAAGAGGCCGTAGTCGCGGCCCTCGCGCGTGGCACGGGCGTAGGCGCTCGCGGCCTCCAGGTAGCGGCGCTGCGCGAGGAAGAGATCGCCGAGCCGCAGGTGGGCCTCGTCGCGGTAGCGCTGCGTCTCGGGCGTCGCGCGGGTCTCGTCGATGAAGGCCTCGAAGGCCTCGGCGGCTTCGCGCAGGCGTTCCTGCTTGAGGAGGGCGTGGGCGCGCGTGTAGGCGCTCGCGGTGGCGTACGGCCCGTTCGGGTCGTCGCGGCGCACGCGCTCGGCGTAGGCGACGGCGTCGCGCGGACGTCCGCCCGAGAAGGCGCTCTCGGCGGCCCAGTACGTCGCCTCGACGCGGCGCGCGGCGGCGGCGCGGGCGTCGGCGGGCGAGAGGCCCGTCGGCGGGGCGGCGTCGGCGAGGGCGCGGAAGCGCTCGAACGCGCGGTCGAAGGCGCCGCTGCGGTAGAGAAGCGTCGCCCGCTGGAAGGCGACGGCGCCGCGCGCGGTGGGCGTCGTGGCGACGCGTTCGGCGCGGTCGAAGAGGCGCTCGGCGCTCGCGAGGTCGCCCGACGCGATGCGGGCGCTCGCGGCGTAGACGAGGGCGTCGCCGAGCCGGTCGTCGCCGGTCGGGGCGCGCTCGGCGAAGGCTTCGAAGGCCGTCGCGGCCTCGCGCCAGCGCTCGCGGCGGTACTCGGCGACGCCGGTCTCGTACCGCGCGTCGGTGGCGAGGGCGAGCGTCGGCCACGTCTCGGCGAGGCGCGCCCACGCGGCGAGGGCGCCGGGGACGTCGCGCGCGGCCATCCGGGCAGCGCCTTCCGCGTAGGCCGCTTCGGCTCCGAGGGTGTCGGAGGCGGCGCCGGTGCCGAGCGTGCGGACGCGCGCGTAGGCGTCGGCGGCCTCGCGTGGGCGGTTCTGCGCGCGGCGCACGGCGGCGAGGCCCATCGTTGCCGGACGTGCATACGCGGCATCGGCGGCGGCGATTTCGAAGGCCTCCGCAGCCGCGTCGAGGCGTCCGGTCTGCCGCCGCGCTTCGCCGACGAGGAACGCAGCGCGGGCGCGGGCGTCGCCGCTCAGGCTGGCGAGGCGAGGCGTGACGAGGGCGTCGAGGCGCGCCCAGTCGCCGATCGCGTACGTGAGGTCGGCGTAGGCGAGGGCGACGTCGCGCGCGTACGGCGAGTCGGGGTAGCGGGCGTCGAGGGCGGCGAGGGCGGCGTCGGCGTCGGCGCGGCGGTCGGCGCGGAGGAGCTGGAAGGCCTCGGCGTAGCGCGCGGCCGGGGCCAGTGGGGATGCGGGGAAGGCGGTGTAGGCACGGCGGTAAGCGGCGCGGGCGCCGTCGGCGTCGTCCTGCCGGAGGGCGATCTCGGCGCTCCACAGGAGGGCGCGCATCGCGGCGTCGGGGTCGGCGGTCGTCTCGGCGGCGCGCACGAAGGCGGCGCGGGCGGCCACGAGGTCGCCTCGGTCGAGGAGCGTCCGCGCGAGGCCGATGCGGGCGTCGGTGGCGCGCGGATGGGCCGGAAAGGCACTCGCGAACGCCTCGAAACGCCGCGCGGCTTCGGCGGTGAGGCCGAGCGCGAGCGTCGCCTCGGCCGCGCGGTACTGCGCGTCGGCACGGACGGCGGCGGGCACGGCGGAGGCCGGATCGGTGAGGACGCCGGGCGCGGCGCTGCCTCCACTTCCTCCGGCGACGGCATCGTACAGGGCGATGGCGACATCGAGGCGCCCCTCCGCACTGGCGCGCTCGGCGTCGCGCAGGCGTGACGCGGCACTCGCGCGATCGGTCGTCTGCGCCCGCACCGGCATCCCCAGTGGAGCCAGGACGATGAGGACGAGCAGGGCGGCGGACACGGCGCGGCGCGAGGCAGGGCGGAGACGGATGGACCGGAAGGAGAGGCGCACGGGAGGAGCGGAGGAAGTCGCGGAGCGGGGACGCCAGAGCGGAAGGCCGGAGACGAGGCGCCGGAGACGGGGCGCCGGAGACGGGGCTGAGACCCTGTTTGTGAAGTTCGTCATCCCCGCGAAGGCGGGGACCCGGTGTGCAGAGCGCTGTGCATGAGCCCCTCTGGATTCCCGCGTTCCGCTTCGCGGACCTTCGGTTCGCGGGGATGACGGACGCAAAGAGGCGACGTTGTCACGTCACAGACAGTTTCTCAGACGGAAGATCGGGCGGCAGGGGCGCCGACGGGTGGGGCGTGGGGGATGCCGCGCGGTGTTAAAGCAGCGTGAGACGGCGCAAGCGGCCCGTGGGAGCGAGGGCGGATGTGGGAAACGAAGCTGTGAAATGGCCCCGCCGCCTCCGGTGTGCGGAGTCCTGACCCCGCGCGCCGGGTATTCTCTCCCGTCGCCAAACCTACGGCGGCGGTGTCGAGGCCCTGCGCGGGTGCGTTGTTCTGCGTGACGGCTCAGCCCCCGCCGCTATTGCCGTCGCTCCGTTCTCGCTCCGTCTTCTCCGCTCCCGCCCCCCTCCCGATCCCACCCGAATGGCTACGTCTCCTCTCCCCTCGTCCGCCCCGGTGGCGACCGCCGCGACCGCTGCGTCTTCCTCCGAAGCCGCGCCCAAGATGCCGCCGTCGTCGTCGTCCAGCATCGTTCCCGCGCCCGACGCCGCCACGATGCCCGGCACCGACGATGCGCTCGCGCGCGTCCAGGCGTTCAGCGCCGACGCCTACCGCACGCTCTCCGACGCCACCCACACGCTCGCCGACCAGGCCGGGCGCCTGACCGACGACGGCCAGCAGTTCGTTCGTGAACACCCCGCTTCGACGCTCGGCAGCGCGTTTGCGCTCGGCATCGCCCTCGGCGTCCTCGTGGGGGTGCGCCCGTGACCCCACCTGTCCCGACCGGCTCGGCGCCATCCCTCCCCGGCCTGCCGACCGGCACCGCCACGACGACTGCTGGCGCGCCCACGATGACCGTCGCGTCGCCCTCGACGCCTCCGCGGACGGTTGCGATGCCCCCGCGTCCGGCTCACACGCCCGTCGCGCCGAAGTCGTCTGACGAGAGCACCGCCGACCGCCTCGCCCGCGGCGCCACCGATGCCGCCGCCACGGCGACCGCCGCGCTCGGCACCGCCGCCGACGCTGCCGGAGACTTCGCCCGCCGCCAGCAACCGCTCGTGATGGCCGTCGCCTTCGGTCTCGGCGTCTTCCTCGGCATCCTGATCCGCCGCCGCTGACCCTGCCGGTGCCACCCCCGTCGGCTCCGGCGGACCCTTCCCACTCTCACCTCCTGCTCCCCAATGGAACCCACCAAGACCCCCCGCGCCACCGGCGCCCCCAAGCCCGCCGACGCCCCGGCCACGGATGCCGCCGCCACCGATGCCGCCGCCAAGGCCGCACCCGCCAAGACGATGTCGTCGTCGTCGGGCACCTCCACGACTCCGATGCCCGACGCGGCCGCTTCGTCCGATGCCGCCTCGCCGGACGTGGCCGATGCGAGCGGGTTCGCCGCCGAGGCCAAGGCCCGCGCGACGAGCGCTGCTGAGACCGTCAAGGACGCCGCGAGCGACGCGGGTGCCGCGATCTCCGAGTCGTTCGACAAGGCCCGCCGCGAGCTCGGCGATGCCGTCTCGCGCCTCAAGGCCGAGGCCGCCCGCATGGACGCGCAGCAGGTGCAGCGCCGCGCCCGCTCGTGGGTCGAGGACAACCCGGCCCTCGCCACGGCCATCGCCGTCGGCGGTGGGCTGCTGATCGGGCGACTGCTCGGCGGCGCCTTCCGCCCCGACCCGCCCGTCGTCCGCTACAAGAAGAAGGCGAAGCGCGCCCTCGACGACGCCAGCAGCTACGCGAGCGACCTCGGCAGCACCCTCGCCGACCAGGCCGCCCTCGCCACCGCCGCCCTCGCGGCCGGGGCCTCGGTGGCCGGCAAGAAGGCCCGCAAGGCAGGCACGTCCGCCGCCAAAACCGCCGCCGCCCGCACGAGCGACCTCCGCGCCTCGGCCGGCGACCTCGGCGATACGCTCGTCGACCAGTTCGGCGACTGGCGCGACGTCGCTGCGGAACGCTTCGCCGACTGGCGCGGCGTGGCCGGTGACGCCGCCGACTCGGCGGGCGACATGCTCGGCGATGCCCGTTCGTCGCTCGCGTCCAAGACCAAGAAGGCGCGCCGGAAGGCCGACCGTGGCCTGACGACCGCCGAGCACGCGCTCGATGCCGCAAAGGCTGCCGTCGCGGCCATCGTCGCCAAGAAGATCGCGGACGCCGCGAAGGCGTGGCGCTGATCGTCGCTCGTGCGGCGTGTACGGATGGAATGCCGTAGATTCCGCCGTCTCTCGTTTCGAGGCCGGATGCGCACCCACGCGCGTCCGGCCTCGCTGCGTCCACCCCCTCCCTCGAACTCGTGAGCATCCTCGCCGTCGGCACCGTCGCCCTCGACCACATCGAAACGCCGTTCGCCTCGCAGCGCGGCGTCCTCGGTGGCAGCGCCACCTTCATCGCCCTTGCGGCGCGGTTCTTCTGCGACGACGTGCGCCTCGTCGCCGCCGTCGGCGACGATTTCCCCGACGAGTACCTCGACGCGCTCAAGAAGAGCGGTGTGCGCCTCGACGGTCTCGACGTGCAGGCGGGCGGCAAGACGTTCTCGTGGACGGGCCGCTACCACTTCGACATGAACGGGCGCGACACGCTCGAGACGCAGCTCAACGTCCTCGAAACGTTCCAGCCCGTCGTGCCCGAGAGCTTCCGCGACGCCGAGATCGTGTGCCTCGGGAATCTCCACCCGCTCATCCAGCGCGACGTGCTCGGCCAGATGACCGGCGCGCGCTTCACGGTTCTCGACACGATGAACTACTGGATCGAGGCGACGCCGGAGCACTTGCAGCAGACGCTCAAGGTGACGGATTGCCTGATCGTGAACGACGCCGAGGCGCGCGAGCTGTCGAAGACCTCGAACCTCATCCGCGCCGCCCGCGTGATCCGCGAGATGGGGCCGAAGACGATCGTGATCAAGAAGGGCGAGCACGGCGCGCTCCTCTTCACCGAGGACGGCGGCATCTTCTCGGCGCCCGCCTTCCCGCTCGAAGACCTCCACGACCCGACCGGCGCGGGCGACACGTTCATGGGCGGCTTCGCCGGCTACCTCGCCCGCCAGCCCCGCGTGACGACCGAGGCCCTGCGCCGCGCCGTCGTCTACGGCAGCGTCCTCGCCAGTTTCTCCGTCGAGCGCTTCGGCCCCGACCGCCTCTTCTCGCTCCAGCAGGCCGAGATCGACGGCCGCGTGAAGCAGTTCGAGCGCTTGTGCGTGATCCCGGCGGAGGTGTGAGCGCGGGGCCCCGACTCGGGTGGTGATTCCCCCTCCGCCCTGTCGGGCACCTCCCCCACGCCTGGGGGAGGACCGCCGCGGAGGCTGTGCAGGCCGCAGAGGCAGGAGGGGGAAGCGCGGCCCCGTCACGACCGGACTACTGCGGCTCGGCGAAGGACGAGAGCGGCGTGAAGGGGGGGGCGGACGGCGGCGGCGCGGCGGCGCGGCGGGCGTCGTGGAGCTGCTGGCGCAGGGCGGCGGCGTCGCGGGCGAGGCGGTCGCGCTCTGCGCGGAAGGCGGCGGCCTCGGCAGCGAGAATGTCACGCTCAGCGCTCAGCCGGTCGCGCTCGCGGGTCGCGGCGACGGCGGCATCGACGGCGTGGCGGATGCGCGCGGTGGCGTCGGCGATCGACGGCGGCGGGGTGGCGGACGGCGGCGGCGCGGCGCGCAGGGCGTCGAGGTCGCGTTGCAGGGCGTCTCGCTCGGCGGCGAGGGCGCGGCTGGCGACGAGCGCGGCTTCGTGGTCGGCCTGCATCCGCGCGAGGGTGCGTTCGAGGGCGGCGTCGCGTTCAGCATCGCGCGAAGCGTGGCGGACAGATGCGGGCGGCGCCGTGCGGAGGCGGTCGGCGTCGGCGCGGGCGGTGCGCAAGGCCTCCGCCAGGGCATCGTGGCGGGCCGTGGCAGCAGAAAGGGCTGTGCGCAGGGCGTCGCGTTCCTCGGCGAGGGCGCGGTGCCGGATGTCGTCGGCGGAGGTGGCGGTGGCGAGAGCCGTGCGCAGGGCATCCCGTTCCTCGGCGAGGACGCGTCGCTCGGCATCGTGGTCGGTCGTCCGTCGTCCGTCGTCGACAGCCCGGAGCGCCTCGGACTCGCGGAGGCGCGCGGTGAGGACGTCGCGCTCGGCGGTCAGGGCGTCGCGTCCGGCGCGGAGGTCGTCGCGCTCGCGGCGCAGCGCGTCGGACGTGGTGGTGAGGGCGTCGAGGCGCTCGTCGAGGACGGCACGGTCGGCGTCGCTGCGGAGGACGTGGTCGGCGTCGGCGCGGGCGAGGTCGGCGCGGAGGGCGTCGCGCTCAGCGGCCGAGCGGGCCTCGGCGTCGCGGGCGGCAGCGCGTGCACTGGCGAGGGCGCCGTCGCGGGCGTCGCGGAGCGTGGCGAGGTCGTCGGCGTGGCGGTCGGCGGCGGCGAGGAGATCGGCAAGCGCACGGTCGCGGGCCTCGACGGCCTCGATGCGCGCGGCTTCGGCGGCGTCGGTGGCGAGGTCGGCATCGGCGAGGCGCACGCGCAGCGCCTCACGGTCGTCGGCGCGCTGGGCGTCGGTGCGGACGGCCTCGACCCGCTCGGCGCGGAGGCGGTCGGTCTCGGAGGCCAGGGCGTCGCGCTCGTCGCGGAGTGCGGCGAGATCGCGTTGCAGCGCGTCGCGCTCGGTGGTGAGGGCAGCGGCGGCCTCGGCGGGAACGGTGGCGGCGATCTGCTGGCGGAGGGCGTCGCGCTCGGCGGCGGTGGCGGCGAGGTCGGCGGCGAGGGCGTCGAGGCGCTCGGCGGTGGCGGCGCGGGCGGTCTCGTGCTCGGCGGCGAGACGCGCGAGGTCGTCGGTGGCGCGGTCGCGGTCCTCGGCGGCCCGTTCGATGGCGACGGTCGCCACGTCGACGCTCTCGCGTGCGGCGGCGAGATCGGCGCGCAGGGCGTCGCGCTCGGCAGTGGCGGCGCTGAGGTCGGCGGTGACGGATGCGCGGGCCGCGTCGAGCGCGGCCTCGTGCTCGGCGGCGCGGGTGTCGCGCTCGGCGGCGAGCCGGTCGAGGCGCGTCCGGGCGTCGTTGAGATCGGCGGCGAGGGCGTCGCGGGTCTCGCGCGCCGCATCGCGTTCACCCACGAGGGCGGCGTGCTCGGCCGTTCGCGCATCGAGCGCTGTCGCAAGCGCGTCACGCTCGACGGCGAGGGCGTTCCGCTCGGCCGTCGCGGCTTCATGGGCTGCGTTCTGCGCGTCGAGCGTCGCCGCCAGATCGTTGCGCTCGGCGTCGAGAGCATCGCGCTCTGCGCCGAGAGCATCGAGGGCCGCCGCAAGCGCGTCGCGCTCCGCCATCACGGACGCGTGTTCGGCGGAGCGCGCGTCGAGCGTGGCCGCAAGGCTGTTCCGATTGGCAACGAGGGCGTCGCGCTCAGACGTGTGCTCGGCGGCCTGCGCGTCGAACGCAGCCACGAAGGTGTCGCGCTCGGCGGTTGTGGCGGCCAGATCGGCGGCAGCCGCGTCGCGTTCGGCAGTGACAGCCGTCAGGTCGGCCGCCGTTGCGTCGCGCTGGGCGAGGGTGGTGTCGCGCTCGGCGGTGACGGCGGCGAGGTCGGCGAGGAGCGTGTCGCGCTCGGCGGCGGTGGCGGCGAGGCGGGCGGCGAGGGTGTCGCGCTCGGCCTCGGCGGTGGCGAGCGTCGCGGAGACGGCATCGCGTTCGGACGTGAGGGCGTCACAGTCGGCGGCAGTGGCGGTGGCGGTCTCGCGGGCGGCGGCGAGGTCGGCGGTGGCGCGGGCGAGGTCGCGGGCGAGACGGTCGCGGTCGGCGGCGATCTGATCGGCGATGTCGCCCTCCTCCGACCGCTCGCTCGTCGTCGCGTCGAGGCGGACGCGGAGGCGGCGGGCATCGTCGCGCAGCTGCTCGGCGTCGGCGCTGAGGCGCTCGATCTCGGCGTTCGACTCGTTCGCGCGGCTGCGGAGGGCGTCGCGTTCGGTCGTGGCGGCGGCGAGGTCGGCGCTCAGCCGGTCGCGGGCGTGGCGGTCGACCTCCGCCGCACTCGCCCGCGTCGCCTGCGCCGCTTCGGCGTCGACGAGGGCGTCGTGGACGGCGCCCAGGCGCGCTTCGAGCGGGGCGTCGGCGTCGCTCGCGCGCAGGGCGAGGGTCTCGCGGACGGCGTCGAGTTCGGCGATCATCGGCCCGAGGGCGACGCGGGGCATCGTCGGCAGGGGCGCGCGGGATGTGAGGGGGATCGGCGGAAGCGCTCCGAAACCGGTCGCCGGAAGACCGCCGAGCGGTGGCGAGGGCGGCAGGGACGCTTCGAGCGGCTCGCCGGAATCGTCGAAGTAGCGGGCGCGGAAATAGGCGTAGCCCCCGGCGGCGCCGAGGGCCACCGACAGGAGGGCGACGGCCAGCAGGGGCAACAGCAAACTCACGGGGGCGCAGGGACAGGTCGGGGCCGCGCGGTCTCAGATCGGGACCGCCGCGGCGAGGGGCGAAGGATCGAACGCTCGTAACATTCGTGCCAGAACGCAAGTCCCCTCCACCCGGCCCCGTCGGCCCGGCTCCTCCGCTGCGGACCGTCCGCCCGCGAATCGCCGCATTCCCCCTCGCCTGTCCCGGTGCTGTTGTCTTCTCCGTCCGCGTCCCGGCCGCTGCTCCATCGTCTGTCCCCGCGCCGCGTCGCCTGCGTTCTCGTGGCCGCCGTGCTCACCGTCGCCGGGTGCCGCGGGGATGAGGATGTGCCGGTGCGCGCGGCGTCGGCCGAGGCGACGTACGTCGGGCGATGCGGCGTGCGTGTCGTGCCACGGCGAGATCGCGGCGACGTACGCGCGCACCGGGATGGGCCGGTCGATGAGCCGCTTCGACGCGGCAACCGCGCCCGAGCGCTTCGGCGGATCGCCCGTCGTCAGCACGACCGACAGCCTCGTCTACGACGCCTTCGTCGAGGGCGACTCGCTCGTGCAGCGCGAGCGGCGCCTCTCGCCATCGGGCGTCGTCACGCACGAGCTGCGGTACGCGGCGGCGTACGTCGTCGGCTCGGGCAACGCGACGCGCTCGTACCTGATGAACGTCAACGGCCACCTGACCGAGATGCCGCTCACGTGGTACGCCGAGCGCGCGATCTGGGACCTCTCGCCCGGCTACCGGCAGGCCAACCTGCGCTTCGACCGCCCCGTCAACCAGCAGTGCGTGACGTGCCACACGGCGACGCCCGTCTACTCGGCCTTCACGCAGGCGCACTACGAGACCCCGCTTCCGCTCGGCATCTCGTGCGAGCAGTGCCACGGCCCCGCGAGCCGCCACGTCGAGAGCCGCCTCGCGGGCACGGGGGCCGAAGAGGGCGCGCCCGACCCGACCGTCGTCAACCCGGCGCGGCTCGACCGCGGGCGGCAGCTCGCCGTCTGCCAGCAGTGCCACCTCTCCGGCACGACCGTCTTCCGCGACGGTCACGACCCGTCGACGTTCCGGCCCGGCCAGGCGATCTCCGAGAGCCGCATCGTCTACGTCCGCGCCGAGCAGCTGACCGATCCCGAGGAGTTCGGCATCTCGTCGCACGCGCAGCGCCTCGCCGAGAGCGCCTGCTTCAAGGCGTCGGCGATGACCTGCACGACCTGCCACGACCCGCACGTCAGCGCCGCCGAGACCGGCCCGGCGACCTTCTCGAACGCCTGCCGCTCGTGCCACACCGCGGCCGCGCTTCCGGCGATGCCCGGCCACGCGGCGTCTGCGTCGCCATCCGCCACGCCATCCCCGGCGACCTCGGCGACCGGCGCGCCGATGTGCCCCGAGGTGGCGCCGTCGGCGGTGGCGACGGCCAACTGCGTCTCGTGCCACATGCAGGCGGCGGGGACGAGCGACATCCCGCACGTCACCTTCACCGACCACTGGATCCGCCGGACGCTCCCGCGCCGCACGCCTCCGAGCGCGACGATCGCCGCTCTCGAAGCGCCTCCCGAGACCGCCCCGCTGCGCCTCGTCCGCCTCACCGACGTCGGCGACCGCGACGACGACGCGCCCGCGCTGCGCCGCCTCGAAGACGCCGCCGCGACGTTCGCCTTCTACGAGACGACGCACCGCCTCCCGGCCTACCTGCCGCGCATCGCCGGGGCCGCGCGCGAGGGGCTGGCCGGAGGCGCCGATCTCGCGCGCGGCGCGGCTCGCGTTCGGGCGCGCGCTGATGTTGCAGGATTCGCTCGCCGCCGCCGTTGCGGTCTTCGACGCCGCCGTCGCGCGCTACCCCTCCGATGCCCGGCTGCACTACTGGCGCGGGATGGCGCTGCGGCGTCTCGCGCGCCCGGCGGATGCGGCCGGGGCGCTTCGGCGGGCCGTCGAGATCCAGCCGCGGTTCGTCGAGGCCCGCCTCGGCCTCGCCGCCGCCCTCGCCGAATCGGGCGACGCGGCCGGTGCCGAGGCCGCCTACCGCGCCGCCCTCGCCGACGACCCGGTCCGGCACGCGGGCGCGTGGAACGACCTCGGCTTCCTCCTCCTCCAGCAGCAGCGCATGGCCGACGCCGAGGCGCCGCTCGCCCGCGCCGTCGCCCTCGCCCCCGACCTCACGCTCGCGCTCGTCAACCTCGGCAGCCTCCGCCTCGCCCTCGGCGACGGCCCCGCGGCCGATCTGCTCTTCGGGCGCGCCCTCCGCCTCGACCCCGCCAACACGAGCGCCCTCGCCAACCGCGGCATCCTCGCCGCGCAGTCCGGACGGATGGATGAGGCGCGAGACCTTTTCCGCCGCGTCGTCGCCCTCGACCCGACCGACACGCGGGCGCAGGGGGTGCTGGCGCAGTTGGAGGGGCGGTGATGAGGGGGAGTGGGAGGGTGTGTTTGTGGGGGGATGGTTCGTCGGCGATGTCGTGCCGGTCGATGCATCCGGGGGCGACGGGGCACGAACGCTCGCATCTCTACCGGGCGTCGCCTCAACCCACGCCCGTCTTCCGGCGTTGCGGCGCCCGCCTCCCTCCGTCGCTTCGATGCTCCGACCCGTCTTCGCCCGCCGCCGTCCTCGCCCTCGCCGGATGCGGCGGCGGCCCCGACGCCTCCGCGCTGCGCCTCGACGTCGAGCGCCGCGACCCGTCGCCGCTCCTGACCCTGTACCTCGGCGCCCTCCTCGGCCCCAACGGCGGCGACCCGGTCGCCGCGGGCCTCGCCGCGCGCGACGGCGACGCATGGACGCTCGACGGCCCCGCCATCGCCGCCCGCGCCCCCGACGGTGCCCCCGCCATCGACGCCGACGGCGACGGCGATGTGGACGCCGACGAACTGACCGCCTTCGCGCAGGCCACCTACGCCGCCGCCCGCGCCTTCCCCGCCACCCTCGACGCGCTCGCCCTCGACACCGCCGCCGCGTTTCCGCTCGACGTCTCGGGCGTGATGACGACGGCGCGTCGGCGCGTGTTCATGCCGCGCGCGGCCCTCCAGAGCGCCCTCGCCGGCTACCGCGCCGCCGGCGACCGCCTCGTCTACCCCGTCGGCACGACCGTCTGGGGCGCCCACGCCGCGCCCGATGGCGAGACGACGCTCATGCGCAAGCGCGCCGACGGCGTCTGGGACTTCGCCGTCTACGACCGCGCCGGACGCCTCGCCGACGCCACGAGCGGCGCCCCGCGCCCGCTCCGCGCGCCGACGCAGTGCATCGGCTGCCACGCCGGGTCGAAGCTGTTCGAGCCGGAGAAGAGCTTCCCGCGCGACGCGCCCGCCGGTCCCGACGGCCCCCGCGCCGTCCACACGCCCCACCGCAGCGCCGCCGCGGCCGCCTTCTTCGACGAGCACGCGCGCCGCAGCGACGGCCTCCTCGGCCTCTACGCGACCGTCTACGCCGCCGCGAACCCGCAGGACAGCGCCGTCGCCGCCCTCGCCATCCCCGGCCTGCGCTGACGCTCCGGGTGGCGCGTGCTGCGGCCACCACTCGACGCGACCTCACCAACGCGCACTTCACCCCTTGCCGTAGACGCTGGCGGGGTCGAAGAGCGGCTCGGTCTCGGTGACGACCGCGTCGCCGTCGAGGCGGCGGTAGAAGCACGAGCGGCGCCCGGTGTGGCAGGCGGCGCCGCCGACCTGGTCGATGGCGAAGAGGAGCGCGTCGCCGTCGCAGTCGATGCGGACGGCGCGGACGGTCTGCGTCTGCCCGCTCGTCTCGCCCTTGACCCACACCTTCTGCCGCGAGCGGCTCCAGTAGGTCATCACGCCCGTGTCGAGCGTCTGGCGCAGCGTGGCCTCGGTCATGTGGGCGAGCATCAGGATCTCGCCCGTCTCGGCGTCCTGCGCGATGGCGGTCACGAGGCCGTCGGCGCCGTAGGTGACGAGCGGGAGGAGGGCGTCGGCGGAGAAGGTGGGGAGGAGTCGGTCACGGGGGGGCGGAAGAGGAAGGTGGGGAAACGAGAACGCCCGCGCTGCGGAGGGCAGGGCGGGCGGCACCGGAGACCGGAGGCGGAGACGAGCTTACGCACCGGATCGGCCCGCCCGGAGGGCGTGCGCGTGGGCGTGGCGATGCGTCGGGCGAGCGGTCATGGAGCCAAGATAGCCGGACGGAGCGCAGCGTCGGCGTCGGCGTTCGCGGCGTCGCACAGGCTTCACGGATGGGCTGTGTCCATCGTCCGTCGTCCGTCGTCCAACACCCCCGATGCCGCGTCTCCCCATCCACCGCTGGCCCGCCGAGGCGCTCGTCGCGCTCGTGCGCGGCTACCAGCGCTGGATCTCGCCGCTCAGCCCGCCGACGTGCCGCTTCACGCCGACGTGCTCGCAGTACGCCATCGAGGCGCTGCGCGAACAGGGGTTCGTGCGCGGCACCGTCCTCGCCACGTGGCGCATCCTGCGCTGCGCGCCGTGGGGCGGCCACGGCCACGACGCGCCGCAGTGGCCCCCGCCCGGCGTCCGCGCGGGTGACGGCCTGCCGCCGGTGTGAGGGCGCGCTGACCTGCGTCAGCGCAGGACGACGACGGTGCGGGTGCGCGCGATGCCGTCGGCGTCGAGGCGCACGATGTACGCGCCCGGCGCGAGGCCCGACGCGAAGGCGATCTCGTGAGTGCCGTCCGCGCGGTCGCCATCGACGAGCGTGGAGACGAGGCGCCCGAGCACGTCGTAGACGCTCAGGCGGACGCGCGCGGGCCGGTCGAGCACGTACCGCACCGTCGCGCCCTCGCGGACCGGGTTGGGCACGCGCAGCGACAGCGCCGATGCCGTCTCCTCGCCCTCGGCGGCGACGCCCGTGCCGAGGTCGTACGCGTACACCTCGCCCGCTCCACCCGCCGCGCCCGGCGCCCCGACGAGGAGCCGCGCGCCGTCGATGGCGACGCTGGTGCCGAACGAGATGCCGCCGCGCGCGCCGCCGTCGAGGGTGCGGTCGAGCGTCCACGTGCCGGGGGTGTTCGTGGGCCGGAAGACGAGCACCTGCCCCGGCGCCTGGTTCGATGAGGGAACGCCGATGGCGATCCGGCCCGCGCCGAGCGCCGGGCGCTTCGACAGGACAGAGCCCGGAATCGGAATCGGCACCTCAGCCGTCCATCCGCTCCCACGCCGGACGTACACGTACAGGCGGTCGAACCCCACGACGGCGACCGTGTCGCGGCTTCGCGCGACGCCGCTGCCGAATCGTAGGGGAAACAAGCCGTCGGCAGTCGAGGCGCTCAGTCGCGTGTCGATCTGCCACACGCCTGCGGGGTCACGGCTGTACAGAGACACCTGCGTGACGACCTGCCCCGACGTGCTTCCGCTGAACAGAGGCGCACCCACGGCAAGGAAGGTGCCCGAGGCGTCGAGCGCGACGCTGTGCCCGAACCGCTCGCCCTGCGCGCCGGGCGTCGGCACGTGCGTCAGCGTGGCCGTCTGCGCGCACGGGCCGCCCGCACTGCACGTGACCACGCGGACCTCGCCCACCTGCGTGCTCGTCGTGATGACGCCGACGGCGACGGTGCGCCGCCGACGTCGAGCGAGGCCACGCCCTGCGTCGAGGCCACGGTCGCCTCGAACAGCGGCGACGGCGATGCGTCGCCGTGAACCTCGACGTGCCGGCTGCTGCCGAGGGCGAAGATCCCGTCGCCGACTGCGACGTGCTGCCCTGTCTGACGCAGGGCTGCGGGTCCCGTGATCAGGCGCGCCTCCGACGGCGGGGCGAGCACGACGGCGGCGCCGCGGCGGTCCTCGTACATCGCCGGTGCCGTGGCATCGGCGCCCGGCAGTCCGACGATGATCCGTCCGGCGTGCGCGTCGAGCGCGGCGCCGGCCTGTGTGCCCCTCGAGAACGGACGCTCCAGGCCCGGCGCGCGAAGCGTGTCTGTGCGCGCGCCGTCGTCGGCGCGGGCGAGCACCTGGCCTTCGATCCAGTTGCCGAAGAAGGTGTGCGTGAGCGTTCCCGAGACGTGGGAGCTGCTCGACGCGAACGGTCGCGTTATGAGCGTCTGCTCGCGGCGGATCGCCCACCCGCCGTCGGCCCGCTCGAACCGCACGAGGTGCATCCCACGGCTGTTGCGCCCGAGCGCGACGATCAGGCTGTCGCTTCCGCTGAGCGTCCGGGAGTAGGCGATGCCCTCGCCGGCGAGCGTGTCGGCCAGGACAGTGGCGAGGACGCCGTCGCGGTAGACATGCCACCCGCGCGACGAACTGACGACGAGATCCGGCCCGGCGAAGGCGACACCGCCGAGGATGGATCCCCCGGTCGGTGTTTCGATGGGCGCGCCCTGGACCCAGCCCGAGGCGTCGCGGCGGAACACGTACGCACGTCCGCGCGGGTTCAGTGGGGACGTTGTGCAGGGCGCTCCGACCGCGATCTGGTCGCCGCGCGCGGCGACGCTCCAGCCGAAGCAGATGCCGTCGGTCTGGGAATCGTTGGCGTTGGGCGGAATGCCGGAGACGAGATGGGCCTCCTGGCGCCACGCGCCCGACGCCTCGCGCGCGAAGACGACGGCCGCGTCGTACTCGCCCCGGTTGGAGAACAGCCCGGTCTGCCCGACGACGATCCGGTCGCCCGCGAGGGCGATGCTGACGCCGAACTGGGCGTACTGTGTCCGCTCGGACGGCTCAAGGCGCGCAGTCTGCGTCCATCCGCTGGCGCTGCGCTCGAACACGAAGGCCACCCCGCGCCCCTCGTCGGCTCCGGGAGCGCCGACGACGAGGCGGGTGCCCGAGAAGGCAAGCCCCCCGGCGCGCGTCCCCACCAGAATGCCGGGCGCCATCTCCAGCCGCGCATCGAGCGCCCACACGCCGCCGACGGTGCGGAAGACGTAGACCGCGTTGTCCCGGAAGTCGGTGGTGGCGAGGTAGGTGCCGGAGGCCGCAACGGCGAGGCCAAGCCCCGTCGAGACGGCCTCGGGGCGCGTGCCCGGGATCGGGATCGGCGTCTGGGCGAGGAGCGGGGCGGGGGAGGCGAGCAGGGCGAGGCCTGCGAGGCGGAGCCAGTGACGCATGGCGTGGAGGCGCTTGGAGAACGAATGCGGGATGATACCCACATCACGTAGGGACACCGAGCGGTTCGCTCCGCGTAAATCGCCCGCTCGCCGTCCTTGCGCAATCCTTCATCCGTCAGCGCGCGAGCACGACTGTCGAGAAGGGTGGGAGGACGAGCGTGCCGCCCTCGATCGTCACGCCATCGCCGTTTCGGTAGACGACGCGCGTGAAGGGCACGAGCGCGGGCGACAGGTCCGCCGTGATGGCGCCGCCGGAGACGTTGTGGACGACGAGGAGCGTCTGACCCGCGGCGGTGCGGAGGAACGACAGCACGCCGTCGGCATCGCCCGCGCGCACGGCGAGCGGTGCGGGTTCGATCTCGCCTCCGGAGAGCGCCGGGTGGGCAGCGCGGAGCGCGGCGAGGCGGCGGTAGTGGGTGAGGAGCGAGCCGGGGTCGATGTTCTGCTCGGCGACGGTCGGCGTGGTGCCGGCGCGGGCGTCGCGCGGGTCGACCCAGCGCGTCGTCTGCGCGTGGCGCGGGCCGCCGGGCACGTCCCAGAGGAGCGGTTCGCGGATGTGCTCGTCGGGCTTGCGGCCCGGCATGCCGATCTCCTCGCCATAGTAGACGAACGGCGCGCCGGGGAGCGTGAGGAGCATCGCGGCGGCGAGGCGCATCTTCGCCGCGTCGTCGCCGAGGAGGCTCGCCACGCGCGGTCTGGTCGTGGTTGGTCAGGAACGTCGCGTCGACGTAGGCCGGGTTGGCGCGGGCGAAGGCGGCGCGCGTGGCGGTGAGGCGCCCGGCGAGATCGGCCGCGCGGCCCGTCGCGGCGGCGCGCATGACGGACCCGGCGAGGTCGAAGTTGAAGAGCGACGGCAGGCCCGCGAGGTACGGCGCGGCCACCTCCGGGCGGTCCCAGACCTCGCCGACGAGGTAAACGTCGGGACGGGTGACGCGGAGGCTGTCGCGGAAGTCGCGCCAGAAGGCGTGCGAGTCGGCGGCGCGGTCGTCGGGGTAGATGTGCTTGGCCGCGTCGAGGCGGAATCCATCGACGCCGACGTCGTCGAGCCAGAAGCGGGCGGCGGCGAGGATGCGGCGGCGCACCTCGGGATGGTCGAAGTTCAGGTCGGGCATGTGGGGGCCGAAGACGCCGTAGTAGCGCTGCGCCGTCGCCCGGCGCCTGCCGGGCGTCGCGGTGCCACGGCATCCGCGTGCCGGTGTCGGCGGTGGCGGCGCGGAAGCGGGCACGAACGGCGGCGGAGTCCTCCCAGACGTAGAAATCGCGCATCGGGCCGTGCGCGTCCGCCGCCGCCTCGACGAACCACGGGTGCTCGCGCGAGGTGTGGTTGACGACGAGGTCGAGGACGACGGCGATGCCGCGGCGGTGGGCCTCGCGCACCATCTCGCGCGCGTCGTCGAGCGTGCCGTACTCGGGGTCGACGGCGGTGTAGTCGGTCACGTCGTACTTGTGGTACGAGGGCGAGGGCGAGATCGGCATGAGCCAGATCGCGGTGGCGCCGAGGCTCGCCACGTGGTCGAGGTTGCGGGTCACGCCGCGCAGGTCGCCGATGCCGTCGCCGTCGGTGTCGGCGAAGGCGCGCACGAAGATCTCGTAGGCGACGCCGCGCGCGGGCCACGCCATCGGACGGGTCAGAACGTCGGGTGGAGCGGTCGCGCGGACCGCGACTCCCACCGGCGCTGGCGCCGACGGGCGCGTCGCGGCGCAGCCGGAAACCGCGACGAGGACGGCGGCCAAGGAGGCAGCCCGAGTGGCGACGAGGGCGAGGCCGGGACGGCGGCGTGCGAAACGGGGCATCGGGAGGGCGGTCGGGCGGGGACGTACGCCGCGACCGGGGCGCCGGGTTGCGCCGGGGCGACGAGCACCGCCGCCCGTCTTCGGTCCTCTCACAATCCTTCGTCCGCCCGTGGACCGGCGCCCGCGCGCGGCGCGTACATCGCCGCCTCCACACCTGCCCGATTCCGATGTCCGAGCCGATGCCCGACGCTGCCTCTGGCGATGCCGCCTCCAGCGATGCCGCCCGCCCCGCGCTTCGCCTGACCAACACGCTCACGCGGCGCGTCGAGGCGCTCGTGCCCTCGGAGACCGGCGCCGACGGGCGGCCGAACCTGCGCTTCTACTCGTGCGGCCCGACGGTCTACTCGTACGCCCACATCGGCAACTTCCGCACGTTCCTGACCGCCGACCTCGTCGTGCGCCTCGCCGACGGCGCTCGGCTGGCGCGTCTCCTACGTCTCCAACATCACCGACGTCGGCCACCTCACCAACGACGACATCGCCGACGCCGACGGGCGCCGACAAGATGCAGCGGGCGCTGCGAGTCGAAGGAGGGCGAGCGCTTCGCCACCGTCTACGACCTCGCGCGCCACTACGCCCGCGCGCTCGAAGACGACTGGCGCCTCCTCGGAATGCGCGAGCCCGACGTGCGCCCGCGCGCCACCGAGCACGTCACCGAGCAGATCGAGGCCGTCGAACGGCTCCTCGAATCGGGCCACGCCTACGCGACCGAGCAGGGCGTCTACTTCGCCGTCACCTCGTTTCCGCGCTACGGCGAACTCTCCGGCAACACCCTCGACCGCGGGCTGATGGAGGCCGTCCGCGACGTCGTCGTCGACCCCGGCAAGCGCGACCCGCGCGACTTCGCCCTCTGGAAGCGCGACGACGCGCACCTGATGCAGTGGTTCGCGCCCTTCGGGAAGGGATTTCCCGGCTGGCACATCGAGTGCTCGGTGATGGCGCGCAAGTACCTCGGCGACACGCTCGACCTGCACGCGGGCGGCGAGGACCTGATCTTCCCGCACCACGAGTGCGAGATCGCGCAGAGCGAGGCGCTCACCGGCAAACCCTTCGCGCGGCACTGGATCCACACGCGGTTTCTGATGGTCGAGGGCGAGAAGATGTCGAAGTCGAAGGGCAACTTCTACACCGTCCGCGACCTCACGCAGGCCACGCCCGCCGCCGCCGCGCTCGGCTTCGACGGAGGCGTCGATCCGCTCGCCTTGCGGTTGCGCGCTCATCTCCGGCAGCTACGGCAGCGCCCTCAACTTCACCCGCAAGCACCTCCACGACAGCGCCCGCGCCGTCTCCCGGCTGCGCGAGGTGCTGCGCCTGGCGCGTCTGGCCGCCGACGCCGACGCTGCCCGGCCCGGACGCCCTCGCCGCGCCGCTCGCGGGCGTGTCCGACCGCGTCCTCGCGGCCCTCTGCGACGACCTGAACACGCCCGTCGCCCTCGCCGCGACGCTCGACGGCGTCCGCGCGGTCCACACCGAGGCGTCCGCCGGACTCAGCGGCGCGAGCGCCCGCAGCGCCCTCGCGTGGCTCGCCCGCACGAACGACCTGCTCGGGCATCGTCGAGCGCGACGCCGACGGCGACGAGACCGCCGCGCCCCCCGCCGGTCTGCCGCCCGAGGCCCTCGCCCTCGCCGCCGCCCGCAAAGCCGCCCGCGCCGCCCGCGACTTCGCCGAATCCGACCGCCTCCGCGACGCCATCGCCGCCCTCGGCGTCACCCTCCGCGACACCCCCGCCGGGCAAGAGCTTCGGTTCGGGGACGTGGTGGAGGTGGTGTGACGGAGCGGGCTGTCGTTGCGATGCGCGAAGCGACGTGGCAATCCGGTTCGACAGCGCTCTGAACGGCGAGCGTGCCACGCTCTGCTCGCAATGACAGGGCGTGTTTCTGGACAGATACCTCGACTCCTTCCCCAAGATGACGCCTGACGATCCCTTCGACCTCGCCCGCTTCGTCCTCGGCCAGTCCGGGGACATCGACGACGCGCTCGCGGAGCTTCGCGCCGGGCGCAAGCGGACGCACTGGATGTGGTTCGTCTTCCCGCAGATGCGCGGCCTCGGCCGCAGCGACACGGCGCGGCGCTACGGCATCTCCGGCGCCGATGAGGCCCGCGCCTACCTCGATCACCCCGTTCTCGGACCGCGCCTCGTCGCCTGCGCGGAGGCGGTCCTGGCGCACGCCGGAACGTCTGCGACGGTGATCTTCGGCGACCTCGACGCCCTCAAGCTCCAGTCGTCGATGACGCTCTTCGCCGCCGTCTCGCCGCCGGAATCGGTGTTCGAGCGCGTGCTCGCGGCCTTCTTCGGCGGCGCCCGCGACGCGTGGACGCCGGTTCTGCTCGCCCGCGGCGGCAATGCAGGGGCGGGCGGCGAGCGTGGCGGATGACCTGAAGATCCGCCCCGGACTCGGCGGCGAAAGAGCGGGCGGAAGGCGCCTATGTTGCGTCCGTCCTCCACTCCCGCCGTCCCCGATGCGCCGCCTCGTCGCCCTCGCTGCCTTCCTGTTCGTCACCGCCGCCGCCGATGCGCAGCCCGGCGTGACGCGCCCCTCGGAGCCGCAGCGCGAGCGGCTCGCGGCGACCGGATTCGAACGCGTCGGCTACCGCTGGGGCGATGGCGCCGGGCCGGACTCGTCGCTCCGCCGCGCCTCGACGCTCACCACGCGCGGCGGCGTGGCCGTCACGCGGACGCTCGTCTACCCGCCGGTCGATGCCGACGAGGACGCGGCGGTGATGCGGACGATCCGCGTCGAACGCAGCGGGCGCGTCCTCGCCACCTGGACCGATGAGGTGACGGGCGCGTGGATCGAGGGCTACGATGTGCTGAGCGGCGACCTCGACGGCGACGGCGCGGGCGAGATCGTCGTCGTCGAGCACGTCGGCACCGGCAACGGGCTGGGCGTGGCGACATGGGAGGTCTTCGTCGTCCCCGAAACCGGCATTCCAGACGGCGGGCCGATGCGGATGCTCGTCTCCGACTACGGCCCGACGGGCCTCGTGCAGCGCGTCGCGCCGGGCGGGCGCGGGCTGCGGCTCGTCGCGTCGTCGTGGGACGACGGGACGGAGGCGGGGCGCGGCCCAGGTCGAGGTCCAGGCCTCTACTACACCGCACGCTTCTACCGCTACGACGGCGGCGCCCTCGTGCCCGACGGCCCGATCCGCCAGCGCCGCTACCTGAATTCCTTCCAGCGACTCCGCGGACGCGAATACGAGGCCGGACGCTACGCCCCCGACCGCTGGCTCACGCGCGGCGTGCGGACGATGACGAGCGAGCCGTCGATTCCGGCGCGTCCGCCCGAGGGCCGCGAGCGCGTCACCGCCGGTCCGTTCGAGGCGTTCGGCGGCTACCAGATCGCCGGGCGCGAGGCGACGGCGGCGACGCTCGGCGATGAGGCCACGCGGCGCTTCTTCCCGGTCGGCTACGCGCCGCTCGGCCAGCCCCGAACATGGCCCGCCGGGCAGGCGGCATGGCTGGAGACGCTTCCCAATCCATACCCCGAAAGCGAGCCAGCGCGCGTGCTGTGGCTGTCGCGGTGACGGTGGATGCGGTGCGGGGATGGGTACGGTGGGGATGGGGCGGACGGAGGCGGGGCAGGGCAGGGCGGGTTTAAACCCGCCCCTACACAGGTTTTTTCCAAACATCACGATGCATCGTTTCGCTCTCGTTCTCCTCCTCGGGCTGGCCGCGTGCCGCACCCCGGACCCGTCCGATGCACCGGCGCCCGACACGGCGGCGGTCGTCCTCACCGGAGCCGAGCGGCTGCGCGTGCTCGGGGCGACGGTCGGCGAGGCCGATTCGGTCGTCGCGGCGGTCGCCGATGGGGCGGCGGCGCGCGGGCGGATGGCGACGTGGATCGGGCCGGATTCGCTCGGGCGCTCGCCCGTGCAGTGCCTCCGCTTCCCCGACGGCGCCGACCTGTGCCGCACCGTCGTCCTCCCCGATTCGTCCGACGCGGAGGGAGATCCGGTGCTGCGCTTCGTGCTCCGCGTCGGCGGCGACGTGCGGACGGTCTGGGACACCGACTGGCCGATGTCGAGCGGGATGCGCGGCTTCGAGGCCGTTCGCGGCGACCTCGACGGCGACGGCGCGCCCGACCTCGCGCTCCTGCAGCACGCCTCGTCGGGGATGGGGATGGGCGTCGAGGGATGGTCGGTCATGGCCGGTCCGGAGTCTGCCGATGCGCCGACGGCCTCGCTCTGGGCCGAGGACGCGGGCGAGGGCACGCTCACGATGGGCGCCGACGGGCACATGCGCCTCTTGCAGACCGCGTGGGCGGAGTCGTCGAGGCCGAGGGCGGCCACAAGGTCTTCGCCGGGCGCACGCTCCGCTACGACGGCGGACGGTTCGCGCCCGAGGGTCCGGCGCGGGCGCGGCGCTACACGTTCGCCTTCGAGCGCGAACGCGGGCGCGGCATGAGCGCGGACGTCCCCCCGACCGCGTCGTGGCTCGCGCGCGACACCGCGCCGTTCGCCGACACCTCGGCGTTTTCGTTCGGCGATTGATTCGGCAATCATCGGGCCTGGGGGCGGATGCGCGGGGCGCGTGGGGGGCGGAACGCGCGCGGCGGCGGGGCCGTGCGATGCACCGATCCGACACCCCGACCCCATGACACTCCGCAGCACCTCCGTCCACGACGGCTCGCCCATCGACCCCGCCTTTGCCATGGGCGCGCCCGATGGCTTCGCCGCCAACCGCAGCCCGCACCTCGCCTGGGACGACGTGCCCGGCGGCACGCGCTCGTTCGCCGTCTTCTGCATCGACCCCGACGCGCCCGCCTCGCGCGAGGGCGTCGGCGTCGAGGGCATGACCGTGGCTGCCGACCGTCCGCGCGCCGACTTCGTCCACTGGGTGCTCTTCGACATCCCCGCCGACGTGCGCGAGATCGCCGAGGGCGCCGACAGCGACGGCATCACCGCGCGCGGCAAGTCCGCCGACGGCGCACCGGTCGGCACGCGCGGTGAGAACAGCTACACCGGGTGGTTCGAGGGCGACGCCGACGATGGCGGGCGCGTACCACGGCTACGACGGCCCGTATCCGCCCTTCAACGACGCGCGCGTGCACCGCTACGTCTTCACCGTCGTCGCCCTCGACACCGACACGCTCGGCCTCGCCGCCGGGCGCCTCGCGCGAGGCCGTCGACGCGGCCATTGACGGCCACGACCTCGCCCGCGCCTCGATCACCGGCACGTACACGCTGAACCCGGACCTGCGGGGGTGATGGCCCGGTCAAGCCCCTCGTCGACGACATCGTCGTCTGTCGTCCATCGTCCGTCGTCCGCAATTACCGCGTGTATTTCGGCGTCTCGCGCATCATCGCCTCGATGGCGGCGGTCGTGCGCGGCGTGCCGGCCGAGAGGTTGACCGGGGCGCCTGCGGTGACGAGGATGTCGTCCTCGATGCGCACGCCGATGTTCCACCACTTCGGGTCGACCTCTGCGGACGGGCTGATGTAGATGCCCGGCTCGACGGTCACGACCGCCCCCGGCACGAGCGGCCCTTGCCCCACGTCGTGGACGAAGAGGCCGATGTGGTGGCTCGTGCCGTGCATGAAGAACCGCCGCACGTCGGCGTCGGTCTGGATGAGGCCGAGCGTGCGGAGGCCTTGCGTGATGACGCGCGTCGCGGCGGCACCGGGGGCTGAGAACGGCGCCCCGGCGACGGCGGCGGCGATGCCCGCGTCCTGCGCGGCGAGGACGAGGTCGTAGATGGCTTTCTGCTCCGCCGAGAAGCGTCCGCTCACCGGAATCGTGCGCGTCACGTCGGCGGTGTAGCCGTGGACCTCGGCGCCCATGTCCATCACCACGATGTCGCCATCGCGAAGGGGGCGGCGGTTGGTGTTGTAGTGGAGGACGGTCGAGTTCTCGCCCGCGCCGACGATGCTCGGGTAGCCGACCGCCTCGGCGCCTTCGCGGAAGAACACGTACTCGGCGGCGGCTTCGAGGTGGTACTCCGAGAGGCCGGGGGCGGCGATGCGCATCGCCTCGTTGTGGCCTTCGGCGGAGGCGTCGATGGCGCGGCGGAGGAGGCGAAGCTCGTCGTCGGTCTTGACCATGCGGGCTTGGCCGAGGATTCCCGGAAGCAGCGCGGCGTCGGCGATGCGGCCCATGCGGGCGGTGCGCCACGCGTCCCACGCGGCGTAGTCGGGGGCGGACTGGAAGACGCGGACGGCGGCCTGCAGCGTCGTGTCGGCGAAGTCTTCGGCCCTCAGGCGCGTGGCGACGGCCTGCCGGAGCGTCCCGAACGCCTCCGACGAGCCGACGCTCAGCATCCCGCGCGCGGCGTTGCGGACGTAGGCGTTGCCGTCGATGGTGAGCGTCGGGGCGTGGGCGCGGAGGGTGTCGATCTGCGCGGCGAGGCCCTTCGTCGGCGCCTCGGGGAGACCGGCGAGGAAGGCGCGTCCGGTCGTGCCGAGCGCCGCGGCGAGCACCTCGCCGAAGCGTGTGTTCGGCACCGCGCGTTCGACGCCGAGCTGCGCCTGCGCCCGCTCCGGCCCGAAGCGGCGCCCGATCCACACCTCCGAGAAGGCGTCGCGCGGCGGCACGAGAAGGACCTCGTGGACGGTCTGGCCGTCGAGCGCGAAGCCGTCTTTGGAGACGATCAGCACCGATTCGGGCTCGTGCGTGCCGGTGAGGTAGGTCAGGTTGGCGTCCTGCCGGTACTCGAAATCGCTGTCGTTGAGGCGCTGCCGCTCGGGCGAGGAGAAGAACACGCCGACGCCCCCGGCGGGAAGCGCGTCGCGGACGAGCGCGCGGCGCGAGGCGTGGAAGGCCGTCGGCAGCAGGTCGGTGTCGTAGCGCACCGGCGCGACGGGCAGCGCCGCGGGCTGCGCGAGCACCGGGGCGGCAGGGACGAGGGCCGCGAGGGCGGCGAAGGCGAGGAAGCGGCGCATCGGGGGCGGTGAAGACGTGAGGACGTGAGGACGGAGACGGAGACGAACATCGGTCCTCCCAAGAAACGGACGCCGCCGCCGCTCGCGCATCCCGCCCGGCACCGCAGTCGGCACGCCCTGCACCACGCCGCCGGTGATCCCGCGGCCGGAAATGCCGCAGGCATCGCTTCGCCCGGTGACGCAGGGCTGTCACGATGTGCGGGAGATCGTACCGGTCCATCCATCCGCCGCGCCGATGCACACGCCATCACTCACACACCCGCCACCCGAAACGGCCCACGCCACCGGCTTCCTGCTCGTCCGCTACACCCCGCCGGGGCCGCCCGCGGCGGTCGAGGAGCAGGTGGCGCGCTACGCCGCCGCGCTCTTCCCGTACGATGCGACGTGGCTCGGCGGCACCGCCGTGGCACTCAGCCCGCCCGTCGCCTCCGCCGAATCGGTCGCGGCGGCGCTGCGGGCGCGCATCGGCGACGGCATCGAGGTGCGCGCCGTGGCGATGCCACCGTCGATGTCACCGTCGGTGCCGCAGTCGGTGGAAAGCAGCGTCCTCGCCGGGTGACGCCGCGTCAGGGCGTCGATGCCGGTGGCGCGGACGGTGCCTCCGCAGGTCGTTCGCCCCACGTCATCAGCCCGCCGAAGTGGGCGGTGCGCACGACGGCAGCGGTGGTGGCGAGGGCGAGGATGGCGCCGACGATGCGGAGCGCGAGTGCCGCGCGGACCGCGCCGCTTCCTGCGCCCGGCAGGCGCGTCGTGAAGATCGTCTCCGCCGCCATCGTCCGCTCGCGCCGCCCCATCCACACCGACAAGCCGGTCGCCCCGCCGACGGTGAGGACGGTGGCGATGCCGAGGTAGAACGCCCAGTCGGATGCCTCTTCGTGTTGGTGGAGGTATTTGTCGACGCGCGGCTCGCCTTCGACCTGGTGTTCGAGGTCCTCGCCGGTCTCGCGCGCCACGTACGCCCCGGCGGTGCCGAGCACGAGCAGCCAGAGTGTCACGCCGCGCCAGAACGACGATCCGCGCACTGCCCACACGAGCGCCGCCGGGCCGCCGAGGGCGAGCAGGACGATGGGGAAGTGGACGACGGCGGGGTGCCAGACGGCGGGCAGTGGGAGCATCGGAGCGGAAGAGGACAGGCCGCGCCACGATACGCCACGCGGCGTGGGCGGGGGGGAAGTTGGCGGGATCGTGAGTTGGTGAGCTCGGGATGGAGGAGATGCACCATCTCGCAAACTCACCCCTCACCACCCCACCACCCTGCGGCTACATTGCCGCGCCATCCCCGATCCGCCGTGCCGCGCGCCAAGCTCTTCTCCGATCCCGTCCACGGCTTCGTGTCGGTGCCGCGCGGGCTGGTCTTCGACCTCGTCGAGTCGCCCGAGGTGCAGCGGCTGCGGCGGATCCGGCAGCTCGGCGTCGGGCACCTCGTCTTTCCGGGCGCCGAGCACACCCGCTTCGGCCACGCCCTCGGCACGATGGCGCTCATGCAGGAGGCGCTCGACACGCTCGAAGAGACCGAAACGCCCGTCTCGCCCGACGAGCGCACCGCCGCCCTCGCCGCCGCGCTCCTCCACGACATCGGCCACGGGCCGTTCTCGCACACGCTCGAAGGACTGCTCCTCGGCGGGCAGCGCCACGAGGCGATGAGCCGCGCGCTCATGCGCGACCTCGACCGCCGCCACGGCGGCGCCCTCGCGCTCACGCTCGATCTCTTCGACGGCGCCTACCACCGGCCCTTCTTCCACGCCCTCGTCTCCGGCCAACTCGACGTCGACCGGCTCGACTACCTGCGGCGCGACGCCTTCCACACCGGCGTCGTCGAGGGACAGGTCGGCGTGGCGCGGCTCATCCGCACCCTCGCCGTGGAGCCGTCTGCGGGCGGCGTCGGCAGTCGCCTCGTCGTGGAGTCGAAGGGGCGGTATGCCGTCGAGGCGTTTCTCGTGGCGCGGCGGCTGATGTACTGGCAGGTCTACCTGCACCGCACCGTCCTCGCGGGCGACCACGTCCTCCGCGGCGCCCTCCTGCGCGTGCGCGAGCACCTGGCCGACGGATCGCGCCGGGCCAGCCGCGACGCCTGCTCGGCGCCCCTCCTGTTCTTCCTCGAACGCGCCCGCCCCGACGTCGACGATCCCGACGTGCGCCGCGCCTTCTGCGCCCTCGACGACGCCGACGTGCTCGTCAGCCTGAAGCGCTGGCGCGACGACCGCGACCCCGTCCTCGCCGACCTCGCCGGGCGCTTCCTCGACCGCCGCCTCCCCGCCGTCACGTGGCTCGACGCCGATCCGACCGATGCCGAACGCGCCGCCTGGACCGACGCCGTCTCCGCGCACCTCGTCGCCAGCGGCCTCGCCACGCCCGCCACGCTCGACGCGACGCTGCCGTACTACCTCGCCTTCGACCGCGCAACCAACACCGCCTACGCCCGCCGCTCGCCCATCCTGATCCGTCACTCCGACGGCCGCGTCCGCGAGTTCCACACCGTCGCCGACGTCTCCGCCGCCTCCAACGGTGGCCGCGTGACCCGCCCGTACGTCGTCCATCCCAAAGGCATCACGCCGGGCTGACGCTCACCCGTGGCCGTGCACCGGGCTGTCGGCGAGGACGTAGAGGTCGGGGAGGTTGCGGGCGAGCTGGCCGTAGTCGAGGCCGTAGCCGAGGACGAAGAGGTTGGGGATGCGGAAGCCGACGTAGTCGAGCGGCACGTTCACCTGCCGGGCCTCGGGCTTGTCGAGGAGCGTCGCCACGCGAAGCGTCGCCGGTTCGAGCTCGGCGATGGCATCGAGCATGTAGCGCATCGACTGGCCGGTGTCGACGATGTCCTCGACGACGATGACGTGGCGCCCGGCGAGGACGGCGTCGACGCGCTTGAGCTCGGTGATCTGCCCGCTCGACACCTTGGCCGCGCCGTAGGAGGAGAGCTTGAAGAAGTCGACCTCGCAGTCGATCGTCAGCGCCCGCATCAGGTCGGCGATGAAGACGAAGGCGCCGTTGAGCACGCCGATGAGGATCGGCGTCTGGCCTGCGTACTCGTTCGAGATCTCCGCGCCGAGGGCAGCGATGCGGTCGCGGATCACGTCTCGCCCGAGGTACGGCACGAAGCGCTCGCCGCGGCAGAGGATCGACCCGTCGGCGGCGGGGGCGTACGGATGAAGGCTCCGGTCGAGGCCCGACGCGGTCGTGTCGGCGGGCGGAGGCGTGGCGTCGGTGGAGTCGGCAGGCATCGGGCAGGGGCAGGCGTGGACGGGCGCCCGAAAGGTACGGGCACGATGGACGACCGACGACGGACGACGGACGACAAGGGCCAACCTCTCCGGTCCCCGCACCGGACAGATCTGGACGACGGACGACTCACGACCGACAACTCGCGGCTCATCCCGCCACGAACCGCAGCGCCACCACGCGCCGCGTCGTCGGCCCGACGACCGCAACGTGCGCCGCGCGAATCCCGACGACCGCCACGACCGCGCCCGCCGCATCGACGACGACCGACGCGGCGGCGCGGCGCTCGGGTGGGACGCGGGCCGTCGTGAGCACATCGGAGACGAGGCGCGAGTGGTCTGGCATTCCGAAGGGCTGCATCCGGTCGCCCGCGCGCCACCGGCGAACGGTGAGGGGCAGGGCGAGCGCGTCGGCGTCGAACCACGCCACAGCGGCATCGCGCGCAAACGCCGCCGGCCGCTCCGCCGCGTCGAGCCGCACCACGCCCCCCGGCACGTCCACCGCCCCGCCCGTGGAGAGGGGCTGCGGGGCATCGCCGCTCCCGCTCGCCTGTGCCGGGACGAAGCGCAGCACGCCGCGCCCGCGCCAGACGGTGCCCGCCGGGTGCGCGAGCCGTCGTCCGACACGAGCAGACGCGAGGGCATCGAGGCGGGCGGCGGCGCGGGCGTCGGCGGGGACGCCGGGCAGAAAGGCGGCGAGGGCGTCGAGGAGGAGGCCGCGGCGGATCTCGGGTGGGAGGCCGTCGAGGGCGTCGAGGCGGAGGGTGCCGCCGTCGGCGTCGTCGCCGGACACGAGGGCGCGGCGCGCAGGCGGCGGCGGGCGGGAGCAGCGAGGCGGCGCTCGGCGGCGATGCTGACCGCGCTGCGGGCGATGCGGCGGGCGGCGCCGGGGACGAGGGCGTCGAGGCGCGGCAGGAGGTCGTGGCGGACGGCGTTGCGGCGCATCCGCGCGTCGTCGTTGCTCGCGTCGTGGCGCCACGCGAGGCCGCGCGCGGCGGCGTGGGCGGCGAGGATCGCGCGCGGCACGTCGAGGAACGGGCGGACGAGCAGGACGGGCGGGGCCGCATCCCCCGTCGTCCTCCCACCGCCGAGCCTCCGGACGGGCCGCATCGCCGCGAGGCCGCGCGTGCCGGCGCCGCGCAGGAGGGCGAGCAGGAACGTCTCCGCCTGGTCGTCCTCGTGGTGCGCCGTCGCAATCCACCCCGCGCCCACCGCCCGCGCCGCCTCGCCGAACGCCGTCCGCCGAACCTCCCGCGCCCACGCTTCGACGCCCGCCGCCGGGGCCGCGCCCGCCTGCACGACGCGCACCGGCAGCCCGAGCCGCGCGCCGGTCTCCGCGACGAGCGCCGCATCGGCATCGGCGTCGGCGCCGCGCAGGCCGTGATGGACGTGGAGGACGAGCGCCACGCGCCCGAGCCGCGCGAGCACGTCGAGGAGCACCATCGAATCGCATCCGCCACTCACCGCCGCGACGCCCGCGCCCGCGATCCGGTGGCGCGCGACGAACGCCGCCGCGTGGGCATCGAGGTCGTCGTGAACATGCATGTCGGCATCCGCATAGGGCGGGGCGAACGCCGCCCCGCCGCGCGCCGGTCCCGCGTGTGGGTGCCGTGGTCGTCTGGCTGTCTGAGGGTGTTAGAAATGCTCTCGATGTGGAGATCGGGGACACGGCCTCACGTTCCCGTCGTCAGATGCCGCCGCATGCCGCGCGCGATGCGCGTCGGCTCGTTCGCCCCATCGTGCCGGGACTGCGGCTCTTCGAGGTGCCCGTTCGCCGTCGGCCCCGAACCGGCCGGTCCACGTGCGCAGCGTGCGGCGGGAGAGGCTGCATCGTCAGCAGGCGATGCCGACGCTTCCGCTCTGGCGGTCGGTCTCGCCTCAGATGTGGCGGGCCTTGATCGTCTCGGAGGCGCCGGTCACGGAGGCGGTCGGGCGGTGTCAACGGCGAGATCTACGCGTCGACGTCACGTCTCCGATCCCGGCATCACGAGCGTCTCGACCGGACGTTCGGACGGGCAACGGACCTACGCGCGTCGCCGCATCGCCTGCGCGCCGCATTCCGTACGTTGGGGCGTTCGCCCGCTCCCGCGCCCGATGCCGTCTCGCCTGACCGCCCTGTTTGCCCGTCCCGTTGTGCTCGCCGCCCTCGGGTGGGCGCTCGCGGCGGTGGCGTTCGTCGTGATCGCGATGACGTTCTACGGCGGCGACCGGGTGCTGCGGGGACTTGGGATGGCCCTGTTCGTCGTCGCCTGCGCGGCGCACCTCGCGGCGTTCTCGCTCGATCTGTGGACGACGCGGACGCGGCGGCGCGTGCCGTTCGTCGCCCTGCACTACCTCGCCCTCATCGCAGGCGTCGGCCTCTGGCGGCTCGCCGAGTCCCGGCGCGAGGCGGCGTGGTTCCGCGAGGACCCGCGCCGCGTGGCGACCGAGATCGACGGCGATGCGCTCGCGGTGCGCACCTCGGCGGGCGTCTGGCGCGTGCCCCTCAACACCTGCGCGGGCGGCCCGGCCCCCGGCGTCTCGCACGACGGCAGCGGCGCGGGCATCGGCACGCGCTCGAACGGCGGCACGGTCGAGGTGACCTTCGGCATGAACGACGAACCGTACATGCGCCTCGATGTCGCCGCGCGGCGCGTGACCTGCCTGCCGTGACGGCGCAGGCGGTCGGTCAGCGGACGACGATGCGGGCGGTGCGGGTCTCGCCGTGCTGGCTCGCGCGGACGATGTAGACGCCAGGGGCGAGCGTGCCCGCAGGCACGGCCACGAGGACGGCGCCCGCCGGTTCGTCGCGGTCGAGGAGCGTGGCAACACGCCGCCCGAGCACGTCGAACGCCTCGACGGTCACGCGGCCCGCGCGGGCGAGGCGCAGCGGCAAGCGGCCCTCGCCGACGAGCGGGTTCGGCGCGAGCGGGCCGAGCGCGAACGCGCCGGTCGAGGCGTCGGCGCCGTCGGCGGCGGTCGTCGTGGTGAGCGCGATGCGGACGAACTCGGCGGCGTCGAGCGAGGCGTCGCCGTTGCCCGCCGGGGCCTGCACGCGGAGGGCGCCGCCGTCGGCGGTGGCGTACTCGGCGGCGGCGACGTAGACGGCGTCGGGGATGCGCCCGAAGGCGGCGGCGACATCGACGGTGCCCTCGACCATCTCGCCGCTCGCCATCCGGTAGGCGGCGCTCGTCGTCGCGCCCGAGGCGGGCGGCGTGAACCACGCGGCGTACCCGTTCGTCGATTCGCGGGCGAGGAAGGCGCGGGGCGTGGCGACCGTGCCGCCCTTGCCCCACATCGCCGCCATCGGCGCGCCCGGCGTCTCGGCGACGAGCACGAACGCATCGCCCGCCGACGCCGTGCCTTCGGTGGCGAGGTAGAGCATTCCGCCGCGATACGCCGCGTGGAGCGTCCGCCCGCCCGATTGCGCCGCGACCGCCACGCCCGCGTCGAGGCGTCCGTCGAGCACGAACGCGGCCCCGCCGCCGCCTGTGCTGCCGGAGACGGCGATGCGGTAGTCGGTGCCGCCGTTGTTGTCCCACGTGTCGTCGCCGTAGTGGACGACGAAGGCGAGGGCGGAGACGGCCTGCGCGGCGTCGGTGAACGGGCCGAGCGTTGCGCGCAGCGTGTCGCCCTCGCGCGTGAACGGCGTCTCGACCGCCGGGCCGTTCGCGCCGAAGAGCGCCGTCCCCGCCGGGCGGTAGGCCGCGATGGGCGTCGCCCACGTCGATCCCTGCGGGTTGACGCCCCAGTGCAGGCGTGCGGTGCCGGTGCCCGGCGCGGCGACCTTGACCGTCACCGTCTGTTCTCTGGCCGGGGCCGTCGGGGTCCACGAGACGGTGCCGCGCCCGCCGCCGCCGCCGCCGCCCGTCGCGGTGCCCGTCCCGATCCACACGTGCTGCAGGTCGCTCGTCGCCACGCGCCCGGTGGCGTCGGTGGCCTCGACGGCGTAGTCGACGAGCACGCCCGAGAGGCCGGTGAGCGTCGCCTCGTAGCGGTCGGCGCGGATCGTCGGGAGCGGGTTCGTGCGCGCGGCAGGCTCGGCGACGCGCGTCATGCTCGAGCGTCTGCCACGCGCCGTCGGCGCCCGATCCGCCCGCGAAGGTCTGGTTGGCGGCATCGACGCGCCCGTCGGCGTCGACGCGGTAGCGCAGGCGGACCGTCGTGAGGCCGGAGACGTCGTAGGCGTACGTCCACACGGTCATCTCGCGGGGCTGGATGCGGCCCCACTCGGGTTCGCCGGGGTTGTAGGGCGTCCGCTGCGGGGCGAAGAGCGTCGGCGCGGCGGTGTCGTTCGCGGGCGATGCGGCGGCGATTCGGACGGCCTCGTTGCTCGCGCGCGTGACCTGGCTGTCCCAGATCTCCGTCCCGTCCCAGTACCAGTAGTCGCTCGCGCTCGCCGTGTCGATCCAGCGCACGGCGGCGGCGGGGCGGCCCGCCGTCTCGACGGCGTTGGTGGCGGCGGTGAGGACGGCCCACGAATTTCGATCCGGGCTGTAGCCGTCGGCGCCCGCGCGCCCGAGCCACTTCAGGAACTCGGCATCGCCGTTGTCGGCGCCGCTCCACGAGCCGTTCTCGACGTGGATGACGTCGCTCGCGGCGGGCGGGAAGGCGTCGAGGTAGTCCTGGACGGTCGTGAAGACGAAGCGGTCGGGCTGTGTCTTGACCCAGTCGACGAAGGCGCGGAAGTTGCCGTTGTAGTAGCCCTCGGAGCCGCCGCCGTAGTTGTCGCCGTCGTGGTGGAGGACGAGGAGGACGGGGTGGGCCGGGTCGGTGTTGTCGGCCTCGAACTGCCGCATCACCGCCTCGTACTGGAGGGCGCCGAAGCCACCGCGCCCGTCCTCGTTGCCGAGGTAGCGGTCGGTCGGCACGGCGACGATCGTCGTCGTCTCGCCCGTCGCCGGGTCGGTGTGGGCGACGCGGTGCGGACGCCGCGCCCACGCCGAGACCTTCGTCGGCGCCCAGAGGCCGTTCAACTGGCGCCAGTCGCCCGGATTCGCGTTGCGCGCGTCGGCGCGGTTCGGCTCGGCGAGGTTGCCGCCCGCGCTGTACGGGTACCCATCGACGGCCCGCTCGAAGTGGATGTTGTCGACCATCGCCCACTCGACGCCGGCATCGCGGAGGGCCGGGATGATCCGCGTCGAGAAGGCGTTCTCCGGCGTGAAGATGCCCTTCGACGGCGCCGCGCCGAACGTCGCCGCGACCGCCTGCCGGTGCTGCGCGATCTGCCGCGCGATGGCCGCGCGCCCGAGCAGCGGCATGAGCGGGTGGTAGTAGCCGAAGCCGATGAGGTCGAGCCGCGCGTTGCCGCTCGCCGTGCGCCACGCCGCTGCCTCACGCCACGGGGCCGTCCAGTTGCGAAAATTGCCGTTGCCCGCCGCGTCGAGGCCGTTCAGCCCCTCGATGAGCGACCCCGAGAACGACACCGACGCCCCCGCGTGCGGCAGCCCGGCGTCCTGTCCGGCGCGGATGGCATTGCGCGGCCACGACGTGTACGGCCCGATGCGCTGGTTGAAGATGTCCTCGATGCGGTACGAGAAGCGCCCGGCGGCATCGCTCTGGCGGACCGACTCGCCAGGCACGTAGACCGGCTGGTGCATGTGCCACAGAAACGCGATGTGGATCGCAGGCCGCGCGGGCGCCTGGGCACGCACGGTCGGAACGCGCCGCAGCGAGGGCAGCAGCGCCGACGACGGCGTACAGGAGACGAAACGGGCGGGCGGCGTCGGGCATCGGGGGCGAGGGTAAGCGCTTACACAGGCCTCCAAGATCACCTCCGCGCCTGTCCCCCGCAACCCCGCGCCACCGTGGCGACCACCGCCGTCAGTCGATGCGGTCGAAGGCGAGGCCGAGGATGCGGCCGGCGAAGACGCGGAAGCCGGTCGGGGCGCCCGATGCGTCGCGGTCGAAGCGGAGTTCGCCGAGGATGCCGGACGATGTGAAGACGCCGTCGGCGCTCGGGGTGAGGGCGGTGGCGGTGGTCAGCACCGGCGAGCGCACGGTCAGCACGCCGTCTTCGACGCGAAGGGTGTAGACGACGCCGAGTTCGGCGCTCGCGTAGCGACCGGCGTAGGCCGCGAGCGCGTCGGCGGAGGGGACGTAGGCCGCCGCGCGGCGCGCGGGCACGTTCTGGCCGCCCTGGTGCCACGTCAGGCGCTCGGCGCGGCCGTCGGCGGCTGCGGTGGAAGGTGGCGGAGGCGGGGACGACGGTGAGGAAGAACGTCGAGTCGGACGAGGGGAAGATCTCGAAGCGCGGCTGCCCGGTCGCCTGCACGAAGTAGCGCGCGGCGATGCGGCGCCGTGGATGTCGCCGTCGCGGGCGTGGCGCAGATGTCGGCGGACGTGCTGGCCTCGGCCTCGCGGGTGAAGGTGAGCGTGAAGGTCGGCGCGAGGGCGAAGACGCCGGCGAGGCCGTCGAAGCGCGCGGGGTCGAAGGGGACGGCGCCGGGCGTCGGGGCGGCCTCGGCGGACGGCGCGTCGAAGCGGTCGGCGAAGAAGGCCGTCACGAGCGCGTGCGCCTGTGCTTCGGCCGGGTATCCGGCGACGCTGGCGAGGACGACGACGTTGACATCGAGGTCGGGATAGCGCGCCGATGTACGCCGACGATCCGCCCTCGGCGCCGCCGTGCCCGACGAGCCGCTGCCCGCGGTCGCGCCCGACGAAGAGGCCGAGGCCGTAGGCGAGCGTGTCGCCGCCTGTCGTGAGCGCGCGCGTCTGCATCGCCCGAAGGGCGTCTCCGCCGACGCGCCCGGTGCCCATGTTGGCGAGCCAGCGGTCGAGGTCTCCGGCGGTCGTCACGATGCCCGTCGCGCCCGCGCCGTGGTCGATCCCCGAGACGGCGACGAAGCCGGTCTTGCCCGTCGCGTAGCCCTGCGCGGCATCCGGCACGACCTGCCCGCGTCTCCGTCACGACCGACGTGTGCGCCATGCCGAGGGGCGCGAAGACGTGCGCCTGCATCCACTCGGGGAACGGCGTGGCGGTCGCGCGCTCGGCGGCAAGGGCGGCGAGCATGTAGCCGGTGTTGTTGTAGTTGAAGGCCGCGCCGGGCGGGTTCTGCGGCGATGGTTGACGGCGGGCGAGTGCGAGCGCGGCGCCCTCGCCGAGGCGGTCGCCGAGGTTCCAGCCGGTGAGCAGGCGCGCGTTGAGGATCTCGCGCAGCCCCGACGTGTGCGTGAGGAGGTGGCGCAGCGTCACCGGCCCACCCTCGGCGGGCGTCACGACCGGCATCTCGGGCACCCAGCGACGCAGGCTGTCGCCGAGCGAGAGGCGCCCGTCGGCGGCGAGGCTGGCGAGGGCGAAGGCGGTGAACTGCTTCGACACCGACGCGATGTTGACGCGCGTCTCGGTCGTCGCCGGGACGCCGAGCGCGAGGTCGGCGGCGCCCCACGCGCGCTCGTAGACGACGCGTCCGCCCTGCGAGAGCCGCACGACCGTCGCCGGAACGTCGGGCCGCGCGACGGCGGCGAAGGCCTGATCGGCGCGCCCGGCAGGCGTCGTCGCCACCGGCTCGGCCCGGTCGACGGCGACGGTCACGCGTCCGGTCGCGCCCTCGAAGGCGTGGACGACGATGCGGTAGCGTCCGGCAGTCGCGGCGGTGAAGGTGAACGTTTCCGGCCCGCGCGCCGGTCCGTCGAACGACGCGACGCGCACGCCATCCGGCCCCATCACCTCGACGACCGCATCGACGGTCTCCTGCACGACGGCGCCCGAGACGAACGTCCGCGCGGGCACATCGAGCGTGAAGACGTGCCGCGCCTCGCCTGAGAGCGTCCGCGCGACGGGCGCCTGACCGGCTCGGATCGGCGTCTCGGCTGTCGGCTGGGCACGAACCGCGACCGGCGCGGCGAGGGTGAGCAGGACAGCAAAACGGGCGGCGGCACGCGTCAGGGCAGGGCGGAGCATCGGGGCAAGAGGGGAGCGAAGCCGACGGGGTACGGGCGGGGTGGCCTGAGGATGCGGCGTAGCGACCCGGCGTGTGGGTCGGGGGACCTTTGGCCTCCGGTGATGGGGATGGCGTTCGGTAGAGACGCATCGGCGATGCGTCTCTACGCCCCCGGTGTCCCCTCGGCGCGGGCCAGCGCCTCGCGGTGGGCGGTGCGCAGGGCGTCGCGGCTGCGGTCGCCCGAGAGGAACGGGAAGAGCGCTTCGAGGGCCGCGCGCTCCGAATCGCCCGCTGCCACGACGGCCGTGAACCCCGCCGACATGCCCGGTTCGAGCCGAAGCGTCCGCGCGATGCTGAAGCCGCCGCCGTGCGACTCGCCCTCCGCACCCCCCACGCCCACGTCTGGCACGAACGTGTGCGCGAGCACGACGCCCGCGCCCTCGGCGACGACGGCCCCGAGGCCTGGCAGGCGCCGCACCGATCCAAACGCCGGGTCGGCGATTTCCAGACCCGTCGCCACCCACCCGTCGACGCCGCCCGTCACCTCGACGCGCCAGACGACCGCCGCATCCGCCACGCGCGCAAGGGCGACCCGGACATCGCCGCCGTCGACGCGCCACGACAATCGCGCCACGCCGGGCACGTCGCGCCGCTCAGGCATCCTGAGATCGAGCCCGTGCCCGTCGGGGCCGAGGAGGCGGACGAGCGGGCCGTGGAGCGCGTCGGCGCCGTTCGCGCGGAACGTGGCCATGCCGTCGTCGGCGAGGGCGGGGGTGAGGAGCGACGGCATGGCGACGGGATAGAGACGGCGAGGACGCAGGTGCCGGGAGCGGGCACAGGCCGCGCCGCCGTACCTTGCTCAGGCGCCAGGCGCAGGCCGCGCCCCTGTAGTTCAACGGTAGAATGGCTGATTTGTAATCATCAGATGCGGGTTCGATTCCCGCCGGGGGCTCTTCTCGAATCGCGTTTCTGGCCGTCCACGAACAGTGTCGAGGGGTGGGTGGATCGAAGCGATCTGGAGACGCATCGACGAGCGTGCTCGTCTGGTGGGGATTCGTCTGCGCAGAGCCTATCCGGCGAGCGCGGCGGGGTGATTTGCGATTCGTCGGCGGTTCAAGGGGTCTTCATTGCCGGAACGGGGAGTGGGTGCGGTAGATTGGGCCTCTTCCTTCGCTCCGGTGGGATACCCAAGCGGCCAAAGGGGGCTGACTGTAAATCAGCTGTCATCGACTTCGGAGGTTCGAATCCTTCTCCCACCACCGCTCGCCGCTTCCACGGCGGGCCCCGCGCTCCGCGACCGCCGCGGCGCGCCTGCGGAAGTAGCTCAGTTGGTAGAGCGTCAGCCTTCCAAGCTGAATGTCGCGGGTTCGAATCCCGTCTTCCGCTCCGACATCGCTGCCGCTTTAGCTCAGAGGTAGAGCACTTCCATGGTAAGGAAGGGGTCGTGGGTTCAATTCCCACAAGCGGCTCACCGGCGCGTCTCGCCCTCCCGCGGGCCGCGCCTTTTCACGCACCCACCGACTTAATCTCAGCCCACGCCCCATGGCAAAGGAGACGTTCCAGCGGAACAAGCCCCACGTGAACGTGGGCACGATCGGTCACGTCGACCACGGCAAGACCACCCTCACCGCCGCCATCACGACGGTGCTCGCCAAGAAAAGCGGCGGCACCGTCCGCTCGTTCGACTCGATCGACAACGCGCCCGAAGAGCGCGAGCGTGGCATCACGATCGCCACCGCGCACGTCGAGTACGAGACCGAGGCGCGCCACTACGCCCACGTCGACTGCCCCGGCCACGCCGACTACGTCAAGAACATGGTCACGGGAGCCGCGCAGATGGACGGCGCCATCCTCGTCGTCGCGGCGACCGATGGGCCGATGCCGCAGACGCGCGAGCACATCCTGCTCGCCCGCCAGGTCGGCGTGCCGCACATCGTCGTGTTCATGAACAAGGTCGATCTCGTCGACGACGAGGAGCTCGTCGAGCTCGTCGAGATGGAGGTGCGCGAGCTCCTCGACAAGTACGAGTTCCCCGGCGACGACACGCCGATCATCAAGGGATCCGCTCTCGGGGCGCTCAACGGCGACGAGAAGTGGGAGGCCTCGGTCATGGAGCTCATGGACGCGGTCGACACGTTCATCCCGACGCCCGAGCGTGCGACGGACAAGCCGTTCCTGATGCCCGTCGAAGACGTGTTCTCGATCACGGGCCGCGGCACGGTGGTCACGGGCCGCATCGAGCGCGGGATCGTGAAGGTTCAGGAGGCCGTCGAGATCATCGGCATCCGCGAGGAGAAGCAGATGAGCGTGGTGACGGGCGTGGAGATGTTCCGCAAGCTTCTCGACCAGGGTCAGGCGGGCGACAACGTGGGCCTTCTGCTTCGCGGCGTCGACAAGGACTCGGTCGAGCGCGGCATGGTGGTGTGCAAGCCGAACTCGGTGAAGCCGCACAAGAAGTTTGAGGCGGAGGTGTACGTTCTGAGCAAGGAGGAGGGTGGTCGTCACACGCCGTTTTTGAAGGGGTACCGCCCGCAGTTCTACTTCCGGACGACGGACGTGACGGGTGACATCGAGCTTCAGGAGGGCGTCGAGATGGTGATGCCGGGCGAGAACACGCGCTTCGAGGTGACGCTGATTCAGCCGATCGCGATGGAGGAGGGTCTGCGCTTCGCCATCCGCGAGGGCGGGCGCACCGTCGGCGCCGGTGTCGTCGCCAAAATCCTCGACTGATTTCGAGACGCGGGCCGTGGATGCGACGCGCAGGGCGATGCCCGGCACGCCGCGTCCGCGGCCCGTCTCATACGGGAGTAGCTCAATTGGCAGAGCAGCGGTCTCCAAAACCGCAGGTTGTGGGTTCGAGTCCCGCCTCCCGTGCCCCCACAGATCGCGCCCCGAGCGGCGCGGCATTCACCGATGAGGAGCCTCGGCTTCCCAACCCCGACGATGGCAAACAAAGCGACCGACTACCTCAACGAGGTCAACAAGGAGATGCGCAAGGTGAGCTGGCCGTCGCGCCAGGAGCTCATCTCGAACACGACGATCACGCTCGTCTCGTCGCTCATCTTCGCACTCCTCGTTTTCAGCGCCGACCGCGTCATCAGCACCGTCCTCGAACTCGTCTACGGAGCCTGACCCCATGAAGCGAGAGACCGCACGCAAGTGGTACGTCATCCGGACGTACTCGGGCCACGAGAAGAAGGTCAAGATCGCCCTCGAACGTGAGATCGAGGAGCAGGGCCTGCACGACAAGGTCGCCGAGATCGTCATCCCGGTCGAGACCGTCTTCGAGATGCGGGCGGGCAAGAAGAAGACGAAGGAGAAGGTCCTCTTCTCGGGCTACGTCTTCGTCAATGTGCTGCTCGATCTCTCGGTCAAGCACGTCATCCTCGGCTTGCAGTCCGTGACCGGCTTCCTCACGCAGGGGCAGGGCGACGAACCGGCGGCGCTGCGCCCCGACGAGGTCCTGCGCATGATCGGGCGCATGGAGCAGGTCGAGGCGCTCGGCGAGCAGCCGGAGTTCCCGTTCAAGCCGGGCGACGCGGTGCGCATTGTCGATGGGCGCTTCAACAACTTCGAGGGCACGGTCGAGGAGGTCTACCCGGACAAGAAGAAGGTCAAGGTCATGGTGCCGATCTTCGGGCGCAAGACGCCGATCGAGCTCGACTACGTCGCCATCGAACACCACAACTGATCGCGCTGCTTGTGGGCCTGTTCGTCTGATCGGTTGCTGACCGAACGACGGACGCCCGGCGCGTCTTCACCGGCGCTTCCCGGCGCGTGCGGAACGGGGCGCGTGCGATCCGCTACAACGTTGGCTCCGCTCGTCCGCGGAGCCTGCTACTTTCAACTCTCCATCCCAACCAGCGGGAGTCCTCAACTGCGAGGACGCATGCACCGCTCGACGCTATGGCCAAGAAAATCGACAGCTACATCAAGCTGCAAGTCAAGGGCGGACAGGCCAACCCGGCTCCGCCGATCGGTCCTGCGCTCGGCTCCAAGGGTGTCAATATCATGGAGTTCTGCAAGCGGTTCAACGCCGATACGCAGGACAAGATGGGCGTCGTCCTGCCGACCGTGATTACGGTCTACACGGACAAGAGCTTCACGTTCGTCATCAAAAGCCCGCCCGCGGCGATCCTGCTCATGCAGGCCGCCAAGGTGCAGAAGGGCGCCGCCGACCCGCTCAAGGAGAGCATCGGCACGGTGACGTGGGACGACTGCCTCGCCATCGCCGAGACCAAGAAGGACGACCTCAACGCCGCGAGCCGCGAGGCCGCCGCGTCGATGGTCGCCGGAACGGCGCGCTCGATGGGCCTCAAGGTCGAAGGCCGCCCGTAACGGCAGCCCTTCGGATGCACGCCGCGCTCTTTGATTGGAGCCGCGGCGGCGATTTCCTCCACCTGCGGGAGCCGGGCTGAGTCCGGCGCTTGGACCGCACAACGCACACACCCATGGCCAAGACTGTCAAGCGCCTCCGCGAGGCGCAGCAGGCCATCGAGGCGGCCGGCACCGCGCCGTTCGACCTCGAGACGGCGTCGCAACTCGTCAAGAAGACGTCCCGCGCCAAGTTCACCGAGTCCGTCGACATCGACGTTCGCCTCGGCGTCGACCCGCGCCACGCCGACCAGATGGTCCGCGGCACGGTCACCCTCCCGAACGGCACCGGCAAGTCGGTGCGCGTGCTCGTGCTCGCCAGCGCGGGCAAGCAGCAGGAGGCCATCGACGCAGGCGCCGAGTACGTCGGCCTCGACGACCTCGTCGCCAAGATTCAAGGGGAGAACTGGTTCGAGTTCGACGTGATGATCGCCACGCCCGACGTGATGGGCGCGGTCGGACGCCTCGGACGCCTCCTCGGCCCTCGCGGGCTGATGCCGAACCCCAAGTCGGGCACGGTCACGATGGACGTCGGGCAGGCGGTTCAGGACGTGAAGGCGGGCAAGATCGACTTCCGCGTCGATAAGAACGGCGGGCTGCACACGTCGATCGGCAAGGCGTCGTTCAGCGCCGAGCAGATCCGCGAGAACGCGGAGGCCTTCATCAAGGAGGTCGTGCGTCTTCGCCCGGCAGCCGCCAAGGGCACCTACGTCAAGAGCATCACGCTCTCGACGACCATGGGCCCCGGCATCGCCATCGACCGCAACGTCGCCACCGGCGGCGCTCGCTGATCCATCCATTTTAGACTTCGGAGGATTTCGCCATGGCGATGACCAAAGACCAGAAGATGACGCTGATCGACGAGATCGAGTCGAAGCTCAAGCAGCACCCCACCGTATACCTGACGAACGCGTCGGGCCTGTCGGTGGCCGAGTCCAACGACCTGCGCACGCGGTTCCGCGACGCCGGTGTGGACTTCAAGGTGTACAAGAACACGTTCGTGCGCCTTGCGATGGACCGCATCGGCGGGTACGACGAGGTTTACGAGCACCTGAGTGGCCCGACCGCCGTCGCGCTCTCGTCTGAGCCGGCGCTGCCGGCGAAGGTGATCCGCGACTTCCTCAAGGGGAAGGAGCGGAAGCTGCCCGAGGTGAAGGGCGCCTACATCGACGGCGCCGTCTACGGCGGCGGCACGCTCGAAGCGCTCGCGGCCCTCAAGGGCAAGAACGAGCTCCTCGGCGACGTGATCGGCCTGCTGCTCTCGCCCGCCTCGACCGTCATCAGCGCGCTCCAGAGCGCCGGTGGCAGCATCGCAGGCATCGTGCAGACCCTCGCCGAGCGCGAAGGCGCCGAGAACGAAGGCTGAGCGCCTCCACACTTCGCGCCGCCCTCAGGACGGCGCACCCAGACACACCCCATCCTCCTCAATCAGCCGCGTAGCCCATTCGGGCACTGACCGCGGCCGGAATCCCAACCCATCCCCATGGCCGATATCAACGCCCTCGCAGAGCAGCTCGTCAACCTCACCATCAAAGAGGCCTCCGAGCTCGCCAAGGTTCTCGAAGAGACCTACGGCATCAAGCCCGCCGCCACCGCCGTCGCCATGGCCGCCCCGGCCGCCGGTGGCGATGCCCCCGTCGCCGTTGAGCAGACCGAGTTCACGGTCGTCCTCAAGGCCGCCGGTGCCAGCAAGATCAACGTGATCAAGGAAGTCCGCGCGATCACGGGCCTCGGCCTCAAGGAGGCCAAGGACCTCGTCGACGGCGCCCCGCAGAACGTCAAGGAGAACGTCTCCAAGGAAGAGGCCGAGAAGCTCCGCGACCAGCTCGTGGGCGTCGGCGCCGAAGTCGAGCTCAAGTGATTCGCGTGCGCGCTCCCAACACCGCACACACATAGCGTCTCTGGCGGAAGCCGGCTTCCCACGTGGGAGGTCGGCTCTCCGCGTCTCTGCCTCTTGCAGGCCGCCTCGTTGCAGGCACAAACTTCGCGCACGGCGAGGCGACTCGGGAGAACCGGGGGCGCCTCCCCCTGTTCGCGCTTTGATCGGGTCGCGCCGACCCCGAACCCCTGTCGGCGCCGGACTTACGGGCAGCACCCGGCTGCCCGAACGACACCGCCTCGCCGCTCTCCTGCGGCAGGCCCCACGCACAGCACCCGACTCCTCTATGGCGACCTCGAACGGACGGACGGCCTCGCGCGCAGACAGCCGCGTCGATAGCGGCGTCCCGCCGCGCCGCTCCTTTGGCCGCATCCGCACGGTCCTGGATTACCCGGACTTCCTCGACGTCCAACTCTCGTCCTTCCAGGACTTCGTTCAGATGGACGTGGCCGCGGAAGAGCGCGGAGACAAGGGTCTCCAGGCGGTCTTCAAGGAACACTTCCCGATCCAGGACTCCCGCGAGCGCTACACGCTCGAGTTCATCCACTACAGCGTCGACGCGCCGAAGCACTCGATCGACGAGTGCATCGCGCAGGGCCTGACCTACGCGGTGCCGCTCAAGGCCAAGCTCCGCCTCTCGTCGAAGGAAGACGAGGACGAGGACGAGGCTGAGGAGGCCGTCGAGCAGGACGTGTACCTCGGCAACCTGCCGTTCATGACCGAGCGCGGCACGTTCGTCGTCAACGGCGCCGAGCGCGTCATCGTGAGCCAGCTCCACCGCTCCCCCGGTGTGTTCTTCGGCCAGAGCGTCCACCCGAACGGCACCGACCTCTACAGCGCCCGCATCATCCCCTTCCGCGGATCGTGGATCGAGTTCTCGACGGACGTGTCGAGCGTGATGTGGGCCTACATCGACCGCAAGAAGAAGCTTCCGGTCACGACGCTCCTGCGCGCGCTCGGCTTCTCGTCGAACGAGGACCTCGTGCGCATCTTCGACCTCGCCGACGCCGTCGACGTGTCGAACAAGAAGGTCTGGGCCGCGAACGCGGTCGGCAAGAAGCTCGCCGCCTCGATCACGGTCGAGCGCAAGGAAGAGGTCGTCGACGAGGACACCGGCGAGGTGATCGAGGAGCGCAGCGTGCGCGACACGATCATGCCGCCCGACACCGTGCTCACCGAGGACAACTTCGATACGCTGAAGGAGCTCGGCATCCGCAAGGTGTTCGTCGTGCGCGCCAACGACGAGGAGACGATCCAGAACTCGACGCTCCTCAACACCATCCGCAAGGACCCGACGCACTCGCAGGAGGAGGCGCTCTACTACCTCTACGAGCAGCTGCGCGGCACCGAAGCCCCCGACGTCGAGACGGCGAAGGGCGTGCTCGACCGCCTCTTCTTCTCGGAGAAGCGCTACGACCTCGGCGAAGTCGGCCGGTACCGCCTCAACCAGCGCCTCAAGGTCGGCGTCTCGCAGGAGACCCTCACGCTGACGGTCGACGACATCACGGCGATCATCCGCGAGCTGATCAACCTGCAGAACGGCACCTCGGTCGTCGACGACATCGACCACCTCGGCAACCGCCGCGTGCGCACCGTCGGCGAGCAGCTGGCGGCGCAGTTCTCGCTCGGCCTCGCCCGCATGGCGCGCACCATCAAGGAGCGCATGAACCTGCGCGACGCCGAGAACTTCACGCCTCAGGACCTCGTCAACGCGCGCACGGTCTCGTCGGTCATCAACACGTTCTTCGGCACCAACCAGCTGTCGCAGTTCATGGACCAGACGAACCCGCTGGCCGAGCTGACGCACAAGCGCCGCATGTCGGCGCTCGGGCCGGGCGGCCTGACGCGCGAGCGCGCGGGGTTCGAGGTTCGCGACGTTCACTACACGCACTACGGGCGCCTCTGCCCGATCGAGACGCCGGAAGGGCCGAACATCGGCCTCATCTCGTCGCTCTGCGTGCATGCGCGCATCAACGAGTTCGGCTTCATCGAGACGCCGTACCGCGTCGTGAAGAACGGCAAGGTGACCGACGACATCCGCTTCCTCACCGCCGAGGAAGAGGACGACGCGATCATCGCGCAGGCGAATGCTCCGCTCACCGAGAAGAACCAGTTCTCCGAGTCGACCGTGCGCTGCCGCCTCCGTGGCGAGTTTCCGTTCGAGCCGCCCGAGAACGTCCAGTTCATGGACGTGGCGCCGAACCAGATCGTCTCGCCCGCCGCGTCGCTCATCCCGTTCCTCGAGCACGACGATGCGAACCGCGCCCTGATGGGTTCGAACATGCAGCGTCAGGCCGTGCCGCTCCTTCGCGCCGAGTCGCCGATCGTCGGGACCGGTCTCGAAGAGCGCGCCGCGCGCGACAGCCGCGCCTGCATCGTGGCCGAGGGCGACGGCGTCGTCGAGGTCGTCGATGCGACGCGCGTGATCGTGCGCTACGAGATGGAAGACTCGGGCGCCGACGTGGCCTTCGAGGAGCCGGTGCGCGAGTACCGCCTCACCAAGTTCCGCCGCACGAACCAGGACACCAACGTCAACCAGAAGCCCACCGTCAAGGTCGGGCAGCGGGTGGCCAAGGGCACGATCCTCGCCGACGGCTTCTCGACCGACAAGGGCGAGCTCGCGCTCGGCAAGAACGTCCTCGTGGCCTTCATGCCATGGCGTGGCTACAACTTCGAGGACGCGATCATCCTCAGCGAGCGCATGGTCGCCGAGGACGTGTTCACGAGCGTCCACATCGAGGAGTTCGACCTGCAGGTCCGCGACACCAAGCGCGGCGAGGAAGAACTCACCCGTGAGATCCCGAACGTCTCGGAAGAGGCCACCAAGGACCTCGACGAGCGCGGCGTGATCCGCGTCGGCGCCGAGGTCAAGGCGGGCGACATCATCGTCGGCAAGATCACGCCGAAGGGCGAGACCGACCCGACGCCCGAGGAGAAGCTCCTCCGCGCCATCTTCGGCGACAAGGCCGGCGACGTGAAGGACGCCTCGCTCAAGGCGCCTCCGGGCATGAAGGGCGTCGTCATCTCGACGCAGCTCTTCTCGCGCCGCAAGCTCGACCCGGCCTCCAAGCGCGCCGAGCTCCAGCGCCTCTCCGAGATCGACACGAAGCTCGAGAACGAGATGGCGAGCCTGAACCGCAAGTTCTTCGACCGCTTCTTCAACCTCCTCGAAGGCGAGAAGTCGGGCGGCGTCGAGAACCGCGAGGGCGTCGTGCTCCTCAGCGAAGGCGCCGCCTACACGCGGGCGGCCTTCGGCGAGGTGGCCCCGGTGCAGATCTCGCCCCGCTCGACGTTCGTGGCCGACGCGGCGCTCAACCGCAAGGTGCGCCGCCTCTTCCAGAACTATCTCCAGCTCTACACCAAGATTCAGGGCGAGGCCAAGCGCCACAAGCACCAGGTGCAGATGGGTGACGAGCTCCCGCCGGGAATCGTGCAGCTGGCGAAGGTCTACATCGCCCGCAAGCGCAAAATCCAGGTCGGCGACAAGATGGCCGGACGCCACGGCAACAAGGGCGTCGTCGCCAAGATCGTCCCGCAGGAAGACATGCCGTTCCTCGCGGACGGCACGCAGGTGGACATCGTCCTCAACCCGCTCGGCGTGCCCTCGCGCATGAACCTCGGGCAGATCTACGAGACGATGCTCGGCTGGGCCGGCAAGAAGCTCGGCGTCAAGTTCGCCACGCCGATCTTCGACGGCGCCAAGTACGAGGAGGTCGAAGACGCCATGCGCGAGGCCGACCTGCCGATCGACGGACGCGTGCAGCTGCACGACGGCCGCACCGGCGATGCCTTCGACCAGAAGACGACCGTCGGCATCATCTACATGCTCAAGCTCTCGCACCTCGTCGAGGACAAGATGCACGCGCGTTCGATCGGGCCGTACAGCCTCATCACGCAGCAGCCGCTCGGCGGCAAGGCGCAGTTCGGCGGCCAGCGTCTCGGCGAGATGGAGGTCTGGGCGCTCTACGCCTACGGCGCTTCGTCGGTGCTCCAGGAAATGCTGACCTACAAGTCGGACGACGTGCAGGGCCGCTCGAAGGCCTACGAGGCCATCGTCAAGGGCGACAACATGCCGACGCCCAACACGCCCGAGTCGTTCAACGTGCTCGTGCGCGAGCTGCAGGGTCTCGGCCTCGAAGTCAAGCTCGACTGATCCGCGCGGTGCGCCGCGCAGGTCCTCTGTGGACCGCGCGGCGCCACCCCCGCGCCCCGGCCGCGCGAGCTGAGCGCGCCGGACCCCCGATTTCAAACTGAACCATCCTACCGACGATATGCTGTTTACGAAGCCGCCCCGCGCGAAGAAGGGATTCACCTCGATGACCGTCTCGCTGGCCTCGTCCGAGTCCATCCTCGAGCGGAGCTACGGCGAGGTCCTCAAGCCGGAGACGATCAACTACCGGTCGTTCAAGCCGGAGAAGGAAGGCCTCTTCTGCGAGAAGATCTTCGGCCCGGTCAAGGACTGGGAGTGCCACTGCGGCAAGTACAAGCGCATCCGCTACAAGGGCATCATCTGCGACCGCTGCGGCGTCGAGGTGACGCAGAAGTCGGTGCGCCGCGAGCGCGCAGGGCACATCTCGCTCTCCGTGCCGGTCGTGCACATCTGGTACTTCAAGACCCTCCCGAACAAGATCGCGCACCTGATCGGCATGAAGTCGAAGGAGCTCGAGAAGGTCGTCTACTACGAGAACTACGTCGTCGTCAACACCGGCTCGGCGGCCGAGCACGGCATCGAGCGGCTGCAGCTGCTGTCTGAGGACGAGTACTTCAACGTGCTCTACCAGATTCGCGACGACAACCACCGCCTCGACGACGAGGACCCCGACAAGTTCGTCGCCAAGATCGGCGGCGAGGCCGTCGAGATGCTCCTCAAGCGCGTCGACCTCGAAGGCGCCGCCGTGGACCTGCGCGTGCAGGTCCGCACCGAGACGAGCCAGCAGCGCAAGGCCGACGCCCTCAAGCGGCTGAACGTCGTCGAGGCGCTCCGCGAGGCCGCGCGCAAGACGCCGAACCGCCCCGAGTGGATGGTCATGCGCACGATCCCGGTGATCCCGCCGGAGCTTCGCCCGCTCGTCCCGCTCGAAGGCGGACGCTTCGCCACGAGCGACCTCAACGACCTCTACCGGCGCGTCATCATCCGCAACAACCGCCTCAAGCGCCTGATCGACATCAAGGCGCCCGAGGTGATCCTGCGCAACGAGAAGCGCATGCTTCAGGAGGCCGTCGACTCGCTCTTCGACAACTCGCGCAAGGCCAACGCCGTGCGCTCGGACTCGAACCGCGCGCTCAAGTCGCTCTCCGACATGCTCAAGGGCAAGCAGGGGCGCTTCCGCCAGAACCTGCTCGGCAAGCGCGTCGACTACTCGGGCCGTTCGGTCATCGTCGTCGGGCCGGAGCTGCAGCTGCACCAGTGCGGGCTGCCGAAGGAGATGGCCGTCGAGCTCTTCCGTCCGTTCATCATCCGCAAGCTCATCGAGCGCGGCATCGTGAAGACGGTCAAGAGCGCGAAGAAGGTCGTCGACCGGCGCACCGCCGATGTCTACGACATCCTGGAGAAGGTCATCCAGGGCCGTCCGGTGCTGCTCAACCGCGCGCCGACGCTCCACCGCCTCGGCATCCAGGCGTTCCAGCCGGTGCTCGTCGAGGGCAAGGCGATCCAGCTGCACCCGCTCGTCTGCACGGCCTTCAACGCCGACTTCGACGGCGACCAGATGGCCGTCCACGTGCCGCTCTCGCACGACGCGTGCCTCGAGGCGATGCTGCTGATGCTGTCCTCGCACAACATCCTCAGCCCCGCGCACGGCGGCCCGATCACGGTGCCGTCGCAGGACATGGTCCTCGGTCTGTACTACATGACCAAGTACCGGCCCGGCGTCAAGGGCGAGGGGATGCGGTTCTCGTCGACGCAGGAGGCCCGGCAGGCCTTCGACCAGGGCGTGGCGGCGCTCCACGCCAAGATCACCGTGCGGCTCAGCGCCGGCAAGATGATCGAGACGACCATCGGGCGCGTGCTCTTCAACGAGGTCGTGCCGGTCACGGTCGGGTACATCAACGAGACGCTCTCGAAGAAGAACCTCCGCGGCATCATCTCGCGCGTCTACCACGCGACGGACATGCCGACGACGGCGCGCTTCCTCGACGACATCAAGAACCTCGGCTTCGAGCGCGCCACCAAGGGCGGCCTGACCTTCGCCATCGCCGACATCGTGATCCCGGACAAGAAGTTCGAGCTCATCGCCGCCGCCGACGAGGAGGTCGAGGCCACGCGTGGCACGTGGGAGCAGGGCATGATCACGGAGAACGAGCGCTACAACAAGGTCATCGACATCTGGACGCGCACGAACAACCGCGTCTCCGACGTGCTCTTCGACGCGCTCAAGGACGACAACTACGGCTTCAACGCCATCTACATGATGGCCGACTCGGGCGCGCGTGGCTCGAAGGAGCAGATCCGCCAGCTCGGCGGCATGCGTGGCCTCATGGCCAAGCCGCAGAAGTCGCTCAGCGATTCCAGCGGCTCGATCATCGAGAACCCGATCAAGTCCAACTTCAAGGAAGGCCTGACCGTCCTCGAGTACTTCATCTCGACGCACGGCGCCCGCAAGGGCCTCGCCGACACGGCGATGAAGACCGCCGACGCCGGCTACCTGACCCGTCGTCTGGTTGACGTGGCGCAGGACGTGACGGTGACGGAGAAGGACTGCGGCACGCTCCGCGGCATCTCCATCGGCGCGCTCAAGGACAAGGACGACATCGTCGAAAGCCTGGCCGACCGCATCCTCGGGCGCGTGTCCGTCCACGACGTGAACGACCCGCAGACCGGCGACGTGATCGTCGCGTCGGGTGGGATGATCGACGAGGGCATCGCGCGGCGCATCATGGAGACGAGCATCGAAGAGGTGGAAATCCGCTCGGTGCTGGCCTGCGAGAGCCGCCGCGGCATGTGCGCCCTCTGCTACGGACGCAACCTCGCCACCGGCCGTCTGGTCGAAGCGGGCGAAGCCGTCGGCGTCATCGCGGCGCAGTCGGTCGGCGAGCCGGGCACGCAGCTCACGCTCCGCACCTTCCACATCGGCGGCGCGGCGAGCCTCATCGCCAACGAGTCGACGATCCAGACCGGCATGACCGGGCGCGTCGCGTTCGAGAACCTGCGCACCGTCGGCTACGACGATGGCAACGGCGAGCGCGAAGTCGTGCTCTCGCGTCAGGGCGCGATCCGCATCTTCAGCACCGACGACGACCGCCTGCTCTCGACCTACCTCATCCCGTACGGGGCCGAGGTGATGGTCGAAAGCGGCAGCATCGTCGAGAAGGGCACCGTTCTCGGAGCGTGGGACCAGTTCAACTCGGTCACGCTCTCCGAAGTCGGCGGCAAGGTCTCGTTCCAGGACATGGTCGAGAGCATCACCTACCGTGAGGAGGCCGACGAACAGACGGGCTTCCGCGAGAAGGTGATCATCGAAAGCCGCGAGCGCAACCTCGCCCCGGCGATCCTCGTGACGGCGGAAGACGGCAAGGTGCGCGAGTACACGCTTCCGCTCCGTGCGCGATTGCAGGTCAACGCAGGCTCGACGGTCGTTGCCGGTCAGGTGCTCACCAAGATCGAGCGCCAGGCCGCCAAGAGCCGCGACATCACGGGCGGTCTGCCGCGCGTGACCGAGCTGTTCGAGGCGCGCCAGCCGACCGATCCGGCGGTGGTCTCCGAGATCGACGGCATCGTCTCCTTCGGCGGCCGCAAGCGCCAGGCGCAGGAAGTCATCGTCACCAGCCGCGACGGCGGGATGGCGAAGACCTACCTCGTCTCGCTCTCCAAGCAGATCCTCGTCCACGAGAACGACGTCGTCCGCGCGGGCGACCCGCTCTCCGACGGGCAGGTCTCGCCGAGCGACATCCTCGCCATCAAGGGCGCGCGCGCCGTGCAGGAGTACCTCGTCAACGAAGTCCAGGCGGTGTACCGCCTCCAGGGCGTCGGCATCAACGACAAGCACATCGAGGTCATCGTTCGGCAGATGATGCAGAAGGTGCAGATCGCCGACCCCGGCGACACGCTGCTTCTCGAAGAGGAGACGCTCGACCGGTTCGTGCTCGACGACCTCAACGACGACCTCGCCGACAAGCACGTCATCGAAGACGCCGGCGACTCGGGCCTGCGGATGGGCGAACTGATCGACAGCCGCCACCTGCGCGAGCTCGTGAGCGAGCTCAAGCGCCGCGACCAGGCCCCGCCGACGGTCCGCGACGCCCGCCCGGCGATTGCGCGCCCGGCGCTCCTCGGCATCACGCAGGCCGCGCTCACGACGGACTCGTTCGTCTCGGCGGCCTCGTTCCAGGAGACGACCAAGGTGCTCACCGATGCTGCGCTCCGCGCCAAGAGCGACCCGCTCTACGGCCTCAAGGAGAACGTGATCGTCGGCCACCTCATCCCGGCAGGCACCGGCCAGCGCCCGTACCGCGACCTCGTCGTCGGTTCGAAGGCCGAACTCGAAGAGCTCGAAGGCGCTCTCCGCGTCGAGCGCGCCGAAGGCTGACGCGGCCTCGAATCCATCGCACCGGCCCGGTCTCCATCACAGGAGGCCGGGCCGGTGTGCGTTCGGGCCGGACCGGTGACACATGCGGCGCGTGGTAGAGACGCATCGGCGATGCGTCTCTACGGTCCCGGTGACGATTCCGGCGTACAAACGGGCGATTCGCGGTGCGGGATGGGGGCCTATTTCCCCGCGTACGGCGCGCCCTCGGTCATCCACGCCGGGGCAGGGCGACCGAGGAGGTAGTGGCCGAAGAAGTCGTGCAGGCGCATCGCCCAGTCCAGTTTGTTCGCGTACGCTTTGGGGTGGTGGCCCTCGCCGCGGTACTGCACGAAGGTCACGTCCTTGCCCAGTCGGCGGAGGGCGAGGTAGAACTCGATCGACTGCTCCCACGGCACCGCACCGTCGGCGTCGCCGTGGAGCAGGAGGAGGGGCGTCGCCACGCGGTCGGCGAAGAAGAGGGGCGAGTTGTCGATGTAGCGGTCGCGCGCCTCCCAGAGCGTCGCGCCCAGCCGGCTCTGCGTCTGCTCGTACTGAAACTGGCGGCTCACGCCGGTCTCCCAGCGGATGCCGCCGTACGCGCTCGTCATGTTGGCGACCGGCGCGCCCGCCGCCGCCGCCACGAAGCGGTTCGTCTGCGTGACCAGCCACGCCGTCTGGTAGCCGCTCCACGAATGCCCGTGCAGCCCGATCCGCGCGCCATCGGCGATGCCGCGGTCGATGAGCATCTGGACGCCGGGAAGAATCGATTTCAGCGCCGAGAGGCCGGGCCGCCCGACCTCGTACGCCACGTCCGGCAGGAACACGACGACGCCCTCGCCGACGTACTGCGGCAGCACCGGGCGGTGCGTGACGGCCGTCGCCGGGTAGACGTTCAGGCGGTCGTTCATCCGCTCGTAGAAGTAGACGAGGACGGGATAGCGCTTCGACGCGTCGTAGCCGTCGGGGAGGATCACGACGCCCTCGCGCGCCTCGCCGTCGGTCGATTGCCAGCGGACGAGTTCCGACCGGCCCCACGCGAACTGCCGGGCGTCGGGGCTGGCGTCGGTCAGGCGGCGCGGCGCGGCGCCGCTGAGGTCGGTGGCGTAGAGGTCGGGGAAGGCGCGGTACGACTCGCGCGTAATGACAACGAGCGGCGCGCGTTTCGCCTTCACCACCACGCCGATGCGTCCGGGCGCATCGCCACGCGGTCGCCCGCGCGATGTCTCGCCGCCGCGGTCGTCGGGGGCCGTTCCGGGGGCGAGGCGGACGATGGACTCGGGCCGTCCGAGGACGACGCGCCAGAGGCCCTGGGTCTTGGCGGCTTCGTCGTAGCCGGTCAGCAGGAGCGTGTCGCCGTGGGCGTAGGCGCGGCGGTCGGGGTCGGTCTCGGCGATGCGCAGCTGCGTCTTCGTGCGGCGCCCTTCGCCGCCGGTCACGTTGGAGGGCGGTCCGCCGCCGAGGGCGAGCGCCCAGACGTCGTAGCGGTCGTAGACGAGCGCGGCGCGGGTCGAATCGGCGCCGACGAAGGCGGCGAGGCCGTAGGCGGGCGCCGGGTCCGGGCTGTCGTGCTCCTCGTCGGCGAGAGGCGTGTCGGGGCCGCCGAGCGTGCGGGCGGCGCCGGTCGCGGTGTCGAGGGCCTGCCACGCGCGTCCGCCGAAGCGGACGATGGCGCGCCCGTCGGGCGTCAGGCGGGCGGGGCCGTCGACGTGTTCGGCGACTCGGCGGCGGCGCCCGGTGGCGAGATCGACGGCGTAGAGGTCGGCGTAGCCGCGGTCCCACGAGGCCTCGGCGGCGTGGCGCTCGGCGTCGCGGGCGAGGGCGGTGCGCGGGTTCTGCGGCACGTCGGCGAGGAGCACGTCGCCGCTGTCGAGCGGGACGAGCGTGCCTGCGGCGATGTCCAGAAGTGCGGTCCAGAGACGTCTGCGGCGCTCGTCGAACTGCACCTTCTGCTGCGGCTGGATGCGCGCGTCGTGGGCGCCCCACACGTCCACGCCACGCTCACGGAGGATGGCGGATACATCGAGGGGCGCAAATGCGGTGTCGGCGGAGGCCGGTGCGGCGGCGGGGCGCAGGCCGACGAAGAGGCGCTGCCCGTCGTCGGTCCACGTCAGGCGGGAGTCGGGCGGAATCGTCCATCCCGTCGGCGGCTGCCCGATGCGCAGGGCGGCGGCAGGCTCGCCCGCTCGCCACGTCCGCAGATCAGCGTCGCCGGGCGTGCCGTCGGCGCGGTCGCGGGCGGCGAGGAAGGCGAGGGTGCCGCTCCGGCTCCACGCCATCCGCGGGTAGGCGCCGCGCGTGCGGCGGTCGAGGACGGTCGTGGCGCCGCTGTCGAGGTCGCGGGCGAAGAGGCCGTCGGCAGTGGTGTCGCGGTGGGCGACGGCGTAGACGAGCGTCCGTCCGTCGTCGGAGAAGGCGAACTCGCGGACGCCGCGGAGGGTGACGTCGCGTCCGCTCACGAGGTCGCGCACGAGCAGGCGCCGCCCGGCCTCGCCCTTGCGCAGCGGAAACCCGCGCATCAGCGTGTCGGCGCGAGTGGTGCGGCGCGGGGGCACGTCGCCGAGCCGCGTCGTGTCGGGCGGGCCGTGGAGGAGGGCGAAGGTGCGTCCGTCCGGGGCGAAGGCGAAGCGGCGAGCAGCGGTCCATGTCGTCGAAACCCCCCGCACGGCGTCGACGAGGATGGCGCCCGGCTCGGATGCCGGAGATTTTTTCAGGCGCAGACGCTCGGCTTCGGCGAGGGGCGGCGTTTGCAGGAACGCGGCGAAGCGTCCGTCGGCGGAGACCGCGGGCGAGGCGGCGCGGGGGATGCGGATGGGATCGGGCGTCGCCGGAGCGCCGGATGCGCGCCGTCCGGTGGCGACCGGCGCCGTCCGCACGACGAGGCCCTCGGCGTCGCCCCGGTCGGGCTGCGCGACCGTCGCCACCGTCGAGCCATCGTCCGACACGACGGTCCCGGCGAGTGTCGGCAGGCGCATCAGGTCGGTCCACCCGAGCGCCGGGCGCGTCTCGGTGCCCGCAGGCGTCACACGCGACTGCGCCCGCGCGGGTGGGGCGATTCCGGCAGGCGCGAGCACGGCAGCCACGAGCATCACGCCCGGCAGGAAGCGGGGAAAACCGGACGTCGGGAGACCAGAGAGGGCACGGCGGCGGCGCATCGGGAGGTGGTGGGGTGAGACCGCCTGCAACGTACGGCGCCCGCCGAACGTCATTCGTCCAGGGTCCTCCATCCGGCATCCCCGCGCGACCGCTCGGCCTCAGCGCGCGGCGTCTTCGCACGCGCAGGCGTCAGGGCGTCGGCGTGCCGGAGAGCGGCTGCGGACCGCCAGGCTCGTCCGCGTGGTGCGCGGGTGGGGCCGTGCGCACACCGTTGTTCGACGGCACCTCGTTCGACGGCACTGCGTTCGACAGGGCCGTCGGCGTCTCGGCGGCGTGCGCCGTGTCGGTGGGCGGCTCGTGGAACTGCATCGACCCGTCTCCACTGCCGCCGTCGAGCGTGAAGCGGCGCAGGACGAAGAGCACGCCGAGACCGGCGAGGACGAACCCGGCGGCCATCGTTCCCCAGAGCGGCACGCCGTCCATCCGCGCCAGCGTCACGAGGACGCCGATGCTGAGGAGGAAATAGCCGATGAGGGCGATGGCTGCGTTCACGTCTCGGGTGCCGGGGGAGAGACCGGTCTGGGGGCGCCGGTCTCGAAAGCAAGTATCGTGTCAACGCCCCGATCGGTCCTCCGGTGAATCGTAACGAAACCGCTTTACCTGACCCTGCGCGCCGCGTTGGGCGGGCAGGGCACGGACGCACAAAAAGGGCCGCCTCCCGGAGGAGGGGCCCTTCACGCGGCGACGCCGAGGCGGCGTCGGCAGGGGGTGCGCCTCCGGGGGTGCCGGAGGGCGGGCGTCAGCGCAGGCGCGAGTACTTGCGCGACTGGCGCATCCGCTCTTCGCGCTGCTCGCGGCGAATCTCGGAGGGCGCCACGAAGGCCATGTTTTCGCGGAAGAGGCGGAGGACGCGGCTGCGGTTGACAACGCGCTTGAAGCGGCGAAGCGCGCGGTCGATGGACTCGTTGTCCCGAACCTTGATGCCGATGGGCACGATGCGTGAAGGGCTGGTGGGCGGAAGTGCTGGAATAGCCCGTCAATCTACGCAGCGCGGGCCGTCCGGCGGAGCAAGCCGCCGTGAAGAACCGGCCGCGCACTCCTCTTCGTCCATCCCGTCACACGACCGCTGGTTCGAGCAGGCGCAGCATCCCGGTCGTCGCGTCCATCTCGGCCTCGACGCCGACGGGGAGCGTGAACTTGCCCGCGATGTGGCCGATTGCCGTGCCGTAGAACATCGGGAAGCCGTAGGGGCTGAAGTGGTCTTCGAAGACCTGCCGCAGCGAGAGGGAGACGAAGCCGGTGTCGGGTGTGCAGTTGCGGCAGTCGCCGAAAACGACGCCGCGGACGCGGTTGAAGACGCCCGCGAGGTCGAGCTGCGTCAGCATCCGGTCGATGCGGTACGGCTCCTCGCCGACGTCTTCGAGAAACAGGATGTGGCCGCTGAGGTCGGGGAAATACGGCGTGCCGATGAGCGCCGCGAGCACGCTCAGGTTTCCGCCCGCGAGCCGCCCGCCGATGCGACCGGGGTTGAGCGTCCACACGTCGTCCGGGCGCGGGGTGGGCATCGTGACGGGTGAGGCGTCGAAGAGGACGCGGCGGAAGTAGCTCGTCGAGAAGGCATCCCACGTCGACGTGCCGACCGGCCCGTGGAAGCAGGTGAGGCCCGCGCGGGCGTAGAGGCCGAGGAGGAGGCCGGTGATGTCCGAGTAGCCGCAGACGATCTTCGGGTTCGCGCGGATGTCGGCGTAGTCGAGCAGCGGCAGCAGGCGGGCGCATCCCCAGCCGCCGCGGAGCGCGAGGATGGCATCGACCGACGGGTCGCGCACCATGTCCATCACGTCGCCCGCGCGCTGCGCGTCGGTGCCGCCGAGGTAGCCGTGGCGAGCGAGGACGTTGCGCCCGCGCACCGATTGGAGGCCGAGGGCGGCGAGGGCGGTTTCGGCGTCGCGGATCTCGTTCGGGTCGAAGATGGCGCCCGCGGGCGTGACGAGGCCGACGGTGTCGCCGGGCTTGAGGCGGGGCGGCAGGACGCGCTCAGGCAGTCCAGGGTAGGGACGCGAGGCGGATGCATCGACGGACGGGGCCGATCCGGCAGGCTCCGGCCCGACCGTCACCGACGAGGTCGGGTCGTAGGGAACGGGCGCGGCGGTGGAATCGGGGCGGATCACCTGCGCCTCGGCGGCGAGAAAGGGCGCGAGGGCCGCGGCGATGCCGGTGGTGGCGAGAAAGCGGCGGCGCGAGACATCGGACATCGGCAGGAAGCAGGTCGGCGGGGAGGACAGCAGGCGCAAGCTACACGCCCGGCGCGTGCGGAATCGCGTGCGGGGCATGGCGGCGGCGCGGCTCCGTTTTGAACCCGTACGCGATCCATGTCATTGCGAGGCCCCACAGGGGCCGCGGCAATCCGGGTCGAACGCGTCCGTCGATCCGGATTGCCGCCTCGCTCCGCTCCTCGCAATGACAGGGCTGGAAACGTAGAGCCAGAACCTGACAGGGTCGCTCCATCCCCACGAACCATCAACGCCCCCCTACCACTCACCGCCCCCGCGGCGGATCGGCGGCGCGGTAGTGCGTGCGGAGGACGGCCTCGGCGGGCTTGCCCTGCGGCGTGAAGTCGGCGGCGACGCGCGCGGGGTCGATCTCCGCGCCGTAGACCTTCCACACGACCGCGCCCGCGCACCACGGCTGCGCCCAGACGCGGGCGAAGAAGGCGCGGTACAGGCGCTCCTGAAGCGCGAGGTCCGACGGCTCCGAGGCGCCGCGCCGCTCGTGCTGCCACGGGCGCGCCGCGGCGATCGGCGTGCTCCGGTACCCGACTTCGGTGACGAGCACGGGCCGTCCAACACGCCGCGAGAGCGCCCCGAGCGCGGCGACGTGCGGCGCCCACCCGCGCGCGAGCGTGGCCTCGGACGGCGCGGCGTCGGCGCTGTCGGCGAGGGGGAAGTAGGCGTTGACGCCGATGGCGTCGTAGGCGTCCCAGAAGGTCAGGTCGGCGGCTTCGTCCCAGTTGGCGGCGTAGGCGACGGGCGCGCGGGCGAGGGCGCGGGTGCGGGCGGCGAGGGCGCGGAAGAAGGCCGGACGCGCCCGCGCGGCGCCGCCGAGTTCGGTGGCGGAGACGAAGAACGGCGCGCCGATGTCGGCCGAGAGGCGCGCATAATGGTCGGAGAAGGCGGTGTACGACGCCTCCCACGCCTGCCAGTCGGCCTCGCTCGTCATCGCCACGTGCCCGCTCCACGTCCCGTCGCCGACCCAGAGGTGGGGTTTGAGGACGACGTGGAGGCCGAGCGAGTCGGCTTCGCGGGCGAGGGCGCGGATGCCGCTCTCGCCCTCGCTGTACCAGCGCGCGTCGCGGTTCATCCGCACCTCGGGCGCCGCGCCCGCCGACATCCAGCCGAACGGAATCACGACGAGCGTCGTCACCCCGTCCTCGCGCAGCCGCCGCAGCGTCCCCGGCGGCACCTCGCGCCGCGCGTCGAGCGTGACGGCCCGGATGCGCGGCCCGGCGAAGAGGCCGCTGTCGGAGAGAACCGGTGTCGGCAGCGGCGGCGTAGCAGCCGACGTGGCAGTGCGGTCGCTGGCGGTGGAGGCGGACGGCTCGGGGCATCCGGCGAGCGCGGCGGTGAGCAGCGCGGCAGCGACGAGGGCAGCGGCGGCGCTCACGGAGAACGAGCGGGGGGCGGAGGTGGGACGCGCGGTCATTCTGCGCTCGGAGGGACAGTGGGCGCGGGCTGGCGGGCGAAGGCGAGAACGAGGCGCAGGTGCGTCGTGATGTCGCCGGTCAGGTCCATGCGGATGAGGCGCGCGTCGGGCGAATCCGGGAGGCCGGGGCCGGAGACGCGGCCCATCCAGAGCGGCAGCTTGTCGGCGAGGGCGGTCGGGCCGGGGAACTGCCCGGCGGGGAAGTGGGCCTCGTAGAAGGCGCCCTTGCGGGCGGTCCGCTCGCGGTCGTGCCCGGCGGCGTGGACGCGCGCCCCGGCGCCGTCGGGGTCGGCGAGCACGGTGGCGCCGACGAAGTAGTCGCGCACGAGGTCGGGAAGCGCGAGGAGCGCGGCGGCTGTCTCGCTGTCGGACGGGGCGCCGACCTCGACCGCGCGGGCCGTCAGCACGGCGACGAGCGCGAGCGTTTCTTCGGCCACGACACCGCCGTCGGCGCTCGGGATCTCGGCGGCGATGCGCGAGGCGAGGTCTTGCGTGAGCTGGAAGGCGCCAGCGGTGGCGAAGGCGGCGAGGCGGGCGGACACGGGAACGGCGGGGAACGGGGAGCAGGGCAGAGCCGGTCGAATGCCGCCGACGGTGCCCGCGATCCGCACGCGCGGATTCAGGCGCGCCGGGCCCTCCGAGCCACGGGGTTCATCCGGAACGTAGGGGCGCGATCCATCGCGCCCTCACGCTGCACCGCCCCCGCCGGGCGGCATCCTCCCGCGCCCATCCCCAGTCCCATCACCGCGGGCGCAGGTAGTCGCCGCTGGCGCCGCCGGTTTTGGCGACGAGGCGGACCTCGGTGATCTCGGCGTCGCGCGAGACCGAGCGGCACATGTCGACGACGGTGAGCGCGGCAATCGTGACGGCGGTGAGGGCCTCCATCCCCACGCCCGTCGTCCCGTGCGACTTGACGAACGCGCGCACGACGAGCGACGCATCCGACGCATCCGGCTCGAACGTCACGTCGATGGCGCCGAGGTGGACGTCCTGGCACAGCGGCAGCAACCGGCTCGTCTGCTTGGCGCCGAGGATGCCGGCCACCTGCGCCACCGTCAGCACGTCGCCCTTGGCGAGCGTCCGCGCCTGAATCTGCTGGAACGCCTCCTCGCCGACGCGCACGCGGCCCCGCGCGACGGCGGTGCGGATGGCGGTCTGGCGCCCGGTGACGTCGGAGATCTGGATGGAGGGCAGAGCGGAGCCGAGAACCTCGGACATGGGCGTCGTCGTCGCGCGGACGGGGAAGTGGGGGAGCGCCAAGGTAACGTCCGCTCGGCCCGGTCCGTGTGTGACCGGCGTATCGGGCGGTCTCAGCGGGTGCGCGCGAGCGCGGGCACGAACGCACTGCCGGACGTGTCGATGGCGCCGGGGGCGGGTGCGAACAAGGCGTCGTCGAGGGTCTCGAACAGGCGCAGGCACCCGGCGACGACGGCGTCGCGCAGGTAAGCCGCGCCCCCGATCTCGCGCAGCCGGGCCTCCCCGACGATCCGCACGTCGGCGGCGGTGCAGGCGAGCAGACGGCGCAGCAGGTAGTGGCCGACGCCGGCCGCAATGGGCGCGACGGACGTGCCGGGCACCACCTCGACGACGACCGCGCACGGCGCGTCGAGCGACGGCACGAAGGCGTCGAAGGCCGCGAGCACCCGAGCGGCGTCGAGGGCCTCGAGGGTCAGTTCGCCGCCGAGCCGCACGCGCAGATGGATGAGCGGAGACACTTCGGGGGTGACGACGAGCACGGGAACTGCGGGGTACGACAGGAGAACGACGGCCCCGTCAGGGCGGCGCGAGGCGCTCGACGAGGAGCGTCACCGGGCCATCGTTGACGAGGCTGACCTCCATGTCAGCACCAAACGTGCCAGTCTCGACCGGGCGACCGATGTGATTCGTAAGTGCTTGTACGAACTCGACATAGAGCGGCTCTGCGCGGTCCGGCAAGGCCGCTTCGACGAACGACGGACGGTTGCCCCGCGCGGCGTCTCCATAGAGCGTGAACTGCGAGACGACGAGAATCTCGCCGCCGGTGTCCACGATGGAGCGGTTCATGCGTCCGGATTCGTCGGCGCAGATGCGGAGGGCGGCGACCTTGCGGGCGAGCCACGCCGCCTCGGCGCCCGTGTCGCGCGCGTGGACGCCGACGAGCACGACGAATCCCGCCCCGATGCGTCCGGTCTCGGTGACACACGCCGGGCTGCCGGATGCGTCGCCGGGCGTGTGGACGGTGACGGAGGCGCGGGTGACGCGCTGGACGAGGGCTCGCATGGAAGGATGGAGGGTGGGTCGGCGAAGGAGGTGGACCGGGGCGCAGCGGAGACGCCGCATGCGGCGTCTGTACGGCATTCGTGGCGGTGTGGGAGCGCTTTCTTCCCGAAGATCGGACGCCCGTGCGACGCACGCATCGGCCCCGGGCGGATGGGGCGGTTACCTTGTCGGGGCCGGCCACGTTCGTTGCCGCCCGCCCCGGTCCGCCCGTCTCACGCATTCTCCTGTGCCGATGTCCACGCTTCGCCTGAACCCGCTCGTCGAGGCCCTCAAACCGTCGGCGACGCTGGCGATGACGCAGCGCGCGCGCACGCTCAAAGCCGAGGGCGTGCCCATCGTCTCGCTCAGCGCCGGTGAGCCGGACTTCGACACCCCCGCGCCCATCGTCGAGGCCGCCGCCCGTGCCATGCGCGAGGGCTGGACGCATTACACCGACAACGCGGGCCTGCCCGAACTCCGCGAGGCCATCGCCGACAAGCTGCGCCGCGAAAACGGCCTCACCGGCATCACCGGCAAGCAGGTCATCGTCTCGAACGGCGCCAAGCAGAGCATCGCGCAGGCGATCCTCGCGCTCACGCGGCCCGGCGACGAGGTCGTCTGCCTCGCGCCGTACTGGGTGTCCTACCCGGAGATGATCCAGCTCGCCGGAGGCCGCACGGTCGTCGTCGAGGCGAGCGCCGCCGACGCCTACAAGGTCAGCCCCGAGGCGCTCGACGCGGCCATCACCGAGCGGACGCGCCTGGTCATCCTCAATTCGCCCTCGAACCCGACCGGCGCCGTCTACACGCGCGCCGAACTCGAAGCGATCGCCGACGTGCTGCGCCGCCACGAGCACGTCCACATCCTCTCCGACGAGATCTACGAGTACGTCGTCTACGGCGTCGAGCACGTCTCGATCGGCTCGCTGCCGGGCCTCGAAGCGCGCACGATCACCGTCAACGGCTTCTCGAAGGGCTACGCGATGACCGGATGGCGCCTCGGCTACCTCGCCGCCGCGCCCGCCATCGCCGCCGCCTGCGACACCGTCCAGAGCCAGTTCACGAGCGCCCCGTCGACGATCTCGCAGAAGGCTGGCGTCGCCGCGCTCGCGATGGGCCACGGCCCGATCGACGAGATGGTCGCCGCCTTCCGCGCCCGCCGCGACCGCTTCGCCGGACGCCTCGCCGCCCTTCCCGGCATCACCCTCCCGATGCCCGACGGCGCCTTCTACGTCTTCCCCGACGTGCGCGGCCTCTACGGACGCTCGGTCGATGGGCGGCTCGTCGAGAGCGCCGACGAGTTCTGCTTCCTGCTCCTCGAACGCTACCACGTCGCCGGCGTCCCCGGCGCGGCCTTCGGCGGCCCCGACGCGCTCCGCTTCTCCTACGCCGCCTCGCAGGACGACCTCGACACCGCCGCCGAGCGCATCGAGCGCTGCGTGAGGGAGTTGATGGCGAGCGAGCCGGTGGGGTGATCGGGTGTCGGTCGTGGATGATTTGTCGCTGATCGTTCTTCCCAGGATGTGCCGATGACGCTGCGCCTCGACCTCGAATACGACGGGACCGATTTCGCGGGCTGGCAGGTGCAGCCGGGCGAACGGACCGTGCAGGGCGCCCTCGAAGACGCCTTCGGCATCCTCTGGCGCGCATCCGTCGCACCGAACGCCGCGCCCGATGCGGCATCCGGCGCGGCGTCCATCGCCGTCCACGGCAGCGGGCGGACCGATGCGGGCGTCCACGCGCGCGGGCAGGTGGCGCACGTCGTCGTGCCCGAGGCCATCGTCCCGGCGCTCGGCGATGCCGATGCCCGGACGCGCCTCGCGCGCAGCCTCATCGGCCTGCTGCCGCACGACATCGGCCTCACCGCCCTGACCCGCGCCCCCGACGGCTTCCACGCCCGCTACGACGCCATCCGACGGACGTACCACTACCGCATCTCGACGGTCCCGCGCGCGCTCGACCGCCACACGCGGACGTTCGTGCGCCTGCCGAGCGGCGCCCGCCTCGACATCGCCGCGATGAACGCCGCCGCCGCGCCGCTGCTCGGGCGCCACCACTTCGGCGCCTTCTGCCGCATCCAATCGGCGACCGTCAACCGCGTCTGCACCCTCGACACCCTCGTCTGGGAGCCGGACGGACGCAGCGACGACTGGCGCCTCCGCGTCTCCGCCGACCGCTTCCTCCACGGGATGGTGCGGGCGCTCGCGGGGACGCTGCTGCTCGTCGGGCGCGGCCGCCTCGACGGGGCCGCGCTGCCCGAGATCCTCGCCTCCGGCGACCGCCGCCGCGCCGGTCCCGCCGCCCCGCCCCACGGGTTGGTGCTGGAACGCGTCGAGTACCGCGAGTGACGGCCGCGCCGGTTTCGCGCCTGATCCGGCATCCGTAGGGGACGTGCTTGCACGTCCCGCCCCACCGCACTCGCCCCCCACGCGCGGGCTTCGACACCCTTCGACAGGCTCAGGGCGGGTGCTCTGCCACCGGTTGCCGAAGGGGTAGACGGGCGGTACTGAGAAGGCAGCGCCGGGCAGCGGTGGCGATGGGCGAGCGATCGGGGGGCCGGGGCGCGGGACGTGCGAGCGCGTCCCCTACATTCGCGGGACCCTCCGCCACGCCGACTGCCGATGCGCCCGATCCTCACGCTCCTGCTCCTTCTTGCCGCCGCGACACCCGCGCGGGCGCAGGACACGACGCTCGTCCTCGACTCGCCCTCGCGCGTGCTGCGCCTGACGGTCGCCCTCCGCGACGGGGCGCCGACGTACCGGCTCGATCGCTTGCAGCGGCCGGTCATCACCGAGAGCCGCCTCGGCCTCACGCTCCGCGACGGACGGTTGCAGGGCGGCGGAGACCGGGGTGCCGATCCGCGACTCCGCCTCGTCGGCGCCACGCGGGCGGCGCACGACGCGACGTGGGAGCAGCCGTGGGGCGAGGAGCGCGTGATCCGCGACCGCCACGCCGAACTCGCCACCGTCTTCGAGCGCGAGGCCCGCGCCGGGGGCGGCGTCCGGCGCCTCGGGATCACGTTCCGGCTCTTCGACGATGGGCTCGGTTTCCGCTACGTCCTCCCCGACGCGGGCGCCGTCGAGGTGATGGACGAGGCGACCGAATTCCGCTTCCCGACCGAACCGACGGCGTGGTGGATTCCGGCTTATCAGGACAACCGCTACGAGTACCTGTACCAGAAGACCGGCCTCGGCGCCATCACCGTCGCCCACACGCCGCTGACGATGCAGACCGACGAAGGCCTCTACCTGAGCCTCCACGAGGCTGCGCTGGTAGACTTCCCGTCGATGACGCTCGCGCGCACCGGCCCGATGAGCCTGAAGGCCGACCTCGTCCCGTGGTCCGATGGCGTGCGGGCGCGCGTCACCGGGCCGTTCGAGACGCCGTGGCGAACGCTGCTCGTCGAGGACACGCCGGGCGGGCTCATCACCAACTACCTCTCGCTCAACCTCAACGAGCCGTCGAAACTGGCCGACGTGTCGTGGGTCGAGCCGGGCAAGTACGTCGGCGTGTGGTGGGGCATGCACCTCGGCCTGCACTCGTGGAACCCGGGTCCGAAGCACGGCGCCAACACCGACACGGTGCGGATGTACATCGATTTTGCGGCGCGCAACGGCATCAAAGGCGTGCTCGTCGAGGGATGGAATACCGGGTGGGATCAGGCGTGGTGGGCGGGCGAGGGCTACAAGTTCGACTTCACGACGCCGTACCCCGACTACGACATCGAGGCCCTCGCCGCGTACGCGCGGAGCAAGAACGTCCGCCTCATCGGGCACCACGAGACCGGCGCCATCCCCGACAACTACGAGCGGCAGATGGACGCCGCCTACGCCTACGCCGCCGCGCACGGCATGAACGCCGTCAAGACCGGCTACGTCGGCAGCCGCCTGCGCAGTTCGCCCGACGGCCCCGATCCGGGCCGCGTCGAGTGGCACCACGGGCAGTACGGCGTGCGGCACTACCAGGCGACCGTCGAGAGCGCCGCGCGGCACCGCATCATGCTCGACATCCACGAGCCGATCAAGGACACCGGCCTGCGCCGGACGTGGCCCAACCTGATGACGCGCGAGGGCGCCCGCGGGATGGAGTACGACGCGTGGAGCGGCGACGGCGGCAACCCGCCCGGCTACCACGCGACGCTGCCGTTCACGCGCAGCCTCGCCGGTCCGTTCGACTACACGCCCGGCGTCGTCGACCTCTTCTACCCCGAGTACCAGCCCAAGAACCGCGTCAACATGACCCTCGCGAAGGGCCTCGCGCTCTACGTGACGATCTACTCGCCGCTCCACATGATCGCCGACCTTCCGCAAAACCTGGAGGGCCACCCGGCCATGCCGTGGCTGCGCGCGGTGCCCACCGACTGGGAGACGACGCGCGTGCTCGCCGCCGAGATCGGGCAGTACACGGCCATCGCGCGCCGCGACCGCCACTCCGACGACTGGTACCTCGGCGCCCTCACCGACGAAACCGGGCGTCTCCTCGACATCCCGCTTGCCTTCCTCGACGCGGGCCGCGCCTATGTGGCCGAGGCCTACGAAGACGGCCCCGATGCCGACTGGAAGACCGAGTCTGGCGCCCTCGATCTGCGCATCCGCACCCGGATCGTCCGCGCCACCGACACGTGGCCGCTTCGCCTCGCCCCCGGCGGCGGCGCCGCGATCCGCTTCCGCGTGGCGACGGATGAGGAGGTGCGGCGGCTGCGGTGATGGATGCGGAGGGCGATGCGTGGGGGGGGAGGGGGCGGGGGACGTGCAAGCACGTCCCCTACGGGTGCCGGGCGAGCCATCGGGCGGGATTCTCGGCGATGTACTGGCGGATGTGGGCGAGGTGATGCTCGTCGCGGACGACTGTGTCGTGGTAGCTGCGCTGCCAGAGGGGCGCACCGGGCGTGGCGCGCAGCACGTTGGCGAGTCGGGTGGAGATGCCCTTGAACGCAGCGATGTAGCGCCCAAGCGGCATCGGCGCATTCCCGGTGAGGCAGAGCACCCCGTGAACGTGGTCCGGCATGACGACCCACGCATCGAGCTGCACGGCGTGGCAGTGCCGCGTTCCGAGCCACTGCCACGCCGCCGCGACGGCGGTCCCCTCCGGAGTGAGACGAAGGCACCCGTCCTCGATGCGCGCCAGCAACGGCGTGCGCTCGGCGGTGCACACCGTCACGAAATACGCCCCAGAAGAGGTATAGTCGAAATTCCGCAGCCGATTGCGGCGGCGGACAGGCAGGTCATGCATGGGGAATCGGGGACTGCCGACCGAGAGTCTTCCCCACCCACATCATAACCTCTTCCCCAAAAAAACAGTAGGGGACGTGCTTGCACGTCCCGCCCTCCCGCAGAATCGGGGGCGGGTGCATGGATCGCGTGGGGGCAGTGTGCCGTGGAGGTGCGGTGGCGAGACGCGGGACGTGCGAGCACGTCCCCTACGGAGGCATCACCGCGCCCGGCTGCACGTCCCGCACCCCGCGTCAGTACCGCCCTTCGAACGACGGCCAGACCGCTTGCAACGTCGTGCGCGGGCCACGGGCGACGACGACGGGCACGTCGCGCTCCTCCGGCACGACCCACGGCTCGTCGACGCGGGTGGCGAGGCGCACGTCGGCGAACAGGGCAGCGAGCGTCTCGGGCGGGATGCCGATGGCGATGACGACGCGGCCGGGGCGGAGGCCGGGGCCGAAGTACCAGTACGACCCGGCGGGGTGGCGCGCGGGCGGCAGGCCGTAGCGCGGGCCGTGGTAGTCGAGCGCCCCGGCCTCGCCGTAGTTGCCCGCGAGGATCACCACGTCGGCGCGCTCGGAGGGCGTGAGCGAGCGGTAGACGCGTGCCACTGCCGCCGCCTGCGCCTCCCAGCCGAGCATGTCGGCGTAGTCCTGCGGCAGGGCGAGGACGGTGCCCGTGTTCGTCGTCACCGCTTCTGCGCGCCCCATCCGTGCCGCGTAGCGCGCCATCGCCGCCGGGGGCAGGATGGGCAGCACGAACGGGAGCGAGACCGCGAGGAACGCCGCGACCGCGAGCCCCGTCGCCGCGCGCCGCGCCATGCGTCCGCGGCGTCCCGGCCACGCGGGCGAGGCCGACCGTTCCGGCGGCGATGAGCACCGGGTAGATGGGGCCGATGTAGTACGCCTTGCCCTTCATCGCCAGCACGAGCGCAAACGCCACGAGCGTGGCGATGCCGACGGCCCGGTAGCGCCGCAGCGAGGCGTCGAGGAGCAGCAAGGCGGCCCCGGCGGCGCCGAGGAGCACGGCAGGGCCGTAGAAGAACTGGCCGCTGAGGAACGCCATCGGCGTCACGCGCTCGAGCTGCGACCCGCGCAGCGACGCCATCTGCAGCAGCACCGGGAAGCCGAGGCGCACCTGCCCGACGACCGCAGGGCTGGCGAGCACGACCGCGGCGGCGAGCGCGAGGTACGGTCCGCGTGTGGCGAAGACGCGCCGCGCAGGCGTCAGCAGAAGCCCCGCCGCGATGCCGACGCCGATCACGCCGAAGGTGAACTTGGTCAGCACGCCAAATCCGGCGGCGACGCCGAGGAGCAGCCAGTCGGCGGGGCGGTCGGTGCGAAGGGCGCGGGCGAGGGCGACGAGCGCGAGCGTCCACCAGAGCTGGTCGAAGACGACGGGCTGGAACATCGCCGCGGCGCCGGGGACGAGCGGGAGGCAGGCGGTGGCGAACGCGGCGAGGCCCTGCGCTCGCCGCCCGCCGCCGAACTCGCGCGCGGCGAGGGCGGAGAGCACGACGATGCCTCCACCCGCGAGCGCCGGGAGCACGCGCACGGCGAGTTTCGAGGTGCCGAAGAGCATCCGCCCGAGCTCGGCGAGGATCGCGATGCCCGGCGGCCAGTCCATCGACCAGAGCCTGAGGTGCCGCCCGAGCGCGAGGTACAGGTACTCGTCGCGGTGCAGCCCGTACGCGGACGTGGCGGCGACGGCGAGCACGGCGGCGACGAGCGCGAGCGCGACCGGCAGCACGAGGGTCCACGCAACGGCAGGACGGGGCGACGAGGGGGCGAGGTCGGCGGAGTCGGTCATCGGGCCAGAGGAAGACCGCCCGGCTACGCAGCCCGTCCGGCCCGGTTACGCCACCGGATCGCCCCTCAGTCCCGGACCCCGCCCGCGCCGCCCAACGTTCGCGCGCCGTTCCATCTCCCAACGCCCTCCTCCCGACGCCCCGATGCCCGACGCTGCCTCCGACGCCGCTGCCACCACCATCCGCCCCGGCGCCGACTGGCAGACCGCCGAGACCGCCCACGGTCCGTTCACCGAGATCCTCTACGACAAGGCCGAGGGCATCGCGCGGATCACGATCAACCGCCCCCGCAAGCGCAACGCCTTCACGCCGACGACGGTCAAGGAGATGATCCGCGCCCTCGACGACGCGCGCGACGACCCGCAGACCGGCGTCATCGTGCTCCGAGGCGCGGGCGACGAGGCGTTCTGCTCGGGCGGCGACCAGTCGATCCGCGGCGACGGCGGCTACAAGGACGCGGGCAGCCAGATGGGCCACGAGCGCCTCAACGTGCTCGACTTCCAGCGCCAGATCCGCTCGTGCCCGAAGCCCGTCGTGGCGATGGTCTCCGGCTGGGCGGCGGGCGGTGGGCACGTGCTGCACGTCATCTGCGACCTCACGATCGCAGCGGACAATGCGCAGTTCATGCAGACCGGGCCGCGCGTCGGGTCGTTCGACGGCGGCTTCGGCGCGTCGTACCTCGCCAGCATCGTCGGGCAGAAGAAGGCGCGCGAGATCTGGTACCTCTGCCGCCCTTACGACGCCCACGCGGCGCTCTCGATGGGCCTCGTCAACACCGTCGTGCCGCTCGCCGAGGTGGAGGAGACGACCGTGCAGTGGTGCCGCGAGATGCTCCAGCACAGCCCGATCGCGCTTCGGATGCTCAAGTCCGGCTTCAACGCGGCGCTCGACGGGCAGGCGGGCGTGCAGGAACTCGCCGGCAACGCGACGCTCCTCTTCTACATGACCGAGGAGGGGCAGGAAGGCCGCAACGCCTACAACGAGAAGCGCGCGCCCGACTTCGGCAGGTTTCCGAAGCGCCCGTGACGGCGCGGCGGCGTACGAATCGCCATCCAGGCAGGACGACGTAGGGGCACGAACTATCGTGCCCCTACCACCACCGCACCCCGCGCCCTTCCCCCGCGCCCCCGCCGCATCCCCCGCGCCGCGCCCTGCCGATGACCCGTCCCCAGATCTGGCTCGCCGCCGCGCGCCCGCGCACGCTTCCTGCCGCCGCCGCGCCGGTGCTCATGGGCACGGCCATCGCGTTTGCCGACGGACGCGGGCACGCGCTCAGCGCCGTCGTCACGCTCGCCTGCGCGCTCCTGCTTCAGATCGGCGCCAACCTCGTCAACGACCTCGTCGATGCGTCGAAGGGGTCGGACACCGAGGCGCGCGTCGGGCCGCTGCGCGTGGTGAGCGCGGGGCTGGTGACGCCGCGGGCGATGACGCGCGCGACGGTCGCCGTCTTCGCGCTCGCGTTCGCGCTCGGCATGGTGCTCGTCGCGCGGGCCGGGTGGCCGATCCTCGCCATCGGGCTCGCCTCCATCGCCGCGGCCATCGCGTACACGGCGGGCAAGCGGGCGCTCGCGTATCTCGGGCTTGGGGATGTGTTCGCGTTCGCGTTCTTCGGCCCGGTCGCCGTCGCGGGGACGCACTACGCCCAGTCGCTCGCGCCGTCGTGGGTGGCGGCGGTTGCGGGCATCGGCCCCGGACTGCTGGCCGTCGCGCTCCTCGTCGCCAACAACCTGCGCGATGTCGACGAGGACCGCGCGGCGAACAAGCGGACGCTCATCGTGCGCTTCGGACGGCCGTTCGGGGCGCGGCTCTTTGCCGCCTGCCACGCCCTCGCCGCGTTCGTGCCGTTCGCGCTCTGGGTGGCGACGAGCGCGCACACGGGCGCGATGCTGGCCGCGGCCATCCTGCCGCTCGCCTCGCGCGACCTCGCAGCGATCCGCACGGCGACAACCGCCGACGTGCTCATTCCCATCCTCGGGCGCACCGGGCAGCGGATGGCGCTCTACGGCCTCGTCTTCAGCGTCGGATGGCTGCTGACGTAGAGGCGGCGGTCAGCGCAGGCGCGTGAGGCCGGTCACGTCGTAGCCCACTTCCTCGTCGGCGATCTGCGCCGACCGGTCGATGAACAGCGACAGCGGGTGCCCGTCGGTGGGGTCGTAGGTGACGGTGACCGCGGCGGCACGGGCGCGGCGGGCCTCGCGGATCTCGCCGAAGAGCGCGGCGACGGTCTTCGCACCGCCGACGGGCTGCGCGCCGGGCGTGGGGCCGGAAACGCGCGCCACGCGTCCATCCTCGACACGCACCGTCCACGGACCCGCCGTTTCGGACGTACAGAAGCAGGCGACGCGGTACGTCATCTCGTACGCCGCGATGCCGGATGCCGTCCACCGCGCCTCGGCCTGCGAGAGCGCAGCATCCGCGGCGCCAGTGGACGAATCGCAGCCGACGATGCCGATGGGCAGGACGAGGGCCAGGAGGGCGAGCAGGCGAAGGGAGCGCATCGGGGCGAGAGGCGGGTCAGCGGGAGGTCGTCGGCGTGCGGCCGCCGGCCGGACGCAGGCCGATGATGTGGAGGCCGACCGGGTCGCCGCCCGCGCGTCCGTCGTCGTCGATGTAGAGGACGAGCGGATGGCCGAGGGAAGCGTCGTAGCTGACGCGCACGACATCGGCGCCGCGGGCGTAGGCGGCATCGAGAAGGTCGAAGGCGTCCTCGACGCGCAGCCCGTAGGCCATCCGCACCGAGTCGGCGCGGGCGGGCGACAGGGCGCGGGCGGCGATGCCGACCGGCTCAACGGCGGCGACACGTCCGCCCTCGACGCTCACGCGGAACGGCCCGCGCGCGTCGGGGCTGCACAGCAGGCAGACGCGCTCGTAGACGAGGGTGTAGTCGTTCACAGCGGCCTTCGCCCACGCCGCACGGGCCTCCACGAGCGTCAACGGCGCCTCCGGGTAGGCCGATCTCTTGGAACGCCCGAGCAGACACCCGCCGACGACGAGCGGCAGCATCGCCACGAACAGCGCCGTGAGGGCAGGGCGGCGGCGCATCGCAAGGGGGCGCATGGGAAACGGGCGCATCGGAAGTCGTCGGAAACGACGCCTCCACGCCCGACCGTGCCGCCGGGTTGCGCCGACGCGCCACGCACGCCATCCGCCGTAGGGGCGGGTCTCGACCCGCCCCCCACCGCACACCGCATCCCACAGGCCGCCCCCTCCGCCCTTCGGGCGCCTCCCCCGCACTCGCGGGCGAGGACCGCCACGGAGGCCGTGCAGGCCGCAGCGGCAGAAGGGGCACGCGCGCCAATACCGCCCCAGACCTTCGAGATGCTCAGCGCGCAGCGGCAGAAGGGGGCGTCACCGCGCCACGCGGGTGGCGGCGAGGGCCAGGGCCGCGTCGGCGTCGAGGAGACCGCCGGTGACGGAGAGGCTCGGCCACGCGACGATGGCCTGGCTGCCCGGACGTGTCACGCGCAGCGTGGCGAAGCGGCGGCTCGACTCCAGGATCACGGCGCGCAGGTCGGTTGCGCTCAGCGCCGGGTAGTAGGCCCAGACGAGCGCCGCCACGCCGCTCACGACAGGGGCGGCCATCGAGGTGCCGTCGAGCTCGCCGTAGCGCCCGTCCGGGAGCGTCGAGCCGATGTCGACGCCGGGCGCGAACACGTCAACCGTCGTGGCGCCGTAGTTCGAGAAGTCGGCGGCGAGGGTGCGGCCCGCCTCCCAGTTCGACGCGCCGACCTCGATCCACGTCGGCGAGACCGCGCCGTCGAGGTAGCGCGCGCGGGGGAAATTGTCGGCGGTGTCGACGTCGGCGCCGTCGTTGCCGGCGGCGTGGACGATGAGGACGTTCTTCGAGGCCGCGTAGCGCATCGCGTCATCGACGTACGACTTCTCGGGCGACATCGTCTTGCCGAAGCTCATGTTGATGATGTTGGCGCCGTTGTCGACGGCGTAGCGGATCGCGTTGGCGACGTCCTTGTCGCGCTCGTCGCCGTTCGGGACGGCGCGGACGCCCATGATCTCGACCGATTCGGCGATGCCGCGCTGCGGGAATCCGCTCCGTCCTCCGGCGATGATGCCGGCCACGTGCGTGCCGTGCATCGCGTCCGGCCCGGCCACGTCGGCGTTGCCGTAGCTGCGGTTCGTGAGGTCGTTCGGGTCGTCGCCGACGATGGCGCGCTCGTTGGCGTCCGCGTTGTAGCCGACCTCCACCTGCCCTTTGAGCTGCTCGTAGTACGCGGTGAGGTCGCCGAAGGTGAGGCCGTACATCACGAGCTCCCCGACGGCCTGCCGCGCAGCTTGCAGTTCAGGGACGGCGGGGAGGCGCGCGAGGTCGGCGTCGCTGACGTCGGCATTGTCGGCGAGGCCGAGGGCGCTGCGGATCTTGCCCATCGCGGCGGATGTGCGCCTGTAGAGCTGCTCGACGGCGGGCCACTGCTGCCGTGCCTCCTGGCGGCCTTCGAGGAAGCGCTGCCGGGCGACGAGGAAGCTGCGGAACTCGGCGCGGTCGGCCTCGGGCACCTCGCTTTCGCGCTTGCCCTCGTACCGCTCGCGCAGGCGTGCGTAGATGCGCGTCACCTCGTAGGTCTCCGCGTTGACGCTGCGGCCGTCCGGCCCGCCGAGGAAATTCCAGCCGTGGATGTCGTCGACGTAGCCGTTGCCGTCATCGTCGATGCCGTTTCCGGCGATCTCTCGCGTGTTGGTCCAGAGCCGTCCCTGGAGGGCCGGGTGGCGCACATCGACGCCTCCGTCGATCACGGCGACGACGACGCGGCGGGCGGGCGCGCGCCCGGCGAGGCGGGCGTAGGCGGCATCGACGGAGGCGCCGGGAAACTGCCCGGCGACGGCGGGCGACTGATGAAACCAGTCGCCGGGGGTGGTGTCGGCCTCCTGCGCGGCGGCGGGAAGGACGGCGAGGAGCGCGAGGGCAGCGAGCGGCGAGCGGCGGATCACGGACGAGGGCGACATCGGGAGAGCAGGGGAAACGAAGGGGGTGGGCGTGCAGGCGAGAATACGCGCCAGACGCGCCGGTTCGCGTGCAGCGCAGCGTCGGCACGGTCAGCGCTGGGGTCGGCGCCCCGGTCGGCGCGATTCGCCGCCGCGCCGGTGAATGTCAGGCCTGCGTAGGTGGCGCACGTCTGCTTCTCCTGCCCTCCCAGGACGGCGCCACATGATGTATTTTAGGACAACCTAAAAGTCCTTCGCCGATGCGCCTGCTCGCCTCCCTTCTCGTCACCTGTTTCGCCGCGCCGCTCGCCGTCCGCGCGCAGCCCACTCGACGCCGACCGCCCCGACGCCACCGAAAGCCCGGCGCTCGTGCCACGTGGGACGGTGCAGGTCGAGACCGGCGCCACTGTCTCACGCTCGGCGACGAGCGTCGGCGAGGCGCTCGTGCGCGTGCGCCTGCTGCCCGCCCTCGAAGCCCGCGCGACGCTCTCGCGCTCCTACACCCGCGGCGCGGCCGGCGGCTGGACGACCGACGCCCCGACACTCGGCGTCAAGGTCGCCCTCGCCACCGGCGCGACCGAGGCCGCCGTCCTCGCCGACGCCTCGCGCGACGAGGCCCGCGCGGTGCTTCTCGCCCGCCGCGCGCTTTCGCCGCGCCTCAGCGCCGCCGCCAACCTCGGGGCCGGACGCCCGCTGCGCGGCATCGACCGGCGCGTGGCGGGGTTTGCGACGCTCTCGCTCGGCGCCGCCCTCGACCGCGGCCTCGGCGTCTTCGCCGAAATCGCCGCCCTCGGCATCACGTCCGGCCGCCGTCCCGTCGGCCTCGCCGACATCGGGCTGACGGTGCCCATCGGCGCGCGCGTGCAGGCAGATGCGCGCGTCGGGGTCGAGGGATCGGAGGCGTTCGCAGGCGCCGGACTCGTCGTGCGTCTCCCGCGCTGAGCGCCGCGGGCCGGTATCTTGGGCACCGTTCTCCGCCATGCCCGTGCCCTCGCCTCCCCTCGATCCGTCCCCCCCGCTGGTCGACGATGCGCCGGGCGAGGTGCCCCTCGATGTGGCCGCGCTCCCCGCCGTTCCGCTCCCGCTCGCCGGGCCGACGTCGAAGGCCGACCGGGCTGAGGGCCGCGACGCCGATCTCGACCGCGACCTCGGCCTCGGGCGCGTCCTCTCCAACGAGAGTCGACAACGGATGCTGCGCCCCGACGGGTCGTTCAACGTGCGGCGCACGGGCTGGGATTCTGGCGTTCGCACCGCCTCTACCACGACCTCGTCGCGCTCTCGTGGCCCGCGTTCTCGGTGCTCCTCGCCGCCTCGTACGCCGCCATCATCGCCGCCTTCGCCACCGGGTTCTGGGCGCTCGGCCCCGCCGCGCTCGACGCGCCCGCGGGCGACGACGGCGGCGCGGGGTTTCTCCGGGCGCTGTACTTCTCCGTCCAGACCTTCGCCACCATCGGCTACGGACGCATCGCCCCGGTCTCGCACGGCGCGCACGCGCTCGTCGCCGTCGAGGCGTTCGTGGGGATCGGCTACGTCGCGCTCTCCACCGGCCTGCTCTTCGCGCGCTTCTCGCGGCCCGACGCCGATGTGGTCTTCTCGCGGCGGATGATCGTGGCGCCGTACCGCGACGGATGGGGATTGATGTTTCGGCTCGCCAACGCCCGCCGCGGCGAACTCTCCGACGTGACGGCCGAGGTGACGTTCTCGATCCTGCGCCTCGACGGGCCTGGACGGGCAGGTCGATGCGCCGCTACGCGCCCCTCGTGCTCGAACGCAGCCGCGTGACGCTTCTTCCCGCTCACCTGGACCGTCGTCCACCCGCTCGACGACGACAGCCCGCTCACGGCCTCTCCGACGACGACCTCCGCGACGGGCGACGCCGAGATGTTCGTCCGCATCGGCGCCCTCGACGAAGCGACGCGCCAGCCCGTGCTCGACCCGCACCTCCTACCGCGCCGACGACGGCGAACTCGTCTGGAACGTCCGTTTCCGCGACCTCTTCGACCGCTCCGGCCGACATGCTCACGGTCGATGTGTCGCGCCTCGACGAGACCGAGCCGGTGTGAGGGGTGAGAGTTGGTGGGATGGTGAGGATGAGGCCACTCCACGCCCGGTGGCTGAACACCCACCTTGCGCGTGGCCGAAGGATGCCGAAGCATCGCCCGGACCCTCGAACGGCCCACGCACCAACTCACTCCCCCACCAACTCATCGTCCCCACCCGATGGAAACGTTCGAACACGCCGAATCCCTCGTCCGCGCCGGCGCCGCGTGGCTCAAACTCGGCATCGAAGTGCTCGGGGCCTTCGTCGTGGCCGTCGGCGTCGTCGTCGGCATCGTGCTCGCGGTGCGGACGCTCGCGCGCGGCGAGCCGGTGCACTTCTCGGCCCTTCGCCTCGTGCTGGCGCGGTACCTCGCGCTCGCGCTCGAAATCCAGCTCGGCGCCGACATCCTCGGCACCGCCATCGCGCCGTCGTGGGAGCAGATCGGGCAGCTCGGCGCCATCGCCGTCATCCGGACGCTCCTGAACGTCTTCCTCGCCCGCGAAATGCAGGAGGTGCCCCCGGCGGCGCAGCGCGCCCACGAATCCGCCGCGCACCGACGCCGCCGACGGGGGAGCGCGCGGCGCCGACGACCCGGGCGCCCGCACCGACGCGGCGATGGGCCCGCCGAGTGCTGCGCGCCGCGCTGCCGGGCCGCTGCCACGGGCCGCCGGTGCCAAACCGCGCGCCGCGTCACGCCACGCCGCGGCGGTAGGCGCCGGGCGTGCGGAGGAGGTGGCGTTTGAAGGTGCGGTTGAAGGCGGCCTCGCTCTCGTAGCCGACGCGCCCGGCCACGTCGGCGAGGGCGGCGCGCGGCGAGGCGCGCATCAGGCGGGCGGCCTCGCGCATCCGCCACGCCGTCACGAACTGCATCGGCGCCACGCCGGCGGCCTCGCGGAAGCGCGCCGAGAACGCCGAGCGGCTCAGCCCCGCCTCGCGCGCGAGCGCCTCGACCGTCCACGGCGCCGCCGGATGCGCCTGCACGGCGGCGAGCGCCGGGGCCGTCGCGGGGTCGGCGAAGGCGCGCAGCCACCCCGGCCCGATGTCGGCGGCGCCGAGGTGCGCGCGCACGGCGACGATGAAGAGGACGCTCGCGAGGTGCCCCATCACCGTCCCGGCCCCGAGCCGCGCCGACGACGACTCGCAGGCGAGGAACGCGAGCGTGTGGGCGAGCCACGGCGCCCGCTCGCCCGACGGGCACCGCGCCGCGTCGGGCGCGTCGGCGCGGACGACGAGGAGCGGCGGCAGGACGGCGAGCAGCGGGTGCGGCCCGTCGGCCGCCGATACGCCGCCGAAGGCCAGTTCGCCGCTCACGACCGTCACCGCCGCGTCGCCGCCCGCGTCGTCAGCGTCCGGCGCGTTCGCAATCACCGCCGCGTGGCCGTGGGGGAGGACGGCGAGGTCGCCCGCGCCGAGCACCACGGCGCCTGCGCCCGACGCCCCGACCGTCACCGCGCAGCGCCCGCCGAGGACGGCGTGGAACGAGACCGCGCCCGCCTCGACCTCCTCGCGCCACGTCCCGCGGTGCGTCTGCTGCCCGGCGACGGCGCCGCGTGGGGCGAGGGTGTGGAGAACGGCGTCGAGGGCGTCGGTGGCGAGCATCGGAGCGGTTCGGAAGGACGGAAATAGAGGAACAGACAAAAGATACGTCCAGACAGGCAGCAACCGTCCACGAGCCGCGCCCGATCCTTCGGCCATCACCAACCCCTCGTCCCGATGGCCTCGCCCGCGACCTCCCCCCGCATCGTCCTCACCACCCCGACCGGCCACATCGGCGCCGCGCTCCTCGCGCGCCTGCTCGACGGCGGCCACGAGACCCTCGTCGCTCCTCGTCCGCGACGCCTCTCGTCTGCCCGACGGCGTGCGCGGCCGCGTCGACGCGCGCGAGGGCGTCTTGCAGGATGCCGACTTCGTGCGCGCGGCCACCGAGGGCGCCGACGCGCTCTTCTGGCTCTCGCCGAACGACTGGACGGTGCCGGTGCTGACCGACTGGTACGACGCCCTCGCTGCGTCGGTCGCGGGCGCCGTCGAGGCCAACGGCATCGGCCACGTCGTCCATCTCTCGAGCGAGGGCGCGCAGAACCGCACCGACTTCGGCCCGGTGAGCGGCCTCGGGCGCATCGAGGCCGCGCTCGACGCCACGAGCGCCGCGGTGCGGCACCTGCGCCCGACGTTCTTCCAGGAGAACTTCGAGGCGCAACTCGGCGGCATCGCGGGCGCGGGCGCCGTCTTCTTCCCCGTCCCCGAGACCACCACGACCGGCATGATCGCCACGCGCGACATCGCCGAGCGCGCCGCCGATCTCCTCTCCGATCTCTCGTGGACGGGCCGCGCCGTCGTCCCGCTCCACGGCCCGCGCGACCTCTCGTACGCCGCCGCCGCCCGCATCCTCGCCGACGGCCTCGGGCGCCCGGTGCGCGTGCAGACGGTGCCCCCCGAGGCGCTCGTCGCGCAGTTCACGTCGATGGGCGCGAGCCCCGACTTCGCCGACGGCCTCGCGCGCCTCTACACCCGCATCGGCACCGACGGCTACAGCGCCGACCCGCGCACCGACGACTCGACCACCCCGACGCCCCTCGACGCCTACGTCGCCGACACCCTCCGCCCGATGTTCGACGCGATGACGGCGGCGCAGGGCTGAGGCCGCGCGCAACGGAAAACCCCTGTCGGGCCGGAAGGCCTGACAGGGGTTTCGTGCGAATGCGGTGCGGCGGGCGGCCCGGCCAGACCTTCCGGTCAGACCTTGCCCATCGACATGCGGAGGCGGTTGCGGGCGCGGTCGAGGGCGGCCTCGGCGGCCGCGCGTTCGGCGGGCGTGGCGGCCTTGACGCGCTCGCGGGCGCGTTCCTCGGCGGCGCGGGCGCGCTCGGTGTCGATGTCCGACGCCGGTTCGGCGGTCTCGGCGAGCACGGTGACGCGGTTGTCGAGCACCTCGAGGAAGCCGCCGGAGGTCGCGTAGACGAGCGCGTCGCCCGCCGTCATCCGCAGGCGGATCGGGCCGACGCCGAAGGCGGCGATCATCGGCGCGTGGCCGGTGCGCACCTCGAAGGCGCCTTCGACGCCCGGCGCCTGAACGCCCTCGGCCTCGCCGCGAAACACGGAGCCGTCGGGGGCGACGATGTCAACGAAAAGCATGGGTGGAGATGGGGTATTGGGGATTGTGTATTGGAGAGTGGGAATTGAGGATCGGAAAGAATGCGAACGCTCTTTCAATCCTCCATCCCCCATGCCCAATCATCATCCCTCCGCGTTCATCTTCTCGCCCGCGGCGATGACCTCTTCGATGGCGCCCTTGTAGGCGAAGGCGCCCTCCGGGTACTGGTCGAGCGCGCCCTCGAGAATCATCTTGAAGCCGCGGATGGTGTCCTCGATCTTGACGTACTTGCCTTCGAAGCCGGTGAACTGCGAGGCCACGAAGAACGGCTGCGACATGTAGCGCTGTGCCTTGCGGGCGCGGCTCACGACGAGCTTGTCCTCGTCGGAGAGCTCGTCCATGCCGAGGATGGCGATGATGTCCTGCAACTCCTTGTAGCGCTGGAGGAGCATCTTGACGGCCTGCGCGGTGTCGTAGTGGTCGTCGCCGAGGGTGCGGCGGTCGAGGATGCGCGAGGTCGAGTCGAGCGGGTCGACGGCGGGGTAGATGCCGAGGGCCGCGATCGGGCGCGAGAGCGTCGTCGTGGCGTCGAGGTGGGCAAACGTCGTCGCGGGCGCCGGGTCGGTGAGGTCGTCGGCGGGCACGTAGATGGCCTGCACCGACGTGACCGAGCCGTTCTTGGTGCTCGTGATGCGCTCCTGCATCGACCCCATCTCGGTGGCGAGCGTCGGCTGGTAGCCGACCGCGCTCGGCATCCGCCCGAGGAGGGCGGAGACTTCCGAGCCGGCCTGCGTGAAGCGGAAGATGTTGTCGACGAAGAAGAGCACGTCCTTGCCGCCCTGGTCGCGGAAGTACTCGGCGAGCGTCAGGCCGGAGAGGGCCACGCGGGCGCGGGCGCCGGGCGGCTCGTTCATCTGGCCGAAGACGAAGGTGGCCTGCGACTCCTTGAGAAGCTCCTGGTCGACCTTGCTCGTGTCCCAGCCGCCTTCCTCCATGTCGTGCATGAAGGCGTCGCCGTACTTGACGATGCCCGCCTCCAGCATCTCGCGCATCAGGTCGTTGCCCTCACGCGTGCGCTCGCCGACACCGGCGAAGACCGACATGCCGTCGTGGCCCTTCGCGATGTTGTTGATGAGCTCCTGGATGAGCACCGTCTTGCCGACGCCCGCGCCGCCGAAGAGGCCGATCTTGCCGCCGCGTGCGTACGGGCAGAGCAGGTCGATGACCTTGATGCCGGTCTCGAGCATCTCGACGGCGGTGGCGAGGTCCTCGAACTTGGGCGGGTCCTGATGGATGCCGCGGCGCTCGGTCGCCGCCGGCTGCGGCAGGCCGTCGATGGCGTCGCCGATGACGTTGAAGAGGCGTCCCTTGACGACGTCGCCGACGGGCATCGAGATCGGGCCGCCCGTCGAGACGACCGCGACGCCGCGCGCGAGGCCGTCGGTCGAGTCCATCGCGACCGTGCGGACGCGGTTCTCGCCGAGGTGCTGCTGCACTTCGAGGACGAGCGGTCCCTGGCCTTCGCGGGCGATGGTGAGGGCGTGGAAGATGTCGGGGACGGCGCCCGAGGGGAACTCGGCGTCCACCACCGGGCCGACGATCTGGACGACCTTGCCGGTGGTGGCGGCAGTCGGGGCGCCGTTCGCGGCGGGGGTCTTCGTGACTTCCATGTCGGAATCAGGGAGGGGAAAAGGGGTGCCGCGGCCTCCCGTCCTGGCCCGCCCGTCGGGGCGACGGCGGCGCCGGTGCGGAGCAGCGGTCAAGCCCTCGAAGGTACAGCCGGGGGCCGTTGAGAACGCGCGAAAAGCGGTGCGTGGAGGGTGGCGCGATGGTGGGTGGGGGAGTGTTGGGAGGGTGGGTTGGTGAGATGGTGGGGTGCGAAACGACCGTTCAACCCCCGCCGTCGCCCAGGAGCGGAGCATCGGCCCATCCCGGTGGCTGAGCACCCGCCCTGAGCCTGTCGAAGGGTGTCCGCGTCTTCACCATTCCACCCCTCACCATCTCACAAACTCACCAACTTCCCCTCTCACTGAATCTCGAACTGGCGGATCGAGCGGATGGCGGTCGCGTCGCCCGAGAGGCGCTGGGCGCGCTCGACGAGGCTGGCGAGGTGCGCGTCGTCGAGCGGGGCGTCGATGGCGGAGAGGTCGTAGGCGATGCCGAGACGGGGGAAGTCGCGGTGCGCCGATTGGAGCGTGCTCGCGCCCGCGTCGTAGAGCGCGTCGGCGATGGCCTTTCGCGTGCCGCGCACGTCGGAGTGGACGACGGCGAGGCCCCACGAGGGCGGCTCGGCGTCGACGCCGATGGTCTGGCGCGGCGCAAACACCGTGTCGCGGACGGTGCCGTAGAGGTTGAGCAGGCGCGTCGTGCCCGCCATGTGGGCGGCGATGCGCGGCTGCGCCTCGACCGTCGCCGCGCCGATGTGTGGCGTCGTCACGACATCGACATCGCCCGCGAACGGGTTCTCCCACACGTCTTTCTTCGACCCCGGCTCCTCCGGGAAAACGTCGACGGCCGCTCCGCGCACGCAGCCCGCGTCGAGGGCGCGGCGCAGGTCGTCGGGGTCGTAGAGGAAGCCGCGGGCGGCGTTCAGCAGCAGGCGCGGCGACGGCTCCGGACGGTTGGCGCCGAGGGCGGCGAGGTGCTCGTAGGTGATGAGGCCCGCGTTCGACTGCCCGCGCACGTCCTCAGACGACGTGTGGAGCGTCACCACATCGGCGTCGCGGAAGGCGTCGAGGAGCGTCTTCGAGAGCGTGTAGCCGAGCGCCTGCCCGACCTCGCGCGTGACCTCGTTGGTGTCGAAGAAGCGCACGTGCATCCCGAATCCTTCGGCCATCTGTGCCACCTGCCGCCCGATGTTGCCCAGACCGATGATCGAGATCGTCTTGCCCTTGAGCTCGTAGCGGCGCGTGGCGTCTTTGGTCCACTGGTGCTGCCGCCCGGCCTCGTGCGAGGTGAAGAGGCGCCGCGCGAGCACGATCATCTCGCCGAAGACCATCTCGGCAACCGACCGCCCGTTGGAGACAGGGTCGTTCATGACCATCACGCCGTGGCGCGCGCAGGCGGCCTTGTCGACCGTGTCGTCGCCGATGGCGCAGATCATGACGGCGGCGAGGCGCTCCGACGCGGCGAGCATCTCGTCGTCGATGACGACGCGCGAGCGCTTGAAGAGCACGTCGTGCTGCCCCTCGCGGAGGCGGTCGAGGATGAAGGCGCGGTCGGCGGTCGCCTCCTCGGGCAGCCGCTCGACGCTCAGCCCCTGCTCGCGCAGGAAGCCGTCGAGGACCGGGTCGGGCTGTTCGAGGACGAGGGCGCGTTCGAACCGGGCACGCAGCCAGCGGACGGGGGGGGCGGAATCGGGCATCGTTCGGATCGGGGCAGGGCGTGCGCCGAAGGTAGCGGGCCGGAGGCGGGCCGGTGGGCGAAGGGGCGGGGAAGACGGCGGTGGGGCGGCGGCTCCTGTCCCAGTGCCCGTGTCCAAACGCCCGTAGGGGCGGGTCTCGACCCGCCCCCCACCGCACATCGTCCCGCGTCCTCCCCGTGACCCCCGCCGCGCCGGGCGCCCCGGATTGACGGACGGCGCCGTGAGCGATGGGGAGACGAACGTGCGGGGATGAACCGGATGTCGCCCCCGGTCCGGGTATCCGGTGGGGGCGTCCGGTGGGGGGCGGGTCTGAGACCCGCCCCTACGGCCCTCGCGCATCGCCCGGCCCTCGCGGATCGCCCCCGCACCCCGAACCGCCCACCGCCTGCGTTGGTACGGCCCACGCCTCCGCCGTCCCCGCCTGCCCGTGCCCCGACTCGCCGCCTGCCTCCTCGCCCTCGTGACGCCGCCGCCGCCGCGCACGCCCAGCCCGCCGCACCGGTGCCGCCCGCACCGCCGCGCCTCGACGCGCTCGGCATCGAGGTCGCCGCCGGGGCCGAATCGCGCCCGTTCGTCGTCACCGACGGACAGGCGGCCTACGTCTACGGCGAGGCCGCGGCGCCGCAGCGGACGGCGTGGCAGGGCTTCAACGTTCGTGGAAAGGTCTTCGCCGACGACTGGGCGTGGACGGTCGGCGGGCGGCGCCTCTCCGCGCGCGACCTCTCCGGCGCGACCGTCTTCCCGCACGAGGCCGAGCGGCGCTACGGCTCCGGCCGCACCGCCCGCGCCGAAACCGTGGCGCTCCTCGACGGCGCTGCTTTCGCCGAGGGCGCGCGGCTCGGAGTGCCCGGTGGCGCCGCCGCGCTCATCGTCACGCTCGATGGACGCGCCGACGCCTTCGAGCCGCTCGTCGCCGACCGCCGCGACGCTGCCGCATTCGATGTGCGCATCGACGCCGGACCGCGCGGGGCAGGCGCCGTCCTGCTCATCGCCCGCCGCGACCACATGACGCGCCGCAGCGCGACCGACGCGCCCGTCTGGCTCGCCGTCACCTCCGATGGCGCGCGTGCGGAGGCGACGACCGGACCGGGACTCGTCGAGGTCGGCGGCATCGACGGGACGCTCTTCGCCCCCGGACGCCTCGTGCTTCCGCGCCGCGGACGCGGCGAAACCGTCGTCGCCCTCGCCGTCGCCGACACGCCCGAGGCCGCCGCCGCCGCCGCGCGCGCCGCCGCGCGCGACCACGAGGCCCTCCGCGCCGCGCGCCGCGACCGGATGCAGGCGCTCCTCGACCGCTCGTTCGTCGTGACGCCGCGATGCGCAGTTCGACCAGACATTCGCGTGGGCGCGGCTCTCGCTCGACGCGCTCGTCATGAACCAGCGCGGCGTCGGCATTTTCGCCGGCCTGCCGTGGTTCAACAACTACTGGGGCCGCGACACCTTCCTCTCGCTCCCCGGCACCGCCCTCGTGACGGGCGAGTGGCAGACCGCTCGGTCGGTTCTCGCCGAGTTCGCCGACCATCAGGACACGCGCGAGACCAGCGACACGTTTGGCCGCATCCCCAACCAGGTCACCCTCACCGACGTCACCTACAACACCGCCGACGGCACGCCGCTCTTCGTCATGGCCGCCGACGAGTACCGCCGGATGTCGGGCGACGCGGCGTTCACGCGCGCGACGTGGCCGGTCGTCCGGCGGGCCGCCGAAGGGGCGCTGCGGCACATCGGACCCGACGGCCTCTTTCGCCACGGCGATCAGGAGACGTGGATGGACGCGAGCGCCGGGCCGGGGCGCGAGTGGAGTCCGCGCGGCGACCGCGCCATCGAAGTGCAGGGCTTCGTCGTGCGCCAGCTCGACGCCACCGCCGCGTGGGCCGAGGCGATGGGGCAGGGCGCCGACGCGCGCCGGTACGCCGATGCCGCCGAGCGCCTGCGCGCGAGTGCCCTCCGCCGCTTCCGCGCGCCTGCCACGCATCCGGGCGCTTTCTACGACCACCTCGACCCCGACGGACGCACCAGTGGCCGCCCCGACCGGCAGGTCCGCCCGAACGTGCTCTTCGCCCTCCACGACCTCGGCGTCGCCGACACGCTCGCGGCCCGCGCGACGCGCGCGATCGCGGCCCGCGTCGCCTTCCCGTGGGGCGTCGCCTCGCTCGACCCGGCGGACGCGGCCTATCACCCGTACCACGAGGCGCCCGAGTTCTACCCCAAAGACGCCGCCTACCACAACGGCACGATCTGGACGTGGCTCACCGGCCCGCTCGTGCGGATGATGACGCGCACGGGCGGCGCCGACCTCGCCTACGAGCAGACGACCGCCCTCGCCGACATGGCCCTGACGCGCGGCGCCGTCGGCACGATGGCCGAGAACAGCGACGCGCAGCCGCATCCCGGCGATGCCCTGCCGCGCCTCACCGGCACCGTGTCGCAGGCGTGGACGCTCGCCGAGTTCGTGCGCAGCGCCTTCGAGGACTACGCGGGCGTCTCGTACGACGCGCCCGACCGCATGGTCGTCGAGCCCCGCCTGCCGTCGGCGTGGGCGGCGGGGACGACGGTGCGGGCGCGCTTCGGCGATGGATTCGTGACGCTTGCGATGCGCGCGGGCACGGCGGCGCAGGGACAGATGCTCGGCGCGTCGGAGCAGTGGATCGAGGTGGCGATCTCGGGCGAGGGTGCGCTCCCCGTCGGCGGAAAGGTGGAGGTGCGCGGGCTCGGAGGGTTGAAGCGCATCCCCGTCGCCGCCCTGCCCGCGACGGTGCGCCTGACGACCGAGTCGAACGGCGGCTACCGCGTCACCAACGCCCTCGTCGACGGCAACGTGGAAGGCATCGACGCACAGATCGACCGGACGGTCGGGCGCGAGGCGTGGGCCGGGTTCACGTGGCAGACGCCGCGCAGCCTCGACGGACTGCGCAGCATGGCCGGTCCGGGCTGGCCGCTCCTCACGCGCGCCGAGGCGAAGGGCCGCCCGGCGCCGACGCGCGCGTCCGCCTCGACCTCGACGACCCGGCGGGCGACGACCGCGGCGCCTCCGGCACGCTCACCTACCCGACGCACCCGGCGATGCGGCCCGGCATCCTCGACGCCCGCCGCCTGACGCTCCGCGAGGACGCCGACGCGTGGTACGTCGACCTCGACCTCGCCGCGCTCGCGCAGCCGGGCTGGAATCCGCACCTCGGCTTCCAACTCACCATGGCCGCCCTCGTCTTCGGCGAAGCGGGTGGAGGCGGCGAGGGCACGCTCGGGCGCGAGGCGAACCTGCGCGTCGGGCACGGCATCGCGCACGTCGTCTACATCGGCGCGGGGGTGCAGCGGCCTGCGCCAGGGAGCTCGCGAGCCGGGGCGCCACCGTCACCATCGCCGACGTCGATGACGTCGCGGCCAAGGCGCTCGCCGACGAGATCGACGGGAAGCCTTGGGCGGTGGACCTTCTCGACGTCGGAGCCCTCGAGGACCTGACGCTCGAGATGGACATCCTGGTGAACAATGCTGGGCGTGCAGACGATCGCTCCGATCACCGAGTTCGAACCGGCCCGCTTCCGTTCGATGCTCGCGCTGATGGTCGAGGCGCCGTTCCTGTTGATCCGCGCTGCCCTGCCGCACATGTACGCCGGGGATTCGGCCGGGTCGTGAACATCTCGTCGGTGCACGGCCTGCGCGCGTCGGAGTTCAAGGTCGCCTACGTCACCGCCAAGCACGCGCTGGAGGGCCTGTCGAAGGTGACCGCGCTCGAGGGTGGGCCGCACGGGGTGACGAGCAACTGCGTCAACCCCGGCTACGTGCGAACCCCGTTGGTGACAAGCAGATCGCCGATCAGGCCCGGACGCACGGCATCGCCGAGCAGGAGGTGCTCGAGCAGATCCTGCTGTCCGAGAGCGCGATCAAGAGGCTGGTCGAGCCCGAAGAGGTGGCCTCGCTGGTGGGCTTCCTGCGTCGCCGCACGCCGGATGGTGACCGGCGCGTCCTACACGATGGACGGCGGCTGGACGCCCGCTGACCGGCCAGCCAGGGGCCCATCCGCCGCAGCGCCTCGCTGATGTCGGCGGTGGCGCCCGCGAAGGACAGCCGCACGTAGCCGCCGCCGTGCACGGTGTCGAAGTCGATTCCCGGTGCGATCGCAACGCCGGTGTCCGCCAACAACTTTGCGCAGAAGTCGAGCGAGTCCGTCGAGTAGTCGGAGATGTCGGCGTAGACGTAGAACGCGCCGTCGGCGGGCGCCAGCCGGGGCAGCCCGATCTCCGGGAGCCCGCGCAGCAGCGATCTCGCGGTTGACGGCGTACTGCGTCAACCAGCGCGTCGGCCTGCGCCGATCGACTCCGGGTCGAACGCGGCGACGGCGGCGAACTGCGGCAGCGTCGGCGGGCAGATCGAGAAGTTTCCGGTCAGGCGGTCGACCGCACGCGGCGAGGCGCGTGGGCACCAGCAGCCAGCCGAGGCGCCAACCGGTCATCGCGAAGTACTTCGAAAAGCTGTTCACCACAATGGCTTCGCGCGACGTCTCCCACGCACAGCTGGTCTGCGGGCGCGCCGGGATAGACCAGGCCGTGGTAGATCTCGTCGCTGACCAACTGGACGCCGGCTCGCCTCGCACCACGTCGCGATCGCCGCCAGTTCGGCGGGCGGGATGACGGTGCCGGTCGGGTTGGCCGGGCTGGCGAGCACCACGCCCTTGATCGGCGGGTCGATCGCGGCGAGCATCTCGACGGTCGGCTGGAACGGGTCTCTGGGCCGCAGGGTATCTCGACGACCTCGCAGCCCAACGCCGAGAGGATGTTGCGGTAACACGGGTATCCGGGGCTCGTCACGCCGACCCGGTCACCCACGTCGAAGCACGCCAGGAACGCGAGCAGGAAGCCGCCGGTGGACCCGGTGGTGACGACGACGTCGTCGGGGCTGACCGTCACGCCGTATCGGTCGCGTAGGACGCCGCGATCGCCTCGCGCAGCTCTGGAATGCCCAGCGCGACGGTGTATCCCAGATTGTGGTTGGCCAGCGCGTCGGCGGCCGCCGCGCGGATCGGGGCCGGGGCCTGCGCGCTCGGCTGTCCGGCGGACAGGTTGACCAGATCACCGTGGGTAGCGTTGGCGTTCAGCGGCGGCCAGCCACACGTCCATCACGTAGAACGGCGGGATCCCGGCCCGCCGCGCGCGATGTTCACCCGAGCCAGGCTAGCCGTACCCGCGTCGCGCCAGGTCAGAGCACCTCGGACTCGAGTCGACGCAGGTAGTCCCGCGGCGGTCCGAGCAACTGCGCGCTGCCATGCGCCCGCTTGAAGTACAGCTGGATGTCGTACTCCCAGGTGATCGCCACGCCGCCGTGCATCTGGATGGCCTCCGCGGTCACGGCGCTGAACGCCTCGCTGGCCGACACCCTCGCCAGCGCCGCCGAGGTCGGCGACGGCTCGGCGACCGCGTCGTCGACCACTGCGCGCGCCGACTGCACCAGGACGTAGAGGTCGGCCATCCGGTGCTTGAGCGCCTGGAAGCTGCCGATGGGCCTGCCGAACTGAACGCGGTCCTTGGTGTAGGCGACCGTCAGGTCGAGGCACCGGCTGGCGCGCGCCGATCTGCTCGGCCGCCAACAGGATCGCCGCGGTGTCGGCGAGACCGGGGTCTGGGCCGATCGTCGCCGTGTCGCCGGCTCGAGCCGGCGAGCCTGCGGGTCGGGTCCATCGTGACGACCGGCTCGGCGGTGAAGTCCGTCCAGCGCTCCAGTCGGCCGTCCCGGCAGGCCAGCACCACGTCGGCGACGTCACCGTTGAGCACGTAGTCGGGATCGAAGACGACGGCGCCGATCGACGTGCCCTCGGCGAGCTTCTCGAGGGTGTCGGCGTCGGGTTCGTCGGCGGACAGCAGCGCCAACTCGGCCAGCGTCGTGCCGAGCAGCGGCGTCGGAACCAGACCACGACCCAGTGTCTCGATGACGACGGCGGCGTCGGCCAACTCGCCGCCCGCGCCGCCGAACTCCTCGGGGATGACGAGGGCTGCCGCGCCGACCTGTTCGCACAGCAGCGTCCACAGGGATTCGTCGTAGCCGCGCTCGGATTCCATTGCCGCGCGGACGGCCTCGGGGGAGGCATGCTTCTCGACGATGGCCGCGACGGTGTCGCGCAACATCTCTCGTTCGTCGCTCAACAGTGCCTCCAGGACTCGATGACGGTGCCACGTCGGATCGCCCCACGCCGACCGCAGTGCCTGCACCCGCAGGAGTAGCAGCGAAAGGTCGTGTTCCTGGGTGAAGCCGATGGCGCCGTGGGTCTGCAGTGACGACCGCGCCGACAGCAGCGCTGCCTCGGCGGCGGCCGCCTTGGCCGCGCTGACGTCGCGTTCGGTCTCGGGCGATCCGTCGGCGAGCGACAGCGCCGCGCCGTAGACCAGTGGACGGGCCAGTTCGAGCGCGATGTGCACGTCGGCGAGCTTGTGCTTGATCGCCTGATACGAGCCGATCACCCTGCCGAACTGGCTGCGCTGCTTGGCGTATTCGACCGAACCGTCCAGCATGGCCTGGCCCGCACCGATCAGTTGCGCGGCGGTGATCAGCGCGCCGAACTCGAAAGCCCTTGCGGTGTCGGCCTTCCGCGCGTCGCCGGAGGCGGTGACGTCGAAGAGGCGGCGAGCCGGGTCGACGGACTCGTGCGGTGAGCCGGCGACGGCGTCGCGCACCTCGCCATCGGAGGCCAACAGGACCAGGCCCGCGGCGTCGGCGTCGACCGCACGCGGAACGCGGGGCGGCATCGCGACGGTGACGATCAACTCACCGGAGGCCAGTGCCCCGCTGCGCTCGTCGTGCGCCAGCAGGATCGGCGCGACGGCGATCGACTCGGCGACGGGACCGGGCACACCCCAGCGGCCCAACCGTTCGGCGGCCACCACCAGGTCGACGGGATGGGCGCCGATGCCGTCGAACTCCTCGGGCACGGCCAGCGCCGTCACGCCGAGTTCGGCAAGCGTCGCCCACACCTTGCGGCCGGGCCCGGTATCACCCGCGGACCAGGCGCGGATGGCGGCGGGCACGTCGGCGGCGCCATGGCGCCGTCGATGCTGGCGGCGAAGTCGCGCTGCTGATCGTCGATCTCAAAGTGCACGGCGGAATCTCATTTCGGCTCCCGAGGCAGGCCCAACAGCCGCTCGGCGATGATGTTGCGCTGAATCTCGTTGGTGCCCGCGTAGATCGGACCACCCAGCGCGAACAGCAGACCCTCGGTCCAGTGATCTGCCAGTTCGCCGTCGGCGCCGCGCATGTCCAGCGCGGTCTGGTGCAGGGCGACGTCGAGATCGGACCAGAAGACCTTGGTCACCGACGACTCGGCGCCGAGTTCGCCACCGGCCGCCAACCTGGTGACCGTGCCGAACGTATGCAGCCGGTAGGCCTGGGCCTTGATCCAGGCATCGGCGACGCGGTCGGCGAAGGCCGGGTCCTTGATCGCGCTTGCCAGCTGCCTGCACCAGCCGCTCGGCGGGCGCGAGGAACCGTGCGGGGCTGCGCAACGACATCCCACGCTCGTTGCTCGACGTGCTCATCGCGGCGCGCCAGCCCTCGTTCACCTCACCGATCACGTCCTCGTCGGGAACGAACACGTCGTCGAGGAAGATCTCGCCGAAACCGGTTGCGCCGCCGAGCTGGGCGATCGGCCGGACGGTGATGCCGTCGGCCTTGAGGTCGAACATGAAGTACGTCAGGCCCTTGTGGCGTTGGGCGTCGGGATCGGAGCGGAACAGCCCGAACCCCTCTCGCCGAAGGGGGCTCGCGAGCTCCAGATCTTCTGGCCGTTGAGCTTCCAGCCGCCGTCGGTCGTGTCGCCGTCGAGCGAAGTGACGCGAGGTCACTGCCGGACTCGGGTTCCGACCATGCCTGAGCCCAGATCTCCTCGCCGCTGGCCATCTTCGGCAGCACGCGATCCAGCTGCTCCTTGGTGCCGTGGGCGAACAGCGTGGGGGCGAGCATCGACGTGCCGTTGGCGCTGGCTCGTCCGGTGCGCCCGCGCGGAAGTACTCCTCCTCGTAGACGATCCATTGCAGCAGCGTGGCGTCCCGCCCGCCGTACTCCTTCGGCCATGCGATGACCGAGAGGCCGGCGTCGAAGAGGAGTTTGTCCCAGTGCCGGTGCTGCTCGAAACCCTTTGCGGTGTCGTATGACTCGGTGGGGAAGTGGGACTCGGTTGGCGGCGAGGAAGTCGCGGACCTCGGCCCGGAACTCCTCGCTTGTCGTCGTCGAACATAAGATCCATCAGATCATCTCTCGCAGTAGCGGTTTGACCAACTTTTCCTCCAGGGTTGCGCGGCAGTACCTCGAGGAACACGACCGATCGCGGCGCCTTGAAGTTCGCCAGATGTTCACGCGTGTAGGCGATCACGGACTCTTGGTCGAGTTGCGCGCCCGGCTTGAGTACGACGAATGCCTTGCCGACTTCGCCGAGCCGTTCGTCGGCAACGCCGATCACGGCCGATTCGGCGACGCCGTCGAGGCGGGCGAGCACCTGTTCGATCTCGGCGGGGTAGACGTTGAATCCGCCGCAGATGTACATGTCCTTAAGACGGTCGGTGATGCTGGAGGTTGCCGTGGTCGTCGAGTTCGCCGACGTCGCCGGTGTGAAGCCAACCGTCGGAGTCGATCGCCGCGGCGGTGGCTTCGGGGTCGTCGGGATCGCCGAGCATCACGTTCGGTCCGCGCAGCAGCACCTCGCCCGCCTCGT